>JAEUJQ010000092.1 GCA_016793095.1 Myxococcaceae bacterium | reverse complement strand
CACCTGCTCGACGGCCGGAGCCTGCGGCGTCAACTTCACGCCGAACGGCACGGCCGTCACCTCGCAGACCGCCGGAGACTGCCAGCAGAACCAGTGCGACGGGGCGGGCGCCATCGTCAGCGTCGCGCAGAACTCCGACGTGCCGGTGGACGGCAACCAGTGCACCGACGACGTCTGCAGCAACGGAGTGCCCATGAACCCGGCGGTGGTGGCGGGCGCTGCGTGCACCCAGAACGGCGGCTCCTACTGCAACGGCACCGGCGTGTGCGTCGAGTGCACCGTCGCGACGCAGTGCCCGGGCAGCGATACAGAGTGCCGGACGCGCACCTGCTCGACGGCGGGCGTCTGCGGCGCCACCTTCACGCCGACCGGCACGGTCATCTCCGCGCAGACGGCCGGAGACTGCCAGCAGGCTCAGTGCGACGGCGCAGGCGCCATCGTCAGCGTCGCGCTGAACTCCGATCTGCCCGTGGACGGCAGCCAGTGCACCGACGACGTCTGCACCAGCGGCGTGCCATCGAACCCGCCGCTGAGCGCGGGCACCACCTGCAACCAGAACGGAGGCACCGCGTGTGACGGAGCGGGCGTCTGCGTGGGGCCACCCACCGTCGTGTCGACGACTCCCGCCGATGGGGCGACGGTGCCCGCGAGCACGACGGTCGCGGTCACCTTCAGCACCGCGATGACCCCGGCGTCGCTCACGGGCCAGACGACTGCGGGCGCGTGCTCCGGCTCGATTCAGGTCTCCCTCGACAACTTCGCGAGCTGCATCGCCTTCTCTGCAGCCAGCGCCGCGATGAGCGTTGGCAACACCGTCGCGACGTTGACACCAGCCCCGGGGCTCCTGGTGAACACCACGTACAAGCTCCGGGTGACGACGGCGGCCACCGGCGCTGGTGGCGCAGCGATGGCGTCGGCCTTCTCCCAGTCCACCGGCTTCACGACCTCGAGCCCGAACCTGTGCGAGGGCACCGTCGTCATCAGCCAGCTCTTCGGTGGCGGTGGCACCAGCGCGACGGTGCCGAACGCCGACTTCGTCGAGCTGCACAACCGGGGCAGCACGCCAGTCAGCGTCACCGGCTGGTCGATTCAGTACGCGAGCGCGGCGGGCACGTCCTGGACGTCGATCGCGCTGACCGGGTCGATCCCGGCGGACGGGTACTTCCTCGTCCGCACCCAGGCCGCGCAGGGCACAGGGACCGCGCTCCCCACGCCCGACGTGCCGGGCACAGCCATCAACCTGGCGCAGGCAGCCGGGAAGCTGGCCCTCGTGAACAACACGACGGCGCTGACCGGAGACTGCCCGACGGCGACGAGCATCGTGGACTTCGTCGGCTTCGGCACGACGGCCACGTGCCGTGAGGGTGGTACGACGACCGCCGCGAACGCGCCGGCGCCGTCGGCCTCGACGTCGATCTCGCGCGTCGGCTCGACCTGCGCGGACGTCAACCTGAACGCGAGCGACTTCGCCAGCGGCACGCCCACCCCGCGGAACTCGGCGTCGTCGCCCCAGGCCTGCGCGTGCGTCGTGCGCAACGAGTCCGGCGCGGCCCTCGAGCCGGACTTCTGCAACGTGCAGTTCCCGGCGTCGCTCGCAGCGACCACCGGGACGACGGTCTCCACGACCTTCGGGCGCGTCTATGAGGCGGGCGTCACCGAGGCCGCAGGCGCCAGCTCGACGGTCCGGGCGCAGCTTGGCTACGGCGCCGCGACCGCGAACCCGCAGTACCAGTCGTGGACGTGGACGAACGCCACCTACAACCTGCAGGTGGGCAACGATGACGAGTACCAGGGGGCTTTCACCGCTCCGGCCGTGGGCACCTATCGCTACGCCTACCGCTTCAGCCTCGACCAGGGCGTGAGCTGGACGGTCTGCGACCCCAACGGGAGCGGGGCGAATGCAGGGCTGACCTTCGAGCTCGGGAACGTGCCGGTGTTGACCGTCACGCCCTGAGCGAGGCCGCATCCGAACGGCGGCCTGGCCTCGAGGGCCGCGAGCGCCTTGACGTCTTGCTTCGCCGCCTCGAGCCCGAGGTCGTGCCTTTCACCGAGGTGCAGCTCGGCTGGGCGCGGGACGCGTTCTGCCGCTTCGGCAAAGGTCGACACCCGGCCGCGCTCAACATGGGGGACTGCATCACCTTCGCGACCGCTCGTCACACGGCGCTTCCCTTGATGTTCAAGGGAGAGGATTTCGCGCAGACCGACGTCGAGCGTTTCGCGCCTGCGCCCTGAGCGCCCACCCCGGACGCTACAGGCTCAGCCCCACCGGCAGCGTGTCACCCAGCGCGCGCGCCTCGTCGGCCGCCGACAGGTGCACCACCTCGGCCACCAGCTGCGTCCACGTCGCCGGCGCCTTGAGCGCCTCGAGCCGCGCGAGCACCTTCGCCCGCGTCGCCTCGTCCACGTCACGCACGCGATCGCCCGTCTTCCGCGCGAGCAGCGCCAGCGCGAACGGCGCCGTGTCGTGCTTCTTCGGGTCGAGCGCGAGCAGCTGCGCGATCCACGCCTCGGCCGTCTCGGCGCTCACCACCCGGTGCGCCGCGCCGTGCACGGGCACTCGCGCCCCGAGCCGCCCCAGCGCCCACGCCCACGGCCCGCCCTGCGTGTCCGGCGCGCCCAGCCGTGACGCGACCCACGCGCCCAGCTCGGCCTTCTTCGACACCGGGAGCAGCTCGAGCGACGCGGCGCAGCGCACCATCTCGTCGAGCCCCTGGGGCTGAACGCCTTTGAGCTTCTCCTTTGGCGTGGGCAGCCCGACCGGCACCCGCCGCGCCAGGTGCGGCTCGAGCACCGCGTAGATCGCCTGCTGCGAGGCCTCGTTGAGCCCGCTCGCGATGCGCCGCCAGAGGATCCAGAACTCCGACCACACCGCCTGCTCGCCGTGGTTGGTGACGAGCTCCTTGAACAGCGTGAACGTCTGCTCGCACCGCCAGCCGTCGAGCGGGTAGCCCACGCCAGGCCGCAGCGCGTAGCCGAGCAGCTGGAACATCACCTTCTCGTGATCCACCGAGCGCCGCCGCTTCGACACGCCGGCGAACAGCGCCGTCCACAGCTCGCGCAGCACCGGCAGGCCCCACGTCTCGCGCGGCCCGAGAACGCGCTCGAGCGTCTTGAACAGCTGCTTCACGTCCTGCGGCTTCACCGGCAGCGGCTTCGTGCCGAAGACGCGCTCGACCTCGGTCGTGGCCTCGGCGAAGCGCGCCGGCATCGCCTCGGTCACCGTGATGTCCTGGGAGCGCGCGGCCCCCCGCAGCTCGAACTCCAGGCGCCACCGCTGCTCGCCCGCGACGCACGACAACGCGAGCGTGCCCACCTCGGACAGCGTGGCCAGCAGGTGCACGCCGATGGTGGTGCCCTTCGCCCCGGCGAGGATGGTGTGGATCGGCGGCAGCGGCTTGAAGCGCTCGTCCTCCAGCGACACGAGCGCGCCGGGCGCGTCGAGCGTGTCTGCCGTCGTCGAGTACAACTGGAACTGCACCGGGCGGCCGAGGGTGAGCTGAAACTCGCGCTCCTTCAGCTCCACCGTCGAGCCCTCGTCGAGCCCGCGCGGCACCAGGCAGAGCCCCTGCTTACCGCCCGCGCCGCCGCCCACCAGCGCGTAGAAGGCCCGCGGCGCGCCGCCGCCGATCTTCTTCCCCAGCGCCCGCCGCGCCAGCCCCGAGTAGGCCGCGCCGCGCGCCACCGCGAGATCGAGCGAGTCGTGCGGCAAGAGGGGAATGCGCGGGGCCGAGGGGAACAGCGCCGACACCGCGTCCACCAGGGCGTTGGCGAGCGTCGGCGAGTTGAAGACGCCGCCGTTGAGCAGGATCGCGTCGGGTCGCGGCAGCCCCGGGCCGTGCGCGCCACTGAGCGCCTTGAAGCCCGCCTCTGCGTGCGCCCGCAAGAACGCCACCAGGTGCTTCGTGATCGCCGGGTCCTTCGCGAAGGGCAGGCCCAGCTCCACCACGCCACCGCGAGGCGCGCTCGTCGGCGCCGCGTCGGGCGACGTCCCGGGGAAGAAGCCCTCGACCACGAGCTGAACGATCTCGTCGCGGGTGAGCTGCGCCGAGAGCGTGCCGCCGATCAGCTTGCTCCCGCCGGACACGATGGAGACGCCGAACGTGTCTGGCCCGTCCGCGCTCAGCACCGCCTCCTTCGCCGCGCGCGCCTGCTGCACCGCCTGCGCCCACTGCGTCGCGGAGAACGGGCGCCCGTCGGGGAACAGCTTCACCTCGAGGCGCTTCGCCAGCGCCGCGTCCATGTTGTCGCCGCCGAGCAGCAGGTGATCACCCACCGCGAGCCGCTGCAGCGCGGGGCCCTCTGGCAGCATCGCCACCTGCACGAGCGAGAAGTCCGTCGTGCCGCCGCCGACGTCCACCACCAGCACCAGCCGCACCCCCGCGAGCGCCCGCGCCAGCGTGTCCCGGTGCCGCGAGGTGAAGTCGTAGAAGGCGGCCTGCGGCTCCTCGAGCAGCGTCAGCCGCTGCAGGTCGAAGCCCGCGTCGCGCGCGGCCTGAATCGTCAGCGCCCGCGCGGCCTCGTCGAACGACGCGGGAATGGTGAGCACCACGTCCTGCTGGGCGAGCGGCGCCTCGGGGTGCGCCCGGTTCCAGGCCTGCGCGAGGTGCGAGAGCAGCGCGGCCTGCGCGGCGACGGGAGAGAGGTGCGGCACGTCGGCCGGCCCGCCCCACGGCAGGATCGGCGCCTGGCGGTCCACGCCCTGGTGAATGAGCCAGCTCTTCGCCGAGCTGATCGCCCGCTGCGGCACCCGGCCCGCTTGCCAGCGCGCGAGCTCACCCGTGACGCGCGCGCCGTCGTCCCACGGCATCGCCGTCGAGCCCGGCGGGAACTCTCCCTCGAACGGCAGGTAGACGACCGAGGGGAACAAGGGCCGCGCGGCCTGCTCGCCCGGACGCACGAGCTGCGGGACCGGGAAGTCGATGACCGGAGCCCGCGCGCCCCCCCTGGGATCGGTGAAGGCGACGGCGCAGTTCGAGGTGCCGAGATCGATGCCGACGACGAAGCTCACGACGCTCTACTCCCGCTCGCGCACGTTCAGCTCGAGCTTCCACTGGCCCTTGCCGTCGCGCTCCAGACACCGCACCTCGAGCGCGCCCAGCTCGGTGACCGCCGCCTGCAGGTTCACCGGCACGAGCGCGCCCGCCTGGCTCCCTGAGAGCGCGGTCTCGATGGGCGGCAGCTCCTGAAGCTCGCTGACGCGCTCGGCGTCCTCCACCATGGTGCCGACGACGTCGTCACGGCGGGTGGACGAGGAGAAGAAGCGGAAGCGGGTCGGCTCCCCCACGACGAGCCCGAACTCCTGCGGCGGCACGTCGGCCTGGGTGCCTTCTTCCATGCCGAACGGCGCCACGCACAGCGCCTTCACTGGCGGGACGTAGCCCGGCACCGCCAGCATCGCCGCCTCGACCCCCACGTAGTAGCTGCGCGCGGTGCCGCCACGAATGCGAATGCCGTGGCCGTTCTTCACCCACCCGTAGGCCGCCGCCCCGCGCGCCACGGCGAGATCGAGATCGACCCCCGGCAGCTCCTTGATCGGCTTCGCGCCGGCCTGCGCGAGCCACGCATCGAGCACCTCGAGCACCCGCGCCTTGAGCGGTCCGGCCTTGAAGACCCCTCCGTTGAAGAGCACCGCCGTGGGCTGGGCGAAGGTGGTCGAGAGCTGCAGCGACGGCGCCTGCCGCGACAGGAACGCCGCGAGGTGCTTCGTGATGCCCGCGTCCTGCGAGTAGGGGAGCGAGACCTGCGTGAGGCCCGAGCGCCGCGCGGTCACCGGCGCGTCCGTCACCGCGCACCTGGGAAAGAACCCGTCCGTCAACAGCGCGGTCAGCTCGGCGCGGCTCAGCTCGTTCTTCAGCGTGCCCCCGATGAGCGAGCTGCCGCGGCCCGGCACCGTCACCGCCGCCTTCTCGAGCTGCGCGTCGCCGAAGAGCTGCTCCTTGGCCGCCCGGCAGGCCTGGGTGAGGGCGCTCAGCTGCCACCCGTCGAGCGTCTTACCCTGCGCCTTGAAGCGCTCGTTCACCGCGAAGGCGAGCGCGAGATCCATGTTGTCGCCGCCGAGCAAGATGTGGTCGCCCACCGCGAGCCGCTCGAGGACGAGGGCGCCCGCCTCTTCACTGGCGCGTATGAGCGAGAAGTCCGACGTGCCGCCGCCCACGTCCACCACCAGCAGCACGTCACCAGCGACGAGGTGCTTGCGCCAGTCGTTGCCCATCGCCTCGAGCCACGCGTACACCGCGGCCTGCGGCTCCTCGAGCAGCGTCACCCGGTCGAGCCCCGCCTGCGCCGCCGCCTCGAGGGTCAGCTCCTTCGCCGCCGCGTCGAAGGAGGCCGGCACCGTGACGATCAGCTCCTGCTCGTCGAGCGGGGCTCTCTTGCCGAGCTCCTTGTTCCAGGCCTTCTTCAGGTGCTCGAGCAGCCGGGCTCCCACCTCGACCGGCGAGACCCTGGTGACCTCGGGCGGGGCCTGCCACGGGAGGATCTTCGCGCGGCGATCGACCCCCGGGTGGCAGAGCCACGACTTCGACGAGGACACCAGCCGCGTGGGCACCTTCGGGCCGTGGGTGCGGGCGAACTCGCCCACGACGGCGCGCTGGTCCCTGCTGCTCCAGGGCAGCGCGAGCGAGCCCTCCGGGAACTCGGCCTCGGCCGCGAGGTAGACGAACGACGGCAACAGCTGCTTCGCCTCGAGCGTGCCGGGGGCGGTCAGCTGAGGAATGGGCAGCACGGCCTGGTTCGGCCCGCGGCCCTCCTTCGCGTCGAGCGCGAGGTACGAGAGCGCCGAGTGCGTCGTGCCGAGATCGATGCCGACGGAGTACCGCGCGCTCACGGCAGCTCGACTTCAGCGGGGGCGATGACCTTCACGTCCACCGTGGACGGCACCTCGGGCAGCTCGACCTTCGTCGCCACCCAGCCGTGGTGCTTGAGGCTGCCGGTCCACGGGCCCTGGCCGCTGACGTTGCCGGTGAGGCGGAAGCGGCTGGCGTCGAAGCCGGTCGGCACCGTCACCTGGGCGCCCTCGCCGTCCTTCACCACTGGCGCCACGCCGAGGTACTGCGCGAGCACCTTCTTGCAGCCAGCGTGCACCACCCGCGCGGCCGCGCCGATGTCGCCGTCCGAGAACGAGCTGATGTCTTCCTGCAGGAAGTCGAGCAGCCGGCCTTCGCGCTGCAACAGGCCCAGCATGAAGAGCGCCGCCGAGTGCTGCTGCTCCGCCGAGAGGGCCGACGGCGGGGGCAGCGCGGGTCTGGGCTCGGGGGCGGGGAGGACCGGGGCCGGCGTCGCGGGAGCCGGTAAATCGCCCCCGAAGAGGATGGAGAGGGCGAGTTTGAGGCGCGTGAAGAAGCTCATGAGGGCGCGCGTCCGGTAGCCGAAATCTTCCTCACATGCCAATGGTTTACACTTGCGCTAGACCTGTGCGCCTCGGCCGGACGAACAGGTCAGCTCTGGAGGTCTCTTCGATGTCCCGGAACAGCCTGCTGCTCGCGTTGTGCCTCTCGACCGCCGCGTCTGCTGGTGAGGTGTTCGTCAACGGCGTGAACGTCGATGGCCTCACCAACCAGACCTTCAGCAAGGTGAACGTCGTCATCGACGAGAAGGGCAACGTGCACATCGACGCGCCCGGGTACGCGGTGAAGAAGGTGACGATCGCGCCCGACAAGGCGTCGGCCGCCGTGCGCGAAGAGGGCGTGGTGACGAAGAAGTACTTCGTCGTCACCGAGCAGAACGTGCTCGGCCGCACCGAGTACGACATCGACCTGTACATCAACGGCAAGTTCATTCGCACGCTGCGCAGCGACGACGAGCAGATCGTCAGCGAGATCACCCGGTACTTCGTGCCCGGGAAGAACGCGGTGCTGTTCCAGGCGCGCAAGGTGCAGGCCCACAAGGACCAGCCGAAGTCCACGCGGAGCGAGCACTTCTTCCGCGTCATCATCGGCGAAGGCTCGATGACGGCCGATCAGGTCACCATCGAGACGCCGCTCATCAAGTTCGAGCGCACGGCGGCTGACGTGAACGACGTGCGCCAGGAGTTCAGCGTCACCACGCGCTGAGCGCGAAAGGGAAGTCGCGACGTGTATACGATCGACGAGCGCCTCAAGGGCCTGCCCGCAGTGAAGGAGCAGGTCGTTCAGCTCTACCAGTCGCTCAACCAGCCTCACCTCGCGGTGCCGGGGCGCAGCGCCGGGCCTGCCACGGCCTACGTCCTGGGCCTGCGCGGGCCGAGCGGCTTCGCCGTCTTCGTCTACCTCTACCTGTCCGACTCCGGCGAGTGCGCCGTCTACGTACCGACGAGCGGCACCGTGCCCGCCGATCGCTACCAGTCCGAAGAGGCCGAGGCGCTCGGCTTCGTCGAGTCCATGGGCTTCATCATGGACAACCTGAACTTCCGGGGCCGCCCGCCCGACGAGCAGGAGACGTTCATCCGCACGGCGCCGGTGTTCCAGCGTGAGCCGCCGCCTCCCTCCGCCGTGCCCGGGGTGCCGCTCGGCGCAGCGGGAACGAAGCCGCCGACGGGGCAGAAGAACCCGGTCGTCAACATCGGGAAGCTGTTCTCGGCGTTCTGTCTGGCGCTGACGGTGTCGTCCTGCGCGCACTGGGTGAGCCAGGAGAACCGCGACAAGGCCACCAGCCACTATGAGCTCGCCGTCGGCCTCATCGCGCGCAACGCCCAGCAGGGGTACGTCGAGATCGAGAAGGCGCTCGAGCTGAACCCCGAGTACCCCGAGGCGTGGCACGTGAAGGCGATCCTGCTGCACCACTCCTTCGGCCGCCTCGACGAGGCGAAGGCCGCCTACGAGAAAGCGCTCAAGCTCAAGCAGCCCTTCTCCGAGGCCACCACGAACCTCGGCAACCTGTTCATGGACCTCAAGCGCTACGACGAGGCGATCGCCCTGTACGATCAGGCGCTCAACGACGTCTTGTACGGAGCGCACTTCATCGCGCACGGCAACATGGGTTGGGCGTACTACAAGAAGGGCGACCCGAAGAACGCGCTCGAGCACCTCAAGGCGTCGGTCACCATCAACCCGAAGTACTGCCTCGGCTACTCCCAGCTCGGTCAGTTCCACGCTGACCAGGGCCAGGAGGAGGAGTCGTGCAAGAACTACAACCGGTACCGCGACGCCTGCCCTGACGCGCCGGACGCGTACCATCGGACGGGGCTGTGTCTGATGCGCTCGGGGAAGAAGGAGGAGGCGCAGAAGGCCTTCAGCACCTGTGTCGAGAAGGCCACCAACCTCGATCTGAAGGAGCTCTGCCTCAAGCTCAAGGATCAGGCCTAGGTCGTGGCCGATGGCGAAGAGGCGCTGGCCGCCGAGCGGGCGCGCCAGGACTTCGGACGGTACCTGGCAGCTCAGCGCGAGCTGCGGGGGTTGTCGCGCCTCGACGTCGTCCGCGCGACCCGGCTGCCCTCGAGCCTGGTGGGCGCCATCGAAGAAGGCGAGACCGAGAAGTGGCCCGAGCGGGTCTTCGTCGTCAACGCGGTGCGCTCGTACGCGGGGGTCGTGGGGCTGCCCGTCGCCGAGACGCTCGCCCGCTTCGACGGCCTGCCAGACGCCCCGAAGAGTGAAGCGTTCGATCCGCTGGCCCTCGAGCGCGCGCGACGCGAGCGGGCGATCTCGGTGGTGGCGCTCGGGAGCGCTCTGCTGCTGGCGGGCGCCGTGTCGGGGTGGCTGTCGCTCGTGTGGCGCTTCGTCGAGCGCGTCTCGTGGAGCGTGCGGTGAGCACGCCCATCGTCGCCGAGGCGCTGGTGCTCTCGAGCGTCGACTATGGCGAGGCCGACCGCATCGTGACCCTCTTCACTCGTGAGCGCGGCCGCCTGTCGGCCTTCGCTGCCGGGGCGCGCAAGTCGAAGCGGCGGTTCGCGGGCGCGCTCGAGGCGGGGACGCACCTCAAGGCCCGCCTGGCCGAGCGCCGAGGCGAGACGCTGCGCCTCGACGGGGTGGACATCGTGCAGAGCTTCCACCGCCTGCGCGACGATCTGCCGCGCATCGCGCGCCTGCTGTATTGCCTCGAGCTGATCCGCGAGCTGACCCGAGATCACGAGCCGCACACCGCGCTCTTCGACGGGCTGCGTGACTACCTGGTGAAGCTGGACGCGAAGGAGGCGGGGCCCACGTCGTTGCTGCTCTTCGAGCTCGACGCCCTCGCTCAGGCCGGCTTCATGCCCAGCTTCACGCCGTGCGCGTTGTGCGGCCAACCAACGGGCGACCGGCCCCGCTTCGATGCCGAGCAGGGAGGCGTCGTCTGTCTCGCCTGTGCCCCCCGCGCGCCCCGCGGCTTCCCGGTGTCCTCCGAGGTGGTGGAAGCGCTGGCGCGGCTGCAGGCGGGAGAACGAACGCCCATGCAGCCCGAGGTGCGGGCCCGCGCGCGCCAGGTGCTGAACGTCTTCATCGCGCATCACCTCGGCCGCAAGCTCAAGTCGGTGGACTTCATGGAACAGGTGGGCGCGGATTGAGCGGCCATGACGTCATCGGCGAGCGTTCGTCGGCTGCGGGCCCGAGGCTGTGGACCTCGTGGAACACGGTGTCGATGAGCGGCCACGACGTCAGCTGCGAGCGTTCGTCGGCTGCGGGCCCGAGGCTGTGGACCTCGCGGAACACGGTGTCGATGAGCGGCCACGACGTCAGCTGCGAGCGTTCGTCGGCTGCGGGCCCGAGGCTGTGGACCTCGTGGAACAGGCCGGTGTCGGATGAGCGGCCGCGACGTCAGCTCCGAGGCGCTCGTCCGCTGCGGGCCCGGGGCCCTGGACCTCGTGGAGCAGGCCGGTGTCGGATGAGCGGCCGCGACGTCAGCTGCGAGGCGCTCGTCCGCAGCGGGCCCGGGGCCCTGGACCTCGTGGAACAGGCCGGTGTCGGATGAGCGGCCACGACGTCATCTGCCTCGGCGAGGCGCTGGTCGACTTCCTGCCCGACCGCCGTGGGCAGAAGGTGCGCGACGTGGCCCGATGGACGCCGTGCCTCGGCGGGGCGCCGGCGAACGTGACGGTGGGCGTCTCACGGCTCGGAGGGGAGAGCGCGCTGGTGGGGGTCACCGGCGACGACGAGTTCGGCTACTTCCTGCGGCAGGGGCTCGAGCGCGAGGGCGTGGACACGTCGTTCCTTCGGCACACCCACGAGGGCAGAACGGGCCTCGCGTTCCTCTCGCTCACCCGCAGCGGCGAGCGCAGCTTCACCTTCTACCGCACGCGGGCGGCCGAGACGTTCCTCGACGCGAGGGACACCTCGGGCGCTGCGATGGCGATCGCCCGCGCGCGCGTGCTGCACGTCGGCACCAACTCGCTGCTCCAGCCGAAGGCCCGCGCGGCGGTGAAGGCGGCCGTGCGCCGCTCGTTCCAGGCGGGCCGCATCACCTCGTCGGACCCGAACCTGCGGCTGCACCTCTGGCCAGACCCCGACGTGCTGCGCGGGCTGCTCGACGAGCTGATCCCCATGCTGGCGGTCGTGAAGCTGTCGGACGAAGAGATCCACTTCGTCACCGGGACGAAGGACGTCGACGAGGCGCTCGGCCGGCTCGAGGCCCGCGGCGTCGCGCTGGCGGTGGTGACCTGCGGCGCGGCGGGCGCAGCCTTCCGCTTCGGGGGCCAGACGCGGCGCGTGCCGGCGCCCCGGGTGAAGGTCGTCGACACCACCGGCGCTGGTGACGGCTTCACCTCGGGCCTGCTCGCCGAGCTGTCCCGGCTTGCGGCGACCCGGCACGCCCTCGAGCGCCTGCCGATGGACGACGTCGAGGCGATGGCGCGGCTCGGCTGCGTCGTGGGGGCGCACGCGGTGACGAAGCTGGGGGCGGTGGCCGGCCTGCCCCGACGGAAGGAGCTGACGCGATGGCGGCGCTGACGCGGGCGTTGTCGGTCTGGTCGTCGCTGGTGCTCGCAGGGTGCTGCATTCAGCCCACGCCCATGCCCACGCCGCGGCCCAACGAGGTGACGTCGGTGCCGATCCCCTCGGGCGCGCCCATCTGGGACGGCGGGCTGCTCTTCATCGGCACCGCCGGCGAGTTCGGAGGCGACGCCTTCGCGCCCCTCGACGGCGGCGTGCGGCTGGCGACCGGTCCACAAGGAGGCGGCGGCCGACATGTCTTCCTCACCTACCGGTTGACCGGCGCGCCCCTCGTCGACGAGCTCATCGTCACCGCCCGCATCACGAAGAGCGACGGCCGGCTGCTCGGCTCGGCGGTGCAGCCGGTGCGCTTCGGGCGCTCGGACGCGGGCCAGGACGCTGAGTGGTCGCAGCGCGTGGTGCTCTGCCCGACACCGGTCGGCGTCAGCCTGGTGGGCGACACGCTGACGGTCGAGGCGTGGGCCCAGACCCGCGAGAACGGGCCGGTGGGCGCGGCCGGCGCCGACACCTTCCGTCCCCTGTGCGAGGGCAGCTGCGCGGCGGACTGCGGAGGCTGAGGTGACGGCGGACGAGATCATTCACGAGCTGGGCCTCACGCGGCACCCCGAGGGTGGCTGGTACGTCGAGACCTTCAGGGACGCGCAGGGCGCCGGCGGCCGGGCCCACTCGACGGCCATCTACTTCCTGCTCCGCGCGGGAGAGCGGTCGCACTGGCACCGCGTCGACGCGGTGGAGGTGTGGCTCTTTCACGCAGGCGCGCCGCTCGAGCTGGGCCTCTCGGAGGACGGCAGGACGAGCCGCGCCGTGCGCCTGGGCCCTGCGCTGCTCGAAGGAGAGCGCCCGCAGGTGGTGGTGCCGCGGGGCGCCTGGCAGGCAGCGCGCACGCTGGGGGACTGGACCCTCGTGAGCTGCACCGTCGCGCCGGGCTTCGAGTTCAAGGGCTTCGAGCTGGCGCCGCCTGGCTGGTCTCCGGGCTGATCGTGGCAGACTGCACCGCATGCTCACGCTCCTCGCCTCGCTCGTGGTGACGCAGACCGCTCCCGATCTCAAGGCCATCGCCGCCGAGAACCGCGCGTCGTACGAGGCCGCGCTCGCGGCGCTGCTGAAGCGCCAGAAGCTCACCCGCGTCGAGCTCGAGCTCGCCTTCGACGCGCAGGTGACGAAGCCGGGCATGAAGAACGTGAAGCTCGGCGCCTGGCACGAGCCCGACCGCGACGACCTCGTCCCCCGTGAGCCCGCGCTGGCCACCGACACGAAGGGCGTGCTGCACCTCGTCTGGGGGCAGGCCGAGTCGAAGAAGACCGTGGTGGTCGAGGTCGAGCCGAAGCCGGCGCCGCCTGCCGGCATGCCCCCGCCGATGCGGGAGCTTCGCGGGCTCGTGCCCGAGGCAGTCACCATCGAGAAGCTGGGCCCCGACGTGGTGGTGACGTTCAAGGCCACCACGGTCGAGTACCGGGCGAAGAAGAAGCCGTAGCTCAGGGCAGGGGATGCGGGAGGGCAGCGCGTCCCCACCGGATTGCGGGACAGCTCGAGAGACGCTGGAGCCCGAGCTGGGGGTGCGAGTCCGCGGCGAGGAAGAAGAAGCAGGAGCTCTCAGGGCGCATCGGTGAGCGCGAGCCTCGGCGGGTCCGGCGCCGGCGCCCGGAAGAGCAGCGGGTCCACCGGCACTCGGGACAGCTCGAGCTGGTAGTGCAGGTGCGGCCCGGTGCTGCGCCCGGTGTTGCCCGACTCGGCGATGACGTCACCGGTCGAGACGAGCTGGCCCTCGTCAACCAGCAGCCGCGAGTTGTGCAGGTAGGCGGTCGTCACGCCGTGGCCGTGATCGACGACGAGGTAGCGGCCGTTGACCGCGTCCTCCGCCGCGCGCACGACGACGCCCTTGCCCGTCGCCACGATCAGCGTGCCCTCGGGCACGGGTAGATCAATGCCGGTATGGAGGCGCCGGCCGCCCAGCGTCGGGTGAATGCGTGGGCCGAAACCGGACGACACACGCCCCGACGCGAGGATGGGCCACTCGAGCGCGAAGGCGGTCGCGAGCTGCAGGGTGGCAGCGGCGGGCTCGAGCGCGGGGCGGTGCGTGAGCGGCAGGTGCGCGGCGAGGGACGTCAGCGGCGCGTCGGGCCCGGCGCGCGTCATCGCCACCCGTGCCGCCGGCACCCCTGCGAAGAGCGTCAGCGCCGCCGCGTCGTCAGAGCCCACCTCGGCGCGGACGCGGTCCATCAGCGCGGCCATCGCCTCGGGGCTCCGCGGGGCCGGCAGCAGGACCTGCTGGGCGACGAGGGCCGCCGGAGCGCGCCGCTCGACGGGCTGGCTCATGAAGACGACCCACGCGCCCTTCGACAGCGGAGAGCCGACCGCCGTCGAGGCGACCGACCTCGACAAGGGCCACTGGGCCCACGCATCGGCCTCGCCGCCTGAGGCCTCCTCGCCGCGCCACGCCGCCCACTCCCGTTCATTCGAGGGCAGGGCGGGGCGCGCTGGTTCGAGCGGCGGCATCGGCGGGGGGCGGGGTGCCTTCGCCGCGCGCTGCTGGGCCCGCCACGCCTCGACGTCCGCACCGCCGCGCGCCTCGAGCTGGGCGATCCACTCGGCTTCGTCCACGCTCGGGCGGAACGAGCCCTGCTCGACGCTGAAGGCCACCTCGTCGCAGCGGCCAAGCGGCGTGCGCAGGCCCGTCAGCGTGAGATCGATGACGGTGCCCTTCGCCAGGCCCGCCGGCACGCTGAGCCGCTCGTTCGGCCACGCCGCCTCGGCCACCACCCCGTCTTCGATGATGACGAAGGGCTTGAGCGGCTGGGCGCGGCCGCCGACGTGAAGCCGCGCGTCCCCGGTCAGCGTGGAGGGCGTCGTCACCTTCACCCTCACGAACTCGCCCCAGCGGCTGCCCAGCGCGGCGCGGCGAATGCCCACGGGGCCGCACCGGGTGTCCGCTGCGTGTTGACCCAGGCGCTCGCGGGCGGGCTCGAGCTTCGCCTGCTTGAGCGTGCAGGCGCTCGTCAGCAGGAGGAGCGGCAACGCCAGGCGGAGCACGGCCTTGAGACGGCGCGCGCCGCCGCTGATTCACCCCGCGCTCTCTCCGTCGCGGTTTCGCGGACTTCACCGGCGCGGCGAGATCGCGCAAGCTCCCCCACGTGAACGCTCTGCTCCTGGCGCTGCTCGTGACTGAGGGTGGCGCTCCACCCGATGCCGGCGTCCGTCGGCCCTGGGTGGATCAGCTGCTGGCGAAGGTGACGGCCGGCACGGTGGACACCGAGTCCGAACGGGACCACGTCAAACCTGAAGACGTGCTGCACCTCGCGAAGGCGTACGCTGCGACGAAGTCCTGGCGCGAGAAGACGCACCTCATCGAGGTGCTGCAGGACTCGATGGACCCGGCGCTGACCGAGGTGTGGTGGGACGCCCTCGACGTGCCGGACTGCGGCGACGACGTCTGCTGGGAAGTGCGCGCCATCGCCCTCGCGCACCTCGACGGCGACCTGTCGCGCTTCTCGACCTACTACGACGACCGCACCCGTTGCCGGGCGGCGCTGAAGAAGCGCCTCGCCGAGCGGGCGACGCGGCGCAAGCGCTGACGCAGTCCGCTACACCCGCACGAGCCCGGGCTGTTGCTTCACCAGGTGTCTGAGGAGCAGGTCGGCCTGCTTCTCGAGCACCGAGTTCGCGCGCAGCCGCGCGTCGAGGTGCGTGAAGTCCACGTGGTCGAGCGACTGGTCCTGGTTGAAGCACGAGAAGACGAACGACTCCTTGCCGGTGCGCGGGTCAAGGTGCCGCTGCAGGCACTGGGCGCAGATCTCCTTCATCATGCACTGCATCGGCGAGTTGATGCTGCCGATGGCGCAGTGTTCGGCCTTGAGGAACGGCTTCAGCACGCCGTGTCTCGCCTCCTTCACCGCTTTCATCATGCGATCGGAGCCGATAGCGATGATGCGATCGACGTCGCCGAACGAGAACGCCGTCGTCTCGAGGCGGCCCTCGGCGTACGCCAGCATCGCCTGCACGATGTTGCCCACGAAGGCGCGATCCTGGGGGCGGCGCGGCGTGAGCGCAGGCAGCGCGTCGACCGCCCACACCACCTGATCGGCGGCCCGCTCGAGCTCGTCGAGCTTGTAGACGTCGTCCGCCTTCCGGAAGCCCGCGAAGTACAACACGCGGCAGCCGGCGGCCTTGAGCGCCTGCCCGATGGAGAAGAGCACCGCGTTGCCGAGGCCTCCGCCGGCGAGCAGCACCGTCTCCTTCTTGCCGTGGGGGATCTCGGTCGGCGCCCCGGTCGGCCCCATCAGCACCACGCGCTCGCCCGGCTTCAGCATCGCGCACATGCGCGACGAGGCGCCCATCTCGAGCACGATCGTCGACAACAGGCCCTTGTCCTTGTCCACCCACGCCCCCGTGAGCGCGAGCCCTTCCATGGTGAGCCTGACGCCGTCGACGACAGGCGCGGTGCGCTCAAAGTTCTGCAGCCGGTAGAACTGGCCCGGCTCGAAGTGCTTCGCCGCGAACGGAGCGCGCACCACCACCTCGACGATGGTGGGCGTCAGCCGGTTCACCGCGACGACGGTGGCGAGCAGGCGTTCGTCCAGGCTCGCGAAGAAGGTGGCTCGGGCGGCGTCGCGGGCAGGCTGTTGGTCGTCGCGCAGGGCCGAGAGCTCGCGTTCGAACAGCTTCACCACCCGGGGGTAGCCGTCCTTCGCCGACGCCATCGCCTTCACCACGTTACCCGCGTAGGTCGGGTGGTTGTCGCCGTAGAACGTGATGAAGCGGCCGTCCTTCTCGTACGACGTGAAGGAGCCCGCGTCGCGGCCCAGGTCGTCGTGTGACTCGACGGCGCGCAACCGGCCTGACTCATCCACCACGTGCGGACGGAAGAAGCCGTCATCGTCGAGCACGAAGTGGCCGGGGCGCTCGCGCTCGACGGTGACGTTGGGGTGGGTGCCGGCGGCGAAGCAGACCGTGCGCGCGGGCAGCTCGTCGAACGTGCCCGTGCCCTTCAGCTTGCCGTCGATGAGGGCCATGCGCTCGACGGTGAGGGCGCGAACTGCCCCGTGCTCGTCGGTGAGCGCCTCGACGGGGTTGGCGCGCTCGATGATGCGGATGCCCTCCTCGAGCGCCTTCACCACCTCCTCGTGGTTGAGCCGGTACGCTGGCGCCTCCGTGAGCCCGCGCCGGTAGCACATCGAGACGCCGCCCCAGCTGCGCACGAGCTTCACGAAGTCGGGCGCCTCTCTCGCCGCCGCGGCACGCTGGCGCTCGGCCCGAACCTCGCGGCCATGCTCGAGGAACTCGCGGTAGACACCGGCCTCCTCGGGGGTGAAGGGCGTGAAGAGCGCTTCTTCGCCGAGGCTCGCCACCAGGGTCTCGTGGCGGGTGAGCACCTTCTCGACCTGCACCGGGTAGTAGGCGAGCAGCTCGGTCGCCGTGTCCACCGCGGTGAGGCCGCCGCCGATCACCACCGCGGGCAGCCGCACCTGCAGGTT
Source organism: Myxococcaceae bacterium (assembly GCA_016793095.1). Lineage (GTDB taxonomy): Bacteria > Myxococcota > Myxococcia > Myxococcales > Myxococcaceae > Xiheimicrobium. Next base: position 145,194 of record JAEUJQ010000092.1, on the reverse strand, counting down.
CGCCAGCGAGTCCCGCTTGAAGGCGCCGGTGAGCTGCAGCGCCATCAGGAAGTCGCTCGCTGCGCGCATGCCTCGCGGCAGGTTGTTCTTCATGGGCACGATGGTGGGCTTGCCCGCGCCAGCCGCGAGCGCGATGTGATCGACCCCCAGCGTCCACGCGTCCTCGACGGTGAGCGTGCCACCGAACCGCACGCCCCCGTACGCGCGGAAGCCCTCGCGCCGGGCGAGCGTGAGATGAATCAGGGTGAGGAACGACTTGTCCCATCGCACGGTGATGCCGTACTCGCTCACGCCTCCGAAGCCCTCGAGCACGCGCACGTCCAGCTCCGAGGCGAACGCCTTCCAGTCGCGGATCGGCTCGAGCGGGCTCCCCGCACGGCCGGTGAGCTCATCGGGGAAGTGCTCGATCTTGAGGCCATCGACGCCGGCGACCGTGAAGCCTTCGTTGAGCAGGTAGTGCGACAGCGTGTAGCCAGCGGGCCCCAGGCCGACGACGAGCACGTTCTTCCCGTTGGCTGGCGCCGCGAAGGGCCGCTTCACGTTGAGCGGGTTGAAGCGGGTGAGCAGCCCATACAGCTCGAAGCCGTACGGCAGGGCGAGCACGTCAGTGAGCACGCTCGTCTCGATCTGCGGGATGTTCACCGGCTCCTGCTTCTGGAAGATGCAGGCCTTCATGCAGTCGTTGCAGATGCGGTGGCCGGTGCCCGGGCACATCGGGTTGTCGAGCATCACCATGGCGAGCGCGCCGAGCGAGTCGCCGCGGCCCTTGAGCACGTGCAGCTCGCTGATGTGCTCCTCGAGGGGGCAGCCGGTGAGGGGAATGCCGAGCGCGTTCTGCTTGTACGTGCCGCCCGCGGGCGCCGGCTCACGCTCCTTGAAGCCCCGGCTGCACGAGTCCTTCTCGCGCTCGTGGCAGAGGACGCAGTAGTCCACCTCGCTCATCACCTCGCGCACGCTGAAGCGGCGGTCGGTGAGGGTGAAGCCGTCGCGGCGCCGCAGCTCGTCGGGAGGGCCCTCGAGCACCTCCGGGCGTGAGGGATCGGGCCGGTGGGTGGCGACCAGCTTGTCGGGGATGAGCGGCTTCGGCTGCGCGATGGTGCTCCAGCCGTGGAAGGTGTGCGTGAAGCTGGCGCGCGCGAAGGTCCACCGGTCGGCCAGCGCCAGCAGTCCCCGCACCTGGGTCAGGTCGTCACCCACGAGCGTCGAGCCGAAGGCGGCTTTCCCCTCGGCAGACGACAGCAGCACTTCTCGCAAGGTGCCCCAGCGTGCGGCGACGGCCTCGGAGTGCTTGTGGCCGCCGAAGTGCCGCTCGACGTTCAAGAGCGTCGTCACCGCCTCGGCCAGCGTGCGCTCGTGATCAGGGCCTCCGTGCAGGTGGCCGCCCGAGACCGGGGGCAGGTCAGCGCCGAAGCCCAGCTTCAGCAAGAGCGCCATGCGGGCGTCGAGCGCCGGCAGCTCGGCGGCGGTGGGCCGATCGACGGCGCCCTTCTTGAAGACGCGGCGGGTGACGAACTCGCGCTTGAAGTCGAACAGCGCCAGCTCGTTCTCGAGGCCGGCCGACAGGCGCTCGAGCTCCTTCTCGAGGCGGAAGAGCCGGCCGAGGAACCGCGAGGTGAAGGCGGCGAGCTCGATGAGCAGGTCGGACTCCTGAGGCGCTGCGAGACCTCCGCGCGGGACGCCCGTCGCCATCGCGTTCCGGTACACCTCGTAGCGCTGCGAGAGGTCGGGTGACGCCGCCCTGAGCTCGAGCAGGAAGCGCGCGTAGAGGCGCGCCAGGCCTTGCGCGCGGTGCAGGTCGGCGAAGGTGAAGCCGTCGATTCCCAACGAGAGCATGCGGTCGCACTAACACACGGATCCCGCCATGCACGGCGCGTGAGCGCGGTCGGTTCACCGTGGCTCAACGGATGAAGAAGGCGCGCGAGGTGGTGGACAACTCCGAGGCTGGTGGCAGGTTGAGGCGATGAGCTCGCCCCGCCCATGGACCGTCTTCCGCCCGGGTCCGCTGACCCAACGCGGCCACGCAGTCTGGACGGTGGACGACGACGTGCCCGGGCTCCCCGGTGCGACCCGGCGCATGAGCGTCATCCGGCGGCCGTCGGGAGATCTCGTCTTCTTCAACGCCGTGCCGGTGCCCGAGGCGTCGCTCGAGGCCCTGAAGGCGATCGGCCGGCCAGCGCACCTGCTGGTGCCCAACGTCTTTCACGCGCTCGACGTGCCCGCGTTCATCCAGAGGCTGGGCGTGACGGCCTGGGTGCCCGACGTCTCGACCGCCGCGCTGTCGGGGCGCTTCCCGTGCCGACCGGTCTCGGCCTTCCCGAAGGACGAGGGGCTGCGCCTCTTCACCGTCGAGGGCTTCAAGACGAAGGAGATCGTGTTGGTCGCCGAGCGCACGCTGTTCACCGGCGACCTGGTCACCAACTCGCCGCACGGCAAGGGCGCGGCGGGGTTCCTGATGCGGGTGGTGGGCTTCACGGGCCCCGAGCCGAAGCTGCCCTTCCCCGTGCGTCAACGGGTGCAGACCGATCGCCAGGCGGTGAAGGCCCTGCTCGCGACCCTCGCCGCCCTCGAGCTCGATCGCCTCGTCCCGACCCATGGCGCAGTCGTTGACGGTGACGTCGCCGGGAGCCTGCGGAAGGTCGCGGCCGGGATCTGATTACGGCAGAGGCGCGCGGATGGCCGCGTCGAGGACGAGGCGACAGATCGCGTCGAGGTCGTCGAGACGAAGGACCGGCACACGCGCGGTCACCGCCTCGTCAGAGGCCACCGCGGTGATGCCCGGATCCGTCGCGCACATCAGCCGGTGTCCGAGCGAGGGGCGATGAACCTCGAGGCGCGGCACCGGCATCGACTTGAAGCCCTCGATGAGCACCAGGTCGCAGGGGGAGAGCCGCGAGACCAGCTCGAAGAGCGTCGGCTCGGGAGCCCCGCGCAGCTCGTGCATCAGGGCCCAGCGCTCCCCGGAGGCGAGCAGCACCTCGGCGCAGCCAGCGGCGCGCAGGCGGAACGAGTCCTTCCCCGGTCGATCGATGTCCACCCGGTGGTGGGCGTGCTTCACCAGCGAGACGCGCTGCCCGGCCGCCACCAGGCTGGGGATGATCCGCTCGAGCAGCGTCGTCTTGCCACTGCCGCTGAAGCCGACCACTCCGAAGACCCGCATCTGCCTGCCTCTCCTGGCAGTCTGGACCGCGCTGAAGCCGCGCGTGATCTGCCAGACGCCTCGCGCCGCGTCGAGCGTAGAGGCCGTCGCCGTCATGGAGCGGTTTCGTGGCCGGTCGCGGGCAGGTTCTGGTAGGGGAGTGCGCGATGCCTGCGTCCATCGACCTGTCGGTCGTCGTCCCGTTCTTCAACGAGGAGGAGAACGCCCGCGCGCTCTACGACGAGCTGAAGGGCGTGCTCGAGCAGTTCGGCCGCTCGTACGAGATGGTGTTCGTCGACGACGGCTCGACGGACAAGACGTTCTCGGTGCTCGAGGACGTCGCGAAGAAGGACGATGCGGTCGTGGTGGTGAGGTTCCGCCGCAACTTCGGTCAGACGGCGGCGCTGGCCGCAGGCATCGAGCGCGCGAAGGGCCTCGTCATCGTCCCCATGGACGGTGACCTGCAGAACGACCCGGCCGAGATCCCGAAGCTGCTCGCGAAGATGGCCGAGGGCTACGAGTGCGTGTCCGGCTGGCGAAAGAACCGCCAGGACGCGGGCATTCGGGTGCTGCCCTCGAAGGTGGCCAACCGCCTCATCGGCTGGCTGTCGGGCGTGCGCATTCACGACTACGGCTGCACGCTCAAGGCCTACCGGCGCGACGTCATCGAGGGCGTTCGCCTGTACGGTGAGATGCACCGCTTCATTCCCATCTACGCCCACTGGCAGGGCGCCCGCGTCACCGAGATGGTGGTGAACCACCGCGCCCGGCGGGCCGGCGTGTCGAAGTACGGCTTCGGGCGCATCCCCCGCGTCGTCCTCGATCTGATCGTCGTGAAGTTCCTCTTCCAGTACCTCACCAAGCCCATCTACGTGTTCGGCGGCTTCGGCCTCGTCGCGCTCATCCTCTCGTTCCTCGCGCTGTGCGCCGCGGTGGGGCTGAAGCTCGCGGGCCTGAAGGACCTCGTCTCGACGCCGCTCCCGCTGTTCTCGGGGATCTCGGGACTCATCGGCATTCAGGCCGTGCTGACGGGCCTGCTCGCCGAGGTGCTGATCCGCACGTACTACGAGAGCCAGGGGAAGCGGCCGTACCTCGTCGGCAGCGTCATCGAGAAGGGCGAGACGAAGATCCCCGAACGGCGGGAGTGAGCCATGTGCGGCATCGTCGGCTTCGTCACCTCGGGTGCCTCAGCGGACGAACGCGTCGTGCGCGCGATGGCGAAGGCCATCACCCACCGCGGCCCTGACGACGAGGGCTTCCACCTCGACGGCCCCTGCGCGCTCGGGTTCCGCCGGCTGTCGATCATCGATCTGTCGGGCGGGCACCAGCCCATGACGGCGGCGCACGCGACGATCGTCTTCAACGGCGAGATCTACAACTTCCAGCCGCTGAAGGTCGAGCTGGAGCAGAAGGGGCACGTCTTCCACAACCGCTCCGACACCGAGGTGATCCTGCGCGGGTACCTCGAGTGGGGCACCGGCGTCTTCGAGCGCATTCACGGCATGTTCGGCGTGGCCATCTGGGACGCGAAGGCGAAGCGGCTGGTGCTCGCGCGCGATCGCTTCGGCAAGAAGCCCGTCTACGTCGCGGCTGGCCCGTGGGGGCTGCTCTTCGGGAGCGAGCTGAAGGCGCTGCTCCAGCACCCCGACACTCCACGCGCGGTCGATGCCGCCGCCCTGCGCCGCTACCTGGCCTTCGACTGCGTGCCCACGCCGGACTCGATCCTCGAGGGCGTGCGCAAGCTGCCGGAGGGGCACTTCGCGGTGTACGAGGGTGGCCGGCTGACGCTCGAGCGCTTCTATCGGGTGCCTGACGCACCGCCGCACCGTCTCGTCGAGCAGTTGCCGTCCTCCATCGACGCCGCGTGCGAGCGCCTGCGTGACGAGCTGGCGGGGGCCGTGCGGCGCCGCCTGGTATCCGACGTGCCTCTGGGCGTCTTCTTGTCGGGAGGCATCGACTCGAGCGCGGTGACGGCGCTGGCGGCGAAGGAGGTGCCGAAGGGGTCGCTCAAGACGTTCAGCATCGCGTTCTCGGAGGCGAGCTTCGACGAGTCCTCGTACGCGCGGCTGGTGGCGAAGCACCTGGGTACCGACCACTACGAGGAGACGCTGTCAGCCGAGGCCTGCGTCGAGCTCGTACCGCAGGTGGCCGATCAGCTCGACGAGCCCTTCGCCGACCCGTCGTACGTGCCGACGTATCTGCTCTCGAAGTTCACCCGGAAGCACGTGACGGTGGCGCTCGGGGGAGATGGGGCTGACGAGCTCTTCGCCGGGTACGACAGCTTCCTCGCGCACCCGCTGGGCGTGGCGTTCGGCGGGCTGCCGCGCCGCCTGTGGGACGAGGCGAGCCGGCTGACGTCGCTGTTGCCGAAGTCGGGCGCGTACATGAGCCTCGACTTCCGCGCGCGGCAGTTCCTCGGGGGCCTGGGGCGGCCGCCGCACCACCGGCACCAGGCGTGGATCGCCTCGTTCACGCCCGAGGCCGTGCAGGAGGTGCTGACGCCCCGCTGGCGCGCCGCGGGTGACGGGGTGGCCGACATCTACGCGCCGCTCGACGCCTTCGCCTCGGAGCGCCGGGAGGCAGGGGTCGAGCAGGTCGAGCGCTTCTACGTCCACTTCTACATGAAGGACGACATCCTCGTGAAAGTGGACCGCGCGTCGATGGCGGCCTCGCTCGAGGTGCGGGCGCCGTTCCTCGACACCCGCGTCGTCGAGCTGGCCATGTCGCTGCCGTTCTCGCTCAAGATGCGGGGGCTCACCCGCAAGTGGCTGCTCAAGAAGGCGCTCGAGCCGCTGCTGCCCGCCGAGATCCTCTACCGGAAGAAGCACGGCTTCGCGCTGCCGGTCTCGGCGTGGCTGAAGGGCCCGCTCAGGCCGCTCGTCGAGGAGCTCTTGTCGGAGCAGGCGGTGGCCGAGGCAGGCTTCTTCGAGCCGCGCGTGGTGCGGCGGCTGATCGACGAGCACCAGCGCGGTACGGTCGATCACCGGAAGCCGTTGTGGGCCTTGTTGATGTTCGAGCTGTGGCGCCGGCGCTGGCTCGGGAAGGTGGCGACGCGATGAACGTGCTGCTGACGGGAGGGGCGGGCTTCATCGGCTCGCACGTGGCCGAGGCGCTGGTGAAGCGCGGCGACCGCGTGACGGTGCTCGACGCCTTCGACACCTTCTACGACCCGGCCATCAAGCGGCGCACCGCCGAGAAGCTGTCGAAGCAGGGCGTGGGCTTCGTCGAGGGCGAGCTGCGCAACGTGGGCGACGTCGAGAAGGCGTTCGCGGCGGCCGGGGAGGGCGCCGGCGTCATTCACCTCGCCGCGAGGGCAGGGGTGCGGCCGTCGATCGCGCAGCCGCTCCTGTACTCCGAGGTCAACGTCGACGGCACGACGAACATGCTGGAGGTCGCGCGGAAGGTGAAGGCGAGCCGCTTCGTCTTCGCCTCGTCGTCGTCAGTCTACGGCGCGCGCTCGAACCCGCCGTTCTCGGAGGACGATCGCATCGATCGGCCGGTGTCTCCCTACGCGGCGACGAAGATCGCGGGCGAGATGCTCTGCGCGACGTTCGCGCACCTGTACGGGCTGGAGACGTGCGCGCTGCGCTTCTTCACCGTCTATGGCCCGCGGCAGCGGCCCGATCTCGCGATCGCGAAGTTCGCGCGGCTCATCGGCCGGGGCGAGACGGTGCCCTTCTTCGGCGATGGCAAGTCGGCGCGCGACTACACGTTCGTGGACGACACGGTGCGGGGCGTGATCGCCGCGCTCGATCACCGGTGGCCGCACTTCGAGGTGCTCAACCTCGGCGGCTCGCGCCCGGTGACCTTGACCGACCTTGTCGCCGGCGTGGAGAAGGCCCTGGGCACGAAGGCGAAGCTCGATCGCCAGCCGGATCAGCCCGGTGACGTGCCGCTCACCTGCGCCGCGACCGAGAAGGCCGAGCGGCTGCTCGGCTGGAAGGCCACGACGCCGATCGACGAGGGGCTCGCCCGCTTCGCGGAGTGGTTCAAGACGAGCGAGGCCGACGGCTGGAAGTGAGAGTGTTGCTGACGCGCGCCCTGCGAGCCGGCACCATGCGCCGCCATGGCCCCCGCTCGCACGAAGTCCGAGAAGGCGAAGACCCAGAAGGAGAAGTCCGGGAACGCGAAGCCGCACGGGCCCGAGGTGCTCCCGTCTCGTGCGCTGGAGCACGGCGCGAACGCGTTCGGCGCGAGGTACCTGAAGCCCGGGGTTGCCCTCACTCCCGAGCTCGACCTGGCCTTCGCGCTGGGCCACGGCTCCGCGATGGGGCCGGTGCGGCTGCTGGCCGACCTCGCGCCTGAGAAGAAGGCGCCGTCGTCTTCCACCGGGATCCACCGCAACGTCGCGATCGCGGCGCTGCGTGCGGGCTCCATCTTCGCCGGACCGATCGCGCATGAGGCGGCGCCAGCTCCCATCACCGAAGCCGAGGCCCGGGTGCTCCTCGAGAAGGTCGTGCCCGAGCTGGGGCTGCTGCCCATTCACTACCGCGCGCTCGAGGCCATGGTCGGCCCGTCGTGCGTGCTGCCCGCGTTCATCGACGGGCTCGAGGCCATCGACGACGAGGCGTGGGGCACGGGCCGGCTGCACGGGTTGTGGCCGGTCGCGTACGGGCTGCTCCTGCGCGTGCCCGAGCGCGAGAGCCAGGCGGCGCGCGCCCGGCTCGTGGCGCTGTTCGAGAAGCGGCAGACGATGTTCGCGGCGGCCAACCTCGACATCCTGCTCCACGGCAGCCAGGCGATCGCCCGCGTCGGCTACAAGTACAGCCTCACGTACAAGTCGTACCAGCGCAGCGACAAGGACGAGCCGTCGAACGTGCACGATCTCTGCTACTGCGATGGCGAGCCAGACTTCGTCGCCGCGCAGTTCGCGGCGCTCTGGGCGGCGTTCAAGTTCAAGCCGCAGGCGAACATGGTGGGCCCCTCGCCCGCGCGGCTCTTCTTCCTCGGTGGCGACAAGACCTTCGAGACCGAGCTGCGCGTGGTGGACCTCTACGCCGGCACGAAGCAGGGCGAGGCGTTCGAGGCGTACGAGCATTTCCGCTCGCCGCTCGCCGCCCGATGCATCCTGAAGCTCAGCGGCCCGAAGTCGAAGGTGCAGCAGTCTGCGCTGGCGTGGCTCCAGGGGCAGCCGCACGTGGCGCCGCTCCTCGAGGCCTGGGCGAAGGAAGAGACGCCCGACGCCGCCCTCGCGAAGGCCGTGCTCGCGGGCCCTCGCGCGACCTGAGTCGATGCGGTCGAGCTGCGGCGGGCGCAGGTGTTTCAGGCCGGTCGCACGCCTCGATTCAACCGGGCCGTGAGTCAGCTCGCGATCTTCGCGGTGCCGGTCCAGCTGTACTTGCGGTGCCAGCGCACCTCGACGTCGCTGAACGGCCGGCCCTCGAACCACGCCTTCACCTCGTCGCCGCGCAGGTAGTAGGCGACCGGCGTCACCAGCTGATCGAAGACGATGCTGTGCAGCTCGTCGAACGGGTACTTGTGCATCGAGGCGAAGTACTCGCCGTACGGCAGGCTGCCGACGAAGGGGTTCCGCTTCTTGTCGTAGGCCACCTTGATGAGGCCGAAGAGCCCGGCCGTCGGAATGGCCGAGAGCGCGCGCAGCACGTTCGAGTCGAGGCGCGCGGTCAGTTGCTTGCGCACCGGGTCGACGAAGCGGGTGATCCACTCGTTGTTCTCGTGGCCGTACACCCAGAACACCACCCGGCCCCCGGGCTTGACCTTCGACGACAGCGACAGGAACCCCGCGCGCGGGTCGGGCAGGTGGTGCAGCACGCCCACCGAGAACGCGAGATCGAACACGCGCTGCACCGGCGCCTGCAGCAGGTCGCCGATGACGACGTGCGCGTTGGGCAGGTGCCGCGTGTTGCGGAAGGCGACGTAGGCCGAGGTGCCGAGGTCGACCGAGACGATGGCCTTCACGCCCATGTTCGCGACGACGTGCGTGTGCCGGCCCTTGCCGCAGCCGCCCTCGAACACGAGCTTGTCCTTGAAGTCGTCCTTCGACACCGGGGCCACCCAGTCGAGGAACTGCTTCTCGTAGTAGTCGCGCAGCTCGCTCCAGCGGTGCCACTCCTCGGCGAAGCGGTCGGCGGTCTCCTTCTCGAGGCTGGTGGTCGACCCTGGGATCAGCACCGGCACCCCGTCGACGATGTCGTAGCGCTTGCCGCCCTTCGTCGTCAGCGTGCCGCGCATGACGTGGCCGTCCGACGCGGTCTCGGCGCCGGGGGCGAGCTCGAGCGGCTCGTTGGTCTCGGGGCAGCACAGCCACTGCAGGACGTCGACGCGCATGGGCGGAACCTCGTTTGAAGGTGCGCGCCGTGTACCTGCTTGCGCCCGGTGTTCCAAGGGAACGCTGACGTTTCCCCCGAGGGCGTGTATGCCCGCCGCTCATGACGGACGTGCTGCGAGCCCTGTGGCTGGTGGTGGCGACGCTGGCCCCTGCGGCGGCCGGCTACGGCGTGGCCGTTCACTTCTACCGCGACCGGGGCGTCTTCGATCGGCTGCTGGTGGCGTTGATGAGCTTCGTCTCGCTCATCGTGGTGACGTTCCTCGTCGCCGACCTGGTGAGGCCGATCAGCGCGGTGAGTCTCTTCGTCATCTCGACCGTGGGCTCGATCGGCGTGCTCAAGTTCCTGCAGGTGCGGGGCAGCGCGCCGCGGGTGCTCCTCGCGCAGCTGCGAGAGGACGTGCGGGCGCCGGGGCGCCTCTTCGCCGACGCCCTCGCGACGAAGGAGCCGCTGACGCTCCTCGTGCTGCCCGCGCTCCTGATCCTCGCGTGGTGCGTCTTCATGGTGCTGTTCTTCCGCTCGTGGGGGTGGGACGTGCTGATGTTCCACACCACGATCACCAACACCATCGTGCAGGACGGCTCGCTGGGCTTCATGGACACGGGCTTCCACCAGGCGCGCGGCTACCCGCGGAACGTGCACCTGCTCGCCGCGTGGAACGTCTTCTTCCTCGGGAACACGGCGCTCGACGACGCGCCGCAGCTGCCCTTCGGGCTCATCGGCGCCCTCGTGGCAGCGGCCTGGGCGAGACGGCTGGGGGTGTCGAGGGCTGCGGCGACGGGCCTCGGAGCGGCCTGGCTCTGCTTCGCGCCCGTCTTCATGCAGCTCCCCTCGGTGCACGTCGACGTCGCCTGCGGCGCGTTGCTCGGCGCGGGCGCGTACTTCAGCTCGTTCTCCCTGGAGCGGCGGGATCGATGGGCGACCGCGATGGCCTTCGGGCTCTACCTCGGCACCAAGCACACGGGGCTCTTCCACCTCGCCATGTACGCCCCCCTCCTCGTCGGCCGCGCGCTGTGGGAACTCAAGGGCACCGAAAGCCGCGGTCGGCTCTTCCTGAACCAGGTGGGCTCGGCGGCCCTCCTCCTCCTGCTGGGAAGCCACAAGTACGTGCAGAACGCGCTGGTGATGGGGAACCCGGCCTGGCCGTTCAAGACGAAGCTGCCCTTCTTCGGCGAGCTGCCGGGCGAGAACGACGCCTCGAGTCAGTACGGAGGCCCTCCCGGTGGTCGCGCGGCGTTCTTCGGGATCCCGGGTGAGCTCGAGCGGTTCGTCGATCAGCTCCGCCACTGGGACAAGGCCGTCTACTTTCCCGACGTGCGCGACGGCTACTTCGGCATCGCGTTCACCTGCGTCGCCATCCCCTGCCTCGTGCTCGCGCTCGGGGCGCTGGCGAAGCGGGAGCGTCGCTGGCAGCCGCTCGCCCTCTGGTACCTCGCCATCGCGTCGGTGTCGGTGCCCTCGGCGTTCTGGCCGCGCTACTCGATGGGCTCGTCGTTGGCGGGCGTGGCGGCGATCGGGCTCGTCTGGGCGCTGGCGCCGTGGCGGGCGGCGAGGCTGGCGGTCTCGGCCGTCACGTTGGGCTTCTTCACGTACTCCCTGTTCCTGTGCGGCCGCGAGCTCGAGCGGAACCCCGCCTACGGGTGGACCACGATGTGGAAGCAGGCTCCCTTCTGGACGTCGCTCGAGCGGAACACGAAGCAGGTCGTCTCGTGGAACTGGCCCGAGGCCGAGGCCGTCTTCCGCGAGCAGCACTTCAAGGCGGGCGAGGTGGTGACGTGGGACGAGTCGGTCGGCTTCCCGGGAGAGTTCTTCAGCCCCGACCTGCGCACGAAGATCGTCTTCGTCAAATCCCGCCCAGACCTCGCGACGCTCGCCCAACGCACGCGCGACAAGGGCGCGCGGTGGAGCATCGTCGCCGGCGGCGGCCCCGATCAGGTCCTCGAGCAGGCGGGAGCGCGGCGCGTCGGGCCGATCGGCGCAGGCCAGTTCTGGCTGTTCGAGTGGCCCCGGAGCTGAGCCCCGTCAGCGCTGAGTCGCGACCACGAGCAGCGAGACGCCGAAGGGCACCGGCACCCGCGAGGCGAGGTGGCGCTCGGCCGAGAAGAGCTGCGTGAGCGCCCAGTTGGCGAGCCCGCCGGCCGAGCCATAGTCGTTGTCGGCCTCGTCGCCCGGCACCACCTTCCGCAGCAGGCGCACGGCGGCGACGGGGCCGAACAGCACCGAGTTGAAGTAGCTGTGGAAGTCCACCTTCATGCCGCCCTCGGCGAGGTGCTCGGTGAGCTGGCGCAGCGAGTAGCGGCGGCGGTGGTGGTTGAGATCGTCGTGCTTGCTCCAGAGGAACTGGAAGGCAGGGACCGTCAGCACCAACTGCCCCGACGGCGTCAGCAGCGCCTTCAGCGCCTTGATCGCCCCGACGGGATCGTCGAGGTGCTCCAGCACGTCGAACATGGTGATGAGCTCGAACTGCTCTCCCTTCGGCAGGCCGTCGGGGATGCCGCCCTCGAGCAGCCGAACGCTGCCGCCCGTGCGTCGCTTCGCGTGCTCGAGCGCCGCCGGCTCGAGCTCGAGGCCGGTGACGGTCCCGAACTGCTGGAGCATGCGCAGGTTGCCGCCGGTGCCGCAGCCCGCGTCGAGGATTCGCCGCGTGCCGATGAGCGGGTGCAGGTGACGCTTCAGCGCGTCGCGTACGATCGCGCGCCGACCCAGGAACCACCAGTGTTCGTCGTCGAGCCTCGCGTGCGCGTCGTAGAGCGTCGTGTCCATCTCGGTCGAACGACATACACGCAGGTCTCCGTGTTGTCCGCCCCGGGCTGAGGCAGGTGGATTTCCATTCCGACCCGAGGGCCGCGCGGGCTAGACGCGCACCGTGCCCCTGCTGGCCTTCCTTGGCGTGTCGATCGTGCTGACGTTCTCGCACGGCCACTATGGGCCGAGCTTCGTGCTGGGGCTGACTGGCGTGCTGGTGGCGACCACCGTCGTCGAGCTCAGGCGACCGAGCAGCGTGCTCAACGGCGCCTCGCCGCTCATGGCATGGGTAGCCGCGATCCTGGTCGGCACGTTCCTGCTCGGCTCCAACTCCCAGCTCATCTACGCGCAGCAGGTCCCCGAGACGAGGTCGCTGGTGAACTCCATCATCGCCTCGCTCGTGCTGGCCTCCTTCCTGCCGATCGCGTTCGTGTTCGAGCGACCATGGAGGACCCGCGTCCTGGTGACGCTGGCGGCGGCGATCGTCGTGCTGTTGCTCATCACGCGACGGCACGTGCTGTGGTCGTCGCCGCAGCCGTTCATCGACGTGTGGACCTCGAGCGTGCAGGCGGTGAAGTACTTCCTCGAGGGGAAGAACCCGTACCTGCAGAACTACGTGGACATCTACGGCGGGCGGTACGACTACATCCCCAGCTTCCCGTACCTGCCGACGTGGCTGCTGTGGTCCACCCTGTTCGCCTGGTTCGGCGGAGGCGCGATGGACGTGCGGGCGTCGCTGGTGGCCGCCGATGTGATCATCGTCGGCGCCCTGGTGGGGCTGGGGCGCGTCTACTGGAAGGAGTGGGTGCGGCCGCTCCTCGCGGGGGCCGCCTGGCTCGCGTGCCCTATCTCCCTCTTCGTGCTGGAGCAGTCGTGGATCGACACGCTCCTCTCGGCGTGCCTTGGCGTGTCCTTCTTCTTCCTCGCCAGGCGGTGGTGGTGGCAGGCGGGCCTGGCGGTGGGCGCGGCGGTGGCGACGAAGCAGTACGCGGTCATCGCAGGCGGGCTCCTGCTCATCTGGGTCTGGCGCAGCGGCGGGAAGCAGGCCGCGGTGCGGTTCTTCGGGGCCGCGGCGGGCTTCGGGCTCGCGCTCATCGTCCCCTTCATGGTGGGCGATCCAGCGCGCTTCACGAAGTTCACCTTGAGCTCGTGGGCTGACGCGAAGCCCCGGCCTGACTCGCTGTCGCTCGCGGCCTTCATCGCGCACTCGCTCGACTTCGGGACGCCGGACGGCATGCAGGAGCACTACGCGAAGCTCGGCTGGATCGGCCCCGCCGCGGTGCTCGGCCTGGTGGTGCTGCTGTGGCGCCGGAAGAGCCCCACGCTGCGCAGCGCGATCGTCTTCATCGGCCTCGCCTACGGGTGGATGTTCGAGTTCGCCCGACAGGCGTTCTGCAACTACTACCACTTCGTGGCGTTCTTCTTCCTCGTCGCGGCGCTCCTGCCGGCGCTGAAGGATCCGCCTGTTGCGGCGCCAGCCGTCGTGGCGAAGTGAGCCCGTCTCGTGAGTGAGCCGGCCTCCACGCCTGCGCCTCCTTCGCCACGACGCGTTGGCCCCATCATCGAGGTGTGCCTCCTCGTCGTCGCGGCCGTCGTCTGGTTCGGCACCCGCACGCAGTGGCGCATCCTCGACCCCACCCACGTCGAGTGGATGCTCAGCGGCGACTGGGCGGCCACCTACCATGGCTGGCTCTTCCACATTCGTGGGCCCTTCACGCTGCCGCCGGGCCTGACGCCCAACCTGCTCGCGCCCTGGGGCACCAGCGTGTTCTACACGAACTCGGTCTTCTGGCTGGCCGAGGTGGGGAAGCTCGTCGGGCTCGCGGTCTCGCGCGACTTCCAGCTCTACGGGCTCTTCCTGGCGTCGTCGTACGCGGGGCTCGCGCTCACCGCGTGGTGGCTCTTGCGGAGGCTCGGCGCGGCGCCGGGGCTGCGGCTGGCGGGGGCGCTGCTGGTGATGGCCGAGCCGATGCTGCCCGCGCGCTTCGGGCACATCGCGCTCACGGCGCAGTGGCTGGTGCTGCTGCAGCTCGCCATCGGAGTGCTGCTGGTGACGGAGCCCACCAGGCCCCATCGCCTCGCCTGGCTCTCGTGTGGCGGCGCCGCCTTCGCGGTCGGCGTCGAGGGCTACCTCGCGGCGATCTCGATCCCCCTCGCGCTGGCCAACGTGGTGATCGCGAAGTGGCGCGCAGGGGTGAGCTGGAAGCAGAGCGCGATCGCGCTGGCGCTGCTCGTCGTCGGCACGGGCCTGATGCTGTGGCTCGTCGGGGGCATTCTGCCCGATCCGGTCAACCGGACCGCCGAAGGGTTCGGGGACTTCTCGGCCGACCTGGGGACGTTCTTCAACTCGCACCAGCTCTCGCGGTGGGTTCCCGGCTTCCCGGTCTCGTCGCGGCAGGGAGAAGGCTTCAGCTACCTGGGCCTGGGCATGTTCGTGGTGGTGGCCTCGGCGCTTGGGGTCGCGGCGACGCGCGTCAGAGAGACGGCGCGGGTGCTGTGGCTGCTGGCGCCGCTGCTCGTGATGGTGCTGGGCGAGGCGCTCTACGCGGCGTCGGCGCGCATCACCTTCTCGGGGCAGGTCGTCCTCGAGCTGTGGGGGTTCTTCAAGCTGCTCGACCCGCTCCCGTCGATGTTCAGGACGTCGGGGCGCTTCATCTGGTCACTGCACTACCTGCTGGGCCTGGGGTCCCTCGCGGCGCTCGTGATCGCGTCCAGGCGCCGGGCGCTGTGGGCGCTGCCGGTCGTCATCGGCGCCATCGTGCAGCTCAGCGAGATCGCCCCGCGGCCTCGCGGGTGGGACGTGCCGCCGCTGCCACCACCGCTCGGGCCCCAGTGGACGGGCCTGCGCGGCCAGTACCAGCACCTGCGGGTGGTGCCGATCCAGGTGCAGTGGGTGTGCGGCTACAACGAGCCGCTCATCAACCGGCTCTCGCAGGTCGCGGCGCGAGAGGGCCTCACCATCAACTCGGGCCTGGTGGGGCGCGTGCCGGCCGCGGTGGGCCCGCTGTGCAACGCGCACTTCAGCGGGCCGCTCTCGCGCGACACCATCTACGTGATCGATCCCGACCCGAACTACGCGTCGGATCTGCACGGAGCGAAGTGCGGGCCGCTCGAGGGCGTGTTGATCTGCGTCGCCCCGGACACGCCGCTCGCAGCGAGGCTGCCGTACCTCGTGCCGTGACGACTCAGGACGGCGGCTTCGTCGGGTCGTCGTCGATGGCATCGACGGGGAGCCGGACGTCGAGGCTGGCGAGCTCCACGTCCTCTCGCGGGCGGTATTCGCGCAGCGTCCACGTCTTCCCGTCGCGGCGGTGCACCTCGATGCGACGTTGGCGATACTGACGATGACGTACTCCCGGACGGAGTTGACGTGGCGGTCCTGGGCGAGCTTCTCGCCACGATGACACCGCGCCGAAGAGGCGATCCTCCGCGGTCGTGTTCGCGACGGTCTGATCGGGGCACCCGCCGCCCGATGCGCTGGCCCGCGGAGTCGAACGCCTCGAACGACACGCTGCCTTCGCCGTCGGTCCCAGGAGGCCGGCGTGCGTGGGCATGCCGCCGGTCGATTCCGTGGTTCTGTCAGGGACGGACGGGGAACACGTGCCGGGTGCTCCACAGGCCGTCGAGCGCGTTGGGGAGCTCCTGCGCGGGCTCGGTCCAGCGGCGGGGCGCTCCCTCGGCGACGCCCGTGTACCAGCGGCGCTCGGGCGGAGGCGACACGAGCCGCCAGCCGTCGGGCTGCCGAGAGAGGGTGATGGTGGTGGCGCCGTCGGAGTACTCCGCCGTCGTCTCGGTCGCGGCGCGCCGCGCGAGCGTGACGTGCACCAGGTCGATCGCCACGAACGGCGGGGGCGGCTCGGGCTGCTGCGCGGCGCTGGAGGTCTCGTACCAGCCCTGCGGTGGGCTCAGCAGGACTCCACCCTTCGGCAGCGCCGCCAGCCACACCGCGTCGTCACCGAGCTGCTGCAGCCACTCGGGCGGCACGCGCGCGTGAATCCACGGGCTCTGCACGGTCACTCCCGCTGGCCCCGGCTGGACCTGAATCGCGAGCAGGCGGCGGTCGAAGAACCACTCCAGCCCGCCGTGGTTGATGTGGTGGTAGTGCCAGTACTCGTCGTTCGGGAAGACGACGGGGTCCTTCGGGTAGAGCGCGAAGGGCGAGATGTTGGGGTGCTGGATGATCGGCCGCTCACCTGCGTGATCGAGCGCGTAGCGGGCCCACGCCAGCATCGACGGGCGGGTGTAGAGCGGGTCGCTCATGCGGCGCAGCTCGGCGAACGCCGACGGCGCGAGGCCGGCGAGGGCCACCGCGGCGAGGCCGGCGAGCACCTTTGGCCAGGTCTCGAAGAGCGAGAGGCCCCGCGCTGCGAGGATGGCGATGGAGGGCAGCGCCGGCATCACGTAGCGAGACTCCTTGTGGCCGATGACGAAGATGAAGAGGCCCATCATCGCGAGCGCCCAGACGAGGTGGAGCCAACCAGCGCGATCGCGATCGCGCACCACCACGACGCCAGCGCCGAGCACCGCGAGCAGCGACACGGGAGGTCCGAAGGTCCACCAGATGGCGTTCGGCAGCTCCCACCAGGGGTCGAGGGCGCCTGCGCCGCCGCCGCCAGCCCACGCCGTCTTCAGGCCCGCGAGCATGCGCTCAGACCACGCGCCCGGGCCCGGCACGATGCGCGAGTAGATGAGGGCATGCACCGCGAAGAAGAGCGCGAGACCGGTGACCAGGCCCAGCGCCAGCCTCCCGTGGACGGTCGAGCGCAGCTTCGCCTTCACCGTGTCGGGGCGGCCGGCGCCAGCCCACGTCCACAGCAGGTTGCCCACGGGCACCGCCAACCCCAGGAGCGCCATCGGGTACTTGCACAGCATGGCGAGGCCGACGGTGAACGCGAGCGCGAGGACGAGGCGCCAGTCCTTCTTCGTGACGACCTGCTCGGCGAGCCAGAGGGTGAGCAGCCCGAAGGTCATCGACGCGACGTCGGCCATGATGAAGGGCAGGGCGTGGAGCACGATCGCGTTGAGCGCGACGAAGGCCGCGGCGAGGAACGCGAGGGCTTCACCCGAGCGCTGACGCACGATGAGCCACGTGAGCGCGAGGGCGCCGAGGCCGAGGCTCCACGGCACGAGGTGCACGAGGCCCGCGAGCCCCCGCTGGCCGGGCTGGTAGTTGAGCGCGAGCAGAGGCGCGACGAGCAGCGAGATGCCGGGCGGACGATCGGTTCGGTAGGCCTGGGCGAGGTGCGTGAGATCGTGCCCGGCGATGAGGCGAGCGTTGACGAGGTAGTCGTAGGCGTCCCACGAGTCGAGCGGCAGCCAGAGCGCGACCCAGAAGGACCACGCCGCGTACACGCCCGCCGCGACGGCGCCAGCACGCCAGACCCAACGCGGCGTCGAGGGAGGAGGGGTCACGGCGCCCGGGGCGATATCACGGGACGACGTCCTCCCGGAATCGGGCCGTGCGGTGACGCGACGTCGGGTCGTGGACGCCGGGAGCGAGCGCGACGAGCGCAGCGGCAGTGACCCACCGCAGACCGTGGGGCTTCAGCCCGGGTAGTCCATCAACTGCGTGTGCTGGGCGAGCGGAGTGCCCGCCTCGTCCTTCTTCGAGAGCACCGGGTTCGTCACCGGCCACTGCACGCCGATGGCGGGGTCGTTCCAGAGCACCGTGCGCTCGTTCTCGGGCGCGTACACCTCGGTGCACTTGTAGAGGAAGTCGCACTCGTCGCTGGTGACGCAGAAGCCGTGCGCGAAGCCCGGGGGAATCCACAGCTGGCGCTTGTTCTCTTCCGACAGCTCGTAGCCGACCCACTTGCCGAAGTGAGGGGAGCCGCGCCGCACGTCCACCGCGACGTCGAACACGCTGCCGCGGGTCACCATGACGAGCTTGCCCTGCGCCCTGGGGTGCTGCAGGTGCAGGCCGCGCAGAATGCCGCGGCGCGAGCGCGACCAGTTGTCCTGCACGAAGGGCGCGGCGATGCCCAGTTCGCGGTAGCGCTCGGCGCGGAACGTCTCGAGGAAGAAGCCGCGGGCGTCGCCGAAGACCTTCGGCTCGAGCAGCAGCACGCCCGGCAGGGCGGTCTGGATGACGTTCACAGCTTGTCCTTGTTCTTCAGCAGGCTGAACAGGTACTGGCCGTACTCGTTCTTCGCCATCGGCTGGGCGAGCTTCTCGAGGGCGCCGTCGTCGATGTACTTCATGCGCCAGGCTATCTCCTCGAGGCAGGCGACCTTGAGCCCGGTCCGCTCCTCGACGACGTGGATGAACTCGGACGCCTCCATCAACGAGGTGTGCGTGCCGGTGTCGAGCCACGCGAAGCCGCGACCCATCAGCTCGACGGTCAGCTGCTTCTTCTCGAGGTACACGCGGTTGACGTCGGTGATCTCGAGCTCGCCGCGCGCGCCCGGCTTCAGGTTGGCGGCGATGTCGAGCACCTGGTTGTCGTAGAAGTAGAGGCCGGTCACCGCGTAGTTCGACTTCGGCTGCTTCGGCTTCTCTTCGATGCTGATCGCGCGTCGGCTGGCGTCGAGCTCGACCACCCCGTACCGCTCGGGGTCGTTCACCCAATACCCGAAGACGGTCGCGCCCTTGTCGAGGCGCGCGGCGCGCTGCACGAGCTCCGAGAACCCATGGCCGTGGAAGATGTTGTCGCCGAGCACCATCGCGACCTTGTCAGCGCCGACGAACTGGCGACCGATGATGAAGGCCTGCGCGAGGCCCTCGGGCTTCGGCTGCTCGGCGTACGAGAGCGAGATGCCCCACTGCGTGCCGTCGCCCAGCAGCTCGCGGAAGCGGGGCAGGTCGGACGGCGTCGAGATGAGGAGGATGTCCTTGATGCCCGCGAGCATCAGCGCCGACAGCGGGTAGTACACCATCGGCTTGTCGTAGATCGGCAGCAGCTGCTTCGAGACGACGCGGGTGAGCGGGTACAGCCGGGTGCCGGAGCCGCCGGCGAGCACGATGCCTTTCATGGGTTCTCCTGTCGTTCGCGGTACAGCTCGTCGAGGGCGCGCGCCACTGGCCAGGGCTTCGCGTCGAGGGCCTGCGTCGTCTTCGTCACGTCGAGCCCGCTCTTCGCGGGCCGTGGGCTCGCCAGCTTCACGTCGGCCATGCGGCTCGGCTTGATGAGTGCCCCATCGAAGCCGAAGCGTTCACAGACGCGGTGCCCGAAGCTCACCCGGTCCATCACCTCGGCGCCGCAGGTGTGCCAGAGGCCAGCCAGCTTCCGCTCGGCGAGCTCCTTGAGCATCGCGGCGACGTTCGTCGCGTGGCTGGTCGAGACCCACTGATCCTGGAACAGCGGCACCTGCTTGCCCTGCGCGAGCGTCGACACGAGCCAGAAGCCGAAGTTGTTCTTCCCCGTCGAGGGCCAGCCGTAGACGACGGCCGTGCGCGCGATGGTCCACTGCGCGGCCGGGAGCAGCGCCTTCACCGTCTGCTCCCCGGCGTGCTTGGTGATCGCGTAGGTGCCGCGCGGGTTGGGGAGCGCGTCGACCTGGTAGGGCCCCGCGTCGCCGTCGAAGACGTAGTCCGTCGACACGTGCACCAGGTGCGCGCCTGTCGAGCGGGCGGCCTTCGCGAGCGTCGCGACGCCGGTGACGTTCGCGTCGTACGCCGCGATCGGGTCGCGCTCGCAGCCGTCGACGTCGGTCATGCCCCCGGGGTTGACGATGGCGTCTGGCTTGAAGTCGCCCAGCGTCTTCGCGAGCAGCGCGCCGTCGGCGAGGTCCACCGCGGCATACGCGAAGGCGCCCTGCACCCGGCGCTCGCCGCGCGAGAGGCCCAACACGTCATGCCCTGCGCTGACGAGCTGCTGAACGAGGCGACGGCCGACGAGCCCGTTGCTGCCTGTGACGGCGACGCGCATGTCAGTGCTTCTCGAGGCGGGCCTTGTACTGGGTGTCGAAGTACTGTCGGTACGCGCCCGAGGTGATGTGCTCCCACCAGGGCCGGTGATCGAGGTACCACTTCACCGTCTCGGCGAGCGCCTTCTCGAAGACGCGGCTCGGCTCCCAGCCCAGCTCGGTGCGGATCTTCGTGGCGTCGATGGCGTAGCGCCGGTCGTGGCCGGGGCGGTCCTGCACGTACTTGATGAGCGACTCCGGCTTGCCCACCGCCTGGAGGATCGTCTTCACGATGACGATGTTGGTGCGCTCCGAGTTGCCGCCGATGTTGTAGACGCCGCCCTTCTTGCCCTTCTCGAGCACCGTCACGAGGGCCGAGCAGTGATCGTCCACGTGCAGCCAGTCGCGCACGTTGAGCCCGTCGCCGTACACCGGCAGCGGCTTGTCATGGAGCGCGTTGATCACCATGAGGGGGATCAGCTTCTCGGGGAACTGGAACGGGCCGTAGTTGTTCGAGCAGCGGGTGACGACGACGTCGAGGCCGAACGTGTGCTCGTAGGCGAGGGTGATGAGATCGGCCGAGGCTTTGGAGGCGGAGTAGGGGCTCGAGGCGGCGAGCGGCGTCGTCTCGGTGAAGAAGCCGGTGGGGCCGAGCGAGCCGTACACCTCGTCGGTGGACACCATGAGGAAGCGGGAGAGCTTCGCGTGGCGCGCGGCCTCGAGGAGCACCTGGGTGCCCAGGATGTTCGTCTTGATGAAGGCCTCGGGCCCGAGGATCGAGCGGTCGACGTGGCTCTCGGCCGCCAGGTGCATGATCGCGTCGATGCGGTGCGTGCGAATGACGTGATCGATGAGCTCACGGTTGCAGATGTCGCCCTGGACGAAGACGTGCTTCGGGTCGCCCTCGAGCGCGGCGAGGTTCTCGAGGTTGCCGGCGTAGGTGAGCTTGTCGAGGTTGACGACGGTCCACGCGGGCCGGTTCTTCCGCAGCCAATGGACGAGGTTGGAGCCGATGAAGCCACAACCACCGGTGACGAGGACGTTCATGATGGCGGCCGCTTATGTAGCCACGCTCAGAGGGTCAAGCGGCATGTTGCCGGCTACGGGCGACGGCGCAGCGTCATGTACGCCTGGGCGAGCTTCGCGGGATCATCGGCGTACTCAACCACTTCGAAGTACGGGCCCCAGTTCTTCCGCGCCCACGCCGCCGGGACCATCGCCCAGCCGTAGTCGTCCGGGGCCAGGCTATCGAAGCCCCCGCCCGACGAGAGGTAGAGCAGCTCGTCCTCGGGGAACTTCGCCAGCTTCGTCTTCCAGTCGGGGTACGAGCGGGTCACGGACTCCGCCATGCCCTTCGCCCAGTCGCTCGCCCCGGGATTCGTCGCGACGTCGCGGCACAGCGCGACGAATGATCGGCTCAGGGTGGTCAACACCACGAGCCCGCCGGGCGCGACGACGCGGTGCATTTCCCGGATCCAGTGAAGCCCGTTGTCCGCGGACAGGTGCGAGAAGACCGAGAACGCCGTGACGAGATCGAACGACGCGTCGGCGTAGTCGAACGCGCCGCGTGGTTTCACCAGACGGTAATCACCGACGGGCAGGAGCGACTGGCAGATGCCCAGCACCTGTGGCGTGACGTCGACGCCGTGAATGTTCTGAGGCGCAACGTCTCGGAGGAAGTAGCGCACGATGCGGCCCCAACCGACGCCGAAGTCGAGGAGCCGCGTTGCGCGGCCGAGCGGCTTGCCGAAGCGCGAGCACGCTGCCTGAGCGATCTGGAAGAACGTGAAGGCCTCGTTCAGCGCCGCGTCGCCCTTGTGGCTCGTGAAGAGCGCCTGGGTCGAGTCATCCGGGAACCCGGGAAAGCGAACCCCGTCGATGACCGGCTCCTTCAGGGAACGTTTCAGCACCGCGTGCCAGTCGGCGTCGCTCAGTCGCGAGAATCTCTCGTACATGGAATCTCCCTTGAACCTGCGCTCCGCGAGTACGCGAGGCTCTTGGTGAAGACAAGCCCTCACCGCGACGCGGCGACCAGGCGCCCGGCAATCGATCTGAGCGCGAACGACAAGCCGTCTTCTGGCTCGAGCGCGCCGTAGCCGGTCAGGCCGTGCCGGCACAGGCCTGGGTGAGCGTAGGGGTCCCCCGCTTCGATCATCGGCAGGAAGGCGAGCAGCTCGCGCCGCAGGTCATCAAGCGATGGAGGGGTCCTCCCTCGGCTCTGGGACTCGAAGTGGGTCAGCTCGACGTGCCCGACGCAGACGACCCTCAGGCCACGCGCTCGCACGCGACAGCACAGCTCGATGTCGCTCCCAGACACCACCATGCGCTCGTCGAAGCCGCCGACGTCGTGGAACACCTCGCGCCGCATCAGCAGGCAGGCGCCCGTCACCGCCGTCCAGTTACGTGTCCCTGGCCAGCCGAACGGCGTCGAGCCGAACTCCGGCCTCCACCTCGCGAAGAAATGGCCCGCCAGCCCGCGAAAGCCCAGCGCGACTCCAGCGTGTTGCAGCGACCCGTCCTGGTACAGCAGCCGTGCGCCGACGGCCCCCACCTCGGCGAGCTCTGCGTAGCCGACCAGATCCGCGAGCCAGTCGTCATGGCGAACCTCGATGTCGTTATTGAGGAACAACAGCAGGTCGCCCTGGGCGCGGTGCACCGCGGCGTTGTTGATGGCCGAGTAGTTGAAAGGTTGGTTCCATTCGAACCAGCGAACGTTGCGGTTCCCGCTCAAGGAGTCGAGGAGCCGGAACGTGCGACCTTCCCGCGACTGATTCGACGCGAGCACGAGCTCGAACTCAGCGCCTGCGCGGTGCTGATCGAGCGAACGCCAGAGGCCCTCGAGCAGCTCGGGCGCATCGCGGAACGGCACGATGACCGACACCAGCGGCCGCCTGGTCGAACGCAGACGAACGGTCCGACTGCCGTCATTCTGCGTCACCGTTGCGTGGACGGTCGGCGAGATGGCTTGCTGCACGATGGCGCCCGCAGCCGCCGTCTCTGCGACCCGCTTGCCGACGGTCACCACCTCGGGGATTCGGGCGACCGTTCGTTCGTCGAGGCCCTCGGCGAGCAGCCACTCGAGCGGCTCCGACGCGGCGGTCAGCTTTCGCGCCTCGACGAGCGATGCCCGCACCGCGAACGTCTCGCCGATCACGTTGGTCTGCCACAGCGACTCCCTGCCGTACGACGGTCGGAAGACCCGACGCCCGTCGAGCCAGGCGTCGCCGAACGCGGCCATCACCGACGGGGTGGAGAAGGCATCGATGAGGTGACGGGCGCCCTCCTTCGTGAAGCCCTCAGCGGCGCCGAGGCGGATGACGATCGGGCCCGTGCCGCTCACCGCTGGCCGCAGCGAGACGGCGCCTGTCGGAGCGTCGGCTGGCGGCGCCTGGCCTGCCCGCAGGGTCAGCTCGAGGCTGCGCGCGAGCGCGACGAGGAAGCTCGCCTGCGCCTGGCAGAATGGACCGCTCGCTCCTCCTCGTACGCGGAGCGCACGCCCCGCCCCCTCGATCGCCGGTCCGCCCGGGTAGTCGTCCCGGAGCGACCGGAGGACCTCGGCGTTGGCGCGCGTGAGCTCCTCGAAGGTGGCGCGGAGCAACACGCCGACCACCGGCCCGGCGAGCACCTTGAGCGACGAAACCGCGAAGCCACGGGCCCCTGGCTTCCGGGGAGGGTTCCACTCGTGACGGGCCTGCCGGTCGAGCCCGCCGAGCACGACGCGGCGGTTTTCGAGTGTGAGCCAGGGCCACGCCTCGACGAGATCGACGAGCGCGTGGTTGAACTCGACTTGATTCCGCAGGGCTTCGCCCCAGAGCGGCTGCTCTGCGGCGGGTCGACGCTCGAGTCCGACGGACAGCACGTCAGCAGACGCGCGGGCCTGGTAGAGCCGCGGCGCCCGCGCGAGAGCGTCGGCGACCAGCGCGCGCAGCTCGGGGTCGACCGTGCCTTGGCGCCCGAAACGCTCGAGGGCCTCGCGGACAGGCGTGTTCACGTCGGGTTCGAGGCCGTCAGCGCCCGGGTCAGGTGGTCGAAGGTTCGCGTGGCCTGCCGCTCCCACGTGGTACGCCGCAGCCGCTCCGCCGCGCCGCTGCCGATGCGTTGGCGCAGCTCGGGGTCCCTCGCGGCGCGCAGCAGGGACTCGACCACCCCGGCCCGCGTCGGGCGGCTCAGCAGACAGTTCGCACCGTCTTCGAAGAGCCAGTCATTCGCCGGGTTCACGTTGGTCACCACGGTCGCCCCGCACGCCATCAGCTCGAGCGGCAGGTAGGACGGGTGCTTCGTCATCATGAAGCACAGCCCGAGGTGGCTCGAGCGGTAGAGGGCCGCCGTCTCGGCGTAGGGGAGTACCCCCAGGTTCTCGATCAGCCCCGAGGCCCCGAAGAGCGCAGGGTCAAAGAACTCTCCGGCGCAGACGATCTCGACCGGGCCGTCGAGGCGCGCCTTGAACTCGCGCAGCGACTCGAGGCCGAGCTCGAAGGCGTTCCGATCGACGGAGGGACGAGCATAGAAGAACACTCGCAGCGGGTCGTGTTGGCTCACCCGGCCGTTGGCGTGGAACAGGTCGTGATCGACTGACGGCTCGAAGAAGGTGCCCCGGATCGAGTGCCTGGTCGTCAGCGTGTCGTGAAGCCCGCGGCTGTTGAAGATGCCGTAGAGGCCGAGTTCATAGGTGCGGTCGGCGAGCGCGCTCAGGCTGCCGGCAGCGTGGAACGCCGGCTCGTCGTCCTGAACGAAATAGGCCCGCGCCCCGGCTCGCGGGTGCCGAGCGACCAGAAAGGCGCTGGACCAGAGCGTCGCGATGGCGAGGTCGGTCTGGGGGAGCGAGCCGACGGCGGACAGCGACCCGAGCACCTCGAACGAGCCAGGCAACTCGGGCCACAACATGGCTGCACGCGCCTCGATCTCGCGCGCCGACACGTTGGGTTGATCGTAGACCACGAAGCGGTTGGTGACGTCGAAGTGCTTCTTCCACAGGTGAGCGAAGCGGAAGATGGTGTGAATGCCCCCGAACGGGTGCGCGAAGCCTGGGATGAGCCACGTGATGTCCCTGGGAGGTCGTGACAACGTGGAGCGACTGACCGGAGGCGCGTCGTCCAGCTCGTTGATGAACCGCCGCACACTGTTGATCGACGCGACCCGCGCCGAGGACAACGGGCTCGCTCTGTCACCCGCGACGAACCCCAGCGCCCGTACTGACAGCTCGATGGCCGTCGGCTCGTCGGGCGTCCGCAGCTGCGGCGTGGTGGTCGCGAGGCTCAAGGCTGACGGGTAGAAGGGATCAGCGCCGAGCACTCCACGATAGGCGCGAAGAGACTCCACGAAGTCGCTCTGGGGAATGACCGAGCGGCCACGCGTCGCCGACTCGTGGTGAATCAGGGTGACCTCGGCGGCGTAGACGATTCGCTTGCCGCGCGCCCGCACGCGCAGGCACAGATCGACGTCCCCACCGCAGAGCTTGAAGCGCTCGTCGAAGCCGCCGACTGCGTCGTAGTCTTCCCGGCTGATCAGCATGCACGCGCTGGTGACCGCCGACCACTCGCGAGACCAGTCCGAGGACCCCGCGACCGTCAGCCCTCCGTCGTCGGGCTGACCCGACATCACGTGATCTGCGTAGCCCGACATGCCGACGACGACCCCGACGTGTTGCAGCGTTCGATCCGGGAACAACAGGCGGGCGCCGACCACGCCAGTGCCAGGTTGCAGGGCGCGCCCGACGAGATCGGTGAGCCACCGCGTCTCGCTGATCTCGATGTCGTTGTTGAGGAAGAGCAGCAGCTCTCCCTTCGCCTGCCGGGCTGCGTCGTTGTTGATGGCCGTGTAACTGAAGGGGTGATCCCACTTCGAGACGCGAACCCTGCGGTCGGTGATCGAGCTGAGGAGCGCCTCGGTCTCGGGCTCAGAGCTCTGGTTCGAGACGAGCAGAAGCTCGTAGTTCTCGTAGGAGGTGGCGGAGAGGCTCTTGAGCAACTGCCGGAGCAGCTCTGGCTTGTCCTTGAAGGGGACGATGATCGAGACGAGCGGTCGGCGGGGTGGCACGAAGCGCACCTGGAACGCGGTGTGCCGCCGGTCGATCTCGACCGCGACCCCCTGACGCTCGAAGAACCGGGCCAGCGAGCGCTCGCCGTGCTCCGGCACCAGGTCCCCGGGGCGGGAGGGGCCAGGCGAAGTGACGAGCACAGAGGGGACATGCGCGAACGACGCGTGGGCCTCGTGTGCGCGGAGCGCCAGGTCGTAGCGGAAGGGCACCTCGGGTGATGGAAGAGGCAGGCGCTCGAGCAGGGTGCGACGAGCGGCACAGCTGCGGGCGAAGAGATCGCAGGAGAAGAGCAGCGCGGGGTTGAAGCGGGCCTTGAGCAACGGCTCGACTCGTTTGTGCGACACGTCGCGGTCTTCGTCTGCGTAGAACCAGGAAGCCTCGGGGTTTTCGATCGCCGCGCGCGCGAAGCACCGGGTCGCGTCGGAGGCCACGACGTCACCAGCGCGGAGCAGGAGCACGAGCTCTGCCGCGGGGAGCCTCGCCTCGCCGTTCTCCACCACGATGATCTCCGTCGGGGGAACCACCTGCTTCTCGAGCGACTCGACCGTCTGTCGCAACGCCGCTGCGCTCGCGCCGCGCCCGTCGATGAGGGCGCCAACGGTGAGCGCCACTGCCGGCGCAGGCTCGGCGAGGCGCTGCTTCTCGATGGTGCGGATCCAGTCGTCGTAGCGGACCTGGCTCGAGGGCAGCCCTACCTTCCCGCGGAACAGCGTCACCACCTGCCGGTTGAAGAGCAGCTGCTTGCGCTCGAGTTCCTTCCAGAAGGCGAGCACGTTCTCGGTGACGCTGGCCGGCGGCTGGTCGGAGGGGTGAGGCCCTTCGGCCATGCGATCGAGGATCGCCTGGAGCTCGATGGGCTCGACGCCGCCCACCCCGAACCGCTCGAGCAGCGCCATCGCCCAGTCGTTCCACTCAGCCTGACGATCGAGGAAGCCCTTCGCGAAAGGCTCCAGCGCGACGAGCGAGCTCTTCTTCAAGAGCTCGACCAGCCGACCGACGACGTTGTTCCGGTGGCTCTTGACGCGGAAGCCGTGCGGGTCGGCGAGTGGCTTGAGGCGCGCCCTCGTCCACGATCGGATGGTGGCCGAGGGACTGGAGAGCACGCGGCGCGCGACCTCGACGAAGGCGCGGTTGAACTCGGCTTGTGGCCGGAGGAACTCCACCTCGAGGGGAAAGAACAGCTCCCTGAGCGCCGCGCCCGGGCCCCGCGCCTCCGACGGCGGAGCGACGACGTCCGCATAACGTTCCGCCAGCTCGAGGGCGCCTGAGAGCCCCTGAAGCGCGCCACCTTGCGTCAGGAGGTTGGCGACCAGCGACTGCCTCAGCACCGCAGCGTCGCTGCGGTCACCCGAGCGTTCGCACTCCTGCTGCCAGTCCGACAGGGCGAGGAGCAGCTGCTCGGTCGCCATCCGTGGAGAGGGTGCGATGTCGAAGGAGACGAGGCTCGCGTGCTCAGCCCCTACGGAATGTCGTGACATGATCGTGCCTGCTATTACGGCCTGCGTTGACAGGGCGAAGCACCGCCACGCCACTCGAGGTCCGCGCCAGCGATGTCGCCCGTGAGTAAGAAGAGGAAAAGTCTCGCTCGCTGGCTCATGATTCCCGCGCCCTACCAGAACCAGCGGCCCCGTGCTACCGCCCTGGTCTCGCTCGCGGCGCTGCTGTCGAGCTGTGCGCTGGCCTACCGGTGCCGGTTCTTCCTCGGCTCCGGTCGCATCTGGGCTGAGGACGGGACGGTCTTCCTGCCCGCCATGATCGAGAATCAAACCCTGTGGTTCGTGTACCACGGTCACCTCGAGGGCTGGACGAACCTCGTGGCTTGGTTGGCGTCGTTCGTCGAGCTCGAAGCAGCGGCGCGAGTGCTCACCTGGCTCCCACTGCTCGTCGCGATGCTGGTGCCCGTCGCCGCAGCGACGCTGTGGCGGTCGGGAGTGCTCGAGGTTCGCGCGCTCGTTGTCTTCCTCACCCTCAGCTCCGCTCTGCCTCAGGTTGCCGAGCCGCTCGCCAACGCCGCCAACCTACACTTCTACGCGGTCTACTTCACGGTTCGTCTTGCTGCTCCCAGCTCGGGTCTCGTGGTGGCCCGCGGCTCTCGCCTTCGTGTGCGGGCTCAGCGGAGTCCCCGCCACTCTTCTCCTGCCGGCGTTCGCGCTGGTCGCCTGGCACTCCCGTGAGCCCGAACACCTGCGCCGGTTTGCGCTCCTGGCTCTGGCCTCCGCTGGCCAACTCGGTCTGCTCGTGATGACGGGCCCAGGCAGAACGGCCACTGGAGAGGTGGTCGAGGGGCTGCGCGTCCTCGGGTTTCACCTCGTGGCGGTGCCCTTGTCGTCCACCGCGGCGGATCAGCTCAACGGCGTCGCTCTGCAGCTGGTTTCCTTGGTCCTGCTGGGGCTCGCAGTGCTCCGAGTGGTCACGGCCCGCTCGCGGCCAGCGCAGCTGACCCTCTACTCTGGCCTCGTGGTCGCAGTCGTCGCGGTCGCTGCGCCGCACGGGGCCGCTGCTGACTTCGAGTCTGTGCTGGGAGGAGCCCGGTACTTCGCTGTTCCCGCGACGCTCGTGTTGACAGCGGTCGCCATGACGCACGGTCCCCGCTGGGCCGAGCGGTTGCTCTCGGTGTCGCTCGCGTGGATCTGCGCCCTGCAGGCTGGCACGGGGCTCTTCGTGACGATCCCCGGCCCGCCGTGGCCCGCCGCGCTCTCGAAGGCGCGCTCGAGCGGTGCTTCGCGCGTCGAGATCTGGCCCGAGGGCTGGTTCATGCCTCTGCCCGATCGAGCCGAGGGCGTTGCGTCACCAGGCGGGGAAGAATAAGGGGCCGGCGGTGCGCCCCGCTGTCTCAGTCATCGTGCCCTGCTACCGCCATGAGGCCTACGTCGAGGCGTGCCTGCGCAGCATCGACTCTCAGACGATGGGACCGCTCGAGGTGATCGTCATCGACGACGGCTCGACCGACGAGACGTGGACCCGCATTCAGGACTTCCGGTTCACGGCGAAGCACGAGGTGGTGCGCATCCGCCAGCCGAACCAGGGCGCGCATGAAGCCCTCAATCAGGGCCTGCGCCGCGCGCGTGGTGAGTGGGTCGCGCTCTGCAACTCCGACGACCTCTTCCACGTCGAGCGCCTCGAGAGAATGGCGGCTGCGGTGAGCGATGCTGGCGGCCGCTTCGGATTCAGCGGGGTCTGGTACGTGGATGAGCACGGCGTCGACGTCAGCGCCGTGTCCGACTACGCCGCCGAGCTCGCGGCCAAGCAAGCGGCCATCGAGCAGTTCCCTACCGTCGGGTGGGCGCTCGTGCTGTCCAACGTCGCCATCTCGACCGGGAACTTCTTCTTCAAGCGCGCCCTGCTCGACGAGATCGGCCTCTTCCGCCCGTACCGGCTCGTCCACGACTGGGACTTCATCCTGCGGTCTCTTCTGGTGACCGAGCCGGTCTACGTGCCTGACCGGCTGTATGCCTACCGGTTGCACGGGACCAACTCGTTCACCGCCCTGATGGGTGAGGTCGCTGCCAGGGAGTGCCCCGAGCTGATGCGCCGGTACCTCAAGGCCGCCACCCGCCGTCGGCCCGTCAACCGTCTCGCCCCATCGCCGTACCATTGGCCGGTCTTCTATGAGGTCTTCGTGAAGGAGCATTCGTACCAGCCGTATCTCGCAGGGTGGGAGGGTGTTGATGAGCCCTTCTACCGTCCCGAAGGCGCCATGATCGGCGGCAGCCTCAGCGGAGATCGCCATGGGAATTGAAGACTCGCGCGCTCCGAGTGTCGGGCTCGGTGAGCTCAGACACCTCGCTGAGGTGCACAGCCGCGTCATCGAGACGCTCACCGCACGGGGTTTGGCGAGCACCGAGGAGCTGTCGGCCGGCCGGCGGTTGTTGGCCTTCATCAACAAGGAGATCGAGCGGCGGGTGATGGCGCCGCGCGTGCCGCCGCACGAGGCGATCTGGCCAGCGATCGCGAGCTGGGACCTGCTGCGACTCGAGGTGAAGCCTTCGCATCGCGCGGCGGTCGGCACGCTGGTGACGTCGACCAAGCGGGTGGTGGCCGAGGGGCTGCGCCCAGCCCACTCGCGGCTGCTCGAGCCTCAGAGAGACTTCAACCAGAACCTCCTCGACTTCGTCGTGTGGAGCATCGACGGTCGGTTTCCGAGCGGCGTCGGCCTGTCCACCCACGTTCGGTCCACGCTCAGCGCGCTGCAGAACCGCATCAAGGCGGTCAAGCCCAGGGGGGTCTCGTCGGTGCTCGCCCACTTCATGGGCCCGGCACTCAGGCAGCAGCGTGAGTGGAACGCCCACGCGATGGAGCTGCTCTTCACGCTGCTCGAGGAGAGCGTTGGCAGCCCTGGTCCGGACGTGCACTTTGCGCTCGGCGAGATGATGCGCCTGTCGCGCTTCCCGCTGCCCGAAGAGATGAAAGGGTTGTCGAGAGTCACCTTCCCGATGTGGGTCGAGCTGCTGCGCAAGCAACAGGTCTTCAACGAGTCGGTGACCAGGACCTTCACCTCGCTCTTCGGTCTGCCGCTGCAGCCGGACGACGGTCGCGCCTGGTACCCAGCGACGATCCTCAGCCGCGAAGCGCGCCGCGCCCGGCAGGCCGCCCAGCAGGTCGCGGACCTCGAGTGGCGCCCCATGATCAGCGTCATCACGCCGACCTTCCGCGCCGATCGCACGGTGCTGAGGAAGTGCGTCGACTCCGTCCTTGCGCAGTCCTACGAGCGCTGGGAGCTGTGCCTCGTCGACGACGGGAGCCCCGACGCCGAGACCCAGTACTTCGTCGAGTCGCTCGCCGAACTTGACCCGCGAATCCGCGTGCGGCTGATGCCCCGGAACGGCGGGATCGCCGTGGCGACCAACGAGGCGCTGGCGATGGCAACCGGCGAGTACGTCGCGTTCCTCGACCACGACGACACCCTGTCCGAGCACGCGCTCGCCGAGGTGGTCCTGTACCTCGCGAAGCACCCTGAGACCGACTTCCTCTACACCGACGAAGATCGCCTCGACAGCGCAGAGCGGCGGGTCGTGCCCTTCTTCAAGCCCGACTGGTCGCCCGACCTCCTGCGCGCCTGCAACTACATCTGTCACTTCCTCGTCGCGAAGCGTTCGCTCGTCGAGGAAGTCGGCCGGGTGCGCACAGGGTTCGATGGCTCGCAGGACTACGATCTCGCGCTGCGCATGAGCGAGGTTTCGAAGTCGGTGGGCCACATCCCTGAGGTGCTGTACCACTGGCGCGCGACCCCCGACTCCACCGCCTCGAACGTCGCGAACAAGCCCAAGGCGGCGATGGCGGGCATCCGTGCACTCGCGGATCACCTCGAGCGGTGCGGTGAGCGCGGCACGATCCAGTCGCCTTTCCCTACGCACTACAAGATCTCCTACGAGGTGCAGCGCGCGCACGCGATGGTGGTCGTCGCCGGAAGCTCGAAGGTCGCGCACCTCAAGGAAGGCCTCGAGAACACCGCCTGGGAGGATCACGAGCTGTGCATCGTCTCGAAGTTCCCGACGGCGAACGCACGCCACCTTCAGTGGAACGGGCCCGTGAACATCGGGGCGATGTACGAGGCTGCGTGGCGTGGGAACGAGGCCGACGTCTACGTGTTCATGCACGAAGACACGGCCGTCATCGACATCGGCTGGCTCGGCGAGCTGGTCGGCCAGGCGTTGAGGCCGGGCATCGGCGTGGTTGGCCCGAAGCTCGTGAACCCGAACTCCACGATCCAGGACGCGGGCTGGGTGGTTGGCGCTCGTGGCGACGTGGTGCGTCCCTTCGAGAACATGGCCGATGCGGGCGAATGGACGACCATGGGCAGCCCCGACTGGACGCGCAACTACCTCGCGGTCTCGCCGGCGTGTTTCGCGGTGTCTCGCCGGGTGCTCGAGAAGGTGGGCGGCTTCTCGACTGAGATCGACAACTCTGCGGCCGTCTTCGATCTCTGTGCTCGTGTTCGTTCCCACGGCTTGCGTGTGCTCTACACGCCCCACGCGCGCGTGCTGCACTTCTCGAAGGCCCCGCGCCCCGAAGAGCAGGTGCAGCGGCTGAAGGTGCGGACCGGTCAGACCGACCCGTTCTTCAACCCGAACCTCTCGTTGCGGCACTCCAACGGCATGCCCCGGGTCTTCGACGAAGACGAGGAGGCGTGATGGTCAAGTCGATAGCCTTCTACCTGCCGCAGTACCACCCGGTGCCCGAGAACGACGAGTGGTGGGGCAAGGGCTTCACCGAGTGGACCAACGTGGTGAAGGGCAAGCCGAACTTCGAGGGGCACTACCAGCCCCACGTGCCGGGCGAGCTCGGCTACTACGACCTGCGGAACGTGGACGTCATGCGCAAGCAGGCTGTGCTGGCGAAGGAGTATGGGCTCTACGGGTTCTGCTTCTACTACTACTGGTTCGGGGGCCGGCGGATCCTCGAGCGACCGCTGAACCAGTACGCGGCGACGAAGGACATCGACTTCAACTACTGCGTCTGTTGGGCCAACGAGAACTGGACGAGAACGTGGGACGGCAAGGAGAAGGACGTGCTGCTCGGGCAGAAGCACTCGCCCGAAGACGACGCGGCCTTCCTCAAGAGCCTGCTGCCGCTGTTCGCTGACAGCCGCTACATCAAGGTGGGCGGCAAGCCGATGCTGCTCGTCTACCGTGTCGACCTCTTCCCCGACATGAAGGCAACCGCAGCGCGGTGGCGGAAGCTGGCGACCGATGCTGGCTTCCCGGGGCTCCACCTCTGCGCGGTCCAGTTCTACGGGATCAACGACCCGCGCCCGTGGGGCTTCGATGCGGCGGTCGAGTTCCCGCCGCATCAGCTGATCGGCCCCGAGAACAAACCCGACCCGATTCCTGCTTTCACCAACCCGAAGTTCCGCGGCGCCGTCGTGGACTACCTGAAGGTGATGGCCCAGGCGCTCGCGAAGCCCCGCGTCGACTACGAGCGGTACCGGGGCGTGATGCCGTCGTGGGACAACACGGCGCGGCGGCAGGACAACCCTCACATCTTCATCAACTCGACCCAATTCGACTACCAATTCTGGCTGCACCAGGTCGTGCACCAGACGCGGCTCCTGCTGCCCGAGGAGCGGCAGTTCGTCTTCATCAATGCCTGGAACGAGTGGGGTGAGGGCTGCCATCTCGAGCCCGACCTGCGCTACGGGCGCCAGTGGCTGGAAGCGACGCATTCCGCCCTCAACAAGAAAGAGCTTGTCGCGCCCCTGCTCGACCAGGCGCGCAACGCCGGGCCTGACTCCCCCGTGTGGACCGAAGTGGTGGCCGCCTTCGAGTCGCGCGAGCGGACGCTGTTTGCTCTTGAGGAGACGGTGCGGAAGAAGAACCTGCGCATCACCGCGCTCGAGGCCGAGCTCGCGCAGTTGCCCAGGTCTACGGGCAAGTTCATCAGGAAGAGGCTCCGCGATGAGCTCAACGCCAAGGCGCCTGTCGTGGCCAGGGCGCTGGACCGGCTTCGCCGCTGACGCGCCTCACGACACGTAGGCGCCGGTGCCCCACAGGGCGGCGGTGAGCGCGAGCAGACCGGCCAGCGCGACGAGCAGCAGCTCCCGCACGCCGCTCCACTCGTCGAGCCACTGGGCCAGCGGCACCAGCACCGGGAACGCCGCGATCGCGTACCGCCCCATGCCCTGGAAGTCCTTCGACGCCAGCGCCGGCATGCCCAGCACGATCAGGCAATACACGCCGTAGCCAAAGCCCAGCCTCCGGAACACCGCCGGCACCAGCGCGAGCGCCCCCACCGTCACGACCGCGTGCGCCCCGAGCCGTAGCTTCACCGTCCAGTGGCCTACGGCCACCTGGTGGAACCACTCCTCCTTGAGCCACGCGCTCCACCCCGGCGTGTTCCCCCAGCCCGGCGCGTCCTGCACGTGCGCGAACGCCAGCGCGTCGCCGAACCGCTGGTGCAGGAAGAGCATGTACGCCCCGAGGCCCAGGCCCGCGAACACCGGCGCGAGATCGACCGCGCGAATCGGAAGCCCCGCGCTCCGCCGCCGCTCGAGGCTGCGCACCACGAGCCCCAACACCAGCGCGGGCGCGACCGGCCGGCACGCCGTGGCCAGCGCTCCGAAGACGGCGGCCAGCAATGGCCGATCCTCCTCCAGCGAGACGAACGCGCTCACCACCAGCAGCAGGAACAGCGCGTCGGAGTAGACGACGCCGTACAGGTAGCAGGCGTACGGGTAGCTCACGAGCACGAGCCAGGCCGTCGCCGCCTGTGCCGGCGCCACTCGCGTCAGCCACCGATGAAACACCAGCAGCGCGCTCACCCCCGCGACCAGCGACACGAGGCTCCCCGCGATCCACCGGTTCACGCCCAGCCACGCGACCGCGCGAATGATGAGCGGGTAGAGCGGGAAATACGCGACCGGTGACTGCTGCCCGGGCGTCAGCCAATAGCCGTTGTCGGCGATCCCGCCATACCAGCCCGAGTCCCAGCGAGAGAGCGCGACGAACGGGAGGCCCGGCAGGTCCTGAGCACCCTCGAGGAAGGAGGGCTTCGCCAGGTGCCCCAGCGACGCCGCGGCCACCGCGCCCATCGCCAGGAACAACAGCCAGGCCAGCCTGCGCCCCGGCGAATGGAGCACGAACCCGCGGATCATCGCCCCAGGTGCCTCAACTGCACGAGCGCCCCATCGACGTCGTCCTTGTCCGTCAAATCGACCAGCCCCTCGAGGAACCAGTCGGGCTCGCCCTCGGCGTCGAGCAGCGAGTGCCTCACCGTCCACCGGCGCGGCCCGTCCTCCGTCAGCACCGTCCACCGCGGCTGGCGCGCGCGCGGGGTGGTGTCGATGCTCTGCCGCTCGGCCCAGTAGGGCGCCAGCGCTGCCTCGAGCCGGTCGCCGGTCCACTCCGGCTGCAGCTCGACGAGCTCGTCGTAGTCCTTCTTCGCGAGCAGCTTCACGAGCTGGTGCACCTCGGCCCGCACCCGCGCGGTGAGCGCCTTCAGATCCTTCGCGAGGTCCTTCTTCGGCTTCGGCAGCTCCTCGCCCGGGCGCACGACGAGGCCCAGCTCGCGGCCCTCCTTCAACGCCTCCCACTCCTCGAGCAGCGACGAGTCGGTGTGCTTGATGGTGGTGAGCAGGTACGCGGCGATGTCGTCGAGCGGCTCGGTGCGCACCGTCTCGGGCACGTTCTGCAGCAGCGTCTTGTACGCGTCGGACAGGTAGCGGAGCAGCACGCCCTCGCTGCGCTGCAGGCCGTACTCCTTCACGTACTCGGGGAACGTCATGCACCGCTCGAACAGATCGCGCGCCACCGACTTCGGCCGCACGTTGTCGTGCTGCACCCACGGGTGCTTCTTCGCGAACTCGTCGAAGGTGCCGTAGATGAACTCGGCGTTCGGCTTCGGGTGCGTGACCTTCTCGAGCTCCTCCATGCGCTGGTCGTATTCCATGCCCTGCGCCTTGAGCTCCTGGATCTTCGCCGTCTTCGCGGCGTCGACCTGCGCCCACAGCACCACGTCGGGGTTCTCGAGAATCGACTCCACCAGCGACAGCACGTCGAGCGGCCACGACTCCTTCGTCTGATCGAGCGCGGCGAGCGTCTCCACCAGGTAGAGCGACAGCGTGTGGTTGAGCGAGAAGTTGTGCTGCAGGCCCTGGGCGACGCGGAGCAGGGGAGGCGCGGTCGCGGTGCGCCTCTCGTGAAGGACGAGGCCGGCGCCGATCAGCGCGCGCAGGAGCGTGCGGGCGTGCTTGAGCAGCCGTGCCCGCGTGCCCGCGCCCGTGTGCGAGAGGCCGACGAGCTCGACCAGCCGGCGGTAGCCCGAGACCGACGCGCCCTCGTACGCCTGCAGCAGGTTGACGATGAGCCCGTGGGTGATGGTGAAGCGCGACTCGAGCTTCTCGGGCAGCGAGGTGCGCAGGCGCTCGAACGTCGTCGCGTCCCAGTGCGCGTAGCCCTTCGTCGGCGGCTTCTGCAGGGTGACGTTCTTCTTCCCCTCGGCCTTCTTCTGCTGGAGCTTGAGGTTCTCGATGGTGTGCGCCGGCGCTTGAACCACCACGTAGCCGACGTCGTCGAAGCCTTTTCGCCCGGCGCGCCCGGCGATCTGCTGGAAGTCGCGCACCGACAGCACGCCCGTCTTCTCGCCGTCGAACTTGCAGAGCTGGGTGAAGAGCACCGTGCGGATGGGCACGTTCACGCCCACGCCGAGCGTGTCGGTGCCGCTGATCACCTTGAGCTGGCCCTGCTGGGCGAGGCGCTCCACGAGGCGGCGGTAGCGGGGCAACAGGCCGGCGTGGTGCAGCCCGATGCCGTGCAGGAGCAGGCGCCTCAGCTCCTTGCCGAACGGCGTGTCGAAGCGCGCGCCGACGAGCGAGGCCTTCAGCTTCTCCTTCTCGTCCTTCGTGCAGACGTCGATCGACATCAGGTTCTGCGCCTGCTCCGCGGCGGAGCGCTGGGTGAAGTTGACGAGGTAGATCGGCGAGCGCGTCGCCCGCAGCAGCTCCTGGATCATCTCGTGGAGCGGCTTCTCCGAGTACGAGAACTCCAGCGGCACCGGGCGCTGGGCGCTGCGCACCTCCGCCACCTCGCGCTTCGTGAGCTCCGTGAGCGACTGGGAGATCGCCGTCATGTCGCCCAGCGTCGCGCTCATCAGCAGGAACTGCGTCTCGGGCATCGAGATGAGCGGCACCTGCCAGGCGACGCCGCGCTCCTTGTCGCCGTAGTAGTGGAACTCGTCCATCACCACGGCCTCGGCCACGATGCGCTGCTGCCTGAGCGCCAGGTTCGAGAGGATCTCCGCCGTGCAGCAGAGGATCGGCGCGTCACGGTTGATGGCCGCGTCGCCCGTCATCATGCCCACGTTCTCGGCGCCGAACGCGTCGCACAGCGCGAAGAACTTCTCGTTCACCAGCGCCTTGATGGGGCAGGTGTAGATGCTCGTCTTGCCCTCGGCCATCGCGAGGAAGTGGAAGGCGAGGGCGACCAGCGACTTGCCCGAGCCCGTCGGCGTCGCGAGCACGACGTGCTTGCTCCCCAGCAGCTCGAGAATGGCCTCTTCCTGGTGGCCGTAGAGCGACAGGCCGGTGCTGCTCACCCAGGTGACGAACCGATCGAGCACCTGGTCGGTCGTGAGCTTCGGCTCGCCGTTCTTCGGGAGCAGCGCCGCGAGGGTCGTCATCGGCGGGTGGGTCTACCTGCCGGGGCAGGGCGGCGCGAGCACGTTCGGCACGGGCTTCTGGCGGGCGGTGGCTTCAACTAGTCTGTCTGACCAGTACAGCCGCTGGGAAGGAGACCAGATGACCTGGGCACTGCAGGACGCGAAGGCACGCTTCAGCGAGCTCGCGAGGAGGGCCGAACGTGACGGACCCCAACGGGTCACCGTGCGGGGGAAGCCTGCCCTCGTGGTGATGTCCGCCGCCGACTTCGACGCGCTCACGCAGCGCAAGAAGCGAAAGCCGCTCGCCGAGCTCCTCAAGAAGAGCCCGGTCGCCGGCCTCGAGCTGGAGCTCACGCGCTCCCGTGACACCGGGCGGACCGTCGACCTGTGACCTTCCTGCTCGACACCTGTGTCGTCTCCGAGTTCATGAAGAAGCGCGCGAACCCACGCGTGGTGGAGTGGCTCGCGTCAGAGGACGAGGCTTCCATGTTCCTGTCCGAGATCGTCCTCGGCGAGCTCGAGAAGGGCCTCCACAAGCTCCCTGTTGGCGCGCGTCGCGCGAAGCTCCGCGCCTTCATCGACGCGGAGATCGTCGATCGTTTTCGCGAGCGCATCCTGTCCGTCGATCTGGCGGTGTGGAGGCGCTGGGGCGAGCTGAACGGCTCTCGCGAGGCCGAAGGCCGGCCGCTGCCTGTCGTCGATGCGCTCCTCGCCTCCGTCGCGTCGGTGCACCACCTGGCGCTGGTCACCCGAAACGAAAGCGACTTTACGGGACTGGGCATTCGCATCGTGAATCCATGGGGTTCTGCTGGCTGACGAGGTGGACACGATTTCCTGCACATGGCGCGGGGGTGCTGGGTCCTTCCCGCAGCCATGAACGCCCGAATCCTCCTCGTCGCCCTCCTCACCTCGCTCTTCACCGTCGCCTGTGGCGGCAGTGACGCCCTGATGCAGCCGTCGTCGGTGACCGACGTCGCTGCGGTGCATGGCCTGCTGCGCGAGCGCAACGGGGACTTCGTCGAGTTCGCGACCGAGAGCTTCGAGGCCCTCTACGACGCCGAGACGGTCCGCGCCCCCGAGTGGTCGGTGACCGGCGGCACGCTCATGGGCAATGGCAACTCGGCCCGCTGGCAGCTGCCGCGCGCTGGTCGGCACACCATCACCCTCAAGATCTTCCTGGTCGACGGGCGCGAGGTTGAAGCGTCGTGGACCGTGAACGTGGTGGCGTGGAAGGGCGAGGTCGGCAGCGCCGGCTGAACGTCACTGCTGCTGTTCGAGCGCAGCACCGACGTCGACCGCGCGAGCGGCCCTTCATCGAGCGGGCCAGCCGAAGCTGGGAACGTGCGCAGCCGTCGCCGCCCACTTCACAGCTCGAGTCCGTCGCTGCGGGATCGTCGAACCACTGCGCCGAGCAGGTTGTTCGGCCACTCGCAGGACAACCGTCATTCGCGGTTTCCAGGACGGCTGCTGCCGCGCGAACCGCCACGACGAGGTTCCCGCGCGAGCCCTGCGCGTCGTTGCTCCCACCAACAGATTGCAGGACTCGCAGTCGCGGAGCGCCCGACAGCGCCCCCCGCGCCGCTGAGCGCCCACACGCTCACCGGTCTCCGGGCTCGGCGATGTCGAGAAGCTTCTCCTCGCGGCGTCATGG
The DNA here is from genome assembly GCA_016793095.1 of Myxococcaceae bacterium. Lineage (GTDB taxonomy): Bacteria > Myxococcota > Myxococcia > Myxococcales > Myxococcaceae > Xiheimicrobium. The sequence continues at coordinate 106,403 of JAEUJQ010000092.1, read as the reverse complement.
CTTCCGGCGACGACGCTTTCTTGCTTCTGATGGCTGACGACGAGCAGGTTCTGCCGCTGATCAGCCCAGCTACTGGACGTCCCCAGCTGTTAACAGACGCGTCAACAATCTGGCAGGGCCTCTGTGAATCTGTCAACGCTCTGATTTACCTTGCATCGCGTCGTTGACTTCACTGGTTTACAATAAAACCACAGATTTTCTCGTGACGCGCCTTGTCATGGTGCTGATTGCTGGCTACTTTCATCGAGTTGTCGGCCCGCGTGGTTCTCGCAGCGCTCATTCACTGATTCACCGGAGGATGCATGACTCTTGTCAAAGGAGTTGAGCTCAAGCACCCACGCAAGTCCCCCCTCCTCACCGCCGAGTCGCTGGCGTTTGTCGCTGAGCTGGAGCGTCGCTTTGGAGAACGCCGCCGCGAGCTGCTCGAGCGTCGGCGGGCGAAGAAGAGCTTCGACTTCCTGCCCGAGACGACCGCGGTGCGGGCCGGCGACTGGCGGGTGGCGCCGGTGCCCGCGTGTCTCGCCGATCGCCGCGTCGAGATCACCGGGCCCGTCGAGCCGAAGATGATCATCAACGCGCTCAACTCGGGCGCGAACGTCTTCATGGCGGACTTCGAAGACTCGCTCGCGCCCTCGTGGGACAACGTCGTCATCGGTCAGGAGGCGCTCTTCGCCGCCGTTCGCAAGACGCTCACCTACACCTCGCCCGAGGGCAAGGCGTACCGGCTCAACGAGAAGCTCGCGACCCTCTTCGTGCGCCCCCGCGGGTGGCACCTGGTGGAGCAGCACGTCCTCGTCGACGGCCGGCCGATGTCCGGCGCGCTCTTCGACTTCGGCCTCTTCTTCTTCCACAACGCCAAGGAGCAGCTCTCGCGGGGCGCCGGCCCCTTCTTCTACCTGCCGAAGATGGAGAGCCACCTCGAGGCCCGGCTCTGGAACGACGTCTTCTGCTGGGCGCAGGACACCATTGGCCTGAAGCGGGGCTCCATCAAGGCGACGTGCCTCATCGAGACCCTGCCCGCGGCCTTCGAGATGGACGAGATCCTCTACGAGCTGCGTGAGCACTCCGCGGGCCTCAACTGCGGCCGGTGGGACTACATGTTCAGCTTCATTAAGAAGCAGCCCGAGCGCCTGCTGCCCGACCGCGCCCAGCTCACGATGGACCGTGGCTTCCTGCGCGCCTACTCCCAGAAGCTCATCCAGATCTGCCACCGGCGCGGCGCTCACGCGATGGGCGGCATGGCGGCGCAGATCCCCATCAAGGACGATCCCGCTGCGAACGAGACCGCGCTCGCCAAGGTCCGGGCCGACAAGCTCCGCGAGGTGACCGACGGCCACGACGGCACCTGGGTCGCGCACCCCGCCCTCGTCCCCATCGCGAAGGCCATCTTCGACGAGCACATGAAGTCGCCCAACCAGCTCGCCCGCCTGCGGGAGGACGTGGCGGTCTCGCGTGAAGACCTGCTCCGGATCCCCGAGGGCACCCGCACGGAGGGGGGCCTGCGGCACAACGTACGCGTCGGCGTGCAGTACCTCGAGGCGTGGCTGCGAGGGCAGGGCTGCGTCCCGCTCTACAACCTCATGGAGGACGCCGCGACCGCCGAGATCTCCCGCGCGCAGGTCTGGCAACAGGTGCACGCCGGCGTGCTCACGCCCGAGCGCCTCGACCAGGTGATGCGCGAAGAGCTCGAGCCGCTCGGTGACGGGCGGTTCGGCGAAGCGAAGGCGCTCTTCCGCACGCTCTGCACCGCGCCGGTCTTCGAGGAGTTCCTCACCGTGCCCGCCTACCAGCGCCTGTGCGCTGACGAACCCTGACGCCGCTCTCGTCTCTCACACCGCCACCCTCACCCACGGAGCCCACCATGACCGCCCCCGCCAAGCCCGGACTCACCAGCACCGACCTGCACGCGCGCCGCTTCGACGGCATCACCCGGCCGTACTCGAAGGCCGACGTCGAGAAGCTCCGTGGCTCGATCAAGATCGAGTACACGCTCGCCCGCATGGGCGCGATGCGCCTGTGGGAGCTGCTCAACACCCGCGAGTACGTGCCTGCCCTCGGCGCCCTCACCGGCGGCCAGGCCGTGCAGATGGTGCGCGCCGGGCTCGAGGCCCTCTACATCTCGGGCTGGCAGGTGGCGGCCGACGCCAACACCTCGGGCCAGATGTACCCCGACCAGTCGCTGTACCCGGTGGACTCCGTGCCGACGCTGGTGAAGCGCATCAACGCGTCGCTGCGTCGCGCCGATCAGATCGATCACTCCGAGGGCAGGCACGAGCGCAACTGGTTCGCGCCGATGATCGCCGACGCCGAGGCCGGCTTCGGTGGGCCGCTCAACTCGTACGAGCTGATGAAGGCGATGATCGAGGCGGGCGCCGCCGGCGTGCACTTCGAGGATCAGCTCGCGAGCGAGAAGAAGTGCGGCCACATGGGCGGCAAGGTGCTGGTGCCCACGAGCCAGTTCATCCGTTCCCTCGTCGCGGCGCGGCTGGCGGCCGACGTGCTCGACGTGCCCACGCTCCTCGTCGCCCGCACCGACGCGCAGTCCGCGAAGCTGATCACCTCGGACGTGGACGAGCGTGACCTGCCCTTCATCGCCTCGAAGGACCGCACCGCCGAGGGCTTCTACCGCCTCAAGGGCAACGGCGACGACTTCGCGATCGCCCGCGGCCTCGCCTACGCCGAGTACGCCGATCTCATCTGGTGCGAGACGAGCACGCCTGATCTCCAGCAGGCGAAGCGCTTCGCCGAGGCGATTCACGCGAAGTTCCCCAACAAGATGCTCGCGTACAACTGTTCGCCCTCGTTCAACTGGAAGAAGAACCTCGACGACGCCACCATCGCGAAGTTCCAGCGTGAGATCGGCGCCATGGGCTACAAGTTCCAGTTCGTCACGCTCGCCGGCTTCCACGCGCTGAACTTCTCGATGTTCGAGCTCGCCTCGCAGTACCGCGACTCCGGCATGGCCGCCTACTCGCGCATGCAGCAGGACGAGTTCGCCGCCGAGAAGCACGGGTACACGGCCACGCGGCACCAGCGCGAGGTCGGCACCGGCTACTTCGACGTGGTGGCCGAGGTGATCTCGGGCGGCCTGTCGTCCACCAGGGCGCTCGACGACTCCACCGAGAAGCACCAGTTCTGAGCTTGCCGCGCGCCTGATCCCTCCCCCCTCGTGCGCGCGCACGCGTCGTGGCTCCTTCGTGGGCCACGGCGCGTTCTTTTTGGTGGTTGCATCCTCGCGGCGATCGCGTCATCCCTCCGCTGCAACGGACGCCGCGCGAGGAGCTGCTGCATGGCTGCGAAGAGGTCGAAGAAGCCCGCTGAAGTCGCCCCGAAGGAAGCGAGCGCCGATCTCGCCCCGGTCGTGGGCCGGAACCTCCGCCGTCTGCGCACCGAGCGCGGCCTGTCGCTCGAGAAGCTCGCCCAGGCGTCGGGCGTCTCACGCGCCATGCTCGGTCAGGTCGAGCTGGGCCAGTCGGCGCCCACCATCAACGTGCTCTGGAAGATCGCGCGCGCCGTCGACGTGCCGTTCTCGGCGCTCATCAGCACCACCCAGCAGTCGCCGGTGAAGGTGCTGCGCGAGAAGGACGCCAAGCGCCTGCTCTCGCACGACGGCAGCTTCTCGTCGCGCGCGCTGTTCCCCTACGACGAGCCGCGGCGGGTCGAGTTCTACGAGCTGGTGCTCGCGCCGAAGGGCCTGGAGTCGGCCGAGGCGCACGCGCCGGGCACCGTCGAGAACCTCGTGGTGTCGAAGGGCCAGCTCGAGCTGGTGGTGGGCGGCGACACGTACTCGCTCGGGGCCGGTGACGCGATCCTCTTCGAGGCCGACAAGGCGCACACGTACCGCAACACCGGCACCAGCGAGACGCGGCTGTACCTCGTGATGACCTACGCGGAGCAGGTGGGGTGACGCCCGCTCCGCCCGGTGGTCCAGCGGTGCCGCCCCGGCGCACCCTGCTGTGGGTGCTCCTCGGCGTCGGAGGGCTCTGCGCGGTGTGTGGCGCCGGGGCCGTCGCGCTCGTCGGCCTCGGAGTGATCGCCGGCACGACGGACACGATGGGCCTCGGCGGCGCGTCCCCGTCCTCCACCGGGTCACCGGGCGTGGCCGGCGGGTTCGCCCTCTCGATTCCAGCCGCGTTCACGCCGGTCTCCGAAGGGCGTTGGCGCTTCGAGAAGGTGGACGGCTCGGCGAGGCACACCCTGGACGTCATCCGCCTTGGCGCCGTCCCCGGCCTGGACGACCCCCACCGCAAGCTGACCGACCTCTGGAACGAGGCCATCGTCAGGGACTGGCCCGACGCGCCGGCGAAGGTGCTGCCGCTGCGCCGCTTCGTTCAGAACGGCGCGCGCGCACACTTCACCTCGGCGACCCTCAAGGCGCCCAACGCCCAGCACCCGTCGCTCGTGAGCCTCTACCTCGTCGAGGCGGACGATCGGCTCGAGCCCTTCGTCCTCCTGCAGGAGTACTTCGACGACTCTGTGGGCGCGATGATGGTGGCGAAGGGCTCCTTCGACGTCACCCAGGCGGCGGTGGAGGAGTTGATGAAGGGGATCGAGGGCAGCCCGGTCGGCCGGCCGCTCGTGGACGAGGCAGAGCTGGTCGGCTCGTGGACCTCCGGCTCAGGCTCTCACGCGCAGTACGTGAATGTGATCACCGGCTCCACCACGTTCAGCGCCGTCGCGTACAGCGTGCGCTGGCGCTTCGACGGCAACCACGCGGCCGCGTACGAGACCTCGAGCGCGAACACCAACCTGGGGAGCACCACCTTCGCCGGCCAGACCGACGAGGGCACCTGGGCGCTCGAGCACGACCTGCTCACCATCGACGGCGCGAAGTTCGATCGGAAGTACTTCATCGTCGGGGCGGGGGTCGGGCCGGGCGGCAAGCGTGTGCTCTTCCTGATGCCCGAGGGGCACTTCTCGCTGTCGCCGGGCGCCATCGGGTTTCACGGCGAGCTCTACGAAGCGTCCGAGTAGGAGCGCTCCGGCGCGGCTGAAAGCTCACGGCGAAGGCGGCGCCGCTACTGCACCTTGTAGTTGAGGGGCAGGGTGACGGTGACCGACTCGTCCACATGCGCCGGGAACCTGATCTGCTTGAGGCGGCCCTCGAGGCACTGGCCCACGGGCGTCGCCGACATCGCGCTCGACGCGTCACGCACGCGCCCGGACCGCTCGATGGTGATGGTGACGTCGACCTTGCCGCTCGCGGCAGGCAGCTCGCTCTTGTGCTCCTGGAAGCACTTCACCACCGGTCCCGCGTTCTTGCGGATCACCTGCGAGATGATGGGCGTGCTCAACACCACCGGCTTCGCCCCGGCGGGCTTCACCTTGTCGGGCGCCCCGGCGTCCACCGGCTCGGGCGCGCCGGCGTCGAGCGGCTCAGCCACCCCGCCCGCGTCCACCACGACAGCGGGCACCACCGGCTCCGGCGGCGGCACCGGCACGTTGGGCACGGGCGCGTTGGGCACCGGCACGTTCGACACGGGAACGTCGCTGACCGGTGGCTGCTGGCTCTTCAGCGCGATGAACGTGATCACGGCGCCGATCAGCAGCGCTCCGACGACGGCGGCGATCGTCCCGAGCGGCCGACCCGGCAAGGCCGTCTCGCCCGTGACGGACCGCGGCGCGCCGATGGACCGCGTCGACTCCTCCACCGTCACGGTGATGTTCTGCGAGACGCTCGTCGGCCCGGGCACCACGAGCGAGGGGCCCGATGGGTTGGAGGGAGACTTCTCGAGCTCTGGCACCAGCACGCCCCGGGCCTTCAGGTCCTCGAGCGAGTCGATGCGCGTGCGGCTCGCCACCCGCTCGGGGCCGAAGAAGCTCGCCATGTACTGCGAGATGGCCGTGCCGCTCGTCACCGACGTGGACGCGCGGAGGTAGTTCTCGAGGGCCGCGGCGAACTCGCCCGCCGACTGGAACCGATCGGCGGGCTCCCGCGCGAGCGCCTTCACGAGGATCTGCTCGAGCTCGACCGGCAGATCCGGGCGGAGCTGCCGCGCCGGGCGGTATTCGTTCTTCAGCACCGCGTTCAGGATCGCGAGGTCGGTGTCTCTCGCGAAGGGCCGCGCGTTGCAGAGCGCCTCGTACATGCAGACGCCCAGCGAGTAGACGTCGGCGCGGCGATCGATCGGCAGCGACTGCGCCTGCTCGGGCGCCATGTACTGGTACTTGCCCTTCACCACGCCCGCGGTGGTGTTGGTGACCCGCGACTCGGCCTTGGCGATGCCGAAGTCGAGCACCTTCACCTGGCCGGAGTAGGTGACGAGGATGTTCGACGGCGACACGTCACGGTGCACGACGTTGAGCGGCTGGCCCTTCGCGTCAGTGAACTCGTGGGCGTAGTGCAGACCGGTCGCCGCGTCGGCGAGCACCTTGAGGGCGATGTTGAGCGGCACCCAGGCGCGCTGCTTCGCGGCCGAACGGATGACGGTCGAGAAGTCCTCGCCGGCCAGGTACTCCATCGCGATGAAGTAGCAGCCCTCCTCGAAGCCGAGGTCGAGGACCTGCACGACGTTCGGGTGCGCCAACCGCGAGGCGAGCCTGGCTTCGTCGAGGAACATGGAGACGAAGTCACCGACCGTCGAGAGGTGCGCCAGCATGCGCTTGACGACGACGTTCTTCTCGAAGCCCTCCACGCCGACCTGCTTGGCGAGGAAGATCTCGGCCATGCCGCCCTCGGCGAGCTTGCTGACGAGGTAGTACTTCCCGTAGCGCTGAATGGGCACCGGCCCCGGGGGCGGCCGGCTCTGCGAGCTCATCGGCTCCCACCCTTGCCGAGCCACCGCACGACGTACGTCTCGGAGCCCTCGAAGACGGAGCGGAAGGCCACCCGACCCCTCGAGAGCGGAGTCACCTGGCCCGAGAAGCGCGCCTTCGCGTCGAGCGTCAGCAGCTGGCCGTTCGCGCTCACCTTCACCCCCATCGGCGCGATGCCCGAGACCGCCACCTTCGCGGCCGGCGGGTCGCCGTTCCTCGGGGCCTTGATCAACAGCGCGCGCACGGCGTTGTCGTACTGCAGCTCGAGCTGGTTCATCTTGCCAGCGGTGCCGATCGGGGTGCCCGCCGCGTCGAGCCAGGTGACGTCCCACTGGTACTGGCCCTCGGAGATCGAGCCGAGCGGCAGCTCCGCCTGGGTGGCCGGCGTGCGGCGCTCGGCGATCGGCGCGGCGAGGTTGCCGGCCCGGTACACCTTCAGCAGGTACTCGGACACGGGCTTGTCCGGCTTCTTCCAGGTGAACGTGAGCGCTGGCGGCTTGTCCTGGAAGTAGATGACGGTCTTCTCGGGGCCCGCGGGGACCTCGTTCATGATGCCGCCGAGCTCATCGCTCTGCTTCTCGGGCCCGCACACGACCGAGCCCTTCGCGACCTCGGTGTCTCCCTGGCTCACCCTCCAGAAGAGCGCGCCGCGCGCCGGCGCGAGGGTGTTGAAGAAGGGCTGGTGGACGACGCCGTCGATGAGCGGCTTGCTGAGCGCGGCGTCGGTGCCGAGCTGAACGCGCCAGGCCGCGTCCTCGGCTCCCGGCCAGGTCAACGCGACCCGCTCGGCGCCCGGGTGCAGCAGCCTGAGCCCCTGCCGCGTCGGCAGCACGAGCGCCTCCCGCTCGGGGCCCTTCTGCTCGACGCCGGCCTTCGTGATCACCGCCGATCGCCCGCCCTTCACCGTGACCGGTTCGCCCGTCTCGGTCATCACCACCACGTCGCCGACGGTGGAGGAGAGCTCCAGCCCGTTCTTCACCCGCGCGACCGAGAGGACGCCGCCCTGTTCGGCCACCAGCGCCACGCCGTCACCGGGCCGCACGGTGCGCTTCTTCCCGAACGGCAACCCGAGCTGCAGCGAGCCCTTCTTGACCTCGAGGGCGAGCTCCTCGGCGCCGCTGTTGCGCACGCTCTCGCCCACGCCCACCTCGGTGCCCGCGCCCAGGGTCACCCTCGCGTCGCTCTGCGCGGGGCTCAGCGTCACCGCGCCGCCCGACACGCGCACCGTGTCGCCCGCAGCGAGCGGGACCGGGGGCTTCTTCGCATTCACGACGGTGAAGGTCTTCTCGCCCTTCTTCTTCACCTCGGCCCGCCCGCCCTTGCCCGAGAGCACCACCGTGAGCGGCTCGAGCGTCACCCGGCGCGTGGCGCCCTGCTTCGAGAGCGTGCCGCCAGCCCCGGCTTCGAGGGTCAGCGAGCTGCCCTCCCGGCTCACCAGCGTCACGTCGCCGGCCAGCACGTCCACCGAGGCCTCGTCGCCGCGCACGCTCAGCGAGACTCCACCCGCGCCGACACGCACCAGCCCGTACGGGGTGTCGAGCGTGAGCTGCACGCCGGGGCCCCCGCCCTCGACGACGCGGGAGACGACCGTGCCCTGGCCGATCTCGAGCACCAGACCGTCGCCCTCGGCGCCAAGCTCGATGCGTCCGTTCGCGCCGAGCTCGAGCGAGCGCCCGTCGCTGAACTTCAGCACCGCGCTGCTCGCGTCGCCCGTCTCCACCACGTCGCCGTCGAAGAGCGGCCCCTTCACGGCCGGACCGGTGGCGCCCTTGCGCGTCACCGTCACCGAGCCGGTCATCGCGTCGAGCGTGGCGGCGGGCTTCGCGGTGAGGGGAGCGCCCGCGTCAACCGCTCCCGCCGGCCGGGCTGCCGGCTTGTCGGCATCGCCGCCGGAGCAGGCCCACAGCCCGGCGAAGGCGAACAGCAGGGTGAACGAACGCGTCATCGTCGTGGTTGGCCGCTCACTTCGGCTGCAGATCGACGTTGAAGATGGCCTGGTCGCCGTCCTTCACGGTGACCTGCTTCGTCTGGGTGGCGAAGCCCTTCGCGGAGATCGTGACGGTGTAGGAGCCGCCGTTGAGGCGGAAGACGAAGGCTCCCTTCGCGTCGGCCTTCGCCTTGATGTTCGCTTCGGGGATCGACAGGTTGGCGGTCACCGGCGCCCCGCCCCGCGCGCTGCGGACGAAGCCGCTCACCGTCGCCGGGTCCCGCTGCTTCGCGTTCACCAGCTCGGACGAGACGCTCGCCGTGAGGCCGGGCAGGATCGTGGCCGCCTCGCTCTTCGGCGTGAAGCCCGGCGCCTGCAGCTCGACGTTGACGGCGCCTGGCTGCAGGTCGGTGAAGGTGACGAGGCCCTTCGCGTCGGTGGTCAGCGCCCTGCCGCCGACCGTGACGGTGGCGCCCGCGAGGGCCGCCTTCGTGGCCTTGTCGATGACGGTGACGACGAGCGTCCCCACCTTCGGCAGCTGCTTCTTGAGGCGCAGCACCACGGGCGTCTCGACACCCGCGGTGACGTCGGCGGTCCCCTCGGCGCGCTCGTACCCATCGAGCGACGCGCGCACGCTGACGCTGCCGGCCGCGAGCTCGTCGAGTCGGCCAACGCCCGCGCCATCGATCACCACCGCGCGTTCACCGACCAGCACCTCGGCCTTCGACGCCGGGCTCCCGTCTTCGTCGAGCACGACGCTCACCTTCAGGGCGCCGAGCGTCGCGAGCTTCTCTGCTTCCTTCCACTGCAGGTCGAGCGCCAGCGAGCCGCGGATGAGGTTCTGCGACGTCTGGATCGCGCTGTTCAACCGATCGGTGGAGTAGGAGCCCTCGAGCATCAGCCCCCACAGCGCGGTTCCCGTTCGCACGAGCGCGACCCGAACGCCGCCGCCCGCGAGCCAGCCCGTCGAGGTCGCGCGGGCTCCGTCGCCATTCCTCGCCGCGACGCCCAGCGGGTACTCGAAGCGGCCTTCGAGGGTGACGGGCCCGAGATCGACGAGCCCCCGCGCGGCCAGCAGCACGCCGTGTCGGGTGCCGGCACGGAACCGGGGCGTGGCGGAGTCACCGAACTCGGCGACCTGGTTGAAGGCGTAGCCGACGACGGGCTCGAGCCGCACGGGCCCGAGCCGGAGCCGCGCGGTCACCCCGGCCTGCGCGCGCAGAAGCCCGCCGCCGGTGACCCGCTCGTTGGTGGCGCGATCGAACAGGGCGAAGCCCTCGCGCCCGAACGAGGCGGTGACGCCCAGCACGTCGAACAAGGGCCAGACCCAGGCCTGGACGCTGGGATCATTCGGGGTGAGGCCCGTGTAGCCGAGGCCGGGGCCGGTGGTGTCCTGCTGGCTGCCCGTGCGGTACGCCACGCCGTAGCGCAGGCGCACCTCGAACAGCTCCTCCGGGCGTTTGCGCGTGATCGGAGCTGCGCTGGCTGAAACGGACGGCTCCTCAGCGAACGCGGTTGCGCTCGCGAGTTGAAGCACGACGCTGATCAACCCCACCCCGGCCGACAGACGCACGGGTGGAGTATACGACCGCGTCGTCACTGGACAATTCGAGTTCTGACCCCGGGCTGTGGGGAAAAGGGGGCGCCCGGCTCACCGGGGGGCGAGCCAGGTGGGCGGGGTGATGATCTTCTCGCCACCGCGAACGGCCGCCGGCACGGTCGCCCGCGCTGCGTGTTTCCTCTGCCTGGGTCGTTCGACGACCCGCGCCACGAGATCGTAGTCGTGCGCCTCGGTGACCTCGACCGTCACCAGCTCGCCGGGGTAGGCGAGGCCGTCGTTGATGAAGACCTGCCCGTCGATGTCGGGGGCCTGGCCTTCATGGCGGCCCACCAGCAGGTGCTCGGACTCGGGGCTCACGCCCTCGACCAGCACCTCGAGCCGCTGGCCGATGAGCTTCTTGTTCTGCTCGCGGCTGATGCGCTTCTGCACGGCCATCACCTCGCGCCAGCGCCGCTCGATGGTCTTCTGCGGCACCTTGCCGGCCATCTCGAAGGCCGCCGTGCCCTCTTCGTCCGAGTACTGGAACACGCCGAGCCGCTCGAAGCGCATCTTCTTCACGAAGTCCTTCAAGAGCTCGAAGTCCTGCTCGGTCTCGCCTGGCAGGCCGACGATGAGCGAGGTGCGGAAGGTGAGGCCCGGCACGCGCGCGCGCAGCTTCGCGATGAGCTGCTCGAGGAACGCGGAGTCACGGCCGCGCTTCATCGACCTGAGCAGCTTGTCCGAGGCGTGCTGCAGCGGCATGTCGAGGTACTTCGCGATCTTCTTCTCAGTCGCCATCAGCTCGATCAGCTCGTCGGTGAAGACGCGCGGGTAGGCGTAGTGCAGGCGGATCCACCGCACGTCCACCTTCACCAGCTCCTTCAGCAGGTCGTGCAGCTTCGGCTTCTCGGGCAGGTCGTGGCCGTAGGCGGTGAGATCCTGCGCGACGAGGTTGAGCTCCTGCACGCCGGCGTCGGCGAGCTGCTTCGCCTCCTTGACGATGTCGGCGATGGGGCGAGAGCGCTGCAGCCCGCGCAGCTTCGGGATGATGCAGAACGCGCACTTGTTGTCGCAGCCCTCGGAGATCTTCAGGTACGCGGTGTACCCGGGCATCGAGTTCACCTTCGGCACCGCCGCGGTGTGGATGTACTCGGGGTCGGGGATCAGCTCGCGCGGGCTCGCCTCGGCCGCCAGCAGATCGCCGATCTGCACGTAGGCGCTGGTGCCGAGGAAGTGATCGACCTCGGGCAGATCTTTCGACAGGCCCTCGCCGTGGCGCTGCACGAGGCAGCCGGTGACCACCAGCGTGTTGCACTTGCCGGTCTGCTTGTACTCGGCCAGCTCGAGGATGTTGTCCACCGACTCCTGCTCGGCGGCCTTCAGGAAGGCGCAGGTGTTGACGACGATGACCTCGGCGTCCTTCGCGTCGTCGACGAGCTGGTAACCGCGCTGGTTGAGGGTGCCGAGCATCACCTCGGAGTCCACCCGGTTCTTCGGGCACCCCAGCGTCATCATGTAGAGCGACTTCGGCGCCTGCTTCTTCTTCGTCACGGGGGCTCCAGGGGGATCGTCAGCGCGAGCCGAGCTCGCTGCGCTCGAAGTGATCAGCCGTCCACACGAAGCGCGCGGTCTGGCCGTTGGTGTAGCCGATGAGGAGCTGCCCGGACTCGGCCTCGAGCTCGAAGCGCATCGCCCGGCCCAGGGCGCAGGTCGCCGCCGGCCACTCGAGCGCGCGCGACGCGACGTTGCCCTTCACCACGTACATCGCCATGCGCAGCTCGTTGTCCGGGTTGCAGGCGTCTTTCGAGTAGGGGTTCTTCCCCGTCAACATGGTGAAGAGCGGCCGGTTGTCGGCGAGCACGAGCTTGCGGGGAATCGGCAGGGCGACCGACGCGGGATCGATGGCGTTGTCGAGGGCGATCAGCTCGCCGAGGGACTCAGGCGTGAGCTCGGCGTCGCCCACCGCCCACGTGGGGTAGTGCAGCTTGGAGTAACCGACCCAGCCGGTCGGGCGCGCCTCGATGCCCTCGACGTCCGCGGCGGGCTTCAGGTTCTTCCGCAGCTCGTCAGGCAGGCGCGTGGGCCCGCCCACCATCTCGCCGGTGGGGCAGGTGATGGTCTTGATCGGCTCGTTCCCCGAGACGTCCACGTCCTGGTACTCGAAGCAGATCGACACGGCCAGCTGCTTGAAGGCCTGGAAGCGGGGCAGGGAGCGCGCCGGGAAGGCGAGCTCGAACGTGGCGCCCTTGTCGTCGTCCTTCACGGCCGCCTTGAGGAGGGGCTGCACGAACGGGGGCGGGCCGGCCTCGACGCTCGGAGGGCGAACGCCGTTCTTGCCGAAGCGGTAGACGAAGCCCCGCGAGGTGGTGCCGGAGTCGGGGAAGAAGAGGGTCACCTCGAGCTGATCGTGCTCGTTGAACGCGTCGTCCTTCGCGAAGACGGACAGGTACAGCGTGTCCTTGAAGAAGGCGGCCCTGGGCGTGAGCGCCGTGCCGTCAGGCGTCGCCTTCGGCACCTTGAGCTCAGCCGCGCCGGCGAGGTCCTTCACCACGCCATCGATCTTCGGCTCCTTCGCGAGGATCGGCAGCGCCCTGATGGGCTTCTCCGCGGGCGGCGGAGCGGACAACGAGACGAGGACGAGCAGGCTGGTGACCATGACGGAGCGCCCGAGGGCACTACCAACTTGGCTCCGACGGGGCAACCCGACGGGGAGGTGGGCCGCAGCCTCGAGCCGTCGCACTGAAACGGGCCGGGCGGGGCGGTCGCCGTGCGCTATCGTCCCGGCAGTGCGGAGCGTGGTGACGGCCTTCGTGGTGCTGGCGCTCGGCTGCGGGCCGGCGAGAGGCTTCGAGGGGGGAGGCTCGGGGCCCTTCGAGTACGACGTCGACGATCCGCGGTGCATCCCCACGCTGCGGGACTACGCGCCGACGATCCGGGTCGCGGCCGACGGCGGGGCGCCCGACGCGGGGTTCCTCGCGTGGGAGTCGGCGGAGATCCTGGTCGAGGGCCTGCCGCCCTGCCGGCCACTCGACATGATCTTCGGGCAGGCCGTGGGCGGCTTCGCGTACGCCGTGTTCCGCGCGGACTTCGACGGCGTGGTGAGCACGGCGCGGCAGGCCCCGGTGAGCGGCTCGTGGCGGGGCGTCGATGCCGACGGGCCGATCTACTCGTCCGAAGGCGGGCTCTTCGTGCAGAACGTGAACGTGCTGGCCGACTGGGGCGCCTCTGCCTACCTCGAGGTGACCTGGCCGCGCCGCGCGCTGTCGCGAGGCGTCGACGTGTTGCCGGTGCGGGGCGCGCGCGGGGTGTACGGCGACCTCTATCTCCCGGCGTCCGCTGCGCCCTGGCCCATCCTCATCGCGATCGGGGGCCGCGAAGGCGGCAGCGCGGTGACGAACGAGCTCGCGCGCACCTTCGTCGAGCAGGGCTACCTCGTGCTCGCGCTCTCGTACTGGGGCATCGAGACGTTGCCGGCCCGCATGGATCGGCTGCCACTCGAGTACTTCCTCTCGGCCATCGAGGTCGCGAAGGAATACCCGGGCGCGCGGATGGACCGCGTCGGCCTCATCGGCGTGGGGCGCGGCGGCGAGGCGGCGCTGCTGGTGGGCTCGCTCTCGACGCAGGTGAAGGCGGTGGTGTCCGTCGTCGGGAGCGGCGTGAGCTGGCCGGCAGCGGACCCGTGGACCGAGCCGACGTGGACGTTCCAGGACGCGGGCGTGCCGCACGTGCCGTGGGTGAACGCGCAGCCGGTGACGCGGACCCGCCCGGACGGGGGCGTGGAGGTGACGCAGCGCGAGCAGTGGAGCGAGACGCTCCGGCAGGCGAGCCCGCAGGCCCTCGAGGCGGCGACGATCGCGGTCGAGCGCATCGGCGGGCCGGTGTTGCTGCTCTCGGCCGGGGACGATCAGGTGTGGCCGTCGTGCAGCCTGTCGGACGTCGCGTGGGCGCGGTTGGTGGACGCGGGGCACGTCGGCCGCTTCTCCCTCGATGGGCGCGAGTGCTACCCGGGGGCGGGCCACGCGCTGAACCCGGGCTTCGTCGGCCTGCCGATGGGCAGCACCCTGTTCGTCGAGCGGCCCGATGGCGGCGTGTTCGACGCGCTGGGCGGCTCACCCCAGGCCAACGGTGAAGGCAGCCGCGCGGCGTGGCGGCGAGCGAGCGCGTTCCTCGAGGCGGCGCTCAAGCAGTGAGCAGCCGTGTCAGGCGCGCGGCGAGCGGCGGGGGAACACCGAGCCGCCGCGCCACCGCCGCGAGCCGCGAGAGGCCGTGCTCCACCTGCTTCAGAGCATGCCCGGCGTCGGCCACCCGCGCTTCTTCGCCCAGCCGCGCGAGGGTCTTCTTCGTCGGCAGGCCCTCGCCCAGTACGGACATCGCGTGTTCTCCGCCAGGGCCGTGCGAGGGCGTGAGGTCGAAGGCCGGCGCCAGCGCCCATCGGCCCGACGCGCTCATGAGGAAGGCGATGTTGCGCGGGTGATCGTCGCGGTTGTGCGCGAGCACGTTGAAGCACGCGCGGCGGTAGGCCTCGGTCACCTGGCGCTCGTCGCGGGTCAGCAGGCGAGTGACGCGCAGCAGGTCACGGTAGTCGAGGGCGGGCACTCCGAACGGGACATGGAGGAGCCCTGCCAGGCTGTGCAGGTGAAGCCGGGCCGAGTGGCAGGCGCAGCGGCGACAGCTCGAGCCCTTCGGCGATGAAGTCGGCGTCGTACTCGAACAACACGCCGTGCCGTACCGAGGCGAGCCGACCGATGCGGCGGGGCTTCGGCGCTCCGAAGACGAGCCAGACGGAGAGCTCCTTTCTCGGCACGAAGGTCATCGCCTGCCCCGCGCACGCTTCCGGGTGACGAGCTGCTCCTGCGCGAGCGCCTGATCGATCGTCTTGAACGGCGGCAGCTCGAAGAGGCGCTCGAAGCCCGCCTCCGCCCGCAGGGCCCAGGCGATCGCGATCACCGCGTCGAAGCCGGCCTGCCCCGACGTCTCGAAGCGCTGCACCGTCGCCAGGCCGAGGCCGGCCCGCCGTGCCAGCTCGGCCTGCGTCAGGTTCTGGTGGAGGCGCAGCAGCCGCGCGCGCCGCGCGATGTCGATCGGGTCGAGAATGCATCGAAAATGAGGTGAAACCGGCCGAAAGGCAAGTCAACGCCTCGAGTTCGAGGTGTTCGTTCAGACCCGGACGACGACGGCGTGGACGAACGGCTTCGAGCCGAACAGCTGCTTGAAGACGCGCCGCACGCCGCGGGTCATCGCCTCGCGCACGCGCTCGTCATCGCCGCGCACGGCGTCTGACAGCTCCTTCAGCTCGAGCTGGGCGCCCTCGGCCGACAACCCCAGCGCTGCCTGCTCCTCACCCGACAGCCCCTGCCCCGAGGTGGACGGCCCGTGGAGGATCTTGCCGCCGCCCTGCTGCAGCACCACCACCGCGATGACGACGCCCGTCTCGGCGAGCCAGCGCCGCTCCTGCAGGGCCGACTCGCTCACCGGGGCCAGCGCCTCCCGCCGCATCGGCAGCTGGCCCACCGGCGCGCGCCCCAGGGTGTGCAGGCCATGCGCGTCGACGCCCAGCACGTCACCGTTCGTGGCCACCAGGGCCCTGGCGTCGTCGATGCCGGCGTCCGTCGCCACCCGCCGGTGCCGGTGCAGGTGCTTGAGCTCGCCGTGCACGGGCACGAAGGACTTCGGGCGCACCGTCTCGATGAGGCGGCGCTGCTCCTGCCGCGACGCGTGCCCCGACACGTGCACGCCCGGCTCGTTCCCCGGGTACGCAACCCGCACGCCGCGCGCGTACAGCTTGTTCATCAGCGCGCTGATGTTGGGCTCGTTGCCGGGGATCGCGCGCGACGAGAGCACCACGAGATCGCCCGCTTCGACGCGCAGCGGGCCGGGCTCGTCCGACACGAGCCAGGTGAGCCCCGACTTCACCTCGGCCTGCGCGCCCGTCGAGATCAGCAGCAGCCGCTCGCGCGGCAGCTTCGCCGCCTCGTCGAGCGAGACGAGCAGCCCGTCAGGCACCTGCAGCTTGCCCACCGCGCGCGCCAGCTCGACGTTGCGCTGCAGGCTGCGCCCCGAGAGCGCGACCCGCCGCGACAGCTTCTGCGCGAGCCAGAGCAGGTGCTGCACGCGGTGCAGGTGCGAGCCGAACTGCGCCACCACGATGCGGTGAGGGGCGGTGGCGAAGAGCCGCTCGAAGGTCTCCTTCACCAGCGCCTCGCTCGGGGTCCACCCCTCGACCTCGGCGTTGGTCGAGTCCGAGAGCAGCAGATCGACGCCGTGGCCCGCCACCTCGCCGAGCCGCCCCAGGTCGGTCAGCTTCCCGTCGATGGGCGAGAGATCGAGCTTGAAGTCGCCCGAGTGCACCAGCGTCGCCGACGACGTCGTCACCACGAGCCCGACCGCGTCAGGCACCGAGTGCGTGACGTTGACGGGCTCGAAGACGAACTGCTCGCCGACGTGGAACGCGGTGCCCGGGCCGATCTCCCGCAGCTCGGTGGTGAGCCCGGCCTCCTCGAGGCGGTGCCGGGCGAGCGCCAGGGTGAACGGCGTGCCGTAGACCGGCACGGGGAACTCGCGAATGAGCCACGAGAGCGCGCCCAGGTGATCCTCGTGGGCGTGCGTGAGCACCACCGCCTTGAACGCGTTCGGGTCGTCGCGCAGCAGGCGGAAGTCGGGCACCACGATGTCCACGCCGAGCTGATCGGCGCGCGGGAAGAGAATGCCGCAGTCCACCAGCACCCGGTCGCGGCCGTGCTCCAGCACCATGCTGTTGAGGCCGACCTCACCGAGGCCCCCGAGGGGGATCACCTTCAGCATCGTGGCGACGGTAGCCCGGGCCTCCCGCCTTGACACGAACGGCGCACGAGCGCCGGCTGCGGCCGGAGGCTGCTCATGAGCGCTGACGACGTGATCGCGGCGTTCCAAGCCATCGTGCTGTCCACCATCGCGGCCACCTTCCGCAGGCGCGCCGGCCCGTCGCTGCTCCTCACCAACCGCCGCTGAGCGGGCTCTGCAAAGTTTTCAGACCCCAGTCTCTCTTGACAGCGCCGACAGGCGACTTAATTCGCCCCCATTTTCGAGGTGCCTGCATGCCTTCATCGATGATCCGAATCGAAGGACTGACGAAACACTACGGGCCGACCCAGGCGGTCAAAGGCCTCACGTTCGAGGTCCCGAAGGGCCAGGTCGTGGGGTTTCTCGGGCCCAACGGTGCGGGGAAGTCCACCACCATGCGCATCCTGGCGGGGTCGCTGAACCCGACCGGCGGCAGGGCGTTCGTGGGTGACCTCGACGTGGTCGAGAACCCCGTCGCCGCGCGGAAGCTCATCGGGTACCTGCCCGAGAGCAACCCGCTCTACGACGAGATGATGGTGCTCGATTACCTGAGGTTCGTCGCCGACGTGCGCGACGTGCCGAAGGACCTGCGGGCCGCCCGCATCAAGAGCGCCGCCGAGCGCTGCGGCCTCACCGGCGTCGTGTCGAAGGACATCAACCAGCTCTCGCGGGGCTACCGGCAGCGCGTGGGGCTCGCGGCGGCCATCCTCCACGAGCCCGACCTGCTCATCCTCGACGAGCCCACCGCGGGCCTCGACCCGAACCAGATCGTCGAGATCCGCCACCTCATCAAGGAGCTGGGCAAGGAGAAGACGGTCATCCTCTCCACGCACATCCTGTCCGAGGTGCAGTCGACCTGCTCGCGGGTCCTCATCATCAACGAAGGCCGGCTGGTCGCCGACGACACGCCCGAGCGGCTGACCGCGCGCAGCGAAGGCGGAGGCGCAGTCAACGTCGTCGTCGCCCATCGGCACGGAGGCGCGCTCGACGCCGCCACCATCAAGGCCGCGCTCTCGGCGATGGCCGGAGTCAGCGGCGTGGATGACGCCGAAGGAGAAGGCTCGGGCACCCTGGGCTTCCGCGTCAGACACGGCGCCGAGGACATTCGCCGCACGCTGTTCGAGACGGCGGTGAAGCACGATCTCACGCTGCTCGAGGTGCACCGCACGCAGGTCAGCCTCGAAGAGACGTTCCGCAAGCTGACCGACACCCGGAGGGCCGCATGAACGGCGCGCTCGCAGTCGCCCGGCGGGAGTTCAAGAGCTTCTTCATCTCGCCCATCGCCTACATCGTGCTCGGCGGCTTCCTGCTGCTGAGCGGCTGGTTGTACTTCTCGACGCTGTTCCTCGCCGGTCAGGCGTCGCTGCGCGGCTTCTTCGGCGTCGCCCCCGTGCTCTTCGTGGTGCTGGTGCCCGCCATCACCATGCGCGCGGTCGCCGAGGAGCGGAAGAGCGGCACCCTCGAGCTGCTCCTCACCTTCCCGATGGACGACTGGCAGATCACGCTGGGCAAGTTCCTCGCGTCGCTCGGCATGGTGTCCGTCGCGCTCGCCTGCACGCTGCCCTACGCCTTCACCGTCGCAGCGCTCACCGGCCCGGGGCCCGCGTTCGACTGGGGCCCGGTCTTCGCCGGCTACTTCGGCCTGCTGCTGTTGGCGGCGGCCTTCATCGGGCTGGGGCTGTGGGGCAGCGCGCTCTCGAAGAACCAGATCGTCGGCTTCATCTTCGGCCTGGTGCTCTGCTTCGCGTTCTACTTCGTCGACAAGTTCGCGCCGCTGTTGCCCGACACGCTGGCGCAGCTCGCCGAGTTCCTGTCCGTCGACTACCACTTCGAGAACATCGCCCGTGGGGTGCTCGACACGCGCGATCTTGTCTTCTACCTGTCCCTGACGGTGCTGGGCCTCCTGATGACGGCCCGCACCATCCAGGCGACCCGTCAGTGATCGGAGCGCTCCCATGAACCGCAAAGGAACGCAGACCACCCTCTTCATCGCGATCGTCGCGGGCTGCCTCGTGCTGCTCAACGTGCTCGGCGTGCGCGCCTTCGCCCGCGCCGACGTCACCCGCGACAAGGCCTACACGCTGTCGAAGGCCACGAAGGACACCATGGGCGCGCTCGAGGGGCCCGTGGTGGTGACGGCCTACTTCACCGAGAAGCTGCCCGCGCCGTACTCGTCGAACGCCCGCTACGTGCGCGATCTGCTCGAGGAGTTCCGCGCCGCGTCGAAGGGCAAGCTCGCCTTCGAGTTCATCGACCCGCAGTCGCAGGAGACCGACGCGGACAAGGAGGCGAAGAAGGAGGTCAAGCAGGACATCTTCGGCCGCCGCTTCCGCGAGCCCACGTCGATCGAGAAGGATCTCACCGGCCAGGGCATTCAGCCGGTCGAGATCCGCGTCATCGAGGAGGACCAGCAGCAGACGAAGCGCGCGTACATGGCCATCGTCGTGAAGCACCAGGAGAAGAAGGAGGTCATTCCCCTCGTGCAGAACGTGTCGTCGCTCGAGTACGACCTGACGACGCTGGTGCGCAAGCTGACGCGCCCGAAGACGCCCGTCATCGGCGTGCTGCAGGGCCACGACGAGCCGAAGCTGAACGAGAAGTTCCGCTACCTGCAGACGATGCTCTCGCAGATGTACGAGCTGCGGCCGGTCGAGCTCGGCCAGAAGGACCGCTTCGACGCCGGCCTCGACGCGCTCTTCGTGCTCGGCCCGAAGAAGGCGCTCGCGCCGAACGAGCTCAAGGCGATCGATCAGCTCCTGATGGAGGGCCGCTCGGTGGCCTTCTTCCTCGACGCCGTGCACGTCGATCTGCGCACCTTCGAGCCGTCGGAGGCCCAGCACGGCCTCGCCGCCATGCTCACGACGTACGGCGTGACGCTCGGAGACAAGCTGGTCGCCGACGTGAAGTCGGGCAACGTCAGCGTGAGCGAGCGCCGCGGCTTCATGGTCATCAACCAGCCCGTGCCGTACCCGTTCATGCCGGCGGTCCAGCGCCTCGAGGGCGACTCGGTCATCACCCAGGGCCTCGGCGACGTGCTCTTCCCCTTCGTCACCTCGCTCGAGGTGAAGCAGGTCGAGGGCACCACGGCCACCGTGCTCGCGCGCACCTCGCAGAAGAGCTGGCTCGAGAACACGCCGCCCAACATCAGCCCGCAGCGCGACTGGCGCGCCGAGACGGTCACGCCGACCGGGCCGTACCCGCTGATGGCGCAGGTCGCCGGCACGCTGAAGAGCCACTTCGCCAGCGAGGCGAACCAGTCGGGCTCCCCCGGCACGCCGCTCCTCGGGCAGAGCAAGGGCGAGGCCCGCGTCATCGTCGTCGGCACCTCACACCTCTTCCAGGACGAGTTCATGCAGAACCGCGGCAACCAGGTGCTGGCGATGAACATCGCCGACTGGATGCTGCTCGACCCCGCGCTGCTCGCCATGCGCAACCGCGGCCTCGCGCTGCCGACGCTCAAGGGTGAGCTGTCGGACTCGACGCGGAACCTCGTGAAGTTCGGCAACGCCCTGGGCCTGCCGCTGCTGCTCGCGCTGTTCGGCCTGGTGCGGTGGCGCATGCGCGAGGCGAGCCGCTCCTCCATCACCGTCTGACGGGTGACGATCATGAACAAGCCGACCATCGCCGCGCTGGCCGCGTTCGCTGTGCTGCTCCTCGCCTTCTTCGCGACGCGGGAGAAGGAGGTCTCCGTCGGGGTGCAGAAGTTCGACCCGACGCCGCTGTCCTCGTCTGCGATCGACGCCGTCACCATCACCGGGGCGAACGCCGCGAAGCTCGAGCGTGGCGCCAACGGGTGGACGGTGGCGGACCCCTCGAAGCCCGACGCGAAGTTCGCCGCCGACGAAGGGCAGGTGACGCAGACGCTCACCGCGCTCGCCGAGCTCAAGGCGCCTGACTTCGTGAACGACCAGGCCGACAGGCACGCCGAGTACGAGGTGACGACCGAGAAGGGCACCTCGGTGGTGGCCACGGGCGGCGGCAAGACGTTCTCCGTCATCCTCGGCAAGGCCTCGAAGAGCGGCGGCGTCTATGTGCGAAGGCCCGACGCCAACGCCGTGTTCTCGAGCCCGTCGTCCCTGGGCTCCCTCGTGAAGAAGAACGTCACGGCGTGGCGGAAGAAGGCGATCGCCACGGTGCCGGTGGCCGACGTCTCTCAGGTAGACGTGCTGCGCGCCGACGGCTCGGGCTGGTCGGTGAAGTCGGCCGAGGGCGTCTGGTCGCTGGCGTCCCCGGCGCCCGCCGGCTTCCGCTTCGATCCCGCCGCCGCGCAGCGCCTCGTCGGCTCCCTCACCGCCCTCACCGCGAAGGACTTCCTGTCGGCCGAGGGGGACTTCTCGAAGGCCCACGTCTTCACCCTCACGAAGAAGGACGGCAGCCCCGTCAAGGTGACGCTCTCGGCCACGAAGCGCGACGACGGCAGCTTCGCCCTGAAGGTGGACGGCGACCCGCAGCAGTACCTGGTGGACTCGTGGCTCGCCGAGCAGCTCGACAAGCCGCTCGAGGGCCTGCGCGATCTCACCCTGCTCGCGTTCGATCCCTCGAAGGTGACGAAGGTGACGCTGACGGCCGCGGGCAAGAAGACGATCGTCACGAAGGAGGGCGAGGCGTGGAAGCTGGTGGAGCCGAAGGCTGCGCCGGCGGGCGTGGAGTTCGACGGCGCGCAGGTGCCGGTGCAGCTCGGCCGCCTCAAGACGCTGCGCGCGGCGAAGCTGGTCGAGAAGGGGGCGCTCGGCGCTCCGTCCACCACCATCGAGCTGGTGCACGACGGCAAGCCGGTGAAGCTCGTCTTCGGCGCCGACACGGGGAGCAACTCGGAGGTCTTCGTGAAGGGCAACGCCGACGAGCTCGTCTACGCCATCGCGGGCGCCGAGAAGCAGGCGTGGAGCGACGGCCCGAAGCTCTTCAACAAGCCGCCGCCACCGCCCGACTTCGGGCAGATGCAGGGGCTCGAGCAGTTGCCGCCCGAGATCCGCCGCCAGTTGCTCGAGCAGCTGCGGAACCAGCAGCGGAACTGACCTGCCGCGTCAGTCACCGGTGCGACGCGCGACGGGGTCCCAGCGCAGGCGCAGCCCGTCCATCGTGAGGTGCGTGGCCGCCAGGACCTCGGGCAGCGTCGCGGGCAGGTTCTCGTCCACGAGGTCGATGCGGTGCAGCTCCTGGCGGACGTAGAACAGCCGGCGCCCGTCACGGCTCAGCAGCAGCTGATTGACCCGACCCTCGTCCACCATCACGCGCACCACCTCGACCCGGCGCGCGACGTCCCACAGCCGAATCGAGCCGTCGTGGCTGCCGCTCGCGAGCCGACGCCCGTCGAACGAGAACCCGAGCGCCGTCACCTGATCCTGGTGGCCGAAGAGCGTCGCGATCGGCGACCCGTCAGCGACCCGCCAGAGGCGCACCGAGCGATCCCACCCACCGCTCGCGAGCAGGGCGCCGTCGGGAGAGAACGCCACCGCGCGTACGCCGTGCTCGTGCCCCTCGAGCGTCCGCACCTCCTTCCACTGCGTGGTGTCGTAGAGGCGTACGCGCCGATCGTACCCGGCGGTCGCGAGCAGCTTGCCGTCGGGTGAGAAGACGACCGAGAAGAGCCCGTCGGACGACCTCGGCAGCTCGCGCTCGAGCGCGGGCGGGTCGGTCTTCCAGACGAACAAGCGGCCGTCACGGCCGACCGAGACGGCGTTCCGGCCGTCGGGGCTGAGCGCGACCGCCTCGACCTGGTCAGTGTGGGCCTCGAGGTGGGCCAGGGAGCGCCGGTCGGGTACCGAGAAGAACCGCACCGCGCGATCGCTCCCGGAGCCGAGCGCGAGGCGTCCGTCGGGGCTCAGCACGGCGCCGCGGGCCGGCGTCCCCAGGGCCCCCGGGTCGTCTCCTGGTCCCGGCACGATCACCGTGGCTTGCGCGAGGGTCGGCGCGACCAGCGCGAACCCCGCGTTGTGCTGCAGCGCGATGCGTCCGTCGTCGAGCTCGGTGAGGGCGAGCACCTCGTGGCGGTTGTCGAGCACCGTGCGCACGCTGCCGATGTTCCGCAGGCTGATGAGCCCGCGACGACCCGCTGTGGCGAGCACGCGGGTCCCTGAGACGAACGTCGTCGCCAGCAGCTCGTCGTCGCGCCCAAGCGAGCCCGACACGAAGGGCAGCAGCGAGGGCCCGGCCCAGACCCGCGACGTCCCGTCGGCGCCGGCGCTGGCGAGCATCGACTCATCCGCGGCCCACGCGATCGCGTAGGTCTTCTGGGTGTTGCCGAGCAGCGCCTGCTTCTCTACCCAGGTGGTGGTGGACCAGAGCCGGATGGTGGTGTCGCGGCCGGCCGAGGCGAGCAGCGCGCCCGACGGCGAGAAGGCGAGGCTCAACACCGAGCCGGAGTGCCCCTTGAGGGCAGCCACCAGGCTCGCGTCGGACCGCGCGCGCACCTCGAGGCTGCCGTCCCACGCCCCCGAGGCGACGAGGCGCCCGTCGGGCGAGAAGGCCACCGCGTACACCGGCCGCTGGTGCCGGCCGAACGGCGTCACGAGGTTGCTCGACAGCTCGAGCAGCAAGACGGTGCCGTCTTCGCAGCCGATGACGAGCGTGTCGGCGGTCGGTGACACCGAGAGGGCGTTCACCGCGTCGGGGCGCCGATCGATCACGCGACCCTCGCTGGTCGTCAGATCCCACACGCGCACGGTGTCGTCTTCTCCGCCGGAGAAGAGCAGGCGCCCATCGGGGCTGATGGCGAGCGCGTTGACGGACTGGGAGTGCCCCGAGAGCACGCGCTGCTCGCGGCCGGTCTCCAGGTTCCATACGCGCACCGTCCCGTCTGCGCTGCCCGAGAAGAGGGTGCGGCCGTCGGGGCTGCTGAGCAGCGCGCGCACCGCACCGGAGTGGCCAGGCAGCAGGCGCCCGGGCTCCTTCGCTCTCGGCCAGACGATGCGCAGCCCAGCGGTCGCGTCTTCGCGGTCGGCTGACTCGCGCGCGGCGGCGTACCAGACCGCCGCCTCTTCCCAGCGCAGCAACGCCTCGGCGCCCCGGCCCTTCTCCACGAACGCCTCGGCGAGCGACTCCCGGTTCTGCCGCACGGCCCGCGCGAGCGCGACGACGGCCACCACCAGCACCACCAGCGAGATCGCGCCGACGAGCGTCGCCGTGCGGTTCCGGCTCACGAAGAGCTTCACCAGCTCGAGCGCCGAGTAGTCGTACGCGCCGACCGTGCGCCCGTCGAGGAAGGCGCGCAGCTCGGCCGCCAGCTCGCGTGCGTCGCCGTACCGTTCGCGCTCGCTGCGCGCGAGGGCTCGGGCGACCACCGCGGCCAGGGCTGGAGGCACCTCGCCGCCCAGGCGCGGCACCGGCGCCTGCTGCACCTTCAGCAGCACCTCGTGCAGGCCGCCGCCGGCGAAGGGCGTGCGCCCAGAGAGCAGCTCGTACAGCATCACGCCGAGGCTCCACACGTCGGATCTGGGGCCGACGCGATCGCGCTCGCCACGAGCCTGCTCGGGGCTCATGTACAGCGGGGTTCCGAAGATCTGCCCGTCCTGCGTCTGAAGCGCCGAGCCACCCGGCGCCGAGACGTCATCGGTCTCCGCCAGCACCCGCGCGAGGCCCCAGTCGAGGACGACCGTCTCGCCCTGGCGACCGAGCACCACGTTGTCGGGCTTCAGATCGCGGTGCACGACGCCACGGCCGTGGGCGAAGGCGATCGCGTTGCAGACCTCGAGCATGCGCGGGAGCAGCGCCAGCCGCTCGGCCAGCGTCGACGCCGCGGCCATGGCCTGCCCCAGCGTGCCCACCTGTCCCCCGTCGTCACCTCGCACCAGCCGCTGGGCGCAGAACAGCTCGCCCCCGTCGGTGCGGCCGATCTCGTGCACCGCGATGATGTTCGGGTGATCGAGCCGCGCGGTGATGCGGGCCTCTCGCAGGAAGCGGGCCTCGGCGTTGGCGCCGACCGAGCCGTCCGCGCCCCTGTGCGGCATCTTGAAGGCGACCTCGCGGCCCAGCTCGCGATCGTACGCGACCCAGACGATCGACTGGCCCCCGCGGGCGAGCTCGCGCCGCACCTCGTACCGCTTCGTCACCGGCGGAGCGGCGGCAGTCTCACCGCCCGAGGGCAGCGTGGAGGCCAGCGATGGGCTCGGGGCTTCGGCCACGACGCCATCTAAGCACCGCGGCGACGGCCCGCGTCACGCCTTCCGGTAGTAGTCCACCAGGGTGTACCGCCTCGCGTACCAGGCGAACGCCGCCGCGGCCGCGAAGGCGAAGCCCGCGAAGAAGAACATCTGGAAGGCCATCACCCCGACGCCCGCGTCCTTGATCGCCTGCGTCACCGCGTCGTTCTTCACCGTCGCGTTGACGACGAGCACCCAGAGGTTGCCGATGGTGACCGACAGGCTCCAGAAGCTCATCAGCACGCCCTTGAGCTTCGCCGGCGCCTGGCTGTAGGCGAACTCGAGGCCGGTGGCCGAGACGAGCACCTCGCCGAAGGTGAGCAGCAGGTAGGGCAGGGCCTGCCACAGCACGGGCAGTTGCTCGCCGCCGTCGAGCACGAGCTGCAGCACCGCCGCGGCGATCCACGCGAGGCCCGAGAAGGCGATGCCGGTGCCCATGCGCCGCAGCGGCGTCGGCTCGAGCCCCAGCTTCCGCAGCGCCGGGTACAGCACCACGTTGTTGAAGGGGATGAGCAGCATCACCAGCAGCGGGTTGAGCGCCTGCATCTGCGCGGCGCTCTTGAACCAGCTCCAGCCGGGCAGCGCCATCGTGTTGCCCTGGAGGATCCACGTCGACGCCTTCTGATCGAAGAGCGACCAGAACGGCGTCACCAGCGCGAAGATCACCAGCACCCGCAGCACGGCCCGCACGCCCTCGACGTCGTCGTCCGGGTGCTTGCCCTTCGCGTGGTCGATGAGCCGCCACACGCCGCCGCCCGCGAAGGCGAGGAAGATCGTGATCGCCAGACAGACGCCGGCGACCACCCCCAGCCACGGGATCGTCACGAGGCCGCCCAGCGCGCCCACCACGCCCAGCACCACCAGCACGAGTCCGGCCTGGTCCTTCCCGCGTGACTGCAGCGCCGTCAGGCACACGCGGCCGAAGGAGTGCGGGTCGGACGACGTCGGCGGCACGTTCACGTACTTCTTCCGACCGGCCCAGAAGATGATCGTCGCGACCACCATCAGCAGCGCGGGGATGCCAAAGGCCGCGCGCGGGAGCGGCGTGTCCATCGTGAAGAGCGCCGCGTCGTTCCAGGTGATCGTCGTCGGCTTCGGCGCCAGCAGCGGCGGGATGAGGAGCGAGGCGAAGAACGAGCCGAAGTTGATGATCCAGTAGAAGGCGTCGAAGACGAGCTTCGCGAGGTGCTTGTTCGACTGATCGAACTGATCGCCGACGAAGGCCGAGACGCACGGCTTGATGCCGCCCGAGCCGAGCGCGATCAGGAAGAGGCCCGCGTAGAAGCCCGGCTTGCTCTCGACCGACGCGGCGAGCAGCACCTGGCCCACGCAGTAGACGAGCGAGAGCCAGAAGATGGTGCGGTACTTCCCGAGGTAGCGGTCCGACAGCCAGCCGCCCAGCAGCGGGAAGAAGTACACGCCCATCACGAAGACGTGGAAGACCTCCTTCGCGGCCGCGGCGCGCTCGGGCTCTGCGAGGCCGATGAGCAGGTAGCCCACGAGGAAGTTCGTGAGCACGTTGCGCATGCCGTAGAAGCTGAAGCGCTCGGCGGCCTCGTTGCCGATGATGAAGGGGATCTGCGCGGGGAGCTTCGCCTTCGGGGGGGCCGTCGACATGGCGCGCACCATACCTGCGCCGGGCCGCGTGTCAGTCGTCCGAGACGCCGAGATCGACCCCCGACAGCGTGCAGCCGGTGCCGCCCGGGACCATGCGCGAGTTCTCGACCGAGAACCGCGAGGCGACACCCTTGAAGCCCGCCAGCATCGTCACCCGCGCGTCGGCGCCGAGCCTCTTCGCGATGACGATCGACGAGGTGCCGCTGGCGAGGAGGTGGCAGCCGTCACGCAGCTCGAGGGCGCCGGTGCGCACGTCGTACGAGGCGTAGAGGTCGAAGCCGTCGAGCGTGCCACCCTTGTCGGACACCGGGAGCCGCCCCTCGATGAACGTCGAAGCGCCGTCGCCTCCGCCAATGGTGAAGCGCACCCGTCGCTCGCCCACCATCGCCAGCCGCCAGGCCAGCGCACCGTCGGGGGCGGACCGCTCCATCAGCACCGACTCGCCGCCCTCCCAGAGGACGGCGTGGAACGACAGGAGCAGCGGGCCGTTGGTGACCACGAAGTCGGGGTGATCGGCGATGGCCATCGACGTGGTGCCGTCCCACTTCAGGCCGAAGAAGTCCTGCGTGTGGCCGGTGCGGGGGATCTCGAGATCGTGGCCGCGGCGCGAGGCGTCGTGCAGGAACGGCCCGTTGCTGCGGCCCAGGTCCCACTCGGCGCGACGCCAGGAGAAGGGCACGTGCGCGGCTGGCTCACGTGAGCGGCTCAGCGTGGGCGTCGCCGTGGCCGGGGCCCGGCGCGCCTCTGGGGCGGTCGGCACGACGACGCGTTCGTGTTGCTGCCGCGCGCTCAGCGCGAACGCCGAGGCGAGGCCTGCGGCGACGGCCAGCACGCCACCGGCCGCGATCCCCAGCAGGCGGAAGCGCCGCGGCGTGAGGGGCGCCTCGATCTCCTCTCCGTCGAGGTACGCGAGCGCCTGGTGGGCCGAGTCGAAGCGGCGCTCCGGTCGCGCGGCGGTGAGGCGCTCGAGGAACTGGCGCGTGCGCGGGCCCACGTTGGCGTGGCGGGAGAAGTCCAGCTCGTGCGCGGGCGTGAGCAGCTGCTCCGGAGGCCTGCGGGTCAGCAGGTGCACCAGCGTCGCGCCAAGCCCGTACAGATCGCTCCGCGCGTCGACGGTGCCGCCGAGCTGCTCAGGCGCCATGTAGCCGAAGGTGCCGACCAGCGTGGAGCGGTGGGTGCCCTGCGGGGCGATCTCACGCGCGGCGCCGAGATCGACGAGCTTGAGGAACCCGTCCGTCGTCACCACGAGGTTCGCCGGCTTCACGTCGCGGTGCACGACGGGCGGCGAGCGCGAGTGCAGGTAGGCGAGCACCTCGAGCACCTGGCGGGCGTAGCCGAGCACCTGCGCTTCGTCGAAGTGGGTGATCGCGAGGTGCCCGGCGAGGTTGAGGCCCGGCACGTACTCCTGCGCGAGGTACAGGCGCGTGTGCACGCCCTCGCCGTGCTTGAAGGCCTCGCGGAAGCGGGGGAGGGCCGGGTGCGACAGCGTTCGGAGCAGGCTCGCCTCGCGTTCGAAGGCGTCCAGCTCCTGCGTCGAGGGGACCAGGGAGAAGACCAGCTCCTTGAGCGCGACCCGACCGCCCGCATGATCCTCGGCGAGGTAGACGGCGCCGTGCGCCGAGCGCGAGAGCACCTGCAGCACCCGGTAGCCGCCAGCCTCCTGGGCCGCTCCGCAGTAGCCGCACCGCTCGTCGTGTACCGGGCTCGAGCACGCGACACAGGCGAGGCGAGGCGGGCGCGACGCCGGTCGCGAGCGCTCCACCGTCACTGCTTCGCCGGCGCCTTGCCGCAGTTGGGGAAGCCGGGCTCCTTGCCGTGCGCGGCCTTGTGCAGCACGTCGTAGTCCTTCCGCTCGAGCCCCCAGCCGCCGAGGTGCGTCATCGCGACCTCGCCGAAGGTGCCCACCCAGTCCGACGGCATCAGCTTCGGCTCGAAGGTGATGCCCGGCGGCGGCGGGGGAGGCCTCAGCCAGTAGTACTCGCAGCCGATGGGGTGGGCCTTGAGCTTGAGCTCGACGACGGCCTTCGTGAGCTGGTCCAGCGTCAGCTTCTTCGACGCGTAGCTGCGCACGAGCTTGATGGTGCGGGTGTAGTCGGCGCTCCCGGAGGGCAGCGTGATCTCGGGCGGCGGCAGATCGGCGAGGGAGACGGCGGCGACGGCGAACACGGCGAGGGGGAGGGCGCGCATGGAGCGGGGAGCCTACCGCAGTCCACTCGCGCGACTTCAACCACCGGGCGGTGGTCAGCCTCGCTCCAGTCGCCGGCCGTCAGAGGCACGGTGCGCGCGTCCGCCGGGCATGACGACGCCGCCCGTGCTCACCTCGGTCGACGACCCCGACGCCGTGGCCGTGTTCGCCGATGCGCTGGAGGCCGCGGGAGATCCTCGCGGGGTCCTCACGCACCTGCAGCTCGCCCGCGAAGCCCGGCCGCAGGACGCCCGGCTCGCCCACGCCGAGGCGCGCCACCTCGCCCTTCACGGGAAGGTGCTGCTGGGCGCGCTCGCGACGGCGAGCTCGATGACGACGCTCGAGTGGCGGCGCGGCTTCGTGAGGGCGCTCGCGCTGCACAGCCAGGCCGAGGACGTGCCTCAGTGGCGTCGTGAGCGGCCGCTCCCTCCGCCCCGCTCCCGGCTCCCCCGGCTCGTTCGTGAGCTCGCGCACCTGCCCGTCATGAGCCGCCTCGAAGCGCTGACGCTCTCGATGCCGGCGTCGGGCTTCTGTGCCCTGCACCTGGGCGAGGCCTTCGACGCTGCGCTCCGGCTCCAGCTGCCCCTCCTCGCGACGCTGAGGGTGCACGTGCTCGTCCCTGACGACGACTTCGACCCCGTGCTCCGCGAGACGCGCTTCTTCGTCCGCCACCAGGCGCTCCAGCTCGACGTCGACGCGGTGCTCCGGGCCCAGCTCGAGCGGCACGGCGTGATCGCGCCACTGCCGAGGCTGTCGCAACGCGAGGCTGCGCTCGAGGCGCTGGGACTCATCGAGCACCGCTGGTGAGCTCCGGCGCGTTCGCAGCGCCCGACGGGTCCCCTCAGCTGGCGACGCGCACGCCCACGCGTTGCCGGCGCCCCTTCTCGAGTACGTGCTTCAGGTACCGCCCCGTGTACGAGCCCTTCACCTCGGCCACGTCTTCGGGCGTGCCCGTGGCGAGGATCTCCCCGCCGCCGTCACCGCCCTCGGGCCCGAGATCGATCACCCAGTCGGCCGACTTGATCACGTCGAGGTTGTGCTCGATCACCAGCACCGTGTTGCCCGCGTCCACCAGCCGGTTCAGCACGACGAGCAGCTTGCGAATGTCCTCGAAGTGCAGGCCGGTGGTGGGCTCGTCGAGGATGTAGAGGGTGCGGCCGGTCGCCACCTTGGCCAGCTCGCGCGACAGCTTGATGCGCTGGGCCTCGCCGCCCGACAGCGTGGGCGAGGGCTGCCCCAGGCGCAGGTACGACAGGCCGACGTCATCGAGCGTCTGCAGGTGCCGCATGATGTCGCGGTGGACGGCGAAGTGCTCCATCGCCTCGCGCACCGACATCTCGAGGATCTCGGACACGTTCTTGCCCTTGTACCGGACGCGCAGCGTGGCGTCGTTGAAGCGCTTGCCGCCGCACACCTCGCACGGCACGTACACGTCGGCGAGGAAGTGCATCTCGACCTTCTTCACGCCGTCGCCTTCACACGCCTCGCAGCGTCCGCCCTTGACGTTGAAGCTGAAGCGGCCCGGCGTGTAGCCGAACGCGCGCGCCTCGGCGGTCTGCGCCAGCACCTCACGGATCGGGTCGAACACCTTCGTGTAGGTCGCCGGGTTCGAGCGCGGCGTGCGGCCGATGGGGCGCTGATCGATGTCGATCACCTTGTCGAGGTGCTCCATGCCGGTGATCGAGGTGTGTCTGCCCGGCAGCACGCGCGACTCGTGCAGGTGCCGCGACAGGGCGGGGTAGAGGATCTCGTTGATCAGCGTCGACTTGCCCGCGCCCGAGACGCCAGTGACGGCGATGAACTTCCCGAGCGGCAGATCGGCGTCGAGGTTCTTGAGGTTGTTCTCCTTCGCGCCGCGAATGGCGATCTTCGTGCCGAGCCCCCTTCGTCGCGACGGAGGCACCGCGATCTCCAGCCGCCCCGACAGGTACCCGCCCGTGACGCTCTGCGCGTGCTTCATCACCTGCTTCGGCGTGCCCTCGGCCACCACCTCACCGCCGAGCTCGCCGGCGCCGGGCCCGAAGTCGACGATCCAGTCGGCCTCCTCCATCGTCTCCTCGTCGTGCTCCACGACCAGCACCGTGTTGCCGAGGTCGCGCAGCTTCTTCAGCGTGGCGATGAGGCGCCCGTTGTCGCGCTGGTGCAGGCCGATGGACGGCTCGTCGAGGATGTAGATCACCCCCGTCAGCTCGCTGCCCATCTGCGAGGCGAGGCGAATGCGCTGGCTCTCGCCGCCCGACAGCGACGACGCGCTGCGATCGAGCGTGAGGTAGCCGAGGCCGACGTCCACCAGGAAGCCGAGCCGCGAGCGGATCTCCTTGAGCAGCTCGGCGCCGATGGTCTGCTCGTTCTTCGTGAGCGGCATCTCGGCGAGGAAGTGCTGCGCCTCGGTGATGGTGAGGTGCGAGAGCTCGACGATCGTGCGGCCGTGCACCTTCACCGCGCGCGACTCGGGCTTGAGCCGCTCCCCACCGCACGTGGGGCACGGTTTGTCCGAGAGGAAGCGCATGTAGTACTGCTTCATGGCCTCGGACGTCGTGGACTGGAAGCCGCGCATCAGCTTGGTCGTGAGGCCCTCCCACTCCATCTTCCAGCGGGCGTCGCCCCACTTCATCGACACCTCGCGGCCGCCGGAGCCGTACATGATCACGTCGCGCTGCTGCTTCGGCAGCCTCTCCCACGGGGTGTCGAGATCGATGCCGAAGGCGCGTGAGAGCGTGTCGACGAGATCCGCCGTCCACCCCTCGCCGCGGGTGACGCCCGACGCCCAGACCTCGACCGCGCCCTCGCGGATCGACCGCGTCTTGTCCTGCACGATGATGTCGGGGTCCATCTCGGGGCGCGTGCCCAGGCCCGAGCAGTCGGTGCACATGCCGAGCGGGTTGTTGAACGAGAACGACGCGGGGGTGAGCTCGGGGAACGAGAGCCCGCAGTGGTGGCAGGCGTTGAGCTCGCTCATCGTGCGATCGGCCTGCTTGTCGGCCGTCTCGTCGGTGACGATCAGCACGCCCTTGCCTTCCTTGAGCGCGTTCTCGACCGAGTCGGTGAGCCGCGGGCGCAGATCGGCCTTGAGCACGAGGCGGTCGATGATCAGCTCGAGGTCGTGCTTCGACTTCTTGTCGAGCGAGATGTTGTCCTCGAGTGAGCGCACCTTGCCGTCGATGCGCGCGCGGCTGTAGCCCCGGCGCTGCGCGTCCTGCAGCAGGTCCTTGTGCTCGCCCTTGCGGTTCACCACGAGCGGGGCGAGCAGCTGCAGCTTCGATCCCGCCGGCAGCTTCATGATCTCGTCGACGATCTGCTGCGCCGACTGCTTGCCCACCTTGCGGCCGCAGTTGTGGCAGTGCTGAACGCCCATGTTGGCGAAGAGCACGCGCAGGTAGTCGTGCACCTCGGTGACGGTGCCGACGGTGGAGCGCGGGTTGTTCGACGCGGCCTTCTGCTCGATGGAGATGGTGGGCGAGAGGCCGCGAATGGTGTCGTACTTCGGCTTCTCCATCTGCCCGAGGAACTGCCGGGCGTACGCCGAGAGCGACTCGACGTAGCGCCGCTGCCCCTCGGCGTAGAGCGTGTCGAAGGCGAGCGACGACTTGCCCGAGCCCGACACGCCGCTGAACACGACGAGCTGCTTCTTGGGGATCTCGAGGTTGACGCCCTTGAGGTTGTGCTCGCGGGCGCCGCGCACGGTGATGACGTCGGGTTCGGCCATGGGGACGGGTCCTGGCGGCGGAGGAGGGCGCTTCGCTCGCCGTTGTGGCGGAACGGATGTTCAGCGTCAAGCGCGCAGGCGAGCGTCCGGCCGATCGGCCTGCTAGTCGAGCGGGGTGATGCAGCCCGTCCGGCGGTGGCCGGCCTTCGTCGGCGTCTTCGCCGCGGCGTTCGACAACTTCGCGATGACGCCGCTCGTGCGGGCGATCGCCACCGAGCTGCGCGTCGAGCTGGGCGAGGCGACCGGCATCGCGACCGCGTACTACCTGGCCTATGGGCTCATGCAGCTGCCGTGGGGCCTCGCCTCGGAGCGGCTCGGCCGGGTGACGGCGATGCGGCTCGGCCTCGCGCTCGCGCTGGTGGGCGCGCTCGCCTCGGTGGCCGCGCAGACGCTCGAGCAGTTGCTGGTCGCGCGCTTCGTGGCCGGCGTCGGCATGGCGAGCGTGGTGCCCGCGGTGATCGCCTGGATCGGCGATGGGCTGCCGGAGCAGGAGCGCCAGGGCGCAGCGATGGAGATGAACGCCGTCTACGCGCTCGGGAGCGCGACGGGCGTGCTCGGCGCCGGGGTGCTCGTCGATCTGCACGGCTGGCGGCCCGGCTTCGTCGCGGCGGGGCTCCTCGCCATGCTGGCGCTGGCTGCGACGGCTCTCGTACGCAGTCCGCCCCGGTCGGGCCGCTCGGGGAGCGTGCGTGAGGCGTACGCGGTGCCGGCCGTGCGGCGGCTCGCGGCGATCGCGCTCGTCGAGGGCTCCGTCCTGTTCGGCCTCTTCGCGTTCCTCGCGCCGACGCTCCTGCGCGCTGGGGTGTCGGCCGCGCGCACGGGGCTGCTCATCGCGGGGTACGGCGTCTCGGTCGCGATCTGGTCGCAGGTCGCCCGCCGCCTCGCCGGCCGCGTGTCGGTGCTGCGCAGCATGTCGGTCGGCGGTGGGCTGCTCGTCGTGAGCTGGGTCGCGGTGGCGCTCAGCCCGGGGCCGGTGGGTGTGGGGATCGCCGCCGGGGCGATGGGCGCGACGATCGTGCTCTTTCACGCGAACCTGCAGGTCTGGGCCACCACCACCGCGCCGCACGCCCGCGGCCCGGCCATCGCGTTCTTCTCGGGCAGCCTGTTCGTCGGCGCGTCGCTCGGCACCCGGCTCGCGCGGCCGGTCTTCGACGCGGGTGAGGTCCGGCTGCTCTTCGGCGTGGGCGCGGCCGTCGCGCTGCTCGTCACCGTCGTCTCGGTGCTCGCCAGAGAGCGCAGCCTGCGCGTCCGCGGCTGAGGCGTCGGTCGGCTCCGCCGTCGACGTCGGGGTGGAGGGGCGAAGGCCGGTCAGCTCCGTCGTCGACGCCGGCGCGAAGGGTCGAGGACCCCGGTCAGCTCCATCGTCCACGTCGGCCCAGAGGGTCGAGGGGTTGGTCGGCTCCACCGTCGACGTCGGTGCCCTGCGCGCGCGCGAGGTCCGAGGTCCGCAGCCGGTCACCTCGCCACGCTCTCACAGGCAACATCGCCCAGGTGTTCGAGTTCGGCGCTCGCGATGGAGCGGGTGAACTGCCCGGAGCCTCGCCC
Organism: Myxococcaceae bacterium; assembly: GCA_016793095.1. Taxonomy (GTDB): domain Bacteria; phylum Myxococcota; class Myxococcia; order Myxococcales; family Myxococcaceae; genus Xiheimicrobium. The sequence goes on along the minus strand of JAEUJQ010000092.1, from coordinate 72,170 downwards.
ACGTGCCTCCCCGGGCACGGTCGGCTTCCTGCGCGAGCGCCTGAGGTGCACCAGCCGGTCGGGCTGGCGCGCGACGGCGACCTCACGGCAGGAGGCCGCGTCCGGGACACAGGCTGTCCACCGCCGGGCATGGAGGGACGAGCACGCCCCCGTCCCCCGCGGCGAGCTCGCAGCGCGGCGCCGAGGTGAGTGGCGCGAGGGCCTCGAGCTGGGCGTCGAAGCACGCGTCCACGTCCCTCACGGTTGCGTCGCAGGTCGGATCCGTCGTCGCGGTGTCACAGGACGAGGCGGCGCCGATGCACTGCGCGACGTGCTCTTCGCACATGCGCACGCGCTCGGCAGGAGAGAGCGGCTGACCCATCGAGAACGCCAACAGCCCGGGCAGCACCAGGCCCTCGACGTTGCAGCGCAGGGTGGCGCGCTCGTTCGCGGAGTAGCGGGCCTCGAAGCGGGCCAGGCGGGCGCGACACCACTGGCGCGTCTGGGCGCCCGAGAGGGACGAGACCTTCGCGGAGGGCGCAACCCCGCACGCCACGCCCACCACCAGCAGCAGAGCCGGGGCGCGCACGCTCACCGCCTCCTCATCAGCGCGAGCAGCAGCACGGCCCACGCGCCCCAGAGGCTGCCGTCGCTCGAGCACCCGCAGCCAGCTGGCGTGGCGCCCGCGCCGCCCCCGCCCGTCGCGCTCCCGCCGCCCGCGGAGCCACCGCCCGGCTCGCCTCCTCCCGTCGTGGCAGCACCTCCAGCCACACCTCCCGAGCCACCGGCGGAGCCTCCAGCAAGGCCAGCCGCCGCGCCCCCTCCAGCCGACCCGCCACCTGCGCTCCCGCCGCCGGCGTTGCCACCCCCCGCGCTCCCACCCGCGGCGCTGCCACCCCCCGCGCTGCCACCCGCGGCGCTGCCACCCGCGGCGCTGCCACCCGCGGCGCTGCCACCCGCGATCGGCGTGCCGACCCCGACGACGATGCTCTGCGTCCCCGCGTCGAAGGCGTCGGTGACGAGGTCGATCACGTCGGAGAACGGCGCGCTCGTCGGCGGCGTCGCGGAGACGAGCATCGAGGTCGTCTCGGTGACGGCCAGCGTCCTCGGCAGGATGATGGCTGACACGCTGAAGATCCCTGCGTCGCTGCGCAGCGAGACCGACGAGATGGTGAGGCTCGTCTGGCCGACGTTGCCGATCGACACGGTGCGCTGCGCGGTCACCCCCGGCTGCACGACGCCGAGCTCCACCACCGCGGGAGCGTCGAGCACGCCCGTCGCGCCCCGGCCCCCGAGCGGCACCAGCACCGGGTTCACCCATGGCGCGTTCGTCGTCAGCTCGAGCGTCGCGACGTGCGCGCTGGGCGACGCCGGGGAGAACCGCAGCACCAGCGGCCTCGAGGCGGCCGCGGGCACCGACAGGGGGAGCGTCGTGACGACCGAGAACTGCGCCGCGTCGGGGCCGCTCACGAGCGCGCTCGAGATGGTCAGCGCCTGGTCGCCCGGGTTCGAGATCGTCAGCGTCGCGGTGGCCGACGCTCCGGCGCGAACCGTGCCGCCGTCCAGCGCTGGCGGGGCGATGGTGATGGCCGGGCCGCTGCCGAAGCCCGTCACGGGGACCTGGAGCGGCCCTGCGTTGCTCGTCACCAGCAGGGTGTCGCGCCGGGTGCCAGTGCCGGCGGCCGTCATGACGATCTGCAGCGGGCGGCTGCTCCCGGCCGGAACGCTCGTCACGCCGCCGTCCACGGCGAACTCGACGCCCCCGTCGAACCAGGCCCCGGTCACCTGCAGCGTCGCTTCCCCCGGATTGCTCACCGTGAGCGCGACGCTCAGCGGCACGCCGACCGCGCCGACGCCCACGTTGAACGGCGCGGGGATGGAGATCGCCGGGCCGGTGGCCACGCCCCGCAGGTTCCTCGACGCCGGCGCGTTGCTCACCGTGGCCAGCATGCCGGTGAAGGTACCCCGCGCCGTCGGCGTGAAGAGCACGGTGATCGACTGGGACACCCCCGCGTCCACCGTGAACGGCGTGGTGACGTTGCCGATCGAGAACGGCGCCGGCGCGGTCACCGACGTCACCACGAGCGGCACGTCGCCCGTGTTCGTCAACGTGGCGGTGATGGACGACGAGGAGCCCACCGGCGTCGTCGGGTGGTTGACCGTGGTGAGGCTCGCCTCGGCGCCCAACGCGTTGCCCTGCAGCGGCACCTGGAGTTGCCGCACGCCGCCGTCGAAGTTCACGAACACGAGCCCGCTCGCCGGCCCGCGGGACACCGGCGTGAAGGTCGCGGTGCCCGAGATGACCTGCGCCGGCTGCAGCACGAACGGCGCCGGCGGCAGCGCCACGCTGAACGGCGTCAGCGCGCTCGTCGACAACACCTGGAGGGGCAGGTCGCCCGTGTTCTCCAGGGTGAGCGGCACCGTCGACATCGAGCCCACCAGCGTGTCCGTGAACGTGATCGGCGAGGGTGTGACGGTCAGCTGCCCGCTCTGTCCGGTGCCCGTCAACGGCACGGTCAGCACGCCGGCCGAGGTGTCGAGCTCGAGCGAGCCGGTCTGCGAGCCGAAGCCGTCGGCGCGGTAGGCGACCGACCACGCGACCGACGCGTCAGGTGCGAGCACGGTGTTGGGCGGCGGCCGCACCGCGGTGAAGGGACCCGTGACGGTGGACGAGCGCACGACCGCGCCGAACGGCCCCATGTTACGCAGGCTCACGCTCTGCGTCGGTGAGGTGGTGCCCGCCGGCTGGACGCCGAAGGTGAGCGACGACGGAGTGGCGACCAGCACCGGATCGCTCGAGGACACTGTCACTCCGATCGACCGCACGCAGAAGTCGTTGAGCTGGGGACCGGAGAACGAGAGGCGCACGCTGTTGGTGCCGCCGTAGACGTAGCCGGGCACGCCCGCCGCGTTGGTGATGGTGCGGGTGACGGTGTTGCAGACCGTGCCCGAGCAGAAGCACGCAGAGGTGCCGGGCCCGAACGTGCCGACGAGCACGTTGTTGAGGAAGATCGACGCCGTGCCGTTGCGCACGCAGCCGTAGGTGACCGAGACGTCCACCTGCGTCACCAGCGCCGGCGCCGGCACCGGATCCACGAACGTCTTCGTCCCGTTGCCCCACGTCCCGACCCCCGTGCAGGCCCAGTCACCTCCACACAGCGGGCAGGGAGTCCCGGGCGTGGCCGCGATGCCGCCCGAGAAGAACATCGTCTGGCTCCAGGTCGCCGCCTGCTGCAGGCGGGCCACCGGCGGAGCCTCCTCGACCTCGACCGTCGTGTGCTGGCTGCTGCAACCAGCGACCACGGCGGCCAGGCACCACGGCAGGGCAAGTCGCATGAGTGCACTGTAGCCGGCCCGGCGACCGGGCGCCCTTCAGCGCCGACGGAACACGGCCCAGCCGAGACCCGCGACCACCAGCGCGAACCCCAGCGCCGCGACGGTGCGCGAGTGCATCAGGTAAGCGATGAAGACCGTGAAGGCCCCGGTCACCGCGAGCAGCGTCGCGTTGCTGACCCAGTTCGACGGGCGCGGGTCCGGGCGCCGAGGTCCCTCGGCCTTCGCGCGCAGCTTCGCCCGCTCGCGCCGCACCTTCGCGATCTCGTCGTCGTAGCGGTGCTCGTCCTGCTCTTGCCAGTCGCCAGACTTCCTGCGCTCCTCGCGATCCCAGTCCGTCTTGTTCTCGAAGACATGCCGCAGCGGCTCGCCGTCGAGCACGTCGTTCACCAGGCGTCGGCGCTCGAGCTCCTGCTGGCGCTCGTGGAGCTGCAGGTCCTTCAGCGCGAGGCGCGCCTCGGCGTCGGCCGCGTCGCGCTGCGCCTCGAGCTGCGCGCTCTGGCGCGCCGACTGCGCGAGCTGGTTCGTGACCTCGCGCTGCACCTGCGAGTCCAGCTTCCGCTGCTCCTCGGTGTCGAACGAGGCCTGGCATGACGGACACGCGGTGAACGCAGCATGGCACTCGTGCTGGCAGCGGGCGCAGCGGCGGAAGGGCACGTCGAACGGGCTCGTCACGCCCACGAGTGTTGCAGATGACCGCGAGCGCGGCACCCCTCACGTCGGCGGACGCACCTCGAGCGTCTTCGCCTTCTCGGCGCGCTTGCGCGACAGCTCCACGCCCACGGCGTCGAGGCCGTGCCGGTTCGCCACCGCCAGCACCGTGCCCAGGCCGCAGAACGGGTCGACCACCGTCGTCGCCTTCGCCTGCTCCTTCACGAAGCGCACCGCGGCCTCGCACGCCTCCACGCCCATCGCGCGCGCCCACGGCATCTCGCCGAGGCGGGGCAGCACGTCGGCCGTCGACGCGCCCGGCTCCACCCGGCGCTCCCGGCTGAACGCCAGCAGGTGCGCCCACGCGGGCCGCCCGAAGGTGGCCATGCCCGCCGGCGCACGGCACACCACCTTGTGGAAGAGCTGGAACGCCCCCGCCTGCTCGGCGCCGCGCTGCACGAGGTAGCCCTTGTCGACCCACCGCCCGTCGCGCTTCACGTCGGTCTGGAAGAAGACGGCCACTCCCCGCGGCGCAAGGCGCTCGCAGATGAGCCGGGACACGTCGCTGAACCAGCCGCGCCAGGCCTCGTACGAGAGCGTCAGCTCCGACACGTCGGGCAGCGAGGTGATGACGGCGTGCGACTCGTCGAAGCGCCGGGCCTCGAGCCACGCGACGCCGTCGGTGCAGTGAATGGTGCGCTGGGGAGCCACGCGATGGGCACCTCGCCCACTCGCGCCCGCAAGTCCACCCCTGCCACGGGCTGGAGAAGGGGGCGCCAGGTGCGGTACACCCTCGTTCATGCGCCCCGCCGCAGTCCTCCTCGCCCTCGTCGCGACGACGTCGTTCGCCGAGCCCGTCGTCGGCCCCCAGCTCACCGAGGCCGAGCAGAAGAAGCTCGCCGAGGGCGGCATCGTCACCCGCGAGACGAAGCCCACCGACAACAAGGGCGTCGGCGCCATGGCCATCGGCGTGGTGGACGCGACCAGCGACGAGACCTTCGCCGTCGTCTGCGACTGCCAGCGCTTCTGGCAGTTCATGCCGCGCACGAAGAAGAGCTGGGTGAAGGAAGAGCCGGGCATCGGCACCATCTGCCACGTCGAGCTCTCGCTGCCGTTCCCGCTGCCCGATCTGTGGAGCGACAGCACCTCGATCATCCGCGAGGAGCCGAAGGGGCACTACTACCGCGGCTGGAAGCTGGTGCGCGGCACCTACCACCGCAACGACGGCTACTGGATGGTGCTGCCCTGGGGCGACGGCAGGAAGTCGATGGTCGTCTACTCCATCGACTCGGACCCGAAGATGGCCGTGCCTGATCCGCTCATCCGCATGGGCCAGGCCGGCTCGCTGCCCGAGGTGGTTTCCCAGATCCGCAAGCGCGTGGTGTGGATGCGCAGCCAGCAGACCGGCCCCGCCGCCTCGAAGTAGGGCCCCCGGCTTGCCTGGCGCGCTGGCGTCGTTACTCGGCGCCGCATGACCAGCCACCTCACCCCCGTTCCCATCGTCGTCGCCGAGGGCGACGGCATCGGCCCCGAGATCACCCGCGCGACGCTGAGCATGCTCGAGGCCGCCGGCGCCCGGCTCGCGCCCGAGTTCATCGACATCGGCGAGCAGGTCTACCTGCGCGGACACTCGTCGGGCATCGAGGCCGCGTCGTGGGAGAAGCTCCGCCGCACGAAGGTGTTCCTCAAGGGGCCCATCACCACCCCGCAGGGCGGTGGCTACAAGTCCCTCAACGTCACCGTGCGGAAGATGCTCGGGCTCTACGCGAACGTGCGCCCCTGCGTCAGCTACGCGCCCTACGTCGACTCGCTGCAGAAGAAGGTCGACCTCGTCATCGTGCGTGAGAACGAGGAGGACCTGTACGCCGGCATCGAGCACCGCCAGAGCGACGAGGTCTACCAGTGCCTCAAGCTCATCTCGCGGCCCGGCTGCGAGCGCATCATCCGCTACGCCTTCGAGTACGCGCGGGTGAACGGGCGCAAGAAGGTGACCTGCATGACGAAGGACAACATCATGAAGATCACCGATGGGCTCTTCCACCAGGTCTTCGATCAGGTCGCGAAGGAGTACCCGGGCATCGCGGCGAACCACATGATCATCGACATCGGCGCCGCGCGCATCGCCACCCGGCCCGCCGACTTCGACGTGGTGGTGACCCTGAACCTGTACGGCGACATCCTGTCCGACATCGCGGCCGAGGTGACTGGAAGCGTGGGCCTCGGCGGCAGCGCCAACGTCGGCGATCAGTGCGCCATGTTCGAGGCCGTGCACGGCTCCGCGCCGGACATCGCTGGCAAGGGGGTGGCGAACCCGAGCGGCATGTTGCTCGGCGCCGTCGCGCTGCTGGTGCACGTCGGGCAGGCGGACGTCGCCACGAGGCTGCACAACGCGTGGCTCAAGACCATCGAGGACGGCATCCACACCGGCGACATCTACAGCGAGAAGGTGTCAGCGCGCCGGGTGGGCACCGACGAGTTCACGAAGGCGGTCATCCAGCGGCTCGGCCAGAGCCCGGTGAAGCTCACGCCGGTCAACTACGAGGGCGGCGCGAAGCTCACGCTCGAGAGCGCGGTGACCGAGACCACGCCCTCGAAGAAGGAGCGGGTGGGGGTGGACGTGTTCCTCGACTGGCGAGGCCAGCCCGAGAAGCTCGGCAACGAGCTCGCGGCCCTCAGCGGCGACGGGCTCAAGCTCACGATGATCAGCAACCGCGGCGTCAAGGTGTGGCCAGACGGCATCCCCGAGACGCGCTGCACCGATCACTGGCGCTGCCGGTTCGAGACGCTCACGCCCGGCAAGCCGGTGACCGTGATGCAGGTGCTCAGCCTCATCCTCCGCGTCGGGAACGCGGGCTTCGACCCGGTGAAGACCGAGCACCTCTTCCTCTTCGACGGCAAGCCGGGCTTCTCGCTCGGTCAGGGCCAGTAACGCACGCCCACGACGCCAGGTCAGCCGTTCTGGGGCGGCTGCACGTCGGAAGGCGCGGGGGGGCTCGCAGGAGCGGCGCTCGGTGCGTCCGTCGCCGGGGCCCGGGTCGCGGTCGCGCGGGCGGCGAGCTTCGCGGCGCGGTCCTGCTTCCATCCGGCGATGAGGAGCAGGCCGATGCCCGCGAGGATCGCGAGGTCGGCCACGTTGAAGACGCCGGTGCGCAGCGAGCCCAGCCCCATGTTCATGAAGTCGACCACCACCCCGTCGAAGCGCGCGCGATCGATCCAGTTCGAGAAGCCACCAGAGACGATCAACGCATAGCCGGTGAGGTTGGCCGTATCGACGGGGTGACGCAGCGAGTGCACGGTGATCGCCAGCAGCAGCGCTCCGACGCCCACCGTCAGCAGCCAGAACCGCGCTCCAGCGGGCAGGTTGCCGCCCAGCGAGAGGAAGGCCCCTTCATTGGTCGCGTACTGAAAGCGGAACGTGTCGCCCAGGTACGAGAGCGTCGGCTTGCCCTTGAACGCGTCGATCGCGAGCACCTTCGTCACCTGGTCGAGGGCGATCGACAGGAAGGTGACGAGCCCGAAGATGAAGAAGCGGCGAGGGATTGACACGGAACCGGGCCTTGCCACTGGTCCGTCTGGGGCGCAACCCGTCAGTCGAGGTCCGGGCGCCGGCCACTGCCTTCGGCCCGGGCTGGGCACAGACAGGCCGCCGCGCGGGCTTCGCGTTTCACGGCTGCGGTGCGGGCGTGGGCCCGAGCTCAGCCAGGATCTCGTGCAGGGCTGTCACCAGCTTCCCTTCGAGGGCGATGACCGCGTCGCCGGTGGCCCGTGCAAGGCGATCGTCCAGCGCGTAGCTCGAGAAGCTCGCCCGCCACGGAGCCACGACGCGGCGCGAGGCGACCAACGCGCGATCGGACCGCCTGCGCACCGCCACCGCCGCCCGGTACTCGGCGTTCACGCCGTTGACGTCGAAGGCGAAGGCCGAGGCGAGCGCGGGAGGCGACGCCGCGAGAACGCCAACGACCGCGCCGAGCGGAGCGCCCACCCCCGGCAGCGCGATCGCTCCCAGGACTGCGCCTGCGGTGGCTCCGACCGCCAGCACGCCGGTCTCGGTCGCGACGCCTGCGGCCATGCCCGGGCCAACGCCGTGCTCCTCTGCGAGATCGATCTCGACGTCGATCGTGTACGGGGCGTTCGGAGCGGCGCCCCGCCCCAACGTCGACCGCAAGCGCTCCTCGACCTGAGCGCGCAGGGGAGAGGTGTCGAGCTGCGACAGGTTGCCGGAGCTGCCTCGGACCTGAATGGAGGTCGAGACGTCGCCGAGGCGGAACGGCTCTGGGGTGAGGTGCGTGCGCTCGTCAGGCAGCAGCATCGAGCGATGGGCGACGCACCCTGAGGCTCCGAGGCAGGCGAGGCTTCCGAGGAACAGCAGCTTCGTCATGGGCTCTCCATTCCGACCGCGTGGTGCCCGCCAGACGATGCGCGCGTGGGACGATTGCCGGCATGGTGCGCTCGACGTCAACGCCCTCACCAGCGAACCCGACTCCCTCGCCGCGCTCCCGAACGGCGGGGCGGCGCTCGCGTGGTCAGAACGGTCAGGCGTACTGGTCGCGTTACACGCCTGGCGCCGGCTGGTCCGCGCCGGCTGGGGTCTCCTCGCCGAACTCGTGACGCCCGCGCCGCCCGCGCTCGTCCCTGGCGTCGGCGGCGTGGACGCCGGGCTGCTCGCGCTCACCAGCACCGGAGCCGTCGTCCACTACCGCCTGACAGGCGCGACCTGGTCCGCCGCGACGACGGTGGGTGGGAGCGGTCTCGCGGCCCTCGGCGCCGCCAGCGCTCCCTGATGGCGCACCCCTCGCGCGAACGCCAGTCGGCCTCCTGTCAGCCTCAGCCGCTATGGTGCGCTGGTGACGGCGTCGACGCCCGCGCTCTTGCAGGTCCGCCCCGACTCGGGCCGGGTCGAGCTCGCGCTGCTCGAGGCGAGCCGGCGTGAGGGCTTCGTCGACGCCGGCGGGCAGCTCACCTTCTCGCAGCTCGTCGAGGCCTGCGGTGGGCCCGCGTTCGCCGCGCTCGCGCCGGCCGATCCGCTGCTGGTGAGGGCGCTGCTCGCGGTGGAGGCGCCGACCAGGGCCCGCGCCGTCTTCGGTGAGGTGGCCATGACCGCCGACTTCGCCCGCAGCGCCGAGCTGCTCCGGGGCGAGCTCGTCGCGCAGGACGTGTCCCCGTCGGCCCTTGGTGACGTCGCGCTCCCGGGCCGCACGGGTGAGAAGGCGAGGGCGCTCGCCACGCTCTTCACGACCGTCGACGAGCGGCTCGAGGCGCTGGGCTTCGTCGATCGCCGCGCCGTCGTGCACCTCGCGACGAGACGGCTCAAGGCCCGGGGCCTGCCCGAGTCGCTGCAGCGCTTCGAGGCCATCGAGGTGCGCGACCTGCACGATCTGCCTCCTTCACGGCTCGCGTTCCTCGACGCCCTCGCGCGGGCCTGTGTGGCGGCGGGGCGGCGGTTCAGGCTCGTGCTGCCCTGGACCGGCAGCGCCCACACCGACGCCTTCGTCGGTGGCGTCGCCCGCTTCTTCGAGAAGCGGTGGGAGTCCCTCGAGGGCGTCGAGCTGGCGCCCGAAGTCCCCCCCGGCGAGCGCTCCCTGCACCTGCGGCAGCTCTTCGCGGCGCAGCTCACCGCAGCGCCCGTGCCGGGCCTCGAGCTCGCCTCCTGCGCCACGCCCCGCGACGAGGCGCGCACCATCGCCGTCGGCGTGAAGCACGCGCTCGAGCAGGGAACGCCGATCGAGCGGATCGCGGTGGCCTTCCGCGACCTCGCCGACGACACCGAGCTGCTGGTCGAGCAGTTCGACGCGCTGGGCATTCCGGTGCGGGCGCGCCTCGGCGTCCCTCTCTCGGCCAGCCCGGTCGGCCGCCTGGCGCTCTCGCTGCTGACGCTCGCTGACGACGACTTCCCCGTGGCTGCCGTGGCCGCGCTGCTCGAGAGCCGCTACGCGCCGGCGCTCTCGAAGGGGATGCCGCCATGCCGGGGCCTGTTCGCCGAGGCGGGCGTGCGCAACGACGCCATCGGCGCGAAGGACGGTCGCGGCGCGTGGATGGTCCGGCTCGGGGCGCTGCTCGACCGGCGCACCCGCGAGGCGGCGGAGCGGCGATCGCTGACGGCCGACGTGCACGCCCTCGAGGCGCTCGTCGGCGGCGTGAAGCGGGTGCTCTTCCTGGGGCGCTCCATTCCCCCGCGCGCGCCAGCGCTCGCGCTGCTCGAGGCCTGGTGGAAGGGCGTCGCCTCGCTCGGCGTCGAGGTCGCGCTCGCCGCCCCTGAGCCGCCGCTGCCTGGCCGGCTCCTCGAAGCGCAGATTGACCGGGCCGTCGCGAGAGATCAGGCCTCGTTCGAGGCGTTGACGTCCACGGTGCGGGGCCTGCGGCGGGCACTCGAGGTGTCGCAGCTGGGCGCGGTGGTGATGGAGCGGCGCACCTTCGCCCGCTGGCTCGCCCTCGCGACCGCCGACGTGAACCTGCAGGCGAGGGGGCCGCGGGCCGGAGCGGTGCGCCTGCTCGACGTGCGTGAGCTCCCCGGCGCGGGGTTCGATCGGCTCTTCCTCGGCGGGCTGCTCGACGGGCGCTTCCCGGGGCGGCCGTCGCCCGGCGCCCTGCTGTCGGACGACGAGCGCGCCGAGCTGAACCAGGCCGCGGGCGTGACGCTGTTCCGGCTCGCGGTGATGGACGACGGTGTCGCGCTGCCGCTGCGGCTCGCGGAGGACCGCCTGCTGCTTCACCACGCGCTCGTCGCCGCACCCCGCGTGACGATCACGTTCTGCCGCTCCGACGGGCGCGGCCGTGAGGCGCTGCGATCGCCCTTCCTCGACGCGCTCGAGCGGACCTGCGCTGGGCTGCCGTCCACCGTCCTTCCTCACCGCCCGGTGCCGTCGTTGGACGAGGTGGAGTGCGACGCCGAGCTCGCGGCCCGCGCGGCGCTCGAGCTCTTCAGCCCCGTCGAGACGCGGCTGTCGGCGCGAGACCTGCGCGTCGGCGTGCTGGGCGCCGTCGTCGCGCGAGCGTCATGGCTGCCCACGGCCCAGGTCATGTCGGCCATCGAGCTCGAGCGGCTGCGCTTCTTCTCCCGGCCCGACGCGAAGCCCGGGCGCTTCTCGGGCGCGCTGGGCGGCGCCGTGCTCGAGCGCCTGCAGCCCTCGCTCGAGTGGGGCGTCACCCGGCCCATCAGCGCGAGCCAGCTCGAGAGCTGGGCGAACTGTCACTTCCTGGGGCTGGGCCGGCGGGTGCTGCGGCTCGAGGAAGACGAGCGCGCCGGGGAGGAGATGGATCACCGGGCGCTGGGCGATCTGCTCCACGCGGCGCTCAAGCGGCTGCTCCCCGCGCTGCAGGCGCGCGGCCAGTGGCCCCCCTCGAAGCAGCAGCTCGAGCTGGTGACGCGCGAGCTCGACGCAGCGCTGGCCGAGGCCGCGCAGGAGGTCGGTCGGACGATGCCGGTGGGCCACCACCTGCTCTTCGAGGTCAGCGTCGATCGCGCCCGCCGCGAGCTGCTGCGGCTCGTCTTCGAGCCAGCCATCACGCCCATCGTCGGCGCCGCGCCCAGGGCCTTCGAGACGCCGTTCGGCCGCAAGGACGCGCCGCCTGCGGTCCAGCAGGTCTCCATTCCGCCTGCGCTCCCGCACGAGCGCCCCGTCTTCCTCACCGGCGCCATCGACCGCCTCGACGTCGCGCCCGCGCTCGTGGCCGTCATCGACTACAAGCTCTCGCGGCCCGGCACGCCGAAGGGCCGGCTCGACGGGCTGCTGCTCAAGGACTTCCAGCTGCCGCTGTACCTGTACGTCGCCCGCGCGCTCTACCCGGAGCGCGCCGTGGACGCGGCGTGGGTCGGCCTTCGGAAGAGCGAGTCGCTGGTGCTCTCGCGGGTGCTCAAGAACGCGCCCTACGGGCTCGACGACGTGCTGTCGATCGACCTCGAGCGCCGGCGCGACCTCGCCACGCGAGAGCTGCCGAACCTCGCCAACGCGGTGCACGCGCTGCACGGCTCTCTGAGGCGTGGCGACTTCGGCGCCCGGCCGCTCGACTGCGAGTACTGCCACCTGCGCAGCGTCTGCCGCATCTCGGCGCGCCGGCTGAGCGAGACGGAGGGCGACTGACATGGCCGCTCGCCGCCGCCCGACCGACTCGCAGCTGGGCTTCGACTTCGGCGCGCTGCCGGTGCCGCGCAACACGCCGCCGCCACCGCCGCCGCCCCCACCCGACGAGGCCACGCCGCTCGAACGCGCGCTGCGGCTCGAGGCCAACCTGGCCCTCTTCGCGGGCGCGGGCGCAGGCAAGACGTGGAGCCTCATCACCCTGTGCCTCCACGTGCTCGGCGGCGCGCGCGCCGGACACGAGCCGGTCCCCCCGGCCAACCTCTGCCTGCTGACGTTCACCGACAAGGCCGCGGCGGAGATGCGCCAGCGCCTGCGTGAGCGCCTCGATCGGCTCGCGACCGGCGCCGCGAAGGGCGAGCAGCGGGAGCTCGAGCTCGAGACCTCGTTCGCCGCGCTGGGCCGGCCGCTGCCGCCTCCGGCCTTCTGGCGCGCGGTTCGCGACGAGCTCGGCGCGGCCAGCATCGGCACCTTCCACTCGGTGATGACGCAGCTGCTGCGGCGGGCGCCCGCCGGCAGCGGAGTGAACCCGTCGTTCGAGCTGCTCGAGGAGCGTGACGCTCGTCGGCTGTTCGCCGAGCGGGTCGAGCGGGTGGTGCTCGCGCGCCTCGAGCAGGGCGACGCCCACGTGCGCGAGCTGGTGCGCGACTTCGGCTTCGGCGCCGACAACCCGTGGGGCCTCGTCAGCTCGCTCGTGCGCGTGTCCGCCGCCATCCGCGAGGAGGGTACGCAGGTCGAGCTGGTGCCGGTGCAGGACCGCGACGAGGCCGGCGCGGCGTTCCTCGCCACCGTTCGCGGGTTACGGCTTCAGGCGCTGACGCTGCAGCGGTCCCTCGACGTGCGCGACACCTATCGCGCGCGCGTGGACGAGCTGTGCCGCCGGCTGTCGCAGGTGACGCTCGAGACCTGGCCCGAGCACCGCGAGCTGCTCGACGAGACGGTCAAACACTGGCGCCGGGACGACGTGGTGCCGCTGCGTGACGCCCTGCGCGGCAAGGGCGACGGCTCGAGCGGGCCGGGCGCGCTGTACGCGGCGTGGAAGATGGCGCCCTTCGACATGACCGTGCGCGAGCTCGTCAAGGAGGCGATCGCCTCGTACGAGTCGGCCCTCGACGACCTCGGCGCCCTCGACTTCACCGCGCTGCTGGTGCGCGCGCGCGATCTCCTGCGCAGCTCGCCGGACGCCCGCCTCGAGGCGCACCGGCGCTTCAAGGTGGTGCTGGTCGACGAGTTCCAGGACACCAACCGCGTGCAGCTCGAGCTCGTGCTGCTGCTCGCCGAGCGTCGCGAGGGGGCGCCGCGCCCGCTGTCGAGGGAGCTCGGCGAAGGCCCCAACGCCGAGACGCTGGAGGTGCCGCTCGAGCCGGCGGCCCTCGCGGTGGTGGGCGATCGCAAGCAGGCCATCTACGACTTCCGTGGCGCCGACGTGGCCGTCTTCGAGCGCATGGCCCGGTGCATCGAGGCCAGCGGCGGCCAGCGGCAGTTCCTGCAGCAGTCGAGGCGCTCGACGGCGGCCATCGTCGAGCTGTGCAACGAGCAGAGCCAGCACTTCCTCGTCAGGGACGATCCCACTCGCTCGAGCGCGCCGTTCGAGGTCGAGTTCGATCGCGCCACCGACGCGCTGACGGCGGTCCGCACCAACCCGCCGCCCGGCCCCGCGCTGGTGCGGCTGGGGCTGCCGAGCGCCATCGCTGAGGCCGACGCCCCGCCGCCGGTGGAGGCGCTCCGCAACGCCGAGGCCGAGGCGCTCGCCCGCTGGCTCGCCCAGACGCTGTCGTCGCCCGACGCGATGGTGACGCCGCGTGCGCCGAAGCACGCGCCGTCGCGGGCCATCGTCGGTGGAGACGTCGCCGTGCTGTTCCAGCGCTTCACGCAGCTCGAGACCTACCGGCAGGCGCTGGTGCGGCACGGGGTGCGGCACCGCATCGTGCGCGGGCGCGGCTTCTACGCGGCGCAGGAGGTCGTGGATCTCGCCTCGCTGCTGCAGCTGATCGCCGATCCAGCCCACGTGGTGGCGTTCGCCGCGGTGCTGCGCAGCCCGCTGGTGGGCCTCTCGGACACGGCGCTGGTGGCGCTCGCGCTCGACGGGGCGCAGGTGGTGGGCCTCGACCCGCGCGGCCTCCTGCTCGACGGGCGGGGTGACTTCGGGGCGCTCGACGAGGGCGAGCGGGCGCGCCTCTCGCGCTTCATCGACGTGTGGCAGGTGCTCTCGCGCGAGCGGGATCGGCTCGGCCCGCGGCAGCTGCTGCGGGTGGCCCTCGACGCCCTGGAGTACCGCGTGGCGATCGCCGCGGCGCCCTTCGGAGAGCAGGCCCTCGCCAACCTCGACAAGCTGCTCGAGCTCGCGACCGCCCGCGAGGCGCAGGGCGTGCCGATCGCCGAGCTGGCGCGTGAGCTGCTCGAGCTGGCCGACACCGAGCCGAAGGAGGCGCAGGGCGAGGTGCTCGACGAGGGTGACACCGAGGCCGTCACGCTGCTGACGGTGCACCAGGCGAAGGGGCTCGAGTGGGCGGTGGTCGTGGTGCCCGAGCTGTTCGTCACCTCGCCGCCTGGCGGCGAGCGGGTGCGCTTCGATCGTGACGTGGGCCTGGCGGTCGCGCCGCTCGCGAACGAGCCAGTCGGCAGCGCCCGCTACCTGCAGTGCCGCGCGCTCAAGACGCGCCGCGAGGACGCGCAGCGCCGCCGGCTGCTCTACGTGGCGCTCACCCGCGCGAGAGATCGCCTCGTGCTGGGCTTCCAGCCAGAGAACGCGCGCAGCACGACCTGGGCGAGCTGGCTCCGGTTCGAGGACTTCTGGTGGCAGCAGTTCCACGATCGCGGCGACGCCGTCGAGCTCGACGTCGACGCGCTGCCGCCCGGCAGGCCGCCGCCCACGCCGGGGCTGGCCGACGAGGACACCCGGCGCGCGCTCGAGGCGCTGGTCGCGAGGGTGAAGGCGCCGCCCCTGGTGCCGGTGCGCGACGTCATGCTGCCCGTCACCCAGCTGCAGGACTTCGTCTCCTGCCCGCAGCGGTTCCATCTGGCCCACCAGGTGGGGCTGGCCGAGCGGCCGGTCTCGTTCGAGTGGGCCGAGGAGCGCGACGACGAGCCGCCCGCTGGCGACGCCCGCGTGCTGGGCACCGCGACGCACAAGCTGCTCGAGCTGGCGCCGCTCGAGTGGGTGGCCCAGCCCGGGCTCGCCGCCCGGCTCGCCTCGCTGCAGCGCACCAGCGGCCTCGCCACCGATCGCGACGATCAGGTTCGGGGCTGGGCCCTGCGGTTCCTCGAGTCGCCGTACGGGGCGCGGCTGCCGAAGGCGCGACGGGTGCTGCGCGAGCTGCCGTTCGTCTTGCGCCTGGGGGACGGCGACTTCTCGCTGCACCTGCGCGGGCAGATCGATCTGCTCGTCATCGACGAGGCCGTCGAGGTGGTGGACTACAAGACGACGACCCCGTCACCGGCCGGCCTCGAGCCGTACCGCTTTCAGCTCGGCTGCTACGTGCTCGCGGCGCGCCGCTTCGTGCGCGCCCCGGGCGTCGAGGTGCGCGCGGGCATCTCCTTCCTCAAGCACGATGATCCATCGCCGCGGTTCTTCGAGGCGCTGCCCGATGAGGGCGCCCTCGAGCGTGAGCTGGTCGCGCAGGCGAAGGCGCTGGTGACGGCGCAGGCGACGCGGGCGTGGGCTCAGCGGCCGCTCGAGCGCTGCGCGGCCCTCGGGTGTGGCTACCGGTTGCGCTGTCATGGCGCGAAGGAGGCATGAGGTGGGCGCTGCTGGCGGTGTTCGTCGCGAGCTGCCACACGAGCCAGGGAGTGGAGGCGCGGTGGCGAGTCACGCGCCGCGCCACGCCGTGCCTTGCCTGGACCACGCGTCGGCCCGTTCCGGTCGATGGCGGGTCTGCGGCGATGGGGTCGCGGGCGGGCCGTGTGAGGAGATCGAGTCGCATTGCTGTCACGCGGACGAGCGCGGCGCGAAGCTCGTCTGTCAGCCCGACGCCGAGCGCTGTGACGGGAGCGATCTGCGTGGCGCGAGCTGCGACAGCGCCGGCCTTCGCGGGACCTCAGCGCAGCTCCTCGGCGCAGCTCTTTGCGGCTCGCCTCGCCGTCGGGTCGGCGTCGCCCTCGAGCTGCGCGATCAGCGCCTGCAACGTGCTGCGTTCGACCCCCAGCGCCTGGAGTGACCGGAACGCCGTCGTGCGGACGATGAGCTGCCTGCCCGCGCCCGTCACCGCGCCGCGCAGCGCCTCGAGGACCGCCGGCGTGGCCGTCGACATCCCGAGCCCCTCAGCGGCAGCGCGCTGAACACTCCAGTCCCTGTCGGCGAGCGCGGCGAGCAGCTCGTCGAGGGCGCCGATGGCCGCCAGGGCACTCCGGCACGCGTTCGTCACGTGCGTGTCCTGAGCCACACGAAGCACCTCAGCGAGGATCTCGCGTCCCAGGCCGAGCCGACCGAGCCCGTGGGCCGCCTCGGCGCTCGAGAGCGTGTTCCCGGTACGCTGGAGCGCCGCCACCAGCGTCGGCTCGAACGCGGCCGGGCCCGAGCGCGCGAGCGCCCGCAGCGCCGGCCGGTGCCCCCGTTTCGCAGACGCGTCGAGCACGTCGAAGGCGCCCATCGCCGCCAGCGCCCTCGCGCCCAGCTCGTCCTCCACGAAGGCAGCGAGTCTCGGCGCGAGCGCCTTCGCCTGCTCGCCCAACAGCTCGAGGCGCGCCAGGTGCGCCGGCTTCCACGGGTCGGTCGCGCGCAGCTCGTCCACCGTCGTCGTCAGCCGTGCCCCGAGCTCCTCGAGGAGGCCCGGGTGCTTGTCGATCGGCCACGGCCAGGCGAGCGCTGCGCAGAGCACGGAGATCGCGCGCTCGTCCCCGCATCGCGTGATGGTCTCCGAGGTGATGCCGGTGTCCGAGTCGCGATCGCGATACCACTCGAAGATCGAGCTGCAGGCCGGGCAACGGAAGGCGTCGGTCCAGTCGAACGTGGTGCCCAGGCGCTCGAGCCGATCGAACCCGGAGGGGCGCGTCGACGCCTCGGAGTCGCTGCGGTCTTCGCCGAAGTCCTGCAGCGCTCCACACGTGAGGCAGGTCATGACGATGACGCTATTCCACGCGCGCGCGGAGGCGGTGGGCTAGAAGAACGCCATGCCGAACGTCGTCGTCGTCGGAGCGCAGTGGGGTGATGAGGGGAAGGGCAAGGTCGTCGACCTGCTGACGGAGCACGCCCAGGTCGTGGTGCGGTTCCAGGGCGGGAACAACGCGGGCCACACCCTCGTCGTGGGCGGGCAGAAGACGGTGCTGCACCTCATCCCGTCGGGCATTCTCCACGCCGGGAAGACCTGCGTCATCGGCAATGGCTGTGTGATCGACCCCACGGTGCTGATGAAGGAGGTCGATGGCCTCACCCAGCGCAGCGTGCTCCAGGATCCGTCGCAGCTGCTCATCAGCGAGCACGCGCACGTCATCTTCCCCTGGCACAAGCACCTCGATCTCCTGCGCGAGAAGGCGCGCGGCGGCTCGGCCATCGGCACCACCGGCCGTGGCATCGGCCCCGCGTACGAAGACAAGGTCGCGCGCCGCGGAATCCGCATGCGCGATCTGCTCGACCCCGAGCGCCTGCGCCGTCGGGTGAAGGAGCGCCTGCCCGCCGCCCTCGAGGAGATCGCCCAGCTCGCGAAGAAGGCGAAGGCCGACGAGCCGCTGCTCGACACCGAGGGCATCGTCTCGGAGTACGCGGTGCTCGGCACGCGCCTGGGTCCGCACATCAAGGACGCGTCGCTGTTCCTCTCGGAGCACGTGCGCAAGGGCTCGCGCATGTTGTTCGAGGGCGCGCAGGGCACGCTGCTCGACGTCGATCACGGGACCTACCCCTACGTCACCAGCAGCAACACGGTGGCCGGCAACGCGGCGGTCGGCTCTGGGCTGGGGCCCACCGCCATCGATCGCGTGATGGGCATCTCGAAGGCGTACACCACGCGGGTCGGCGGCGGTCCGTTCCCGACCGAGCTGAACGACGAAACGGGCGAGCGCCTGCGCAAGGTGGGCGCGGAGTTCGGCGCGACGACGGGGCGGCCCCGGCGCTGCGGGTGGCTCGACACCGTCGTCCTCCGCTACGCGGCGCGCGTGAACGGACTGTGGGGGCTCGCGGTGACGAAGCTCGACGTGTTGTCGGGCTTGCCGACCCTGAAGATCTGCACCGCCTACGAGCTCGACGGCCAGCGCCTGACGGAGCTGCCGGGTGAGCTCGAGGATCTGTCTCGCGTGACGCCGGTCTACGAGGAGCTGCCGGGCTGGGAGCAGTCGCTCGCTGGCGCGCGCACGGTGGAGGATCTGCCGCCCACCGCGCAGCGCTACGTTCGTCGCGTCGAGGAGATCGTGGGCGTGCCGGTGGTTTGCGTGTCGGTCGGCGCCGAGCGCGGCGAGACGATTCTGCTGCAGAACCCGTTCCGCGCCTGACGTCTTCAGTTCCGGCGGCGGCAGCGCCAGCGGTTGCCGCCTTCGCTCTCGAGCTCTTCGCCTGAGGAGCACTGCGGCAGGCCCGGGGTGCAGCGCCACCGCCCACTGCCTTCGCTGACGAGCTGCTCACCCGAAGAGCAGTCCGGCAGCAGCTCGCGCCGCTCGACGCACTTCCATCGGCCCCAGCCGTCGCTCACGAGCAGGGTGTTCGACGAGCACTCCGGCAGCAGCAGCTCGGCCCCGGAGAACGCGGAGGGCGCCTTCAGGCACTTGAGCCCGTCGCCTGGCGTGAACTTGAGCACACCCGAGCAGTCGATCGAGCGCAGCAGATCCTCGAGCCCCGCGCACTCGTACTGCCCGTTGGCGCCGACGAGCAGGGGCTTGCGGCCCTCGCACTTCGGCAGCCCTTTGCCCTGCGCTTCCACCCGTGCGCCGAGGGCGATGAGAGCAGCGACGGCGACGAACAGCGGGACGGCTCCACGAGGCATGGCGGCTCCTTCACGAGAGGAGCCCGATGTTGCCAGAACCAGCGTCAGCGGCGGAGCTGCTCGGTGTGCTTCGTGCCGATCGCCTCGACCGCGCGCTCCACGTCGGCTGAGCGCCCGATGATGAACTGCACGAGCGGCTTCGCGTTGCCCTCGATCTGCGCCTCCTCCATGCGCAGCACCGGCGTGATCTCGACGACGGTCTCGATCTCTCCCTCGCGGACGATCGCCTTCTTCCAGGTGTCTCCCGCGCGGGAGGACGTGAGCGTGAGCACACGCTTGCCGACGGTGCCCGAGAGCTTGCTGGTGACGCCCTTCGCCTCGTCGCCGGTGAACTGGCCGTCGTAGAAGCCGCGCACCTTCTCGAAGCGCATCGGCAGCCGGAACGTCTTCTGCTCCGGCGTCGCGGCGAGCGCCTTCCCGTCGATGGAAGGGAGCGGGAACGAGCCGGCCGTCAGGGTGAGCGCGACGAGGGTCGAGAGCATGTCGACAGTTGACGCCAGAGCGCCGGCGAGGCGCAATGGGCACCCGAACGCGCCCGCGCTTCCGACGCCTGAGGCCGATCTCGACCTCGACCTGCTCGGTTTCCTGCAGGGGCTCACGCCGGCCGAGCTCGGCAGACCCAGGGACCTGCGCGTTGCCGCCGAACTCGAGGCCGTCCTGCGCAGACTCCGGAGCTGACGCCTACGGCACGATCAGCGGCAGATAGAGCCACCCGTAGGCCACCAGCAGCGCCGCGGCGGCGACGTCGAGCCCGAACCCGGTGCGCATCATCGTGGGCAACCTCACCCGCCCCGAGCCGAAGACGATCGCGTTGGGCGGCGTGCCGGCCGGCAGGGCGAAGTCGCACGACGAGGCGAGCGTCACGGTGGAGAGGAGCGGCAGGTTCGCCGGCAGCAGGTTCAGCATGAGGTTGACCGTCGCGGTGTTCGACGCCACCGCCGAAAGCGCCACCGTCGCGAACGACGCGATCGTCAGCTGCACGAGCGCCGGCTGCGCCTTGAGCGGCTCGAGCTGCTGTCCCAGCCACGTGGACAGGCCGCTCCCTTCGATCGCCGCCGCCATCGCGAAGCTGCCGCCGAGCAGCATCAGCGCGCTGAGGGGGATGCGCTTCAGCGCCGGCAGCGGGAGGCACTTCAGCGCGAGCAGCACGAGGGCGGCCCCCATCGCCACCACGGCCTCGTAGTGACGGTTCGCCAGCTCGAACGGCAGGCGCGGCGCGATCACCGCGCGCAGGGGATCGCCGAACACCCACGCCATCGCGGCGACGAAGAACACCCGGCCCACCACGCGCTCCTTCGACGAGAGCGGCCCCAGCGCGTCGAGCTGCCGTCGGAGCACCTCCTCGCCGGCGTCCGATCGCGGCGCGTCGCTCCGCCCGAGCCGCCACAACGCGAGCCAGAGCACCGGAATGAACAGCACGACGAACGGCAGCCCGATGGCGACGAAGCGGGGGAAGCTCAGCTCGAGCTGCTGCGTCTTCGCGAGCCAGCCGACGAAGATGGAGTTGGTCGCGGTGCCGATCTTCGTGCCGATGCCGCCGACGTTCGCGGCGTACGCGACCGCGAGCATGAGCGCCATGCCGTAGGCCTCGAGCCGGCGCCCGCTCTGCACCTCGAGCTCACCCAGCACCGCGAGGGCGATCGGCAGCATCATCACGGCGGTCGCGGTGTTCGAGATCCACAGGGAGATCGCCGCGGTGGCGACGAGCAGGCCCAGCAGCAGCCTCGGCGGTGAGGCGCCGATGCGCAGCATGAGGTGGAGGGCGATGCGCCGGTGCAGGTTCCAGTGCTCGAGCGCCGCGCCCACCGCCATGCCGCCCGCGAAGAGGAAGATGTACGCGTTGGTGTACTCGCCGCCGGTGCGCACCAGGCCTTCGCCGAGCCCGCCTCCGAAGACGCCGAGCAGCGGGAACGCGGCCAGGGGGATCATCGCCGTCCAGTGAATGGGCACGGCCTCGGTGAACCACCACACCGCCATCAGCAGCGAGACGCCGGCCGCCAGCGCTGGCCGGGAGCCGAAGCCCTCGAGGTGGGCGAGCGGGGTGTCGGCGAGCGCAAGCGCGAGGAAGAGCGCCGGGCCGAGCACCAGCCCGATCACCCGCGTCCAGGTCACTTCTTCCGGGCCTTCGCGAGCTCGTCCTGCAGGCGACGATTCTGCATCTCGAGCTGAACGATGCGCCGGGCGGTGTCGCCGTCGCCGCTCTCGCCGGGCTCACAGGCCTCCTTCGCCTTCTCGACCTCTTTCTGCGCGGCCTTCAGCTTCTGGTTGAGATCGTCGTTGGCCTTCAACGACGTCCAGGTGCGCTCCTTCTCTTCCATGAGCCGGTTGCGGCCGACGACGAGCACGGTGACCGTGAGGGTGATCGACACGGCGAGCAGCAGCCAGGGCAGGGGAGACGCGCCGCGTCGGTAGCCCACCGCGGGCATCTCGAGCGACTCCCGTCTGACTTCTTCCCACGGCGAGGCCATGTGTGACGCCACCATACCCGAACCGGGGCAGATGCGGCGTCACAGTGGAATGCCAGAGGCGTTTGAACGGAAACTGAGCCGGCATGGGCCGGGCGTCGAGACGAAAGGGCGCAGACGTCGCTGCCTGGTTCAACGGGCGGGCGCGCCGTGTCACGGCTGCGCGCATCGAGGCGTTCCGGCGGGCGATGCCACACGCCACCGTCTACGCGGCCACCACCCTCGACGAGGCGCGCGCCGATGCACGCCGGCTGGTGCGCGAGCGCCCGAGGCTCGTCTTCTGCGGGGGTGGCGACGGCACCAGCGTCGTGCTGCTCAACCTGCTCCGCGACGAGGGCGCGCGGCACTTCCCGACCCTCGCCCTCCTGAAGCTGGGCACCGGCAACGGCTGGCCGAGCGCGGTCGGGGCGCCCGGGTATGAGCGGTCGCTCGAGCTCGGAGCCTCGTTGCCGAAGCAGCCACCGGTGCAGCGGTTCAACCTCATCGAGACCGAGGGCCGGTTGAGCCTCTTCGCGGGCGTCGGTTGGGACGCGACGATCGTCCACAACTACCACGCCAACCTCGCCCAGGCCCGCGCCACGCCGCTCGCCGGAGCGCTCGCCGGCAAGCTGAACGAAGGCGTCGGCGGCTACCTCTTCTCGTTGTTCACCCGCACCGTGCCTGGCGAGCTGTCGCAGCTCGTCTTCGAGGGACGCACGAGGGTGCGCGTCGAGGATCTCGGGGGCAACGCGCTCACCCTGGTGAAGGACGAGGTGGTGCGGGCGCGCACCGGCAAGCTGCTCTACGAGGGGCCGGTGTCGGTCGCCGCCGCCGCGACGGAGCCGTTCTGGGGCGCGAAGTTCAAGGCCTTCCCCCACGCGCGGCGGGTGCCCGGGTGCTTCAACTTCCGCGTCTACGATCGGCCGGTCTACGAGGGCGTCGCGCGCATGGTCGATCTCTGGCGGGGAACCCGCGTGCCCGGCATGCACGACTACTTCGCGACGTCTCTGCGCATCACGTTGTCGCGGCCCATGCCCTTCCAGATCGGCGGCGACGTGGTCGGCGCTCGGGAGCAGATGGACTTCAGCCTGGCAGCCGAGACCGTCGACGTCCTCGACTGGGCGGGGCTGCGGCGGGCGCAGGCGTGAGCGCGCCAGTCACAGCAGGTCGAGCTGAACGGCCGCCGCGGGCTCGAGGCAGCGGGCGTCGTCCACGGCCACGTGGTTCACGTGCGCGGACACCTCGTAGGCGTTCAGCGGCGCGACGTTGGCACGGTGGAGCAGCGTCTCGAGCTCACGCGGCTTGAGGCCCGGAGCCAGCCAGGCGTCGCGGTCGCCCGGCGCCACGAAGAGCGGCATGCGCGTGTGGAGGCGCGACATGAAGGCGTCGGCGGCGGTGGTGACGATCGAGAAGGTGACGACCTCGAGGCCCTCTGGCGAGCGCCACGTCGTCCACAGCCCCGCCATCGTCTGGATCGGGTGGGACGGCGCATGCACGAAGAGCGGGGTGGACTGCTTCCCGTGGTGGCGCCATTCGTAGAACCCGTCGCAGGGCACGAGGCAGCGCGTGTGCAGCAGGGCGTCCTGGAAGAGGCGGCGGTCGGCCAGCGACTCGGCGCGGGCGTTGATGTGCTTCGCGCCTTCGTTCACGTCCCTGGCCCACCGGGGAGTGAAGCCCCACCGTGCGGTGACGAGCTGCCGGGGCGCCGAGTCGAGCACGACGGGCGCGGCCTGCGTGGGCGCGATGTTGTAGCGGGCCTCGAGGACCGGTTCGTGATCGAGGCGCAGCTCGCGCTGCACGTCGATGCCCTTCGACTTGAGGGTGTAGCGCCCGCACATCGCGGCCTCGAGTCTACGTCTGCGGTTGGTCGCTCGCGCCACCCGCTCGGGCGTTGCGTCAGCGCGCGAGAGGCGTCACCATGACGTCGTGCAGCAGCTCTCGGCTCAATTCGCGGCAGCGCTCGCGAAGGCGGGGTTCGTCGAGTCCTTCTTCCGCGAGTCTTCGGTCGGCCTGAACCTCTGCCGGCTGGATGGCCACTGGCTCGCCAGCAACCCGGCCTTCTTGCGCATCATCGGCTACGAGGCCGCCGAGGCCGACGACGGCCGGCTGACCTACTGGCAGCTCACGCCCCGCAAGTACGACGCGGACGAGGCGCTGCAGCTGCGCAAGCTGAGCACGGAGGGGCGCTACGGCCCGTACGAGAAGGAGTTCATCCGCAAGGACGGCACGCTGGTGTCGGTGCGGCTCAACGGCTTCATCGTGGAGGTGGACGGCGAGAAGATGATCTGGTCGTTCATCGAAGACATCACCGCCGAGCGGACGCTCGAGATGGAGCGGCTCAAGGCCATTCAAGCGTCGAAGCTGGTGGCGCTGGGCGAGCTCGCCGCCTCGATCGCCCACGAGGTCAACAACCCGCTCTCCGTCATCTCGGCCTTCGCCCACCTCTTGCCCGACGCGATCGCTCGCGGAGACCGGCCGCTGGTGGACGAGGCGCTCGGCGCGATTCGCGAGGCGACCGAGCGCGCCGGGGCGATCACCACCGGGCTGCGACGGCTGGCGCGCGGCACCTCTGAGCTCGCCTTCGAGCCGGTGCTCGTTCCCCTGGTCATCGACGAGGTCTCGCGCCTCACGGGCGCACGGACGCGCAGCGAGGGGTTGGAGCTCGAGCTCGAGGTTCGGACCGGGGCGCACGTCTGGGGCAATCAGGTGCAGCTCGGCCAGGTCCTCATCAACCTCGTGAACAACGCCATCGACGCGGTGCGGGATCAACCCACCAGGCGCGTGGCCGTTCGTGCGCTCGACGACAGCGCCGAGGTGCAGCTGCGCGTCGAAGACACCGGGCGCGGCATCGCCGACGAACACCGGGAGCGGGCCTTCGATCGCTTCTTCACTACCAAGGGCGCGAGAGGGACCGGGCTCGGCCTCGCGGTGAGTCGTGACATCATTCAGTCGATGGGCGGCACGCTCGTGTACGAGCGTGAAGGGGCCCGCACGGTCTTCACCGCGCGGCTGCCCCGGTTCGGAGGTGGCGGTCAGTCGTGAGCGGTCCCATCATCGTCATCGACGATGAGCCGATGATCTGTCGCGTCTCGTCGCTCTCGTTGCGTGGGCTCGGCCGTGAGGTGCTCACCTTCACGGACCCGCTGAAGGCGCTGGCGTGGCTGGCTGACGCCCCCGAGGCTCCGTGCGTCGTGGTGTGCGACTACCGCATGCCGGGGCTGACTGGCCTCGAGGTGCTCGAGCGCCTGCCGCAGTCGGTGCCCTTCGTCTTGATGTCGGGAGATCTCTTCGACGTCGATGGCGACGACGCACGCATCGCGGCCTTTCTCGCGAAGCCCCTGCAGCCGAGTGAGCTGATGGACGCGGTGATGCCCTTCGTCGTCCGCTGACGGCCCCGCCCATGGCTCTTCCGTCCATGCGCCTGACGACCCGGCTGACCCTCACCGCGTTCGGGCTGGTCTCGGTGTTCGCGACGGCGGCGGTCTGGGCGCAGCTCCCAGGCCTCTACGGCAGCGACGGCATCGTGCCGATCGCCGAGACGATGGAAGGGGTGGTGCGCGCCAACGCCCGGCCCTGGCAGGTGCCGACGCTGTTGTGGCTGGGCTGGTCGGATCTCGCGCTGCACCTGCTGCTCGGCGCGTGCGTGCTGGCCTCGGTGTGCGTCACGGCCGGCGTCGCGCCGCGCTGGGCCTTGCTGGCGCTGTACGTCTGCTGGCTCTCGATCGTCCAGGTGGGCGCGCCTTTCCTCAACTTCCAGTGGGACGTCATGCTGCTGGAGACGTCGCTGGTCTTCGCCTGCCTCGCTCCCAACGGGCTGCGGCCTTTCCGCGCGCACGAGCTCCCCGAGCCCTCTCGCGCGGTGCGCTTCGCGGTCGCCGTGCTGGCCTGCAAGGTGACGCTGGGGTCGGGCCTCGTGAAGCTCGCGAGCGGCGACGAGAGCTGGCGTGACCTCACGGCGCTCACCTGGCACTGGTGGACGCAGCCGCTGCCGACGTGGACGAGCGTGCTCGCCAACGAGTGGCCGCTCTGGGTGCAGCAGGCGCTGTGCTTCGTGATGTTCGTCCTCGAGCTGCCGGTGCCGCTGCTCGCGTTCGGGCCGCGACGGGTGCGCCTCGTCGGCGCCATCGGCCTGATGACGATGCAGGCCGGGCTGCTCGCCGCGGGCAACTACAGCTTCTACAACGCGCTGACGCTGGTGACGGCGCTCCCGCTGCTGGACGACGCGGCGCTGGCGAAGCTCTGGAAAGGCACGGCCACCCTCGTCGAGCCGCGACGCTCGCCCGTCTGGGCCTGGGGCCTGGCGGCTGCCTTCGCCTTCCTCTCGGTGACGGCCTTCTCGAGGCGCTTCGTCTTCGAGCCGCCGCTGGCGGCGGTGCGCGAGCGGCTCGAGCCCTTCCACGCGGTCAACGCCTACGGGGCGTTCGCGGTGATGACGAAGACGCGGCCGGAGATCATCGTCGAGGGCAGCGACGACGGCGTGACGTGGAAGGCCTGGGAGTTTCCATGGAAGCCGGGGCGCCTCGATCGCCGGCCCGACTTCGTGGCGCCGTGGCAGCCGCGGCTCGACTGGCAGATGTGGTTTGCCGCCCTCGGGACGTGCGAGCAGAACCCCTGGTTCCTCTCGTTCCAGCTGCAGCTGCTCAAGGGCTCGCGCGACGTACAGGCGCTGCTCGCGAGCCACCCCTTCGGGGCGCCGCCGAAGTACCTGCGGGCGACGGTGTGGGAGTACCGGTTCGCGCCGCTCGCCGAGCGAGGCGTGTGGTGGACGCGCGCGCTGACGGGTCCGTACTGTCCGCCGCTGGCCCTCGCGCCGAACGGCCTGCTGCGGCGGGCAGAGGAAGTCGAAGCGCGATGAGCGGTCACCGCGCCGTGCACTTGCCTGAGCGGCACTTCCCGCCCGGGCATTCGGAGTCGGAGTAGCACTGGCCGCCGGCGGTGGTGCACTTGCCGGAGCGGCACTTCCCACCGGCGCACTCGGAGTCCGAGTAACACTGGCCGCCGGCGGTGGTGCACTGACCGGAGCGGCACTTCCCGCCGCCGCACTCGGAGTCGGAGTAGCACTGGCCGCCGGCCGTGGTGCACTTGCCCGAGCGGCACTTCCCGCCCGGACACTCGGAGTCGGAGTAGCACTGGCCGCCCGCCGTGGTGCACTGGCCCGAGCGGCACTTCCCGCCACGACACTCCGAGTCGGAGTAGCAGTCGGCCGACGCGACGACGGGAGCAGCGAGGAGCACAGCCATGAGGAGCCAGCGCATGGCGTGACTCTACTCCCTGCGCGCTCCGGCGGCTGCCCGGTTCAGGGCCGCACCGAGCCGTCTCTTGCGCCCTTTGCCTCGTCCGGCTACCAGACTCTTCGTCATGACAGACTCCCGCATCGAGGGTTGGGGCCGCACCGGCGTCGTGGGCGAGGAGCTGATGCCCGACCACCTCGAGCAGTCGCCGCCCGTGCTCTTCCGGGGCCTGGGGCGCAGCTACGGCGACTCCTCGCTGCCGCCGTCGGCGCACCCCGTCGTCGTCAACACCACGCGCGCGAACCGCATGTTGTCCTTCGATGGCGCCACGGGCGTGCTGCGCGCCGAGGCGGGGCTGTCGCTGCTCGATCTGCATCGCACGTTGCTGCCACGTGGCTGGTTCGTGCCCGTCACGCCAGGCACGCAGTTCGTCACCCTCGGAGGAGCCGTCGCGGCCGATGTGCACGGCAAGAACCACCACGTCGATGGTTGTTTCGGCGCCCACGTGAGGCGGCTGAAGATGCGCGTCGCCGATGGCCGCGTCATCGAGTGCGGGCCCGATCTCGAGCGTGAGCTCTTCCTCGCCAGCGTCGGCGGCATGGGCCTCACCGGTCAGATCCTCGAGGTCGAGTTCCCGATGGTGCGCATCCCCACGCCGTGGATCTGGCAGGAGTCGGAGCGCGTGGGCGACATCGACGAGTACGTCGAGAAGCTGAAGGAGTCGGCGCACGCGTGGCCCATGACGGTGGGGTGGATCGACTGCCTCACGCCAGGCAAACACATGGGCCGCGGCATCTTGATGAAGGGCCGCTGGGCGCACTCTCACGAGGCGCCGTCACGCTTCCCGTCCGAGCCGCCGAACCTGCGCTTCCCCTTCGAGGCGCCGGAGTGGTTGCTCAACCCCCTCTCCATTCGCGCCTTCAACCTCGGCTTCTACTGGAAGCACCTGCCGAAGAAGCGCGAGGGCGTCACCAACCCGTTCTCGTTTTTCTGGCCGCTCGACTTCGTCAAGGACTGGAACCGCATGTACGGCCGGCGCGGCTTCACCCAGTACCAGTGCGTGCTGCCCAGCGAGGCAGGCACCGGCGCGGCGCGGCGGTTCCTCGAGGTCCTCACCAGGCGGGGCGGCGCCAGCTTCCTCTGCGTCATCAAGGACTGTGGCCCCGAGAGCCCCGCGTTCCTCTCGTTCCCGCGGCCGGGCATCTCGGTCGCGCTCGACATCGCGATTCGCGACGACACCCAGGCGCTCGTGGACGAGCTGAACGAGCACGTGCTGAAAGAGGGTGGCCGCATCTACCTCGCGAAGGACACGTTCACCCGGCCCGAGCACTTCCGCGCGATGGAGCCGCGGCTGTCGAAGTTCCTCGCCGTGCGGGAGAAGTGGGACCCGGAGCGGAAGTTCAGGAGCGCGCAGTCGGTGCGCTTGTTCGGAGATCCGTCATGAAGCGCGTTGCGATCCTCGGTGCGACCCGCGGCATGGGTCGGGCGCTGGCCCGCCGCTTCGTGGAGCGGGGAGACTTCGTCGCGGTGCTCGGGCGCAGCGAGGACGAGGTGAAGCGCAGCGTCGCCGATCTCGAGGCGCGCGGGGTTCCCGGGACGCGCGTCGCAGGGGTGCCGTGCGATCTCGAGAGGCCAGACACGTTCAAGCCTGCCCTCGAGGCGGCGGAGCAGAAGCTCGACGGCCTCGACACCGTCGTGGTGACCGCGGGCGCCTTCGCGACCCAGGAGCAGCTCGAGCGCGACCCGTCGCTCGCCGCGAAGGTGCTCACCCTCGACTTCTCCAACACGGTCCTGTTCTGCGAGGAGGCGCGGAAGAAGCTCCTGATGCGAGGCGGGGGCACGCTGTGCGCGTTCTCTTCGGTGGCCGGTGATCGCGGCCGCTCGCCGGTGGTGATGTACGGCGCGGCCAAGGCGGGCCTGTCGGCCTACCTCGAAGGGCTCGATCACAAGCACCGCCGCGAGGGCCTCAAGACGGTCTGCGTGAAGCCGGGCTTCGTGCGGACCGGCATGACCGAGGGGCTCAAGGCGCCGCCGTTCGCGGGAGAGCCGGACGACGTGGCCGAGGTGGTGCTCGACGGGATCGATGCAGGGACACCGGTCGTCTACGCCCCGCCCATCTGGCGTGCGGTGATGACGGCGATTCGCGCGATGCCGCGCTTCGTGATGCGCCGGGTGAAGTTCTGAGCTGCCGCCTCAGCGCTTCCGATCGCGGACGACGAGCACCGGGCACGGCGCGTGGTGCACGACGCGATCGCTGACCGAGCCCAGCAGCCACCGGGTGCCGGTGCTGAGGCCGCGCGCCCCGATGACGAGCAGATCGACGCTGAGCCGCTCGGCCAGCTCGCAGAGCACATCGGCGGGAGCGCCCAGCTCGACCCGGGTCTCGACGGGAACTCCAGCGTCGTGCGCCAGCGTCTTCAGCTCGGCGCGCGCCTTCTCGAGATCGGCGTCGGTGCGAGGCGGCGACGTCATGACGTAGCCCGAGAGGGGGCCGACGGGGATCACCGGAGGCGACTCGAGCACGAAGGCCAACGTCACCTTCGCTCCGGTCTGTCGCGCGAGTCCGAAGCCCTGATTCGCCGCGTGGTGAGACGACGGAGAACCGTCCACCGCGATGAGCACGTGCTGAATCATGGAGGCCAGCGAGAGCATGGCGCATACCAGCGCTGTGCCGGGGCAACCTCGCGATGACGCCGTGCAAACCGCGCCTGCACACCTGCTCCGAGCGCAACCCTTGCGTTCAGGTGATTTGATCCATGTCGGCGGGGGTGAGGTCACCGAAGGTGCGCGGCGCCGCGACGTCCACCACGACGGTGCGCCCGTCGAGCACCCGCTGCCACGCGGCAGCGACAGTGAGCTCGAAGAGCACGTCGGCGCCGCAGGTTCCGCAGCGTCGAACCGCCGGGTCGGTCGTGAGCAGCAGCCGTTCCCACGTTCCGGGGCACGCCCCGCCGCACACCAGGGGACAGCGCTCGATGGGGCCTCGCGCGAGCGGCGCCACCCTGGCCGGGCCAAGCGCGTCGCTGAGCGGCGCCAGCGTCTCGCGCAGCGGCTCGAGGGCCGAACCCTCGGCGCTTCGGACGTGGCACTCGAGCCTCACCCACTGCGCCTCATCGTGCCGCCCCTCTTCTTCGAGCTGATCCGCAGCGACGAGGCGCGCCTGGTCGCTGGCGAGCTCGTCGGGCGCGGCCTCGAGCGGCGCGCGGGTCGAGAAGCACTGCGCCACCAGCGAACGCCAGTCGTGCTCGGTGCCCAGCGGCGAGGCGAGCGGGCCGAGGGCCTGGCGGAGCGCGGCGAGGGACGGGGTGCGCTGCTCGGGCTTCGGCAGCACCGCACGAACCAGCACCTCGACCATCGGCCCCACCACGTCCGGGCGCATCGCCCGCAGGGGCTGGGCCCACTGCCCCTCCATCGCGGCGCGGAGCGTGTCCAACGGCGACTCGCGCAGGTACGGAGACCGGTGCGTGAGCGCCCCGATGACGGCGAGGCCGACGAGGAAGACGTCGCTGGTGGCCGAGGTCTCGAGGCCCCTGACGTACTCCGGCGAGAACCACGAGAGCGTCTCGGCTGAGAGGTCACGCCCGAGCTGGTCCACCACGTGCAGCGAGCCGTCGGCGCTGATGAGGTAGCGCCGCGGGTCGGCAGTGCGCAGCTGAAAGCCGGTGGCTTCGACGAGCTTCGACAGCTCCACCCCGAAGGCGAGCGCCTGCTGGGGCGTCACCGTGAGGGCGTGGAGCGAGACCGGCGCCCAGTGACTCACCGCCCGCCCTTCACCCGCTGGAGCTTCAGCGTCCCGCTCCAGTCCACTCCGCCGTCGAGTCGAAGCACCGCGTCGTCGTAGCCCTGCCTGCGCAGGGTGAGCGTCGTGACGCCGCCGGCCGGGTTCTCTCCCGCCCACGGCGTCTCGCCGACGGCCGAGCCGTTGAGCAGCACCTGGGCTCCGGTTGGCGAGGACTCGATCAACAGCGCGCCAGGCGGGAGAGCGCCGGTGCGCAGGAGCTTCGGGCCGAGGGTGAGGGCGAGGGCGACGAGCACGGCCGCGCCGAGGCCACCGAGCATCGCCCCGAGCGGGACCGGGCGTCCGGGCGGTGGCGGCCGTTGAGCCTCGCCGACCGGCTCGACCGCGACTGCGAGGGGGACGAGCTCGAGGCGCCCGCCGGAGGACCTCGGCGCCGGCTCCCGCGCGAGCTCCGGGGCGCCGCTCGAGTCGTGCTCCGGAGGCTTCGGCTCGCCAACTGGCGTGTCGTGGTCGGGGCTCGGGACCAGCGCGTCGAGCCTCGCGGCCAGCGCGGCGCCCACCGGCACCAGCTTGCCATCCATCGCCAGCTCGGCGACGGGCTCGAAGGTGCTCGGCTCGACCCAGGTGCCGGGCCCGGTTCCGGGCAGGGAGACCGGGTGAGGCAGGGCCGGGGTGCCGAGCGTCGAGACGGTGTGTGGCTGAATGCCGAGCTGGTCGAGGATCGCCCCCAGATCAGCGGTGCGCACGGGGTTGCCCGACCAGGCGACGAACTCATCGAGCTGCTCCGCCAGCACGTGCGCGGTGGGCCAGCGCTTCTCCGGGCGCCTCTCGAGGCAGCGCGCGACGAGCTCGGCGAGGCCCAGCGGGCAGTCCTTCCGCACCTGCTCGACCCGCCGCGCCTCGCGGTGAACGGTCGCCGACACGAGCTCCGCCTCGTTCTCGCCGAGGAAGGGGCGCTCGCCGGTCAGCAGCTCGAACATCGTCACGCCGACCGCCCAGACGTCGGCCTGGCGCGTCACCGGTTCGCCCATGAGCTGCTCGGGCGCGGCGTAGCCGATCTTGCCGCGGAAGGTGTCGCCCTTCGTGAGCTGCACCTCGCGCTCGATGCGCGCGATGCCGAAGTCCGCCACCTTCACCGCGCCCGACTTCGCCAGCAGGATGTTCTCGGGGCTGATGTCGCGGTGCACCAGGTTCAGCGGCTGGCCCCTGTCGCCCTTCAGCTCGTGGGCTGCGTGGAGTCCCTCGCACACCAGCGACAGGAGCTTCGCGATCAGGCGCGGGTCCAGCGGCTTGCCCGACTTCACCGCGCGTACGACCGCGCGCAGGCTGGCGCCGTCAACCAGCTCCATCACCAGCACGAGGGCGCCGTCAGGCTCCCGGCCGAAGTCGAACACCTGGAGCAGGTTGGGATGATCGAGCCGGGCCGCGATGCGGGCTTCGGCCTTGAAGAGCTCCTCGACGGTCGGATCACCGGCGAGCTGCGGGAGGATGCGCTTG
Organism: Myxococcaceae bacterium; assembly: GCA_016793095.1. GTDB lineage: Bacteria > Myxococcota > Myxococcia > Myxococcales > Myxococcaceae > Xiheimicrobium. The sequence goes on along the minus strand of JAEUJQ010000092.1, from coordinate 40,313 downwards.
ACCACGACCTGCTTCTCGAAGCCGCTCGGCCCGGAGGCGCGCGCGAGCCACACCTCGGCCATGCCGCCCATGCCCAGGCGCCCCACGAGCTCGTACCGGCCCAGCACCGCCGTCATCGGGGGCGCCTCGGAGCAAGCGAGACTGACAGATGCGCCTCCTTCGAGCCCGGCAGCACGAGCTTCTTCGGGTGATGGCCCTCCAGGCTCAACGTCAGCTCCGTGTCGGTGAGGTACGGGTTGTTCCCCGCCCACGGCGTCACGCCCAGGATCTGATCGGCAGCGCGAATGGTGGCGCCGGGCGGGTCGCTCACGATCACCACCGGAGGTCCTGCGAGCACCGGCAGCACCTCCTTCATCACCGGTGGCAGCGGGAGCTCGGGCACGCGCGTCGGCCGGCCCGGCGTGAGCAGCACCGCGGCCGCGGCGATGGCGAAGCCTGCGACGACGAAGCCGGCCAGCGCGATCGGCACCCACCGGCGCGGGCGCCCGGGCTCTGGACGGTACGCGGTGGGCGGAGACCAGGCGCGGGGAGGAGGTCGCCGGGCCAGCTCGAGTGGCGCTTCGGGCGAAGGCGGACGTGCGGCGGGGCGCGCGGGATCGGGTGCTGGCGCCGGGGCAGGGCGCCCCTCGACCGTGCCGTCGGGTCTCAGCGCCGGTCCGCCGAGGAACTCTGGCTCGTCGCTCACCAGCGGAGCATGCCTCATCAGCGGCGCATCACGAAGCGGGCGTGCGCTCGCACAGCTCGCGCAAGAGCTCCCAGGTGAAGATGCCCGTGCGGTGGAGATCACCGAAGGTGAAGCTGAGCGCGTAGTTCCCGACCGGCACGACCTCGATGGCCTTCATGTCGGCGGGGATGGTGTCGATCTCGAAGGTGCGCTTGCCGGTCCACTCCTCGACGCAGCCGGCGCAGGGGCAGAACTGACGCAGGGTGCGCGCCGCGACCCGGTGGCTCGCCCCGTCGCTCCACACGAGTGAGAGCGACTTCTGATCGGCGGCCAGCTCGACGTTGGTGACGTGCGGCGCCTTCTGCTTCGCGGGCTTGACGCTGTCCCACAGGCTCACGGTGACTCCTCCTCGACGAAGGCGACGATGGCCCACGCCAGCTTCTCCACGAAGCCGTCGATCAACACGCCGGGCCGCGGCGTCTCGTCGGCGAACAGGCCCTCCTCGTACTGCACGTCGAGCGCGAAGGCCTGCTGCTTCGCAGGGAGGCCGGACAGGTTGACCGCGAAGTCCGGCTGGGTGGTGTGCGTCACCAGCCGCTGCGCGAGCGCCTTCGGATCGACCGGCACCTTCTCGAGCTGCCCGGACACCCGCTGCGTCTCTTCGACCGGGAAGGCCGCGAGGATCTGCAGCGGGAGCAGGACGAGCCCGAAGGCGAACGCCGCGTTCTTGAGCGAGCGATCGCTCTGGACCTGCTCGTTCCCGTCGATGAGCGTCCGCACCACCACCACGTCACGCGTGAGCGTGGGCGCCAGACCCGGCGCGACGAAGGTCCAGTTCGGCCGGAGCAGCTTGAGCACGGGCAGGAGCCGCTCGTGAATCGCGGCGAGCGTCTCGGGCCGGCCGAAGAGCGGCTTCTCGGTGACCGTCCGGTACGCGACCCAGGCGTTCTGCCGCCCCGCGCTGCCACTCGAGGAGTACGCGCCGGTGCCCGAGGTCGCGAGCAGCGCGCCGCTCCCGGGCTGGAAGGGATTGGGGGCCTGGGTCATCGACGGCATGCCCACGAGGTCCGGGGGCGTCGAGGGATTGAGCGGCTCGGTGCGCATGGTCGTCTTCCACTCGGCCCGGTCGAACAGGGGCTCGACGACCACGATCCGCGGCGGCCCCGCCTCGAGGGGCGTCATGGGAGGCCGGTCGCCGATGAGACGCGCAGTGGCGCACCCGAGGAGCTGCACGGAGCAGAGCAGGAACAACCGGTTCATCACGGCCCTTCTTCCACGACGCGGCGTTCCTGCGAAGGTCAATGGGAGGCGCCGCAGATGGCCGCAGGCCGTCGGGAGTGGAATGTTCCAGCCGCTTGTCAGCGACTTGTCAGGCGCGCGATGGTGCGGCATGGCGATGGGGGGAAGTGGTTTCATGGCCGACTGGCGCTCGAAAATACCGTTTGTCGCGAAGAAGCGCGTCGAGCTCGTCCTCGAGCCCGAGCAGCTCACGCACCTCGCGCGGGTCTGTCTCGACATTCAAGGGCGATGCATCGAGGCGTTGAGCACCGTCGGCGTGGGCCAGAAGCAGTCGACCCACCTCCGGCACGAGCTCTTCTTGACCTGGCTGGTGACGTACCAGGTGACCCAGGCGCCCAACGGCATCGAGCACCACCTCGCGGTCAACCACGACGGCACGATTCCGCCCGGCTACCACGACGCCATTCTGAAGGACGCGCTGCGGCTCCTCGCGTACTGCGTGCGCGTGTCGAGGCTGATGACGACGGCGCCCTTCGACATCGAGATCGCAGGGGTGGGCGTGCGACGGGTGCTGCTGCCGGACCAGTCGAAGAAGCTCAAGCGGTCCCCTGAGGTGGTGCCCGGCCCCGAGGCCCTCTCCGCGCTGTGGACGGCGGCCTGCAGCGAGGCGGGTCCGCTCGAGTCAAGGCTGACGCTTTCCAGCTCGCTCGCGCCCGCCGGGCTTCGACCCGCCTCGAGCTGAGCCCGCAGCACGCGCGTGGCATCGCTCTTTCATCGAGCTCCTCGACGTACCCTCACACGAGCCGCCGGTGCTGCAACGCCGGCAGGTTGCGCCGCACCCTGCTCAGCAGCGCGTCGTCGAGCTCCGCCATGGCGAGGCCTTCTCCTTCACTCGCGCGCGCCGTCACCAGGCCCCAGGGATCGACGATCATGGCGTGGCCCCACGTCAGGCGATCCTTCGGGTGTCGGCCCTGCTGCGCGGGCGCCATGACGTAGGCCTGGTTCTCGATGGCGCGCGCTCGCAGCAGCACCTCCCAATGGTCCTTCCCGGTCGCCAGGGTGAAGGCCGCCGGCACCGTCAGCAGCACCGCCCCGGCCTCCGCGTGCCGACGGTAGAGCTCGGGGAACCGCAGGTCGTAGCAGACTGACAGCCCCACCTTGCCCAGGGCCGTCGTCGCCACCACCACCTCGGTGCCGGGAGCGACCGCCGCGGACTCCTTGTACGTCTGGCCATCGCCGACCTCGACGTCGAACAGGTGCATCTTGCGGTAGGCCGCAAGGCGCGCACCGTCGGGGCCGAAGAGCACTGAGGTGTTGTAGAGCCGGCCGCCCGGCGCTCCGGCCTCGAGCACGGAGCCGGCGAGCAGGGTGACGCCGAACTCCTTCGCCAGCGCGCTCATCGCCGTCAACGTCGGGCCGTCGAGCGCCTCGGCGTTCGCGTCGCGTTCCGGCTCCGGGCCCATCCACGCGAAGTTCTCGGGCAGGCCGATGAGCTGGGCCCCGCGCCGGGCCGCCTTGCGGATCAGGGCCGTGGCCTTCGACAGGTTCTCGGCCTTGTCGGCCCCACTGGTCATCTGGACGGCTGCGAGCAGAGTCATGACGGCTGCTTACCTCAGTCTCGCGCCGCCGGTTTACAGGCCCCCGGCTTGTGTCGTAGGAGGCCGCCGTCACTTTTGGGTCGTCTTCGAAAGTGGGCCGGTTGGCCCACTTTGCGTTTGAAGGGGGTCGTGTCGTGGGTTCGCAGAGCCACAGCGTCGAGGAGCGCGCCCGGCAGGTGTGTGAGCCGCTCATTGCTGCCGAGGGCCTCGAGCTGCTCGACGTCGAGTTCGTGCGCGAGCACAACGAGTGGATCCTGCGGCTCTTCATCGACAACCCGGGCGGCGGGGTCGGCGTGGACGAGTGCCAGAAGGCGAGCGCCGCCGTCGACACCGCCCTCGACGTCGAGGACTTCATCACCCAGGCGTACTCCCTCGAGGTGTCGAGCCCCGGCCTCAACCGCCCGCTGAAGAAGCCCGAGCACTTCCAGAAGGCGCTGGGGCAGAAGGTGCGCGTCAAGACCTTCGGCCCGCTGGGCGAGCCGCCGCGGAAGAACTTCCTCGGAGCGCTCAAGAGCGCGTCGGCAGACGCCATCGCCGTCGAGGTCGAGGGCGCAGGCACCTTCACCATCGCCTTGAAGGACGTGGCGAAGGCCAACCTCGAGTTCGAGTTCACGAAGTAGCCGTACTCGCCGTCACTGCAGTGCACATACAGGCCATCGCGACGGTGGCCGTGGACAAGGAAGGTACACGATGACTCCCGCTGGTTCGCTCCGCCTCGATGACGTGCTCACCCAGGTCGCCAAGGACAAGGGCATCGACAAGGCCGTCCTGGTCGCCACGCTCGAAGACGCGATGAAGACGGCCGCCAAGAAGCACTTCGGCCAGGACCGCAACCTCGAGGCGAAGTTCGAGCCCGAGAAGGGCGTCGTCGAGATCTTCCAGGCCATTCAGGTCGTGCAGGTGATCGAAGACCCGATCCAGGCGGTGAACCAGATCACCACCGATCAGGCGCAGTCGCGGGGCATGGAGGTGCAGCCCGGCGACGAGCTCGTCTTCCAGATCTTCTACCGTGACGAAGACGCCGCCGAGGCCAAGGCGCAGGACGAGCAGTACGGCGACATTCTCGGGCTCAAGACCTTCCGGCGCGGCTTCGGCCGCATCGCCGCGCAGACGGCCAAGCAGGTGCTGCTGCAGCGCACGCGCGACGTCGAGCGCGAGAACGTCTTCAACGAGTACAAGGATCGCAAGGGCGAGATCGTCACCGGCATCGCCCGGCGGCTCGAGCGCGGCAACCTGATCGTCGATCTCGGGCGCGCCGAGGCCGTGCTGCCGGTGCGCGAGCAGGTGCCCCGTGAGGTGTACCGCCCGGGCGATCGCGTGCAGGCCTTCGTGCTCGACGTGCTCCGCGAGGCGAAGGGCCCGCAGATCATCCTCTCGCGCGCCTCGGTGAACCTCCTCACCAAGCTCTTCGAGATGGAGGTGCCCGAGATCGCCGAGGGCATCGTGGTGATCGAGGCCGCCGCCCGCGAGCCTGGCCGGCGCTCGAAGATCGCCGTGTCGAGCCGCGACGGCGACGTCGACCCGGTCGGCGCCTGCGTCGGCATCAAGGGCAGCCGCGTGCAGGCGGTCGTTCAGGAGCTCCGCGGCGAGAAGATCGACATCGTGGAGTTCGACGAGGATCCAGCGCGCTTCGTCTGCGCCGCCCTGGCGCCCGCCGAGGTGAGCCGCGTGATCATCGACGAGGCGAACCACGCGATGGAGATCATCGTGCCCGACGACCAGCTCTCGCTCGCGATCGGCCGCTCGGGCCAGAACGTGCGGCTGGCGTGGCAGCTGACCGGGTGGAAGCTCGACATCAACTCGGAGAGCCGCGTGAAGGAGATGCGCGAGTTCGCCAGCCGCTCGCTCGGCTCACTGCCGGGCGTGTCCGAGATGCTCGTCGAGACGCTGTACGCGCACGGGTTCCGCATGGCGAAGGACGTGGCCGACGCGAACCCCGAGGTGCTGGCGCAGATCCCCGGCCTCGACGCCGCCCGGATCCCCGCGATGCAGGAGACCGCGAAGTCGCGCATGGTGAACGACTCCATCGAGCTCGAGCAGCTCGAGCGCGAGCGCGAGGCCCGCCGCCTCGAGGAGCAGCGCAAGCACCCGGACGAGCTGAGCCAGGACGAGCGGCTCATTCGCGTGACGGGCATCGGCAGCTCGAACCTCGGGGCCTTCAAGCTGTCTGGCTACAACACGGTCGAAGACGTGGTGAAGGAGGCCGACCTCACGCGCCTGGGCAACGTGGCCGGCATCGGCATCAAGAAGGCCCGCCAGGTGAAGAGCGCCGCCGAGCGCTACCTGCAGGAAGAGGCCAAGAAGCGCGCCGAGCTCGACGCGCTCAAGGGCAAGCCACCCGAAGCGGGCGTGCTGGCCTGATTCAGTCCGGCTCCTCTCCGATCGGCGGAGGCCGGTCGGTCGCCCGGAGCCGGGCCGTCTGGTGAACGTGGTATCGACTGACGAAAGGCCGGGGCCGGTTCGAACCTGCCTCGGGTGCGGAAAGAAGCAGCCCAAGCGGCTGCTCCATCGGCTGGTGCTGGACGAGCGGCGCCAGCCGGTGAAAGACACGGCACAGACTGCCCCTGGCAGGGGGGCATACCTCTGTGGTCCGGGCTGCTTGAAGGCAGCCGTGAAGAAGAAGGCCTTCCAGCGGGCCTTCAAGCAGTCCATCGAGCTGGTGGTGAACGACCTGGAGGAAGCCCTGCGGACCTGAAGCACAGCGACGAAGTCGGAGCAGCAGCATCGTCATCGGCCGTCCCAGCCGCCTCGCCCCAGCAGGGCGCAGCGTCACGACGGACAACAGGTTCGCAGCGAGCGCCGCACGCCCGACCGGGGCGCGCGACGAACAGTTCACAGATTCACCCACCACCCGGTGGGCAACGCTTTCAACCCACAGGGTTCTGAAGTACGGGGGCGCCAATGTCGAAGAAGCGCGTTCATGAAATTGCCAAAGAGCTGAAGGACCACCACGGCATCGAGCTGGACAACAAGGCCATGGTCTCGACCCTCGCGTCGCTCGGCTACGACGTGAAGTCTCACTCGTCGTCGCTCGAAGACGACCTCGCCGCCGAGGCGGTGAAGAAGGTGGTGGACAAGCTCAAGCCGAAGGCGCCGCCGCCAGCGGTCGCGCCCAAGGGCGTGGTGGTTCGCCGCCGCGTGGGCGAGGCCGTGCAGACGACCACCATGCTCGCGTCCGAGGTGCACAAGCCGGCGCCTCCCGTCGTCGCGCCACCGCCACCGCCGCCGGTCGAGGCGCCTGTCGCGCCGGTCGCGGCCGTCGCCGTCGAGCCCCCCACGAGCCCCGAGGTCGTGAACGTGCCTGCCGATTCGCACACGCCGGTCGCGACCGCCTTGCCGCCCCAGGTCACGAGCCCGGCGGTCGCTCCCCCGGCGCCCGTTCCTGCGCCCGTACCGGTGGCCGCCGCCGTCATTGCGACTGCGCCCGCGCCCGCACCCCGCGCCTCGGCGCCGGGCGTTCGACCTGCGGTGCCGCCCATGGTGCGGACCGGGGTCTCCGTGACGGCTCGCCCGTCGGCTCCGCGACCTGGCGTCACCGTGCGCCCGGCGATTCCAGCGGGGGCGACCGCCACCGGTCCCACCACGCCAGCGCTCCCGCCCCGGCCGGCCGTGCCCACCGCGACCCAGGCCGTCGTGGTCAGCCGGCCGCTCATCGCCGTCAAGCGCGTCACCCCCACCCAGCCCAGCGCCAGCCGCTACCCGATGGCGCCCGGCCGCAAGGTGACGGCAGGCGACGAGAAGGTGTTCCGCGTCGTCCCCAACCAGTTCCCGCCCGGCTCCAAGGAGGCCACCGCGCGCGAGAAGGAGCGCGCCGGACGTGGCACCGGGCGCCGCGAGAAGGACAAGGAGACGACGAGCACCACCGACATCCGCGAGATCATCTTCGGCCGCACCGCGATTCCGGTGCGCGGCAAGAAGAAGAAGCCCACCAAGAAGGGCCAGAAGACGCTCATCACCCAGATGGCCGAAGAGAAGAAGGTCATCAAGGTGCAGGACGGCATCACCGTCAGCGAGCTCTCGCAGCGCATGGGCGTCAAGACGACCGACATCATCAAGAAGCTGATGGCGGGCGGGAAGATGGCCACCGCCAACCACACCATCGACCCTGACACCGCCGGCATCCTCGCCACCGACTTCGGCTGGGCGGTGAAGAAGGTGGGCTTCGAGGTCGAGGACTTCCTGCCCAAGGTGGAAGAGAAGCCCGAAGACTTCACCACCCGGCCGCCGGTGGTGACGGTGATGGGCCACGTGGACCACGGCAAGACCTCTCTGCTCGACGCGATTCGCCAGGCCAACGTCGCCTCGGGCGAAGAGGGCGGCATCACCCAGCACGTCGGCGCCTACACGGTGAAGTCTTCGCAGGGTGACGTCACCTTCCTCGACACGCCCGGCCACGAGGCCTTCTCGGCCATGCGCGCGCGCGGCGCCAACGTCACCGACGTGGTGGTGCTGGTGGTGGCCGCCGATGACGGCGTGATGCCGCAGACGAAGGAAGCCATCTCGCATGCCCAGAAGGCCGAGGTGCCCATCGTCGTCGCCATCAACAAGATGGACCTGCCCGGCGCCAACGTCGATCGCGTGAAGAAGGATCTCGCCGACGCCGGCCTGCTGTCCGAAGACTGGGGCGGCGAGGTCATCATGGTGCCCGTGTCGGCCAAGACGAAGCAGGGCCTGGATCTGCTGCTCGAGAACATCTCGCTGCAGGCCGAGGTGCTCGAGCTCAAGTCCAACGCCGGCCGGCCCGCGCAGGGCATCGTGCTCGAGGCGCGGCTCGAAAAGGGCCGCGGCCCCATCGCCACCGTGCTCGTGCAGGAAGGCACGCTGAAGAAGGGCGACGCGCTGGTCTCGGGCATTCACTTCGGCCGCGTGCGCATGATGGTGAACGACCGCGGCGCCACCATCGACGAGGTGATGCCCGGCTACTCCGCCGAGGTTATCGGGTTGTCGGGCGTACCGACGGCCGGCGACGTCTTCAACATCGTCGCCGACGAGAAGGCCGCCAAGCAGATCGCCGATCACCGCATCTTGAAGGCCCGCCAGGCCGAGGCCGGCAAGACGTCGCGCGAGACGCTGGACGATCTGCTCGCCAAGCAGAAGGTGGCCGAGCAGAAGGAGCTCAAGCTGGTGCTCAAGGCCGACGTCTCGGGCTCGCTCGAGGCGGTCGCCGACGCCGTGAACAAGCTGTCGACGAAGAAGGTGAAGGTCACCATCGTGCAGAAGGGCGTCGGCATGATGACCGAGACCGACATCAACAACGCGGCGGCCTTCGGAGCGATGGTGTTCGGCTTCAACTCGCGCCCCGAGTCGGGCGCCGAGGCCGCGGCCAAGACCCTCGGCGTGAAGTGGGAGACCTACGGCATCATCTACGAGCTGCTCGACGCGGTGACGCGCAACATGGAGGACCTGCTCGAGCCGATTCGCACCGAGAAGAAGCTCGGCAAGGCCGAGGTGCGCAACCTCTTCAACGTGCCGAAGCTGGGCACCATCGCCGGCTCGGCGGTGCTCGACGGGGTCATCAAGCGCAACGCGTTCCTGCGGTTGTTCCGCGCGAACAAGCAGATCTTCCAGGGCAAGGTGGCGAGCCTCAGGCGCTTCAAGGACGATGTGAAGGAGGTCGCCAGCGGCTTCGAGTGCGGCATCGGCATCGACGGCTTCAACGAGCTGCAGCCGGGTGACGTCATCGAGGCCTTCGAGATCGAGGAGACGCGGCCCAGCCTCAGCTGAGCCTGACGCGAGCCTCCGTCGTCTTCCCTGCTGGGTCGTGCCTGGAGCTTCCCCATGTTCGTCTGCGTCGCCCGAGTGACGATCGACATCCCCGCGGCGGGGTCGCTGAAGGGCAAGCGGCAGGTGCTGCGGCGGGTCACCGATCGGGTGAAGGCCAAGTTCAACGTGGCCGTCGCCGAGGTGGAAGACAACGACGTGTACACGCGCGGCGTCATCGCGCTCGCGGTGGTGGGCAACGAGCGCCGCCACGTGAACGAGATGATGGACAAGATCCTCCAATACATCGAGGACATCTACGTGGCGCCGGTGGCGCACCGGGAGATGGAGATCCTCGCGTTCGGAGATCACCTGTTCGCGCGCGACGAGGACGACGACGGCGCGTCGCTGAGCATCCCGAGGGGCGAGCGCTCGTTGGCCGAAGCCGAGGGCCTGGGCGACTGGGAAGACCGGCACGCGCGTCAGCCCCCGATTCCGACGGCGTCTTCACCGCGCAAGCAGGGCGCCCCACGGGCGTCCGCTCCACAGAACCTCACGCTCGAAGATGCCCGCGCGCTGGCGCGAAGCCTCAGGAACCGGCGAGAGTGGGAGCGGTCGCACGACAGCGACGAGGAGTGACGAGATGGCCACCAGGATCAGACCGGAGCGGGTGGGTCAGGAGATCCAGGCCGCGGTCGCCGACATGCTGACCCGGGGCGACATTCACGACCCGCGCATCGGCTACATCACCATCACTGGCGTGAAGGTCTCGCCGGATCTGCGGGTGGCGCGCATCTACTACTCGATGATCGGCAGCGAGGAAGAGAAGGCCCGAACCCAGCAGGGCCTCGACGCCGCCAAGGGCTACGTGCGCCGCGAGGTGACCAGCCGGGTGAAGCTGCGGGTGTCGCCCGAGGTCTTCTTCACCTTCGACGGCTCACTCGAAGAGGGGGACAAGATCGAGCGGCTGATCAAGGAAGTGAAGGCGAAAGAGGGCTGGTGACGGCGACCGTGAACGGCGTGTTGGTGGTGGACAAGCCGAAGGGGCCGACGTCGTCTGACGTGGTGCAGGTGGTGCGCCGCGCGCTCGGCGTGAAGAAGGCGGGGCACACCGGCACGCTCGACCCGATGGCGACCGGGGTGCTGCCGCTGTGCCTCGGCGACGCGACCCGGGTCGCGCAGGTGTTGACCGAGGGCGACAAGGCCTACGACGCGACGGTGAAGCTGGGCGTCACGACCGACACGCTCGACGCCGAGGGCAGGGTGCTCGAGACGCGCGCGGTGCCGCCCCTCTCGCGCGAGCGCCTCGAGGAGGTGTTGGCCAGGTTCCGGGGGCCGCAGCAGCAGACCCCGCCGATGTACTCGGCCATCAAGAAGGACGGGAAGCGGCTCTACGAGCTGGCGCGCGCGGGTGAGGAGGTCGAGCGCGAGGCGCGGGCGGTGACGGTCTTCTCGCTCACGCTCAACGACTTCTCGTCCGACGAGCTGAAGCTGTCGGTGGCCTGCAGCAAGGGCTTCTTCGTGCGAACGCTCGCGGCCGAGCTGGGCGAGGCCCTGGGCTGCGGCGCTCACCTGATCGCGCTGCGGCGCACCCAGAGCGGGCCGTTCTCGCTCGCGAAGGCGGTGCCGCTGGCCGAGCTGGTCGAGCGGGGGCCCGCCGCGGCGTCGGGCCGGCTGGTGTCGCTCGAAGACGCGCTCGCGTTCCTGCCCGAGGTGAAGGCGACCGCGGCCGAGGCCGACCGCGTTCGACACGGTGGCGTCGTCGAGGTGCCGCGGCCCGACGTCGCGCTCGTCCGGGTGACGGGACCGGCCGGCGAGGTGCTCGCGCTGGCCGAGGTGAAGCGCGGCCGTCTGGTCTACAAACGCGTGCTCGCCGCTCAGGCGTGACCTGACCGACCTCCCGTCTCCGCCCCCTGTCCCGGCCGGAGTCCGGTACGCGTGGCGATCCACGGCGCCGGGGACAGAGCCGCCGATCAGCGCCGGCCCTTCTTCGACGTCGCGCCCAGCCTCGCCAGACGCACCACGTTACGCCCGGTCGCGGGGGCCGGCGGGGAGAAGAAGACGTCGTACGCCCCCGCCTCGAGCGGCAGCGGGAGCCGGCGCGCGGCCCGCTTCGCGAGGAAGCGCCGCCGGGCCTGGGCGGCGCCGCGCCACTCCAGGTCGGCGCCCGCCCCCCGCGGCGCCACCGCCCGACCCTCCCATGCCGCCGCCCGTGCCCATGCCTCCGCCCGTCCCGCTGGCGCCGCCGCCCATGCCGGCGAGGCAGGTGCCGGTGTCGAACCGGACGAGCGGCGCGTCGACGGTCAGCACGCCGAGGTGCTCCTTCGCGATGGGCGAGCCAGCCGGGCGGCTTCGGGGTGGCGAGCGCCCGCACCAGCACCACGCCGTCCTCGACGGCCACCACTCCCGTCGGCGCGCCGGAGGGCAGCAGCAGTACCTGCAGCGTCGCCAGGCTGTTCATCACGGCGGAGCGCCGCGAGCGGGGCCCGGGCCTCCGCGAAGGACTTCACCAGCGCGGCCGCGACGGCCTCAGGGCCCACCAGGCGCGGCCCGTGAAACGTGGTGCGCGTCTCCGAGCGTCTTCATCGCCCCGCTCTAGACGCCTTTCGCGAGAAGGCGGTGAGCGCGAAGCGTTCGGGGCCCCGCTGCGCCTCGAGACGTCGGAGCGGCGCCGCATCGAGGCCGCCCTGGCGCTCTCGGGTCGGGCCCTGCGCTGGGCCTGGCGGCTGTTGCCCGTCGCCACCACGCTGGTGGCCCTCGAACATCGACCTCGCGGGCGTGATCGGGCCGCGCCCCAACAGGCCCGGTGGGCGTGACGCGGTGCACGCCCGGATCTGGCGCGTGGCGGACCGGCAGAGGGGAACGTCAGCCGAGGCTCGCCCACAGGCGGTCGAACTCTGCGCGGAACGCCGCGACCGCCGTGCCCTCGCTGGTCACCAGTACGTTCTCTTCGTTCACCCGGCTGGCGGAGCGGGTCCAGTTGAAGCTGCCGTTGAGCAGCCGCGCGCCATCGGCGATGGCGAACTTGTGGTGCATGTGCGCCTCGGTGCGATCGATCCTGACGGGCACTCCTTGCCGCGCGAGGTGATCGACGTCGCTGCCGGTGTCGTTGCGCTTGTCGTCGTCGGTGATGATGCGCACGGCCACCTGCCGGCGGTGCGCGTCGAGGAGCGCGCGGGTGATGTCGTCGTCCGAGATGGTGAAGACGCACACGTCGAGGCTCGCCCGGGCGGAAGAGAGCAGCGCGATGATGGCTGCCTTGCAGTCAGGACCGGGGCTGAAGAACACCTCGGTGCGCGGCGGCACTGGCGGCCGGGCCTGGTCGATGGTGCGCACGACGCCGTCGAGCCAGGCGAGCAGCGCCCCCGCGCCGGGATCGACGCGCGCCCGGAGCAACTCGAAGGCCTGGTTGCGCAAGCCCGCGAGCTGATCGACCCGCCAGGGCGCCCGCGCCAGCGCATCGCCCAGGGCCCGGCGCTCCTCGGTCGAGAGGCGCCCATCGGCCAGCGTCGCCTCGAGCAGCTCGAACAAGACGTGGAGGTTGCTCATGAGCGGCAGGGTAACCGACTCGAGCCACGGTTCGCCTCGCGGTCAGCGTCTCGCAGGTCGGCCTGTTGCCCTCCCGTCGCGCCACGCGCTTCCCGGTGAGCCCCACCGCTGCCTCCCGCGCGCGCGGGAACGGAGGTCCCTGGGGCTCGTCGTCGCCAGGAGGGCCGGCAGCGGTCGATGCCCGCGGGCTGCGCAGGGTGGTGCGCACCCCGTCGCCCGTTTGCGCCGTGTTGAGGCTGGCCTTCGGCTTGCTGAATCGCCGGCCCATGCGTCTCCTGGCTCCCGGCCTCGTCACGATCCTCTCCAGCTGCGCCACGCTCGGCGCTGCCGCCCTCACACGCCCGATGCGCGTGCCCATCGTCGGGCAGGCGCCCCTGCCGCACCGGGAGCTCGAGTGGAGGACCGCTGACGGCCTGACGTTGCGCGGGTGGCTCTTCGAGCCGCGCGCCGACACGACGCCGAGAGGTCTCGTGGTGCTCGTGCACGGGAAGGACATCAACCGCCAGCACTTCGCGGGCGAGGCGGCCCGCTTCACCAGCCGGGGCTACCGCGTGCTCGCGTACGACCAACGGGCCCATGGCCGGTCGCAGGGTGAGCGCACCACCTACGGGTTCCGCGAGGTGGACGATCTGAAGCGTGGGCTCGACCTGCTGCAGGCCACCCGCGTCATCCTCATCGGTGAATCGCTCGGCGCGGCGGTCGCGCTGCAGACGGGCGCGCGTGATCGGCGGGTCGTCGGGGTGGTCGCCGGCGCGTCGTTCAGCGATCTGCCCACCATCGTCGCCGAACACCGCCCGGTCTTCTTCTCGGACGACGTCTTCGCGCAGGCGGTCACGCTGGCCGAGCGCGAGGCGGGCTTCGAGCTCTCGCAGATCTCACCCGCGCGCGACGCCGCCGCGATCGAGGCACCCGTGCTGCTGCTCCACGGCACGAAGGACACCTTCATCGATCCCTCGCACTCCCAGCGCATTCTGGCCAACACCAGACGTGGCGCGCTGGTGCCGCTCGAGGGGGTCGGCCACATCGACGTGCTGCTGGTGCGGGAGTCGTGGGCGCGCATCGAGCGGTGGTTCGACGAGGCGATCGACCCGGTTGACGCCGCCAGCGGAAGCTGAGCGAAGGGCGGCTCGTGACCGCCTGGTGGAGAGAGCCGAGCCGGGGCCAGTGGGCCAGCTTCGTCGCTGCGTGGCTCGGCTGGGTGCTCGACGCGTTCGACTTCACCATCTTCCTGCTGGTGATGAAGCAGATCGCCGCGGAGTTCGGCGAGACGTACGTCGCGACGGCGGGCTCCATCGCCCTCACGCTGCTCACACGGCTGCTCGGCGCGATGGTCGCCGGTTGGGCCGCGGATCGCTTCGGCCGGAAGTGGCCGCTGATGATCTCCATCGCCTGGTTCGCCGTCTGCGACGGGCTCGTCTCGCTCGCGCCGTCGTTCGGTTGGGTGCTGGCGTTGCGCGCGCTGTTCGGCTTCGGCATGGGCGCGGAGTGGACCGCCGGCGCGACCCTCGCGATGGAGAACTGGCCCGAGCGCACGCGCGGCCTCGCGTCGGGCGTGCTGCAGGGGAGCTGGGCCATCGGCTACCTGTTGGCGGGGCTCGTCGCCGGGGCGGTCGTGCCGACCTGGGGCTGGCGGGCGCTCTTCCTGATCGCGGCGTTGCCGGCCTTGCTGGTCCTTCCGATCCGGGCCTTCGTGCCCGAGAGCGAAGCGTGGAGCACGTCGCGCCGCGAGTCGCCCCCTCGTGCTTCGTGGCGCGACCTCGCCTCGACGCCTGGAGTGCTGCGCCGGCTCGTGTGGAGCGCGGGCTTCCTCGCGGCTGGCTTCTGCGGCTACTACGCGTTGACGGGCACGTACGCGGTGCTGCTGCAGGACACTCTTGGCCAGACGCTGCCGCAGGTGTCGTGGCACGTCGCGCTCTTCAACGTGGGCATGCTGGTGGGCGCCGCTGCCTGCGGAGCCCTGGCGATGAGGAAGGGCGTTCCGCTCGCGGTTGGCCTCGCGGCCGGGCTCATGATCGTCGCCACGCCCCTGTACCTGGGCGCGGAGCCGGCGATGCTCGCCGTCGGCGCTTTCGCGGGAGGTGTCTTCGGTGCGGGCTCCTCTGGCACGACGCCGCTGCTGCTGACCTCGCTCTTCCCCACGGCCGTCCGCGCGCGCGCAGTGGGGCTCGCCTACCAGCTGGGGGCGGTGCCGGCGGCCTTCGTGCCCATGGCGATCGCGGCCCTCGCGGGCTCGAAGATTCTCACGCTCGGAGAATCCATGGGCGTGGCGACCGTGGGTGCGCAGACGCTCGTCATCGCCATGTTGTTGATTCGTCCACGGTGACGATGTGGGTCCAGGTAGCGCGCTCTGCCGAAGGAGCGGACCCCAGTAAACGATGTTCGCGAAATCAGACAGCGCGATCTCGCCGATGCCCGCGACAATGAGGACATGAACCTGCGCATCGGAAGCTCCGGACAGAACGTTCTCTCCCTCCAGCAGAAGCTCCTCGACGCTGGCTTCAGCCCCGGCCCACTCGACGGCGACTTCGGCTCGCAGACGCAGCGTGCCGTGCGCGCTTTTCAGCAGGCGCGTGGGCTCAAGGTTGACGGAATCGCCGGCCCCGCCACGGCAGGCGCACTCGGCTTGTCGGGGTTCGACGCTCCGCCGCCGCGCGTCGACGGCACCTCACCACCCGTGCAGCCGCCCAACGGCAGAGGCACCGGCACGACCCAGGAGTTCCTGTGGAACGCGCTGGGGCAGCAGGGCAAGTCGTACGTCTTCGGCGCCGAGGCGAGCCCGAACGACCCGAACCCCCGGGCCTTCGATTGCTCCGAGCTGGTCGAGTGGGCCGCCCGTCGCGCGGGGGTCACCGTGCCGGACGGCAGCATCAACCAGATCAACGCTGCGCGGCCGATGTCGGTCGAGGAAGCGCTGCGCACGCCGGGCGCGCTGTTGTTCCGCTCGGGCAGCCCGAACCACATCGCCATCTCGCTCGGTGACGGGCGGACGATCGAGGCGCGTGGTCGCCGCTTCGGCGTCGGCATCTTCAGCGCGGAAGGCCGCGGCTGGACGCGCGCCGGCACCATCCCCGGCCTGTCCTGAGCTCCGGTCGTCACCTCGCGAGTCCTGCAGAACGTTGCTCCAGGCAACGAACTGCAGGACTCGCTGTTTTCGCGTGCGTCAGCACGAGCTCCCAGCCGGCCCGAACGCCCACAGAGTCCGAAGGGTTCGACACGCGGTGACGTGACGCGGCAGAATCGTCGCTTGCCGCTGCGCAGGGCCGTGGGGTCGGGTGTATGACCATCGGCCTTCCGTCGTTCTCACTCGTCGTCGTCGAGGGGTACCCAGCCGATGCCTGGTCCGATCTCCAACAACCGCGTCACCACGCCGCAGACGAACTCCACCACGTCCACGACCTCCACCACATCGACAGCGAACACCACGCCGACGCCTGCGACGCCGGCTGCTCCTCAGGGCTGGGGCCCACGGGGCACGGGCGGTGGCCGGGTGGGCCGCAACGACCCCGACGGCATGGTGAATCGCGTGCAGATCCCGAAGAGCGCGCCCATGCACAAGAAGGGCACGGCGACGTTCGAGGGCGCGAAGTTGAAGCCCGAGGTGCTGGCTGGTGCGTTCAAGGGGATCGCTGCCGAGAACTTCGGTGCGACCTCGGTGAAGCTGCCGAACGGCAAGGAGTTCACCGTTCGCGACATGCAGTACGACCTGGGCAACGGCAAGTTCGGCATGCACCTCGTCCCGGTGAAGGACAACGATCCTGCCGGCAACAAGGCGATGGACGACCTGATCCGCAAGAAGTCGAACCTCGGCCCGAACGATCCCATCTTCACGCTCGTCGCGTACATCAAGCCCGAGAAGCACACCGGCTCCATCAAGGAGCTCGGCGACACCATGCTCAAGACCGAGATGGGCAACACCCACACCGGCGCGTACGTCGGCGGCGGCAAGACGACGAACTCGCCTGAGACGTACCACGGGAAGACGTGGGAGGTGAAAGGCTACCCCGCCAATGTCCAGGTGATCTCGCTGGCCGGCACGCGGCAGGCCACGTTGAACAAGAACATGCTCGCGGCGGACAGCGTGCTGAACCACGGCGTGAAGTTCCCGCCGGACTACAAGAACGATCCGTTCCGCACCGTCGACCTCAACACCACGCTGATGTTCTACCGCGACTGGATCAAGGACGAGGCGTACCTGAAGAACGACCCGAGCTGGCACACGTACTGCGCCGAGCACAAGACGATCGTCACCAACATCGGCCTCAACGTTCCGCACAACGAGAACTCGTTCAAGGAGCTGTTCGGCGCGGACGAGGGCGCGAAGCTGTGGACGGCCTTCAAGGACAAGTTCAAGGCCGCCAACGGCCGCGAGTTCACCGCCGCGGACGAGACGAACTTCGAGCCGCTGTGGAAGAAGGAAGGGCTCAAGCCACAGGACATCAAGATCCCCACGAAGGCCGAGTACGACGCCTACCAGGCGGCGCGCTTCGACGGCTCGCTCAAGGCCGGGCGCTACCAGGGTTACGAGCCGCTGCCGGTCGGCAAGTCGCTCGCGTGGAAGCCGGAGACGACGGCTGATCTCGTGAAGAACTTCGCCGAGACGTACGCGCCCTTCAAGGAAGTGGGCGGCGTCGTGAGCGCGGCGTCGATCCTCGCGTTCAAGCCGGTCGTGCAGCAGCGCATGGGCATCGGCGATCAGGAGTTCATGAAGCTGGCGACCCCGCTCCTGCAGGAGATCATGGCGGCCGAGGCGATCGCCCGCGCGCCGACCGACCCGGCGAAGCTGCCCGAGTGGACGCAGAAGACGACCGCGACCCTCTACGTGGGCCTCGGCGGCAAGGCCGAGGACTTCGCGCCGGGCGGCACGGTGAACCCGCAGCTCATGGGGCTCGCGAAGGAGCTGATGGGCAAGGTGCCGAACGGCCTCGCGCAGCTGCCGCGGGTGGCGAACATGGACGCCGAGAAGCGCAACGACTACGCGACCGGGTGGATGCGCAAGAACATCCAGGACGAGCTGACGGCTGCGCGCGGCGCGATGGTGTCGGACCCGGGCAAGACCGAGTACTACTCTCCGCCGGCCGTCACCAACCGCGTCGTCAACGGCATCGTCGACTCGAGCCGCTTCGTGAACATCAAGGTCATCGCGACCGCGGTGGACGCGAGCGAGGTGCAGTGAGGCGTCGTTGCTGATCTGGCGCGCGACGACGGTGGAGGTGGTCGAGGCCTCCATCGTCGGGCTTGACGTGGATGCGATCGTGAACGCGGCGAACGCTCCGCTGGCGGGGGGCGGCGGCGTCGACGGCGCGATCCACCGCGCGGCGGGCCCCGAGCTGTACGCGGCCTGCCAGCAGTTCCCCGAGGTCGAGCCGGGAGTGCGGTGTCCACCCGGCGAGGTGCGCGTCACCAGCGGCTTCCTGTTGCCGCAGAAGTACGTGCTGCACACGGTGGGGCCGATCTGGTTCGGAGGCGGGCAGGGTGAGCCCGAGACGCTGGCGTGCTGCTACCGCGCCTGCTTCGCCGAGGCCGAGCGGCTGGGGCTGTCGAGCCTCGCGTTTCCGGCCATCAGCACCGGCGTCTACGGCTACCCGCTCGACGCGGCTGCGCTCATCGCCGCGCACGAGACGCGCGTCTTCGCCGAGCGCCGGACCGCGCCCTTCCGCGTGGTGATGTCGGTGCTGGGCGCGGAGTTCGTCGAGGCGGAGGAACGCGCGCTCATGATCGAGAGCCGGCGGGTGTGAGGCGTCAGTCCTGACAGAAGTGCTGCGTCGCGACGACGAGCCCCGTCTCTCGCGAGAAGATCACCGAGCACCAGGCGCCTCCGACCGGCCGCACTCAGCACGGCTCAAGGTCGTTCGGCGCGCCGAGGCGCACCATGCTGAGGGGCTGACGCCAGGCCTCGCAGTCGACGCTGCAGCCACTCGCGCCCCTCTGGCAGCAGCGAACTCGGGCCACTTCGCGATCGGCGGCTGGCCGTACCCGTTCTGGATCACGCTGAACCGGCTGATCGGCGACGGGCTCGCGGGGTCGGCCAATCCTGTCGGCAGATCGGCGACCCGCGAGATCGATGTCAGGTCCGCGCCGCGCGCTCCCTCGTGCTGGAGGCAGCCAGGAGCCCCAGGGCCCCAGCAGGACCATGGCGCGACCGGCTGGACGCGACGGAGAGGCCGTCGAGCGGGGGTGAGGTAAGGGAGTCCGTATGCGCGTGAACCTGTTCGAGGGAGGTCGTCGGCCCTGGTACTTCTCGCTCGGCCTGCGCCTGATGAAGGCGCGCATCGGCCTGTACCCGGGGCCGCCGCTGGCCATCACGTACCGCCCCGATCTCTTCTCGCGCCGCCTGGTGGGCTACATCTTCCGTGGCTCCAGCGGGCTCGACGGCTGGGACAAGGGGCACGCCGAGCTGTTCAGCGCCTTCGTCTCGCACCTCAACAGTTGTCGCTTCTGAATCGACTCCCACGCCGCGGTCGCGGCGCTCAACCTGCCGCAGGCCACCGTCGACGCGGTGCTGGCCGACTGGAAGACCGCGCCGGTGCCAGAGCGTACGCGTGCCGCGCTCAGCCTGCTCGAGGTGGCGACGCTGCGGCCTCGCGAGGTGAGCCCCGAGCTCGTGCGCGCGGTGCAGGGCGCGGGGATCGATGACACGGCGCTCCGTGGGTTGATGAACGTCGGCTTCCACTACAACCTCATCAACCGTGTCGCCGATGCCTTCGACTTCGAGCGGCCGAAGGGCGCCGCGCTCGTGAAACTCGCGAAGGCCCTCAACCTGGCGAGCCGGTTCGTGAAGGGTGCGCCGGCCCGCGTTCCCTTCGTCGTGGGCGCCGACGGCGTCAGGCGGCCTGAGGAGGCGGAGGCGGGCCGGCTCCGGCTGCTCTCTGCGCCGGGCGTGACCAGCCCCGACCTGCGCCGCGCCGTCGACGCCTTCGTCGCCCAGAAGTGGGGGGTGACCCGACCCGGGGCGGGGGTGGTTCCCGAGGCGCTCCAGCCGTTCCTGTCGAAGCTGGCGACGGCCGCCTACAGGATGACCGACGACGACGTCGCCGGCCTGCGCACCGCCGGGTTCGGCGACGAGGCGATCTACGAGCTCACCATCGTTGGTGCGATGTCGGCGGCGCTGATTGGGCTCGACGCCGTCTACGAGGCGCGGTGGGGCGGCTGATCAGGTGCGGGTGCGACGGTCGGAGCGGCTGGTCGCAGTCCGAACGACTTCATTGTGTCGGAGCGGAACCAGAAGGCTGAGTACTGCCTCAGGGGACGCAGCCCCAGATTGAGGCCTGAGATGCTCCGCCGTCGGCGCTCGGCGCTGTGGTCAGTGTCGTACAGCTCGGGACCGGCACGTCGGGGGTTGACACGTTGCGGTCGTGGTCCCACCTGTACTCCCGATAGTCGAAGCACACGCCCCACGGCTCGCTGGTGGCGCCACCGACCCACCTGAAATAGCGGCATTCGGCCATCACCGCACCCCGCACAGCGCACGAGAACGGAGCGACACCGCCAGCATCCTGCGATGAAGCAACGCTCGTGGGCTTGGCAGTGCACGTCGCGGCACAGAGGACTCGCGGGCCGCCATCCGGCTCAGGGAAGATCGGCAGGAAGCCTGGTGCGCAGCCGTTGGTGAACGGGGTATTCCCGAACGACTGTGCTCGCACGCCATGCCCACCCATGCCTGCTGGCGCGCAACCGAAGATGGCGCCCCCATCCACCGTGCCCCTGGCGTAGCAGCCGCGGTTGGGCTGGGGCGTCAGGATCGTCGCGCCGCAGCTCGCTGCCCCGTCAGTCAGCCGAACCTGGGAGACGGGATTGCACGAGGGTTCGCAGACGCCGAGCGGACGATCTGCGAAATCGCAGAACTCGTTCTGCGCGCACCCGGTGGCAGCCTCACAGAGCTGCCGACACGCACCACCCAGGCAGACGTTCGCCCCTGAGCAGGAATCACCGCCGTCAGCTCCACAGGCTCCTCCCAGGGGAGTGCTGCCGGGCGGAACACAGGACGCGCCCCCGTCGTCCAGGTTGAAGAGGCATCGCTGACTTCCCGCGCAGCCTGTCTGGGTGAGCGCACTGCACGGGTTTGTCGTTCCACCATCCGCGCTGCCACCCGCCGCGTTGCCACCCGCCGCACTCCCACCCGCCGCGCTGCCACCCGCCGCGCTGCCACCCGCCGCATTCCCACCTGCCGCATTCCCACCCGCCGCACTCCCACCCGCCGCACTCCCACCCGCCGCACTCCCACCCGCCGCGCTGCCTCCGCCCGTTCCGCAGTCGCACGCCTCGTATGCCTCACCAGTCGCAGAACAGCGTTGCCCTCCCATGCAGCCACCAGGCCCGACGCACGCCACCGACGTTCCAGGCGTGCAGACCTGTTGCCGACAACCCAGCGACGCGAGACAGATGAGAGAGACGACCGCTCTGAGCATGGCTGGACCGTGGCACGGGGGTGGCTGGGGAGACAACCTGCGGGCGCTGCGCAGCTCAGGGACGCCCAGCCTCGTTCGCCTCGGCCGTGGTCGTCTCGCCGCCGGCCCGCCGCAGCCCGAGCGACTTCATCTTCTTGTAGAAGTGCCCGCGCTCGAGATCGAGCAGCCGTGCCGCCTCGGTCGCGTTGTCCTTCGTGAACGAGAGCGCCCCGAGGATGATCTCGCGCTCGGCCTCCTCGACCTGATCGCGGAACGGCTTGTCGGGCCGGAAGCGCATCACTGGGACCGGCGGCGGCGGCGGGCTCGCGGGTACGGGCAGGTTCATGGGCGCGCTCGTCACCACGGGTGTCGACGACGCAGACGCCGTCACGACCGCTTCGGTTGGCGGCGCGCTGACCTGCGCCCGGCGCCTTGGCCACATGGCGTCGACGTCGGTCAGCGTCACCAGCGGCCCCTCGCAGAGGATCGCCAGGCGCTCGACCAGGTTGCGCAGCTCGCGCACGTTGCCCGGGTAGTCGTGCTCCATCATGCGAGCGAGCGCGTCGGGCGCGACCCGCAGCACCTTGCGGCCGTTCTTGCGGCAGGACTCTTCGAGGAAGGCGTCGATGAGCACCGGCAGGTCGTCCTTCCTGTCCCGCAGCGGCGGCGAGTTCAGCTGCACCACGTTCAGGCGGAAGTAGAGATCTTCGCGGAACTTCCCGTGCGCGATCTCGTGCTCGAGGTCCTTGTTGGTCGCGGCGATGACGCGCACGTCCACCCTGATCGTCTCGCTGCCGCCGACGCGCTCGAGCTCGCCCTCCTGCAGCACGCGAAGCAGCTTCGCCTGCATCGCCGGCGGCATGTCGCCCACCTCGTCGAGGAAGAGCGTGCCCTCGTGCGCGAGCTCGAACTTGCCCCGCCGCGCCGCGAGCGCCCCGGTGAACGCGCCCTTCTCGTGGCCGAACAGCTCCGACTCGATCAGCTCGTGCGGCACCGCGGCGCAGTTGAGCTTCACGAACGGCTTCGCGCGCCGCTTCGACTGCTGGTGAATGGCGCGGGCGATCAGCTCCTTGCCCGAGCCGTTCTCGCCGGTGATCAGCACCCGCCCCTCGGACGGCGCCGCCCGTTGGATCACCTGGTAGATGCGCTGCATCGCCGCGCTCTGGCCGAGCATGTCGAAGCGCCCGCCCTCGGCCTTCAGCTCGTTCAGCTCCTCCACCACCCGCGACAGCTCGAGCGCGTTGCGCAGCGCGAGCAGCAACCGGTCGCGCGAGATCGGCTTCTCGAGGAAGTCCCGTGCGCCCAGGTGCGTAGCCTTCACCGCCGTCTCGATGGTGCCGTGGCCGCTCATCATGATGACCGGCAGGGTGGGGCGCAGCGCCTTGATCTTCTCGAGCGCCGCGAGCCCGTCGAGGTCGGGCATCTTCACGTCCATCAGCACCACGTCCACCGGCTTGTTGGCGATGACATCGAGTGCGAGCTGGCCACCCGACGCGAGCTCGGTCCTGTAGCCCTCGAGCTGCAGAGCCTGGTTCAGGGTGAGGAGGATGTTCTTCTCGTCATCGACGATGAGGGCGGTGGCAGGCATGTGGGCTCCGGACGACGGGTGTGGCCATTCTGCCGCGGTTGGCGGGGCGGCACAGGGGCTCAGTGCAACGTGGCTGCCTGAGCCCTCGCGTTGACGGTTTCCCCGGAAGAATCCAAGGTTGAACTTCGTTGCTCCCCCCGACGCCTGTCTGTATGGGGACGGTCGCCGTTGGGCCCACACCCCCGAGGGAATGACGCCATGCGCTACCTGTCTGGACTGTCTCTCGCCGTCGCGCTCCTCGCCCTGACGGGGTGCCCGCCGACGTACCCGAACTGCAAGAGCGACGAGAACTGCACCGAGAAGGGGGAGGTGTGCGTTCAGGGCCAGTGCCGCGAGTGCGCGACCGACGAGAACTGCAAGCCCGGCTTCGTGTGCGACGCCAACAAGTGCGTGCCGAAGCCCGAGTGCGGCGCCGGCCTCGGCCCCTGTGGCACCGGCAAGAAGTGCTCATCAGGCAAGTGCGTCGTCGATCCCGACTACAAGGCCGAAGGCACCTGCCGCGCGAACGAAGACTGCCCGTCGGGCCAGGAGTGCAAGGCCGGACGCTGCGCGACCATCGAGGCGAAGGGCCCTGCCTGCACGTTCGAGGCGGTGAGGTTCGAGTTCAACGAGTACAGCCTGACGGGCTCGGTCCAGTCCACGCTCTCGCAGTACGCCGACTGCATCAAGAAGGGCGCGCTGCGCTTCACGCTCGAGGGCCACGCCGACGAGCGCGGCACCGAGGAGTACAACATGGTGCTCTCGCAGAAGCGCGCCGCCTCGGTGCGCAAGTACCTCGTCGATCTCGGGGTGACGCCCGGCTCCCTCGACACTGTCGGCTACGGAGAGAACAAGCCGGCGGCAGCGGGGTCGAACGAGGACGCGTGGGCGCAGAACCGCCGCGTCGAGTTCAAGAAGAAGTAGCTGTCAGCGCAGCTTCGCGACGGTGTTCTTGTTGCCGTTGCTGGACACTCTGGGGTTCTTGCCCTGCCGACCTGCGCGCCAGTGAATCTGGTTGGCGTCCCCGTTCGCGACGATCGACTGCACGGAGTCGGCGGTGATGCGGTTGCGCGCGCCGTTGACGTGCAGGTCCTTGCAGGGCCCGTGCAGCGAAAGGACGTTCTGATCTCCGTTGACGATGACGAGCTGGTCGTTGCCGCAGGTGTGCTCGATCGTCTGGCCGTTCTCCTGAATGACGAGATCGTCCTCGTCTTCACCGACGACCTCAGGCGCGACAGGAGGCGGAGGCGCAACCGGCGCGGGCGGCGGCGTGACGACGACGGTAGCGGCTGGCGTGTTTTCGACCCGGACGGCCTGGCCACCGACCTGGACGGTCGTCGTCCCCTGGCCCGTCTTCACGTTCACGTTGGCCGCCCGCGTGCCCGTCTTCACGGACGTGTTTCCAGCCTCGACGCGCACGCCGCCAGGCCCGGTGTTCACCTGAACGCCGGCCTGCCCCGTATCGACCTCGACCTGACCGCTCCCCGTCTGGACTTTGACTTGTTGGGCCAGCGAGAGGGCTGATGTGAGGGTGATGATCGAGACGAGCAGGAGACGCATGGCGAACCTCGGGAGCAGGGTGTGGGACAGCAGCCTGGCCACACGACGCCAGGCGCGCGCGGATATTCTCATCGAAGCTCCGTTCCACGAACCAGAAGCTACGGGCAGGTGGCGAGCGAGCTGATCCACGCGTCGATCAACGCCACGCCATCGCCGTGCACCACGGATGAGCCGAGGGGCGGCATGCGGAACGTGTTGAGCGCCTTCATGCGCAGTGAGATCAGCGACTGGCCGGGGTTCATCGGCGCCAGCAGCCGCGCGTTGGTGACGCCGAGGGTCCCGTTGAGCGGCATCGTGTTGCAGACGTTCATCTGCATCAGGGAGAGCGACGCGCGGAAGTCCTGCGGGCCCTGGCCGGCGCCGTTGCGGTGACAGCTCGAGCAGTTCGAGTGCAGGTACGCGCGCGCCTTCGCCTCCACGCTGCCCGCGCCATCGGCGGGCTCGAGCCTGGCCAGCGCGGACACGGGCATGCCGAGCGGCGCTGCCAGCAGACCGATGGACTCGTAGGTCTCGAGCTGGTTCGCGATGACGTTCCGTGGCCACACGAGGTCGCGGTTGAGCTGCGAGACCTCGGGCCCGAGCGTCCTCCCGGCTGCCGCGGTGTGGCACGACAAGCACTGGGCCCGGCTCGGGTACTGCCAGCTCTGCGCGCCGACCTGCTTCGTCTTGCCTGCCGGCAGCAGGTCGGCGTCGGACTCGTCGTCGCGCCACTCGTAGCTGTAGCCTGCCCACTGACCGTCGGGGTGTCGCATCAACAGCCGCGTCTCGATGCGCTTGCCGCCGAGCGAGAAGGTCTTCACCGTCACCGTGCCGTTGGGGAACTCGAAGTCGCCTTCGCCGGTCACGCGAATGGTGGCGCCGTCGGGGATCGCGAAGAACCGCTCCTTCGCGGCGGCGTCGCTCCACAGGGGCGCGTTGAGGTCGTACGGGATCAGCATCGGCCCCGGCTTCTTCACGTCCATCGGGTCGAAGCAGCCGGTCTGCGACAGCCGCTGGGGGAACGTCGACGGCATCGGCGTGCCCATCGGCGCCAGCCTGTGCACCTGGCCGTTCGCGATGCCGAGCACGTAGATCTCTCCGTCGAGCGTCTGCCCGAACGACGAGATGGCGAGGTTCGTGTCGACCAGGTTCTCGATGGTGCGCTCGCCCGTCACCGGGTTCTCGGCCACCGCCATGATGAGGCCCGTCGCGTAGTCACCGAAGACGAAGCGCCCGACGAGGCCGGGAATGGCCGTGCCCCGGTACACGTAGCCGCCGGTGATCGACTGGCCCAGGCTGCGGCCGTACGCCACCACCGGGTCGATGAACCCCGGCGTCATGCACCGGGTCGACGTCGAGCCCTGGCGGAAGAAGCCCTCGCACGGACGCCACCCGGAGTTGCCGCCGTTGGTGATGACGTCGACCTCTTCCCAGGTGCCCTGGCCGACGTCGCCGGCCCAGAGATCGCCGGTGCCGGTGTCGAAGCTCCAGCGCCACGGGTTGCGCAGCCCGAGGGCGTAGATCTCGGCGCACCGGGTGGTGCCCGCGCCCGCGTCGACGATGGTGTCGGCCCGGCCGTTGTTGCACACGGTGCCGCTCGCGAACGGGTTGGTGGGCGGAATCGCGTACCGCTGCGCCGCCGGAACGTCGACGTCGATGCGAATGAACTTGCCCAGCAGCGTGTCGGTGCGCTGGCCCGCGTTGAGCGGGTCTCCGCCCGAGCCGCCGTCGCCGAGCCCGAAGTAGAGGAAGCCGTCGCGCCCGAAGGCGATGCCGCCGCCGTTGTGGTTCGAGTACGGCTGGTTCAGCTCGAGCAGCCGCTCCTCGCTTATCGGGTCGAAGGTGACGCCGTCGTCGGTCGTGCGGAAGCGCGAGAGCACGCTCACCAGCGGCGAGCCCCCGCCTCCCGTGCGCGTGTACGAGAGGAACAGCTCCTTCCGGGCTGGCCACGCGGGGTGGAAGGCCATGCCCAGCAGGCCGCCTTCGCCCGCCGCGTCGACCCGCATGCGGAGGTCGATGACGGTGCGCACGTCGGCCATCGCCGCGTTGTCGCGGTTGGGCAGCGAGCGCACCACGCCCAGCCGCTCCATGACGAAGAGCCGATCGGGCGTCAGCGGCGCCTGGAGCAGCAGCATGGGCTGGTTGAAGGTGAGGGAAGGGAAGGCGCGCACCACCTGCACGCCCGAGGCGATCACCGGGCGGGCGGGCGCGACGCAGGTGGGGTTGGCCGGCCGCGCGAGCAGCCCGGGCCCGGCGTCGGCCATCGGCCCCGCCACGCCCCCGCCGCTCCCACCGTCACCCGATGCGCCGCCCCCTGCGCCACCCCCGGGCCCGCCGTCGGCGCCAGCGACGCCCGAGCAGCCTGCCAGCGCGACGAGGCAGCCGCAGACCACGGCCTTCGACACGAGCGCTCTCATTCCCGACCTCTCACGGACAGCTGGTGACCGAGTTGATCCACGCGTCGAGCAGCGCGGTGCCCTGCGCGTCGACGACCGAGGAGCCCAGCGGCGGCATGCGGAAGACGTTGAGCGCCTTCGTGCGGATGGAGATGAGCGACCGCGACGGATCCATCGGCGCAAACAGCAGCGCGCCCGGCACGCCCGCGTTGCCGCTCGTGGGCATCACGTTGCAGACGTTCGTCTGGCGGAAGGTGAGGGCGTAGCGGAAGTCCTGCGGGCCGGGCACCGCGCCCATGCGGTGGCAGTTGGAGCAGTTGCTGTGCAGGTACGAGCGCGCGCGCTCCTCGACGGTGCCGCTGGCGCCGAGCGGGTCTGGCAGGCGGGGCAGCAGGGGCGCGGGCGCCGGCAGCGGCCCCGAAAAGTAGCCGAGCGCCGCGAGCGTCTCGAGCTGGTTCGCGGTGACGCCGCGCGGCCAGGTGATGGCGCTGTTCAGCTGCGCGAGCTCGGGGCCCAGGCTGCGGCCGGCCGCCGCGGTGTGGCACGTCATGCACTGGCCACGGCTCGGGTAGAGCCACGTCTGGCTGCCCACCACCTTCGTCTTCCCCGCCGGCAGCAGGTCGGCGTCCGTCTGGTCGGCCCGCCACTCGTAGGTGTAGCCCGCCCACTGCCCGTCGCTGTGCCGCACCAGCAGGCGCGTCTCGATCTTCTGCCCGCCGAGCGAGAACGTCTTCACCGTCACCGTGCCGTTGGGAAAGTCGAAGTCGCCGTCGGGCTGGAGGGCGATGGTGGTGCCGTCGGGGATCGCGAAGGAGCGCTCCTTGAGGGCGCCGTCGCTCCACAGCTGCGAGTTCACCGCGAAGGGGATGAGCGCCGGCACCGGCTGCGTGGGCGTCGTCGAGGTGAAGCAGCCCGTCTGCGAGAGCCTGGCGGGGAAGGCGACGACGCCAGCGTCGGCCGAGGCCTGCTGGAAGCGCGAGATGGTGCCGTTGAAGAGGTTCAGCGTGTACACCTCGCCGTCGAGCGTCTGGCCGAAGGACGCGAGGCCGGAGGTCGAGCCGATCGTCTCGATCGAGCGCGCCCCCGTCATCGGGTCCTCGCGGATCGCGTAGATGGCGCCGTTGCCGTAGTCACCGAACACGTACCGCCCCACCAGGCCCGGCGCCGCGGTGCCACGGTACACGTAGCCCCCGGTGATCGAGTTGCCCATCGAGCGGTCGTACGCCACCACCGGGTCGAGGTGGCCGGGCGTGTTGCAGAGGTTCGTCGACGAGCCCTGCCGGTAGAAGCCCTCGCAGGTGCGCCAGCCGTAGTTGCCTCCGTTGGTGATGACGTCGACCTCTTCCCAGACGCCCTGGCCGACGTCGCCAGCCCAGAGCTGGCCGGTTCCCTGGTCGAAGCTCCAGCGCCACGGGTTGCGTACGCCCCAGGCGTAGATCTCGGCGCAGCGCACGACGCTGCCCCCGTCGACGGTGCGGCTCGACGTCGTCTGGTTGCACGGCACGCCAGTGGAGGCGAACGGGTTGGTGGGGGGAATGCCGTAGCGCACGCCGCCGTCGTTCACGAACGGCACGTCGACGTCGATGCGCACGAACTTGCCGTGGTTCGTGTTGAGCAGCTGGCCCGCGTTATTCGGGTCGCCGCCCGAGCCGCCGTCGCCGAAGCCGATGTAGAGGAAGCCGTCGGGCCCGAAGGCGATCATGCCGCCGTTGTGGTTGCTGAACGGCTGATCGAGCTCGAGCAGCCGCTCCTCGGACGCCGGGTTGAAGGTGAGGCCGTTGTCGGTGCTGCGGAACCGGGAGATCACGCTGATGAGAGGCACCCCGCCACCGCGCCCGGTGCGCGTGTACGAGAGGAACAGCTCCTTGCGGGTGGCCCACTGCGGGTGGAACGCCATGCCCAGGAGGCCGCCCTCACCAGCGGTGTCGACGGTGATGGAGATGACGTTGGTGACGTCGGTCTGCTGCGCGGTGGGCACGTTGGGGAAGGAGCGCACCGTGCCGCCGCGCTGCATGACGAAGATCCGGCCGGGGTCGCCGGGTGCCTGCATGAGCAGCAGGGGCTGGTTGAAGGTGATGTTGGGGAACGCGCGAACGAGCTGGACGTTGGTGGGGTTCGTCGGCCGCGGTGGCGCGATGCACGTCGGGTTCGCGGGGCGGGTGAGGTAGCCGAAGCCGCCATCGTTCACGACGGTGTAGGGCCCGCCGTCCCAGCCGGTCGAGCCACCTGCAGCCGAACCACCAGCAGCGGAGCCACCAGCCGCCGAGCCACCAGCCGCCGAGCCACCAGCCGCCGTGCCACCAGCTGCCGAGCCACCAGCCGCCGAACCACCAGCCGCGGAGCCACCGGCCGCCGAACCACCAGCCGCGGAGCCACCAGCCGCCGAACCGCCAGCCGCGGAGCCACCGGCCGCCGAACCACCCGCCGAGCCGCCCGCTGCCGAGCCACCCGCCGCGGAGCCACCCGCCGCGGAGCCACCCGCCGCCGAGCCGCCCGCCGTCGAGCCGCCTCCGGAACCACCAGCGGTGGAACCACCCGCGGAACCACCTGCCGTCGAGCCTCCTGCGAAACCGCCAGCTGACCCACCCGCCGTGGAACCGCCTGCCGTCGACCCACCCGCAGAGCCTCCTGCATCGCCACCCGCCGCGCCGCCTGCATCGCCACCCGCCGCGCCGCCCGCGTTCCCACCCGCCGCCCCACCGCCGGTGCCACCATCGCCAGTGGTCGAGCCCCCGGCCGTTCCGCCGTCGCCCTCGACCGTGGTGACGCCGTCACAGCCGGAGACTGCGAGGAGCACGACGATGACCGCAGAGGGGGCGCGCATGGGGCGGCAGTCTCCCCGACCCGTGGCGTTGATTCAAATCAACTCACCTTCAGCGACGGCCACGGCGCTCGCAGGAAAGCGGAGACCTGTTCGACGAAGCC
This sequence comes from Myxococcaceae bacterium, assembly GCA_016793095.1. Taxonomy (GTDB): domain Bacteria; phylum Myxococcota; class Myxococcia; order Myxococcales; family Myxococcaceae; genus Xiheimicrobium. Next base: position 10,752 of record JAEUJQ010000092.1, on the reverse strand, counting down.
GGGCTCCCCCGGTTCGCCGGTGAGAAAGTCTTCGCTCGCCGCCGAGACGAGCTCGACGGTGGCGAGGGCGTTGGCGTAGCGCGAGCGCGGCGACTCTCCGTGCACCAGCACCGTGAAGTCCGATTCCCGCTCGACGAAGGGGAGGGCGGGGATCTCGAACGACGGCGACTTCACGTGCAGCCGCAGGGGGCCGGGTGGCAACGACGGAGCAGCGCGGCCGGGCTCCAGCGCGGCGCGCACCAGCCCATCCTCCACGGTCTCGAGGGGCAGGGAGGCAGCGCTGGTGACGGACACAGCGCGCTTGGTGACGACGGCGCGGATCGACGGCAGGGAGCTCGCGAGCACGTCGTCGCCGGTGACGAAGAGGAAGGGCGTCATCGCGGCCGCGCAGAGATCGAGCAGGAAGTCGGTCTCGGACACGAGTCGGCCTTCGAGCTCCCACGCGAGGCCCACGTCGAGCGCGTGGCTGATGAAGCCGGGTGCGCCCCCGGCGGCGTGCATCCCGAGCGCTGCCACCGCGTCGGCGCCATTGAAGAGCGCGGGGGCGAACGCGTCGCTGCGCCGCTCACAGGTCGCGCGCTGGTCGAGCGCCTCGAGCACCAGGTTGGGCGCGTCGGTGCCGTTGTGGTGGCTGTCAGACACGACGAAGCTCGTGAAGCCCTGCCGGCTCAACGCAGCGATCGCCAGGTTCACCTCGTGGGTCGCCCGCAGGCGCGCCCGCTCCCATGCAGGCTCGCCGCCCACCAGGCACTCCACCGAGTCCGCGCCGTGAACGCCTTCCAGGTCGGTGACGAGCAGCGCGCGCACGCGGCCCAGTCTACTCCTGATCTCGGTCGCTCTCGACCGTCACAGCTCTCAGCTCGGGTTCACCACGCGCCCGGCGAAGAGGACGAGGCCCGTCTTCACGTCGCGGATGAAGAAGAGGAACGGCCGGTCGATGATCACCTCGGTGGGCGGTGGAGGCACCGACGTGGTGAAGGTGCCAAAGCCGGTGGCCGCGGCCGCCTCCGTGCCGCTCTCGTCCAGGATGATGACGGCCTGGTGCACCGCCACGCCGACGAAGAGCTCGGGCTGGCCCGTCATGCCCGAGAAGTCGGCCTTCGCGGCGTCGAACGCGTGCGTCATGCCGAGCGCCTTCAGGTCCTCGGCGAGCTCGAGGCTGGTGTCGAACTTGAACTTCGGCAGGCGCACGTCGTACCCGCCCACGCCCGCGCGGGTGATGAGCCCGTGCAGCTTCGCGCCGTCGAGCCCACCGACGACATCGGCGAACTTGCCGACCGGCGGAGCCACCACGACGAGCGACACGTCCTGGCCGTCGTACGGCAGCTCGAGCACCTGGGTGCCGTCCACGAGGGCCGCCTTCGCGCCCTTCAGCTTCGGGTTCCGCATCATCGCGACGTCGATCTTCGCCCCGTCGAGCAGCGTGAAGGGGTGCGGCTTCGTCGCGGCCTTGTCGAAGACGTCTTCCCAGGCGGCGTTGAAGTAGAGCGTGTTCACCACCGCGAGGCGGGCGCCGAGGAGCGAGTTGGGCGCGAACAGGTTGGGGATCTTCCCCTCGGTACGCTGGCCGACCCACTGGTTGATCGACACCCGCGCGGCGTCGGTCGAGAAGTCGAGCAGCCGTATGCCGGCGCCGTACTCCTGCTTGAGGGTGTCGAGGTACGCCTGCTCGAAGCGCTGGCCTCTCTGGCCGAAGAGCTGGTTCGTTGCGATGAGCCTGAACGGCTTGCCGTCCTTCCCCTTCGCGGTCGCGCCGCGCGACTCGATGGCGGCCTCGAGCGTGTTCATCGCCCGGTGATGTTGCGCCTCGGGCAGCGTCTGCTTCAGGGCCTTGATGATGCCGGTCTGGGTGTCTCCGCGCGCGCCGGCTTCGAGCATCGAGGTGGCCGAGGTGATGCTGTACGGCGAGAAGATGAAGTTCCCGTCAGGGTGGCGCGCGAGCAGGGCGAGGCCCAGGGCGGTGTTGGCCACGCTCGCGGCCTCGACGTCCGGGTCCGGCGCCGCCTGGGTGATGCGCTGCGCCGTCGACGAGACGTCTTCTCCCGGCGGGGCGAGGTCGCGAAGATCGGCACAGGAGGACAGCACCACCACGACGAGGGCCAGGGATCGGAGCATGCCGCGGGCCTGTGCAAGCCGGCGACCAGTCCCACCGCCCCTGGAGCGCGGGGTTAGGGGCGGAGGGCCCGACGGAAATCTGAGGTGAGGGTTGCGGAGTCGTGCTGGCGGGCGACCGCGGCGCGGGTGTCAGGGCGCTACTTGAGCAGCTCGACGAACTCGGCCTCGGTCACGATCTTCACGCCGAGCTCCTTCGCCTTCGTCAGCTTCGAGCCGGCCTCTTCTCCGGCGACGAGCAGGTCGGTCTTCTTCGAGACGCTGCCCGACACCTTGCCGCCGCGCTTCTCGATGGCCTCCTTCGCCTCGTCGCGGCCCATCGCCGAGAGGGTGCCGGTGAGCACGACCGTCTTGCCGGTGAAGGCGCCGGCGGCCACCACCTCGGGCGGCTTCGGCTTGACGCCCGCCTGCAGCAGCGCCTCGACGACGGCGCGGTTCTCGGGCTCGTCGAAGAAGCCGCGGATCGACGCCGCGAGCTCCGGGCCCACGTCCTTCACCTTCTGCAGGTCCTCGAGCGACGCCTTCATCAGCGCGTGCACCTCGCGGAAGTGCTCGGCGAGCGCCTTCGCGGTGGCCTCGCCCACGTCGGGGATGCCGAGCGCGTAGATGAAGCGCCGCAGCGTCGTGTCCTTCGAGCGCGTGATGGCGTCGAGCAGGTTCTGCGCGCTCTTCTCGCCCATGCGCTCGAGGCCGGTGAGCGTGTCGAGGTCGAGCCGGTAGAGCCCGGCGACCGAGGTGACGAGGCCCTTGTCCACCATCGCCTCGCACAGCTTCTCGCCGAGGCCGTCGATGTCCATCGCGGTGCGGGTCGCGAAGTGGCGCAGGCGGCCGGCGAGCTGTGCGGGGCAGGCCCGGTTGGTGCAGCGCTGCACGGCCTCGCCTTCGACCTTCTTCACCGGGGCCTGGCAGACGGGACACGTCGTCGGGAAGACGAAGGGCTTCTCGGCGCCGGTGCGCTTCGCGGTGATCACCTTGACGATCTCGGGGATCACGTCGCCTGCGCGGCGCACGAAGACCTGGTCGCCCTCGCGCACGTCCTTGCGGCGCAGCTCGTCTTCGTTGTGCAGGGTGGCGCGCGAGACCGTCACGCCGCCGACGAAGACGGGGGTGAGCTCGGCGAGCGGCGTGATCGCGCCCGTGCGTCCCACCTGCACGAGGATGCGCTCGACCTTCGTCTCCATCTCTTCGGGAGGGAACTTCCACGCCACCGCCCAGCGCGGGCTCTTCGACACCTGGCCCAGGCGCGTGCGGAAGTCGGAGCGATCGACCTTCACCACGAGGCCGTCGATCTCGTAGGGCAGGTCGTGGCGCTCGGCGAGCAGCGCGCTCCAGGCGCCCTTCACGCCGGCGAAGCCCTTCGCGACGGTGCGGCGCGGGTTGACCGGCAGGCCCCACGCGGTCAGGGCGTCGAGCTTCTCGACGTGCGTCGCGAACTCGCGGCCGTCAACGACACCGATCTCGTAGACGTACAGCGAGAGGGGACGCGACGCGGTGACGCGCGAGTCGAGCTGTCGCAGCGAGCCCGCCGCCGAGTTGCGCGGGTTCACGAACGTCTCTTCACCCTTCGCGAGCAGCTGCTCGTTCATGCGCTTGAAGTCGGCCTTGCGGATGAAGACCTCGCCGCGCACCTCGAGCAAGGGGGGCAGATCCTTGCCCGGCAGCTCGAGGGGCAGGTTCTTGATCGTCTTCAGGTTCTCGGTGACGTCTTCGCCGATGGCGCCGTCGCCGCGGGTCGAGCCCTGCACGAAGCGACCCTTCTCGTAGACGAGCTCGATGGCGAGGCCGTCCATCTTCGGCTCGCACACGTACTGGACTTCCTCGGCGTTCATCGCCTTGCGGATGCGCTCGTCGAACTCCTGGAACTCGGCGTCTTCGAAGACGTTGCCGAGCGAGAGCATCTGCTGGCGGTGGGTGACCTTCTCGAACTTGTCGAGCACCGCGCCGCCGACGCGCTGGGTCGGAGACTCCGCCGTGACGAGATCGGGGAAGGCGGCCTCGATCTTCGTGAGCTCGCGGACGAGGGCGTCGTAGGCGGCGTCGGAGATCTCGGGCGAGTCGAGCGTGTAGTAGCGGTGGTTGTGGTAGGCGATGAGCTTTCGCAGCTCGGCGACGCGTTCGGCTGGCTTCATGGGCCCTCCCGGCCGGCGGCGGTTGAAGCCGAATCGGCGCGCAGTGTCCATCAAGCGTCGTCGTTTGACCTTTCCGCGCCTCACGGGTTGGCGACGCATGACGCTCGCCCACTCGTTGCTGGTCGTCGTGTTCGCCGGTTGCGGGGCGGCTGCTCCAGACGTGAACGCCGGGCCGGGAACTGGAGGCTCGGCTCTCGACGGCGGCAGGCCGGGCGGCCTCACGGATGCGGGCGCGGCGATGGACGCAGGCGTTGATGACCCTCCGCTGAGCGCAGGGGAGCAGGCGTGCCTCCGGGAAGGGTGGAGGCGCCAATCGGTACAGTTGGCCAACACCCGGCGCGCGCTGCTCTGGCGTGGGCCGCCGGTGTGGTCGAAGGGCGCCATCGTGTTGATGCATGGAGGTGGCGGGCGTGCTGAGCACTTCTGCGCCGGGGGCCTCCTCGTGCAGCCGCAGGTCGCCTTCGCAGCGGCGGCGGTGGCGCAGGGCTTCGCCGTCTTCGCGCTCGACTCCACCGACGGCGTGGTGACGGACGCGCAGGGACGACCGTGTGGCAAGCGGTTCGACTTCTCGGTGCTGCCGAGGCCGAACGTCGACCTGCCGTTCTTCGACTGGGCGACGCGTACCCTCGTTCCCTCGGTGCGTCCGCCCGGCTCGAGGCCTGAGCTCTTCGTCGCGGGCCTGTCCACCGGCGGAGCGATGACGATTCGCGCTGCCTCGACCTTCGATGATCGCGTCACCGCCTTCGCGCCGCTGTCTGCGGTCGATCCCTACGGCACCGACGCGGTCTGCGATCCGGCGCTCTCACCGCGTGAGTCGGCGATCGGTATTCTGGTCGATCGCGAGACGGGGCTGGAGATCGTCCTCGATGGCGTCTGTACGGCGCCCGCCGGCTTCTCCAACGAGTCGCCGTGGGCGACGACCGGTCCCGCCAGGAGGCCGCCGTTCAAGCAGTTTCACGACCTGGCTGACGGGATCGTGGACCAGAGCTGCATGCGCAAGGCGCAGGCGCAGCTCGTCGCGAACGGGTACTCCGATCGCGGGCCGGCGTTGCTCGACACGCCGGGCGGAAAGAACGCGCTGAATCACCTGTGGCGGCAGGCGTACAACGCGCCCCTGCTCGGCTTCTTCGCCTCGTTCACGCCCTGAGTCGGCGCCTCGAACGACCCAGCACGACGAGGAACGCGAGCGCGAGCGCCGAGCCGGCAGGTGACGTGTGGCAGCCGCAGCCGGCGCCTGAAATGCTGTCGATGCCACCGCCTGCCGAGCCTCCGCCTGCGGAGCCTCCGCCCGCCGAGCCTTCGCCTGCCGAGCCTCCGCCCGCTGAGCCTCCGCCTGCCGAGCCTCCGCCTGCCGAGCCTCCGCCTGCCGAGCCTCCGCCCGCCGAGCCTCCGCCTGCCGAGCCTCCGCCCATCGTGCCCTTGAACCCGGCCACCACCGTCCACCCGGGATTCGCCGCGGCGAACTGGTATGCGCCCACGGTGGTCGGGGTCGAGCGCGCGGTGCCGTTGAAGTCGTCGGGCGGCGCCGCCGAGGCGAGCCCCGCGCCGATCAACGCCGAGCCCGTCTTCGGGAACACGTCGTTGGGCGGCAGGTTCGCGTAGCTCGCGCTCACGAAGTCGTTGGCGAGGTTCCCCGCCCCCAGCATGCCGCTGCCGACGCCGACGTTGTTCGAGAACGTCACGTTCGTGCCGGACGAGTTCACGAACAGCGCCGCGCCGGACTGGACGTAGACCGCGTTGTTCGCCACCAGCACCGGAGCCATCGCGCCGCGCACGGCGATGCCCGCGCCGTTCACGTCGAGCACCGTGTTGTTCACGATCCGCACGTCGCCGGAACCGCCGCTCACCTGCGCGTGCGACTGCACCGAGATGCCGTCGTTCACCGCCCCGAGGATGATGTTGTTGCGGATGAGCGCGTCCTGGCTCACCTGGATGCCGTGATCGCCGCAGCGCCACAGCACGTTGCGCTCGACGACGTTCGGCGTGCTCGCGTTCGCGGCCGCGCTGTACAGCGTGAGGCACGGGTACTTCGTGTCGTGGATCACGTTGTCGCGGATGACGTTGTTGTAGCTGCCCTCCTTCAGCTCGATCCCGTCGCCCTGCAGCACACTCGTTCCGTTCGTGTGGTGCACCCAGTTGCCCTCGATGACGCCGTTCGCGAACCGGCACGCGTTCGAGTTGCAGCCCAGGTACATCGCCTCGCCGGTGTCGTTGGTGTGGTGCACCTCGTTCCGCAGAATGCGGAACCCGTCGTACGTGCCGCCGCTGTCGTTCGCGCGGATCGCGACGTCGCCGGTGTCGTGAACGTTGCAGCCCTCGATGGTGATGAACGACGCGTTCGACAGGAAGCGCAGGCCCGCCGAGCCGCCCGAGAACTCGAGGTCGCGGAAGACGAGGTAGCGGCCCGAGATGTCCGCGATGTTCTGGTTCTGGTTCGGCCGGGTGATGTGCGCCCGCTCGCCCGTCTTGCCGCGAATCACGATGGGCAGCGCGGCGGTGCCGCTGCGGTTGATCGCCAACTGCGAGGTGCCCAGCGTGTACGTGCCTCCCCGGAGCACCAGCTCGTCGCCGGGGGTCAACGCAGCGAGCTCCTGCGACAGGTTGGCCGTGGGGCCGATCTCCCTGGGCTGCGCGAGGGCCGAGAGGCTGCTCAAGAGCCACACCGTCAGCGTGATTCTCATGGGCGCCCATCGTATCGCCTTGACACCCGAATACCCTCCCCGTACCTTGCCTTCGCTGTCGGAGCGCACCGTCTCTTCCTGGCGCTCCGCTTTCCCAACACCGACACATCGATCCGGGTGAGCAGCACGCAGCACTCCTCCCCGGGCGTCTCCGAGTACGACCGTCATGGCCAGGGCACCCGCCAAGTCCGACAAGAAGCGCGCGAAGAAGAGCGACGACGAGAAGGTGAAGAAGAAGGGCAAGCGCGCTGCCGCTGCGTCCTCCGAGGTCGAAGAAGAGATCCCCGACCCGGTCGACGCCGATGAAGAAGACGATCGCGACGCGGCGGAGGACGAGGCCGACGAGCGTGACGAAGGCGATGACGAGGGCGAGGAGGGCCGGGTCAAGCCGGTGCTGACCCCGATGAACCGCGCCGTGCGGGACGACGACATTCGCGAGGCGCAGATCTCGGGCGAGGAGGTCGTCAAGCACGAGGCCCCCGAGGCCGAGGCCGCCCCGGCCAGCGACGAGAGCGAGCCCCACCCGCACCTGCAGGAGCTCAAGCTCAACGACCTCAAGCGGATGAAGATCACCGAGCTCTCGAAGATGGCCCACAACCTGGGCATCGAGGGTACGCAGGGCCTCAAGAAGCAGGAGCTGCTGGTCGCGGTCCTCTCGAACGTCACCGAGAAGAAGTACGAGGTGCAGGCCGAAGGCGTGATGGAGCTGATGAGCGACGGCTACGGCTTCCTGCGCTCGGCCGACTCCGACTACCAGCCCAGCCCCGACGACATCTACGTCTCGCCGTCACAGGTGAGGCGCTTCAACCTGCGCCCGGGCGACACCATCACCGGGCCGATCCGCCAGCCGCGCGAAGGCGAGCGCTACTTCGCGCTCCAGCGGGTCGAGAAGATCAACTTCGCCGAGCCGTTCTCCGCCGACGTCAAGGAGCGGATCCTCTTCGACAACCTCACGGCGCTGTACCCGACGAAGAAGCTCAAGCTCGAGCACGACGCCAACGACTACACGACGCGCATCATCGACCTCTTCTGCCCCATCGGCCTCGGCCAGCGGTGCCTCATCGTCGCGCCGCCCAAGGCCGGCAAGACGGTGATGCTGCAGAACATCGCGCACGCGATCTCGAAGAACCACCCTGAGATGCACCTCATCGTGCTCCTCGTCGACGAGCGCCCGGAAGAGGTGACCGACATGCAGCGCTCGGTGCGCGGCGAGGTCGTGTCGTCGACCTTCGACGAGCCCGCCACGCGCCACGTGCAGGTCGCCGAGATGGTGATCGACAAGGCCAAGCGCCTCGCCGAGCAGAAGCAGCACGTCTGCATCCTGCTCGACTCGATCACCCGCCTCGCGCGCGCCTACAACACGGTGGTGCCGGCGTCGGGCAAGATCCTCTCGGGCGGCGTCGACGCCAACGCCCTGCACCGGCCCAAGCGCTTCTTCGGCGCCGCGCGCAACATCGAAGAGGGTGGCTCGCTCACCATCATCGGCACCGCGCTCATCGACACCGGCAGCCGAATGGATGAAGTGATCTTCGAAGAGTTCAAGGGCACGGGAAACAGCGAGATCGTGCTCGACCGCAAGCTCTTCGAGAAGCGCATCTTCCCGTGTCTCGACATCAACAAGTCGGGCACGCGCAAGGAAGAGCTGCTGCTGCCGCCGTCCGACCTCGTGCGCATCACGGCGCTGCGCCAGGTGCTGCACCCGTTCACGCCCATCGACGCGATGGAGTTCGTGCTCAAGCACATGCGCCCCAGCAAGGGGAACGCAGACTTCCTCGGTGGTATGAATCGCTGATCAGGCTGACCCGTTCTATTGGCTCTCACGCCCGATGCATGAGCGCATCGCGGCGGTCGAGACGCTGAGGGAGTTCGCGCATGGAACTTCCCCAAGACTGGAAAGCGTTCTTGCCGTTACTCGTCGAGCACCGGGTGAGGTTCCTGCTGATCGGCGGCCACGCGATGGCGGCGCACGGGTTCCCGCGGTTCACAGCCGAGCTCGACGTGTGGCTGGAAGCAGGGGCGGCAAACGCTGAACGCGTCATGCGTGCGCTCGTGGCGTTCGGTTTCGGCGATGTTCGAGACCTCTCGGGCGCGGACTTCACCAGTCCCGGAACAGTCGTCGCGCTCGTCGGGCTGCTCCTCGGGCTGCTCCTCGTGCTGACGCCAGGCGTTGCTCGCGCGTCGTGCATTGCGCTCTGTCAGTGCTCCGAGCCGTCGCCCTGGGTGGTCAGCGGCGTCGACGAGCGGGTGACGACGGACGCCGGCCTCGCCTCCACCGCGATTCGGGTGCAACGTGTCTTCGGAGACGCTGACGCCGGCGCTCCTTCTGTCGGCAGCTTGCTCGAGGGCGGCGGGAGCGGGCTTGGGACCGTCTGGGGCGCATCAGGTGGCCATGCCTTCGTCAGCAACGGCGGGGTGACGTGCGGCAACGTGCGCTTCACGCTCGAGGAGTACGCCGCCATCGTGCAGGCAGGCACCTGTCAGAGCAGCCTCTCGGCGCGGGGCTTCAAGGAGCCACCATGCAACGACTTCGGGTTCTGCGGCTGCAGCTCGGTCAGCCCGCTGCTCGGTGGTCTCGGACTGCTCCTCGTCGCCCTGCGCCGTCGTGCGTCGCGCGCCTGATCCGCCCGTTGCACCCCTTTCCGCACAGGGCTAAGCCGCCGCCACTCATGTCGCGGGTCGCCCCTCTCGTCCTCAGCCTGCTGGTCTTCGGCTGTCCCAACACGAACATGCCGCTGCCCCTGCCTCCCGACGCGGGCACGGCGGACTTCGTGGGTCGCGCCTGCAACGTCGACGCAGAGTGCGGAGTGCTTCGTTGTGACAAGGTTCGGCGGCAGTGCATCTGCCTCTCCGACGACTCCTGCCGCATGGGCACGATGCTCGGCGCCACCCCCAAGTACTGCAACAACTTCACGGGCCAGTGCGTGGAGGAGATCGCCGGCTGCCGCTTCGACACCGAGTGCGCGATGGGTGAGTACTGCGACCCCTCGATTCGCGCGTGCCGCAGCTTGAAGAGCTTCTGTGAGACGTGCTCGGCCAACAACGAGTGCGGCGGCAACGACGACAACTGCGTGCTCGACACGACGCTGAACCAGAAGTTCTGTGGCAAGGCCTGCGCCGACAACTCGAACTGCCCGCGCGGGTCGACCTGCCAGCAGAAGGACGGCGTGGGGCAGTGCTGGCCCGACAAGACGCCGCAGGGCCAGACGGCCACCTGCCGCAACTTCCAGGGCTGCATCCCCGACAGCCAGCGCTCGTGCAACACCACGCCCGACTGCATGGACTCGACGCAGCGCTGCGACCCGCGCCTCGGCAAGTGCGTCGCGGCCGCGCAGGTCTGTCCGTTCGGCACCACCTGCGATCCCCGCGCCCGCCTCTGTGTCGCCGAGTGCTCGCGTGATGCCGACTGTGGTGACTCGAAGCTGCGCTGCATCAGCCGCGTGTGCGAGCCGCTCAACGAGTGCAACGTCGACACCGACTGCGCCGAGAACCGCGTGTGCACCAAGCCGCCAGGCGAGCCCACGGGACGATGCCAGCCCTTCTGCACCACCGACTCCCAGTGCCCCGTCGGGCAGGTCTGCGCGCGCACCGCGAGCAATCGGTTCGGCTGCGCGCCGGGCTGCTCCGTCAACGCCGACTGTGGCCTCGATCAGCGCTGCAACGGCCGCACGAAGATCTGCGAAGGCCCGGTCATCGGCACCGCGCGCGCCTGTCAGGGCACCAGCGCCTGCAACACCTGCGAGGTCTGTGAAGGCTCCACGAACCTCTGCCGCAACGCGAAGAGCGACTTCCCCTTCTGTCAGACGTGCGCCACCTCGGCCGAGTGCCCGGGC
>JAEUJQ010000014.1 GCA_016793095.1 Myxococcaceae bacterium | reverse complement strand
CGCCAGCCGAGCCGCCGCCAGCCGAGCCGCCGCCAGCCGAGCCGCCGCCAGCCGAGCCGCCGCCAGCCGAGCCGCCGCCAGCCGAGCCGCCGCCAACCGAGCCACCGGCCGCCGAGCCACCGGCCGCCGAGCCACCGGCCGCCGAGCCACCGGCCGCCGAACCACCGCCCGAGCCGCCCGCCGCGGAACCACCGGCCGAGCCACCCGCCGAGCCGCCCGCCGCGGAGCCACCAGCCGACCCACCCGCCGCGGAGCCACCAGCGGAGCCGCCCGACGAGCCACCGGCCGAGCCGCCCGCCGCGGAGCCACCAGCCGAGCCACCAGCCGAGCCGCCCGCCGTGGAGCCACCAGCCGACCCACCCGCCGCGGAGCCACCCGCCGAGCCACCCGCCGCAGAGCCACCCGCCGCAGAGCCACCCGCCGCGGAGCCACCAGCCCGGCCGCCGCCCGCTGCACCCCCATCTGCAGTACCACCTCCGGCGCCACCATCGAGCAGCGGCGGGGCACCTGAGTCGGGAGTGAAGAAGCCGCCGTCGAACGCCGACGCGAGCTGGACCGTCACCGTCACTGAAGACTGGAAGCCATCGACCACCAGCAACGTGGACTGTCCGGCCGTCAGGCTCACCATCTGCGGGTAGCCGAGGCCAGCGCAGCTTCCGCCGCACGTCGCCATCACGCTGACGACACCGTTCGTCGTCACGACGTAGGTCGACGTGGACGGCGCGGTGAACGAGAACACCACGTCGGGGTAGCCGCGCCAGCCGCAGCTCGAGCCACCGTCTGCGCTCGTCGGATAGTCATCGATGGCCGAGTCGAGCGTGACCGTCGCCGGCACGCCGAGGGTCAGCGCCTGCGGTGTCGCGCACGTGTCGTTCGACACCGGCGGCACCTGGTTCACCGTCAACTGGAACGGGCCGCCGACCGGCGAGGCGGTGTCGACGACGATGAAGTACGGCGTGCCGCTGGTGGCCCGCACCACTGGCGTGCTCGTCAGGCACTGAGTTCCACAGGGGCTGTTCCACCACGAGGCCGTCGTCCACCCACCGTCGCTGGCGCTGACCGTCGCGCGGTAGACCCCCGAAGCGCCAGGCGTGAACTGGTAGACGACGTCTGGGCCGTAGCCCCCGAACTCGCAGGTGAAGTCGTCGCTCGCGCCGCGGGTGGTGCCAGCGACCGCCACTCCGGCCGTCACCACCTGCGCAGCGCTGCACTGGTCGTTTGGCGGCGCCGGCAGCGGGTCAACCCGCACGACGCCCGACAGCGTCGACCAGCCCTCGACGATGAGCCAGTACGTCGTACCGGCCTGCAGGTTCTCGATGAGCGTCGAGTAGCCCGCGCGGAAGCACGCCGCTCCGCAGGTGCCGGTGCCCAACCTCAGGCTCGCGGGCGCCTCGAAGAGATAGCGGCCAGAGGTCGCGGGAGTGAACGAGAAGACCAGGTCGGCATCGTACGGCGTGCCGCACGACATCAGCCCGCCGTCTTGCGGTCCGGGGCCGCCGTCGAAGCCGAAGCCACCATCGAAAGACGGCCCGGAGCCCGCGTCAGGCTCGGGGAACGGGTCATCGAGCGCGTCGGCGAACGACACCATGACCGGCACCCCGGGCATCAGCGCCGAAGGCGAGGCGCACGAGTCATTGGGGGCAGGAACGAACGGGTCGACGCGCAGCTGGAAGCTGGCCTCGGAGTACGTCGTCACCACCACGGTGAGCGGGTCCGCCGCCGCGCCGGCGAAGTTGACCCGCGGGAAGCCTCGCGGGGAACACGAGCCCCCCGTGAAGCCCCCATCGGGCTGGCCAGCGTCGGACCCACAGCCGCGCGTGACGCCGAGCTCGCCATACCCGCCGTCGGCGAAGGCCACCGTCGCGCGCCACGTGCCTGTCGTGGGCGGCGTGAACCGGTAGAAGACATCGAGGCCGAAGTCGCAGACGGCGTCGGCGCGCGCACCGACGGTGGTGCCGCTGACGGGAACTCCGGGCGCCAGCACCTGAGCGTTCAGGCAGAGGTCGTTCGGCGGCACCTGAAGCGCGTCGACCCGGACGGAGCCCGACAGGTTGAAGCTCGACTCCACCGTCAGCCAGACGGTGACGCCACCCACGAGGTCGGCGGTCAGCGTCGACCAGCTGCCCGGGAGGCACGAGGAGCCGCACGCGGCGCCGAGCCACAGCTGGAACGGGCCCTGGAACCGGTACCGCCCGCTCGCCGGGGGCGTGAAGGCGAACACCACGTCGGGCGTGGCGGGCTCACCGCACTGGACTCCGGCGTCGATGGGGCCCGCCCCTGGCAGGTCATCGATGGCGTCGCGGAGGTCGACGGCCGCGGGGACGCCGGGCAGGAGGGTCGCTGGCGACGCGCAGGTGTCGTTCGAGGGCGGGGTGATGGCGCTGACGAGCAGCTCGAAGGGCTCAGGCGAGAACGCCGACTGCACGACGACCGTCACCGGCGTGTTCGCCGTGCCTCGGAACGCGACCCGCTGAGCGCTCGCCTGGTCGCAGAAGGAAGCGAGGCCACCATCAGCAGGTCCAGGGCAGGACGCTGGCCCGACGCCGACGACGAACGAGCCTCCGTCGCCGCCGAAGGGCGTCGCACTGGCCGCGAAGGCGCCCGTCGTTGGCGGGGTGAACCGATAGAAGACGTCACTGCTGACGAACCGGATGGGACCGCACAGCACGTCGGGCGCTGCTCCCATCGTGGTGCCCGTGAAGGGCACGCCGAGCGAGACGGTCTGCGCGTTCACGCAGCGGTCGTTGGGCGGCACCACCACCGGGTCAACCCGCAGCGTCAGCACGCCCAGGCCCTCGGCGATGACGTATGACGTCGCGCCGGCGACGAGGTCGAGGTCGAGCATCGTCGCGAAGCCGGTGCACGAAGCGCCACAGGTGCCCGAGCCCACCGTGAAGGCCCCGCCCGGCAGCGAGAAGCGATACCGACCCGACACGGCGGGGGTGAACGAGTACACGAGGTCCGTGATCCCCGGGTAGCCGCAGCCGAAGCCCCCGTCACCGCCGCCGAACGCGTCGTCGAGCGCCTGCGTGAAGTCCACCGTCACCGGGGTCGCGAGCGGGAGGACGGCTGGGGTGGCGCAGGTGTCGTTTGACGGCGGGGTGAAGGGGACCACCAGCAGCTCGAACGGCCCGCCCTGGGACGAAGTGGAGTCGACGACGAGCGTCGCCGGTACGCTGCTGATGGAGCGGAAGGCGACCGCGCTGCCCGGCGAGTACGTCGTGCAGCCGCCGTCACACCCGGCGGTGAGATAGACGACGGGCGAGAAGGCGCCAAAGCAGCCACCATCGGGGCAGCTCGTACCGCCGTCACCCGTCGCCGAGACGACGGCCCGCCAGGTGCCCGACGCGCCCGGGTTGAAGGTGAAGTAGACGTCGGGTCCCCAGCTGCACCAGCTGTCGTCTGCCGCCTCGGCGGTGGTGCCGACCGTCACGACGCCCGCCTGGACGACGCTCGGCGCGTTGCAGCGGTCGTTCACTGGCGCGAGGCCCTGCCGCTGCGTCGCGACCTCGTGAGTCTCTGACACCTGCGAGCACGCCGCGAGCATGCACGCCGCCGTGAATGCCCACCACTTGACCTGTCCCATCGAGCTCCCCAATCCGTCGTTGTGTCGAGTCAGACTGCTGCCATCGGCTGGGACAGCGGCGTCGCTCCGGCCCGTTGAGATTCCATCTCACCCTGAGTGGCCCGAGGTTGTCACGACCGTTGACCTCAGCGATTGACGGCGGTCAGCCTCGCGCCGCCTCGGCGAGCACCCACCTCATCACGAGGAAGCGCGGCATCGTTCAGGGCCCACCGCCGGCTTCACCCCGCGTCAGGCGTCGCGCTTCCGCCTGCCTGGGCGAGCGCCTGGAGCGGCACCGGCGAGGCGTCCACCGCGCGGATGGCCATGATGGAGACGCGCTGCAACGAGACGCCCTCCGTCACCGTCTGCAGCTTGAGGATGGTCGGGTCGATCCACAGCACCTGGCCCTCGAGCGTGCTGCCCGAGACCAGGTCGACCCGCACGTGCAGCGGCGTCGAGGGTTTCGTGAGCCCGACGCTCGCGTCGTTGAGGAGCAGGTCCAGGGTGTCCGCCCCGCTCGCCGTGCGCCGCCCGCCAATCGCTGCGTGGAAGTCGGCGAGGGTCAACGTGGCGGCGCCTCCCGCCATCGCGCGACGGGTCGCCGCCAGTGCCGCTTCGTTGCAGACCTGCGCGAGCTCGGCGCCGCTGAAGCCGTCGGAGGCGCGCGCCACTGCGTCGAGGTCGAGGCCAGGCTCCAGCGGCTTCCCGCGCGTGTGCACCGCCAGGACGGCCGCCCGCCCGGCGAGGTCCGGCGCGTTCACCTGCAGCACGAGGTCGAACCGGCCCGGCCGCAGCAGCGCGACGTCGAGCAGGTCGGCGCGGTTGGTCGCGGCCAGCACCAGCACCTGGCCCCGCTCGGTGAAGCCGTCGAGCGCCACGAGCAGTTGGTCGAGCGCCTGTTCGCGCTCCTGATGGGTCAGCGTCGCGCTGGCGGCGCCCCGCTTCCGACCTACCGCGTCCAGCTCGTCGATGAAGACGACGCAGGGCTGCCTGGCCCGCGCACGCTCGAAGAGGTCGCGCACGCGCGCGGCTCCGACGCCGACGAAGAGCTCGACGAACTCGCTCGCTGACGTCTCGAAGAACGGCAGCCCGGCCTCGGTCGCGAGGGCCTTCGCCAGGAGCGTCTTGCCGTTGCCGGGAGGCCCCTCGAGCAGCACGCCACGCGGCGCCCGGGCGCCGGTCTTCTCGGCCACCGCCGGGTGCTTGAGCAGCTCGACGCACTCCTGGAGCCGCGCGCGAATGCTCTCGTGGCCGCCGACGTCCGCGAACCGGACGTTGGGCACCTTGACGACCTCACGCGCCGGAGACCGGCGCATGGTGAGAATCGAGCTCTGGCCACCCATGCGCCGCAGGAACACCACCAACACCGCGAGCACGACGACGACGACCAGGAGCGTCTGGCCCCACCCTCCGAGCGAGAACGACTTCTTCTCGGGGGCCTCGTAGTAGGGCACACGCTCGGCGAGCTCACCGAGCGAGTCGAAGACCTCGGCGGCCGTCGCGTCGATCGAGAACCGCTCGCCAGACATCAGCACCACGTACATCGCCCCTGCCCTGTCGGCCTCGAGCTGCTTGACGCGGCTGCGCTCGAAGTCGCTCTTCACTTCCGCGAGGCTCCGCCGACCGGCCACCTCGGGCTTGTCAGAAGAGAACAGCGCGAAGGCCCCGAGGAACAGGGCGAGCAGGACGACCCAGACGGCGATGGTGCGCGCGTTCAGCTTCATGCACGCGTCATAGACGAGCGCGACGCGCGAGGCGCTGGGCTACTTGAGCGAGTCCTGGGCGGCTTTGACCGCGGCGAACTCCTCCTCCGGCGTGCCCGCGACGAGGTGGTGGCGGCTGTAGAGCGCGAAGTACGCGATGAAGAGCGCGTAGACGACGACCGCGCCGATGAGCACGCGCGGGTCCACCAGGAACCCCGCGACCAACGCGGCCAGCGCCAGCACGAGGGCGATGGACGAGGTGACGATGCCGCCAGGCGCTACGAAGGGCCGAGGGAGCTCGGGGCGCTTGAGCCGCAGCGCGATGTGCGCCGCCATCATCAACACGTACGAGACGGTGGCGCCGAAGACGGCCACGAGGATGAGCAGGTCGCCCTGGCCAGACAGCGACAGCAGGAAGCCGATGAGGCCCGGGACGACGAGCGCGGGCACCGGCGCCTTGCGCGAGCTCGTCACCGACAACGCGCGCGGCAGGTAGCCCGCACGAGACAGGGCGAAGACCTGCCGGGAGTACGCGAAGATGATGGAGAAGAAGCTGGCGACGAGGCCCGCGAGGCCCACCACGTTGACGAAGCGGCTCATCCACGTCGGGCCGCCGTACGCGGTGATGAGCGCGTCCACGAGCGGGTTGCCCGACGCCTTGAGCGAGTTGGCTCCCGCGCCGCCCGGGCCCACCATCAGCATGAGCGCGGCGAGCGCGAGGAGCACCAGCATGGCGCCGATGAGCCCGCGCGGCAGGTCGCGCTTCGGGTCCTTCGTCTCCTCGGCGGCGAGCGGAACGCCCTCGACGGCCAGGAAGAACCACATGCCATAGGGGATCGCCGCCCAGATGCCGAGGACTCCGTTGGGCAGGAACGGGCTCGCGCCAGCCGCCTGGCTGACCGGCACGTCGAAGAGCCGACCGGCGTCGAAGTGCGGCGCCATCGCGACGATGAAGACGACCAGCGCGACCGCCGCGACCGCGGTGATGCCGAAGATGATCTTGAGCGCCTCGCCGGCGCCCAGCACGTGGAGCCCGACGAAGACGACGTAGAACGCCAGGTACACCGGCCAGCCGCCCACGCCGAACAACGACTGACAGTAGCTGCCGATGAAGCACGCGATGGCGGCGGGCGCGATGGCGTACTCGATGAAAATGGCGGTGCCGGTGAGGAACCCGGCCCACGGGCCGAAGGCCGTGCGCGTGAAGCCATAGCCACCGCCCGCGGTGGGGATCATCGAGGCCAGCTCTGCCAACGCGAAGCACATGCACAGGTACATGGTCGCCATCAGCACCGTGGCGATCAGCAGTCCGCCCCACCCGCCCTGCGCGAGGCCGAAGTTCCACCCGGCGTAGTCACCCGAGACGACGTAGGCGACGCCCAGGCCGACGAGCAGCACCCAACCCGCGGCGCCCTGCTTGAGCTGCCGTTGCGCGAAGTAGTCCTCGCCAACCTTCTCGGTCTCGACGCCGCGGCTCACCACGCCCTCGTACTCCAACAGGTGGTGGCCTGACGATCTCGCGTCCCGCGCGCCCCATACTGATGGGATGGGAGGCTGGTCGGCCAACGCCGACACTGCCGGCTCGCCATGAAGCCCACACACCAGCCGGTCGTGTCGAAGCCAGGACGTCAACCAGCCCAGCGGACTGTCATGCGCTGGTTCATCACGCTGGTCGCACTGGCGGGGGTGCTCGGCGCCTGTCAGGACCAGCCCCAGCTCGGGAGCATGGACTCACGGCGAGGTGCCTGGCCGGAGACCCCGTCGGCTGGCGGGTCGAGTGAAGCGCTCCCGTTCGACGTCCACGCCGTCGTGCGACAGGTCCGGCTGAGCTGGCTGAGTGATGGGAGCTCGCAGTTCAGGACGAACCAACCGACCTGGTCGGCGCGCCTCGGTGGCAGGGGAATCGACTTCACGCCCCGCGGTGGCAACCCCATGCGCTTCAACTCAGCCGTCGTCGTGCCTGCACCCAGCGAGCGCACGGCTCCACGACTCGAGCCCGGTGGTGGAGTGCGCGTGCACGCAGCGGGCTTCGACGAGGAATGGACGGTGCGTGACGAGGGCGTCGAGGTGCGCTGGCGCTTCGAGCGTGCGCCGGCAGGCGACGCGGCGCTCGCGGTGCGGCTCGACGTGCAGGGCGCGCGGTTCATCGACGTCACCGACTCCGGGGCGCACTTCGACGCGAACGGCGCGCTCGTGCGGTTCGGCCACGGCACGTGGATCGACGCCGACGGCCGGCGCACCCCGGTGCCGGTGACGTGGCGGGACGGAGCGCTGTGGCTCACGGTGGAGCGCGAGGTGCTGCGCGCGTCGCGCTACCCGGCCGTGCTCGACCCGGTCATCGGCCCCGAGGCGGCGGTCGATGCGCCGGCCATCGCCGCCGCCGAGGGCAGCCAGGAGCAGGCCGCCGTGGCCTGGTCTGGCACCGCGGCGCTCGTCGTCTGGCGCGATGTTCGCGGCGGCCAGCAGACCCTCATGGGCGCTCGCGTGGACGCGACGGGCGCGGTGCTGGACCCGGCCGGCCTCGTCCTGGTGCAGACGACCGGATCGCCCAGCCAACCGGCGCTCACGTGGAACGGCACCAACTACCTCCTCGTGTGGTCCGAGACCCGAACGGGCGAGACGGAGATCTACGGCGCGCGCGTCAGCCCGGCGGGCGTCGTGCTCGATCCCTCCGGCGTGCCCATCACCGCGCAGGTCGGCACGGCCCAGACCGAACCGGCGGTCGCCTGGGACGGCGCCAACCACCTCGTGGTGTGGAAGGACCAGCGCAACGGCAACGATGACGTCTACGCCGCGCGGGTGTCGCCGGCGGTGGCCGTGCTCGACCCGACGGGCGTGCCCCTGTGCACCCTGCCCTCCGCCCAGAGCCTGCCCGACGTGGCCTGGGGCGCGAACTCGTACCTCGTCACCTGGGACGACACGCGCAACGGCTTCGCCGACATCTACGGCACCCGGGTGAGCGCCGCGGGCGTGGTGCTCGACGCGACGGGCATCGCCATCACCACCGCATCGGACACCCAGACGTCGAGCGCCGTCACCTCGAACGGCGCGGCGTTCTTCGTTGCGTGGAGCGACCGGCGGAGCGGCGACGTCGACGTCTACGGCGCGCGGGTCTCGTCGATGGGCGTGGTGCTCGACCCGTCTGGCATCGCGATCTCCGCGGCGCCGGACTGGCAGCAACAGCCCACCGTCGCCTCGGACGGCGCTGGCTACTTCGTGGCCTGGCTCGACCTGCGCGGCGGCTCGGCGAACCCCAACATCTACGGAGCGCGCGTCACCAGCGCTGGCGTCGTGTCGGATCCGTCTGGCGTCATCCTGGGCACGCTCTCGCCCCGCACCCCGCGCCTGCCCGACGTCACCTTCACGGGGTCCGGCTACCTGACGGTCTGGGAGCGGCTCGAGACGCCGCTCGGCTCGCTCTACGACGTGCAGGGGGCGCGGGTGAGCGCAGCGGGCGCGGTGGTGGCCCCGGGTGAGTTCCTCGTCTCGCGGTCAGCGAACTCGGAGACGACGCCCGCGGTCGGCTTCAACGGCACCCAGTACTTCGTCGCGTGGGAAGACTCCCGGGGGTCGGTCGGCGGAGACGTCGCCGACCTCTACGGCGTGCGCGTCAGCCACGACGGCGTGGTGCTGGACCCGACAGCCATCGCGATCTCCACAGCGCCCGGGCGGCAGCGGCGGCCTGCCATCGCCTCGACGAACTCGTTGTTCTTCATCGTCTGGGAAGACGGTCGTGGTGCCTCACCAGACATCTACGGCGCGCGGGTGAACAACGCGGGCACCCTGCTCGACCCGTCGGGCATCGCGATCTCCACCGCGGCCGGTCGGCAGGGCGCGCCGCGCGTGGCCTCCAGTGGCTCCTCGTTCTTCGTCGTCTGGGAGGACCAGCGCAACGGGAGCAACGTGGACATCTACGCCAGCGGGGTGCAGGCGCGGGGCGACGTCGACGACCCGATGGGCCTTGCGCTCGCGACGGGCGGCAGCCGCAGCGGACCGACCATTGCCTGGAGCGGCACCAACTACCTCGTGGCGTGGACCAGCCAGGTGTTGGCGCAGAAGGACATCGAGGGCCTGCTCGTGAGCGCGGCGGGGACTCCGATTGGTTCCGTGTTCAACCTCACGCCGGGCCTCGGCAATCACGCGCAGCCCTCGCTCGCCTCCGATGGCGCCCAGTATTTCCTCGCCTGGCAGCGCGACGACGCGGGGAACGAGTCGATCCAGGGCGCGCGCTGGTCCACCGCAGGCACGCTGGTCCAGGGCCCCATCTCGCTCGGCTTCGCGGGCGGATCTGCCCGGCGCGCGCCCGTGACGGCCTGGAACGGGCGCCACTTCGTGACCATCTGGGAAGACGACCGCAACGCGAACACCGATCTCATGGGTGTGCGGGTGACTCCAGACGGCACGCGGGTGGATGTGCAGCTCACGGTGGTCGATGACCCGTCGCCGATTGGCACTGGCGCGCTGGCCTGTGTGCCCTCGCGGCGCTGTCTGGTGGCCCGGAGCGCCTTCGACCCGGCGCCGACGCTGCGCGCGACCCGCGTCGAGACGCTGCGCTTCCTCGACACCGAGGCCCCGGTTGCCCAGTCAGCGATCGTGCAGGTGACCGAAGACACTCCCGCGGTGGTGACGTTGACCGCCAGCGACGCAGACAACGACCCGCTCACCTGGACGATCATCTCCCCCACCTTCCACGGGACGCTCTCAGGGACGCCACCGAACCTCACCTACACGCCTGACCCGGACTTCGGCGGGGCCGACTGGTTCACCTTCAAGGTCAACGACGGCTTCGTCGATTCGGCGGTCGCCACCATCTCGCTCGCGGTGAGCCGGGTGAACGATCCGCCGGTCGCGACCCCGCAAACGGTGACGACGCCGGAGGACACGCCGGTGGCGGTGACGCTCAGCGCGACGGACGTGGACGACACGACGCTGATCTACGAGGTGGTGACTCCGCCTGCGCACGGCAGCCTGTCCGGGACACCGCCCAACCTGACCTACGTGCCGGCGGGCAACTACCACGGGTCCGACACCTTCACGTTCCGCGCATTCGATCACCTGGCCTACTCGGCGCCAGCGGCCATCTCGCTCACGGTGGTGCCGGTGAACGACGCGCCGGTGGCGAACGCCGCGACGGTCGAGACGAGCGTGAACGCGCCGGTGATGGTGGGCCTGACGGCGTCGGACGCCGATGGCGACGCGCTCACGTACAGTGTCGTCTCGGGCCCGAGCCACGGCGCGCTGTCGGGCACGGCCCCGTCCCTGCTCTACACGCCGGCGGCGGGCTACGTCGGGGTCGACAGCCTCGTGTTCAAGGTGAACGACGGCACGGTGGACTCGGCTCCAGCGACGATCACCCTCGTCGTGGCGACGACGAACAGGCGCCCGACGGCGAACGCGCAGAGCGTCACGACCGCCGAGGACACGCCGGTCGCGATCGTCCTCACCGCGTCGGACCCGGACGGAAACCCGCTGACGTTCGAGATCGTCGGAGAGCCCGCCAACGGCTCGCTGTCAGGGACGCCGCCGAACGTGACATACACGCCAGACGCAGACACGAGCGGGCCCGACAGCTTCACGTTCCGGGTGAACGACGGCACGGTGAACTCGTTGCCGGCGACGGTGTCGATCACGGTCACGCCGGTCAACGATCCGCCGGTCGCCGATCGCCTCGACTACGTCACGACCGAGAACGTGCCGGTCGCGATCCAGCTCAGCGGCAACGACGCGGAGAACGACCCGCTCACGTTCGCGATCGTCACGCCGCCGATGAATGGCGCCCTGACCGGTACGCCTCCCAACGTGACCTACCGCCCGGCGGTGGGGTTCACCGGGGCCGACTCGTTCAGGTACCTGGCCAACGACGGGACCCAGGATTCGGCGCCTGAGGTGGTCTCCATCACGGTGCTCGCTGGCGGGAGCGGTGGCGGGGCGGCGGGCGGCTCGGCGACGGCGGGCGGCTCGGCGACGGCGGGCGGCTCGGCGACGGCGGGCGGCTCCGCGACGGCGGGTGGTTCCGCGACGGCGGGCGGCTCGGCGACGGCGGGTGGCTCCGCGACGGCGGGCGGCTCGGCGACGGCAGGTGGCTCCGCGACGGCAGGTGGCTCTGCAGGCGGTGGCTCCGCGACAGCGGGTGGCTCCGCGACAGCGGGTGGCTCGGCGACGGCGGGTGGCTCCGCGACGGCTGGCGGGTCAGCAGCGGGCGGCGCCGCGACGGCGGGTGGCTCCGCGACGGCTGGCGGGTCAGCAGCGGGCGGCTCCGCGACGGCGGGCGGCTCGGCGACGGCTGGCGGTTCGGCGACGGCGGGTGGCTCGGCGACGGCCGGTGGCTCGGCGACGGCGGGCGGGTCTGCGACGGCGGGTGGCTCCGCGACGGCCGGTGGCTCCGCGACGGCCGGTGGCTCGGCGACGGCGGGCGGTTCTGCGACGGCAGGTGGCTCGGCGACGGCGGGTGGCTCGGCGACGGCGGGTGGCTCGGCGACGGCGGGTGGCTCCGCGACGGCGGGTGGCTCGGCGACGGCCGGTGGCTCCGCGACGGCGGGCGGTTCTGCGACGGCAGGTGGCTCGGCGACGGCGGGCGGCTCTGCGACGGCTGGCGGTTCGGCGACGGCGGGTGGCTCGGCGACGGCCGGTGGCTCGGCGACGGCGGGCGGTTCTGCGACGGCGGGTGGCTCCGCGACGGCGGGTGGCTCGGCGACGGCGGGCGGGTCGGCGACGGCGGGTGGCTCCGCGACGGCGGGTGGCTCGGCGACGGCGGGCGGTTCTGCGACGGCGGGTGGCTCCGCGACGGCCGGTGGCTCCGCGACGGCGGGTGGCTCCGCGACGGCGGGCGGTTCTGTGACGGCTGGCGGTTCTGCGACGGCGGGAGGCGCCGCGACTGAGCCGGTGGGCGGAGGCGCCCCAGGTCAGGGAGGCGGTTGCGGCTGCCGCGGGGGTGGTGACGGTCTGTTCGCGCTCCTCTCGCTCGCTCTCCTTCGCCGACGGCGCAGGGCTGAGATGGCGCGCCAGGCATGAACCCCACCGCCCGCACTCGAGAGGCCGAGGTCGGCGCGCCCCCGGACGGAGCGCGCCACGAACTCAACCCGGCGACGCCTCGGGAAAGAACATCAGCTCAACCAGCCCGCGGGGTCGTCCGCGCGCATTGACAGGTGCAGGTCGATCGCTACGGTGCCTCCGTTGCTCGGTTGGAGCGGCGCCGGAGGGATCATGAGACACCACGCAGCGAGCGCGCTCGCCATCATCTTCACGCTCGGCGCGACCGCCGCGATGGCCCAGGACGGGGGCACCGCCACCGCCACCGTGGACTCCACCACCCCCACCCAGGGCGTGACCCTCACACAGGACTTCCTCGACCGCGTGCCGCTCGTGCGACCGAACGCGACCGGCCAGCGCAACTTCGAGGACCTCGCGCGCGCAGCCCCACAGGTGACGCCCGACCGCTACGGCTACGGCTTCAACGGCGCGCTGAGCCCCGAGAACCTGTACCTCAGCGACGGCGTCGCGGTGAACGACCCCACCTTCGGCTCTCTTCAGACGTCTCGTGGCGTCGGCGGGGCGCAGGTGCCGCTCGAGTTCCTCGAGACCGTGACGGTCCTCACGAGCGGCCTCGACCCCGGCTACGGGCGCGCGAGCGGCGGCGTGCTGAACGTGGTGACGAAGTCAGGCTCGAACGAGCTGCGCGGCTCGGTGTGGGGCACGTGGTGGCCCGGCGCGTTGACGGCGAACCCGCTGCCTGTGGCGAACACCGCCTCGGCCCTCTCGACGACGACGAAGCGGCACAACACCGGCGACTTCGGCGTCGAGCTCGGCGGCGCGCTCGTGAAGGACCGGCTCTTCTTCTACGCGGGCCTCGCGCAGTCGGTCGACCGGCAGCGCGTCACGCGCACGGTCCGCCGCTTCCTGCTCGCCGACGACGGCCGTGACTTCCTCTACGACGGCGACGGCGCCATCCGCTCCGAGGCCATCGCGTCGAGCTCCCGCTTCGACGACCGCCGCGCCTTCACCTGGCTCGGCAAGCTGACCTGGCGCATCACCGAAGGCCACACCCTGGCGGTGACCGCGACGGGCACGCCGCAGGAGCGCCACGCGCCAGTGCTGGAGCCGTCAGGCGCCGACTCGCGCTTCACCACCGAGACGCTGCTCACCTCACTGAGCTACACCGGCGCCTTCCTCGACAGGCGGCTGCTCGTCGACGCGACCGCTGGCTGGAGCCGCACCGCGCAGGCCACCCTGCCCAGCGATGGCTCGAGGCCTGGTGACACGAGCGGGGCGGCGGGGATTCCGCGCACGACGTACGGCCGAAGCACGCCGTTCTCGCTTCGCGACTTCGAGGAGCTTCCGACCGGGGTCGCGTCGTTGTGCGAGCCGGCTGGCTTCACCAGCACACGCCTCGTCTCGTACAAGGGCACGCTGCGCCACGTGATGGCCTGCCCGGTGACGGGCGGCGGCGCGACGTACAGCCTCGGAGGGCCCGGCCTCCTGTCCGAGTCCTCCGCCGACCGGCTGCAGGCGCGCGCGAACGCCTCGTACCGCTTCGAGCTGCTGGGCACGCACGTGGCCCGCGCCGGCGTGGACCTCGAGTGGACGCGCGTGGACGAGACCCGGGCGTACTCAGGCGCGGTGCAGCTCGCCGACACCCCGGGCGGGGCCCTGCTCGGCGTGCGTGACGAGGCCTTCGTCGCGGGGCCGAACGCGCGTGTTCCGCTGCTCAACGTCAGGACGACGCCGACCCAGCTCTCGACCGGCGCCTTCCTGCAGGACACCTGGCGCCTCCTCGACGTCGTCACTGTCAACGCAGGGCTGCGCTACGACTCGCAGCAGCTCTTCGCGTCGAACGGCCAGCTCGGGCTCGCGCTCAACAGCATGCTCTCGCCGCGCGTCGGCTTGAGCTACGACTTCACGAGGGAGGGGCGCTCGCGCGTGTTCGCGAACTACGCCGTCTACCAGCAGCACCTGCCGCTGCACCTCGCCGACCGCGCGCTCTCGGGCGCCGCCTCGACCCGCACCCTGTACACAGGCTGCCCGACCGTCCCGCACCCCACCAGCGACTGTACGGCCCCGTCGAACGCAGCGCCCATCAACGCTGACCCGCTCTCACCGTCGCCCGACTCGGTGCGCCTGGCCGCTGGCCGCGTGGCCGTGGACCCGGCGCTGAAGCCGATGGCCCGGGGCGAGCTCACCGCGGGGCTGGAGTACGAGGTGCTCGCCAACCTGCGCATCGGGCTCGTGGGCACGCACCACTGGCTGCTCAACGCAGTGGAGACCATGTCGAACGACGACGGCGCGACGTGGTTCCTGGGCAACCCGGGGGAGGGCCTCGCGAAGGGCTTCACGAAGGCCGAGCGGAAGTACTTCGCCGCGACGCTGTACGGCAGCCGCTCCTTCTCGAGCGGGTGGCTGGTGCAGGGCAGCTACACGCTCTCGAGCCTGGTGGGGAACTACGCCGGGTTGTTCCGGCCCGAGACGGGCGAGCTCGAGCCGGGCGTGTCGCGCGACTTCGACACGCGCGCCTCTCTGGCCAACCGCTGGGGTCCCCTGCCGAGCGACCGGACGCACCAGTTCAAGGCGTACGTCGCGAAGGACTTCGAGCTGTCGAGCGCGCTGTCGGTGCGCGCGGGGCTCGGGTGGGAGACGCTCTCGGGCACGCCGCTCAGCTACCTCGCCGCCGACCGGCTGCTGGGCGCCGACGAGGCGTTCGTCTTCGCGCGCGGCTCTGCGGGTCGAACCCCGTGGCTGCACACGGTGAACCTGCGCGGCGCGCTGGTGTGGCAGGTGACGAAGGAGCAAGCGGTGCAGGTGTCGCTCGACGTCTTCAACCTCTTCAACCTGCAGGAGGCCACCGAGGTGTCGCAGCGGCTCTCCTCGGCGAACGTCCTCCCTGCGAACGTCGCGGCGGGCAGCGACCCGGCGACCGCGGCCTGCCTCGCGGGCAACACGCCCACCTGTCAGACGGTCCTGCGCAAGCTGACGTCGGGCGGCGTGGCGCCGGTGCAGCAGGCGGACCTGAACGGCGGCTTCAAGCAACCGCTCGCGTTCCAGCAGCCGCTCTCGGTGCGGCTCGGCGTGAAGCTGTCGTTCTGAGAGGAGGCACGCATGCACCGCTTCATCACCGTCGCCCTGGCCTCCGCGCTCGCCGCCGCCCTCGCCGCCTCCGGCTGCCTCACCCAGCCGCCGCCGCCCTGCCGGGTGGTGACGACGCAGCAGGGCCAGCCGCCGTACCTCGCGCTGCTCACGTCGACGTCGAAGACGCAGTGCGCGGACGCGCAGGTGCTCGCGGCCATGAAGGTGGGCCTGCAGGACTTCGTCCCGCCGGGTGGGGGCGCGGCGACGCTGGCGCTACGACCGGGGCGGCTCGTCGACCTCGCCAGCGGCGTCGTCTTCACGGCAGACACCGACGCGGGCAACAACTGCTTCGCGCGGCGGAACTGCGCGAGCTGCGCTCCTGACGGCGGCAACCCCTGCCTCGTCGTCGAGGAGCCGGTGAGGCGCGTCGACCCGGGCGACATCGACGGCGAGAGGGTGAACGCGGTGGGCGCCTTCGCGCGGGAGCCGACTGACGGCGTGTGCGCGATGACGGGTGAAGCGACGGCTGCGCAGGAGTTCCGCGCGGAGGCGGTGCGGTTGTCGGATGGCGGCACCCTCGCCCTGCCCGCCCTGACCGCGCGCATGGCGTTCTCGGACGTGAAGGTCGTCACCACGCCGCAGGTGCAGGGCACCGCGTTCACCGCGAAGCTGACGCAGACCGAAGGCGCGTGCGTGGCGCGCTACGACGTGCTCGCGTTCTACCCCGCGGTCGCCTGTGCGAGTGATGCCGACTGCGACCCCAGCGCAGACCTCGACGCGGGGCGGGCGCTGGGCTCGGGCATTCCGCCCGACTTCGAGCCGTCGTGCGACGCGCGCCTCGGCTTTTGCGTCCCCACGGTGGACGTCACGAAGCCGGGTCTGCCGAGGCGCTGAGCGTTCAGCCGGCTCAGGGGCACGCGAACGGGGTCAGCGGGGTGGTCTGGTTCCAGGTCGTCCCCGGATCGTGGCCGAGCATGGGCCACTCGGCCGTCGTGTCGATGCCTCGTGCATCGGTCTGAAGGAAGATGATTCGACCCTGAAGGTCCACACAGCCCACGACCGGCACGCCGTTGATGCACGTCGGCGTCAACCCCAGACATTGCCCGACCGTGCCCGGGAGCGGGCTCTCCCAGCGAAGCTGCAGGGTGCTCGCTGAGCGGACCTGCAGCAGCGCCTGCTGCGATGGGGGACGAAGCGCGATGTCATAGAGCGTGTCGCCCTCGCCGAGCGCGATGGCGTTCTGAATCGACTCCCCAGGATCGACAGTGCAGGTGTGAACCGAAGCCAGGAGGGTGGTCCGACACAGCCGGCCGACGTAGGTCGAGGTATCGGTGGCCACGAGGTAGACGACTCCCCCCTTCGACAGTGGGGAGCTCACCAGCTCGCTGAACTGCGCGAAGCTGGGAGTGAACGTCGAGGGGAACGTCGCGCTGAAGAACCCGTACGCGAGCGACGCGGCCCGGCCGACGCCCATCACCTCGTTGGAGGGAAGACCGATCAGGTTCTGCACTGCGATGAAGGACCCCGGAGTCTGCAGGAACGGGACCCCACGCTCTTCCAGAAACAGCAGGTTGATCGGTTGACTCCCGCCGAAGCTGAAGAGCGAGGCCCCGTCGGTGGCGGTGATGACCCCTCCCGTCGCCACGACGCTCTGGATCGTCGCGCCGATGTTCAGACTCGACGGCGTCGCGACCCGAGTCCCGAACTGGGCTGCCCCGCTCGCACGGACGAGCGCCGCCCAGACTGCGGCGGGCTTGCCGTTCGGGGCGCGGTACAGCATCGCGACCTCTTCCTCTCCGTTGGTGGGATCGACGCGAAGGACGGGCCCGAGCGCGGAGCTCGAGGCGCGCGTGGCATCGTTCGTCCACTGGACCGGACTGGCGATCATGGAGTCGAGCCGGAACGCCTCGCCGTAGGTCGCGTCCGCCGCGCCCCGCTCGAACGCATAGATGAAGCGCCCCAACGTTCGTTCGGAGACCTGCCCGACGGCGACATAGATTGCTGACGGGTACCGCGTTCCCCACGAAATGAGCCGGGTTCCGTCCGCCCTGAGCACGTAGATCTGACTGTGGCCAGCGTGCGGGATGATCAACTCACCCGCGCTCGAGACCGAGAAGCCGTTGAGCGGGGAGCCACCGTCGTATTGAAAGCCCCATCGACTCACCGTGACTGTGCCAGCGTCCAGTGTCGTCGGGTTGCCGAGCAGGTCCGCGCCGAGTGCTTGAACGGCCATCGAGCCGCGAAGGCCGGGAAGCGGCGGCGTGGACAACGACACGGACACGGTGCGGCAGAAGCCTCCGTCAGAGCCGCAGGCGCTGCCCGTGCTTGCAGAGACCCGACTCCCCCCGACGACGACCTCGACCGTCGCTGGAGCAAGGTCTGCACTTGGCGACTGCACGGTCACCGCGAGGTTGTCATGACGCCTGAAGAGCGCGGAGCCGCCCGCCACCTCGGTCGGGTCTCTGAAGTCAGCCCCACCGAAGGAGACGGTCCGTGGTGCTGCCGGGGCCCAGGTCGCGCTGAGCACCGGCCCCTGGGTATCCACCATCACCTGTACGGTCGTCTGGGTCATGTTGCCCAGGGCGTCAGCGGCTTGCAGGCTGACCGGTCGCAACACCCGGTTGAGGTTCGGGGGAAACGTCGCGTTGGACGTCCAGGTCGTGCCGGTGAGGGCGACGCTGCTTGGCCCCGTTCCGAAGTCGATGGTGAGTCCCGTCACTGGGCCCGAAGGATCGGTCGCCGTCCCCGAGAGCGTCGCCGGCGAGGTCACTGCGACGCCGCTCGCAGGGCTGAGGAGGGTGAGGGTTGGGCCCTGGGTATCGACCAGGACATTCGCCGTGGTCGAGGTGCTGTTTCCCAGCGCGTCGACGGCCGAGAGCGTCACGGCTCGAATGACACGGTCGAAGCCGCTCGGAAAGCCGACCGTGCGTTGCCAGGCACCTCCGTCCACGGTTGCGGCTTGCACTCCGGCGTCGCCTCCGACGTCCACCGAGACGGCCAGAGGAGTCGCAGGATCGATCGCCGTACCCGCCAGCAAGGCCGTGGTCCCCACCGCCGTCGTCGACTGAGGCTGAGTGAGGGAGAGGCGCGGCCCGAGGGTGTCGATGCTGATCACGACCATCGACATGGAGGTCATACCGGACGCGTCGAGCGCCGTGATCGTGAGAGTCCGCTGGCTCTCGATGCCCGCAGGGAGGGGGATGGTCACGAACCAGGTGTTGCCGGCGATGGAGAGCGGGAGGCTCTGCCCACCCCCGAGGTCGAGCGAAGCCATCGTTACCTCCCGGCCGGGGCTGACCGTCAGGCCACCAGAGAGCTGCGTCATGGCCCCGCCTACGGCGACTCCAGAGGCAGGCGTCACCAGCGTGAAGACTGGCGCAGGAATGACAGCGCCCCCGCCCGCTGAACCACCAGCGGTTGAACCACCAGCGGTTGAACCACCAGCGGTTGAACCACCAGCAGTTGAACCACCAGCAGTTGAACCACCAGCAGTTGAACCACCAGCGGTTGAACCACCAGCGGTTGAACCACCAGCAGTTGAACCACCAGCGGTTGAGCCACCAGCGGTTGAACCGCCAGCGGTTGAACCGCCAGCGGTTGAGCCACCCGCGGCTGAACCACCGGCGGCCGAACCACCCGCGACGCCCCCATCGTCTCCTTCATTTCGAACGCAGAGGTTCGTTGTCGGATCGCAGCGCGTTCCAGTGGGGCATCCTGAATCGCAGCGCGGTGGTCCATCGCTGCATGCAGCGATCACCGCACTACTCCCGATGACGATGAGTCGATTCAGCATGGAGTCTCCTCGCGTGTGCACTGGACCGGCGGGATGCCACTCGGGGGTCCGCGTGGCAAGGGCGCGAACCACGACAAATGGACACGCGCTTCAGGTCCTCCCGACGGAGGTGCCACCGCTTCTGCGAAGAGCTCCCAACCCGCACGCAAGGCGCGCGCTCCCTGAGGTCTGTGCCGATGGCCGGGCTGAGCGAACCTGAACCGCCGCGCTCGACGTTCGTTCGAGCCAGGTCAGTAATGCAGCGCGCAACGCGGACACCTTGGGCCATCCCGCTGTTCCTGCTTTGGTGACACGGCAGCGTGTCTGGCCGCTCGGGGGAGTCATGCGCCTCACCACGTCATTGGTCGCGCTGTCGCTGTTCGCCTCATGCGTCACGAAAGAGCCGCCGCCGAGCGAACTCGCCGAGGGCTGTCTGCTCAACTCCGACTGCGCGAGCCCGCTCGTCTGCGCGTTCCGCCGCTGCCACTCGGCCTGCGAGACGAGCCGCGACTGCCCCGCCGGTCTGCATTGCCGCCCTGCCGACCGCCCCTTCAACGTCTGCCTGTTGCCTGACGAGGTCCGCTGCGCGCGCGAGACCGACTGCGTCAACGAGATGACGTGCGGCGTCGATGGCATCTGCCGCAGTCCATGCACCTCGGCCCTCGCCTGCCTGCCCGAGCAGACCTGCGTGCAGGGCGTGTGCGCCGACGCGGTCGAGCTGGTGAACGGCACGCTCCCGGTGGCCATCGACGCGGGCTTCACCTGCACGCGCAACTCCGACTGCCCGGTGGGCGAGCTCTGCGCGCGGGGCGTGTGCATCGCCGAGTGCGTCAACTCCCGTGACTGCCCGGTCGGGGCGACGTGCGTGGCGGGCAGGTGCCTGGGTGGCCGGTGCGCCCTCAACAGTGACTGTCCTCCGGGCCAGCGGTGTTCGCCCGTGGGCTGGTGCGCCCCCGAGTGCGTGGAGCCCCGTGACTGCCCCACGGGCCTCGTCTGTCTCGACAACGTCTGCTCGAGCCCGCCCGTCTTCCGTGATGGGGGGGCCGACGCGGGCACCTCCGACGCGGGCACGTCCGACGCGGGCACCTCCGACGCGGGGGGCATGGACGGCGGAGTGATGGACGCGGGGACCGTCGATGCCGGGGCGCGCTGCGTGCTCAACGGTGACTGCGCGGCGGGCGAGTGGTGTGACGATGGAGCGTGCGCGGCGCCCTGCTCGACGGGCACGTGCTCGCGTGGCCGGCTCTGTGACGTCAGCCTCGGCGTCTGCGTGCGCCCGTGCACCCAGGGCTGCGGGGCGGCGGCGGTCTGCGACACCAGCCCCGACGCGGGTGTCGACGGCGGCATCGGCCAGTGCCTCGCTGCCTGCGACGGCACCTTCCGCTGCCGTCTGGGTCAGGTCTGCCGAGCGGGCTTCTGTGCGCCCGAGTGCCGGGCGCCAGCCGACTGCGCCAACCCGCACGCCACCTGCCAGCGGGGCCAGTGCGTCTTCGACGGCACCTGCGACGACGACCTCGACTGCCCCGCGACCGACGTCTGCCGGCTCGGCACGTGCACCACCCGCCCGACCTCGCTCGTCGACGCCGGCTCGAGCCTGCCGCCGTCCTTCAGCTGCTCGGACCCGTGCGACTGCCGGCTCGGCGAGTGGTGCTCCAGCGGCCGCTGCCTGCCCGACCCGGTGCCGACGCTGTACTTCTCGCGCGACGGAGGCGGTGACGGCCGTGCGCCCGGCAGCCCGGCGGGCAACCCCTTCGAGGCGCTCCCTGACGCCGGAATCGGCGCCGTCGTCGCGCTCCGTGAAGGCGAGACGTGGACGCGCACGCAGAACCTCGCGCTGCCCACGCAGTGCACCCTCGCGGGGGGCTTCAAGGCCTGCTCGTCGACGCGCTGGGTGCGGGGCGACACGCTCACCACGACCCTCTCCTTCACGAACGGTGTGGTGACGGCGAACGGGACGACGGGTACAGCCGTGCGCTCGTTGACGCTCGAGGCGCGCCGGCACGCGGCGTCAGGCGAGAGCGCGCTCGTCTCGGCGCTCGGCGCAACCGACTTCACCGTCGAGGCCGTGCGAGGCCGGCTCCTCGACCCGGGCGTCGGCGGCTCAGGGCCGGGCTTCGTCCTTGCGTGCTCGACCTGCCCCCACCTCGTCGTCCGCGACCTTCGCCTACTTCCCTCGGGCCACCCTCGGGTGAGTTGGGGGTTCGTCCAGGTACAGAACGTCTGGGGATCGCTCTCCCGCCTCGTCGTCGACCCGCAGCCGTCGGTCCCCGGCGTCACCTTCACTGGCATCACCGCGACGAGCTCGAGCGGCCCGCTCACCGTCGAAGACGTCACCCTCGGCGAGGTCGAGGACGCCTACCGAACTGTCGGCGTCAGCGTCAGCGGCTGCGTGGCAGGCGTCCGCCTCGAGCGCCTCACCCTGGCGTGGCCCAACAGCCCAGTCGATTACTCGATGGCCGTGGCGGTGGCGGACTGCGCCCTCGAGCTGCGCGACGTCGACCTGACGAGCGGCCAGGGCCCGCGCGCCACGACGACGACGGGCGTGAGCCTCACGAGGGTGAGCGGCGTCGTCGAAGACGTCGTCGCCTGGCTCCCGAACGGCACCACGTCATTCACAGGCCTCTCCATCGATGACCCGCGAGGGCTCAGGGTGCGTCGCCTCACGGTACGCGCCGCGACGGCGGGGAGCGCGCGCGGCGTGGTCCTCGCCAACGCGACCCTGGGGCCCCTCGAGCTCGAGCGCCTCGACGTCGACCTCGTCGGTGGTAGCGGCCCGCTGAGCGCCGTGACGGCCTCGGCCGTGGCGCCGGGAGTCGGACTGCAGATCCGCGACAGCCGCCTCGAGGTGGCCTCGACGGGTCCGGCGTCGTGCAGCGTCGATCCCGTGGCCGTGTCGCTCGTCAGCAGCGCAGCGATCGTCGAGCGGTCACGGGTTCGCGGAGCGGAGGGCGGCGGGCCGGTCGCGCTCAGCGTGGACTCGAGCTCGTCGCTGGGCCTCTTCGCGAGCCACGCGTCGGTGGGGCGCGCCACGGCCACCGTGAGCTGCAACGCCGCGGCGGAGCCGGCGGTGCTCAACCTCGCAGGCAGCGCGCGCGTCGGTGCGAGCACCCTCGACGGCGAGGGCGACCCCTTCCAGTACCCGTCCTCGACCGGCGTCCTGTGTGGGACGACCTCGGGGAACCTCGTGGTGCGCTCCTCCATCATCGGCGGAGGGCGCGCACCTTCGCCCGTGATGGTCAAGGACCGGGGCTGCACCACCGACTGGGGCAGCTCGTACTTCTGGTTCGACCGCCCTGGCGTGGCGCCCGCCGCGATGGACGCCGCGCTGCGAATCGTCCAGGCCGACGCGGGCGCGTTCGACGTCAACGGGAACATGCTCGCGCCGAACGTGAGCTGCTTCGAGCCCAGCGTGGCTGACGCGGGGCCGTCGTACCGGTTGCGCGCGGGGTCCTCCTGCATCGACCGGGGGAGCTCCCCGTTGCGCGCCGACGGTACGCCCGTGCTGCTCGACCTCGACGGCCGTCCACGAGACGGTGGGGCCGGGCCGGACATAGGCTGTCTCGAGCGGTGATGGACGACCTGACGACCGGGCTTCTCAGCGGCGCGCGGCACGTCGTGCTCCGACCTCGGGGGCGGAGTCGCTTCGTCGTGGTGGCGTTCCTGAGCTTCTGGCTCGTTGGCTGGGCGGCGGGCGAGGTGTTTGCCATCGGCACGCTGCTGAACCTGCTCCCACCACACCAGCGCGCCCCGCCCACGGTGCTCCTCGGCCTCTGGTTGGTCCTGTGGACCGTCGGAGGCGTCGGAGCGATCGGCGCGCTGCTGCAGCAGGTGTTCGGTCGCGAGGAGCTCGAGTGGTCGAGCGAGCGACTGACCGTGAGGCGCAGGTTCCGCGAAGACGTCGCCCTGGGCCGCGACGACCTCGACGACGTGGTGCTCATCGGCCGGGACCGGACGCTCGCGGCGCGGACCCGGACGCGCACGCTTCCCCTCGTCACGTTGGGCACCCGACACGAGCGCACCGCCCTCCGCGACGAGCTCCGGCGCTCGCTGGACCTCGGTCATCGGGTGGTCGCCACCGTGCCTGCCGGCTGGAGCGAGGTGCGCGACCCGACTGGCCGTCTCGTGCTCGAGGCGTCGAGAGCGCCAGCCCTCGTGGGCGGAGTCGTCTCGTGGCTGCTGAGCGCGTTGCCAGCCCGCGAGGCGATTCGCGCCGAGGCTCCCGTCGAAGCCGCGCTCTGGACGCTGGTGGTCGTCCTCGCGCTCGCGGTCGGCCTGGCGGCGCTGCTCTGGAGGCGCGAGCTCTTGATGGCTCCTGGCCGGCTCACCCTGCGCACGTCTGGGCTGCGCTCGTCGGTCGTCACCATCGCGCTCGAGGGCCTCGCCGTACGGCTCGAGACCGACAGCGACGACGACGAGTGGGTCTCGCTCGTGGCCTTCGGCAAGGACCGCGAGCTCGAGATCCTGCGGCGGCAAGATGAAGCAGAGCCAGCCCTCGTCCTCGGACGGAGGCTCGCCGCCGAGACGGGCGCACCGCTCGCCATCGCTCCCGAGCTCGAGGCACGGCTCGGCATGGCGCGACCGACCGTGACGTTCGATCCCTGAGCAACGGAGCTGCGCGTGGCTCGAACGCGCTCGTGATGGAGGACCGGTGCTTCGGTGATGCCAGCCCGTCGGGTGCCGGGCCATCGGAGGCTGCCGAACCGGGCGGCTCGTCCACGCTCGAGCGCCAGCGCCTCGAAGCACCGAGCTCATGCGAGACGGCGACGGCGTTCACTGGCGGTGAGCTAGAGTCGCACGCCGATGCGCGTGTGCACGGTCTGCCACCAGCCGGTCCCGCCTGGAATGCCCGTGTGCCCGCGCGACGGCAGCCCCGCCGAGGACCCGGACGAAGGCACGGACCGCACCATCGGCACGCTCATCGGCGAGTACCGCGTGAAGGGCCTCATCGGCGAAGGCGGCATGGGCCAGGTGTACGAGGGCCTGCAGCCCGTCATCGGCAAACGCGTCGCCATCAAGCTGCTGCGCCGCGAGCTCGCGACCGACAAGGACGAGGCGCAGCGCCTGCTCGCCGAGGCGCGCGCGGTCAACGCCATCGGCCACCGCGGCATCATCGACATCTTCTCGTTCGGCGCGCTGCCCGACGGCCGGCAGTACTTCGTGATGGAGTACCTGTCAGGCTGCTCGCTCTCGGCGCACCTCAAGCAGCACGGCGCGCTGCCGATCGAGGACGTGCTGCGGATCCTCGACGAGATCCTCGCGGCGCTCGGCGCGGCCCACGCAGCCGGCGTCATCCACCGCGACCTGAAGCCCTCGAACATCTTCCTCGTCAAGCAGCCAGACGGCTCGACCTTCGTGAAGGTGCTCGACTTCGGCCTCGCGAAGCAGGCGCCCGTCGCGCGAGGCGAGACGCCGCAGACCCGGGTGTCGCGCGTGATGGGCACGCCCGAGTTCATGGCGCCCGAGCAGGCCCGCGGCCAGGCAGTCGGCCCCCGCACCGACCTCTACGCCGTCGGCGTCATCGCCTTCGAGCTGCTGACCGGCGAGCGCCTCTTCCACGCAGAGACGCCGTACGAGGTGGTGAACATGCACCTCAACAAGGCGCCGAGCCCGCCCTCGTCGCGCCTGCCCGGCGTCCCGCCCGAGCTCGACGACCTGGTGCTGCGCCTGCTCGAGAAGGCCCCCAGAGACCGGCCCGCCAGCGCCGAGGCGGTGCGGGAGGAGCTCAAGCGCCTCAAGCGCGCGCTCAACCTCAACGCGACCCAGTTCATCATCGCGCCCACGTCGATGACGCAGCTCGTCCCCGAGCCCGTCGGCGACGAGAGCCCGTCAGACGTGAAGGCCGCGCGGCGCGCCGAGACGAGAGAGGCCGAGGACGTGCGTGGGGATGAGACGCGCGAGCAGCCGTCGCAGACCCGGGCGGCGCTCGAGCCCGCCGACAGGACCCCCGCGACGCGAATCCTGCCGCCGAGCGGTGCGCAGCCCACCTCGAGCACACAGGTCCTCGACGGGCCTGCCTCGTCGAGCGTCGTCACCGAGCGCCGCCCTCCAGGGCTTCCCCTCGGAGTCCTGGCAGCCATCGGGGTGGCCCTCGTCGCGGGAGTCGTGACCCTCACGTGGCTCCTGCAGCCGACCGAGACGGCCCCGGTTCCAGTGACGCCGACACGGCTGCCCCCGGCCGAGGTGGCAGTCGAGCCGGTGCCAGAGCCCACGCCGCCCGCGTCGCCGGTCACCGGCCCGGTCGGTGAAGCGCCGACAGCGCCACCTCCGCCGGAGCCGCAGACGCCTCCCACCGTCACCGCGGCGCCCGAGCGCCCGAAGCAGGTGAAGATCGACGCGCTCTCCGCCCGACACAAGCGCGTGCAGACGGCCTGGGCGAAGGCGCGCACCTCGAGGAGCGCAGAAGACCGGCGCCTGTTCGACCTGATGTTGAACGAAGCGGGCAAGCAGCTCGCGAGCGGAGCCCGCGCCGAGGCTGCCGAGACGCTGGACGGCTTCGTGCAAAGCGCGCTGAACGGCAGAGAACCGTGAGGCCGGAGGGACGCAGCCCACGCTGTGCCCGGGCAGCTCCGCGGGCGCACTGACGAGCTGACGTTCGCTCCCTCCATCGCGAGGCGAACGACCCTCGCCGGCGTTCAGCGGTATGCTCCGGCTCCGTGTTTGGCGCCGTCACCCTCGCGCTGCTCGCCGCTGCTCCCGAGTCTTCGGTGGTGGTCGCACGTCGCATCGGGCTCGACGCGGCCCGCGCCCAGGAGCTCGCCCAACAGCTCGCGTCGGCGCTCGAGCAGCAGGCGGACAGTCCGCTCGGCGCCGTGCTCCCCACCGCCAGCGCCAACGCGCGCCTCGCGAAGGCCGGCTTCCCTGACACGGCCGTGTGCAACGGCGCCGCGGCCTGCGTCGCGAGCCTCGCGAAGGTCTCGGGCTTCGAACGCCTCGTCTCGCTCCAGTTGGTCAAGCTGGGCGGCGACCTCGCGGTCGATGCCAGCGTCATCGACGGGCGCACGGGCCAATCGCTCGCGGTGGTGACCCGCACCATCAAGGCGAAGGCGCTCTCGACCGAGCTGTCGGCGCTCGCCGTCGAGCTCGTCTCGAAGCTCCCGGCGGTCGCGACGCGCGCCGCTGCCACCGTCCCGGCGCCGACCGACCAGCCGGTCAAGCGCGCCGAGCCGCCGCCTCCTCCGCCACCGCTGGAGCCCGCCGTGACGGCCGCTGCTGCTCCTGCGCTGCCGACCGGCCGCATCGTGGCCCTCGGGCTCGGGGGCGCGGCCGTGGTGTCCATCGGGGTGGCCATCGCGCTCGGCGTGTCGGCGGTCGGTCAGTCGAACCAGCTCTCGGTGCTCGACCCGTCCTACGCCATGCGCGTCGCCTCGGTTCGCCAGTCCGCCCTCTTCGCCGACGTGTCGTGGGCTGCCGCTGGCGCCTTCGCGGTCGCGGCGCTGGCGACCTGGCTCTTGACGCCGTCGTCCGCCAACTGAGGTGACGTGAGGCGAACGGGAGTGAGGGCGGAGCCGACGAGCCCGTCGTCACCTTGCCGCAGGCCGAACGAACGCGAGGCCCCAACTGGGAGCGCGTCAGACGCGCTCGACGTCGATGCCGTGCTTCTTGATGAGCTTGTGCAGGTACACGCGGTCGAGCCCCGCCTCACGCGCCGCCTTCGAGACGTTGCCGTCGAACGTGCGCAGCAGGTGCACGATGAAGTCGTGCTCGAAGGCGCCGAGCGCGTCTTCGCGGGCCTGGTGGTAATCGATGGACTTCTGCGGCGCGGACGCCGGCGGCGCGCCCTTCGTGGCTGGCAGCGCGACGTCTCCCAGG
Organism: Myxococcaceae bacterium; assembly: GCA_016793095.1. Classification (GTDB taxonomy): domain Bacteria; phylum Myxococcota; class Myxococcia; order Myxococcales; family Myxococcaceae; genus Xiheimicrobium. The sequence continues at coordinate 19,468 of JAEUJQ010000014.1, read as the reverse complement.
GCCAGGGCCCGCTCGATGAGGTTCTTCAGCTCGCGAACGTTGCCCGGCCAGGTGTGCGCACGCAGTTGCTGCAGCAGGCCCGGTGTCACCGCGAAGCCGCGCGCCCGGGGGCCCAGCTGTTCGAGGATGCCGCGCACCAGCAGGGGAAGGTCGTCGAGCCGTTCGCGCAACGGCGGCACCCGGATCCTCACCACGGCGAGCCGGTGCAGCAGGTCGGCCCGGAACCGACCGGCCTTCACCTCGTCGTCCAGGTCGCGGTTGGTGGCGGCGATGACGCGCACGTCGATGCGCCGCGGCTTCTCGTCGCCGACGCGGCGAATCTCGCGGCTCTCGAGCGCACGCAGCAGCATGGGCTGCAGGTCGAGCGGCAGCTCGCCGATCTCGTCCAGAAACACGGTGCCGCCGTCGGCGCGCTCGAAGACGCCTGGCCGGGCCCGCTCGGCGCCGGTGAAGGCGCCTTTGACGTGTCCGAACAGCTCGGCGGCCGCCAGCTCCTTCGGCAGCGCGCTGCAGTCGAGCGTCTCGAAGGGCCCCGCGCGGCGGTCACTCGCGTGGTGCAGCGCGCGGGCGGTCACGTCCTTCCCCGAGCCGGTCTCGGCCTCGAGCAGCACCGTGGTCTCCGTCGAGGCCACCCGCTTCAGCGCCTCGAGGGCGGCGATCATCGCGGGTGAGGTGCTCTCGAAGGGGCCGAAGGTGACGCGGTGCCCCTCGACGCCGTCCTCCACGCGCAGCTCGACGTTGCCCAGCACGAGCACCGAGCCGACCCCGACGAAGGCCTCTCCCACGCGCGAGCCCGCGAGGCGGACGCCGTTGCGCGAGCTGAGGTCCTTCACGAAGAGCGAGCCGCCCCGGGTAGAGAGCTCGAGGTGGCGGCGCGAGACGGTGTCGTCTGGCACGACCAGGTCGTTCCCCTCTGCGCTGCCTACGGTCAGGACGCCCCGCGAGAAGACGTGGGAGGCGAGCTCGCGCCCATCGAGCCGCGCCGACAACCGGATGCGCTCGGGCAGGCTCCCCACTTCACCCGAGATGGACCTCGTCTGCGGCTCCTTCATGCGGACGTCATCCTGCCAGAGTGGCGCTCAGTTCGTGCACATCGGGGCGCCATTGCATTGGCTGCTGTTGACGCACTGGTTGTTCCGCGAGCAGCCGCTGCAGCACTGCGAGCACTCGCAGGGCGTGTCGGCGGGGTTCGGGCCGCAGCCGGCCGTGGTGAGGTTGTTCTTGCAGCAGAAGCCACCCACGCAGCTCGCGTTTCCGCAGCACTCGGGGCTGCAGTTGCAGCTCTGCCCGTTGGTGCGCGAGCAGACGTCAGCGACGCACACGTTGTTCGAGCAGGTCTGTCCGCAAAGACACCCGCCGCCGCACGAGACCGTGCGAGACGCGCCGCAGTTGTCCGGTGCGGTGAGCGAGCCGCAGGTCTTGCCGAGGCGCGTGCAGAAGTCGGTGTTGCTCTCGGCGACGCAGGTGCATTGACCGCTGCCGCTGCAGGTGAGGTTGGGCGGTGTGGTGCAGGTGCCACACGACGTCACCGTGCGCATGACGGTGCAGTTGTCGTTTCCGGTGAACGAGCCGCAGGCCCGCCCCTGGCGCGAGCAGAACGCCCCGTCGGACTCGGGCATGCAGGCGCAGGTGTTCGAGGCGGTGCACGTCTGCGGCAGCGAGCAGGTGCCGCAGCTCGTGACCGTGCGCATGACGCTGCAGTTGTCGTTGGCCGTCACCTGGCCGCAGCTCTTCCCGAGGCGCGTGCAGAAGGTCGGGTTGTCCTCCGGCATGCACGTCGGGCAGACGTTGGGCATCACCGCGCCGCAGGTGCCGCTCGTGCAGGTCCCGCAGGAGGTGACGGTTCGAGGCGCGCCGCAGGAGTCCGTGCCCGACACCTGCCCGCAGGTCTTCCCCAGCCGCGAGCAGAAGACCGGGTCGGACTCGGGCACGCAGAGGCACAGGCCGCCGTCGCACGCGGTGCCGGCGTCGAGGCACGAGCCGCAGAGCGCCTGGCGGGACAGGCCGCACGAGTCGAGGCCCAGCGCCTCGCCGCACTGCACGCCCAGGCGGGAACAGAAGGCCATGTTCGACTCGGGCGCGCAGCCGCCTCCCGAACCGCCCGAGGCGCCGCCAGCGACGCCACCTCCCGAGGCACCACCTCCAGCCGACCCGCCGGCGAGCCCGCCGCCCGACGCGCCACCAGACGAGCCTCCCGCCGCCCCGCCAGCGCCGCCGGAAGTGTTGCCGCCTCCGACGCCGCCACCTCCCGGCCCGGTGCCTCCCGCCGCGCCGTCGCCGGTGCAGGCTCCCTGCTCGCACCGCTGGCCAGCGAGGCAGTCGGCCGCGGTCGTACACCGGCCCCGCGTGTCGACGACGAGGGAGCACGCGACGCCGCTCACGACGGCGACGACGAACGCGGCGGGGGCGGAGGGCCTGACCACGGCGTGACTCTATTCGAGGTCACGACGCCAGTGGCGAACTCAGGCCCACACGGGCGGGCTGATCCACGACTTGTAGAAGCGCCGCACGAGCCCGGTGGACGTCGAGATGTCGAACTGCTCGTTGAACGAGTCGTTCGCGCGCCCCACCGCGAGCTCCTCGCCGTCATAGGCGGCGTTGTAGCCCCGACCACGCAGCTCGGAGACGACGGCCGAGTGGTAGGTGTCGTAGTCAGTGATGCGGTCCGGGTCCTGCGGGTCGATGCCCTGGCCCCGCGCGCGCACCGCGTCGATGGCCTGGTTCACCACGTCGCGGAACTGCGACCTCGGCGCGATGCGCGGCTCCTGAATGGTGTTGACGTGAGCCACCTGGCCCGGCTTCTCGCCACCAAGCGGCGTCGGCGCGAGGGACCCTGCCTGCGGCACCGGCCGCGTCGAGGGCGGCGCCACCGGCTGCACGTCGCGTCAGCGTCGCCGCGCAAGCCCGCGGTTCTTCGCGTGGGCCTCGTGGGCACGTCGATTGCGACGGGACGCGGCCATGCTCCTCGTTGCCCTCACGCTCGCGCTGAGCGCCGCGCCGTCAGCTGTTCCCAGCGCCCGGCTGGTGCCCGCCGCAGACGACGGTGTGGCGTCGTCGCGACCTTCCCTCTTCGTTCGACAGCCTGCTGGGACGGTGGCGCGGATGACGGGGGCCGGGCTGCTCGCGCCTGCGGTGACGCTCGGGTCGGCCTGGCTCCTGGTCAAGGTGCCGCTCGAAGCGGCGTGGGCCGCGCAGTCAGGAGTCCGCTGGTCGTCCTCGGGACTCGCGGAGGGCCTGCTCATCGGCGTCCCCGTCTCGGTCCTCACCGGCGTCGCGCTCGCCGCGGTGGGCGCGGCGGTCTTCACGGTGAGCCTGGCCGTGGTGAGCGCCCTCGGAGCGCCGGAGTTCCTGCGGACGTTCAAGAAGGCCCTGCTTCCGGCGGCTGGCATGGCGTTGCTCGTGGTCGCTGCGGTGTACGTCGTCGCGCTGATCGCCAACCCCCTCACCGCGACGCTCGCCTTCGGCGGTGTCGCGCTCGGCATCTCGGCCGCCGCCGGGGCCGCCGTGCCCCTCATCACCGCTCTCACGCCCGACGCGCCGGAGCGACGGGGCGTGCCAGTGGCCCGGTTCTGACGGTCACCTGGCCGGGCCGGCCTCCAGCGTGACCGCGCCTGATGCTGCGCGTCCGACACGGCGACCGCGAGCTGCAGAAGCTGGGGGGTTCGACCCGAAGACGTCGAGCTGGGTGAAGACGCCGGCGTCGGTGCGGGCTCCTGGCGGCACTCACGCCTCGCGCCTGATGCCGCGCGTGCGACACGGCGACCGCGAGCTGCACTCAGGCTCGCACGACAGGAAGCTGGGGGGTTCGGCCGAAGGCGTCGAGCTGGGTGAAGACGCCGGCGTCGGTGCAGGCTCCTGGCGGCACTCGCGCCTGATGCCGCGCGTGCGACACGGCGAGAGCTGCAGAAGCTGGGGGGTTCGACCCGAAGACGTCGAGCTGGGTGAAGACGCCGGCGTCGGTGCGGGCTCCTGGCGGCACTCGCGCCTGATGCTCCGCGTCCGACACGGCGACCGCGAGCTGCAGAAGCTGGGGGGTCGATCCGAAGACGTCGAGCTGGGTGAAGACGCCGGCGTCGGTGCGGAAGAATGGCGGCACTCGCGCCTCGCGCCTGATGCTGCGCGTCCGACACGGCGACCGCGAGCTGCAGAAGCTGGGGGGGTTCGACCCGAAGGCGTCGCGCTGGGTGAAGACGCCGGCGTCGGTGCAGGCTCCTGGCGGCACTCGCGCCTGCTGGAGGGCCGGCTGACGACGGAGGGGCGCGTCACCGGTACACACTCCACCGCGATGAAGTCACGGCACGAGCGCGCGCCCTGCTCCCCGTCGCCGTTCACACTCCGCCGCGATGAAGTCACGGCACGAGCGCGCGCCCTGCTCCCCGTCCGGGTCGCCGTTCACACTCCGCCGCGATGAAGTCACGGCACGAGCGCGCCCTGCTCCCCGTCCCGGTCGCCGTTCACACTCCGCCGCGATGAAGTCACGGCACGAGCGCGCGCCCTGCTCCCCGTCGCCGTTCACACTCCGCCGCGATGAAGTCGCGGCACGGCGCCCGGACTTCAGGGCGGGCAGTGCTGTGGTGCGATGCTCCAGCTGCCGCGGTTCGCGCCTGGCGCCCAGACCACCTTCCCGCCGCCGTAGTTGTACGCGTGGTAGCCGTACCAGAGGCCTGTGCAGCCGGTGGCGCTGACGGCGATCTCGTCGGTGTGCCCCACCTCGTGCTGACCGGCACACAGCCCGCGAGCCCTGAGCGCAGCCGTCACGGCCGCGAACCAGGTCTGCGCATCCGGGTACGCCGGAGCGAGCACGCAGTCGCTGCCGATGGGGCAGCCCGAGAGCTGGCTCATCACCTGGTTCACGGTGGTGCCGACGGTGGTGCTCGTCGTGGCGTGCGCCGTGTAGTCCGGGTCGGGCACACCTTGCGGGAAGGTGCAGCCCACCGACACCGCGCAGCCGGGCGTCACCGACACGCCACGCGAGCCGATGGCGCCGAAGGGCGCCCCGCCCTTCTGCATCTGGAAGCGGGCGTCGTACGAGGCGGGCACGGCTGGCGCGGCGATGGTGACGGTGAGGGACACCGAGCCTCCGGGCGCCACGTTCTGCGGCAACACCACCTGGGCCGCGCTCCCCGCCGGCAGCAGCGGCGCGCTCGCACCGCCGACGAAGCCGAGCCGATAGCCCGCCGCGCTCGTCCACGTCGTGGTGCCGGTGTTCCGCACCTGCACCGTCACCTGGCCCGCGGCCATGCACACGAGCGACGCGGGAGCGGTCACCGTGACGGTCGCGTCGTCCGTCATCGTCATGGGCGGCGCACAGGCCCCGCACGAGCCGCCACAGTCGCGGCCGGTCTCGCCACAGTCCTGCGCCCCGTTCGAGCAGTGGTTGAGGCACGGGTCGACCGGCGCCGCCGTCACGGCCACCTGGAAGCGCACCGGCTCGAGGGCACCGAAGCGCGCGAGCAGCTCGAAGGCGCCCGCCGTTCCGCCCGCGGTCACCACCACGCGCGCGAGCCCGGCCCTGTCGGTGCTGGTCGCCATCACGTCGGTGCGGGAGTCCGTCGTCACGGCGAAGGTGAACCCGATGGAGACCCCGCGCACGGGGCCGGTGCAGGTGTCTCGCAGCAGCACCGTCACCTGCCCCTGCTGACCTGGCATGAGCGAGAGGGCGACGGCTCCGACGGCCGACAGCTCGAGCCGACACGAGGCGGCGGGCTCACCCGCATCGGGCGTCACCGCGCCTCCGCCAGCGCCACCGGCTCCTCCAGCGGCCGCCGGCGGTGCCGGCATGCTGGACTCATCGAGCTGCACGGTGCCGACGCCACAAGCGGCGAAGAGGAGGAAGAGGAGGGTCGTGCGCATGGGTGTCCTCACGGGCAGTTGGTGACGGAGAACCGCGCCGCGCCGCTCTCACCGCGGGTGTCGACGACGGAGCCGGGGCTGATGACGAGGTTGGCGCTCTGCCGCACCCCGCAGGTGAAGCGGGCGCTCGACGGGCTGCCGCTCACGTCATTGCCGAAGAGCACGAGCGGCGCGTCTGGCGTGCCCGCGCCCGAGGCGACGATGCCGAGCTTCGCGCCGCGCACGACGTTGCCGCGCACCTCACCGCCGCGCGTGTTGGCCGACGGGTACCAGGCGTGAGGCCCCAGGACGATGCCGTAGTTGCACTGCTGGTTGGTGCAGTCGACGGAGTTCTCTGCGAGCACCGCGCCGGTGAAGACGCCGTGGGTGGTGCCGTTGAAGTTGTCGAGCATGAGCCCGCCGAACGCGAGCTGCCGCGACTGCTTCACCACGTTGTGCACGAAGTGCCCGTACCGCGCGCCGCCCGAGATGAAGCCGATGTCGGAGTTGTCGATGAACTCGTTGTTGCGCACCACCGCGCCGTCGCTCTGCAACAGGGTCAGCCCGTCGGCCCACATCATGTGCCGCGAGTTGTCCCCGTTGTCGCGGAAGGTGCTGCCGATGATGGACGCGCCCGCGCCGCGCCACTCGAGCGCCGAGCCGCACAGGGCGTTGATGGACGCCGAGTGCAGAAAGCCGCAGTCGACGCACTCCTGAGCGGTGGCGTTGAAGCCGGCGCGGTTGTGGCCACCAGCGCAGACCCGGGCCGAGGTCGAGCCCAGCCGCGCCGCGCGGTTGCCGTCGATGACGAGGTGGTCCAGCACGACGCCGCTGCCCGCCAGCACGACGAAGCCGTTCTCGACCTCGAGGTCCGGGGCCGCCTGGAGCCGCGCGCACGCGACCCCGGCCAGGCAGGAGCCGTCTGGCGGTGCACCAGCGGTGCGCACGGTGATGGGCTGCCGGAGCTGGAGCTGGCCATTCATGCGCCAGGTGCCGGGCGGCAGCTCGAGCGTACCGCCTGCCCGGGTGCGGTCGACGCACGCCTGGAGCGCAGCGGTCGCGGGCTGGCGGCCGGAACGATCGGCGGTGACTCCCCGGCAGAGCTCCACGAGGTCCTCTCCGCCCGGCGTTGGCGGGGGCGTGGGCGAGGGGCCAGCGCCAGACTTCACCTCCACCGTGCGCTTCACCGCCGCGCCGAACCAGCGCACGTGCTCCTGCACCATCTGCCAGTCGGTGTCGTAGCGGCCAGGCGCGGCTGGAGCGTCGAGCTCGAACTCGAAGCGCACCGTGGCGCCCTTCGCGACCCGCACGCCCTCGGAGAGGAACACGCGCACGTCGGAGCGGTAGAGCGGGTCCTCGTCACCCACGGCGCCGAGCTTGAAGTCCGCTCCCGCCGTCCAGGTCGTCGAGCCGGTGTTCCGGACGGTGACGGAGACGGCTGCGCGCTCGCCCGGCTCGAGCGTGGCCGGGAACCGGGAATCGACGATCACCGCATCGAGCGCGGACAACGAGCCCTGCGTGGCGCCCTCCTCGGCAGAGTCACGAAGGTCGGCGGAAGAGAGGCCACAAGCGAAGGTGACCGGGAGGACGAGGACGGAGGCATGAAGGAGGCGCATGCCTCGACACACTGCAGGCCGCGTACCTCGTCGCGTCGCCGGCGAGACGCGCAGATCGACATGGGTCTCGTCGCTGCTGCTCGCGGGGTTGACGCCGCTGGAGTGCCCACGCGTCGGCTCACTGTAGTCGGCGGTGCAACACCTCTGCGGCCACGTGCGCGAAGAGAGGCTCTCGCGGGCCCTGGCACATCGTGTGGAATGACGCCTCTGCATGCGACGGACCTGCGTGGTGATGACGGGCTTCCTGGTGGCGGCGTGCGGCGGCGGGGTCACGCCCCCACCTCGGAACGCGGTGACAGACGCGGCGACGTCGAGCGGGCGCTGCGGTGACGGGCGCGCCGAAGGCGCCGAGGTGTGCGACGGCGACGACGTTCGCGGCGCGACCTGCGGCCCGCTCGAGCAGGGCCGGGTGCGATGCCTGATGACCTGTGACGGCTTCGACGTGAGCGACTGCCGGAGTCCGGCCGCCGACGCCGGTGGCGGACCCGACGCGGCGACGCCCGACGCAGGGAGGCCCTTCGACGCGGGTGTCGATGCTGGCCTCGACGCTGGCAGGGGCCCATCGATGGCGCTGCGGGCACACGGAGCGGCGCTCGTGCACCTGGACGGCGGGCCGGTCGACCTCCGCGGCGCCATCAGCTGCTGCGGCGGCGGGTACGGGTGGCCGCTCTTCGACGAGGCGTGGCTCGAGCTGACGGCCGCGAACGGCGTGACGTTCCTGCACCTGCGCCTCGGGCCCTTCCTCACCACGTCGATGAACGGCGAGGACGAGTTGCGGGCGTTCGGCGGCGGCTACCTCGAAGACGCGGGGAAGGCCGACGTCGACCGGTTCAACCCGCGCTTCTGGGCCCGCGTACGCGAGCTCCTGACGCTCGCCCGCGCGCGCGGCCAGTACGTCGAGGTGGACGTCATCGACGGCTGGGCCATCAAGCACTGCCGGTGGGGCGACATCCCCGGCTACTCCGCGTGGGAGCGCGCCTCGAACACGCGCGACGTCGACCTCTGCGCGAGCGCCGGCACCGGCCCCATCATGCCCGGCTCCGTCGCCGACCGCTGGGTGCGCAAGGTGGTGCAGGAGACGGGCGGCTTCGACAACGTGCTGTACCAGGACGGCAACGAGGTGAGCCTCATCCAGGGGTACACGAGCGTGTGGACGACGAGCCTGCGCGACGTGGTGCGCGACGAGGAGCGCCGCCTCGGTCTCGCCCCGCACCTCATCGGCACCAACGCCGACGACCCGGCGGCCATGCAGGCGGTGGACTTCGTCGAGCTGCATCAGAACCAGGCGGCGACGCCTTCGCAGTGTCAGGGCAAGCCCTGCCTGGTGAACGAGTACAACCCGAACCCGCCGCTCACGGCCACGCAGTTTCACGCGCGCTTCTGCGCCGCGCGCAGTCAGGGCACGACGTTCTGGTATTGGCGGCACGGGCAGAGCGACGCGGTGATGCGCCAGGCGCTCGCGCTGATGCGCCAGGGTTGCCCGTAGCGAGGGATACGAAGTGGCGCCGGGGCCCAGCCGGTGCGCCACCAGGTTCGCGTCGTTGACCCTTCTCCGCTTTCGTCTCCCAGAAGTCGTGAAGCTCGAATCGAGGGTGGCTGGCGGAGTTCCAGAACCAGAAGAGCCAACAGCAGCTCTCGAGGCGCCGGCCTGCCGACTTCGAGGTGTGCGGCACACGAACGCGCTCGGCGCTGCATGGAAGACATCAGGGCACAGGGCGACCGACCAGCGTCGCCCGCACGGGAGGCGTCGACGTCACCCCCGACCACTCCGCCACGCCCACATGCGCGAAGCCGGCCTTGTCCTCGGCGAACCAGGTGAACGTCATCGGGCCCAGCGACGTCGGCAGGGTCACCGCGCGCTCCTCGAAGACGAGGCTGTCCACCTGCGAGCGCCAGAGCGAGCCCTGGGCTGCGACGTACACGCGCCGCCGGGTCTCATCGACGACGAAGGAGGTCACCCGCCTGCCCCCGAACGGCAGCGCGGCCCAGGCTGGCGTCATGGCGTCGGTGTCGAGGACGTGCAGCGTGCCGGCTTCCCGATTCCAGGCGAACAGCCGCGGCCCCAGCACGCCCCAGTCGGTCTGCTGTGGGTCGTTCGCGATGCCCGGCGGTAACGGCAGCGCGGCCTCGGTGAGCGTCCCGTCGAGCGCGAGCGTGTAGAGGCTTCGGGGGCCGTCGGTCGCGCGAGGCATCGCGACGTTCCCCTCGCGGAAGACACCGATGAAGCCACGGCGACGTCCCGAGGGCACCGCGAAGATGGGCGCGAAGCTGCCGGCCGCGTTCGACGCCCCGAGGTTCTCGAGCGGGAACGTCGTGCCGTTCGTCGACGTGCGCAGCACGGGTCGGAAGTTGTCCTGGAAGTTCGCGCCAGCGATGACGACCCGCCCGGACAAGGCAGCGACGGAGGTGAAGTTCGGCGGAATGGTGACGGTGGCGAGGTTGCGCGGCACCCAGTTGCCGCCGACGAGGTCGAGCGCCTGCGTCGAGATGAGGCCGGGCTCCTCGATGGGGTGGCCCAGACGCAGCACCGAGCCGTCGGGCAGCGTCGCGAGGGAGCCCTGCGCCGGCATGGCGATGAGATCGGCATCGGCCCGCTGCGGGGTGCGTCCGACGATGGGCGTCGTCTCCCAGACGCCCGCTGCCGTGACGCGCATGAGGGCCTGCCAGTCTTGCCGCCCCGTCGCGCCGGCGCCGGTGAGGATGACCTCCTCGTAGAAGTGGTGCGTTCGCGGCTGACGGGTGGTGTCCGCCGTCTCTGAAGGCCCCGGCACCAGCGTCCACGGAAGGGACGGGTCGAGCGTGCCCGGACAACTGACGGGCAGGTGGGTCGCGTACGCGCCCTGTCGAAGCCACAGCCTCGTGCGTGGGGCGCAGGCCCGCTCGGAGCGCAGCAGGAACTCACCGTTGACGTTCCCGGTGGTGGGCTCGGTGACGAAGCGCCGCTCATCGGCGACGAGCGTGGTGCGCTGGCCGGGCCTCGCATCGGGGACGCGCGTGTACCCCTGGTAGACCGTGACGACGCTCGGCCTGACGTCGGCGAGCGGGCTCACCCAGCGCTCCGTCCGCGAGAAGAAGAAGGGCCGTGCGTCGGTGTCGCTGCCCTGCCCTGCGTCCACCAGCACGCGTGCGAAGCGAGGCGCGTCGTCCGGCACGCGAAAGACGATGACGTCGTCGGTCCACGACACGAGGTGGCTCGCCGGCACCGTCAGGCCTCCGAGGCGCAGCGTGCCGCTCGAACCGAAGCGCGCGCCAAAGACGCGCACCTCGTCGCCCGCCACCGCGCCTTGATGCGAGAGCCACGTCACCACGGCCGCGGCACCAGGAGGCGGCGCGACCGCGTGGCCGATGACGAGCCGGGGCTGGAAACCCTCGAGCGAGGCGTCGTCGATGCACGCCGTCGAGCGCTCTTCGACGCGCGTGAAGCACAGGCCCTTGCCCGCCCCATCGGCGGTGCCGCTGCGCACGAAGGCACGCCCGTCAGGCGTCATCAGGCTGCCAACGTCGCCCCACTCGACGGCCTGGCCTCGCTGCTCCCCGCGCCACCCCACGACGGATGACGTGTCGAACGCGTTGGAGTCCTTGTCGCCCTGCCGCACCGCCGCCTCGCAGCCCCAGGTGTCTTCGCGGAACAGGACGAGGCCCCTGGGCGCGCGGCCATAGCGGCCAGAGAGCGGGGGCGCCGCGCGACAGGCCCCGAGGAGCTTCCTCCCCTCATGCCGACGGACCGAACCGTCACCGCGCGCGCGGACGTGCAGCAGGCTCCACGCGCCCACCTGGCGAACGCCGTCTTCGAACGAGATGTTCCAGCCAATCATCGACCACACGTCGGCTGAGCCGTCCGCGAGCGTGCCGAGCGGCAGCCACCCCCGGCCGTCGCTCGCGGGCAGGCCGTCGAGGCTCGTCGAGGGCGTCGGCTCGAAGGCGTTGACGTCGCGCGACGAGAAGACGGCGTGAAGCCGCCAGCGCCGCCCCGGCTCCGGCACCCGGGTGGACTCCTTCACGCTGCGACGAAACGCCTCGATGAGGGGCTCCTCGTCGACGTACTTGCCGTTGATGCCCACGAGGTTGAGCTCGAGGGCGTCGTCTCGCTGCGGCACGCCGTCGGGGATGCTGAAGGGGCCGTCGCCTCGGGGATCGGCCCTCGTCGGGTCGGCGAGCACGGTGCGGTCGAAGACGTGCAGCGGGTCGCCCTCGACGAGGAACTGCCCGTCAGCCGAGAAGCTCGCTCCGCTGGCGAGCGGCATCACGACCGCGCGGTCCCTCATCAAGGTCGTGAGGTCGTTGCAGCGGCCCACCCACGTCACGCCGTCGGGGCTCACCGACACACCGGCGCACGAGGTGACGCCTGCGTCGGGGACGACGACGAAGTCCCCACCTGTGACGAGGCGATCCGGGTGACTCGTGAAGTCGAGCCGGGTCGCGTCGGTGACGCGCGGCGCAGCGAGCTCGGTGAGCACCGGCGTGCCCTCGCCGTCGAGCGCCAGTCGGGCCACGTGGAGTCGTCGGGCGCCGTCGATCCACGCCATCGAGCGGCCGTCTGGGCTCCCCGCGGCGACGACATCAGCGCCATCGGCCACCACCTCGCGGGCCGCCGAGGCCTTCCCGGTGCGCGGGTTGAACACGCGGAAGCCGAAGCTGGTGGGGCCTGGCAGTCCGCCCACCAGCACCACGAGGCCAGCGACGTCCACCGTCTGCACCTGAGTCACCGTCGGCTGAACTGGCGGGGGCGGAGGGCAGGCTGCGAAGAAGAGCAGGAGCCACGGAGCGCGATGCATCGTGCGTGATTGTAGCGTCTCTTCGACGGCGCGGTGTCCACTCGTCGGCCGTCCCCTGCCGTCGGTGGATGAACGACGGCTCACAGTGACGGGCCCTGTGACGCCGGGCCAGGTGGGGTAAGGGGCCGCTCGTGTCGTCCCGTCACGCCCTGCTCGAGCAGCTCACGCGAAGATCCGCCGACGAGGTGGGTGCGCTGCGCAAGTCGGCGCCGCTGAAGGTCGCCCTCACCTACCCGAGCCCGTACCACGTCGGCATGTCGAGCCTCGGCTTCCAGGCCATCGCCCGTGAGGTGCACCTGCACGAGGGCGCGATGATGGAGCGCGTCTTCCTGCCCGACGACGTCGACGCCTGGCGCAAGGCAGGCCTGCCACCAGTGTCGGAGGAGAGCCGCCGGCCCCTGAAGGACTTCGACGTCATCGCGTTCTCGGTGGCCTACGAGCTCGAGGTGACGGGCCTCTTCACGCTGCTCGAGCTCGCGGGCCTGCCCGTGCGCCGCGAGGAGCGTGGCCCCGACCACCCGCTCGTCATCGCCGGCGGGCCGCTGACCTTCTCGAACCCGGACCCGCTCGAGCCCTTCGTGGATGTCCTCGTGCAGGGCGAAGCCGAAGACACCATTCACCAGGTGCTGCACGAGGTGCAGGGCGCGACGGACCGCGACGCGCTGCTCGCGAGGCTGGCGCTGAGGCCGGGCGTGCGGGTGCCGGGGCGCTCGCCCGAGGCCACGCGGTACCTCGTCGCGAAGACGGCCGACGAGCGACTGCCCGCGCGCTCGAGCATCGTCACGCCGCACACCGAGCTGAGGGACATGTTCCTCATCGAGCCCGAGCGCGGCTGCTCGCGCGGCTGCCACTACTGCGTGATGCGCCGCACCACGAACGGCGGCATGCGCACGGTGTCGCCCGAGCGGGTGCTCGAGCTCATCCCTCCCACCGCGAAGCGCGTGGGCCTCGTGGGCGCGGCCGTCACTGACCACCCACGCATCGTCGAGCTGCTCGAGACCATCGTCCGCTCGGGCCGCGAGGTTGGCGTGTCCTCACTGCGGGCCGATCGGCTGACGCTGCCGCTCGTACAGGCGCTGAGGGCGGGCGGCGCGAAGGTGCTCACCGTCGCCTCCGACGGGCCAAGCCAGCGGCTGAGAGACCTCGTCGACCGCAAGCACTCCGAGGCGCAGCTGGTGAACGCCGCGCAGCTCGCGAAGGCCGCCGGCCTCGCGCGCCTCAAGGTCTACAACGTGGTGGGCCTGCCCACCGAGACACCGGAGGACATCGACGAGCTGGTGCGCTTCACGCTCGAGCTGTCCCGCATCCTCCCGGTGGCGCTCGGCGTCGCGCCCTTCGCCGCCAAGCGCAACACGCCCCTCGACGGCGCGCCCTTCGCCGGCATCGACGTGGTGGAGGACCGGCTCCAGCGGCTCCGCAAGGGCCTCAAGGGCCGGGCCGAGCTGCGGCCGACGAGCGCGCGGTGGGCGTGGGTCGAGTACATGCTCGCGCAGTGCGGCCCCGAGGGCGGCCTCGCGGCGTACGAGGCGCATCGCAACGGCGGCTCCTTCGCGGCGTGGAGGCGCGCGTTCGAGGCGACCGGCTGCGTGCCCTTCGAGGCCCGGCGCACCGTCGATGGGCGTCGCACCGCGAGCGTGTGGCCGACGGTCGGGCCGCGGCTCACCGCCTGAGCCGTGCGCGCACCGCCTCGAGTTCCTGAACGAGGAAGTCGATGACGCCTTCCGTCGTCACGACGCACAGGTTTCGATAGCCGACGACGCGCAGGGGATCGTCGCCGAGCGGTGGCCGGTGGTTGCTCATGCGCTCGCGCGGCTGGGTGCCCTGGAGCGCTCTGAAGATGCCCTGCAGCGTCGCCTCGTCGAAGCGAATGCAGACGTCCGCGTCTTCCGTCACCGTGCTGCCGCCGTGAGCGATCGCGGCCATGCCTCCCACGAGGACGTAGTCAACGTTCGCCGCCGTCAGCCGTCGCAACAGCTCGAGGGTCGAAGCCATAGAACTCCGTTCCGGCCTTTCGGAGCGCCCGGACGAGCTCGAGCGCACCCTGGTGACGCGCCATGCGCTCGGCTGGCGTGAGTGACTGCAGGTAGTCGAGCAGGTCGAGGTCGACGTCGGCTGACGACGACGGCGGCTGCGCGGTCCTGGAGGTGACGTTCGGCACGTCCGCCATTGCGCCTCGTTCCCCGGGCGGCGTCAACCGTGTGGGCTCAGCGCTGGCGAAGCGGCTCGCGGGCGGCCTCATGCCCGTCGGGCCAGGGCGAGCGCGCCAGGACTCAGCCGGCGAGCGCGCGGCCCACGTGCAGGCCCATCGCGTAGATGGACAGCTGCGGCGGCACGCCGATGCTGCTGGGGAACAGCGAGCCGTCGGCGACCCACAGGTTCTCGCACGAGTGGTGCTTGCCGTCGCTGCCCACCGGCGCGCGCTTCGGGTCGTCGCCCATGGGCACGCTGGACATCGGGTGCACCGCGACGACGTCGAGCTCGCCCTTCTCGAGCGGCATCGTCTTGAGGAAGTCCAGGTCGTCGCCCGGCTCCAGCACCCGCGGGACGCGAGAGGGCACCAGCACGCGCCTCGCCCCGGCAGCGAAGAGCAGCTTCGCGCAGGCCCACAGCCCCAGCATGAGCTCGGCGCGATCGGCCTCGTCCGGCCACGACTCGATGGCCACGCCGAAGTCGCCGCGCGGCCGCACCCGCCCGGGCGCGAGGTCGTGGATCATCGCGGTGAAGACGCCGAGGTGCGGGTAGCGCTCCATCAGCGCGCGGTGGGCGGCGCCGTGCCCCGGCACCATGGTGGCGGTGCCGATGGGGTGCGCGAAGGCCGGCAGAATCCACGCGCGGTGCCCGGACGGGTCCTCGAGGTCGAGGAGCTCGGTGCACTCGTACGTCTGCGGAATGCCCTGCCAGGCCTTCACCTCTTCGTCGAAGTCGCCGGCCGCCACTACCGCAGGGTGCACGCGCAGGGTGGTGCCGGTGACACCGCTCGCGTCGGGCACGCTCGAGCGCAGGAGCAGCGCGGCCGTGCCGGTGGCCGACGCCGAGAGGCACACGCGCTTCGCCTTGATAGTGACGGCCCCGAGCGGCGCGCGGGTCACCGGGTCGATGGCGACGGCCTCGACGCCACGGGCCGCCCCGCCCTCGTGCACCACCCGCACGGCCACGCAGTTGCACACCACCTGCGCCCCGGCCGCGAGCGCGCGCGGCAGCAGCACCTTGAGCGCGTTGTTCTTCGCGTTGTACCGGCAGCCCACCTCGCAGAAGCCCGAGCCGATGCAGCCGGTGCGGTTGTGCGACAGGCCCCCGCCCTTCCAGCCCAGCTTCGCCACGCCCTCGGCGAGCAGCTGGTTGTGACGGCTCCACTGCTCGCGCGGCACGGCAGAGACCGACAGTAGCTGCTCCACCTCGGCGTACAGCGCGTCCCACCGCTCGGCCGGCAGCTTCGACAGGCCGTGCTCGCGGCGCCAGCCCTCGCGCAGCCCCAGGGGGATGCGCTTGCACAGGTTCAGGTTGTGCAGCGTCGAGCCGCCGACGCCGCGGCCCTGGTACAGCTTCACCGCGCGGTCGACGGTGGTGCGGCTGCCGGACTCCTGCAGCAGCCGGGGGAACATCTGCTCCTCGCGCTGGCTCATGTCCGCCGGCGTCAGGTACTCCCCCCCCTCGAGGACGAGGGTCTCGACGCCGCGCTCCGCTGCCGCCATCGCCGCCGCCATGCCGCCCGCGCCCGAGCCCACCACCACGAGGTCGGTCTCGAGGGTCACGGCGCTCTTGAAGGTGCTCGCGTCGAAGATCATCGGGCGGTCCTCCTCGTCACCGCGCCCGAGCCCACCACCACGAGGTCGGTCTCGAGCGTCACGGCGCTCTTGAAGGTGCTCGCGTCGAAGATCATCGCGCGGCCCTTCTCGTCGGTACCGCGCGCGAGCCCACCACCACGAGTCCGAGCGTCACCGCGCTCTTGAAGGTGCTCGCGTCGAAGATCATCGGGCGGCCCTCCTCGTCGGCACCGTGCGCGAGCCCACCACCACGAGTCCGAGCGTCACCGCGCTCTTGAAGGTGCTCGCCTCGAAGACGAGCGGGCGGCCCTCCTCGTCGGCACCGCGCGCGAGCCCACCACCACGAGTCCGAGCGTCACCGCGCGCTTGAAGGTCCTCGCCTCGAAGACGATCGGGCGGCCCTCCTCGTCGGCACCGCGCGCGAGCCCACCACCACGAGGCCGAGCGACTCGCGTCGAAGATCATCGGGCGGCCGTCCTCGTCACCGCGCTCTGGAAGGTGCTCGCCTCGAAGATCATCGCGCGGCTTTCCTCGACGGCACCGCGCCAGGCGCCGCGCGGAACGAGTCGTACGGCAGGTTCACCAGCTCTGGCGTCATCATCGGAGGGAACGGGCCCGCGTAGCCGATGCCCGACCAGCTGCGGTCCTGCTGGTAGGTGCCCATCAGCACGAGGTCGCGCAGGCCGCGGAAGGCCTGAGCCAGCAGGCCACCGCGCGCGTTGAGCGAGAGCAGGAAGGCCTCCTGCGCGTCGGGCGCGAGCGTGGTGAAGCGGCGCACCTGCAGCCCCAGCCCCGTGCCGTGCTCGACGAGCGCGAGCAGCCCGTGGATCTCCAGCTTCATCGAGGGGGGCAGCGGCACCAGGAAGCGGTCCACCGCGGCGGCGACGCTCAGGCCGTCGAGGCCCTGAACACCCGTGAGCACCGGCGCCGCGCTCGCGAGCACCAGCGCCTCGGGCGCCGACAGCACCTGCCCCGACCACGACACCGGCGCGTAGCCCGTGAGGCGCGCGATGGTGGCGGCCCCGCCGACGGCCAGGCCACCGGCGAGGACGAGCCGGCGCGAGGGGCGCGTGGTGGAGCGGTCGATGGCGCGGGCCAGCAGCGGAGGCAGCCGCGCGCGCCAGTGAGGGTCGCAGGGGAGCGGCCCGCGGCGCACGGTGCTCCAGAACAGCACCCGCTTCGGAGCCCGCCCCGCGGCCGCGTCGGCCAGCAGCGCCGCGAACGCCTTGCCCGTGTAGATGGGCTCGATGGGCACGCCCTCGGCCCGCAGCACCTCGACGGCGGCGAGGGACTGCGCGCTCGCGATGCCGTAGCCGGCGCCGAGCTGGTTGCGCACGAGGCGGATCGGCACCGCCTTACGCTCGTCTGCGTCGACGCCCTGGGCGCGCAGCCACGCCGCTGTCTGGGCGATGAGCTTCCGCAGCGCGCGGCGCGAGGTGAAGAGCCGCTCGACGGTGGCCACCGCGCGAAGCTCCGTCTTCACGCCTGCGAGGCCGAGGCCCAGCGCGAGGCCCGCCACGGTGCCGCCGGTGCCGAGCGCGCAGTACACGACGTCGGGGGACGCGAGGGCGCCGGCCTGCACCTGCGCCGCCAGCTCGAGCCCGGCGCGCGCGATGCCCGCGACCGCGGGAGGCAGCGTGCCGCCCGGGGGAATGACGGGCACTCCGTCGATGGCAGGAGCCAGGAGGACCGCCGGCCGTGAGAGCGCGAGCCTGAGCCGATTGGCGTAGGCGAAGAGCGTCGTGGGTCCCGACGCGACGAAGGCCAGGTTCTCGAGCACGCCGGCCGAGAGCGGCTCGCAGAAGAGGTGCGCGTCGAGCGTCTTCCCGAGCGCCGACGCAGCAGCGGTGCAGGCGGCGAGGTGGCCGCTGCCGATGGCCCCGACCGACGCAAACCGCGGCGCGTCCCGGAAGGGCGGCGTGGCGAGCAGCACGTCGAGCTTGCGCGCCTTGTTGCCGCCGTGGAGCGCGTCGAGCAGGTCGTCCCGCTTCACGTCGAGCGCGTCGAGGCCGAGGTGTCGCGCGAGGCCCTCGAGCCGCGTGATGGGCGCCGGCGCGCGCACCCAGCCGACCGCGGGAATGTCAGCGAGCCCCATGGGGCCGGGACTATCTCACTGAGTCCCCGACAGACGAAGGCCGGAGCCCCTCGCGAGACTCCGGCCATTGGACCGCGAGCGTGTGGTGTCAGCTCACTGCGGCGAGAACGCGACGCCGCGGAAGGCCTGGAACGCAGGCGCTGTGACGATGGTCGCTCCAACAGGTTGACCAGTGGAGGCGCCACCAACATCGACGAAGCGAACCACGCGGTTGGTGTGGGTCTCGCTCGTCGTGCAGAGAACGACGATGTCAGGGCCCACCTGCTTCGCAGCGACCTGCAGGCACGAGGTGTTGACGCCCACACCGCCGTCCGTGACGCCCAGGATGAACTGCGCGGTCTCGGTCCACACCATGCCGTTGAAGGTGAACTTGCGTACACCGCCTGCGCTGTTCGTGTCGGACACGTAGATGGTGTCGTCGCCCGCGACTGTCGCGCTGAGGTCGAGCACGGCGATCCCCTGCGGGTTGTTGAGGTTGATTCCACCCAGGTAGATCTGAGTCGACGTCTGGGCCATGGGCGTGGGACCAAGCGAGAAGACCCGTGAGAACTCCGTGCCACCATCTGGAGCCGTGCCGGACCCGGTGCTGGCATAGAGTGCGTTGCTCGTCAGGAAGGTCGCTCGAATGTTGGTGACGATGTTGTAGATCGACGTCGTCGGCCCAGCTGAGCCGTGCACGACAAGGCGAACGCCAGCGTCCTGATTTGCCGGCGTGTTATTCGTGGAAGTACCGCCCAACCAGTAGACCGCGCCGTTGTTGGTCGCCGCCGAGCGGATGTTGTTCCACTGGTAGGCGTCATTGACGAGCGTGGAGAAGTCCACCGCTCCCGCGGCGTTCACTCGTGCCACGCATCGCGTGACGTTCGGGGCCGTCACGACAGCGGACGTGTTGATGGCCGAGAGGTAGCCGGTAACCGTCACATACTGACCGTCGACCGACCGGTTCACGACGCCGTCGCTGGTCGCACTGCCGGAGAAGACGAGCGGGCTCCCAGCCACGGGCGGGTTGGAGAGCACAATCGACCGAACCCACGCCCCTGTGTCAGATGCATGCTCGTCGAGGTAGCCGGGCGTTCCCACTCCGCTCGGGCTCGCCGTGCCGCCATCGAAGCCGACACGAAGCACCATGAAGTTCGGCGCTCCCGCTGAGCCGCCCGCCGTCGAGCCGCCAGCCGAGCCGCCAGCCGTCGACCCGCCAGCCGAACCGCCAGCAGCCGACCCACCTGCCGTGGAGCCACCTGCCGTGGAGCCACCTGCCGTGGAGCCGCCTGCCGTCGAGCCGCCTGCCGTCGAGCCACCTGCCGTCGAGCCGCCTGCGGTGGAGCCGCCCGCCGTCGAGCCGCCGGCCGTCGAACCGCCCGCCGTCGAGCCACCGGCCGTCGAACC
>JAEUJQ010000035.1 GCA_016793095.1 Myxococcaceae bacterium | reverse complement strand
CGTCGAAGTCGCTGAACCAGAGCGCGAGTGGATTGTCCGAGCGCTCCGCGACTTCGACCGTGTGTGGTCGCTGATGACGGCCGAGAACCGCGGGCGCCTGGCAAGGTCGCTGGTCGTCGCGATTCGGGTCGATGAGGCGAGCAACCAGGTCGAGGTCGAGTTGGTGAACTTCGCAGCCGAAGCCCAGGCGTCGGAGGCCGCATGACCGACACGAAGGAAGCAGCCGAGAAGGCGCTGGCGGACCGACTCGTCTTGAAGGGCACGCTGTTTCGGCGACAGGGGCGACGTGTCGAACTTACCGACAGGCCTCTGACGCCACCCGAACCTCGAGCGCCCGTGCGCCGCCCCGCGAAGGTCGCGCGCATGCTTGCTCTCGCACACCATCTGCAGCGAGCAATCGACCAGGGGCTCGTTGCCGACCGTGCCGCGGTCGCCAGAAACCTCGGCCAAACGCGGGCGCGGATCACGCAGCTTCTCGACCTGCTGCTCCTCGCGCCCGACCTACAGGTGCTTGTGCTCGACCTCGAGGCCGTCGATGGCGTCGAGCCGATGACAGAGCGCCAACTCCGTGTGGTGGCACACGCAGCCGCTTGGGGTGACCAGCGGGCCCAGTTCACCCGGTCAGATCGAACGTAGGGGGGGTAGAACCCAACCAAAACCGACTTAAGCCGATTGTGCCCGTCCAAACTGACTGATACCCTGTTCAAGCGGACTGAACGCGGACGAGGTCAAGCATGGATGACAGGTGGCTCTCAGTTGACGAGATCGCCGAATACCTCGGGGTGAGTAAGGACACGGTCTACACGTGGGTCACTTCGAAGGGCATGCCCGGCCACAAGGTCGGCCGCTTCTGGAAATTCAAACGCGAGGACGTTGACGCTTGGGTGCGTGCGGGTGGCGCGGCGTCCTCCTCCGACGAGATCGCTGTGAAGGAGCACAAAGATGGCTAGGCCGAAGAAGGCAGTGAAACTCGAAACGCCCGTCGAGGAAGCGGCTTTGTCCGACGACGCGGGCGCCATCGAGGAAGGCAAAATCCTCGACTACATCACCGGCAATCCGGTTGCCGAGAACGACAAGGAGCGCGTTCGCCAGCGTATCGCTCGCGCGCTCTTCCATGAGTACGGTCTCAACGTCGACGACATGGAGCCCGATTTCAAGGTTCGGGTCGAGGAGTCCGGCAAGTCGTCGAACAAGAAGATCGACATCGCAATCTTCGAAGCGGGCGCCGAACACACGGCGGCAAACGTGCGCCGCCTCGTCGTCTGCCAGAAGGAGCTGAAGCTCGGCGACAAGGGCGCATACAAGATGCGCGACCACGACCAGGCCGCAAAGGACCTCGAACTCCTCAAGGACGCGATGGCCGCTTGCGAGAACTGCAAGTATGGCCTCTGGACCAACGGGCTTGAGTTCTTCTTCTTCCAGGTCAAGCGAACCAAGTTCGACGTGAAGTTCGTGCCGATCGGTGACTGGCCGCTCGCCGATGACTCCATCGGTACACGTGACGTCGCCTCGCACGCCAAGCTCCGTCGCGCGGACCCGGAGATGCTGCGCACCGCATTCCGGAGGTGCCACAACTTCATCCACGGGAACGAGGGTATGCCGAAGGACGTAGCCTTCTGGCAGTTCCTGTACCTCATCTTCGCCAAGATCCATGACGAGCGTCAGCCCAACGAAAAGCGACGATTCTGGGCCGGCCGCTTCGAGAAGAGCGGCCAACTCATCGACGAGCAGTTCGACGCAGACGGCCAGACTGCGATTCGCAACCGCATCCTTCCTCTCTTCGAGGAGGTGAAGACGAAGTACTCGACAGTCTTCCGAGGCAATGAGGAGATCATCCTCTCGGACCGCGCTCTCGCCTTCATGGTGTCGGAGCTGGCGAAGTACGACTTCGGGCGCACCGACGTTGATGCCAAGGGCGCCGCCTATCAGGAGATCGTCGGTACCAACCTGCGCGGCGATCGCGGCCAGTACTTCACCCCGCGCGGCCCAATCAAGCTCGTAGTCTCGATGCTCGACCCGAAGCCAAACGAGCGGGTGTTCGATCCCGCGTGCGGTACAGGCGGATTTCTAACTGCGACGCTCGCGCACCTGGCGCACAAGTTTCAGTCTGAGAAGGGCATCGCACCCGGAGCAGAATCGACTCAGGATTTCCGCTCCATCCAGGAGCAGCTCGCTGAGTTTGTGAAGAAGAACCTGTTTGGCGCCGACTTCGACCCATTCCTCGTGCGCGCAGCTCAAATGAACGCCGTCATGGCGAGCAACTCTGAGGCTCACCTTTTCAACATCAACTCGCTCGAGTTCCCCAAGGGCCACCTGCCTGGGCTCGCCGAGGCGGAAAAAGTCGCGAAGCTCGGCACGATGGATGTCGTGATGACGAACCCACCCTTCGGAGCTGAGATCCCCATCGCCGATCCGAACATCTTGCGGAACTTCGATCTCGCGTACATCTGGGAACGCGACGAGGACGGCGGCTTCAGAAAGACCGGTCGGCTGCAAGGAAGCGTCGCGCCAGAAGTCTTGTTCATCGAACGCTGCGTCGACTGGCTCAAGCCTGGTGGCCGCATGGGCATCGTCTTGCCCGACGGCATCCTCGGCAACCCGGGGGACGAGTACATCCGCTGGTGGATTCTCCGGCACACGTGGGTGCTCGCGAGCATCGATCTGCCCGTCGAGGTCTTCATCGTCGAGGCCAACGTGAACATCCTCACGAGCCTGCTCTTCTTGAAGAAGAAGACCGACCAGGAACTGAAGGCGTCGGACCTCGGTAGCACCAAGGACTACTCGGTGTTCATGGCCGTCGCCGAGAAAGTCGGCTTCGATCGACGCGGTAACACGCTCTACAAGCGCAGCCCCGACGGCGAGGAGATCCTCGAGGAAGTGGAGGAGGTCGAGCGCATCCGCACCAACGGGCATTTCGTCGAGCGTCGCCTCCGTCGCAAGAAGCGGATCGTCGACTCGGACCTGCCGTTCTCTCGCGAGGGCGGCGGCTTCGTCGAGGGCCCGATCGCTGATGCGTACAAGGAGTTCCGCAAGAAGAACAAGGAGCCCGGGGCGTGATCACGCGCATCGAAGCCACTCGCTATCGCTGCTTCGACAGGCTCGACGTCGAGCTCGGAGACTTCCGCGTGCTCGTAGGCGCGAACGGCTCGGGCAAGACGACGCTGCTCGACATCCCGGTGCTGCTCGGAGACATGCTCAAAGCGCGCACTATCGGCGATGCGTTCCTGCGCGAGCGAGATCACCGCGCACCGCGCGCCACCGGCTTCCGCGAGCTGATCTTCCAGGGCAAGGGGGACTTCTTCATTGTGGCCGTCGAGGCCGCGCTTCCGGAGAAGGCTGCGCGCGATCTCCTCGAGGGCATGACGGAGAAGGCTCGCGCCAAGGAAGAGCGCCGTCCGACGCACCTTCGCTACGAGTTGCGACTTCAGCTCTTTAACGACACGGAGCTGCAGGTTCAGAACGAGTACCTGTTCGCGTTTCCTGAGGCGCACTCGCCGTCCCGCGATGGCAGCGCCCCGCGGATGCAGGGCGAGGTGAATCCGAACCGCAACTGGAAGTTCATCTTGAAGCGCGAGTACGGCGGCAAGGCCGACTACACGCCCGAGACCACGCAGCGCGCGCGTGTGCTCTCTTCAGAGCTGGCGCCCGACCTACTGGCCCTCGCGCGCGTTCTCTACGAAAGCGAGGGGGACTTCCCCGCCGCGCGTTGGTTGCTCAACCTGCTCATCGAAGAATCGGTCTTCTTCGACCCAGACTGGAACGCGCTTCGGCTAGCAAGCATGCCGGGCCTGTCGAAGACGGGTGTGCTCGGCTCGGGTAGGAACGCGCCGTGGCTCGCGCTCGAGCTGCAGAAGACGGATCCCGAGCGGTTCGACCTGTGGAAGGCCCACGTCCGCCTCGCGCTGCCGCAAATCACGGACATCAGCATCCACGAGCGCGAAGACGACCACCACGCATACTTTCGCGTTCGCTACGGAGACAGCTACGAGGTCCCTTCATCGGGCCTCTCCGACGGCACGTTGCGCATCTTGGTGCTGACGCTGCTCGCGTACGTCGCCAAGCCGCCGCGCTTCCTCGTTACCGAGGAGCCCGAAAACGGCATCCACCCGCAGGCGACCGAGGTCGTTCTTCAGAGCCTCGCCTCCATCTACGACAGCCAGGTTATCGTCTCGTCACACTCGCCGGTCGTGCTGGCGAGCCTGAAGCTCGAGCAGATCCTCGCGGCGCGCATCGGCGATAGCGGCGCTGCCGAGGTGATTGCTGGCCCCCAGCATCCACGTCTCGTCGACTGGAAAGGCGAGGTCAGCCTCCCGACGCTCTTCGCCACGGGGGTGCTGGGATGAACCGCGAGCTCGTCATTCTCGTGGCCGACGGCACGATGCGCGCGGTGTTCGCCGCGTTCTTCGAGCGGCAGTTTCATCACGTACTGGCTTGCGCACCATTCGACTTCAACCCGCGCCTCGATCTCTTCAACAACCCGCTCGAGAAGGACGGCGGCGTTCACCGGCGCTGCCATGAGATCTTGCGCCCGTACCTCAACACGCATCGGCGCGCGCTCGTGGTGCTCGACCAGCAGTTCGGTGGCGAGCGGCCGGCCGAGGAGGTGCGTGTCGAGATCGAGCAACGTCTTAACGCCAACGGCTGGGCCGGTCGCGCAACCGCCGCCGTCATCGAGCCCGAGCTCGAAGTGCTGCTCTGGCAGGACAACGTCAACGTTGAGCGTGCGCTTCGCCACCAGGGAGGCTCGTTGCGCCAACTCCTCGCGGCGGATGGCCGGTGGCCCGAGGGTGCGCCGAAGCCTCCCGCTCCCAAAGAGGTCATCCAGACGCTGATTCGCGCCAACCGCGCGGGCCCACCGGTGGTCGTCTACAGCCAGATCGCGAAGGCAGTCTCGACGGCAGGCTGCTCGGACCCGGCGTTCCATCGTGTTCGCGACGCGCTCCGTGCGTGGTTCCCTGCGGAGGTTGCATGAAGGCGAAGTCTGTCCCCAGTTCGTGGCTGGAGCGCGATGGGCGTCGCCTCGACTGCAACCCGTACATGTCGGGCGCGCTTGAGGCGAAGGTGCTGTTGGAGTCGATGCAGGCGCGCAAAGACAAGCTGCAGACTCTCACCCGTGATGGGCTCTCGGGCATCTTCCACGCCGGACGCATCAAGCGCATGTGGGTCGACTCGCCGGAGCATGGTCGACCGTTCCTTTCGAGCACGGAGATCCTTCAGGCCGACCTCTCGAACCTGCCCTTCATCTCGAAGAAGGCGGTCGCCGAGAATCCGCGCCTGCCACTACACGCTGGTTGGACGCTGATCACGCGCTCGGGGACCGTCGGCCGCATGGCGTATGCGCGCCCTGACATGGAGGACTACGCGTGCTCCGAGCACGTTCTCCGCGTGGTGCCGGACGCCGAAAAGATTCCGCCCGGCTACCTCTACGCCTACCTGAGTAGCAAATTCGGCGTGCCCATCGTCGTCGGCGGAACCTACGGCGCGATCATCCAGCACATCGAGCCCGAGCACATCGCGAACCTCCCGGTCCCGAGGCTGGGGAAGAAAGTCGAGCAGGAGATCCACGACCTCGTCGAGAGCGCCGCAAGCAATCGCTCCCGAGCGCATCAACTTCGCGTCGACGCACAGGCATCCTTCTATCGCCAGTTCTCGCTATCAGACTTGTCCGATGCCGACACGGCGGTGAACTTCGCGGTCTTCAGCGTGCAAGCGTCTTCACTCCGAAGACTCGACGCGGCTCATCACAGCCCCGCGTGTCGAGCAGCCGCCGACGAGTTGGCTTCGCGTGGCGACACAAAGCGGCTCGACGAAGTAGCGCGGGTGTTCACGCCGGGGATCTTCAAACGCATCCACGTCGATGACCCGAGCTACGGCTATCCGTACTTCTCGGGCACCGAGCTATTCCAGTACGACCCAGAGCCGCGCGGTCACCTCAGCCGCCGTGCGCCGAAGATCGAGGACTACATCGTCCGCGAGAACTGGCTCCTCATTCAGGACGCTGGCCAGCTCGAAGGACTCATCGGTCGACTCGTGAGGGCTACGCCTGCTGTTGATAAGTCGGTCGTGTCCAACCATCTGATGCGCATCGCTCCCGAAGACGCGGAGACTGCCGCCTACCTCTCCGTGGTGCTGTCGTCGCCGCACGGGTACCGAGCGATCACGCGAAACGCCTTCGGCAGTTCGATCCCTCAGCTGGATCCGGCACACATTGGGGCACTTCGCCTGCCTTGGCCGTCGAGCGCAGTTCGCAAGCGGATCGCCGAGCCCGTTCTCGAATCGTGGAAGCTCGAAGACGAGGCGTCCGCGAGTGTCCGCTCGGCGACCAAGAAGGTCGAGCACGCCATAGAGAAGGGAGCCACGAACTGATGGCCACGGTGATTCCCATCGGCGAGCCGGTGAACGAGGCCGAGCGCCAGGCCATCGCTACCCTGCGGGATCATCTGCCGGCGAGCTACCTCATCCTGCACAACTTCGAGATCGTGCGCGACGGCGAGACTTTCGAGGTCGACGTCGCGATCATCGCGCCGCACGCCGTCTTCCTCGTCGACGTGAAGGGCACACGCGGCCTTATCGATGTCTACGGCTCCAAGTGGTACCCGGAGGGGCGCCAAGCCTTCAGCTCGCCGCTCGCCAAGCTGCGCGGGCACGCCAAGGCGGTGAAGGGCATCATCACCGGCAGCCAGCCCGGACGCCGCGACCTCGACGACATCTACGTCGACGCCGCCGTCGTGCTCACGGCCCCTGACGCCACGCTGGCCGATCCGGGCGGGCGCGACGCCCCGAATGTCACCACGCTCAAGAAAGCAACGGCCTTCTTCCAGAACGCGGCGCGCATCCCTGCCGGCAAATCGAAGAACATCGGCGCGCACCACAACATCATCATGAAGGCGCTGCAGGGCGTAGCGAGGCCGCGCTCGGGTCCGCTGCGCTTCGGGAGCTGGGTGGTCTCCGAGCGGCTGGGTGGCACCGACAGCTACACCGAGTACCGCGCGCACAACGCCTTTGCGGGGCCGAAGTCGACGGCGCTCATCCGCGCCTACCAGGCCGACCCGTACAGGCCGCCGGACGAGCGCGAGAAGCAGAAGCTCCTCATCTCGACGGCGTTCCGCACGCTCAGCACCACGCCGGGCCACCCGGGCATTGTCGGCGTGCGCGACTTCTTCCCGAGCGAGGCCGAGGACAAGTACTTCCTGGTCACCGAGGACGTCGCCGGGCAGGCGCTGCGCGTCCACATCGCCAAGCCCACCCTTGCGCTCACGCTCGACCAGAAGAATACCGTCGCTGGCGACCTCCTGAGCGCGCTCGTCCACCTTGCGCAGCACAAGGTCGTTCACCGCAACATCTCGCCCGCGAACATCCTCGTCGGCAGCGACGGCCGCATGCGGCTGACAGGATTCGACTTCGCGCGCCCGGGCACCGACCACAGCCGCACCATCGCGCAGGAGATCGTCGACGACCTCGAGCCCAAGTACATGGCGCCCGAGATCCACGGCGAGCCCGCCGCCGCGACGCCTGCCTCGGATCTCTTCAGCGTTGGCCTCGTGCTCTACGAGCTGTTCACGGGTGAGCGGCCGTTCAAGACGCCGACCGAGCTGTTCGAGCAGAAGGCCGTCTTCGCGGTGAAGCCCAGCTCTGCGCGCCCCGAGCTGCCCACGGGCTTCGACGCCTGGCTGCAGAAGCTCTGCACCTTCGAGCCAGGCGATCGGCCCTCGGCGGCGTGGGCACTCACCGAGCTGAAGATCCTCCTCGACCCCAGCGCCGCCTCTGCGCCTGCAGTCGGCGCGGCTCCATCGGCGTCGTCAGCCGAGCCCGCCGCGCCTCAGCTCGATTACTCAAACCTGCTCGCGAACACCCAGCTCACGCCGAAGTACGTCATCGAGAAGCGGCTCGGCAAGCCGGGCTCGTTCGCGGTCGCGTACAAGGTCATCGACACGCTCGGCGACGTTTCGCGCGCTGTGAAGCTGGTGTTGCGCGACCGCGTGTCTACGGTCGACCGCCTCAAGAAGGAGTACAAGACGCTCCTTCAGATCCCCGACCACCAGAACGTGGTGAAGGTGATCGACGCCGATCTCATCCCCGGCGGTCCTCCCTTCATCGTCTTCGAGTTCATCGAGGGCTTTGACGTCGGCGAGATGATCGAGAGCAACGCGCTGACCCGCGAAGACGCGCTCGAGCTCGGGCGGCACGTCGCGACAGGCCTCGTGCACCTGCACGAGCACGGCGTCTACCACTGCGACATCAAGCCTCGAAACCTGTTGTGGACTGGGCGCGGCACGAAGATCATCGACTTCAACGTATCGGTCGCGGCGAAGGACGAGGAGCGCCGTGGCGGCGGCTCGCGTCGCTACCTGCCGCCCGACCTCGTGCTTGAGGACGTTCCTTCGGCAAGCGATCTCGTCGATCGTGATCTCTACGCGCTTGGGCTCACGCTCTACGAGGCGATGACGAGCCGCTACCCGTGGGACAACGCGCAGGTCCCGCCGCCAGGCAAGCCCGCCGCCGATCCGCGCGAGCTGTCGGGCCTCGCCGACATCGCGCCCGAGTTGGTCGACGTGATGCTCAAGGCCATCGCGCCCAAGCGTGCAGACCGCTATGCATCCGCCGCCGACCTGCGGAGCGCGTTGACCAGCATTCCGGCGGCGCGGCGTGCGCCGCAGCCCCTCACACCGGTGCCGATCGCGTGGGGCGTGCCGGGAGACGGCGGAAACGGCAAGCGCAATGGCAACGGGAACGGCGGCTCGGGTGGAGCGATCCCTCCGAACACGAACCCGTACGTCCGCCATCTGCTCACGGTCTACAGCCAGAGCAAGCACAGCAACGCGGGCACGCGCGGCCTCGATGTCATCAGTGAGCAGACCTATGTCGAGACCGCGCTCGACCGTGAGCTGCTGCCGTCAGTGCTCTCCGGTGAATTCGCGCTCGTCATCATTTCTGGCAATGCAGGCGATGGGAAGACGGCCTTCCTGCAGAAGCTAGAACGGAGGGCTGCCGACGAACAGGCCACCGTCGACCACTCGCTGCCGAACGGCGCACGCATTGAGCTGCGCGGGCGCACGTTCCTCTCGAACTACGACGGCAGCCAGGACGAGGGCGACCAGAAGAACGACGATGTGCTGCGCGCCTTCCTCGCCCCCTTCAAGGGCAACGACTCGAAGGGATGGGCAGCGACGAAGGAGACGCGACTCATCGCCATCAACGAGGGGCGCCTCGTCGACTTCCTCGAGGCGAACCGCGCAGACTTTCCCGCGCTCGCCACGCTGGTGAAGGAGGGACTCCGCACGGGCGAGCCCACCGATGGCGTGGCCGTCGTGAACTTGAATCTCCGCAGCGTCGTCGTCGACCCGCAAGGCTTCGACAACTCGATCCTCGAGCGTCTCGTGAACCGCATGACGCATGAGAAGTTCTGGGAGCCCTGCCATGGCTGCGACCTGAAGGACCGCTGCTACGCGTTCCACAACGCGCAGACCATCCAGGACGAGACCGCGGGGAAGCACGTCGTCGAAAGACTGAAGAGCCTCTACGCCATCACGCACCTGCGCGGGCGCCTGCACATCACGCTGCGCGATTTGCGCTCGGCGCTCGCGTACATGCTGGTGGGCACGCGCGACTGCGATGAGATCCACGCGCTGTACAAGAACGGCCAGCGCAACGAGATCGTGCAGGGCTTCTACTTCAACAGTTGGAAAGGCGGCGACGCCCCCAACGCCGATCGCCTGCTTACGCTGCTCTCCGAGGTCGACGTCGCGGCGGCCGACGATCCGCGCCTCGACCGCGCGCTCGACTTCGTCTCGCCCACCGAGGACCGCACGCTGTTCCGATTCGAGCAGCGCGGCGCCTACGACCGCGAGATCCTCCGCAGCCTCTACGACGAGCTGCCGCGTGACGTCTCGGGCAAGGCAAGCGAGCATCGCGCCGATTCGCACCGGCGCTTCATCGCGATGGCGCGCAGGCGCGCGTTCTTCGAGCGGCGTGACGCGGGCTGGCGCTCGATGCTCCCGTACAAGACCGCCGACGAGCTGCTCGCGGTGGTGCGCGGCGACAAGGGCGCCGAGGGGCTGCTCGAGCCGCTGCTCGTCGCCATCAACCGAGGCGAGGGGCTCACGCGGCCTGAGCGCATCGGTAACAACCTCGCGTTGGAGGTTCGCCGCGTCGAAGGTGGCAGCGTGCGCTCCTACCGGCTCTACCCGCGCGAGCGCTTCTCTGTGTCGCTGAACGACCATGCCTCGCGCTCGCGCTTCGTCGAACACATGCCCACGGGGCTCTTACTTCGCTACCACGACTCTGCGGGTCTCGATGCGGAGCTGCTCGTCTCGCTCGACGTCTACGAGATGCTCCGGCGCCTGAACGAGGGCTACCGCCCAAGCGTCGAGGAGGAGCAGGGCTACTACCTGAGCCTCGCGGTCTTCAAGAACTTGCTCGGCTCTGCGCCCTACCAGGAGGTGCTGCTCAGCACGTCGGGCCATGACTTCTACCGCGTCGCTCGCCAAGCCGATGGCCGCCTCGAGATGACGCGCGCCCAAGAGGGAGCGGTCTGATGTCACTGTCCAAGCGCGATCGAGAGTTCCGGCTCCCGAAGATCAGCTACCTCGACTTCAAGCACCTCGAGATGGACCGCGTGCTCACCGCGTTCTTCGCGCGGCTCGCGCACAACGGCTACCCGAGCCGCCTGACACGCAACTTCGAACTCAGCGTCGACGCCTTCGTCGAGTTTACCTTCGAGCACCCCGAGTGGTTCACGAAGTTCCAGGACAACCCCGACGTCGTCCGCCGCTGGGTCGAGACGCATCTTCTCGACCTCGTGAACCGAGGTAAGGCGAACGAGGCCCTGGCAGCGCCGCGCCCGCTCCACGGGTTCACGTACCGCTTCCGCAACCCGAAGCACTCGCGCGACTACGGCGCTGCGCAGCACCTGTACGAGATGCTCTACATGGCGCGGAAAGGCGCCGGGCAGAAGGCACTCGAGCACCTGCACCACTTCTTCTTCCAGGGCCACGACAAGGTCACGGGCAAGGCCAACGCGGGAGCGGTGATCGACGTCGAGACCCAGGCGCTGCTTCGACTCCTTGACGAGGTGAAGGGAGATGCGCCGGACACGAAGTCGGGGCGCGATTCGTTTTCGCCCCTCTGCGTAGGGGCCGCCGATCTCCTCGCCGAGGACATCCAGCGCCTGCTGTTCTACCAGCGCTTCATCCCGCGCTCGGTGATGGTCGAGTACCTGAAGGTGCTCATCGCCTTCCACCTCGGGCTCTATCACTTGCGCCTCTTAAAGCTCCTGCCAGCGCTGGTTCGCAGGAAGGGTGCTGATCCAACGTGCGCGACGGGCGCGTGCCCGATGAACCCCAAGAGCCTGGAGAACCCGTTCGGCGACTGCCCGTACCGCGTGGGCCTGCTGGTCGATGTCGCAGGCCAGCCCGGTACTCCGATGGCTACGCTCGCTGAACGCAGCGCCGACACGCACTACCGGCGCATCCCGGGCTTCTTGCGAGCGTACTTCGCGACCAAGAAGCTCGACGAGTTCGCCACAGATCTCGTTCGTCGGGGCAAGCTCACGAAGCCGACCAGCGGCGAATTCTCGGTGGGAGAGGTGCTGCAGCTCCTCGACGCGCCGCTGAAGGCCGAGCGCGAGAAGTTCTTCGGCCAGCGCGTGTCGGGCCTCGTGGAAGAGACGTCGGGCGCGAAGGACGCCGAGCTCGACCCCGAGGTGAAGGCCGTCACCGAGATGGGCCTCTCGGAGTTCGACGCATACATCGAGATGATCGTCGCGCTGCGTGGTCCGTTCCACCGCAAGTACGTCACGCAGTGCCTCGACTCACTCCTCTTGAAGAACCGCGCCGGCGCGCTCATCGCGCAGGGCCGAACGAAGGAGGCGCCTCGCCGCTTCGTCCTCGACAGCCGGCTGCTCGAGGTGCTGCTCCAGATCGCTGTGCTGAAGCAGGGTACGGACGGCGGCTTTCACACGGGCGAGATGCGCGTTGACGAGCTGCTCGTGTTCTTGCGTGAGCGCTACGGCATCTTCATCGACCAGTTGCCGCGCGGTGATGGCTTCGCGACGACCAGTATCGAGGACCGTCGTGCGCTACGCGACAACGTCCGCGCGTTCACCGGGCGGCTTCGCGAGGTCGGCTTCTACCGCGATCTCTCCGACGCCTACGTCACGCAGACCATCACGCCGAGATTCCGCATCGCCGAGGGCGACACGGCCACAGGAGGAACGCCGTGAGCGCTGGGTTCCAGGAGCTGTCCACGACGCATCTCACCAACGAGCTGGAGAACGTCGCCGTGCCGTTGCTCGTCGAGCAGCTCCGCACACGCGTGGCCGGTCACTGCATGCGCGTGAGCGACCTCGACGCCGAGCTGATGGTGCGGCTCTGCGCGCGGCTTCGCGCCGAGCTGCCCAACACGACGGTCGTGGTTCTCACCGACGGTAAGCTGAGCATCCCCGCCGAGCTCGCGGTGTCGAGCACGAAACTCGTCGAGCTGCGCAATCCCCACGCCGACGGCACCCAGCGCCCGCCGCTCCTCGTGTTTGTTCCCAGCGACGTACGCGCTTCGGCCGAGGACTCTTTCGGCGTGGCGACGTTCGAGGAGGTCTCGGTCACCGGCCTTTACGAGGCGCTCATCGAGAAGCTACTCGGCGAGCTGCCTTCAACGCTACGTGGTGGCGTCCATGAGTCGCTCCGACGGCAGCGTGGTGGTGAGCGTTCGTGGCGTTTCGCGGATGCGCTCTCGACGGTGCGCTTTCTCCTGACGGCGAAGGTGAACGGCAACGACGGCGAGGCGCTCGGAGCGTCGCTCTACGAGGTGGGGTTGGTGCCCGACTTCGAGTGGCTGGTGCAGCCAGAGAAGGCCCCGACCCGCCTCGTGCGCAACCGCGAGAGCGTCGAGAAGCTGACCTGGTCGCCGCGATCGGAGCGCGGTCGCGTGGGTGAACTGGGGCTCTCCAAGCGCGCCTTCAAGAACCTACTTGGCAACTTCCTCGCCGAGGCGGGCACAGACGACCCGCGCCAGTGGGCGCGCCGCATCGTCGTCGACAAGGCGCTCTGGCAGCTCGCCTTCAACAAGTGGGAGTTCGAAGACGGCGGCGTCCAACCTGACGCCATCTTTGTCGGCGAGGTGCAGACGGACCTACCGAAGGTCGCCGGCGACGAGACCAAGGAGCCGCTCGCGCAGCTCATCGGGCAGTGCATTCTGCCGGTCAGCAACCTCAAGAAGTTCAACGTCACGTTCCGCACGGAGCCGCACCCGAGCAAGGTGCAGGGCCTCGCGAAGTTCGTCGCGCAGGTCATCTCCAAGGAACATGGTCCCATCGGTCTCGCCCGCAGCAAGGCCGTGTGGAAGACGGCGACTGACAAGGCGACAATCTCGTTCTCGGCGCTCGGCAAGATCGACTGGGAAGAGGGCTGGCACTTCATTCGGCTCCTCGCGCAGACCGAGAGCGGGGATCTCATTCCGCTCGTCGACGCGAACGGCGATGCCGTCGCGTGGAGCGCAGACGCGGACGAGACAGCGCCCCGGCCAAACGAGAGCGATCTGTTTTATGTCCTGCCTGACACCGAGGTGGAAATCGAGCCCGCGCAGCGTGCCGTGCAGCGCGAGCCGAGCGCGTTGCACGCCCTCTTCCGTGCGCAGTTCAAGGCCATTCTCGACGACCGCGATCCGACGAGCGTCGTTTTCGGGCACGCCGCGTGGGCAGAGAAGACCAAGGGGCATGTCTCCGGTGCCGACATGCTGGAGGTGAAGCTTGGACGCGAGGGCGCGGTGCATGTGCCGGTCTCTCGCGCACTCAAGAACATCGAGCAGAAGATCCTCGCTGCGCCCGACGGTCCGATTAGCTGGCGCATCCCGGTGAATCACGGCGTGCCGGGGACGAGCACCGGTGAGGTCAACGGCTGGCCGCAGGGCGCCGCTGGCGATCGTTTCCTTGAAGCGCGTACCCGCTACTTCGCGGCGGTACGGAGCGGCACCTCGGAGTTGGTCACGCAGGGCGTCGACGCTGGGGCGAACACCGATCTCGCGAGCGATTACGCGGGTGCTTATCTCGCGCTGCTGGCGGACCTAGCCCAGCGAGCGGAAGCGACGGCGAAGAGCGACTCGCAGCGGGCTTTCGCAGACCTGCGCAAGATCCTCGCGCTCGACTCCGTGCTTCTCGCCATCGTCGATCACCGTGGTCGTCGCCGCGACGCCGTCCTCGTAGCGCCCACGCACCCGCTGCGGGCGTTGTGGTTTGCCACGTGGGCGAAGCTCGGCGCCCAGTGGGTTGCGGCCGCGAGGAGCGCGCCGCAGGAGTATGTGGTCCCGACGCGCGAGGCGCTGCTGAAGCTGCTGTCGCCAACGAGCTTCCCGCCGGTTCTGCCGACGGAGGCGGGCCACGTGCTGACCGCCGTCGACAGCATCAACCCGTTCTGGACGCTCTTCGCGCCGTCGAACGAGGAGGACCCTCGCGGCCTCGTCGGCGAGGTCTGCAGTGCGCTGGGCCTGCCCGAGCCTGCCATCGGCGGTGCGCTAATCGATGGCAAGTACCTCGCGTCTCGCGTGCGGCGCTACCTCGTGCAGCACCCGTACGTCCGCACGCTGACCATTAACGCGTTCAATCCGGGCCGCGCTGGCGTGCTCGGAGACATGCTACTCGAGCTGCAGAAGGAGTCGGCCTTCGCCGACCTTCGCTACGACATCCGGCTCTTCGTGCCCGATCCCGACGCGCCCGGGGTCGGCGACGAGATCGCCGCATTGCTCACGCCTGATGGAGGCACGAACACGCGTGAAGCGGACGCGTTCTCCATTCCGGCCGAGACGCACCTTCACCCGAAGCTGCGCTTCGCGGTGCGTTCGACCAAGGACTTCCGCATCAGCCCGGATACCCACGCGGCCCACCTGTCGCTGCTCTTCGACGTCTTCCCGGCCGAGGAAGTTGGCGCGCGCAAGTCCGATCCTCGCCACGCGACGGCGTTCGTTCACGGCCTCGTGCAGGAGTTCTCGACCGAGTACCACGAGGACGAGCTGACCGTTGCGTGGCGCCGCCTCCCGCGCCACGGCGTGGCCCAGCCCATCGAAGACGCAGAGGAACTCTCCGACCTGCTCGGCAAACTCGCCGCCTCGATGTCGAGCGCGACAGCGACCATCGCCACTGGCCAGAGCGGTATCGACCTCCGTCCCGTCGTGAGCCTGGCGCTCGGTCCCGACGACCGTGCGCTTCTCCATCAGGTTCACGAGGTGAGCGACTGGGTGTTCACGCTCGACCGCAATCTCGGCATCGAGTTTTTCGACCACGGCGGGCACGCGACGCGGCCGGATTACCTCATCGACCACTCGCCGGACATGGCGAGCACGTTGGGGCATCGGCTTGTCATCACGTCCCGTTCGGTCGCTGAGCTCGAGGCGCTCCTGCGTCCGGTCCTCGAGCAATACGGGCTTCAGGCCGAGGGCCGCCACGCCGTGGTGCTACTCGACCAGCTCCGGTCGCTGTCCGGCCGGCTCGCGCTGAAGCTCATCTCGTCGCCGACGCAGCGGGCGGAAGCCTTGGGCCTGGCCCTCTCGCGCCTCTACCTCGAACACCAGGGCGTCTTCGAGAACCAGATCGTCGTCCCGCTCGACGCGCATCTCGAGCTGTACCGCGTGCTGAAGCAGGGAGCCGACGAGCTGGGCGACGAGGTCAGCTTCAAGCGCACGGACCTCGGGCTCTTCGATCTCGACACCACCCGGCGCATCATCACGTGCCGCCTCGTCGAGGTGAAGTGCTACTCGGGCGTCGGCGACCTCGCTGCCTACAACGCGCTCAAGTCGAGCATCGCCGAGCAGATCGGCCAGAGCGAGGAGGTGCTCGCGCACCACTTCGATCCTAAGCGTACGCCCCAGGACCGCCCGGACCGCGCGTTCAAGACGCGCGAGCTTGCGCTGCTCCTCGAGTTCTACCTGGAGCGCGCCGAGCGCTACGGAGCCATCAGCCGCGAGGCCGCCGACGAGGCGCGCTACTTTGTTCATACGCTCGACGATGGCTACCAGCTCGCGTTCACGCGCAGCGCTCTCATTTTCGACTTCGCCAAGCCCGGAACCGAGCCGCCCGAGAGCGAGAGCGGCATCGAGTACCACCGCATCGGCGTCGACCTGATTCGTCAGCTCGTCGACGCTGCCGCGCCCAGCACCGAGTCGTCGGCGAGCCTCAGCGCCAGCTCCTCGGGGGGCGGTGGACCAGGCGGTGGCGGTGGACCGCGCCCGCGCGGTGTCAGCGAGGTTCGCCGTCGTCGCGAGCGCGCGCCCTCGGTGCCGACGCTCGACTCGGCCGCCTTCCTTGGCTCTCCGCGCGATCGCTCGGTCTCGTGGGAGGAGCTGCGCGGCCGCCAGCCCAGCGTCCCGCCGCACACGCCCGTCGCCGCGCAGGAGGCCGTGCCCACGCCCGTCGTGACGCCCGTAGCGCGCCCCACCGCGCCGGAGGCCCCGCCCGTCGCGCCGCCGCCGAAGGCCGCCACGGTGGCCAACGTCGCGCCCGTGGCGCGGCCTCCCGAGCCCCCGGCAGCGGAGGTGCCACCGCCCGCACCGAGCCCGGAGGCGAAGAGCGCGCACGCGGTGCCCTACGACATCATGCTCGGCGTGACCGGGGACTCGCCCCAGTACGGGCTGCTCGGCGACGTCTCAGGCCGGCGCATCGCGATCGACCTGAACCAGACGCACACCATCAGCCTCTTCGGCGTCCAGGGCGGGGGCAAGAGCTACACGCTCGGCACGATTGCGGAGATGGCCTCGCTGCCCATCCCGAACATCAACGTCCTCCCGAACCCGCTCGCGACGGTCATCTTCCACTACAGCCCAACGATGGACTACCGACCGGAGTTCACGTCGATGGTCGCGCCGAACAGCGAGGCCGCCCAGGTGAAGGCGCTGAAGGAGACCTTCGGCGCCGAGCCCCGCGCTCTCGCCGACGTCCTCCTTCTGGCGCCCGCGGACAAGCTCGACGAGCGCAAGCAAGAGTACCCGGACATCGAGGTGCGCCCGCTGAAGTTCGGTGCTGCCGAGCTACAGACCAGCCACTGGCGCTTCCTCATGGGGGCGGTGGGCAACCAGGCTACGTACATTCGCCAGCTCAATCGCGTGATGAAGTCGCTGCGCGACGACCTCACGCTCGAGGGGCTGAATCAAGGGATTGAGGCCTCATCGCTGGCCGATCACCTCAAGGGCATGGCGAAGATGCGCCTTGAGCTAGCGGCCGAGTACATCGACGACTCGGTTCGCCTGAAGGACGAGATCCGCCCGGGCCGTCTCATCATCGTCGACCTGCGCGACGAGTTCATCGAGAAGGACGAAGCTCTGGGGCTCTTCGTCGTGCTCCTCCAACTCTTCGCCGATGCCAAGTACCGCGACGCGCAGGGCGCGGAGCACTCGTTCAACAAGCTCGTCGTCTTCGACGAGGCCCACAAGTACATCGAAAGCCCCGACCTCGTGGCCGGCCTTATCGAGGTCGTGCGCGAGATGCGCCACAAGGGGACGAGCATCATGGTCGCGAGCCAGGATCCGCCCTCGGTGCCCATCTCGCTCATTGAGCTCTCCAGCCAGGTCATCCTCCACAAGTTCAACTCGCCCGCCTGGCTCAAGCACATTCAGAAGGCGAACGCGGCGCTCGGCTCGCTCACGCCCGAGAAGATGTCGAACCTGCGCCCGGGCGAAGCGTTCATCTGGTCTAGCAAGGCGACCGACGACGCATTCACGAAGGGCGCCGTGAAGATTCGATGCCGCCCTCGCGTCACACACCATGGAGGCGCAACCAAGACGGCGGTTGGCGCAGGGACTGGGAAAAAATGAACCTCGGGATTGGGCAGCTGATTTCTGGTCGCTACGCACCGGTACAGCCGATCGGCAATGGGGCTTTCGGCGCGGTTTACGCGGCGATCGATCAATCGACGGGCCGGGAAGTCGCGCTCAAGTTCCTGACGAACATGGCGCAGACGGAGCGCTTCCGGCGTGAAGCTCGGATGCTCCAAGACTATGCGCATCCCAACGTTGTCGAGGTCTTGGACGCCCGTCTCGACCACGTGCCGCCGTTCATCGCCATGGAGTTCTGTCAGTTCGGGTCACTTCGATCCTGGGTTCAGAACCGTCGTCCGTGGCGGGAGGTTGCCATGGCGATTTCGCAGGCTGCAGCGGGGCTGACGGCATTGCACGCCCAGGGCGGTTTCCACCGCGATATCAAGCCCGACAACATTCTCGTAGCGCGACACCCGTCGCAGGCCGGTGCTGTGATCAAGGTAGGTGACTTCGGGGTCGCTCGAGAGCCAGAGACGGCCGGACTGATGACGCGGACCGCTTGGGGAACCGACGGCTACCGCGCGCCGGAATTGTTGAAGGGGGCATCCTTCACGCATGCGTGTGACGTCTACTCGCTGGGAGTCGTGGCCGTCGAACTGCTGACTGGCCAGCGGACGACGTTGACCCTGGGTGGCCATTCGCTTCCAGGCGGCTTTGTGGCGCTCGTGGGGGCCATGTGCGCCGTTCAGCCCGAGGCGAGGCCTGCGATGCGGCAGGTAGCTGAGCAGGCGTCCGCTGTCTCGGCGAACCCTGAAGCCAGCGTGGTCGTTCCGAGTTCGACTGACGACGGGACTGGGCTGCTTCTTGGGGGCCTGCTCGCGGTCGGCCTGATCTGGGCGTTGTCGAAGAAGTAGCCCGGACTGGCCAGTTAAACGTCCGCGGTGCCGTCCCGCTCGGCTGTTAAACGGTCTGCGTTTCTCTCTCCCCGCAGGCCCTGAGAGAGCGCCTGAACGCCGTCCCGATGCTCCTCGCGGACCGCTAAGCCCGGCCCGCGGCGCTCTTTGCTCGAAAGCCGTCCAGACACTCGAGAGGCGCTGGGCAGGTGGAAAGCCTCGGGAACGTGGGCCGAAACGGCAGCGGCCCCGGAGATCACTCTCCGAGGCCGCTGTTAACTCTTGATGTCGGCCGGGTTGGTCTCCGGCTCCATTCAGCTCCTCGACCTGGGCTCGAACCAGGGACCTACGGATTAACAGTCCGCCGCTCTACCGACTGAGCTATCGAGGAATACGACGCGCGCGTCTCTACGTTCGACGCATCACCCTGTCAACCCTGACGAATATGGCCCCCTTCGCCCCCATTGACGTCCCTGAAGGCCTCATGCGGGCGCTCCTCTCGGCCTACGCCACGCCCCCGCGCGCGTACCACTCCTTCGCGCACGTGCAGGAAGTCCTCCGCCACCTGGCGACAGTCCCCTCGTGGACCCGCCCGGCCGAGGTCTACCTCGCGGCGCTCTTCCACGACGCCGTCTACGTCCCCGGCCGCAAGGACAACGAGGCGAAGTCGGCCGAGCTCGCCGCGCAGGCCATCGACACCTTCCTCCCGCGCGCTGGCCTCGACGTCGCGTACGTGCGCACCCTCATCGACCTCACCGCGAAGCACGGCACCGCCACGCCCCCCGACGCCGACGCCGCCCACTTCCTCGACGCCGACATGGCCATCCTCGGCGCCGACCCCGCCACCTTCGACGCCTACGACGCCGCCATCGCCGACGAGTTCCGCCCCGTCACCAACGCGCTCCTCTACCGCCTCGGTCGCCGGCGCTTCCTCTCGAAGCTCCTCGAGGCCCCGCGCCTCTTCCACTCCGCCCACTTCCACGAGCGCCTCGACGCGCCCGCCCGCGCCAACCTGCGCCGCGCCCTCGGCCGCGAATGATCGCCCGGCTGCGCGACATCCCCTGGCGGGCCCTCGACGGCCTCGCTCCCACGCTCGCGCCCGCCCTCGACGCCATCCTCTCGGGCGCCTCGGCCGCCGACGTCCTCGACCGCCTCCTCCGCGCGAACCCGGCCTCCACCGCCGCCCAGCGCCAGGTCACCTCGGAATCCCTCTTCGGCGTGGGCCTCTGGCGCCGTCGCCTGCGCGCGCACGTCGGCGACCTCCCGCCGCTCGCGCTCCTTGCCTGCCTCGCGCGCGACCTCGGAGGGTCCGCCGACGCGCCCCGCCTCCTCGGCGTCGACGTTCCGCCCGCGCGCCCCCTCACCGACTGGCGCGACCGCACCTCGGTGCCCGACTGGCTCGCCGACGCGCTCCTCGCCGCAGTGGGCCCCGAGGCAGAAGCCCTCGCCGACGCCCTCAACGTGCCCGGGCCCGTCACCGTCCGCGTCAACCGCGCCCGCTGCACCCGCGACGCGCTGCGCGCCCTCCTCGCCGCCGAGCACCGCGACGCCGAGCCCGGCCGCTTCAGCCCCGACGCGCTCCACGTCACCACCCGCCCCGCCAACCTCACCGCCACCCGCGCCTGGCGCGACGGCCTCTTCGAGCTCCAGGACGAAGGCAGCCAGCTGCTCGCCCAGCTCGTCGTCGCGCGGCCCGGCGAGTCGGTGCTCGATCTCTGCGCCGGCGCGGGAGGCAAGAGCCTCGCGCTCGCCGCCCGCTCCACCGACGTCACCCTCCACGCCACCGACGTCGATCACGAGCGCCTCGAGCGCCTGCGCACCCGCGCGACCCGCGCCGGCGCGACCGTTCGAATCCACCACGCGCTCCCCGCCGACCTCCGCGTGCACCACGTCCTCATCGACGCGCCGTGCTCCGAGCTCGGCGCGCTCCGCCGCGGCCCCGACCTGCGCTGGCGCCTCGACCCGGCCGCCTTCTCCCGCTGGCCGCCCCTTCAACGCGAGCTGCTCGACAGCGCCGCGCGCCACCTGGTCCCCGGCGGCACGCTCGTCTACGCCACCTGCACGCTGCGCTCCGACGAGAACGACGACGTCGTCGCCGCCTTCCTCTCCGCGCACCCCGACTTCCACCGCGTGCGCCCACCACTGCCCACCGGGCTCCTCGACGCGCACGGCGCCCTGCGCACCTTCCCGCACCGCCACGGCACCGACGGCTTCTTCGGCGTGGTGCTCCAGCACGCATCCACCCGATGACCGATGCGCCCGGCGCTCGACCGGGGCCATCGTCGCATCACATCGTCATGCGGCTGCGCCTCGTCACCGCCGGGCTCCTCCTCGCGCTCCTCGGCTCACTCACCTGGGGCCTGCGCGCTCCGCACCGCGTGCTCCGCGCGTGGGCTGAGTACGAGCACCACCCCTTCCGTGCGTCGTACGCGCTGGCCTTCCTCGTCGCGCCGCAGTCCGAGCTCCGCCCCGCCGCGTGGGGCCCTGCCT
Organism: Myxococcaceae bacterium; assembly: GCA_016793095.1. Lineage (GTDB taxonomy): Bacteria > Myxococcota > Myxococcia > Myxococcales > Myxococcaceae > Xiheimicrobium. Next base: position 234,670 of record JAEUJQ010000035.1, on the reverse strand, counting down.
GCGGCCCGGGCTGCATCGAGTTCGACATCGATGTTCCAGATCCCCTCGGCCTCAACGCCCGGCTCGAGCTCGAGTCCGGCGCCGTCGTCACGCCGCGCCTCGCCACCGGCGGCTTCACCGGCGAGGAGCGCCTGCGCTTCGACCTCGCCCTCGACCGCCCCACCGACGCCTGGCTCACGTGGACGCCCGACAGCCTCGATCCCGGCTACGGCCTCTCGCCGCCGCCCTGCGGGCAGGCGCTCAGTGAGATCGGCGTCCGTCCGAAGCGGCTCGCGCGTGGCCGGGTCGGCGTGAAGCTGACGCTCGTGCCGTCGGTCGACGCCGTGCGCGAGCACCTGCACGGCGACCAGCCCTTCGTGCCGTGAGTGCGCGCCCTCGGCTGCGGTGTCGGCCTTGCGCTGGGGCAGCCACTCGCGCTCTCTTCGTCGGGATGCGTCGCCTCGTCCGCGCCGGTCTCGTCGCCGCCCTGCTCGTGGGCACCGTCGCGCTCTCGATCACCATGGGCGAAGCCCCGGCTCGAATGCGTCGGTTGCGCGCCCAGTGGCACAGCCGCTTCCGGTCGCCCACCACCCTCGCCCGCGCCTTCCTGGCCCCGACGACCGATCTCGCGCGCTCGTTCTGCGAAGGGCCCTGCCTCGCCTTCTTCACGCAGCCCGGCGTCGACGTCACCATCGACACGCCGGACGGCCCGCTGCCCTCCCGCCGCGATGGACCGAACGTGCGCTTCGAACCCGTGCCCACGCGCACCATGCCGGTGGTCATCTCGTGGACGCCGCGGGCCATCGACACCGGCATCGGCCTCGCCAGCCCCGACCGCTGCGGCCAGCTCGGCCCGGCGCTCTCGACCCGGCCAGACACGATCTCCGGCGGGCGCGCCTCCCTTCGCCTCGTCCTGGCGCCGGGCCCGGAGCCGCGCCTCGAGCGCCCCTGAGCGTCCTGCCTCGTCGCCGCAACCCCGCTCCGCGGAGGAGCCTCACTTCTGGCCGGGCCGCGCCTGCTCTCGCTTGCGCGCGCGCTCCAGCCCGTCGAACAGCAGCTCGAGCCCGAACCCGAACTCGTCGCCGAACGCGTAGCCCGGCTGCAGCACGTGCCCCACCGTGAACGCCTTGAACGCCGTGTACTGCCCCTCTGGCATCGCCTCGAAGACGGCCTTCGCGACGGCCTGCGACTCTGGCCCCGTGTCGAAGGGCAGCTGCAGCTCGGTGTGCACGAAGCCGAACACGAAGGCGTCGATGACCGCGTACGCGTGGCCCGTCATCGGCAGCGAGAAGCCGGCGCGCATGAAGCAGGCGAGCATCGCGTCGTGGTGGGCGAGGGTGCGGGGCCCTGGCGCCTTGCGCGACTCCATGACGCCGATCGCCCAGCGGTGCCGCTTGAGCACCTCGCGCGCCGACTCGCAGCGCCGCCGCACCCCCACGCGCCAGTCCTCGTCTTCTCCAGGCACCGCGATCTCCCCGAAGACGAGGTCCACCATGCCGTCGAGGATCTCGTCCTTGTTCCGCACGTGGTGGTACAGCGACATCGCCTCGACCCCGAGCGCCTGCGCCAGGCGCCGCATCGAGAGCCCCTCGAGCCCCTCCGCGTCGGCGAGCTCCATCGCCTTCGCCAGCGCGAGCTCCCGCGTCACAGGCTGCCGGACTTCTCGAGGTTTCTTCTTCGTGCGCTTCATCGGCTTGACGACCTTACGGTGTACGGCTATTTCTTGTCCAGAACCTTACACCGTAAGTCAAGGAGACGTGGATGACGACAGCGACGATGCAGAGCGACGTGGCGGCGATGGCGCAGACGGCAGTGTCGATGCGGGCGTTGGCGCACCGGACGTACGGGCCGCCCGAGGTGCTGCGCGTGACGGAGGTCGCTCGTCCAGCGCCGGCGAAGGGCGAGGTCGTGCTGCAGGTGAGGGCGGCAGGCCTCGACCGCGCGGCGTGGCACCTCGTGACGGGGCGGCCGTACCTGCTGCGGCTCGTCTTCGGCCTCAGCGCGCCGAAGAACCCGGTCGCCGGGCGCGAGGTCGCGGGCGTCGTCGTGGCGGTGGGGGAGGGCGTCACGCGGCTGCGCGTCGGTGACGAGGTCTTCGGCATCGGCGAGGGCACGTTCGCCGAGCTCGCGCGGGCGAAGGCCGACAAGCTGGCGAAGAAACCGGCGGCGCTGAGCTTCGAGGCGGCAGCGGTGAGCGGCATCAGCGGGCTCACGGCCCTCGACGCGCTCGAGGCCGCGAAGGTGCAGCCGGGCGAGCGGGTGCTCATCGTCGGCGCGTCGGGCGGCGTGGGCTCGTTCGCGGTGCAGCTCGCGCGCGCCATGGGGCTCCACGTCACCGCGGTGTGCAGCGGCGCCAAGGCAGGGCTCGTGCGCACGCTCGGCGCGGAGCAGGTCATCGACTACTCGCAGGCGGACTTCACCGCGCGGGCCGAGCAGTTCGACGTCATCCTCGACGTGGGCGGGCGCACGCCGGTCGCGAAGCTGCGTCGCGTGCTGGCGCCGAGCGGACGCCTCGTGTTCGTCGGGGGAGAGGGCGGTGACTCGTTGAGCGGCGGCATGACCCGCCAGCTCGGCACGCTCTTCCTCGCGCCGTTCACCCGCCAGCGCTTCGTCACCCTGCTCGCCAGCGAGTCACACGTCGATCTCGAGCGCCTCGCCGTCTTCCTCGCGAACGGCTCGGTGGCGCCGGTGGTGGAGCGCGTCGTCGGGCTCGCGCAGGTGGCCGAGGCGATGAACGACCTCGCGCGCGGGGCCGTGCGGGGCAAGGTGGCCGTGGTCCCCTGAACCCGGCTTGTCGCGCCGGCGGAGCCCGGTTATCCCCACGCCATGAAAGTCCGCGCCTGGGCCACGATGTCCGCCGACTCGAAGCTCGTCCCGTTCAGCATCGACCGTCGCGACCCGACCGAGCGCGACGTGGAGATCGAGATCCTCTGGAGCGGCATCTGCCACTCCGATATCCACCAGGCGCGGGGCGAGTGGGGCCGCTCCGCGTTCCCCATGGTGCCCGGCCACGAGATCGTCGGCCGCGTCACCCGCGTCGGCGCGAAGGTGACGAAGTTCGCCCCGGGCGATCTCGCCGGCGTCGGCTGCATGGTCGACGCCTGCCGCACCTGCACGCCCTGCACGGAGCACCACGAGCAGTTCTGCGAGGCCGGCCCCGCGTGGACGTACAACGGCACCGAGCTGGACCGGAAGACGCCGACGTTCGGCGGCTACTCCACCCACGTCGTCGTCACCGAGCACTTCGTCGTGAAGGTGCCTTCGACGCTCGAGCTCTCCAGCGCCGCGCCGCTGCTCTGCGCCGGCATCACGACCTGGTCGCCCCTCAAGCAGTGGGCCGTCACGAAGGGCTCCCGCGTCGGCGTCGTCGGCCTCGGCGGGCTCGGCCACATGGCGGTGAAGCTCGCGCACGCGCTCGGCGCCGAGGTGACGATGTTGTCCACCTCCGCCGCGAAGAAGGCCGACGCGCAGCGCCTCGGCGCGTCAGACTTCGCGCTCACCACCGAGCGCGCCACCTTCAAGACGCACGCCGGCCGCTTCGACCTGCTCATCGACACCGTCGCGGCGACTCACGACGTCGACGCGCTCTTCCGCCTGCTCAAGCCCTTCGGCGCGCTCGTCATCGTCGGCATTCCGCCGAAGTCGCTCGAGCTGAAGGCCGGCTCCCTCGTCGGTGGCAACAAGCGCTTCGCGGGCTCGTCCATCGGCGGCATGCGCGAGACGCAGGAGGTGCTCGACTTCTGCGGCCAGCACCGCATCGGCGCCGACGTCGAGGTGATCCCCGCCGAGGCCGTGAACACCGCGTACGAGCGGATGATCAAGAACGACGTGCGCTACCGGTTCGTCATCGACGCGAAGACGATCTAGCGGCGCGCTGCGCTGGCGGTGATTGCACGGGAACTCCGTGCCGCAATCGGCTGCGCGCTGCTGCGTTCTCCCGGGCATGACCGACGCCACCAAGAGCTGCCCCGCCTGCCTCAGCACCATCAACGCCGCGGCCACGCGCTGCCCCTCGTGCACCGAGCGCCAGCCCGACGCTCCCGGCCTCTACCGCGACGTCCCCGAGCGCGTCTTCGGCGGAGTCTGCGCCGCCATCGCCCGCCGCTTCGGCGTCGACGTCACGCTCGTCCGGATCCTCGCGGTGGCCAGCCTCGCCGTCACCGGGCCGCTCGTCTTCTGGGTCTACCCGGCGTTCTGGTTGATGACGCCGTACGCGCTGAACGGTCGCGCGCCGATGACGCGCTTCTTCGACGCGCTCTCCCGCCTGTTCACCCCGCAGAGCGCGCCCCGCCTCGAGACGCCCACGCGCGTCGAGTGACGCCGCTCACCCACGAAGCGCCGTCTTGAGCACCTTGCCGCGGTCGCTCCTCGGCAGCGCGTCGAGGAAGACGACCTGCCGGGGCGCCTTGAACGCCGCGAGGGACTCCCGCACGTGCGCCTTGAGCGCCTCGCCGAGGGCGTCGCTCGCCTGATGCCCCTCGTTCAGGGCGACGAAGGCCTTCGGCTTCTCCAGCCCGTCCGCGTCCTTGAAGCCGATCACCGCCGCCTCGCGCACCGCCGGGTGCTGCAGGAGCGCGTTCTCGACCTCCACCGGCGACAGCCACTTGCCGCTCACCTTCAACATGTCGTCGCCGCGCCCGCAGAAGAAGAAGTAGCCGTCGTCGTCCTGCTGGAACTTGTCGGCCGACACGCACCAGTCGCCGCGGAACGTCGCCTTCGACTTCTCGTGCTGCTGCCAGTACTCGAGCGCCATCGAGTCGCCCGACACCCAGAGCGTGCCCACCTCGCCCCGCGGCAGCTCGCGCCCCTCGTCGTCGCACACCTTCGCGCGGTAGCCCTCCACGAGCCGCCCCAGCGAGCCCAGCTTCACGTCGCCGATCCGGTTGGTGATGAAGATGTGGAACATCTCGGCCGAGCCGATGCCGTCGAGGATCTCGACGCCCGTGCGCTTCTTCCACCGCTGGTACAGCTCGGCCGGCAGCGCCTCGCCCGCGCTGATCGCCAGGCGGAGCGACGAGAAGTCCACCCGCTCGACGTTCTCGGCGTTGAGGATCTGGTTGAGCGCCGTCGGCACCGCCGTCAGCACCGTGGGCCGGTGCCTCGCGATGAGCGGGAACAGCTTCTCGGGCGTCGGCTTCTCCTTGAAGAGCACGCACGCCCCGCCCGCCAGCAGCGGGAAGAGCAGGTTCGAGCCGAGCGCGTAGCCGAACGCGAGCCGCGGCACCGACAAGCCGATGTCCTTCGGCCCGTAGCCGATCACCGGCAGCCCGTACGTCAGCGCGTTGAAGACGAAGTCGTGCTGCTTGTGCACCGCGCCCTTCGGGAAGCCCGTGGACCCCGAGGTGTAGAGCCACACGCAGGTGTCGTCCCTGTGCGTCGGCGCGAACGAGGCGTCGGGCGTCACCCGCGCCAGCTCGGCGTCGTACGAAAGGTGCTTGCGCGGCGCGCCCACGACGAGCACGTGCTTCACGAACGGACACCTCGCGCGCACCTCATCGATGATCGACGCCGTCACCTCGTCGGCGACCACCACCTTCGCGCGGGTGTAGTTCAGGTAGTACTCGACCTCGTCGGGCTTGAGCCCGGGGTTCACCGCGCTCACCACGCCGCCGGCCTTCACCGCGCCGAACCACGCCGACGCGAACTGCGGCACGTCGGGCAGCATCAACAGCACGCGTTGCTCGAGCTCGAGCCCCAGGCCCTTGTAGACGGCGGTCGCGCGGTTCGTCGCGTCGGCGAGCTGCCCGTAGGTGACGACCTCATCCTCGAAGTAGATCGCCGGCGCGTTCGGCTGCTTCGCCGCCTGCCGGAAGAGGAACACCTCGGCGAGGTTCAGCGCCTCGGGGAGCTTGAAGGGGTCGAGCGTCATGGGGCGCGCAAGGTAGCTGAACTCCGTCGCCGCGCTGCGGCCTCGTGCAGGCGCTGACGTGCCGTGTCAGGTGCGGCGCTTGAGCAGCAGAAAGCCGCCCGCCGCCACCGCGCCACAGCCCAGCGCCGCGAACGCCTGCAGCCGGGCGATGTTGGCGGCGAGGCCCTTCTCGAACGAGCACTCTTCGGCCGAGAGGGCCGCGCAATCGACCTGCAGGCGCAGCACCGCGAGCCCCAGCAGCACCACCGCGGCGATCGCCAGCGCGCCGCAGAGCCCCGCCGCCGCCGAGCGCCCGAGCCGCCTGCCGATGGACGTCTGCTCCATGCGCACTCCCTGCGCAGCGCCGTGCGCAGCCACCTTCGCCCAACCCCGCGAACCGCCGTCACCCGCCGGTCATTTCCGGGCGGGCCTTCTGCGTGCAAGTGGCTACGCTCGCACACCCAGGGAGAGCCACCACATGAAGATCCTCTACGGCGTCGTCGGTGAAGGCATGGGCCACGCGACCCGCTCGCGCGTCGTGCTCGAGCACCTCACGAAGTACCACGACGTGCACATCGTGGTGTCGGGCCGGGCGCGCGACTACCTGGCGAAGCGCTTCGCGAACGTGCACAACATCTGGGGCTTCACCATCAGCTACGAGGGCAACTCGGTCTCGAAGTGGCAGACGCTGCTGCAGAACCTCAAGGGCGCGGTGACCGGCTGGCCGCAGAACGTGAAGAAGTACTTCGAGCTGGTCGACTCCTTCGAGCCCGACGTCGTCATCAGCGACTTCGAGTCCTTCAGCTACCTCTACGGCCGCAACCACCGGCTGCCGGTGATCAGCGTGGACAACATGCAGATCATCAACCGCTGCGAGCACGAGCCCGAGATCATCGCGGGCCACGAAGACAGCTTCGAGCTGACGCGCGGCATCGTGAAGTCGAAGCTGCCCGGCTGCTTCCACTACCTCGTCACCACGTTCTTCTACCCGCGCATCCGCAAGGAGCGCACGACGCTGGTGCCGTCGATCCTGCGGCCCGAGATCCTCGCGGCGAAGAGCGAGCCGGGCGAGCACCTGCTCGTGTACCAGACGAGCACGAGCAACGTGCAGCTCATCGACGACCTCAAGCGCTCGGGGCGCGAGTGCCGCATCTATGGGTACAAGCGCGACCTGAAGGCGGACGAGCGCGACGGCAACCTGCTGTTCCGGCCGTTCTCCGAGGCCGGCTTCATCGACGATCTGCGCACCTGCCGCGCGGTGGTGGGCGGCGGCGGGTACACGCTGATGAGCGAGGCGGTCTACCTGCACAAGCCGATGCTGTCGGTGCCCATCGGCGGCCAGTTCGAGCAGGTGCTCAACGCCCTGTACCTCGAGAAGCTGAACTACGGCATGCACGCGAGCTCGCTCGAGGGCGACGTCCTGGCCCGCTTCCTCGAGCGCGTGCCGGGCTGCCAGAAGTCGCTCGCTGCCTACACCCAGGACGGGAACCGCACGCTGCTCTCGAACCTCGACGCGCAGCTCGCCGCGGCGGCGCAGAAGAAGGGCGTCGAGTGGGACACGGTCACCATGGGATGAGCGCAGCCGCTCGGCTTGCGCTTCCTCAGCGGCTCGGTGCTTCGCGAGCGGTACGAGGTGCAGGACTCGACCGGGCGCTCCTTCACGCTCTCGCAGGGCGCTCGGGTGGCAGCCGCCTGCACGCCCTGCTCCTTCCTGGACTCAGGGCCCGAGCGCGTTCGCCCACCACGCCGCGTTCGGCTCGCACCTGAGCGGGGCCGCGTGGGGCGTCTCTCCCGCGCAGGTGGAGGCCGTCTCAAGGCGCGAGGCGGCCGGCATGCCCAGGGCCCTCCACGCCTCGGGCGCGCGCGAACAGATCGTGTCCCCCATCGCCCACAAGCCGAAGAAGCGCGTCGCCGGGTCGGTCTTCCACCCTGCAGAGGTCGACAGCCAGCTCGCGACGCTCGCGCCCACGCTGTCGCACGGTGAGGCGAGCATGATCACCCGCGCGACCTGGTTGCGCTTGCCGATGAGCGCCGCGTGGCCGCCGCCCTGCGAGTGCCCCGACACCATCACCTTGTCCCAGCGGATCGCCGCCTCGGCGTCGGGCAGCTTCGCGCGATCGAGGAAGTCAGCCCAGCCGCCCGCGGGGTCCGAGTCGGCCAGCACCAGCAGCGCCGCGGCGATGCGCTCGTACGCTCCCTCGTCGACGGTGAGATCGCTGAGCGACGGCGCGCTGCCGGTGACGAAGTCGCCCAGGAGGATCGAGGTGCGCGTCGGCTCGAAGCAGGCGTCGCTGTTGGCGCAGAGCTGACCCACCGCCGAGCCGCTGACGTAGCTCGGGGCCAGCACGTGCAACCCCCCGGCGCGCGCCACGCCGTACCAGCTCCCGGTCGCGGTGCCCGTGCCCGCCCGCGGGGATCCGCCGCTGCCGTTGAAGAAGAGCAGCAGCACGCCGCGCGGGTTCGATGGGGGCCGCAGCGCGTACTGGTCGACCGTGGCTCCGGCACCCGAGGCTGGCAGCCCCGTCTCGGCCGGCGTGAGCACGAAACAGACGTCGCCTTCCATCGCGCCGGCGCCTGTCGTCGGGCACGCACGCAGCCGGAGCGCCGCCCCGCCGTCGCCAACCGGCCCGCCGTCGCGGAAGGTGGGCGGTCCGCCGTCGGGAGAGCCGCTGCCGCGCCCGCACGCACACGCGAGGACCATGAGGAGCGAGACCCGCATCGCCGCCTCACAGCACCGCCCCGCTGGCCCCGCAAGCCCAGCGACGTTCGAGCCTCGGCGCGCGTCCGGCCGCCGACCCGGGCGCGAGATGGTCGACGAAGCACGTTTCCCGCGGGGGTTGGAATACGCTGGTCGTCTCCGCATGGGCGTTGACACCCCCGACATCGCGCAGCGCGTCTCGTCCCTCATGCGAACGCTGGGGAGCTCGGCCGAGACCGTCGTACGCAACCCGCGCTCGACGGTGGAGCCGCCACGGGAGGTCAGGAGCGGTCGTCGCGCGCTCGAGGTGCTGCAGGGGCTCTCTCACGATCACCGCGCCCTCGTCGAAGAGGCGGTGCTGGGCGAGGGCGGCATGGGCGTCGTGAAGCTGGCGCGGCAGGTCGCGTTGGATCGACAGGTCGCGGTGAAGACGTTGCGCGGCGCGACCTCGCACCAGGACGTCGAGGCGCTGCTGAGCGAGGCCTGGCTCGCGGGCTCGCTCGAACACCCGGGCATCCTCCCGATCTACGCGCTGTCCCTCGGCCCTGACGGGCTGCCCGCGGTGGTGATGAAGCGCATCGAGGGCGTCACCTGGTCGAGGCTGCTCTCGGGGCAGGCCGAGCTGTCCACCTACGCGCCGGGAGCGACCCCGCTCGAGTCCCACCTGCGGGTCGCGATGCAGGTCTGCAACGCGCTCCACTTCGCGCACTCGCGCGGCGTCGTGCACCGCGATCTCAAGCCTGACAACGTCATGCTCGGCCGCTTCGGCGAGGTCTACCTGGTGGACTGGGGCATCGCGACCGCGCCCGGCCCCACCACGCAGTTCGCTGGCACGCCCGCGTACATGGCGCCCGAGATGATCGGCGGCGACGGCGCCACGCTCTCGGCGCGCACTGACGTGTACCTGCTCGGTGCGATCCTCCACGAGGTCGTCACCGGCGCGCCGCCGCACCTGCGCGACACGCCCCAGCAGATGTTCGAGAGCGTCGTGCGCTCGGCGCCACAGCTGCCTGACGACTCGCCGCGCGAGCTGGCCGACCTCATCCGCCGCTGCATGGCGAGAGACCCGAGCTCGCGGCCGGGCTCCGCGCTCGAGGTTCGACACGCGTTGGAGTCGTTCCTCGAGCACCAGGGCTCCCGCGAGCTCGAGCAGCAATCGCGGGCCCGGGGACAGGAGCTGGCGGCGCTCATCGCCGACCCCTCGCCGGACCCGGTGCGGGTGGCCCGCCTTCACTCGGAGTGCCGCTTCGGCTTTCAGCAGGCGCTGCGCATCTGGCCCGAGAACCCCGCGGCGCGCGAAGGGCTGACGCGGCTCACCGAGCAGATGGTGGCATTCGAGCTCACGCAGGGGGCCGTGCGGGCGGCGCGCACGCTGCTGGCGGAGCTTCCAGCACCTCCAGCTGAGCTCACCGGGGCGGTGCGGCGGGCCGAAGAGGCCGAGCTCGCGAAGGCGAAGGAGCTGGCCCGCCTGCAGTCCCTCGAGGAGGCAGCGGACCCGCTCACGGGGAGCCGGACCCGGATGTTGATCGCCATCGGGCTCGGCCTCATCTGGGCGACGAGCCCGTTGATCGGGGGCTGGTTCCACCGCACCTACCCGGACGGCGACGAGACGCTCGGCGTGTTGCCGGTGGGGGTGGTGAGCCTCGCCGCGTTGATCGCCGCCATCTCGCGGACCCGCGCGGTGCGCACACCCCTCAACGTCCAGATCGGCCACCTGCTCCTGTACGCGTTGACGGTGCAGCTCGGCGGCATCGTCTACCTCTGGTTCGTCCTGGGCGGCCTCGGGGCTTCGACCATGTCGGTGCTGCTCGGCTACTGGGCCATCATCGCTGGCGCCTTCGCGGCCGCGCTGGTGCGCGAGGTGTGGCCGACGGCGGCGGCCTTCCTGGGAGCGGCGGTCGCCGCCGTGCAGTGGCCTGCATGGCGCTACGAGTTCACCTTCGTCGCGAACGCGGCGCTGCTGGTGAACATGGTCGTCATCCTCACGCTGCAGACCCGTGCGTTGCGGGCGCGTGAGGCGAAGGGCGAGCCCGTCGGCCCGCGGCAGTGAGCCCGGCTCACCGCGATCCGCGCCGCCGCCTCAGGAGCACCGCGAAGGCCAGCGCCGAGAGCTCGACGCCTGTCGCCGCGCAGCCGTTGCCGCCGCCGATGCCGCCGCCACCCCAGGCCTGGTTGAGCCTGCGGATGATGACGGCCACCACCTGGGCGCGAGGGCCCCGGTTGCCGACGCCGTCCGTCGCGTGAGCGCCGACCTGGTACTCGCCGACGGGCAGCGACGCGTCAGGGAAGGGGAACGTCCACAAGCCGTTGCCGTCGGCCACCGTCGTGCCGATCGGCTGCTCATTCACGAAGACCGTGACGGAGGCGCCCGGCTCGGTGACGCCGCTCGCGGTCACGCGGGTGCGCTCCCAGGTGTCGGACGGATCGACCTTGAGGGTGGTGGGCGGCCCCATGGTGTCGACGGTGAAGCGATTGGAGGCGCTGTCGCCGCTGGTGGCGCCGTTGAGCGACTGACGCGCGCGGACGTCATGCGGGCCTTCGGCGAGCCTCGGCGTCGCGGAGAACACCCAGCGGCCGTTGCCGTCGGCGATGGTGGTGCCCACGTCTTGTCCATCGATGACGATCGTGACCGTGGCGCCGGGTGACGCCGTGCCCTCGACGTCGGGCGTCGAGTCCTGCGTACTGGAGCCGTTGGCAGGCGAGGTGACGGTGGGCGCGTCGGTCTGCCCCGCGGCGATGGTGAAGACGACGGTGTTGCTGTTCGCGCTCACGTTGCCCGTCACGTTCGTCGCCGTCGCGACGGCCGAGTACGTGCCGGGCATGAGCGGTGTCGTCGGCGTGAGGCTCCACGAGCCCTGCGCGTTCGACATCGTGGTGCCGAGCACGTTGCCGTTGAGCCTGACGGTGATGGTCACGTTCGGGCTCGCGGTGCCGCCGATCGACGGCGTGCGGGTGGACAGCATGGCGCCGTCCTGGGGGGTGGTGATGACCGGCGGCGGGTTGGGCGCGTCGATGAAGAACGTGACAGGGGCGCTCGCTGGCCCGGTGTTGCCGGCCACGTCGGTCTGCGTGGCGCTGACGGTGTTCATGCCCAGCGGCAGCGGGTTGGCAGCGGTGAAGGTCCACAGGCCGTTGCCGTCGGCGACAGCGGTGCCGGCGACGCTGCCGCCGATCGTCACGGTGACGGTGGCGTTCGGCTCCGCCGTGCCGGTGATGGCGGGCCGCTGCTCCGTGCTGCGGCTCATGCTGGCCGGCGAAGTGATGACGGGCGCCGCCGGAACGACGGTGTCCTTGAGGGCGTACCGCGTGTCCACGACGGTGCCGCTCGAGTTCGTCTGCGAGCCCGAGATGGACACCTGGGCCGCGTCGGGCACGGCCCGCACGTCGAGGGTGGCCGAGAACATGCCACCGGTGCAGCTCGCCATGGCCGTCACGGCGCCGACCGAGAGCGAGATGGTGCCCGCGCTCGTCGTGCAGGTTCCTGTGACGGCGTAGGCGCCGGCGTTCATCGCGTTGATGGGCGGGGGCATGGCGATGACGACGCTGGGCAGGGTGCCCGAGACGGTGAAGGTGCGGGCAGCGCTGGCGGGGCCCGTCACCATGTTCAGCGTCTGGGTGGCGGTGACGGTGTAGGTGCCGTTGCCGAGCACGGTGCTGCACGACCAGTTGCCGCTTGCGTTCGGCGTGGCAGTGCAGACGCTCGCGCCGCCCACGCGCGTGACGGTGACGAGGGCGCCCGCGAGCCCGGTCCCCGACAGTGACGGGTTGGGCCCGACGGTGGCGTTCTGCGCCGGCGTCTGAATGGTGGGCGCGGTCACCTGCGTGCAGCGCGTGGGGGTGGTGCCCGTGCACGAGAAGCCGGGCTCGAGCGCGCAGACCGACGAGCAGCCATCGCCGTTCTGCCCGTTCCCGTCGTCGCAGGCCTCGGCGCCGCGCAGGTACCCGTCGGCGCAGGTGTCCTGCCAGTTGGGCACGCCGTCGCCGTCGCGATCGCGCGCGGCCGAGAGCGGCGAGGTGACGCCCAGGCCCGCCGCCGCGCAGCCCGTGGGCACGCCGACGCCCGTGCAGGTGACGTCGAAGGCGTTGTCGATGCCGTCCGAGTCCGAGTCGGCGTTCGCCTTCAGCCGATCGGCGGTGCCGTCGTTGTTGGTGTCGAAGGCCTCGACGAAGTCGCTCACGCCGTCGGCGTCGCTGTCGGTGTCGAGGTGATCGGCGAAGAGGTCGCCGTCGGTGTTCACGCCCGAGGTGCGCGGCGCGTCGAGCAGGCCGTCGTTGTTGGCGTCGAGGGCGGCGTCCACCCGCCCGTCGCCGTTCGCGTCCGCGTAGCCGTACTCGCGCGCGTCGGGAACGCCGTCGTCGTCGGAGTCAGCGTCGAGGAAGTCGGGCCGGCCGTCGCCGTCGGTGGACCTGGGCGTGGTGATGCCGCCGGACTGGCAGCGGCCGTTCGCCTGCACCGGTGGGCAGCCGTCGAGGCGGCCGTTCACGTTGCCGTCAGCGCCCCCGGCCTCGAGCGTGTCGGTGATGCCGTCGCCGTCGGAGTCGAGGTCGAGCGCGTTCGGAATGCCGTCGCCGTCCACGTCGCCCGAGCCTTCGACCGCGTCGTCCAGCCCGTCGCCGTCGTCGTCCACGTCGATGAGGTTGGGCACGGTGTCGAGGTCCGTGTCGGTGACGGGCACGCAGACGGTCGACGTCGCGGCGGTGATGAAGTTGGGCAGCGACGCGTCCAGCGCGAAGAAGCGGTTGAAGGTGCTGCCGTCGTGCTCGACCTCGTAGGCGATGTCGAAGGACGAGCGGTTGCGGAAGGTGAGCACCACCGCGTTGTCCACCGCGCCCGAGCCGACGCCGTTGTCGGCCGTGCCCGAGAAGACGAGCTCGGTGGCGCGGGCGCCGGCCTGCACCGTGGTGGCCGGGGCGCGGGCGAGCTCATAGGCCGTCAGGCCACCCAACGAGGGGATGATGCGCTCCGTGAAGTTCGCCGTGCGATCGAGGTCACCGATCTCCGCCGAGAAGTCGCCCATCGCCGGCGTCAGGGTGCCGGTGGCGAAGAACTCATACCGGAGCCGCAGGGTCGCGGTGCCGGGCGCGCCGGGCGGCATCGCGCTCGCGAACGTCACCACCGCCGCGCCGCTGATGCCCTGGAGCGTGTGCGTGAAGCCCGTCGACGGCGTGGTGGACAGCCGCGTCACCCGCAGATCCACCGCCTGGCCGCCGAGCATGCCCACGTTGGAGTAGGTGATGGTGTCTCCGGTCGTGCTGCCGTCGGGGAAGGTGAAGTTCGCGTACCCGTTCACCCCGGGCCGGCCGCACTGGGCCTCGGCGAGGTGGGGCGAGAGGGCGGCGAGGAGCGCGACGAGACCGGACGCGACGTGACGCATGAGGCAGTGGCTAGCCCGAACCACCCCGCGTCGGCAACGCGCGGCCCGTCACAGCAAGACCGCGAGGGCCAGCCCGATGACGAGCGTCGCGGCCGACACCTCGACGATGCGGCGCCCGAAGGCCCACCCTCCCAGCACCACGGCCATGCCCGCCTTGACCGCCGTGTTGCTCGCCACCGCGATGACGATGGTGCGGGTGGCCACGTCGCTCTCGATGCCGTTGCTCTTCACCAGGTTCGACATGGACAGGGTGATGGCGTCGACGTCGGTGAGGCCGGCGAGCAGGCCCGTGAGGTAGGTGCCCGCGGTGCCGAAGGTGTCCGTCGCCCAGCGGGACACCACGAGGATGAAGACGAAGAAGGCGCCGAACTGGAACGCCTTGCCCAGCTCGAAGGGGTTGGTGAGCTCGACCTCACCCGTCTCCGCGCGGTGCGACCGGTCACGCAGCGCCATCACCGCCACCGAGACGAGGCTGACGGCCGCCATCGCCCCCAACGGCACCGCGAGGCGCCCCAGCAGCGAGGCTTCGACGGCGGCCACCGTGATGAGCACGCGCACGAACATGATGGTGCTGGCGATCAGCACCGCGAGCGCGCTCACCTTCGCGAGCGCAGGCGTCTGCTTGGCGCGCGCGGCGGACGCGAGGGTGACGGCGGTGGACGAGGCGAGCCCGCCGATGGCGCCGGTGATCAGCAGCCCCTTGCCATGGCCGAACAGGCGCATCGCCACGTAGCCGACGAAGCCGATGCCGGCGATCAGCAGCACCATGAAGCCGATGCGGTACGGGTTGAGCACGCCGTACGGGCCGAACGCCTGGTTCGGCAGGACCGGCAGCATCACGACCGCGATGATGAGGAACTTCACGGTGGCGATGACGTCGTCGCGGGACAGCCGCGCCGAGAACTGCCGGAGCTCGGTCTTCGCCGAGAGCAGGAAGGTCGCCGCGACCGCGATGGTGCCCACGACGAAGATGCGCTGGTTGAGCGGCTCGAGCACGTGGGCCGTCGAGAGGGCGCCGAGGAAGAACGTGAGCAGGGCGCTCGCCTCGCTGGTGAGCCCGACGTGCCCGGCCGCGGCGTCGAGCCAGTAGCCGATGCCGAGGAAGACGATGAGGCCGAGCGTCGCGCCGAAGAGCGGGAGTGGACCGACCGCCTCGAACATGAGCGCGCTGGTGGCGCCCAGCAGCGCGAAGATCGGGTAGGTGCGCACGCCGCCGGTGAAGCCGCGCTTCTCTTCGGGGGAAGGCTTCTTCGAGTGCTCGCGCTCGAGGCCGATCAGCAGGCCGACGAGCAGGGCCAGCGCCAGGGACGGGTAGGGTTCGAACCGCTCCACGACGAGCAGCCTACCAGCCGGTCCACGAGCCGCGCGGTTTCCTTCCCAGCACCTCGAGGCGGGGCAGGCGCTTGAGCGCCGTTTTCTTGACGCTCGCTGACACGCCTCCGCCGACCAACGAGACGCGCTGCAGGCGATCGAAGCGCGCAGCCGCGTCGCTCACCGCCCGGAGGCCCTCGTCGGTGAACGGGCCCTGCACCTCGAGGGTGTCGAGCTGCGCGAGGAGGGGGCTGTCGGCGAGGGCGAGCAGCACGTCGTCGGCGAGGTCGTCGGTGATGGAGAGTCGCCGGAGCGCCGGGTGCGTCGCCCGGGTGAGCCGCGTGAGGAGGCGCGCCACCTCGAGGCGCTCGTCGCCCAGCCCCAGCGTTCGCAGGTGGGGCGCGGGCGCGGCGAGCAGGTCCTCGGCGCCCGGGAAGAGCGGGGCGTCGAGCAGCTCGAGGCGCTCGAGGGAAGGGAGGAGCGTCGTCGCGGGGTGGAGGGGGACGCCAAGCAGGCGCCAGCGCGTGATGGTGGGGAAGGCGTCGAGGCGCACGGAGCGGGCGCCGGACGGCTCCGAGAGCACCAGCTCGTGGACTGTCGGCGTCTGCGCGACCGCGGCCGCGACTGGCGCGAGCGTCGAAAGCCCGGCCGGCAGCTGCAGCGCGACCCCTTCGAGGAAGCGGCCCGCTGGCGAGCTGCGCAGTCGCACGAGCTCGTCCAGAAGGAGGGTGAGGTGGGTGAGCGGCGCGTCTTCGGAGGCCATCTGCGCCTGGAAGAGGTGCTCGGGCTCGACGCGCAGGGCGCACCGCCGCAGCAGGCCCCACCGCCACTGTTCGTCCGCCACGTCCGCGCCGCCCAGCCAGCTTCGCCGGTGCGCCGCCAGCAGCGCCTCTGCCCGCTTGCGGGTCTCGACGAAGCGCCCCGCCTCGGTCTCCCTCGTCAGCGAGAACGACGCCGAGATGAACTCGCCGAGGGGCTCCGCGCGGGCGAGCAGGGCGTCGGCCCAGACGAGGAGCGGCCCTGGCTCCTCGGGGCTCGAGGCCACCGCCGCGGCGAGCCCTTCGAGGTCGCTCACGCCTTCGCGCCGAGCAGGTGCCTCGCGATGACGAGCCGCTGCACCTCGCTGGCGCCCTCGTAGATGCGCAGCGCCCGCACGTCGCGGTAGAGCCGCTCGACGGCGAACCCCTTCACGACGCCGTTGCCGCCGTGCACCTGGAGGCAGCGGTCGATGATGCGCTGGGCCGCCTCGGTCGCGAACAGCTTGCAGACGGCGGCCTCGTAGGTGACGCGCGCCTGGCCCTGGTCCTTCGTGGTGGCGGCCATGTGGACGAGCAGCCGTGAGGCCTCGAGCTCGACCGCGCAGTCAGCCAGGAGGGCCTGGACGGCCGACAGCTCGGCCAGCGGCGCACCGAACTGCCTGCGGGCCTTCACGTACGTGAGCGCCTCCTCGAGCGCTCGTCGCGCCATGCCCACGGCCGCCGCGCCCACCGTGCTCCGGAAGACGTCGAGCGTCGAGAGCGCCAGTCTCATGCCGGCCCCCTCGTCGCCGAGGAGGGCGTCGTGCGGCACCAGGCAGTCGGTCAGCTCGAGCTCGCCGATGGGGTGTTCGCCGAGCAGCTCCATGCGGCGCGCGACGCGGAAGCCGGTCGCGGTGGCGGGCACGACGAAGGCAGACAGGCCCTTCGACCCCTCGCCGGTCCGCGCGAACACCGTGTAGTGCGTGGCCACGCCCGCGTTCGAGATGAAGCGCTTGTGGCCGGAGAGCCGCCAGCCTTCCGCGGTCTTCTCGGCCCTCGTCGAGAGCGCCGCCACGTCACTGCCCGCCTCGGGTTCGGTGAGCGCGAACGCGAAGAGCGCCGCGCCGCTGGCCACCTTCGTCAGCAGCGCCTGCTTCTGCGCCTCGGTGCCGGCGAGCAGCACCGGGTGGCTGCCGAGGCCCTGCACCGCGAAGAGGGAGTCGGCGGCGGCGTTGCGGAAGGCGAGCTCTTCGCGCAGCACGCAGACCGACATCGCCTCGACGGAGGGCGCCGCGCCGCCGTAGGCCTGTGGGACGAGGTACGGGTAGAAGCCCAGCCGCGCGACGGCCTCGGCCAGCTCGACGTCGTCGTGGGGCGCCACGTCAGCGTCGATGGCGACGAAGGCCTCGGCGGCGCGCTGCTTGAGGGCGAGGTGGGCAGGGGTCAGGAAGGAGGCTGCCATGGGCGTGTCTCGCGTCAGCGGGAGCGCTTCGTCGTGGACTTCCGCGCGGCCGGGGCCTTCGCGCCCTTCGTGCGCGCGGACTTCGTGGCGGCTGTGGACTTCGTGCCGCCGGAGGGCTTGGTGGCGCGGGCCGGCTTCGTGGCGCCGGCAGACTTCGTGGCGCCGGCCAACTTCGTGGCGCCGGCAGACTTCCTGGCGCGCGCGGACTTCGCGGCGCCCGGACTCGCGGCCTGCACGGACTCGTGGAAGAGCACGCTCGCCTCGGCGTCGAGGCGGTGGGTGTCACCCAGGCGCGCCGGGTCGCCGAGCGAGAACACATACGGCGTGTAGGCGACGAACGGCCGCTCGCCGCGAACGTCGACGTACGCCTTCAGCGCGGGCCCCTCGTACTCCGGCGTCTTGACGTCGATGGTGTAGGCCCACGCGGCCCCGAGGATGAGGCCTTCCGCCGCGTCCCTCTTCAGCGCGCCCACCAGCTGCATCTCGAGCTCGTCCGGGTCGGCGGTGCGCGCGTCGATGGCGACCAGCGACGGCTCGCCCTTCGAGTCCGCCACCACCGCGTACGGCGTCAGCGTCTCGGTGAGGCGCAGCATGAAGGCGCCGGCCTCGAGCGCCCGCTCGAGCAGCTTGAGCGAGAGCTCAGCGGCCCTGGAAGTTCGGCGCGCGCTTGTTCGAGAAGGCATCGTAGGCCTCGCGGAAGTCCTGCGTCTGCATGCACACCGCCTGCGCACGGGCCTCGTTGTCGAGGGCCTGGAACAGGTCCATGTGCAGCTGCGTGTTGAGGATCTCCTTCGTCATTCCGAGCGCGAACGTGGGGCCCTTCGCGAGCCGCGTCGCCAGCGCCATCGCCTCGCTCAGGCACTGCTCGTGCGGCACCACCTTGTTGAAGAGCCCGAACCGCTCGGCGGTGGGCGCGTCGACGATGTCGCCGAGCATCAGCAGCTCGGTCGCGCGCGACAGCCCCACCACGCGGGGCAGCAGGTACGCCGCGCCCATGTCGGCGCCCGCGAGCCCCACCTTCACGAAGAGGAAGGCGATCTTCGACTTGTCGCTGGCGACGCGCAGATCCGACGCGAGGGCGATGACGGCCCCTGCGCCCGCCGCCGTGCCGTTGAGCGCCGCGACGATGGGCTTCCGGAGCAGCCGCATGTTGCGGATCAGGTCGCACGTCATGCGGGTGAAGTCGACGAGGCCCGGCATGTCGCGCGAGAAGAGCGGCTTGATGATGTCGTGCTGATCGCCGCCCGAGCAGAAGCCGCGCCCCTCGCCGGTGATGACGACGGCGCGCACCGAGGCTTCCTTCTCGAGCTCGAAGAAGAGGTCGGTCAGCTCGCGGTACACCTGGAAGGTGAGCGAGTTGAGCGTGTCGGGGCGCGTGAAGGTGATGACGCCCACGCTGTCCTTCACCTCGAACCGGAACGACGTCGGCTGCTTCATGGCGTGGCCTCCTCGAGCACGGCGGTCGTCTCGATCTCCACCTTCGCGCCCTCGTCCACCAGCGCGGCGACCTGCACGAGCGCCATCGCCGGATAGTGCTTGCCGAGGTGCTTGCGCCAGGTGGCGCCGATGGCCTTGAGGCTCGCGTGGTACTCGCGCTTGTCCGTCACGTAGACGGTCATGCGCACGATGTCCTCCGGCTTGCCGCCGGCGGTGCGCACCACGGTGAGCACGTTCGAGATGGCCTGCTCGAACTGCGCCTCGAAGGTGGGCGGGAAGGTGGGCTTCGCCTGCGTGTTGTCCCAGCCCACGATGCCGCCGGTGAAGAGCATGCGGCCCTTCGCGACGACGCCATTGGCGTAGCCCTTCGGAGGGACCCAGCCCTCGGGGTGAATGAACGTGTGTGGCATCAGACGGTCTCTCCCGCGTCGATGGTGTAGTCGGCTCCGGTGATGGCGGCGGCGGCCTGGTCGGTGGCGAGGAAGTGCACCAGCGCGGCGACCTCGGCGGGCTTCACTGCGCGGCCCATGGGGTTCATCTGCTCGATGGCGGCGCGGGCCTCGGCGGCCGAGCGGTTGGTGGCCGACGCGATGCGTTCGACGCTCTGGGCGAGCATGTCGGTGTCGGTCCACCCCGGCGAGACCGCGTTCACCGTCACCTGCTTTCCGGCCAGCTCGACGGCGAGCGCGCGCGTCAGCCCCAGCAGCGCGTGCTTCGAGGCGCAGTAGGCAGAGGTGTACTTGAAGCCCTTGCGGGCGGCGGTGCTGCACACGTTCACCACGCGGCCCTTCGCCTTCACCAGCGCGGGCAGCAGCTCGCGCGTCAGCACGAAGGGCGCGGTGACGTTGACGGTCTGCAGGCGCAGGAAGTCGTCGGTCGTCGTCTTCGCGAAGGGCGCTGACAGCGCGACGCCGGCGTTGTTCACCAGCGCGTCGAGGGTGTCCGTCTGGCCCAGCACCGCCTTCGCCGCCGCCAGCACCTGGTCGTCGCGGCTCGCGTCGAAGGGCACGAAGCGGGCGTCGCCCTTCGACGTCAGCGCACCCATCGCCTGCTCGCTGCGCACGAGGCAGAAGACCCGCCAGCCGGCGTCGAGGAAGCGCTCGGCGATGGCGAGGCCGATGCCGCGGGCGGCTCCGGTGACGGCGACGGTCTTCACGGGCAGGGGCTCCTGTCGAGGGACCTGCCGCGTCTAGCACGCCCCCACGCTCAGGCGACGTCTGCGTGCCAGCAGCTCACCAGGTGATGCGGCCGGGCGCGCCCTGCTCGCCGCGTTCGGTGTGGCAGAGGTTGCAGTCGCCGCTCATCTGCGGCGTCGTCATCGTCGAGACGACCACGCCGTTGCGTCTCACGCGCGCCCGGTAGGGCAGCCAGGTCGGCGCCGTGCGGATGGTGGTGTTGAAGAAGTTCCCCGAGGAGGTGCGGACCGGCATCGTGAGCCGAACGCCGCCGTCGAGGTCGAGGATCTCGACCGACACGCCCGCCGGCGGAGCCGCGAGGCACCCGTCCTTCTCGTTGGGGCCGGGGAACACGGTGCCGCCGAACCAGTACTGGCGCCCGAGCTCGGACTGCCCGGCCGGGTTCTGCCCGTTGAAGTTCTGTCCGGCGTGGCAGGCGCGGCACGCCATGCCCGGGTTCATGTCGCCGCTGCCCTGGTAGCGGTCGGTCCAGGTGCGGTTGGACGCGCAGGTGAGCGTCACGACCCCGGCGTCCACCGGCGCCATGCACGAGCCGGCCGGCGCCCCGGCGTTGAGCCAGGCCTCGAAGGCGGCGACCTCGGTCGCTGGCGGCAGGTTTCCCGGCGGCATGGGCGCCATGGTGTCTCGCATGCGGAAGAGGCTGCGCGCGGCGTAGGTGCCCATGATGGGGCTCATGGCGAGCAGCTCGTCGCGCGAGGTGAGGGGCATCGTCGCGCCACCCGTCAGCGGCGTCCGGTGACACGAGATGCAGCGCGTGCGCAGGAGCGCTGCCACGTCGCAGGGCAGGCCGCTGAGGCCCGCGTCGGCATCGAAGGTGGCCGCGCCTCCGCCAGCACTCCCGGTGCCCGTGCCGCCGTCCTCCGTCGAGGGCGTGAAGCTGCTCGCGGGCGCTCCACAGGCGACCACCACTCCCGCGACGACTGCCGCGACTGCGACGAAAAGCGACTTCGACATGCACCACTCCCAGCCGGCCTCGAGACCTCAATAGCCAGAAGTGGACCTCTCGTGAAGCGGACCGGCCACATCGAGCCGTCGGCCAGTCAGGGGCTTGTGGACCCTGCCTTGTCACGGCTATCGACGGGCCGATGCGAATCTCGTCGCTGCTCCTTCTCCTGGCGTCGGCATGCGGGCCCCTGACGCCGTTGCTGCCGGACGCCGGGACGGGCGGAGGGGCGGGTGGCGCTGCGGGAGGCGTTCAGGGCGGAGGCGCGGCAGGCGGGTCAGCCGGCGGGGCGAGCGGGGGCACCGGAGGTGGCGCGGCGGGTGGCACCGGCGGGACGGGTGGCGGGACCGCGGGCGGAGCTGCCGGGGGAACGGCAGGGGGCACCGCCGACGCAGGCCTGGGCTCCTTCACCTGGTCGAACCTCGTCGCGCAGCCGGCGCCGGGCTCGCTCACCTGGGCCGTGACCGTAGCCGCGCGTCCCGGCGAGGCGTGGGTGGGCATGGACAGCGGCAAGCTCTATCGCTCGACCGGCGGACCGTTCACCGAGCTGACGGCCTTCGTCCTGAGCGGCCTCACCGATCTCTTCGTCTCGTCATCGGGCAAGGTGTACGCCGTCGCGCAGGGTCGCACCGCGGCGCACTGCCTGGCCGCCGACTGCTCCACGGCGGGCGCGTTCACCACCGTGATGAGCGCGACCGCCTCCACCGACTCCTTTCGGGGGCTCTGCGGTTCGGGCGAGCGCGTCGTCGCCTATGGCGTGCGCGACACCTCGACGGGCGTGCTCTACGAGTTCGACGGCGTTGGTCCGTGGACGAAGGTGTCGAACAACCTCGGCGTCTCCACTCCGAAGGACTGCGCGGTCGGTCCCGCAGGAGAGGTCTACGTCATCGGCGACACGGGCATCGTCCGCTACGAGGGGGGCGCCACCACGCCGGAGCCGATCGATCTCATGGGGCAGCCCGCCGCCACCTGGCAGTCGATCGCGCTGGCGGTGCAGGGCGGCGTCATCGTCGAGGCGTTCGCAGTCGGAGGTGGGAGCGGCTACCGCGTCGCGCGGCGCAACAACCAGACCGCCACCTGGACCTCGCTCCCCCCGAACCCGGGGGCTGGCTCGACGCTCAACACCGTCCTCGCGCTTCGCCCGTCCGAGTTCCTCGCGGCCGGCTCGGGCTCCACCCGCTTCATGGCGTGGAACGGCGCGGCGTGGGGGCCCGCGACGCCCGCGCCGCCCAACACCATCAGCAGCATCCGGGACGCGTGGGCGACCGACGAGCGAGAGGTCTTCCTCGTCGGGCTCGATGGCGCGAGCGCCTACACCATCATCCGCGGCCGCCGGTGAGCAGGGCCGCTCTGTCGCGTCCGCACCCGAGCGTGCTAGTGCGCCGGGGCCATGCGCGCTCAAGTCCTCGCCCTCCTCGCCCTCTCTGCGTGCGGTCCGCTGACGCCGCTCCGCCCTGACGCGGGCGCAACCGGTGGTGGCACGGCCGGGGGAGGCTTCACCTTCGCCGGGGGCTCGACGAGCGGCGGTTCCACGGCGGGCGGCTCCACCGCGGGCGGCTCCACGGGGGGCGGCTCCACGGGGGGCGGCTCCACGGCGGGCGGCTCCACCGCGGGCGGCTCGACCGCGGGCGGCTCCACCGCTGGGGGGAGCGCTGGCGGAGGGGGTGGCGGCAGCACGGCGGGTGGTGTCGGCGGCGGCCTGGGGGCTTTCACCTGGCTCAGCATGTCGGCGGTGCCAGCGCCCTCTGGCTCCGTGGCGGTGGCGGTGAGCGCGCGCGCGGGTGAGGCCTGGGTCGCGATCAGCCCGCGGCTCTACCGATCGACCGGCATGTCGTTCAACGAGATCCCCAACTTGAGCCTCTCGTCGATCAAGGACGTGCTCGTCACGCCCGTGGGCAAGGTCTTCGTCGTCTCGAACGGGCCGGGCTCGATGATCTGCACGGGCCCGGACTGCTCGGTCGCGACCAACTACACGATGGCGCCCAGCGGCGGCTCGTCGGACTACTTCGACGGGCTGTGCAACCGGGGCGAGGCCGTCTACGCGATCGGCAACGGCTCCAGCAGCCAGGCGATCCTCTTCGAGTTCAACGGCAGCGGCTGGACGAAGATCAGCAACGACCTCGGCTTCACCGGCGCCAAGCGCTGCGTGGTGGGCCCGTCGGGAGAGATCTACGTGCTCGGGAAGACCTTCGTGGTCCGCTACGAGGCTGGCGGGTTCGGGCAGGAGAACGTCGACCTCATGGGTCAGTCCCCGGCGGAGTGGAATGACATGGCCTTCACCTTCTCAGCGACGGGCGTGCTCGACGCGTTCCTGGTGGGCGGCATCGGGAGCGGCGGCTCGGTGACGAGCTACCGCTACGCGCGGCGCAACCCGGGCGGGGGCGGGTGGACGGTGTTGCCCATTCCCATGATGGGCACGAGCCTCAACGCGATCGTGACGGTGGCGCCGAACGAGTACATCGCGGCGGGCTCGCCGGGCTCGTCGATGTCCACTCCGCGCTTCCTCGGGTGGAACGGCACGGCCTGGGTCGCGACGCCCAACCCCCCGCCGTCCGCGCTGCAGACGGTGAACGACGCCGCGGCGAACGGAGATCGCGAGGTCTTCCTCGTGGGCAGCGGAAACAACGGCTACGTCATCATCCGCGGCCGCCGTTGAGATGAGTCAACCAGGCCGTCACCGGCGTTGACCTTCCCGGCGGGCCGTTGTTACGGGCGCACCATGGCCCGCGCTCCCGTCACCGATCTCTACCGCATCGACGATCTGCTCTCGCCCGAGGACCGCGCCATTCGCGACACGGTCGCGCGCTTCGTGGACCAGGAGTACCTGCCGATCATCGGCAAGCACTTCCGCAACCACACGTTCCCCACGCACCTCATCCCGAAGCTGGCCGAGCTGGGCATCTTCGGCGCGACGCTCAAAGGGTACGGCTGCGCGGGCCTCTCGAACCTCGCCTACGGCCTCATCCTCCAGGAGCTCGAGCGCGCGGACTCGGGCCTGCGCAGCTTCGCCTCCGTGCAGTCGTCGCTGTGCATGTTCCCCATTCACGCGTACGGCTCCGACGAGCAGAAGGAGCGCTTCCTGCCCGGCATGGCCGCGGGCAGGATCATCGGCTGCTTCGGCCTCACCGAGCCCGACTTCGGGTCCGATCCCGGGGGCATGCGCACGCGCGCGGTGAGGCAGGGCGATCACTACGTGCTCAACGGCTCGAAGATGTGGATCACCAACGGCACCATCGCCGACGTCGCCGTGGTGTGGGCGAAGGTCGATGACGGCGGGGCCGAGTCGATCCGCGGGTTCCTCGTCGAGAAGGGCATGCCCGGCTACGTGGCGAAGGAGATCGAGGGCAAGTTCTCGCTGCGCGCGTCGTTCACCGCCGAGCTGGCGCTGCAGGACGTGAAGGTGCCGGCGAAGAACATGCTGCCCAACGTGCAGGGCCTGCGCGGCCCGCTCTCGTGCCTCAACAAGGCGCGCATGGGCATCGCGTTCGCGGCCATGGGCGCGGCGGTGGCGTGCTTCGAGGGCGCGCGGGAGTACGCGTTGTCGCGCGTGCAGTTCGGCAAGCCGATCGCGGCGTTCCAGCTGACGCAGGAGAAGCTGACCGACATGCTGCAGGAGATCGTGAAGGGCCAGCTGCTGGCGCTGCGGCTCGCGCAGCTCGCGGACTCGGGCCAGAAGGTGCTCCCCGAGCAGGTCTCGCTCTGCAAGCGCAACAACGTGAAGGTCGCCCTCGAGATCGCCCGGCTCGCGCGCAGCATCTACGGCGCCAACGGCGTCACCGACGAGTACCCCCCGGTGCGGCACATGCTCAACCTCGAGAGCGTGTACACCTACGAAGGCACCCACGAGGTGCACACGCTCATCGTCGGCAAGGCGATCACCGGCATCGACGCCTTCGGCGCCGCGTGACGGTCAGGGCCGCGCACCTCCTCGCCTCAGCGGTGGAGTCCCCACCCGGGGGACAGGCGGCCTATCAGGCCGCCACCATGTAGTTCTGTTCGTTCTCGCGCTTCAGCGCGCGCTCGACCGACTGGATGAGCTTGACGTTCTTCTTGTCGAGGTCGCTGAGCATCGCGTCGGCGTACTTCGGGTTCGGCGAGTACCACTGCACCGTCTTGAAGTGGCC
This sequence comes from Myxococcaceae bacterium, assembly GCA_016793095.1. GTDB lineage: Bacteria > Myxococcota > Myxococcia > Myxococcales > Myxococcaceae > Xiheimicrobium. Next base: position 209,560 of record JAEUJQ010000035.1, on the reverse strand, counting down.
CTTCACCAGCGGCGTCTCGAAGGGCCGGCCCTTGCGCGCGAAGATGGTGTTGCGCAGCAGCTTGAGATCGCGCGCCGACAGATCGTCGAGGTCCGACAGCTTGAGCAGCCCGTCGAGGCGCTTCGGGTTCTCGAGCGGGGTGAGGTCGGCCGGGGCCGCTCCTTCGCCTGCCCACCCACCGAGGCGCACCGACAGCAGCCGCAGCTCGACGGCGTCGTTCGGGTCCGGCGTCTTCGCGTCCTTGAGCCGTGCGCGCGCCGCGTCGCGCATCGCGACCAGCTGCTCGACGGTGAGGGCCGACTCGTACTCGGCGATCATCTCGGCGTTCTTGTCTTCGCGCGCCCAGACCTCCGGTCCATCGTCGCTGTTGGCCTTCCACTCGCCCGACAAAAAGGCGCGCTGGTCTGCCGAGTACCACTTCTGCGCGACGAAGAAGTCGCGCAGCCACTTCCGCCTGAACTCGTTGCCGCGGCGCGCGTAGATCCAGTTGCGCATCAACGTCAGCTCCCGGAGCGACCGCCCGGACAGGTCGTCGGCGGTGAGCGGCCGGGTGAAGGTGAGGGGTCGCTCGTCGGCGAGGGCAGGGGCGGCAGTGACGGCGACAGCCAGGAGCAGAGCGCGCATGGGCTGGCAGTCTGTCAAGTCGCGCCGGTCACGTCACGGGCGGCGCGATCCACTCGCGCTCGGTGCAGACGGCGTCGAGCCGCTGGTCGTGGGGCTCCACCGGCACGGCGGCGACCTCGAGGCCGGCCCAGGCGACTCCGATGGCGAGGGCGGCGCGACGGGCCCGCAGCGACGACAGCGTTGCGTCGTAGAAGCCGCCGCCATACCCGAGCCGCGCACCCGTTCTGTCGAACGCGAGCAGCGGCACCAGCAGCAGGTCCGGCTCCACCACCGGCGTCTCGGGGGCAGGCTCGGTCACGCCGAAGCGGCTGGTGACGAAGCGCGTCGCCGCCGTCCACGCGTGGAAGACGAGAGGCTGACCGCGCCGGATGACGCGGGGCAGGGCGAGCGTGGCGCCGAGGGCCTCGAGGCGGCGCATCAACGGGCGCGGGTCGAGCTCGCTCTTCATGGGGAAGGTGCCGGCGACGACCGTGACGCGCTCCCCCGGATCCGGCGGCCCCGGCGGGCGCTGGCCAGCGAGACGGGGACTTCCTTCACGAAGCCGGACCTCGCCAGGGTCGCCCGGCTGGGCCTGCTGCCACGCTCGGAGCACCTCCACCGGAAACACCGAGCTGGCCCGCGCACCCGCGTCCGGGGTCGCCTGCGCGAGCTGCTCCCGGAGCGCGAGCTGGCTCGCCCGCAGCGCCTTCTTCTCATCGGCGACGGACATCACTCACCGATGAGGCACGGCGGCTGGTTCTTGTACCGGCGCTCGTAGGGCACGTAGACCATGCACGAGAAGTCGCCCTCGGTGGTGAGGCAGATCTCCTCGCAGAGCTCGTAGGTGTCGGTGTGTTTGCGGAGGAACGCCTCGCCGGTGCGCGTGTCGAGCACGCGGTTCGACGACGTCTTGTACCTGGGGTCGGTGTTCTCGGCGAACGAGTGCAGGGCGGTGATGAGGCCTCGGGGCACGCCCCGCTCCCAGATGCCTCGCCGCGCGCGCTGGGCCTGGTGCATCGCGTCGAGCACGATGGGGTCCGGCTTTCCGCGCACCGCGTAGGCGAGGCCGCGGCCCTTCTTCACCATCTCGAGCGCGAGCTTCGGGCAGTTCACCAGCACGCGCTGGTAGGCGTCTGGCTCGCCGCCGGTGGTGCACTCCCACTCTTGCGAGGCGCACACCTGCGCGTCGCCCTTCGTCATCTCGTACAGCTCCTCCCGCTGCCACAGCCCCCACCGGTGCACCGGCCCGTAGGACTCGAGCGTGTTGTAGCCGACGAGGCGCGAGCCCTGACCCTCGTACGGACCGTCGAGGAAGTCGAAGCTGTCTCCGTCTGACCAGCGCACCTGCGTCTTCTGGCCGTTCAGGAGGATGACGCCGTCAGCCTCGTGCGCGTCGTCCTTCGCAGAGCGACGCCCGCCGTAGCGGGTGACGATGGTGTGGCAGGCGGTCAGGAGCAGCAACGACAGACAGACGAGGGAGCGCATCGCGGACGACACCATACGCCGGGCACCGGGGGCGGCGGCGCGACGATTGGAGCGATGCGGCGCGTGGGCCAGACTGGCGACGTGCTGGCGCTCCTCTTCGCGACCGTCGTGACCCAGCCGGGCTCGTGCCCGTACCCGTGCGACGTGGGGCTGATCGACCCGTCGGCCGGGCCCGATGCCGGCGTGGTCGCGGGCTGGTGGCGGGCAGACCCGACGTGGCGAGAGCTGATCGACGAGCTGTCGTCCGCGCCAGGCCCGGGCGCTGCGCGGCGCGCGCTCGACCGGCCAGCCGACCAGACGCCTCCCCAGTCCCTTCGCCTCGCCTCCCCGGTGCCGCGCCTCGCCTGGGGCATGACGCCGGACGAGGTCGCGCACGCCGCACGGACGGCCTTCGTTCGCCAGCCCGCGCCGGTGGAGGCGTGGGCCGTGCGCTTCTTCGCCACGCCGCACTTCGTCTTCGGCCCGACGGGGGAGGACGCCGGCGTCGGGTTCAGGCCACCGGCGCTCGCGGTGCTGCACCTGCGCGCGGTCGGCTCGACGTTCGCCGACGTCGCGGCGGCGCTGGAACGGAGTCTGGGGCCGCCGGCGCAGCGCGGACCTTCGTGGCGGGCCTGGGACCTCGACGACAGCCGGGTGCTCATCGCGGACGCGCCTGGCGCCGCGGAGGTGCTCCTCACCTCGAAGCGGTTCACCCCGTTCCTCCGCTGGGCCCAGTCGGGGGCCGGTCAGTGACGGGCGCCTCCGACAGTCCGCCCGCACATCGTCCCCGTCGGGACGTGGAGCGGCTGCCGTCATGGACCCGAACGAGCACGTCAACGAGATGTTCGAGGCGGTCTGGGCCGCGCCGCACGAGCTCGACCGGCGGCTGGTGCTCGCGGACGCCCTGCTCGAGGCCGGCGACCCACGCGGCGAGTTCATCGCGCTGCAGTTCGAGACCTCGGCTCGCGCGCGCAAGCGGGCGCAGAAGCTGCTCGATCGGCACCGCCGCCGCTTCCTGGGCCGGCTGGAGAGCGCGATCTTCGTCGGCACCGAGGTCTGGCGGCACGGCTTCGTCGTGTCCGCGACCGTGCGGCTGGTCGGCGATCACGTCGAGCTGAAGGCCTGGGCGACGGTGGAGCGGCTCGTCGGCTGCCTCACCGCCTTCGAGCCGAAGGAGCTCGCCTCACCGCACCTCCGCTCGCTGCGAGTGGTCGAGCTCATTCCGCCCGAGACCGTTCGCTCCGCCGCCCCGTGGCTCCGGGAAGAGCGCCTGGCCCGCACCCTCGATGGCGCGCGGGGCTGGCTCGCGAAGGCCGGGCGCGCGCACGTGCTGCACCGGGGACGGGAGTGGCACGCCGGCCTCCCTCGCCCCCACGCGTGAGTCATCGCGACGAGCAGCCGGGGAGGTCGGCCTGGAGACGAGCGCCTTCGCGCCGCGCCGAGCGTTGGCCCGCCGTGCGTCCCGCGGGTTGCGTCAGTTCTCCAGCTCGAGCCGGCCCACACGGCCGTCGGCGCCGCGCACCTCGACGACGTGCCGCCCGCGCAGCTTCAGGATCGGGTGCTGCACGACGGCCTGACCGAAGGCGTCGGCGGGCTGCCACACGGACCAGAAGCCCTCGTCCACGCGGAACGAGATCTCCTGCGTCCCCAGTCCCATCACGCGCACCGTGGTGTCGTCGCGCGACGACAGCCACAGCGCGGCCTCCTCTGCCTGCAGGGGCACCGGGCACGCGTCGGTGCGCGGGTACAGCCGCGCGTAGAGGCCGAGGTGGTTGTACGTCGTGGTGCCGGCGATCTGCCCGACGCCGCGCGCGCGCAGCAACTGGATGCGGAACGCGAAGCCCTGCAGGTCGGGCAGCTGGAACGTGGGGAAGCCCGCCGCGAGCTGCCGCTCGGCCAGCGAGAGGATCTGCGGCACCAGCGCCTCGAGCGCCGCGGTGTTCTCGGCGAGCAGCTCGCTGTTGATCACCTTCGGGCGCTGGATCGCCATCATCAGGTTCCCCACCACCGGGCGGAGGCGGTCGCAGCCCTGCACGTCGAGGCCCAGCGGTAGCTTCAGATCCGCCTGCACGGTGAACAGGCGCGCGTAGCGGTCTTCGAGGAGGGCGTAGACGTCGATCTCGAGCGCCGGCCAGTCGAGCGTCAGCAGCGGGTCGATGATCTGCCCGCTCATGTCCACGGTGCCCTGGCCCACCACCATCGTCGGCGGGTTCACCGGCCTGATGGCGATGCGCAGCGGCACGCTCTGGTTGTCGGTGAACTTCGCCAGCGAGGGCAGGAGCGCGGCGAGCACTCCGGACTCGAGCTGCGCGACGGTCTCGTTGCCGACCTCGATGCACAGCGCTCCCGACTGCTGCACGCGATAGAGCGTCTCGGACAGCACCTGCTGCGAGAGCGAGAAGGCGAGGTCATACCCGGTGGCAGGGGCGTCGAGATCGAAGTCGGGCAACGGCAGCATCACCGGCGCTGGCCGGCTCTTCGGCGCGACGCACGCGGCTGGCTGCACCTCACGCACGCCGCCCCGCAGGCCGATGGTGGTGCCCTGGGGGCTCGACGCCACGAGCCCGCCAGCGCCGAACGCCAGCTCGAGCTCGCTCCCGCGTGGCACGAGGCCCTGCAGCGCCGTCGAGACGTCCGCCCGGCCCTCGACGCCGATGAGGCCCGGAACGCAGCGGCCGCTGCCCGACTCGGCGCAGGTGCCGGGCCCGCCGTCCTCTGGCACGCACATGGAGGTGATGCCCGCCTGGGTGGACATGGGGCACATGCCGTTCGAGCACTTCGCGCAGTTCACCTCGGCGAGCGCCTTGTTGAGCTGCTTCTGCAGCGAGTCCGTGAGCTGGCCGATGATGAGGTTCTTCACCGGCCCGATGTTCGTGATGGTGCACAGCGAGCAGTTGGTGCCCGGTGGCCGCGCGAGCACGATGTCGTTCCCGTCGATGCACGTCGGAGGCGAGGCGCCGCCGGTGCAGGTCGTCGAGCCCTCGACGTCCGCGACCTCGAGCGCGAGCAGCCGGTCCCAGCGGGTGTCGATGGCGAGCTTGATGTTGAGGCCGAGCTCGGTGAAGGCCGGCGCCGCGCGAGCCGTGTCGAAGTCCACGCTGCACTTGATGGGCCCGGTGAAGAGGCACGCGTTGCGACTCACCGACGAGATGTGGATGAGCCCCGTCTGCAGGGTGGCGCTGATGCGAGCCTCGATGAGATCAGGCGACTTCGGCGTGAAGCGCAGCGACGTGATGTTGATGACGACCTCGCGCGGCTCGTCGGCCATCGTGCAGCGCCCGTCCATCTGGCCGCAGGACTCCTGGGTGCAGAGCAGCGAGCCCTCGTCCCCGACGACGAGCTGCAGCGCGGGAATGCCGAACAGCGTGCTCGTCTGCACCGAGCAGGGAATGGGCACGCGCAGGGTCCCGCCGGGCGCGATGACCGACAGCACCGTCGCCACCCCGGCGTCCGAGTTCAGGTAGGCGAAGCCCTGCTGCGAGACGCGAATGGCTCCGGCCGAGTCGAGCCTGGGGCCCGTGTACGTGCCCTGCGGGAGCTGCTGAAAGCCCGCGCACCCACCGCCGCAGCCGCCGCCGCCCATGCCTCCGCAGGCCGCGAAGACGCCGACGAGGACGAGCCAGGGGAAGCGCTTTCCAGTCCGAACCATGCGCGGGCGTGTAGCAGAGAGTCCCTGCCCAGCGCACCGGGGCGGGTGCCGCACCGTGTTGCGTGACCGCGACCCCTGTCCCGGATAGAGGCCAACGCCGCATGCAGACGACCCAGGTCCTCGTGATGACGGGCTGCGCGAGCGGCATCGGCCGCCACCTGACGAAGGCCCTGGCCGGCGCCTACCGCATCGTCGCCACCGACGTGAACGTCACCGGCCTCGAGCAGTGCGCCCGCGACGACGGCTGGCCCGACGAGCACGTCAAGACGCTCAAGCTCGACGTGCGCAACGCGGGCGAGTGGGAGGAGTGCCTGCGCGTCGCCCTCGCCACCTTCGGCCGTGCCGACGTGCTGGTGAACGGAGCCGGCTACCTGAAGCCCGGCTTCGCGCACGAGGTCGACGCCGCCGAGGTGGACAAGCACCTCGACGTCAACGCCAAGGGCCTCATCCACGGGTGCCGCGTCTTCGGTCGCCACTTCGCCGCTCAGAAGGCCGGGCACATCATCAACATCGGCAGCCTCGCCTCGCTCGCGCCGGCGCCGGGGCTGAGCCTCTACGTCGCGTCGAAGTATGCGGTGCGGGGCTTCACGCTCGCCCTCGCGCAAGAGCTCGAGCCCTTCCATGTGCACGTCTCGCTGGTGATGCCCGACGCGGTGCAGACGCCGATGCTCGACCTGCAGGTGGACTACGCCGAGGCGGCGATGACGTTCTCGGGCGCCCGCGCGCTCACCGTGCAGGACATCGAGCGCGTCTTCATCGAGGAGGTGCTGCCGAACCGCCCCCTCGAGGTCACCATCCCCATGTCGCGCGGCCTCATCGCGCGCCTCGCCTCGTTCGTGCCCGGCGCGGTGATGGGCCTGGGCCCCACCTTCGTCGAGCAGGGCCGCAAGAAGCAGCAGACGCTCAAGGCCAGCCGCCAGAAGTGATCTGCAGCGTCACCGCGTGGACGTGCAGGCGGTCTCGCTTGACGCCGTGGCTCAGCGCCCGCGCGCGTGGCTCACCGCCGGCTCTTCTTCTTCCCTGACGCCGCGGTTTTCTTCTTCACGACGCGCTTCTTCGGCGTGGCCGCCTTCTTGCCTCTCACCAGGGCACGCACCTTCTTGCCGAGGGACTTCGCCTGCGCCGCCACCTTCTTCTGCACCTGCTTGCCTTTCTTCACCGCCTTGACGGCCTGCTTGCGGGCCTGCTGCCGGGCGTCCTTGAGGGCCTTGCCCACGTTCTTCGCGGCGGTCTCGAGCGCCTCGCCGGCCTGCTCGACGGCGTCTTCGATCGCCCCTCCCGCGCGCTCGGCGGCCTCCTCGAGGGCCTCGACGCCTTCTTTGAGCTTCTCGCGGGGGCTGGCGAAGTACTTCTCCATCGGGTCGAAGTAGTAGTCCTTCCACCCGGTGTCGTAGTCCGCGCTTTGCCCCTTCGGGAGGCCGGTGTGGGTGAGCTTCACCTCGGTGCCGCCGGCGACCTCGGTGAGCTCGATGGTGAGGGTGCTGTCCGGGTGGCTGTCGGGGAACTCGGTGGTGCGCCACTTCTGGACGATGCGCGTGTAGGGCTCGGCCGAGGTGGTGCGGCCCTCGATGTAGCCGTCCCAGGCGGTGTAGGCGCCCCCCTCACCTCCAGAGGTGGAGGCTCCCGTCATGAGCGCGTGCTCCTCCGGGTCGAGCCACGCCTCGTAGATGCGGCGCGCTGGCGCCTTGATGACCCGCGACACTTCGATTCTCTCAGCCATGGACAACCCCCTCTGGTTGGTCGGGACGGGCGGCCACGAACTTCCGGCCGACGCCCGTTTCGGAGTTTACTGAACCCCATCGTGAGACGACTCGGGATTTGTGGGGTGGGGGTGGTGCTGGGGTGGGCGCTGACGGCGTTGGCGGCTCCGGACCCGACGTTGAAGGAGAAGGAGCGTGAGCAGCTCAGGCGCGCCCTCACCTCGGTCATCGAGACCTCGACGCTGAAGGGCGCGCGGGTGACGGTGCAGGTGAAGAGCCTCGACGACGGCGCCTTCGTCTACTCGCGCGATGGCGACGAGCTGCTGAACCCCGCGTCCAACGTGAAGCTCTTCACCGCCGCGACCGCGCTGACGGCCCTCGGGCCCGACTTCCGTTTCGAGACCGACTTCCTCACCGATCACGACTTCAAGGAGGGGAAGGCGAAGGTGCTCTACGTGCGAGGCCGCGGAGATCCCACCATCACCACCGAGCGGCTCTACGGCATCACCGCGGACCTGGTGCACGCTGGCCTCAAGGAGATCACCGACGGCATCGTGCTCGACGAGTCGTACTTCGACGGCGAGCGCACCGCCCCGGGCTTCGATCAGGAGACGGGAGACAAGTCGTACCTCGCGCCCACCGGCGCGCTCTCGCTCAACTGGAACTCGGTGGGGGTCTACCTGCGGCCCGGCGACAAGGTGGGCCAGCCGGCGGCGACCGAGGTCGAGCCCCCGTCGGACTTCTTCGTCATCGAGTCCGAGGCCGTCACCGGCACGAAGACGCAGCGCCGCTACACGGTGTCGTCCAGCGTGGACAAGGACAAGGTGCGCCAGAAGATCGAGGTGAAGGGCGTGGTGCCGATCGACAAGGGCGTCTGGAGCCAGTGGAAGAAGATCGACCAACCGGCGCTCTACTTCGGCTTCACCCTCAAGCAGATGTTGCAGGCCCGGGGCGTGAAGGTGAAGGGCCGCATCCGCGCCGGCGGCGTGCCGACGACCGCGAAGCTGCTGACGGCGTCTGCCAGCGACACGCTCGACATCGTGCTCAAGCGCCTCAACAAGAACTCGTCGAACTTCGTGGCGGAGCAGCTCATCAAGGTGATCGGCGCCGAGGTGAAGGGCGTGCCCGGCAGCCACGTGAAGGGCATCGAGGCGGTGGAGGACTTCCTCGAGCGCGACGTCGGCATCGCCCGCGGCACCTTCGTGATGAAGAACGGCTCGGGGCTCAACGACTCGAACCGCTTCTCGGCAGCGCAGACGAACCAGGTGCTCGCGCACATGATCCAGCGCTTCCCCATCGCCCCCGAGTACCTCTCGGCGCTGGCCATCGCCGCGAAGGACGGCACCCTGAAGTACCGCTTCGAGGGGAGCGAGGCAGTGGGGCGGCTGCGGGCGAAGACTGGCACGCTCGAGAACGTGTCGGCGCTGTCGGGCTACGTGCAGGCAGTGGGCGGCGAGCGCTTCGTGTTCTCCATCATGGTGAACGACTTCCCGGGGCGGGCTTCGTCGGTCGTGCAGCACATCGACGCGCTGGGCGCGGCGGTGGCGTCGCTGGGCTCGGCCCAGGGGCCGTCGGCGGCCGTGGCGTCGATCATGCGGCCGCCGTCCGTGGTGACGTCGGCGGCCGAGCTCGAGACGCGCCTCAAGACGTACGTGGCGATGGGCCAGAGGGCCGATCGGCGCAACGCTCCCTTCCTTCGCACCGCGTGGCGCAGCGAGAAGGACCCGGCCGTGCGCGCGGTGATCGCCGACGCGCTGATCCTCTCGGATCCGAAAGAGCCCGCCAACGTGCGCATCTTCCTCGACAGCGCGGTGGCGAGCGGCGAGGTGTTCGGCCGCCTGCGAGACGCGTCGAAGCGGGCGCAGCTCGACGTGCCGGTGCTGCCCAGCCTGGTGGAGCTCGCCGCGTCGGGCCACCTGGAGGCGGTGTCGCGGCTGTTCGAGTTCGTGCGCTTCAACGCGAGCGACGAGCTGTCGGCCGCGTTCCTCGCCGAGCAGCTCGCGGTGGTGGCCCACGACGCCCCGATGGAGCTCTTGTCGGCGCTGCGGTCCGCGAGCGACGTCGATCGCGCCGCGGCCCTCGACGCGCTGGTGACGGGCCTGGTGAAGCAGTCCCAGGCCGACGCGCCGCTGTGGAGCGCCCTCAAGACGGCGCAGGGCAGCGTGGAGCCGGCCATGGCCGCCTTCGCGAAGGAGCTCGAGGTGCAGTTGAGCCAGCGCATCGCAGAGGCGAAGGCCCCGAAGTCGCCTGCCGAGCCGGTCGTGGTGCCGACGCCAGCCGAGCCGCCTGCGCAGCCGACCGCTCCCGGGGGCTGACCCGCGCGCTGGTGAATTCTGACGCCCCGGCGCCGTCAGTCGCGGGCATGTTGACGACGCTGGCGGTGCTGCTCCTCTCTCAATACCCGCAGGCGATGTGCAAGACGACGAACGGCACCGCGGCGTGCGGCTACGACTGCAAAGCCACCAATGGACAGGTCGCGTGCGCCCGCACCCCGTGGGGACGCTGCGTCGCCACCAACGGGCGGCTCTTCTGCGGCGACCCTCCGGGGTGGGCGCTGCACACGGGGGTCGATCTGTCCGGGCTCGAGTGCCTGGCGACGAACGGCACCGCCGCCTGCGGCTATGACTGCACCTCGACGAACGGCACCGTCGCCTGTGCCGCGACGCCGTGGGGGCGGTGCGTCGCGACCAACGGTCGGGTGTTCTGCGGAGATCCGTCAGCCCGCGCGCTCCACTTCGCGACCGGGCTGACCCGCATGGAGTGCCTCACCAATAACGGCACCGCGGCGTGCGGGTACGACTGCAGGGCCACGAACGGAACGGTGGCGTGCTCGCAGGTGCCGTGGGGCCGATGCGTGACGACCAACGGCCGCGTGTTCTGCTCCGAGTGATGTCGGGTGCCGCTCAGTGCGGCACGTCGGTCGGCGTCAGCGGCGCCGACGTCGCCTCCCGCCGATGGCGTGCGTACGCCCGCGCGCCGAGCGACACGTGCCAGCCGAGGAGCGCGCACGAGAGCGCGAAGAGCAGCCCCCCGGGCACGACGATTGGGGCCCAGAGTGGAGTCGCTGCGAGCAGGGCGAGGGCCGCGAGGAACGTGCGCAGCTGCCACTTCCCCCGCGCCTCGGGCATCAGCTGCTGCATCGTTGGAGGCGTCAGCGTCACCCGCTGCAGGTGCAGCCAGCCGATGAAGCCCACGATGCGCGGCAACATGCCGTTGATCGCGGCGGGGAATGCGCCAGCGAAGAGCGCGAGGCCGGTGAACGTCTCGAGCCGGGACCGCGCCGCGCCGCCCTCGGGGAGCCACCGCAGCGCGCCCTGTGCCACCGCCGCCGCGAGCAGGCACCCCATTGACACCCGCCACGCGAGCAGCGTCGAGTCCGTCACCTTGCGCCGGCGGAGCGACTGGAGCCGCAGCGTCGTCACGGCGAACCCCGCGACGCCAGCCACGCCCAGGCCGACGCCCAGCCAGCGCGCCGCGTCCACGCTCCACACCGTGCCCACCGTCCACGCCGCGAGCGCCGCCGTCACCAGCGCCGGCAGCGCCCTCGCGACGCGCACCGGGTACGCCGGGGTGAGCTGGAACATCGGCACCACCAGGTAGCCGACGCCCATCACCAGCAGCAGCGCCCAGCCCAGCGACGCCCACGCGACGTGCAGGTCGAGCAGCTCCACCAGCGGCAGCGCAGCGCCGAACCCGAAGATGCTCGTCAGCGCCACGCCCAGCGCAGCCGCCACCAGCAGCCCACCCACCGCCAGTCGCAGCACCAGCAGCGTCGGGCCGATCGCCGCCGAGCGGAGCAGCGCCAGGCCCGTCACCACGACGAACCCCAGCACCCCCACTCCGAGCAGCACCGCCGCGGCCTGCATCGCCCACGGCCCCACGCCGAGGAAGCCCGCCGAGAGCAGCGCCCCGCCCAGCGTGAGGCACGGGTGCACCACGGCCGCCAGCCACAACGGCTTCGCCACGTTCGCGCCCACCGCCACCGGCATCACCTGCAGCAGCGCGCCCACCATCACCTGCAGGAGGAACCCCGCGGTCATCAGGTGCACCACCCCCACCGCCTCCGGCGTCCACCGTGAGGCCGTCACCGCCTCCCACCTCCACGCGAGCGCCAGCCCCGCCGCCACGCCGAACCACGGCGCCGTCAGGAAGAAGCGCAGCGGCGCCGAGATGGGCGGCGCCTGCTCGAACGAGAGCGCGCTCATGCGTGCCGCATGGTGATGACGTACGTGCCGTCGGGCTCCAGCGTCGTGGTCCACGCGAAGCCCTCGCGCCGCAGCACCTCGTAGAGGGGGAAGGGCTCCCGGTACAGCAACAGCCGCACCCGCGCCCCCCGGTTCAGCGTCGCCAGGGCCGCCTTCACCTTCAGCATGGGCTCGGGCGGCATCAGGTCGCGCGCGTCGATCTCCACCTCGCTCATGCCAGCTGCTGACCGATCTTCTCGAGCAGCCCTGCGTCGGACAGCTCGCGGTCGCACAGGGGGTAGAGGATGTGCTCTTCCTTCATGTTGTGCTGCTGCATCAGCACCAGCAGCGTCTCCGCGGTGCCGAGGTAGTCGTCCTTCGCCTGGCGCTCCACCGCGCCCTCGAGCGACTTCACCATCGCGCGCATGTGCTGGTGCTCCGAGCGCATCACCGCCGTCGGCCCGCCGCGCATGCCGGTGGCCTGCTCGAGCGCGGGGAAGAGCGTGCCCTCTTCCGACGCCAGGTGCGCCTCGAGCACCTTCGCGAACTTCGCGGTGGCGTCCCTCGCGGTGTCCCACCGGCCCTCCGAGGCCGCCGCCTCTGCCTCGGAGAACAGGTCGTCGCACCTGCGATGGTGGGGTTGGTAGAGGTCCGAGATGGTCGTCATGCGCGCTCGTCTACTCCGTTCCACGACGGCGTCACGAGTGATGTAGAAGGGACCCTCATGGGGGAACCACGCGTCGCCTTCTCGTCCCTGATCGAGAGCCTCGGCCGCATCCTCGCGCCGCTCGACGCGCCGACCGTTCAGCGCCTCGAGGCGATCGGCATCGACCTCGATCACATCCTCCCCGCGTACCCCATGGAGACCTGGTACGCCGGCATCGAGCTCGCCATGAGTCGCTTCGACCCAGCGCTCACGCACGAGCAGAAGCAGAGTCACTTCGGGGTGCGGCTCGTGGAGGTCTACGGCGAGACGCTCGTCGGCAAGGCCATGTACACGATGATGCGGCTCATCGGCCCCGAGCGCACCATCGCCCGCGCGACCCGCAGCTTCCGCACCGCCACCAACTTCCTCGAGACCTCTGCCGTGCAGCACGGGCCTCGCGACTGGGAGCTGACCATGAACGAGGTGGTGCTCCCCCACCGCTACCCGGGCTTCTTCGAGAAGGTGCTCGAGCTCGCCGGGGCGAAGCACCCGAAGACCCGCCTCGTGAACGTGTCGGCGACCCACGCCAGCTTCCGCTCCACCTGGGAGTGAGGCCCGGGCAAGTCCGCGGACCTGCTGTGGATCAGCGCACGGTTTGATCCGATGTCAGCCCTGCGTGCTACAGCCTCGATCACCGCCCCGTGACGGGGTGGTTTCGACACTGAAAGGCAGGCACACATGGCAGGCGGAGTGAACAAGGTCATTCTCATCGGCAACCTCGGCAAGGACCCCGAGGTGCGCTTCACGCCTTCGGGCGCAGCGGTGGCGAACTTCAACATCGCCACCAACGAGTCGTGGACGGACAAGAGCGGTCAGAAGCAGGAGCGCACCGAGTGGCACCGCATCGTGGTGTGGGGCAAGCTGGCTGAGCTCTGCGGCGAGTACCTGAAGAAGGGTCGCCAGTGCTACGTCGAGGGCCGCCTCCAGACGCGTGAGTGGACCGACAAAGAGGGCAAGAAGAACTACACCACCGAGATCGTCGCGCAGACGGTGCAGTTCCTCGGCGGCGGGCCTGGCCGTGGTGAAGGCGCCTCGAGCGGTCCGCGCAGTGGGAGCGGCAGCGACTTCGGCGGTGGGCCTCCCGACGACATGGGCGGGCCCCCTCCCCCCGCTGGTGGAGGGGATGACATTCCCTTCTGATCCACACTAGGGTGCTGGCACCGTTTGAACGCAGAACGTCAAACGGGGCGAAGAAACGGGCCGGTCGCTTCGAGTCTGCACTTGACGAAGCGGTCGGCCTTCTGTTTTGAGCGCCGCCCTTCGGAGCATCACCTTTTCCCACACCGTCGCCTGGCCCGGAGGGCGGCGGAAGCAGGAGCTGTCGAAATGAAGATGCAAGCCCTCGCCCTTGGAGCCGCCATCGGCTTCTTCGCGGCCATCGCCCCCTCGTGTGGTCCCGCCCCCTGCACCCCAGCCAGCTGTGGTGGCTGCTGCGGCAAGGACGGGAAGTGCGTCGACAAGCCCAACAACTCGAACAACACGACGTGCGGCACCTCGGGGAACGCGTGCCAGGACTGCTCGGCGACGAGCTCGGCGTGTGACTCCACGACGTTCACCTGCGGCACGGGTGGCACGGGCGGCGGCTCGGCGGGCGGGACGGGCGGCGGCACGGGTGGTGGCACGGGCTGCGATGGCTGCCGGCTCGCGAACGGCACCTGCCAGCAGCGCGGGTCGTCGCGGCAGAACAACAACATCTGCGGCTCGAACGGCGAGACGTGCCGCGCGTGCGCGCCGCCCACCCCGACCTGCGAGAACGGCGCCTGTATCGCCCCTCCCAAGCGCGTTGGCGACAGCTGCCTCATGGACAGCGACTGCCAGGGTACGCTCGGGCCCACCGCGCGGTGCAAGCAGTCGAACAAGGCCGGCACCACGCCGTACCCCAGCGGCATGTGCACCTTGGAGAACTGCACGGCGAACTCGTGTCCTCCTGAGGGCGGTCTGATGGGCGCCGTCGGCGGCTCGGCCTGCTTGAACCTGCCCAGGTACTTCGGCGAGGACACGCCGTCGTGCTTCGCTACAGGCTGCACGCCGGTCTCGCAGACGGGGCTGGTGCAGGGCAACTGCCGGGGCGGCTATGCCTGTCTGAACATCGGCAACAACCAGGCGGCGTGTCTGCCAGCCGACATGTTCTCCGAGAACGCCGTGTTCGACACGGTCAACAACCTGCACACCGAGTGCACCTTCAACGGCGATTGCCAGCCGCCCGCTATGGGCGCGCCCGCTGTCGGCGGGGTGTGCCTCCCTGAGGTGCGCCGCGGGGCCGACGGCGGCATCACCCTGCTTCGTGACGGTGGTCAGGACTACCTGGGCAACCCCGGGGGCCAGTGCAGCCGCGCCTGCCGGCTGGACGATGAGTGCTACCTCACCATCGACAACAACGATCATCTCGACGAGGGCGTCTGCCTCCCCATCACCCAGACCGAGGGCCGCTGCTTCAAGGGCTGCGGCGCGCCGAACGGTGGGCAGTCGAACTGCCGTCCTGAGTACGTCTGCGAGCAGTTGACGCTGCGCGACGGCGGCATTCTGCCGACCGGCTACTGCGAAGCGCGCTGCGAGCAGCGTGGCCAGACCTGCGGCAACTACCCTGATGGCGGCGCGCGGGCGTGTCTCTCCAACGGCTACTGCGACTTCCCGCGCCCGAACGTGGGCGGCGGCTCGGCTGGCGGTGGCTCGGCCGGTGGTGGCTCGGCCGGCGGTGGCTCGGCCGGCGGTGGCTCAGCCGGTGGTGGCGCGGCTGGCGGTGGCTCCGCGGGCGGCGGCGCGGCTGGCGGTGGCTCGGCCGGCGGCGAGGCTGGCGGCTCAGCCGGCGGTGGCTCGGCCGGCGGTTCGGCGGGTGGCTCGGCCGGCGGTTCGGCGGGTGGCTCGGCCGGCGGTTCGGCGGGCGGCTCGGCCGGCGGTTCGGCGACCTGTCCGGACGGCGGCGCGTTCTTCCCCGACGGCGGCTGCTGAGCCTGACGCGCTGAAGGCGGGTCCCGCATGGGCCCGCCGCTCGACAGGGCGGTTCCGCACTTCGCGGGGCCGCCCTTCGTCTTTGTCGGAGGAGCCGTGGAGACGACGGACGCAGTGCTCAAGGGCCTCATGGAGGCCACCAACCTCACCGTGGCGGTGGCCTTCGTCCCGCACGTGGCGCAGGAGGCTCGCCGGCGGCACCAGCTCGAGCTCGTCTCAGCAGCGCTCCTCGGCCAGGCTTTCGCCGGGGCGGCCGTCATGGCGGCCCTCCAGAAGGGCAGCTCGCGCCTCAACCTGCAGCTCGAGTGCGACGGCGCGCTGCGTGGCCTCTTCGTCGATGCCGGCGCCGATGGCACCATGCGCGGCTACGTGAAGAACCAGCTGGTCGGCGTCGAGCTGGGCCGGGAGTTCCGCTGGCGCGCCGCGCTCGGGAACCGAGGCTTCCTCTCGGTCCTCCGCGACCTCGGCCACGAGTACTACCGCTCATCGGTCGAGCTCACCGCGTTCGAGCTGGCCGGCGATCTCAACCACTTCTTCGAGACGTCGGAGCAGGTGAAGACGCACCTGGCCATCGCCTCGGCGCCACGGGGCGACGAGCCGCTCGGGAAGGTGGCGGCGGTGCTGGTTCAGGCGCTGCCCGAGGGGGAGCTGTCGGTCCTCGAGCGCCTGCGGGTGACGCTGCAGCCCTCGCTCGAGGCCGCGCTCGCCGACTCCGCGGTCATCGACGCTGAGACGCTCTTCGCCCGGCTCTTTCCAGGCGTCGCGGTCGCCCTGCGAACCCCCGCGCGGTTCGCGTGCACCTGCTCGAAGGCGCGCACCCTCGAGACGCTCAGATCGCTCGGGCGCGCGCAGGTGCAGGACATCATCGACACCGCAGGGAGCACCGCTGTCACCTGTCATTTCTGCGCGAGTCGCTACGAGGTCACCCTGCCTGACCTGTTGACGCTGCTGGGCGAGCTCACGCAAGGCGAGCCGAAGAACTGAGTCCTCCGCCGACGAGCGGCGTTCGCGCGGGCGGTTCCCACGCGGAGGATGCCCCTCTGCCGGCGGGTAATGACGTACGCCCAGGACTACGCGCCACCTGCAACGCGAGCCGAACGACGTCGCTGTCATTCGAGTCGCTGTTCAGGGGCACGCAGGGGAGCGCCGGTGAGGTGTCGGGGCGCTCGCTCCGCGCCCGTTCGTCTCTCCCACGCCGCCAGTCGAGTGAATCTCCGGCGCCCGCCACGGAAGAACTCCGCCCGTCGCGCCCGTTCGTCGCTTCAGGCGCCAGGTCAGCGGCCGCTGTCCAGCTTCTTCAGCTCGTCGAAGCCCGGAAGCGTCGAGAGATCGGGCACGATGGTGATCTCGATGCGCCGGTTGAGGGCCTTGCTCTCCTGGGTGTCGTTGGGGGCGACGGGCTTGTGCTCGGCGTAGCTGGCGGCGGAGACGCGCCCGGGGGGCAGGCCGGCGTCCACCATGGCCTTCGTCACGGTGATGGCGCGGGCCGAGGCGAGCTCCCAGTTCGACGGGAACTGCGCGGAGGCGATGGGAACCGAGTCGGTGTGGCCTTCCACCTGAAACGCGCGGTTCGGAATGCTGGCGAGCACCTGCGCGACCTCGACGATGGCGGCCTTGCCGTCCTTCGAGAGCGTGGCCGAGCCCGAGCCGAAGAGCACGTCGGTGGCGAGCACCACCACCATTCGGCCGTCGACGATGCGCACCTTCAGCTTGCCGGCGTCGATGAGGCTGCGGAAGCGGGCGAGCAGCGAGCGGAACTCCTGCACGCGCGCCTCGGCCTCGGCGCGGCGCTTCTCGAGATCGGCGAGGGCGGCGGTCATCTCTTCGACGCTGCCCTGCAGCTTCGACTTGTCGCGGGTGATGGCGGCGAGGTCGGCGACGAGGCGATCGATGCGCGCGCCGAGGTCCTTCGCCTTGTCCTGCTCGGCGGCCAGCGCCTGCTCCAGCTCGGTGATGCGGCCCTCGCGCTTCTTGAGGCTCGCCTCGCGGGCGGCGAGCTCGGCGTTCTTCTCGCCCAGCGTGACGTCGAGGGCGTCGCGCTCGGCCTTGAGGGCGTCATACGTCTTCTGGGTGACACAGCCGGTGCCCGCGAGGGCGAGGACGAGGAACGTGGTGGATCGTCGCATGGCGCGGCAGTCTGCCAGAGCGCGGGGCCGAGGGACGAGCTTCAGTCAGGCCGCCCGCTTCCCGGGTTGCCTGGCCGATGTCTCCTCGTTGCCGCGCAGCGGAGCGACGGCCCCGCCCAGCCTGGTCAGCAGCGCCGCGCCGGCCAGGTTCTGTGCGGCCGACCCTGAGACTCGCTGCCACCTCGGCCGCGTTCAGGGCGACGGGCTCCACGCTCGCCGAGAGCGCAGGTGGCGCGCGGGTGCGGGAGGAGCGCGTCGGCCAGGTTCTGGGTCGCGACCGCGCCGCGCGCGTTCAGGCCGACTGGCTCGTCAACGACCGGGCGCACACCCACGCTCGCCGAGGGCGCAGGTGGCGCGCGGGTGCGGGAGGAGCGCGTCGGCCAGGTTCTGGGTCGCGACGGCCGCGCGTTCAGGCCGGCTGGCTCGTCATCGACCGGGCGCACACCCACGCTCGCCGGGAGCGCAGGTGGCGCACGGGTGCGGGAGGAGTGCGTCGGCCAGGTTCTGGGTCACGACCGCCGCGCGTTCAGGCCGGCTGGCTCGTCATCGACCGGGCTCACACCCACGCTCGCCGAGAGGGCAGGTGGCGACCTGTCGTCGGTGAAAGGCCGCGGCCGCGGCAGGGCGCCGTTCCTGGCCCGAGCGCACCGTGGTCTGCGGGGCTCTCGGCGTGGGCCTCAGGCGAGGAGCCGCTCGAGCAGGGCCGCCTGGGTGCGCAGTCGTGCAGCCTCGCCGGCCTTCCCGAGGCGAGCGAGCTCGTCCGCCGCGCCACGTCGCTCGGCCAGCTCGCGGCGCAGCACCTGCTCGATGTCGCCGGGCGAGAGGGTTCGGCGAGCGACCTCCGCGGCGCCGAGGCCACGCACCGCGCCTGCGATGGGCCCGTCCTCGGCGCGGGGCGCGTGCGCCACGTCCACTGCCTCGGCGTGCTCGATCGCCGAGAGCGTCTCGCGCCACAAGCTCACCGCGCTCGCGTCTCTCGCGCGCAGGCCATCGCGCAGCGCCTGCTTCAACGTCGTTCGCCACCACGTCACGTCGCGCATGCGCCCGGTCGTCTGGCGGTCCCCGCGGTTCCTGACAAGAGAATCGGCTTCCCCCGCGGGCCCGGGCGGCTACGGTCCCCCTGTCAGCGTCAGGAGGGAACGCATGGACCCCATCAAGCGCATCGTCGAGCTGCTCGACGACCAGACCCCCCGCAAGCGAATCGCCGCGGCCGTGGTGCTGGGCGAACTCAAGGTGAAGGACCCGGCGGTCGTCGCGCGGCTCACCGCCATGGCGAAGGACGAGCTCGACGCGTACGCCGAGGCGGCCATCGAGGCGCTGGGCCAGGTGCAGGCGCTCAAGGCGCTGCCGGTGCTGCTCGACAGCCTCAACCGCTCGCGCGACGTACAGGCCGCGGCCCGCGCCGCCATCGCCAACCTCGGAGAGGCCGCCCTGCCCGAGCTCAAGGCCCGCCTCGCCGACGCCACTCCCGAGGCCCGCGCCATCCTCTCGCAGCTGCTCCCGGCCGTGGGCGGCAAGCAGTCCTTCGAGCTCGCCCTCGAGGGCCTGCGCGGGCAGCCTTTCGACGCCATCAACAAGGTCACGCTCTCGGTGCGGCAGGAGGCCCGCGAGATGTCCGAGGCGCAGCGCCGGGTCATGAAGACGCAGGCGCTCAAGTTCCTCGAGAAGAAGAAGACGCTCGAGGACGAAGACGCGACCCGCGGGGCGCTCAAGATCCTCGGCTTCCTCGAGCTGCCGGAGACCCAGGACGACCTGATCGGCTTCCTCTCGAACAAGCACTCGCCGCTGGTGCGCATGGAGGCCGCCACCGCGATGCGCTTCGCCTGCGCGAAGGGGCCGTCGAAGAAGGCGCTGCGCAAGCTGATGGACCTCCTGCAGGACGAGAACGTGCACGTCGCGCGCGGCGCCCGTGACTCGCTCACGGTGCTCAAGATCGGCGTCGAGTTCGCCGACGAGCTGGCCGAGCTCTGCGAGGCGAAGGACGCCTCGGTGGCGCTCTGGGCCATCGCGCATCTCGGCGAGCTCGCGGTGTCCCAGAAGGGCGCTGCGGGCAAGCTGGCGGCGAAGACCCTGCTGCCGGTGGCGCGCTCGAAGGACCGCGCCCGGTCCGAGGCCGCGGCGAAGGTGGTGGTGGCGCTCGACGGAGGAGAGGCCCTGCTGGCAGAGGCGCTCGCGGACGCCGAGGAGGAGGCCGGGGCCCAGGTGCTCACCGACATTCTCTCGCCGCTCGCGCACAAGCTCTCGAAGAAGGACCTCAAGCGGTTGCTCGACGCGGGCGGGAAGAACCTGGCCGACGCGCTCGCCGTGGCCCGCAGGCAGCTCGAGCCGGTGCGCGCGGTGGATCCGCAGGCGTGGGCCGAGCTGTTGCGCGACAAAGCGAAGAGCCTGGGCAAGCGGGACCCGGCCCGCGCCGAGGCCATCAGCCAGATGCTGGCCCACTCGGTGGTGGCGACTCCCGACGATCGCTTCGCTGCGGTCGTGCAGCAGCTCGTTCACCATTCGCTCGATCCGCATCCCCGGGCGCGCCAGCGCGACCCGTCGCTCGCTGAGATCGAGAAGCTGCACAGCGAGGGCTATCAGATCGCCGAGGCGGTGATGAAGGCGAAGGCCCTCTCGGACGAGGCGCGGTACTACGTGGGGGTGCACTTCGCCGAGAAGCCGCAGTTCGAGCTCAAGAACGTCGGCGCCGAGGTGCTCGAGAAGCTCGCGGCGGGTGGGAAGGGGAAGATGGCGAAGGCGGCGAAGAACAAGATGAAGCTGCTCGAGCTCTGAGTCGATGGCGCGCGCGGTGGGGAAGGCGAAGCGGGCAGGGCGAGCGCGCAGTGACCCAGTCCGCGCGGCGCTGAGGCTTCACGCGCGCCCCGACAAGGCCGAGGGCATGCGCGCCTACCTCAAGTCCTCGATGCCGTGCCTCGGCGTGCAGGTGCCCGTGGCGCGCAAGGTGGCGCGCGAGCTCTTCGACGAGCCGTTCGAGTCCCTCGAGGCGCTCTCCGCGCACGTGCTGCTCCTGTGGAACGGCGCGCGGTATCGCGAGGAGCGCTTCGTCGCCCTCAACGTGCTGCGCCTGCGCCCCCACCGCCGATGGCTGACCGCGAAGGCCGCGCCGCTGCTCGAGACGCTCATCCGCTCGGGGGCGTGGTGGGACCTGGTGGACGAGCTCGCGACGCACGTGGTGGCCACCGCCCTCGAGAACGATCCGGTGGGCATGACGAAGGTGGTGCGGCGCTGGGCGGCGTCCGGGGAGCTGTGGCTGCAGCGGGCGGCGCTGGTCTGTCAGGTGCTCCGGCACGAGGCCACGGACCTCGAGCTGCTCGCTTACGCCATCGAGCGCGCGGTGGACGGGAAGGACTTCTTCCTGCGCAAGGGCATCGGCTGGGCGATGCGCGCGGTCGGACGCGATCGCCCCGAAGTGGTGCGTGCCTGGCTCGAGCGCTGGCGCGGCCGGCTCAGTCGCCTCTCGGTGCGGGAGGCTTCGAAGGCCCTCTGACGTCCCCGCAGCGACGCGTCGGGGTGACAGGCAGGGGTGGGGTTTGCGTCTCGTTCGGCCGGTGCGTTAAGGGCGGCTCCAAAGGGCTGAGAGCGGTCGCGGAGCGTCATGTCGCAGCGTCACATCCTCGCGGTGCTGGTGGCGACGGCCCTTGGGTGCGGCCGCGAAGGTCGCCTCATGAACACCGTCGACGCCGGGCCACCGCTGCCGGCGCCGGTGAGCTGCCTCGACGCTGATGGCGACGGCATTCCCGGCACCGGGAGCTGCCGCGACGAGCCGCGGGTGGACTGCAAGGACAACGACCCGCTCGCGTTCCCCGGGGCGTCGGAGCTCTGCAACGCCACCGACGATGACTGTGATGGCGAGGTGGATGAGGGGCTCCCCCGCACGGCCTGGTTCCGGGACGGCGACGGCGACGGTGTCGGAGCGATGCGCGTGGGGGAGGGCTGCCAGGCGCCACCGATGGGCGCGGTGACGGCGAGCGGCGACTGCGACGACGGGAACCCGTCGATCCGTCCGGGCGCGGCCGAGGTCTGCAACGGCATCGATGACGACTGCGACGGCGCGCGGGACAACGGCATCCCGTTCCAGGACTTCTACCCCGACGCTGACGGCGACGGCTTCGGTGCCTCTGGAGGCGCCGCCATGCAGGCCTGCGAGGCGATGGTGCAGGGCCGGGTGCCGAACCGCAGCGACTGCAACGACGGGGACCCGACGGTGAAGCCGGGCGCGAGCGAGCTGTGCAACCGCGTCGATGACAACTGCGACGGGCAGGTGGACAACGGCATCACCTTCCAGAGCTACTACGTGGACCAGGACGGCGACGGCTTCGGCGCGACCGGCAGCGCGCCTGAGTCGAGCTGTTCGCCCATCGCCGGAAAGGTGACGAACCAGGCCGACTGCAACGACGCGAGCCCGACGGTGAAGCCGGGCGCTCCCGAGACCTGCAACCAGGTGGATGACAACTGCGACGGGCAGGTGGACGAGAACCTCACCCTCATCACCTCGTACGTGGACGGTGACGGCGACGGCTTCGGAGCCATGGGCACCGCCGTGTCGTCGTGCGCGGTGCAGCCCGGGCGTGTGACCGTGGGCACCGACTGCAACGACGCCGACCCGACGGTGAAGCCCGGCGCCCCCGAGCGCTGCAACGGCGCCGACGACGACTGCGACGGCACGCCCGACGACGGCCTCACGTTCACCGCGTACTACGCCGACATGGACGGCGACGGCTTCGGCACGGGCGCGGCGCTCAACGCCTGCCAGAGCGTGCCCGGCCGGGTGACGAACGCGAGCGACTGCAACGACGGTGACGCGACGGTGAAGCCCGGCGCGCCCGAGCGCTGCAACGGCGCCGACGACGACTGTGACGGGACGCCAGACGACGGGCTCACCTTCTCGAGCTACTACGTCGATGGCGACGGTGACGGCGCCGGGCAGGCGGGCTCCACCCCGATGAGCGCGTGCGAGCCGGTGACGGGGCGCGTGACGAACGCGACCGACTGCAACGACGGCAACGCGGCGATTCGACCCGGCGCGACCGAGACGTGCAACCAGGTGGACGACGACTGCGACATGCTGGTGGACGAGGGCCTCGCGACGCAGGCCTGGTACCCCGACGGGGACGGTGACGGGCGCGGCAGGCTGGGCGCGATGGCGGTGAACCGGTGCAACGCGCCGCCAGGCCACGTCCTGTCGAATGACGACTGCAACGATCTGAACGCCTCCATTCGTCCAGGGGCGGTCGAGGTGTGCAACGGGCTCGACGACAACTGCGACATGCTGGTCGACAACGGCGCGATGGCGCAGAACTACTGGCTCGATGGCGACGGTGACGGCTTCGGCCGCGCGGGCTCGTCGCCGCAGAACTCGTGCGCCCCCATCAGCGGGTGGGTGACGAACGCGTCGGACTGCAACGATCTCAACGCGGCGGTGAAGCCGACCGCGGTCGAGGTGTGCAACGGCATCGACGACAACTGCAACTCCAGCACGGACGAGGGCCTCACCTTCCTCACGTACTACGTGGACGCGGACGTCGACGGCTATGGCGCGCGAATGTCGGCGGGGCAGTCGAGCTGTCAGCCGGTGCCCGGGCGCGTGACGAACGACCAGGACTGCAACGACGCGGTGGCGGCCATTCGCCCTGGCGCGACCGAGACGTGCAACGTCATCGACGACGACTGCGACGGGCTCACCGACGAGGGGCTGCCGACGCAGAACTGGTGGGTGGACGGCGATTCGGACGGCTACGGCCACGCGACGGGGCAGGCGGTGGTGTCGTGCGCGGTGCAGAGCGGGCGGGTGACGAACAACCTCGACTGCAACGACGGCAGCGCGGCGGTGAGGCCGGGCGTGGCCGAGCTCTGTAACAACGTGGACGACAACTGCAGCGGCGCGGTGGACGAGGGGAACCCGGGTGGCGGGGCGGCGTGCCTCACGGGGCAGGCGGGCGTGTGCAACGCGGGCACCCAGACGTGCGTGTCGGGTGGCCTGTCGTGCGTGCGCAACGTGGAGCCGTCTCCCGAGCGGTGCAACGGTCTGGACGATGACTGCACCGGCGGCGTCGACGAGCCGTTCCCCGGGGTGGGCACCTCGTGCTCGGCGGGGGTGGGGGTGTGCCTGCGGTCGGGCTCCATCGTGTGCAACGCGGCGCAGACGGGCACGCTGTGCAACGCCGACGCGGGCGCGCCGACGCCGAGCGCCTGTGACGGCCTCGACAACGACTGCGACGGAGTGGTGGACGAGCCCTTCCTGGTGGCCACGGCGAACGTGGGCACCACGGCCTGGCAGGACCTCGAGGTGCAGCCGTACTTCTACTCGGCGGGCGGGTGTCAGGGCGGGCTGCAGACGTCGGGCACCGACGCGCTCGCGGGCGGTGGGCTGCTGATGGGCGTGGGGCAGAGCGGGGTGGTGTTCCAGCGGCTCGACCCGGCGGGTGTGCCGTCGGGCACGCCGACGCAGTTCACCTCGCTGACGTACCTCGACGTGGCGATGGCGCAGGCGGGCGACGGGTTCGTGGTGGCGGGCGTGTGGGCGTCGAGCCCCGAGATCGACCTCTTCTACGTGGACGCGGCGACGGGCGCGTCGCGGGCCTTGCGGTACTCGCAGTTCAACGCGGGCAGCGGGGCGGTGATCGACTCCCTGCGGGTGGTGCGGGTGAGCGGGCGGCAGGTGGTGGTGGTGTGGCGGCAGTCGGGCGGGGCGGCGAACAACGGCGTGCGCATGGCGCGCTACCGCATCGACGGGGACGGGGGCGCGACGGCGTTCAGCATCACGAACACGAACCTCTGTGGAGGCGCGTGCACCATCTCTCCGAGCGCGACGATGCCGGCGGGGGTGGGCGCGGACTCGGACGTGAGCGACTGGGTGGGCGTGCAGACGTGCTCGAGCGCGCTGAGGAAGGTGGGCATCAGCTACCTGACGACCGGGCAGAGCCTGAACTTCTTCGAGGTGAACGAGGACGGCACCGGGAAGTGGATGGCGGAGGAGGTCGTGTACACGGTGTCGTCGCCGCGGCTGATGGCGGAGCCCGACGTGACGTTCTACCCCTCGCCGGCGAGCCGGAGCCCGTGGGTGGTGGCGTACGTGACGAAGGACCCGGGAGACACGCCACCGACGGCGGACCTCACGTTCGGCACGCGGGTCATCTCGGGCACGCCGTACTGGTCGTGGGGGTACGCGTGGCTCGACTACGCGCGCGAGAACGGGGTCGACTCCATCACGCGGCCGCGGGTGACGCCGACCGCGACGGGGCTGTTGTTCGTGGCGAACCGGTTCGTGGTGGACGCGTCGGGGTTCAAGCGGCAGGTGATGACGCGGTTCACCGACTTGACCGGGTCGCGGACGCCGTTCGGGAGCGCGGTGGAGGTGCCGGTGACGAGCGGGGCGTGCGGGGCGGAGCCGGACTGCCGGCCGGGGAACAAGGTGGGGCTGGCGGCGTGGGCGCCGTTCTCGCGGCTGTACTACGGGGCCAGCGGGGCGACGCCGGTGGGCAGCTACGCGAGCCGGTTGACGTGCAACTGATCCGGGCGGCGGTGCGCGCGGAGTCTTGACACCGTGGCGTCAGGCGGGCACAAGGGCCGGCGTCGTTGCAGCACTCAGTCGGAGTCGTTCGGGGAGTGGCTCAGCCTGGTAGAGCACTTGGTTCGGGACCAAGGGGTCGCAGGTTCAAATCCTGTCTCCCCGACACGGTGATGAGGCCCGGAGTTCCTTGGAAAATCAGGGAACTCCGGGCCTTGTTGTCTCCGGCGTCAGCCGGTTCCAACACCCGTTTCCACGACGCTTTCCACGACTTCGTTCGACTGCGGCTCGGGCGAGGCGGCCCGGTCGGCTCCGGCGTCGAGCAGGGCGATGGCCTGGTCCATCGCCGCCGGAGAGAGATGCAGGTACCGCTGCGTGGTCGACAGGCTCTGGTGGCCGGCCATGGTGCTGATGGCGACGGGCGTTGCGCCCGCCATTGCCAGCCGGCTGCAGAACGTGTGGCGCAAGATGTGGATGCCGCCGGTCACCTTCAGCCCAGCTCGGCGCTGAGCCCGTGACATCCACTTGGCCAACAACACCTGGGTGACGGTCAGCTTCCGCCCGTCCTGGGCAACGTCGTCACGCCAGAGGACCCGGTCACCACGCAGATGCTGGTTCGCCTTCAGGGCCGTCTTGAGCCGGGCGGTGAGCCGCACCTTCCGGTCTCGCCGACCCTTCGAATCGGAGCCTCGTGGATTCACGCTCTGGTGCCGACGCAGCCCAACGCCACCGCCGAGGTGCGCTGGGAGGAGCTCAAGGTCAGTGGCAACGACGGCCTGGCGAAGAGGACCGGGGCGAAGCTGAACAGCGAGGAGCTGCTCATGCCCGAGATGGGAGGCGTGCGGCTCCGCATGGAGCTCGACCGCTACCTCTGGACCGACAAGGACCACGTGTCGGTGGGCCAGCTCGCCGAGTGGTTCACCCGCTACCTGTACCTGCCGAGGCTGAAGAACCGAGAGGCGCTGCACCGAGCCGTCATCGACGGTGCCAGCAACATTCTGGTCGACGAGACGTTCGCCATCGCTGCGAACTGGGACGACACCAAGAAACGCTACGTCGGCTTGAAGTTCGGAGCTGGGACGGCGCCGGTCATCGAGAAGGCGACGCTGGTGGTGAAGCCGGCGGTGGCCAAGCGACAGCAGGAGATTGAGAAGGCCGCTGGTGCACCCGGAACGCCGGCACTGGGAACTCAGGCCATCTCGAAGGCAGGCTCGACATCGCCCGGGAAGGCCTCAGGCCCTGCAGCTCCGACAACCAAGCCGCCGCCCAACCTGTTCATCGGTTCGGTGAAGCTCGACCCGATGCGAATCGGTCGGGACGCAGGCCGAGTGGCCGAGGAAGTCATCCAGCACCTGTCGACGATTCCTGGGGCGAAGACCGAGGTGACACTGGAGATTCGGGTCCACGTCGAGTCCGGCGTGAAGGAAGGCGTCGTTCGCCGAGTGACCGAGAACGCCAACACTCTGAAGTTCACTTCGCACGGGTTTGAGTCGGAGTGAGCGGCTTGCCAAGCGGCTACCAACGTCGGGCTAGTTCGGACGTACCTTGGGTCCCTTGCCGAGGCAGAGAGCTGTCGGAGCATTGCTCTGAACAAACGAGCCGTGCTTGACGGTATCTGGCGCTCGAACAGCGAACGATGAGCTCATGTCGAGGCTGAGTGTCCCGCCACATGCGTGTTGTCGGCGTGCGCCTTGACTCGGAGCGGCACTCAGGTGGGTCGGAGCTGTCTTGGGGTCGCTGCTTGAGCAGTTCGTCGACAGTTGGGTGCAGATTACATAGGCCTTTGGCGCAGCCGCCCGCACGCCGGCTACGATCTCGGGTAGCGGATTCCGGTGCCCCCGGCGGCTCATCGAGAAGACCACGGCATCTGGGGAAACTAGGGCACAGAGGCCCTTGGCGAACGCAAAGGGGGCGGCGCTGCGGGGCAAACCTCCGTGGTGAGGGAAGACCAGCACACGGGCCTTCATCTCGATCTTGTCTTCTTCAATGTTGGCCAGCGCTACTCCGTCGATGTCGCCGCACAGCACCGCCAAGTTCTTCCCCTCGCTGGTCACGAGCATGACCGCCGAGGTGCTGTTGGACGTTAGCGGGCGCTCCTTGAGGTCCTTGCCGCCAGAGCCGGCTAGGGCGATGTCCGGCGTTGGCCACAGCACACGCATCTCGTGCCGGCCGGAGACCTTGGGACAAACCGTTGTGGTCGTGAGTTCCGAATGGACCTTCAGGGCGGCATTCCGCCGTTGTGCGTCCTTCACTGCGAACCGAAAGTCGTGCCAAGTGTCGCTGTCCTTGTGCGAGTCCGGATTCACGTAGACCGCATCGACCGAGAAGTCAGGATTCGACAGAAGGCCGATGACGCCACCCACATGATCTGCATCGGCGTGAGACACGTACACGGCCTTGATCCGCTTGGTCCCAAGATGTTCGAGTGCCTCAACAAGGGTTGCGCCTTGAGGGGCATCGACGACTGCAGCATCAGCCCCGTCCGAAACCAAGGCGCAGTTCCCGTGGCCAACGTCCAGAATCAGAAGGTCACTTGAGGCCATCGGTGTCATCCGGCGCTGCTGCGAGTTCGAACTTCTCGAAGAACAGTTCCTCGTCCGACTGTGCGCCGACGTTGATGAGAGCGAAGAACCGAGCCCCTCGCTTGACCTTCTTCCTAAGGTCCTTGGGGAACAGGTCTAGCGGGATTCGCACTGCCTTCGTTGCCCTCCAGCCAGGGACGACAACGTCGGCCACCTTCTGCCTGCTCTCCTCCCCGGTATCCTCGACACGGAAGAGCTGCCTGACCGCGCGCCTCTCAGGGGTGATGTTGCCGGCAATCTCGGCGGCGCAGAAATCCAAGCCCGCTGCAATTCGGTCCACGTCCAGAGCGTCACGGGCCAGCACGACGGGAAGGCTCTTGCGCCATCGCCGAATTGAGACGTCGTTGTCTGGGCCGATGAACTGACTCAGGAGCACACCGGGCTTGCCCAACTGCATGACTGACGCCACCAGTTCGGCACCGTAGTACTTCGCAAGATTCCTCGGCTGCAGGCGGTGATCGCACACCAGGGCGTCGCTTTGGCCGACGACGAGCGTGGCAGCCTCAGCGACCTTGCGTGGCAGTTTGTGAATGAAGACAGGCTCGTGTCCCGCTCCCTCAATAAGCACAGCGGTTCCCTCCGCCGTGCTCGGATCGTCGTCGATGATTGAGACCCTCATGCAGCGTCCTTTATCGCAGTAGCGGAAGAACGACCGTTACCTCTGCGCCACCCAGCGGGCCGTGCGCAACAGCGGAAACCCGTCCACCCAAGTCGGCGACGGAGTCACGCACGATCGTAAGCCCGAGGCCAGTTCCGCCTGGCGTGGTCGATTGACCAGGGAGCCAGATGTCCTCAAGGTCAATCCCCTCGATGCCCGGACCGTTGTCTCGAACGACCAGCGTGACCGTGTCTCCCGAACAGAGCGTGGCTATCTCAACTCGGCGCTTGCTTGTGACCGAGCGCTCGGAGTGGAACGCATTGATGCTGTTGGTCACGAGATTGGCGAGCACCGCTTCGAGCGAGGCCACACTTCCCTGAATCAGCGGGCGTTCTGGGGCCAAGCTCTTCTGGAGGTCAATCTTCGAGTCGGCAAGGAAGGGCTCAAAGAGTGCGGCAATTCCCTCGACCGCCACGTGAACATCCACCTGACCCGAGCGGCGCTTTTCTCGCCGAAGGAGATCGATTGGCAACTTGGCGAAGCTACGAAGTGCCTTGGCTGCTCGCTGAATGAGTTCAAGAGGCTTAGAGAAGAGGCCCTCGTTCTTGGGTAGCTCCTTGCGGAGGCGACGCCCGAGCTCGTTGGACATGTTCTCAATCTGCGTCACCGGCTTCGCTGACTCATGAGCGAAAACCGCAACGGTGGTGCCGACCGTGCTGAGAGTTCGGTACAGCTCCAGGTCCTCTCGCAGCGCCTCTGACTCCTTGATTCGTAACGCTTCCAGCGTCCCCACCGCCTTTTCGATGTCGGACCGGACAGTCGACGGGACCTTCTTGATTGCCTTGGTGAGCGCTGTCTGTGCGGCCCGGACCTGCTTGGGTGGTGAGGTTCGGCGCAGGCTTCGACGCTGCTCCCGTGCAGCCAGCCTCTTCTTGGCCATCCAGTCCAAAGCGTCTTTGAGGAAACGCTTCAGCTCTCGGAATTCATCGGTCTCAACGAACCCTGACCTGTCCGTCTTCTGGCGCAGGCGGTTGGTCGGGTCCGCAATATCGACCTTCCCGATCGAGTTGTTGGTCGATGGTCGAAACTCGGGGTTTCGTGCCCGAGACAGATTCATGTCGAGCCAATCGTGACCGGGGTCGCCATACGGATGGACCCGAAGGCCGCCATGGTAGAGGTGGACGCCACCAACGACCTCCAGCCACTTTTGGACCTCGCCCATCGTGACCTGCTTGGTCGTGAACTCCTTTGCAAGGAGGACGAATGTCCAAAGGTCGAACTTGCACGCTGGCGTGGAGTAGCCGGATTCCCCGAAGTCCTTCGGTGATGCCTCCCAGAGGACCTTGCCGCTCCAGTCCAACACCTTCGCCTTGGGCGACCCCAAATCGTCGAGGGAAGCGACCAGGTGATACTCTGCCTCGGAGAAGTACGCCCCTTTGACCAACTCTTCGAGGTCCGCAAACTGAGGGGATCGCAAGTACGGCCTGAAGCCGAACTGGTCGTTGAACGGGTCGGATAGCAGCAGTAGCGATCGGGCCAGTCGTTGCACCTCCTTGCGGCCTAGTGCCGAAGTGAGGTTCCTGACCTCGATGGTGGTGCCGTTCTTCTCCTTGGTCTTTCGCTCATCAATCGAGAGCTTCACGCTCTCGACGGTCGCCGCCGAGTCGTAGCGGGCCCAGTTGATTTCGACCGAGTACTCCTTGCCGGGCCTCGAACTGGGGCGAGTTCGAAGCGTCACCTCACTCCCAAGCCGCATGGCAGCAAGCCGGCCAAGGCCCTTGTCGCCGACCGGAACCCGCTGCTTGTCGGTCAGCTCCTTTTCGCTCTTGGACGAGTGGCCGAGGACGAGCCAGCTTTCCGTGATGTCGTCGGGAGTCATGCCGATCCCGTCGTCGGAGATTACGATGGTCCCACCTGCGACATCGGCATTGGCAAGGCTCACCTCGCACGAGCTGGCGTCAGCGTCGTAGGAGTTCTTGGCCAGTTCGAGAATGCCCTGGTCAGGGTTCGGGACCAACTCCTCACCAAGTCGACGAAGGACTTCAGGAGAGAAGCGGAGGGCGCTAGTTGCCATTCTCGCTCCAAGGGATCGATGCGAGTGCGGATGACGTCAGATGACGGCATCGGTTGGTGCGAAGCAGCCAGTCGGTAGTACCGGGAAGGCGCAGTCGGGCAACGACTTGCTCGCACGCCTTGAGCGTCTGTTCGTGCGGCACCAGAACTATCACGTGGTTCTCGACCGCCACGGGCTCTCGGCCACGGACGATAGTCGCCACCGCCCGTGGAGAGTCCTCTGGCCTCGACATCCGCCGAACCGCCACAAACGGTGGGTTGACGAGCCGACCGGCGAAGCGCCGGGTCGGCAACTTGGATGCGGACACCAAAGCCCACCGAGGCATTTCGTCCGTCGTCAGGTATCGCTGAACAGCCCCTCGCTTGGGATGCCGATGAGGAACAACGGCGCCCACCGAGACATCGACGACGTCGTCGAGCCTCGCCTCGGTGTGACCCTGGACCCAGACAGCCTGAGGCCCTGACGATTTGCCACCGAGTTCAAGGCCGAGGTGAAAGACGTCAATGTCGGTCCAATCGTCGAATCGTCCGATCGCATCAACCGAGCGCACTGATGCGGTGGCCTGAACGTGCTCTCGCCAAGCAGAGTATCTAGGTCCTGTCCTTAGGACGTCGGGGAGTACAGCAAGGACCTGGGCTCCC
Organism: Myxococcaceae bacterium; assembly: GCA_016793095.1. Lineage (GTDB taxonomy): Bacteria > Myxococcota > Myxococcia > Myxococcales > Myxococcaceae > Xiheimicrobium. The sequence continues at coordinate 178,777 of JAEUJQ010000035.1, read as the reverse complement.
TTCGGCCCGTGCTGCAGGGCCTCGGCTACGAAAACCGCAGCTGCTGAGACGCTGCCTTGCGCCCAGGTGCAGCCCTTCGGAGCGAGGCGAGCGGTGAATGGGGGGTTGGTGAGCATGTGGGAGTACTCGGGCCCGAACCTGAGACTCGTGAGCGCATTTCGCTTCCTGATGTTCGGGAGGAGAGCGGCCGGCTTCGACCGGGTCCGGGTTACCTTGGGGCACCGACAAGCGGCAGCGATGATCACTCTCGCTCGTGCTGCTCGGACGAACTCCTCGTGAATGTCCCAGCCGCACAGAAGCGGTCCCCAAAGTTCCAGGGTGTCTTGAAGACTGGCCGCAATGGGCAATTGGTCAGCCACAGCGACAAGAAGGTCTCCTGCGCCGCATGCGGGGTCAAAGAAGACTGGTGCACCGTGCCAAGGGCTGAGGTGCTTGATGAGCTTCCGACCCATTGGCGACGGTGTGAAGAATGCTCCTGAGTCCCGCCGATCCTCCAGCGGCACCAAGGCACGCAATTCCTTGCTCGCCTCTCCGTTGAGCGTGCGGCTGAACTGTCGCTTCGAGAGCGTGGTGGACCCGTCGAAGAGTCCGCTCGCCAGCGACTCCAGCTTATTCACATATGGCCCGTAGCTCTTCATCGCCGGACACCATTGCGTTGGCGAGAGCCGGGCGAGGAACGTGACGCCCCGAGGCGTTGAACTCGTGCCTGAGCATTCGCTCGGGCGTCCTCTGGCCTATGCACCGCACCGCCAGCACTAGGAGCGGCCACGAGTTGCTGGGGGTCACACCCAAGCCCTGACGCAAGAGCGAAGAGACTCTGGACCGTCACGTTTCTGTGGCAGCGCTCGCAGAGCGACACGAACGTGCGGTCCAGCCCCGCACGTTCGGCAAGTTGCGCCTGGGTCAGCTTGGCGGCCAGCCGAAGACGCCGGACGTTCACGGCCACCACTTCCATCGGTGCTGGAGAATTGCGGGTGGTGACCATGGTCGCTGCCGTCATACCATATTGACGTTTCGTCAGAGTGACGAATAGTCCGCATGGGTACTAGGCGTCACATGGGCGTGCAGTTGGACTACCCGGGGTGGAGAGAGCCCTTCCCGCTGCAGGCGATGCCCTCAGCGCTTGGCTGACGACGAGCCGCCGATCTGCGCTGTCGCCCGATACGCAGCGCCGGGGAGTTTGCGGCTGTTCACGGGGATGGTCACGTCGATGTCGAACTCGGGCAGCATCATCGTGTGCGCCCGCTGGCTTCCGGCTGCGGGCGTCCGACTTCGCTCGACCTTCGACACAGGAGCCTTGTCCTCAGGCTGGTTGACGCAGCTGGCGTGAGCGTAGCCCTCACGTCGGAACACGTGGGCTCGTCGGTAGCCGAGAGGCTTGATGCACTTGAAGCACGGCGTTGAGGCGAGCTTCCGGTGTTCGGCGCATTCGGCATGCTTGCACCGGTGACGGCAGGCTCCGCCCTCCTCGGATGGTCCGGCAAGCCGCATCGGGGGAGGGAAGTGACCCTTCCTGAATTGGTCGACGGCGAGCTCAGCGAGGTCCTTGATGAAGGCGTGAAGGGCGTTTTCGTGGGCGGCATCGATGCAGCCAGCGTGACCGAGCCGCTTGCGGTACGGGTAGATGGCCACGCCGTAGCCGTTCGGCCTGCCGCACACTTGGCAGGCGACCTCTGCCAAGCGACGCACCTCGACGCATCGAGGGTGCTCGCAGCGTTCATGCTCGACACTCGGTTTCAGCAGAGAGAGTGCACCCATGCGACGGTTCTACATCCGTGGCGTTCGGTCTGCTCGTGAGTGCTCGTTGGACCAGCAGGAACCAGGAGCGACCTTCGCTCAGGGCACCTGAGAGGCACTCAGGTCGGCGAGGGACAGCTCGACCTTCCGCCCGAGCTTCCTGGGTCGCCTCAGCGCCTTCAGGTTGTCGAGGGTCGACGTTCTTCCCTCAAAGCGCTCGACCACCAGAGCGCCCATCACGGCCATGGCACGATGCTCCATCGGCTGGTTACCAGTCTCCCAGCGAGACACGGTCTCCGGCGTCACAGAGAGGAGCTCGGCGAGTTCCAGCGCCCGCAGGCCAGCGGCCTTTCGCATGAACCGCATGACCTCGCCGGAAGCCTCGCCAGCCCTGGCCAGTTCGACGGCGGCTCGGAGTTCGAAGCGCTCCAGCGAAGGGCCGTCGAAGTAGACCTCGCTGCACTCCCGGCACTTGAGCGCCGGCAGCTTGGCGGTGAACACGTGCTTCCCGACTTCGACCGAGTCGGGAGCGACCGTCTTCTCCAGCTTCCCCGTCTTGCACCGTTCGCACTTCATCCTTCACTCCTAGAAGAGGGTCACCACCAACAGGCCGTCGTCGATGACCACGACCACCGTGAGGTCATCTCCATCGAGGTCGCTCCCCTCGACCTTCCACTTGTCGTCCTTCTGGGGAGCACACGAACGTGCGTTCACCAGGGCATTCCGCAGGTCACTTTCTCGAACGCCACGCTCCTGCATCCGCTGCCGGGCATGCTGCGACACGAAGTACCTTCCAGCCGCCGCATACCCTCGAACATGCTTCAGCGCCTCTGCGGCGGTCACATGAGAAGGGTAAGGCGAACTTGATGTTTTATCAAGTCTGACGTTTCCACGACGCTTTCCACGACCGAGGAGGATTCGGGCGGAATCGAGGGGACTGCCGGGGACACGCCGGGGAGGGGATTCGACCGGAAGAACCGGGGGTTGCGACGAAAACCGTGTGCCGTCGCCTCGTTAGAGGAACCCGTTTCGACCCGTCAAATCCTGTCTCCCCGACTGATGAAAGGCCCTGATTCGTTTCGGGAAACCGGAGCGGGTCAGGGCCTTCGGTTTTCGTGGGCCCGGGGTCGAGCGTCGAGTGGAGCCGCTCCGGTTCCGAGGCGCTGGCGTGATGTGACCCGACTCGTCCGACCTGTCAGCCAGGCTCTGGCACGTACGTTCCTCTGCGTGAAAGGACGACCGATGCCCTCCCTCGTTGGCTCAGCGGCTGCACGACGGTGACGACCATGCGGACCTGGACCGTTCGAATCCACTTCACCGAGCCCACCTGGGCGCTGTCGAGGTCCGAGGAGCCGAAGCGCTATCAGTGGACATGGACTGGCGAAGCGCGGTCCGAGCCGATGGCCATCGTGCTCGCGACCCAGGCGTTTCGCGCGCTCTTCGCGGTGTCCGGCGTCGGGTGGGTCCGCGAGATCTCCTCGGTGCACGCCGAGCAGGTCAGCCCGGCGCTGCCAGTCAGCGAGGACGCCCATGCCTGAGCTCACCCGCTACGCCCGGCGCATCGACCACGTCGTCACCACCGACGTGACGCGAGGGGCACGCAACGAACCATGTCACCCATCGCCATGCGCAAAGCCTCACTGTCAGTCTCGAACGACTTCCGTCAAACAGAAGAACGTGACCTCGCTGCAGCGCCCTGTGCGACGGCCGGTGAGATGCACGACTGCCTCGAAGCCCCGAACCGTGATCTCCCTCCGATCAACTGTTCTTCTCTCTGCTGTCGAGGTCCTCGAGATCCGGCCCGATCGCAGCTCAGCGTCAGACAGTCCCACTGTCCTCGAGGGGCATTCCTCAAGCGCGCCGCTCAGCAGCGCGTCTTCGAGGTGGCAAGGTAATGCCTTGCGACACAGCGGATTGCCCGCTTCGAAGAGACTGATGGCGGTGACTGGAAGAGCTCCGCGCCCGCTTCCCCGTGCTCGCGAACGGCAGCCTTTCGCGTGACCCCGCACGCGCTTGCGATCTGACTCAGCGACGTTCGATTCAGCTCAAACCGACCGACGACGTTCGAGGGCAGCTGTGCCTCGAGCAGCATCGAGAGAACGAGGAGGATCACTGGTTCACCCGTGGGTTCCCGTCACGACGTCACGGCGTCATCATGAACTGATCCGTCCCGATGGCGCCGGCCTCGGGCTCGGTGTCTTCAGGCTCCGTCCCGCGCTTGAACCACAGATCGATCGTCCCTCTGCCTGTCGCGAGCTTCCCCGTCTTCTTGTCCACCCGGCGGCGCACGAGGTCGAGGTGCGGCGGCGGCTCGAACTCGGGCTGGTTGCGCCCCTGCAGGGCCCGCATCATGTACGCGAGCCAGATGGGCAGCGCGGCGCGGCCCCCCGTTTCGTAGCGGCCGAGCGGGTGCTTGTTCAGGTCGTACCCGACCCACGCGGTCGTCACGAGATCCCTCGTGAACGCGGTGAACCACGCGTCGAAGGAGTCATTCGTCGTGCCCGTCTTCCCCGCCGCCGGCTTGCCCAGCCGCGAGGCCGCCGCCCCCGTGCCTTCCCGCACCACGCCCCGCATCAGGTCCGTCACCAGGAACGCCGTCTCGGGCGTGAAGACCTGCTCCCCCGGCTCCTGCAGCCGCGCGAAGCCCGCCGCCACCCGGTCCTGCAGCGAGGCCCACGGATCGTCCCACGCGGTGTGATCCTCCACCGTGCGGCCGAACCGATCTTCGATCTTCCGCACGAAGTGCGTCGGCTTCTTCACGCCCAGCCGGTTGATGCTCGCGTACATGTTCACCAGCTCGATGGGGAACAGGCACGTCGAGCCGAGCGCCGTCGAGTAGTTGTGGTTCACCGGCGAGTCGGCGATCTTGTCATCGTTCGTGTCCGCGTGATCCGACACGCCCAGCGTGCGGATGAACGCCGCGAACGCCTCGATGCCCACCTTCTCGTTCTTTGCCCCCAGCTTCCGCGCGATCTCGATGAACGTCTTGATGGCCGGCAGGTTCATCGAGTTCACCAGCGCCGTGCGGATCAGCACCTCGCCCTTGAAGTCCTCGTCGTAGTTCTCGGGCTTCCAGCGGTTCTGGTTCTCGGGGTCGTCGTAGACGATCGGGCTGTCCACCAGCACCGTGCCCTGCGTCCAGCCCAGCTTGTCGAAGGCCGTCGCGTACACGATCGGCTTGAACGACGAGCCCGGCTGCCGGCACGCCTGGAACGCGCGGTTGAACTCGTTCGCGTCGAAGTCGTAGCCCCCCACCATCGCCACCAGGTACTGGCGCTGCGGGTCGATGCTCACCAGCGCCGACTGCAGCTCCGGCTCCTGCTCGAGGCGCACCAGCGGCAGATCGGTCGGCACCTCCTTCGCCATCTGGTCGTTGCGCGTCTCGCCGTCGTCCGTGAGGCCCTTCACGTCGGCGACCGCGCGCACCACGACGAGGTCGTTCTCCTTCAGCGCAGCCTTCACCGAGTTGATGAGCACGTTCGGGTAGTACTGCTCGGCGTTGAGCGCCCGCGCCCACCTCAGCCCGAGCGCCGGCAGCCGCGCCGTCTTCGTCCCGATGAGCACCTCGGCCCACGCGCCCTTGTCGTCGAGCTTCGTGACGAGGCCGACGTAGTAGCGCCCGGGCGTGATCTCCTCGTCGCCCATCGCCTTCGTCGCCTTGTCCAGGAACGCCTTGCGCTCCTTCTCGGTCGCGAGGTTCCCCAGCGCGCCCCGGAAACCCTGGCGCTTGTCCACCGCGAGCAGCCCCCACAGCACCGAGTCCTGCGCCGCGCGCTGCTTCTCCGAGTCCATCGTGGTGAAGACCTTGAGGCCCTCGTTGAGCAGGCTCGCGTTCCCGAAGCGGGTCACCACGTCACGCCGCACCTCCTCGGTGAAGTAGGGCGCGAACTCGTGGAACACGTCCTCCACGTCGTACACGCTCACCTCGACCTTCGAAGCCTCGTCGTGCTCCACCTTCGTGATCATGCCCTTCTGGAGCATCTGCCCGAGCACGTACTGCCGCCGCTTCCTCGCCTTCTCGGGCTGGGTGAACGGTGAGAACGCCGACGGCGCCTGCGGCAGCCCCGCGAGCAGCGCCATCTCGGCGAGCGACAGATCCTTCACGTCCTTGCGGAAGTAGTTCTCGGCCGCCGACTGCACCCCGTAGCTGTGGTGCCCGAGGTACACGTTGTTCAGGTACAGGTAGAGGATCTGCTCCTTCGTCAGCTCGTTCTCGAGCCGGCGCGCGAGCAGCGCCTCACGGATCTTCCGCTTGATCGTCTTGGCCGTGGACTCCTTGTAGCCCTCGGTCGAGATGAGCACGGCCTTCGCAGTCTGCTGCGTCAGCGTCGAGCCGCCCTGCACCTTGCCCGAGCCGGTGAGCTTCTTCGTCACCGTCTTGAAGACCGCGCGCGTGGTGCCGAACACGTCGATGCCGAAGTGATCGAAGAAGTCGGCGTCCTCCGCAGCGATGAAGGCCTGTACGAGGCGCTTGGGAATGCGCTCGTAGGGCACCACCTTGCGGCGCTCGTTGTAGAACTCGCCGGCCAGCACCGCGTCCTGGGTGTAGACCTCGGAGAGGATCGGCGGCCGGTACTCCTCTGGCTTCGGGAAGCTCGGCAGCCCGTCAGAGTACTTCCACACCACGAAGCCGTACCCCATCACCGCCGCGGTGAGGCCCGTGAGGGTGAGCCACCCGAGCAGCTTGAACGGCACCTTCCACCATCTCGCCTTCGGCACGTCGACCAGCACCAGCTTTCCTTTCGCCGGAGGTGTCTCGCTCGCTGTGTCCGACATCAGCTCGCCTCCTCGTCGTCCGGCTCCTGCGATGCGTCAGCAGCCCCACGTGGGCCCTTCGCCGCGTAGCCCACCGCCCGCGGTCCGGCCACCTGCACCGTGGCAGGGAGCGCCACACCTGCCCGCTTCAACACCTCGGCGAGCTCTCCGGGGAGCGGCGCTGCAACCAGCGTGCGCTCCCGGCTCTCCGGGTGGGGGAACTCGAGCCGGGTGGAGTGCAGGAACAACCGGTCGAGCCCCCATCGCGCCTTCGCGTCCCGATTGAACGCGAAGTCGCCGTGCTTCGGGTCACCCACCACCGGGTGCCCGATGGCCGCGAAATGTCGCCGAATCTGGTGCGTGCGGCCAGTTTCGATCGTGCAGCTCACGAAGGCCACCTGGCTCGTCTGCGCGAGCACCTGGTACCGGGTGCGCGCCTCCTGCATGTTGACGCCCCGGCGCGCCCGCGACTCGGCCGTCTGCTGGTGCTCGGCCAGCGGCACGTCGATGAGGCCCGAGGCGTTCGGCAGCTTCCCCTTCACCAGCACCAGGTACTGCTTCTTCGCGTGGTGCTTCGTGAAGACCTCGGTGAAGTGCACCATCGCGGGGCGCCGCTTCGCGACGATCAGCACGCCGCTGGTCTCGCGATCGATCCGGTGCGCGGGGCTCGCGGTGAAGCCGTTGCGCGTCGCCTTCGGGCCCAGGTACGCGCGCACGAGATCGACGACCGTGCCGCCGGTGATGCCGCTGCCCGTGTGCACGGCCATGCCCGAGGGCTTGTCCAGCACCAGCAGCCACTCGTCCTCCAGGAGCACCGTGAGCTGCGCGAGATCGACCTTCGGCGGAGGCGGGGGCGTGCGCTCACGCTCGGTGCGCAGGGCCTTCTCGTCACCTCGAATCGTGACGACGTCGTCGGCCGCCAGGTGCTGCTCCGGCTTGCCGCGCTTGCCGTTCACCCGCACCTTCTTCACGCGGATCATCTTGAAGAGGTGGGACGTGGGCACGCTCGGCAGCGTGCGCCTCAAGAACTTGTCGAGGCGCAGGCCCGCGTCGTCCTGGCTGATGCGGAACTCGAGCATGCAGGAGCAGCCGTCTAATCCCACCGACCGGTCGAGTCGATCACCGTCGCCGCCGCGAGCCCCCGCCCCGGCGCGCCCCTGGCCGACCCACGGAGATCGATCGCCAGCCGAAATCCGTTCGACGCCCGCGCGAGGCCATGTAGAAGCCCCTCGTCATGCCCAAGCAGCCCACGATCGAAGAGCTCCTCAAGAATGGCAGCAAGCAGTGGAACCAGCTGCGCCGCGACGGGAAGGTCGGCACCGACCACACCGGGGCGACGTTCCCGCAGCTGTTCTCGGCCAACGCCGATCTCTCCGGCCTCACGCTGATCGGCTCCGAGTGGGAGAAGTGCGACCTCTCGAAGGTCACCTTCAAGGAGACCGACCTCTCGAACAGCTACTTCCACGGCGGCCGCCTGCAGGACTGCGACTTTCGCGGCGCGAACCTCGAGGGCGCGACGTTCGAGAAGCTCAAGCTGCTGCGCTGCGACTTCTCTGGCGCCAAAGGCCTCGACGAGGTCGAGTTCGACGACTGTGACATGGACCGCGTGGTGGGGCTCGACGGCGAGATGGCGCCGCCGCCGCCTCCTCCTCCCGCGGTGGGCATCACCAGCTTCACCCGCGAGCAGCGCGCCGCCGCGATGGCCGCGCAGCAGCAGCCCGCCGAAGACAGCGAGCTGCCGCCGTTCCGCCCGACGGACCCGCCCGGCACGCTGCTCTTCCGCGGCCTGAAGCACGTCGCCAACCCGCCGCCCTGGGTGCTCGACGTGCCGGGGCTGCGCCCGCCGCTGCCCGTGCGCATGGCGCCCGGCGTGAGCCTCGAGCACCTGTACCGCGAGGGCGTGAAGACGCGCCTCGAGGGCCGCCGTCCCGTGCCCGACATGCAGGCGCTCGAGAAGGCGAAAGAGGTCATCGCGAGCGGCGGGCCCGAGACCGCCATCGCCGTCATGTACATGCGCGAGGTCGGCGCCGAGCCCACTCCGTCCGACCCGGCGCTGCTCACCCTCGCGAACGATCTCAACGCGGCCATGGAGCACGAGGACCCGACCGGCGACGTCGATCCCCGCATCACCGGCGCGATGCTCGAGCTGCGCGCGACGGCCGAGGCGATGGAGCACATCGGCGAGCTGCGCATGCGCCTGGCGGCGGTGCAGCTCTTCACCTCGCTGCTCGAGGCGGGCTTCGCTCCTGACAACAACTGGGAGGAGGCGGTGGACTCGCAGGAGCCGTCCCAGGACCTCGCCCACGTCGCCTCCAACGGAAACCGGGCCGTGCTGAAGGAGGCCTTCGAGGCCTTCGCCGCGCTGCCGGACGAGGTGCGCATGCGCCGCCTCGCCTACCTGGCCGAGGCCACCGCGCACGTCGAGGCGATGGCGGGCGGCGGCGAGCCGGCCTGAGCCACACCTGAAGGGGGTCCACCGATGAAGGCGATCGCACTGGCAGTGCTGCTGACGGGCTCCGTGTCGCTGGCGCAGGGCGCGGCGGCGGAGCCCGGGGAAGACGTCACCGAGGTGAAGGCCGACACCACGAAGGTGCTGCCGCCGCTGCGCGCCGACGCGCGCTTCACGATCGACACCGACATCCTGCTCGCCTACGTCAGCCTGGGCGTCAACGCCGACCTGGGCATCGTGAAGCTGGGCCCCGGCGTGCTGGCCGTCGGCGCGGGCTTCGACTTCGGCTTCTGCGGCACCGTGTGCCTCGTCCTCGGCGGGCTGCTCAACGGCTCCTATGGCGAGCGGCGCTTCTTCCCGCAGGCGCGCGCGACGTACCACATCGAGATCCCGGCGAAGGGTGGGGCGCTGCAGAAGGTCGACGTGTACGGGCTCGTCTTCGGTGGGCTCGTCATCTCGTCGATGGGCTTCACCGGCACCTACCAGGGCGTGACGGTGAGCGCGACGAGCACCGGTGTGGGGCCCGGCATCGGCCTTGGCGGCGGCGGCTCGTTCTTCTTCACCGAGCGCGCCTTCGTGGGCGCCGAGGCGAGCCTCAAGTACGCCGCCGGTCGCTACACCGACGTGCTGACGGTGACGCCGCCGAACTCGAACGTCGATTTCCGCTGGCGCGATGAGTACACGGGCTGGAGCATCTCGGGCTTCAGCATTCGCGTCTTCATCGGCTTCCGGATCTGATCAGCTCCTCGGCGCCGGGCTTCTCCTTCGCCTTCTTCTTCTTCGACTTCCTGGCCTGCTTCGCCGCGTCGGGCGGAGGCGTGACGGGCGCCGGCGGGCGGTTCTCGGCGTCGACCTGTACGACGGTGGCGCTCGCGCGGCGCGCCTGCTTCTCCTTGAGCCAGCCCCACGCCACGAGGTCGAGCAGCTCGCCCGGCCGGCCGAGGTGCGCGTCTGCGCCGGTCAAGACGACCTCTCCAGAGCCCGCCTCCCCGGCGACGACGAAGGTGGAGAAGCGCGCGCCGCTGGTGACGTCGTACACGTCGACCTTCTCGTCGGGCAGCAGGCCCGCTGCCTCGAGGAGCGCGCGATCGACGCGCAGGCCTGCCCCCTCGAGGTCCACGCGCGTGACGACGAGGCGCTCGAGCGCCGCCCGTCGCACCTGTCTCAGCGCCTTGCCGATGTCTGCCATGCGTTCCTCCCGCCTCTGGCCGGCCGATAGATCCACGACGGCCGGAACACCAGCGCCGGGTGAGGAGCCGTTCAGCGCCGGCGCGCGCGCGGCGTCGGCGTGACCCTGGCGTCGAAGAGGTCGAGCTGCAGCCGTTCGCTGACCGCGCGCGCGAACAGCCCCTCCTTGCGCAGGCCCGCGGCGAGCTCCTCGGCGAAGCCGAACAGCGTGATCACCTCGCGGGCGCCGGTGGCCCTGGCGAACTCGAGCAGCGACGGGTAGTCGGCGTGATCCGACACCGGGAAGGCGAGGTCGGCGCCGGCGCGGCCCGCGCCCCACGGCTCGAGCGCCCAGCCCGTGAGCACCGCCGTCGCGACCGGCCCCTCGACGCGCGGGCGATGACGCGCGAACGGCGGAAACAGGCCCACCTCGCCCTCGCGGAAGGCGCCGTCGAAGCGGCGCGCGTCGATCGGCACGCCGAGCGCCGAGTAGAGGCTGGAGATGGCGTGGATCGAGTCGTGGGCCGTGACGCGCAGCCCACGCGCGACGAGCTGCTGGATCGACTCCTGGCTCTTGCCCAGCGAGTACGCGAGCAGCAGCGGCCGCACGCCCCGCTCGAGCTGCCGGCGGCACCAGTCGGCCACCTCGTCGTAGACCTGCGCGCGGGGTGGGAAGCGGTACTTCGGGTGCCCGAAGGTGGACTCCACCACCAGCGTGTCGCACGCCGGCACCTCGGCGCGCCTGGCGGTGAGGAACTCTCCGGGGCTGAAGTCGCCCGTGTAAACGACGCGGTGGCCGTCGGGTCGCGTCACCCGCACCTGCGCCGCGCCGAGCACGTGGCCGGCCGGGAACAGCTCGAGGGAAAGCGCCTCGAAGCTGAAGCGCTCCCCGTACGCCAGCGCCACCGCCTCGGCGACCTCACCCACGCGGTGCTGCATCAACGTCAGCGTCTCCTTCGTGCCGATGGCGCGGGCGTGCCGGGCGATGTGATCGGTGTGCGCGTGCGAGACGAAGCTGACCTCGGACTGGCGGCGCGCGTCGAACCAGAGCGCCGAGCCCTGCAGCTTGAGACCGCCCTTGAGCCACTCGACCGGCATGGGGCCCGAGTCCTGCCTCAGTCGAGGCCTGCTTGTCACCCCGGCTGCGCGCGTCCCCGGTCGGCGCCCCGAGCTGACCGCCGTGAAAGCCGGCCTCGCCCTCTGGTCCACTTCGATCGACTCACCGCGAGCGCGCCTGGACCGACGCGCTGTCGCTCGACCCTCGGCTGGGGCCCGGCCCACCTGGCCTGGGAGCCGCGGCTCCTCCGCGTGGGAGGGGTTCGTCAGGTGGCCAGCAGACGCTTCACGAACTCGCCGGCCGCCGGATCCTTCCGGAAGGCGAGCGTGCCGAGGCCGGTCTTCGACAAGAAGCCGAGCAGCCGCCGGTTCGCCTCGACGCGGGGCAGCGCGAACACCGCGCCGTCGAAGCACTGCGAGGTGACCAGCGCGCCGGCGTCGAGCGGCGAGAGGGGGCCGAGCCGCTCCTCGGGCGCCTTCTCGAGCGCGACGAGGTACTTCACGGGGAAGCGGCCGGGGCGGCCCACGTTGTCGGCGTCGGAGCGGAAGGGCGTGCCGGCGGCCGTCCCGTCGGGGAAGAGCTGCACGATCTCGTCGGTGAGCAGCTCGAGGCCCGCGCCCCGGCAGAGGCGCGCCAGGGTGGACTTGCCGTCACCGCTCCTGCCCGAAGCGACGAGGGCGTGGGCCCCGTCCGTCACCGCGCAGGCGTGGATCAGCACCGCGCCCCGCCGGCTCGCGACGAGGTACCAGCCGAGCCGCAGCACGAGCTCTCCCTGGTACATGCCGTCGGGCACCTCGACGTCGAGCCGGTTGCCGTCCAGCAGCCAGCGGCATCGGCCGAGCGGGCCCTCGGCCACCTTCGCGTGCGGCGGCAGGGCCGGGTGGCGCTCGATGACGAGCTCCGGCGCGCCCCCCGTCACCGCGAAGGCCCCCAGGTGAACGCGCGGTCGCGACATGTCGGCGAGCGACGCCTCAACCCGGATCACCGCGCCGGCGCAGTCGAAGTCGTAGGCCGGCACGTCAGCTCCAGGGGCCGAAGCGCAGGTGGCGCAGCTCGACGTCGCGCTTCACCTCGGGCGCGCAGAACGTCTCGAGCTCGACCTCGCGCTGCGCTCCATAGCCGCTGCCGACGTGGCTCGGCCGGTAGCCGGGGTGGCACATGAGCTCGACGAGCCCGTCCTCCGGGAGCAGCCGCAGCGCCTCGAAGAAGCGCTCCTTCGTCCAGTACGCGTGGGCGCCCGCGTCACCGAGGAACGAGTCGTTGGTCGAGACGCCGCGCTCGCGCAGCGCAGCGCGCATGCCCGCGTCGACGCTGCGCACGGGCAGGCCGCGGGCCTTCGCCGCGCGGGCGAGCCCCTCGAGGACGGACGGGTGCCGGTGCAGGTGCTTGTGCACGTCGACATGGGTGGCCGGCCGCCCCACGAGGGCCTCGAGCCGGTCGAGCTGCGCCAGCGCCTCGGCCTGCACGAAGTCAGCCTCGAGCGACCGGGCGTCGGCCTCGATGAACTCGTGCGCCGGCGTCGCGAGCGAGCTCCACCGGGCGAGGTTCAGGTGCAGCCCGATGGACAGGCCCTCGCTCAGCGCCGCCGCGTCTTCGCTGTGCGGGGTGTTCACCATCATCGTGGTGCTCGAGACGACGCCTTCGCGCATGGCCTTCACGATGCCGCGCGAGACGGCCGGGTCGTACCCGAAGTCGTCTGCGTTGAGGACGAGGCGCCGGCTCATTTCGCGCAGCCCGCGATGAGCTTGTCGGCGTCGGCGGGGAACCGCTCCTTGAGGCGCTTCTTCACGTCCTCGAGCTCGGCGGTCGTCTGCTGCTGCACCTCGAGCTCGCACAGCGCGACCAGCGGCCTCGAGTCAGCGCCCGCCAGCTTGTCGGCCTCGAGGTACGCCGCGCGCGCCGCCTTCGCGTCACCCTTCTGGTACAGCACGGCGGCCCGGTAGTAGTGCGCCACCATCAGGTCGGGCTTCTCCTTGAGCGCCTTCGCCAGCAGCGAGAGCGCTTCGCCGTACTGATCCTTGCGGAGCTTCACGAAGGCGAGCTCGGCAGCGGCCTCTGGCACGAACTGCTTCTTGAGCGCCTGGCCCAGCACGTCTGCCGCGTCGTCGAGGCGGCCCGACTGCGACAGCCAGTAGCCTTGACGGGTGAGCAGCTGCGCGTCGCCGGGCCTCTTCCTCGCCGCCTTCGTCCACGCCTCGAGGGCGCCCGGGCTGTCGGCCTGCAGCTCGCGCAGCTCGGCCACGATGATGTCGGGGCGCGGATCGTCCGGGGCGAGGGCCGACGCCTCAGCCGCTTCGGTCTCGGCGCGTTTGCCCTTGCGCAGGTTCACCGCCGCGCGCGCCTTGAGCAGGTGCGGCTCGACGTTCTTCGGGCTGCGCTTGAGCCAGTCGTCGGCCACCTCGTCGGCGACGGCCCACTGCTTCGCCGCGACGAGCAGCTCGCCGGCGCGCTGCAGCTGCTCATCGGACACGTCCGGGGCGTGGCCGAGGCCCTGCAACGCGCGGCCCTTCTCCTCGGGCGTCGTCGCCTGCTCCGCGAGCGCGAGCTGCTCTTTCGCTGACGAGCCGCCGCCGCCGAGGATCGCGAAGGCCGCGGCGCCCACCACCAGCAGGCCGACGACGCCGAGGATCACGGGCAGGTTCGAGCGGCGGGTCGGCTTCCCGCGCGACGCCTCGGCCGACGGGTTGCTCCTGGTGACCGACGCCTCGATGGAGTCCGCCGCGATGTGAATCGCCGCGCCCGACGGAGGGTGATCCAGCACGCCGGTGGGCGACTCCTCGGCCAGCGGCGCGGTCGGCGCCCAGGCCGGCGTCGCGCGCGCCGTGGCGCCAGAGTGCTCGTCCTGCGGCTTCACCCGGCCCGGGCTGGCGGCCGTGGGCGGCAGGTCGTCGTCGCCGAGCGCCGGCACGCGCAGCTCGTCAGGCTTGAGCCCCGGCACCGAAGGGTCGGCTTCGCGCGCGCGCCGCAGCGTCTCCCGCTGGCGGTCCGTCTGCGGGAACAGCTTGCCCACGTAGTCGGCGACCTCTTCGTTCGTCGCGAGCTGGGCCTCGCCGCCAACCATCTCCATCGCGTCGATGAAGACGCCCATCGTCTGGAAGCGGGAGTTGGGGTTCTTGTTCAGCGCCGTGAGGCACACCGCCTCGAGCGCGCGGGGCAGGGAGGGGTCGAACGCCGACGGCGGCTGCAGCTTGCCCTCGGCGATGCGCATCACCACCTCGTCCACGCTGTTGCCCGTGAAGGGGCGGCGCCCGCACATCTGCTCGTACAGCATGACGCCGGCCGCGAAGATGTCGGCGCGGTGATCGACGGGCTTGGCGAGGATCATCTCGGGCGACATGTAGAAGAACTTGCCCTTGAGGGTGCCGGGCTCGGTGCCGGCGCCCCAGTTCGCGGTCTTCGCGATGCCGAAGTCGATGACCTTGATCTCGCCCTTCACGCCGACGTGGACGTTGTCGGGCGTGAAGTCGCGGTGCACCAGCGACAGCGGCTGGCCGTCGTCGTCCTTCGCCTCATGGGCGGCTCCCAGCCCCCGGCAGGCCTCGCAGAGGATCCGCAGCGCCACCGGCAGGGGCATGCGCTTGCCGTCCTCGGCGGCCCGGGCGCGCAGGTCGGCGAAGGTGCGGCCCTCGAGCAGCTCCATCGCGATGAAGGGCTCACCGCTCACCTGCCCCAGCTCGAAGATGCGCACCACGTTCGGGTGGTGGATCTGCGCGGTGATGCGCGCCTCGTTCAGGAACATGCGCACGATGGCGCTGTCCTTCACCAGGTGCGGGAGCAGCTTCTTCACCGCCACCATCGGCCCGAAGGTGCCGTCCTCGCTGATGTGCCGGCCCACGTACACCTCGGCCATGCCGCCGGTCGCGATGCGCGACGTCAGCCGGTACTGGCCGATCCACACGGGTGAGCCGAGGTTCTCCACGGGCCCCCCACCGTATGGGCCAACCTTCGTCCTGTCACCCGTCGAAGAGGCTGAGCTGGGCGTCGCGCTCGCGGTGGCCCGAGCGCACCTGGGCCTCGAAGAGCGCGCGCACCGTGTCGATCCGGTCGGCGTCCTGCGGCTGCTTGTCGTCGCGAATGCGGGCGATGCGCGGGAAGCGAAGGGCGAAGCCGCTGTCGTGGCGGGTCGAGGGCTGCAGGCCGTCAAAGGCGACCTCGAGCACGATCTCGGGCCGCACGAGGCGTTGGTGCCCGTGATGCCCCAGCGTCAGACGCTCGAGGCGGACCGTGAGCAGGGCGATCTCGGCGTCGGTGAGGCCGCTGTACGCCTTGCCGATCTCGACCAGCGTGTCGTTGCGCCAGACGGCAAACGTGTAGTCCGACAGCACGCCCGCGCGTTTCCCGTGGCCCGGCTCGGCCCGGGTGATGACGACGTCGAGGGTCGCCAGAGCGCGCTTTACCTTGCGCCAGGCGCTGCCCCGCTTGCCGGCGTCGTAGGTCGCGTCGGTGCGCTTGAGCATGAGCCCCTCGTGGCCGCGTGAGCGCGCCGCGTGGAAGAGCACGTCGAGCTGCGGCTCCACCGGCTGCGCCGGATCGAGCGGGTGGATCGGGTTGGTGCGCACGGGCAGCGCCTCGAGGCTGGCGCGCCGCTCGGTGAAGGGCCGGTCGAGCAGCGGCCGCTCGTCGTGGAGGAGATCGAAGGCGACGAAGGCGACGGGCGTGTCCTGCCGGTCGGCCGCGGAGGGGCTCGAGCGCCCGAGCCTCGCCTGCAGCGCCTGGAAGGGCCGCGGGCTGCCGTCCTTCGTCACGGCGATCACCTCGCCGTCCAGGATGAGCGAGCGCTGCAGCGGCGCGAGCGTCGTGACGACCTCGGGGAACGACGCCGTCACCTCTCCGGTGCCGCGCGCGAAGAGGCGCACCACCCCGTCTCTCACGTGGGCCTGAACGCGCACGCCGTCGAGCTTGTCCTCGACGATGGTGAGGGCGGGATCGATCGGCTCCTTCACCGCCTCCGCGGGCGTGGCCAGCATGAAGGCGACGACGTTCCCCACGACGACCGAGGCGCTCTCGAGGGCGCGGTTGCGGGCGAGGGCGGCGAGCACGCCCGCGTCTGGCGTCAGCGCGCTGGCGGCCCTGACCGCCGCTGGCTCGAGCTCGAAGGCCTTCGCGAGCGCGTCGTCGAAGGTGCTGCGCTGCACGCCGATGCGCAGCTCGCCGAGGAGCGCCTTCACCAGGTACTTCACCTCGCCGCCCGTGGCCTTGCGGAACGTGTCCTTCAGCACCGCGAGCTTCGAGGGCCGGTCCCCGACTGCTGCGAGGGCTTCGAAGAACGGCGCCACCTGGGCGAGCGGGAACGTCGCCCCGGTCAGGGGAAACGCCGGCTCGAGGGCCTCACCGAAGTCACCCGCCGCGCGCGTCGCCAGCATCAGCTCGTGCTCCGTGCGCCCCGAGGCCGCGGCGGCTGCTTCGAGCAGCAGGGCCCAGCCCACCCCGGGCGTGCGCTGGTCCGAAACCCTGAGCGGCGCGGCGACGATGACGCGGGCGGCGCCGTCGAGCTCGGCTTCCGTCAAGCCCGCGAGGAAGGCGGCGAGCAGCGACACCTTCTCCGTGCGCGACCGGGTGGCCTTCACCGCGTCGAGGGTCTGCGCGAGCCGCCGCATGCAGCGCGAGTGTACCCCGGTGGACCGGCTCGTCCCGCTGGCGAGGTGTCGAGGAGGCCGTGACCGCGGGCGGTGGTATGGAGCATCGGGTGAGGCGTTTCGCAGGGTGGGTCCTGATGCTGGGGGGTGCTGGCCTGCTGGGCGTGGGCGTCGTGGACATGCTGCTCTGGGCGAAGGACGTGGCGGGCTGGGGCCGGGTGGTGGTGCTCGGGGCGCTCGCCGGTTCGGTTCTGGCGCCAGGCGCGCTGCTCAGCCGGGGCGTCGTGCTGCACCATGGGATCGCCTGGGTGCAGGCGACCGCCATCACGGCGGCGGCGTCAGCGCTGACGATGGGGTGGGTGGCAGGCATGGCCATGAGCGAGCGTCTGGCGTGGCCACGGTGGGCGGTGCACGCGGGGGCGTTCCTCGCGCTCGTCGCGCTCATCGTCGGCTCGGTCTGGTACGGCGTGGGGCTCGCTGCCTCGTCGCGTCGCCGGTGAAGAGGAGGTCGAGATGAGCTGGCTGATGAGAGCGGTGGGCCTGGCGGCGATCGCGGTCGCCCTTCCGGTGGCTGCGCAGCGGACGCCCCAACAGGGCACGCCCGACACCCGTGGAACGAGCCTGGCTGGCGGCTGGTTCGTGCGCAGTTCCGCGCCGCGAGTCTCGGGCATCTGTCCCCCGGGCCAGGCGCTCATGGGAGGCGCCCACGTCGATCAGACCGGCCACCAGGTGCGCCTGCGCTTCACCATCGGCTTCACGTGCCAACCACCGGCCGTCTGTCAGTACGAGGGGACCATCGCCGGCGCGCGGCTCACGCTGTCGAACTCGGTCGTGGTGGATGACGAGGGTGGACGCGTGAAGAACACGCTCGACCTCGTCATCGAGTCGAACGACAGCCTCACCGGGAAGTCGACGTCGACCTACCAGCACCCGGACGGTGACTCGTGCACGTGGACGAGCAGCGTCGAGATCAGCCGGAAGCCCGACGACGGCTCACAAGACTCGACGAGGTCGGGGCCGCGCGTGAGAGCGCCGAGCACCGGCGCCACGACGACCGGCACGAGCGGCACGAGCGGCACGAATGGAGAGGCACCTCCGGGCACCGGGCGGGACACGTCGACGCCAGGCACGGGCACTGGCGGCACGGGCACTGGCGGCACGAGCGGGTCGGCGCCTCCGGGCACCGGGCAGGACACGTCGACGCCCGGTACGGGCACTGGCGGCACCACCCCGACCACACCGCCGGGTGCAGGCGGCCGGTCGACGCCGCCCAGCTCGACAGCCGGGCCGGGCACCAGCGGCACGCGACCGGGTGCGAGCGGTCCCTCGACGCCGCCCAGCTCGTCGTCCGGCTCGGGGAGCAGCGGCGCCACGCCACCGGGGACGAGTCCTCCCGCTGGAGCACCGGGCACAGGCGCGCCGACCTCCGGCAACCAGCCCGCGCCACCGACGGACTCGAGCGGCACCCAGAGCGGTCCACCGGGTGGAGGGCGCCCGCCAGGGAGCGGCAAGGGGCCCCGGTCAGGGCCGCCCGCGCCGAAGCCGTGAGCCCGAGCGCGACGCGGTGGGTGTGCTGTGCGGTCGCGACGTGGTGTGCCTGTGCGCCGCCCGTCGATGCGCCGGTGCGGCCGCTCCTCCTCCCCATCTTCGCCGACGCGCGCGGAGCCGGATCGACCCTCTCGCTCGTGGTGTTCGGCGTGCCCGCTCCCCTGAGGCCGCCGGTGCTGGGCACGGGCGGCACGATCGAAGCGTTCAGCTGGGAGGGCCCATCGACGCGCCTCCCTGCGGCGCGAGAGCTCCTGGTGGACACCTCGATGCCTCGCGGGCGCATCTTCCTTCAAGTCACGTCGGAGAGCGGCGTCGTCGAGTCCAACCGGGTGCGGCTCGACGCGGCCGACGTCGTTCGCGCGGAGCCGCCCGAGGCCCCGCAGCTCGTCGCCTGGGAGCCCGGCACCTCGACCGTGCTGCTGGTCGCTCGTGACGTCGGCAGCGCACGCCTCGTCGACGTCGATGGCCGCGACCTGCCGCCCGGCTCGTTCCGCTGCGCTCGCCCGGCGTCCGAGCTGCTCCGTGAGGCAGCGATGGAGTGCACCGTCATTCGTCGGGAACCCCTCGGCACCGTCGGCTTCACGGGGACCCGCGTTCGCGCCTTCGTGCAGACGCCCGAGGGCCCGGTGCTGACAGCGGCGGTCGCTCCGCCGTAGCGGTCGAAGCCCGGTTCACGGCCACCGCAGAGTGCGCCAGAGTCCGGCCCTCTCGCAGGCATCGGGGTCTCCAATGCGCCGCTACGAGTTCGTCGAGGGCAGCTCGAAGAAGTTCTGGGAGATCGAGCTCGAAGGGGAGTCCTTCACCACGCGCTGGGGCCGGATCGGCACCGAGGGTCAGGAGAAGACGCAGGACTTCGAGAGCGCGGCCGAGGCGCGCAAGGCCCACGACAAGCTGGTCGCCGAGAAGGAGAAGAAGGGCTACCGCCTGGTGAAGTCCGACCAGCAGGAAGCGCGCCCCCTCACCGCGAAGGTGCCGTCGAACCCGGCGCTGCTCTCGGCGGTGCTGGCGCGGCCCGAGGACGGCGCGGGCTGGCAGGTCTTCGCCGACTGGCTGCTCGAGCAGGGCGAGCCGTGGGGCGAGGTCATCAGCGCCGCGGCCCGCGGCAAGCCCGACGCCGCGAAGCAGAAGGCCGTGTCGCACGCGCTGCGCGACGGCGCCGAGGGCGTCGAGGTCACCTGGCAGCACGGCGTCATCGACGAGCTGTCGCTGGCGCCGCTGGAGCCCGATGAGAGTGACCCGATGCACGTCGTGCTCGAGCGCTTCCTGCGCCACCCGGCGGGCCACTTCGTGCGGCGCCTCTCGCTCGGCCTGCCGCCCTCGGAGGACACGGAGTGGCACATGGAGGACCTGGCGAAGGCGATCGCGGCGGCCGGGCCGCTCCCCCGGCTCGAGGTGCTCGACCTGAGCGAGCCCTCCGAGCACATGGACCAGGAGTCGTGGCGGCGCGTGGGCGACGTTCGCGGCCTCTGGGCCGCCGCGCCGAACCTGAAGGAGCTGCTCCTGCGCGGCTCGAGCGGCAGCGACGGCGGCGCCCCCCTCAAGCTCGCGCCCATCGACGCGCCGCACCTCGAGAAGCTGGTGTTCTTCTCGGGCGGCCTCGACGAGGCGGCCCCGAGGGAGATCGGCGCCGCCAGGTGGCCCTCGCTCACCCACCTCGAGCTCATGTTCGGGCACGGCAACTACGGCTGCTCCTCGACCGTCGAGTCCCTGGGGGGCATCCTCTCGGGCCGGGGCTTGCCGAAGCTCGAGTATCTGGGCCTCAAGAACAGCGAGTGGGAGACTGACTTCATCGACGCGATCGCTGCGTCGGCCATCCTCCCGCGGCTCAAGGTGCTCGACCTCTCGATGGGCATCCTCTGGCGTGACGGCGCCGCCGCGATCGTCAGACACGCGAAGGCCTTCGAGCACCTCACGCGGTTCATCCTCGATGACAACTACTTCGAGGACGCGCACGTCGCCGCCATCAAGGCCGCGCTGAAGAACGTGCAGCTCGGTGAGCAGAAGGAGCTCGACGACCCCGACGAAGACGAGCCGTATCGCTACACCACCATCGCCGAATGAGCCGGCGCTTCGTCGTCATCGGCAACCCGGAGAACCGGCGCGTCGCGCTGTACCAGGACGCGCTCGAGCGGCAGGGCCAGCCCCCCGCGCGGCTCGTCTCGTGGCTCGACTTCCTCGACACCGGGCGCCTGGACGTGGGCGACGCGCCCGCGCTGCTCAGGATCGACTCCTTCGGCGAGAGCTTCGAGGTCGAGCGCCGGCTGCTCGAGCGCGGAGGCAGGGCCGACACCGAGCGCCTCGTCGAGCGCCGGGGCGAGGTGCTGACGCCCGCCGTGAGCCACGCCGGGTTCCGCGACGTCCTCCAGTCGCTCGAGGCGCTGCTGTCCGCGGCGCCGCACGTGCGCGCGCTCAACGTGCCCGCGGAGATCGACGAGCTCTTCGACAAGCGCCGCACGTCCCGCCGCTACGCCGCCGCCGGCGTCCCGGTGCCCGAGCCGATGGACGACGTGCCCGAGGAGCCCGACGCGCTGCTCGAGCGGGTGCGCGCGCTCGGGTGGGACGAGGCCTTCGTGAAGCTCTCATCGGGCTCGTCGGCGAGCTGCCTGGCGCACGTGACCTTCGAGGAAGAGGGGCCCCTCGTGCGCACCTCGCTCGAGTGGGCGGCGCCTCGCTGGTTCAACAACCTGAAGGTGCGCCACCTGCGCCGGCCGAAGGACATCGACCGCGCGCTGGGCTTCATCCTCTCGCAGGGCGCCCAGGTGGAGCGCGGCGTGCCCAAGGCGCGCGTGGGTGAGCTCTTCTTCGATCTGCGCGTGCTGTGCATCGCGGGCGAGCCGCGCTTCGTGGTGATGCGCCAGAGCCCGCTGCCCATCACCAACCTGCACCTCGGCGGCACCCGCGGCGACGTCGGGGCCCTGCGCCAGCGGGTGGGCGACGCGGCCTGGGCGGGCGCGATGGACACCTGCCGGAAGGTCGCGCGCCTCTACCGCTCGCTCCACGTCGGCCTCGACCTGCTCTTCGAGCCCGATCTCGTCTCACACCGGGTCGTCGAGGCCAACGCGTTCGGTGATCTGCTGCCCAACCTCGTCGTCGAGGGCCTGAACGTGTGGGAGTGGCAGGTGCGCGAGGCGCTGCGTCAAGGTGAGACAGGGTGATGGCTCCCGGGCCCGGCCTGCGCCAATCTGCCGCCCGTGAAACCGGACACCCTGCGCTTCAACCTGAACGGCACGTGGATCGAAGAGACGAACCTGCCGCCGACGACGACGCTGCTGCGCTACCTGCGTGACGTTCGCGGCCTCGTCGGCACCAAGGAGGGCTGCGCCGAGGGCGACTGCGGCGCGTGCTCCGTGGCGATCGTCGAGCGCGGCCAGGACGGCCGGCCCGAGTACCGCGCGGTGAACTCGTGCCTGGTGCTGCTGCCGATGGTGCAAGGCAAACACGTCGTCACCGTCGAGGCGCTCAAGGGTGACGACTACCACCCGGCGCAGCACGCGATGGCGAAGGCCCTCGGCAGCCAGTGCGGCTACTGCACGCCCGGCATCGTGATGACGCTCTTCGAGGCCACCTACCGTGACGACTTGAAGGAGCCCTGGCAGCTCGACGATCAGCTCGCCGGGAACCTCTGCCGCTGCACCGGGTACCGGCCCATCCGCGACGCGGCGAAGGCCGTCGCCGGCACCTGCCCGGGCGATCGGTTCGCTGCCGCGCTCCCCGGCTCGGCCCCCGGCTCCATCGCGTTCCACCACGAGACGTCGGCCACCCTCTTCGCCACCCCCACCACCTTCGACGAGCTGTGGGCGCTGCTCGACGAGCACCCTGACGCCCGCTTCGTGGTGGGCGGCACCGATCTCTCGCTCGAGATCACCAAGAAGTTCCAGGTGCCGCCGAAGCTCGTCTCCCTCGAGGGGCTGAGAGAGCTGCGCACCCTGCGCGAGGGGCCGACGCTCTCGCTCGGCAGCGCGGTCACGCTCTCCGAGCTCGAGGCCTTCACACGGGCACGGCTGCCCTCGGTGCACCGCATGGTGCGCTACTTCGCGGCGCGCCAGGTGAAACACCGCGGCACCGTCGGCGGCAACCTCTGCACCGCTTCGCCCATCGGCGACCTGGCGCCGGTGCTGCTCAGCCTCGGCGCCACCGGTGTGCTGCGCTCGCGGGCCGGCGATCGGCGGGTCCCGCTCGACCAGTTCTTCACCGGCTACCGGAAGACCGCGCTCCAGCCGAAGGAGCTGCTCGTCGCCGTCGAGCTGCCCGCGCCTTCGCCGACCGCGCGGGCTGCTGCGTACAAGGTGAGCAAGCGGCGCGAGCTCGACATCAGCGCCGTCTCGGCCGGCTTCTTCGTCGAGACCGACGCGCGCAACGTCGTCACCACGGCGCGGCTCGGGTACGGAGGCATGGCCGCCACGCCGAAGCGCGCTCCCCACGCCGAGCAGGCGCTCACCGGCCAGCCGTGGACCGAGGCGACGCTCGAGGTGGCGGTGAAGGCCCTCGCGACCGACTTCACCCCGATGAGCGATCACCGCGGCAGCGCGGCCTACCGCTCGCTCGTCGCCGGCAACCTGCTGCGCGGCTTCTTCCTCGAGACGCGCGCGACCCCCCAACCGACCCTCGCGCCGCGGCACGTCGCGACGGTGATGACCGACGAGGAGGTGCGCCATGGCTGATGCCTCGCGCTCGCCGCTCCACCAGCCGCTGCTCCACGAGTCGGGCCTGCGCCACACGAGCGGCGAGGCCCGCTACGTCGACGATCTGCCCGCGCCGCACGGCCTGCTGGTCGCCCAGGTGGTGCCGTCGCCCCTCGCCCACGGGAAGCTGCGCAGCCTCGACGTGTCGGCCGCGCTGAAGGTGCCCGGCGTGGTGGCGGTGCTCTCGGCGAAGGACGTGCCCGCGCTCAACGACGTGGGCGCGGTCGTGCACGACGAAGAGCTGTTCGCCTTCGACACCGTGCGCTTCCTCGGCCAGGCCCTCGCGCTGGTGGTGGGGGCGTCGTACGAGGCCTGCCGGGCCGGCGTGAAGGCCGTGAAGGTGGACGTCGAGCCGCTGCCTGCCATCGTCACGCTCGACGACGCGATCGCGAAGGGCAGCTTCCTCTCGAAGGATCACCGGCTGACGCGCGGCGACCCGGCGGCGGCGCTGGCGAAGGCGCCGGTGCGGTTCCAGGGCGAGGTGCGCACTGGCGCGCAGGACCACTTCTACCTCGAGACCCAGTGCACGCTGGCGGTGCCTGACGAGGGCCCATCGCTGCGCCTGTACTCGTCGACGCAGCACCCGAGCGAGGTGCAGGCCATCGTCGCGCATGTGCTGGGCTGGGGCCGCCACCAGATCGCCGTCGAGGTGCCGCGCATGGGTGGCGGCTTCGGAGGCAAAGAGACCCAGGCCGCGCCGTACGCCGCCATGGCCTCGCTCGCCGCCGTGAAGACGGGCCGGCCGGTGAAGGTATGGCTCAACCGCGATCAGGACATGCTGTGGACGGGGAAGCGCCACCCGTTCCTCACGCGCTTCGACGTGGGCTTCACGAAGGACGGGCAGCTGCTCGCGCTCGAGGCCGAGCTGTTCTCGGACGGCGGCTTCAGCATGGACTTGTCACGCGCGATCCTCGAACGCGCGCTCTTCCACATCGACAACGGCTACTTCATCCCCGACGTACGGGTGACGGGTCACGTCGCGAAGACGAACCTGCCGTCGAACACCGCCTTCCGCGGCTTCGGCGGGCCGCAGGGCATGGCCGTCATCGAGGACATCATGTCGCGCGCGGCCGAGCGCCTGGGCCTCGATCCGGTCGAGCTGCGACGGAAGAACCTCTACGGGGCGGCGCCGCGCGACGTGACGCCCTACTGGCAGGAGGTGAGAGACTGTCGCCTCGAGCGCATCTTCGGTGAGCTGCTCGCCTCGAGCGACTACGAGCGACGCGCGAAGGCCGTCGCGACCTTCAACGCCGCCCATCAGCACGCGAAGCGCGGCCTCGCGCTGACGCCGGTGAAGTTCGGCATCAGCTTCACCACTTCGTTCCTCAACCAGGCCGGCGCGCTCGTCATCGTCTACTCGGACGGCACGGTGCAGGTGAACCACGGCGGCACGGAGATGGGACAGGGCCTGCACACGAAGATGCTCGCCGTCTGTGCCCACGAGCTGGGCGTGCTGCCCGAGCGCGTGCGCGTGATGACGACGGCCACCGACAAGGTGCCCAACACCTCGGCGACGGCCGCCTCGAGCGGGTCCGATCTCAACGGCTTCGCGGTGAAGCAGGCGGCGGAGACGATTCGCGAGCGGCTGCGGCCGGTGGCGGCCAGGCTGCTCGACGTGACGCCCGACGACGTGCGCTTCGGCGGGGGGCTGGTGTCGTCGGTGGCCCGCCCCGACCGGAAGCTGCCGTTCGAGAAGGTGACGCACGAGGCGTACCTCGCGCAGGTGTCGCTGTCGGCCACCGGCTACTACCGCACGCCCGACATCCACTTCGACCGCGCGACCGGCCGGGGCAAGCCGTTTCACTACTTCGCCTACGGCGCGGCGGTGACCGAGGTCGAGGTGAGCGGCCTGACGGGCGAGCACCGGCTGCGGCGCGTGGACATCCTCCACGACGTGGGCGCCTCGCTCGTGCCGTCCATCGACCTCGGGCAGATCGAGGGCGCCTTCGTGCAGGGCTGGGGCTGGCTCACCTGCGAGGAGGTGCGGGTCGACGACAAGGGGTTTTTGCGCACGCACTCCCCCGACACGTACAAGGTGCCGGCGTGCGGTGACGTGCCGCTCGACTTTCGCGTGTCGTTGCTGGCCAACGCCGCGCAGGACACCACGATTCACGGCTCCAAGGCCGTCGGCGAGCCGCCCTTCATGCTGGCCCTCTCGGTGGTGGCGGCGCTGCGCCAGGCCGTGGGCGCCTTCGGCAAGGGCGGTGAGGTGCCGTTGACGATGCCGTGCACGCCCGAGGCGCTGCTCTTCGCCATCGAGCGGACGAGGGCCGGCTGACGCGCCGCCCGCCCGGCGTCACATACAGTAGCCGTTCGTCTGGCACTGCCCTGACGGGCACATGGCCAGGCCGCCGTTGTTGCAGTTCGGCCGGCAGTAACCCACCAGCGCCCCGGGGTTGGGCGCGAGCTCGCACACGTAGCCCTGGCGGCAGCTGCCCTGGCCGGTGCCCGCGCCCGTGCAGGTCGCCCGGCACTGGCTGACGGGCTGGCCGAAGACCTGATCCGTCACGCAGAGGCCGCTGGTCCCGCAGCTCATGCTGCCCGGCATGCAGGTGTTGGTGCAGTAGCCGCCCGGGTAGCCGGTGGGTTGGCCGAACTGGGTCGCCTCGAGGCAGAACCCCTCGCACGCCGAGGCCGCAGTGCAGGCGCTGCCGGTGGGGAGCAGGGGCGCGATGCCGCCGTCGGGCTGGGTGTTGGGCACGCAGGCGCCCATGCGGCAGGTCGTGCCGTTCGTGCACTGCATGCACATCTGCCCGGCGGTGCCGCACGCGAAGTTGAGCTGCTGGTTGGGAGGGACGCAGCGGCCGAACGCGCAACACCCGGTGGGGCACGTCGTCGCGTCGCACGTCGGCGGGGTGCCGGCGTCCACGGTGGTGGCGCCGCAGACGCCGTTGGCGCACTGGGTGCCGCCCGGACACATCGCGCACTGCGCCCCAGCGGTTCCGCACGCGAAGCGGCTCTGCTGGCCGTACGGCAGGCACCGGTTCGCGCCGGGAATGCAGCAGCCCGAGCCGCACGTCACCGGCCCGCAGCCCATCGACTGCTGGCAGGTGCCGTTGACGCAGTCCTGGCCGCGGGGGCACTGCATGCACATGCTGCCGCCGAGCCCACACGAGATGGTGCTCTGGTTGGCGGGCGTGACGCAGAAGTTCTGTCCACAGCAGCCGCTGCAGGTGCCCGGGCCACAGGCGGCCACGACGCAGCCGCCGTTCACGCACTGCTCTCCCGAGCGACAGCGCACGCACATCGCGCCGTTCGCGCCGCAGGCGAGCGGCGAGTCGCCCACCTGACACTGGCCGCTCCCGCTCCGGCAGCCGCACGCCATGCCGCCACCAGCCGCGCCTCCGGCCGTTGCGCCGCCGCCGCCTGTCGCTGCGCCACCGCCCATCGCCCCGCCGCTGCCACCGGTCGCTCCGCCTGCGTCACCACCCGCAGCCGAGCCGCCAGCGTCGCCACCTGCGCTACCCCCCGCGCTCCCACCGGCCGTCGAGCCTGCGGTGCGACAGCGGAAGTCGAGGCAGACAAGCCCACCGGTACAGTCGGCGTCCGTGGTGCACTGCGCCTCCGGAACGGCGGAGAAGCAGGACGACGCGACGAGCGCGAGCGCGGCGAGACGAAGTGCTGAGTTCATGGTCGGACCTCGAACGGCGGGGCCGGCCGGACCCGCGACGGGCCGAGAATGTGCACTCCGGCGGGCCGTGCGCAAGGTGGCAGAACGGCCCAATCCACAGTGATGGAGATGGGTCGCGCAGGGAGAGCCCGGGTCGCGTTCGTCCGGTTGAGGGTCCGATCGAACCAGCCGGGTCGCCACCACCACCCGCACGAGGCTGCCCGAGCGCGCCGACCGACGCCGGAACGCAGGGCCCACGCTTGCGCAGTGTCGAGCGCTGCGGGTGATCAGCCGGAGAGACGCCGGTCGCGTCGTGCTCAGCCGCCGAGCAGGGCGATGCCCTGCATCGAGACCCACGACAGGGCCGCTGAGAAGGGCAGGGTGACGACCCACGCCACGACGATGTTGGTGGCGACGCCCCACCGCACCGCCGACAGCCGCTTCGACGCCCCGACGCCCATGATGCAGGCGTTGATGCAGTGGGTGGTGGAGACCGGAATACCGAGGCGCGAGGCCCCGAGGATGGTGAGGGCGCCGGCCGTCTCAGCCGCGAACCCCTGCAGCGGCGTGATGCGGATGATCTTCGTGCCCATCGTCTTGATGATGCGCGTACCACCGGCGGCCGTGCCAGCGGCGATCGCCGCCGCGCACACGAGGATGACCCACAGTGGCACGGTCTCGCCGACCGGCAGCGCCCACTCCGGCATCCACGCCGGCCGCGGGCCCTGGTGCGTCGAGGCGAACGAGAGCAGCGCGAGGGTGATGATGCCCATGGACTTCTGGGCGTCGTTGGACCCGTGCGAGAAGGCCATCATCCCCGCCGACACGAGCTGCATCTTCCGCGACAAGCGCTGGACGATCTGCGGGGCCGCGCCGTACAGCCGCTTGCCGGCGATGAAGGCCAGCACGCCGCCCACCAGCAGGAACACCACCAGCCCGCCGTACTCGAGCTCGACGGTCAGCGTGTCCTTGCCCCGCTTCACCGCCTCGGCGAGCGCGTGCTCACGGCCGAGCCAGACCTGCGACAGGCCGAGGGCGCCCAGCCCCAGCCAGATCAGCACGGCCAGGCCCTTGCCCAGCATGGGCAGCTTCCCGCGGGCGAGCCACACCAGGCCCACCATCACGAAGAAGGCGATGACGAAGCCGATCGTCGGCGACGCCACCAGCGGCACCAGCACCTTCTGCCCCAGGGCGGTCCACTTGAAAGCGCCGAACCCGGCGTGGCCCACCACCGCGCCCGCCAGCCCACCGACCAGCGCGTGCGAGGAGGACGACGGAATGCCGAACCACCAGGTGATCAGGTTCCACGCCGACGCGCCGATCAGCGCGGCCAGCACCACCCCCTGCGTCACCTGCGCGGGATCTGCGAAGCCCGAGGCGATCGTCTTCGCGACCGCCGTGCCTGCCATCGCGCCGACGAAGTTGAGGGCCGCCGCGAGCAGCACCGCGGTGCGGATCGGCAGCACGCCCGTCGACACCACGGTCGCGATCGCGTTCGCCGCGTCGTGAAAGCCGTTGATGTAGTCGAACACGATGGCCATCACGACCACCGCGATGAGCAGACTAACCATGCTTCACGGCCATGTTCGCGAGGAGGTCGGCGACGTTGTCGCAGTGATCGACCGCGTTCTCGAGGTGGTCGAGGGCCTCCTTCTGCTTGATCAGCTCGCGCACGTCGATGCTGGGCGCCCTGAAGAGCTCGCTGATCGCCGCGCGATAGATGGTGTCGCCTTCCTTCTCCAGGTCGCGCACCTTGCGGCCCCCGTCGATGAGCTCCCCGAACTTGTGGGTGCGCAGGTGCGGCACGGTGTCGCGGATCATCTGGGTGCAGGTGACCAGCTTCTTCGACAGCTCGACCATCGCCTGGGTGGGCTTCTCGATGCTGTAGAGGCCGTAGCAGCGCGCGGTGAGGTTGGTCAGGTCGATGATGTCATCGAGCTCGCTGGTGAGCCGGTGGAGGTCCTCACGATCGAGCGGCGTGACGAAGGTGCGCGCCAGCGCGTCTTCCATGCGGCGCACCACGTCGTCGGCCTTGTGCTCGAGGACCTGGACGGTCTCCTGCACCTTCGCGGCGGGGGTCGTCTCGAACGCCGTCAGGGCGACGGCTGCCTCATGACCGAGGCGTCCGAGCTCTTCGATCATGTCGTAGTAGTGATCTTCACGAGGGAGCAGCCAGCGGATCATCGACTGGAGGGCCATGGGCGCTGTTCACCACGCTGGTGCGCGGCGCGACGTGACACTTCCGTGACGGCGGCGTGACGACCTCGACGCTTCGCGAGCTCAGGAGGGCCGGCGGGCGTCGAGCATGCGGGCCAGCTCGTCGAGCTCACCGGGCATCGAAGCGCGCGCGGCGTCGGCGAAGGGCCCCCTGACCAGGCGCTTGGTCAAGGCGTAGCCGGCGCCCGAGAGGTCGGCGAGATCCCGCGCATGCATCAGCGCCGCCGCCATCAGGCTCTCGGGCGCGTGCACCGTCTCGGCGACGTGCATGCTGAGGGCCTCCTGCGGCGTCAGCACCCGGCCGTGGACGACGAGCTCGGTCAACCGCGAGGCCGAGACCGCGCTGCGGGCGAGCTCGATGCCGAACGACGGCACGAAGAGCCCAGCCGGCACCTCGTTGAGGCCGAACTTGAAGGCGCCCTCGGCGAACACGCGCAGATCGCAGGCGAGCGCGAACATCGCGCCAGCGCCCAGGGCGTGGCCTGACACCGCGCACACCACCGGCTTCGGCAGCAGGAAGAGCTTCAACACCGCGCTGCCCATCGCGCGCACGACGTCCTTCTTCTCCTCCAGCGACAGCTCGGGCAGTCGCTTGAGATCGAGGCCAGCGCTCAGGTAGCCCGCGCGGCCGGTCAGCACGACGGACAACGCGGCCGACGCGATCACCTCGTCGAGCGCCGTCTCCAGCGCCTGGAAGTCGGGGGCCAGCACGGCGTTCGCTTTGCCGTCGTCCAACGCCACGATCGCCACGTCGCCGTCGTACGTCACCGTCCACTTCGACATCGCCGACCTCCGGGAGGGGTGTGCCGCAGGTCTACCTGAAGTCCGAGCCGCCGCAGAGATCGCAGTTCATCTGGGGGAGCCGCCCCGACGAGAGGCTCGCGACGTCGCGCTCCAGCCGGAAGCCGGTGTCTCCGACACCGAGGGACGGGGCCGATTCACCCTTCGCGTCCCACGTCCACCGGCTGAGGGCGCGTGAGCGGACCCAGTCGCGCGCCTTCACCTCGCTCTGCGCGCCGACGACCGCGTGATCCATGCCGTGCCAGCCCGAGACGGGGAGCGACACCACCAGCGAGGCAGTGCCGAGCGGCAGCTCCACGCGTCGGACGAGGGCCCCGAAGACGTCCAGCTTGTGCTCATCGACGTCGGCCTCGCACTCGTTGACGGGCTTGATCGGCAGCGACACCGCCCACAGCCTCCGCGCCCGGGTGGCATCGACGACGACCTCGAGCACCGGTGACGGGTCGCGCAGCTGCAGCGCCTCGAGGGTCTCGCGCCGCTTCGTCACCGCCGGCGCCGCCTCACCGCAGGGCGTGCGCACGTCGACGCCGGTGACGCAGAAGTCAGCGGGCGGCTTCGGAGTGACGGGTCCCCACTTCGCCTTCGCGAGGTCGCCACGGCAGGCCCACGCCACCCGCAGGCTCCTGGGGGCGACCCAGACCGGCTCGAGGGCGGCCGAGGCGACCCAGGACGGGCGGCGGGCCTCCCAGGCGGCCGACATCACCTGGGCGCGCACGGACTCGGCCGGGTGCATGAGGAAGATGCGGTGCCAGAGCACCAGCGCCACGTCGTGGCCGGCGTCGGTGTCGGGCTGCGAGGCGGCCTGGGCGGCGAGCTGCGCAGCGTCGGGCTTCTCCTGCACGAGGGCGTCGAGGGCCGCGAACCCGGTGACCTTCTTCGTCACCACCTTCGTGGGCGCAGCGCCTTCGGGGCCGAAGTCGACGCGCGTCGCGAGCTCCACCGCGACCTGGGCATGGGGGCCCTGCACCGCGTCGATGGTGAGCGCGGCCCCGGTCGGGAGTACGGCCACCACCTTCCCCTTCCCGGGCGCGCTGCGGAGCTCGAGCTGCTGCACGCCGACGAAGGCCGGGCCCGCGCCGGTCGCGAGCGTGCCCGAGGCAGGCACCGCGGGCAGCTGAGACTCCTTCACTTGCAGCGGGGGCCCCTCGATCCGACGGCGGATGGCGAGCGCGGCCAGCACGGCGACCTGGAACGCGCTGGGCGTGGGCGACTGCTCGAGCACGCGGATCGCCCGGTCCGGGTCTCGCAGGAGCAGGCGCTGGAGGGCGAGGTCGCGCGTGTCGTCGGCGTTGAACGGCGGATCGTCTGGCAGCCCCTGCGTCACCTCACCGTCGAGCAAGTCGGTCTGAACGACGGCGGGCCTGGCGGCGCCAGCATCGGGAACAGGCGGAGGCTGCGCGGCCACGGGCGGGGGAGGCGGGGGCTCGGGCGGAGGCGTCTTCTCCTCACACCCGGCGACCCCGAGCAGCACGATGAGCAACAGGCAGTTCCGCATCGACCCTCCCTCGAGCCGAGAGACGGCCCGGCCCCCGCCGCGCACGATGGCACGGCCGCGCCTTCACGGGTGCGCGGAATGAACGGAGTGCCTAAAAGCGGGGCGGATGCCGCACATTCCCCTCATCGACGAGGTGGCCCTCATCGCCGCCCTCGGCGTGCTGGCGACCCTGGTGTTGTCGAGGCTGCGGCTGCCCGCGGTCGCAGGCCTCCTGCTCACCGGCGCGGTGCTCGGGCCGGCCGGGCTCGGCCTCGTCAAGTCGCTCGAGGCCATCGAGGTGCTGGCCGAGATCGGCGTGGTGTTGCTGCTCTTCACCATCGGGCTCGAGTTCTCCCTGGCGAGGCTCGCCAGCATCTTCAAGCAGGTGGCCGTCGGCGGTGTGCTGCAGGTGGGCCTCACCATCGCGGCGGTCACCGGTGGCGCCATGGCCTTCGGCTGGCCCGCGGGCCGCGCCGTCTTCCTCGGCTTCGTCTTCGCGCTGTCCTCGACCGCCATCGTGCTGCGCGCCCTCACCGAGCGCCGGGAGCTCGACGCACCCCACGGTCGCTTCATCGTCGGCACGCTCATCTTCCAGGATCTCTGCGTCGTGCCGATGGTCCTGGTGGTGCCGTTCCTCGGGGCCGCGGGCAGCCAGGGCAACGTGCTGGCCGAGGTGGGCATCGCCCTGGGGAAGGCGGCGGCGGTCGTCGTCGTCGCGGTCGCGCTCGCGCGGGTGGTGGTGCCGCGGCTGTTGGGGTGGGTCGACGCGAGCCGCAGCCGCGAGGTCTTCCTCCTGGCCGTGCTCGCGCTGTGCATGGGCACGGCGTGGCTGACGAGCCTCGCCGGGTTGTCGCTGGCCCTCGGCGCCTTCCTCGGCGGCATGGCGGTCGCCGACACCGACTACGGGCACCGCGCGATGGGCGACGTGACGCCGCTGCGCGACGCCTTCGTGTCGATCTTCTTCGTCTCGCTCGGCATGTTCTTCGACGTACGCGTCGTGGTGGCCGCGCCGGGCGAGGTGCTGGTGCTGACGCTCGGCTTCATCGTGGGCAAGGGCTTCCTCGCGACGGTGGCGGCGATGGCCATGCGCTTCCCCTCGCGGGTGGCGTGGCTCGCCGGCGTGGGGCTCGCGCAGTTCGGCGAGTTCGGCTTCGTGCTCGCCCGGCTCGCCGAGAGCGCCGGGGTCATCGACGCGGAGGCGCTGGCGCCCATTCTCTCAGCGGGCATCCTGTCGATGTTCTTCACGCCCCTCATGGTGCGCCTCGCGCCGCACGTGCGCGCTGGCGAGCGCCTGCTGCTCCCGCTCGAGAAGCTGCTGGGGGTGCGGTCCATCGACCAGGAGGAGGCGGAGCACCCCCACGCTCACAGCGGCCATGTGGTGGTGGTGGGGTTCGGCCTCGCCGGCCAGACGATCGCGAAGGCGCTGCGGGCCTCGCGCCAGCAATACGTCGTGCTCGAGCTCAACGCCGAGACGGTGCGGGCCGCTCGCGCTCGCGGGGAGCCGGTCTTCTACGGAGACGCCACCTCGCCCGAAGCCCTCGCGCACGCCCACGTCACCGAAGCGCGGGCGGTGCTGCTGGTGCTGAACGATCCGCCCGCGGCCCAGCGCATCGTCGACGTGGTGAAGCGCGTCGCCCCGACCGTCCCCGTGTTGATGCGGACCCGGTACGTGAAGGAGGTCAATGGGCTGCTGGCCCTCGGCGCCCAGGACGTGGTGGCAGAAGAGGTCGAGGGCGGCCTCGAGCTGCTCGTGCGGCTGCTGCGTGTGCTCGAGACGCCACGGAACGTCATCGAGCAGCGGGTGAAGGAGGCTCGCGAGGCCACCCGCACGTCCGAGCGCAAGCTGACGATGCGGCGCACCACGCTGGGCGAGGTGAAGGCGCTCTCGGGCCTCAAGGTGGACTCGGTGCTGCTGGGCGAAGAGAGCCCGTCCCTGGGACGCACGGTGGTCGAGCTCGACCTGCGCCGCCAGACCGGCGCGATGGTGGTGGCGCTGGTGCGGCACGGCGCCGTGGTGCAGCAGAACCTGTCGGAGCAGCGCCTGGCGGCGGGCGACGTCGTCTTCCTCGCGGGCGACGGTGAGGCGCTGCGGAAGGCGATGGGGCTGCTCGCGCAAGGCCAGTTCGCCCCGGACGCCTCGTAGCCGCCTCCGTCACGCGCCGGTCGATGGGTCGAAGCGCCACCGGCCCCGCTTCGTCGGCAAGCGCGCGAGCTTCTCGACGGCCTCGAGGAACTTCGTTCGTGGCCACGGCTGGGCGCCGAAGCGGGCGAGGTGGTCGGTCTCCTGCTGGCAGTCCACCAGCGCGACGCCCCACGTGCGCATCCACTCGACGAGAGTGACGAAGGCCAGCTTCGACGCATCGTCTGCCCGGGCGAACATCGACTCGCCGTAGAAGACGCGGCCCAGCGAGACGCCGTAGAGGCCGCCCACCAGCTCGTCACCGCGCCACGCCTCGCAGGAGTGCGCCAGGCCCAGCTCGTGCAGCGTCACGTACGCCCGCCGCATGTCGCGGGTGATCCAGGTGCCGCGCTGGCCGGGTCGCTTCGTCTTCGCGCACCCGTCGATCACCTGCTCAAAGGCCGTGTCGAGCGTCAGCCCGTAGGGCGCGGCGCGCTGGCGCTTCTTGAGGCTCTTCGGGACATGAAGCGCGTCGGGCACCAGCACGAAGCGCGGGTCTGGGCAGTGCCACAGAATCGGGAGGCCCTCGGAGTACCAGGGGAAGATGCCGCGCTGGTACGCCGCCACCAGCCGCTCGGGCGAGAGATCGCCCCCGACGGCGAGGATCCCGTCCTCGTTGGCGTTCGACGCCGGCGGGAACGCGTGGGGATCCGACCCGAGGAAGTGCATGCGGAGCGGCGCCTACTTCTGCGGCTTCAGCCTGATCTCGCCCCTGGCCTCGAGCGGCTCCGAGTACAGCGCCGTCTTCATCTCGCCCTTCACCTCGTACGGCACCACGAGGCCCTTGATGATCTTCTTCACGTCCTTGCCGTGCGTCTCTTCGTTCATCACCGCGGTCACGTCGAAGACGTCGGTGGCGGCGATGGCCGTCTTGATGCCCTGGCCCTGGGTGCCGTCGGCCACCTTCTTGCCGGCGAGCGAGACCTCGTAGGTGATGCTCGACAGCGTCACCGGGAACGGGTTCGGGTTGACGACCTGCAGGTGAAAGACGGCCTGCACTTCGGACTCCGAGAAGCGGCCAGCCTCGAACTCCCCCATCTTCAGGTGAGGCAGCCGCGGCGTGCGCACCTCTCGCGAGCGGGCGAACGGCAGCTCGATGGCGACGGCCTGACGTGAGGGCTTGCCGTCGGCGCCGATGACGTCGCGCTGAACGGTGCCCTTCAGGTTGCCGCGCAGCGCGAACAGCAACGAGCCGCCGCGCGCGTCCATCGCCTTCAGGTCCTCGGTGTCCTTCACGTAGGTGAAGGACTCGTCGAAGGAGAACGGCGCGGTCTGGCCCGGCGCGAGCGACAGCGAGAGCGGCTCGGCCTTCGTCGAGCGCACCTCGCCGTCCACCACGAACTCGACGTCGGCGCCGGTCAGCGTGAGCGCCTCGTCGCCCGCCAGCACCTCGCCGGTGATCTTCACCGAGACATCGGTGAGCGTCTGCGTGACGACCTGCAGATCCTGCTTCGGCAGCTCGGGCGGCTTCGCCTCGGGCCTCGCCTCGGGAGCCGACTTGCAGCCCACGAGCGCCAGCAGCACCG
Organism: Myxococcaceae bacterium; assembly: GCA_016793095.1. Taxonomy (GTDB): domain Bacteria; phylum Myxococcota; class Myxococcia; order Myxococcales; family Myxococcaceae; genus Xiheimicrobium. The sequence continues at coordinate 143,999 of JAEUJQ010000035.1, read as the reverse complement.
CGGTGAGGAAGAGACGCGTCGTCATGGGACCCCCAGGGAGCAGGGCTCGCTGCCAGCGTCCGGCGAGCCGATGTCACGAATGCGCTGCAGGAAGACCGGCGTCGGGTTGCCGCCGGCGTAGTTGAAGGGACTGGTAATGGTGATGAAGCCGACGTCGGGTACGAAGGTGCGGATCGGATCCGAGCCGCGATCGGGCGTCTGCACGGTGAGCAGCCGGAGCCCCGAGGCATAGTCCTTCAGCGGCGTCTTGAGCTGGGCAGCCGTGGGGTTCTGAATGGTCACGCGGTAGGTGGCCGCCTCGACCGTGTGCGTGCCCTGCTGATCGACGCTGTCGGTCTGCGTGTTGGTCGTCTGGTTCTGCCCGGGCGCGGCGTCGGTGAGCAGCCAGGTCACTCCGGTGATGGCCATGGCGTCGTTCCGGAACGTCACCGAGCGGCCCTGCCGGGGAAACTCGCGGCGCAGCAGCTTCAGGTTGCCGCCCTCGAAGGCGAAGTTGTCGATCATCAGCGTCTGGCCGCCTTCGCGGTACTCGACGGGCATCACCTTGACGCCGCCCTCGAGCGTGAAGACCGGCTTCACGAGGGCGCCGAGCTTCGGCGGGTCGTTCTTCATCGACTCGCTCACCGAGTACTCGAAGCAGCGGTTGGCGATGAGGCCGTAGCGGGCCTGCGCGACGCAGTCGAGGCCGCAGGAGTCATCGACCGCGCCGCCGTCGGTCGAGGGCTTCACCGGCCCGCAGGCGGTGAGCGCGAGGAGCGAGAGCACGGGGAGTCGCATGGGGCGCGTCTATACCCGTCGGGCGCGCCAGTCGATGCCGCGATGCGCTCGTGTTGCGCTCGGGTCGTCTCGGCTCGCAGCCAGGTGAAGTGGGAGCGCGAGCCGGAGCGCCTGGCGACCGCAGGTTCTTCGGGAGGGAGGGGACTCAGGGCCCGGGGCCGAGGAGGAAGATGGGGACGACGCTCTGGAGATCATCCGTCCACACCACCGTTGGTCGGCCGAGCGCGTGGGCGTTCTCTCCTGCGAGGCGGCGGGCTCGCTCGAGCAGCGCTGCGTCGTTCGAGGCGAGCACCCAGACCGAGTAGGTGGCGAGCTCGCCGGTCTGTCCCGCGACGATGATGTGCTGCAGGCCGTTCCTCGCGAGCACGCCGGCGGCGACCCGGACCAGCTCGAGGTAGCGGTTGCTCACGTGGAGCGCGAGCAACCCGTTCGGCGTGAGGCGCCGCTGGTACAGGGCGACCGCCTCGACGGTGAGCAGATGCATCGGCACCGAGTCGCCCGAGAAGACGTCGACGACCAGCAGGTCGGCGGGCCGGGCCTGCGAGAGGTCATCGGTCACCAGGGTGCCGCGGGCTTCCCCTTCCCGCACCGTCACCGTCGCCCTCGCGCGCGAGAGGAAGCTGAAGCGCTCGGTGCGCCGGGCCAGCTCGATGACGTCGGGCGACAGCTCGATGAAGTCCACCACGTCGCCTGCCTGGAAGAGCGCCGCCGCGACGCCGATGCCGAGCCCGAGGATCGTCGCGCGCACGGGGCCGGGGCGGTGGTCGTGCAGCGCCTCGATGCCCACGCCGAGGCCGCTGGTGCGGGTGAAGTAGGCCGTGGGCTCGTCGAGCCGGCCCGGCGCCTGCAGCTGAAAGCCGTGCAGCGTGTCGCCATGGCGCAGGGCGAAGGCGTGGAGCGGTGAGCCGGGCGAGTTCTCCTCCTGCACCCGGATCACTCCGTAGGCCGAGCGCATCGACTCGCGCTGCCCCTCGAAGCCTCGCACCCAGAGGCCGAAGGCCAGCAGCGAGAGGCCCGTGGCCACGACGCCCAGCCCGCGCAGCTTGAGGCCGCGCGGCCAGCCCACCACCATCGCCAGCCCCGTCGCGGTGACCGTGATGGGCAGCTCGTAGAAGTCCTCGAACGCGACCGGCGCCACCACGCCGACGACCGCGGTGCCGAGCGCGCCGCCGAGCGCCAGCTGCAGGTAGAAGCTGGACAGCGCCTCAGGCGCGGGCCGACGCTCGTGCAGCTCGGCGTGCAACCACCAACAGCCGCCGAACAACACCAGCCCGAACGTGAGGATGGACAACGGCAGGTCGACGTCCGGTCGCACCGCGGTCGTCAACGCGAGGCCCAGCACCCCGATGACGAACAGCGCGGCCGAGAGCAACGGCCGGCGCCAGCGCGCGTCGCCGAAGCCGATGATGAAGGTGAGCAGATAGACGGCGAGCGGGAACGCCCAGAGCAGCGGCGTCGGGGTGAGGTCCTGGCAGAGCGCGTTGGTGGCTGACGACAGGAGCGCAGTGCCGAGGGCCGGCAGCACCAGCCAGGAAAGCCGCAGCGTGCCGAGCTGTCCCGCCGAGGTGGTCGCTGCCCGTCCCGAGAGCGTGAGGACGAGCGCCGCGAGGAAGAGGCCGAAGCCGACGGTGAGGGCCTTCGCCTGCGCCGCCATGCCGAGGAAGGGCTCGACGCCGACCGGGTAGACGAGCAGCGCGATGAGCGCGCCCGCGTTCGAGACCGCGTAGAGCCGGAAGGCACCGCCGCCGCGCTCGCTCCGCACCGCCGACTGGACGAGCGACGCAGTGGTGGACAGCACGAGGAAGGGCAGGGCGGTGGTTCGGGCGAGGAAGCCCAGCACGTCCCACGCGGTGCCGTTCCACGTCGTCGTCGCGGGCACCAGCGGCGCACCCCAGGCCACCCACTGCCACGCGAGCGAGCCGAGCGCGAGCAGACCCAGGCCGAGCTGCGCGAGCGCGTGCCGGCCGGGCGGCACCCGTGTCGCCAGCAGGTGGGCCCAGCCGTAGCCGGCCACCAGCATCACCTGGAAGAAGAGCAGGCACGTCGTCCACACCGCGGCGCTGCCCCCGAAGCGCGGCAGGGCGACGCGCCCGACGAGCAGCTCGAGCAGGAAGAGGAGGAGGGCGCTCGAGAAGACCGTGACTGCCGGCAGGAACTTCACGCGACGCAATATCGCCTCAGGGCTGCCGTACTGCGAGACATGAATCGGCTCCGTCCAGCCCTCGCCGCGCTGCACATCGCCTTCGGGGTGCTCGCGTTCGCGCCCCTCGTCGCTGCGGCCATCGTCTTCGGTGGGCTCTCGGGGCTCGTCGGCGCCGCCGCAGGAGAGCCGGCCGCCGGCGTCGCGCTCGGGACGCTCCTCGTGGGCGCCATCCTGCTCGCGGGCGTCATCGCCGCCGTCTCCATCACCGCGGGCGTCGCGGTGTGGCTGGGCAAGCCGTGGGGTGACGCGCTGATGCTGGTGGCCAGCGCGCTTCACCTGCTGAACTTCCCCGTCGGAACGGCGCTCGCCCTCTTCGGAGCCTGGGTGGTGCTGGTGAAGGAGCCGACGGGCCAACGCTCAGGGCAGCCCATGGCAGACGCGGGCTGACGCTCGACGTGCCCGGCTCTCGAGGCGTCGCTCGACGGCGCTCTACTTCGCGTCCTTCTTCTTGCCCTTCTCCGGTTTGTCCCGCTGCGGGACGAGGAACGCGTTGTGGCAGCTCACGCACGTGCGCATCATGGTGCTGAACGTCGCGGCGAGATCTTCGGGGTTCTTCGCGTCGCACGCCGCCGAGATCGCCTCGGCCTGCTTCCTCAGCGCGTCCTGCAGCGTGAAGTAGGCTGGCGGCAGCTCGACGCTGGCGCCCGCGGCCTTGTCGAGCCGCGGCGCGACGGCGATGCCCTGCGCGAACTTCTTCGAGTCTTCGTACCTGAGGGTCGCGATCGCCAGCACCAGATCGCGCATGTCCTTGTTGTGCGACTTCATCTTGCTCTTGAGGAACGACTTCACCTCTGACGAGACGTTCTGCGGCTCGAGCAGGCGCGCCATCTCCTTCTCGTCCTTCGAAGGGAAGACGGAGCCCGGTTGGGCGAGGGCGCTGCAGGCGATGACGGCGACGAGCAGGGCAACGACGCGCATGACGACCCCCAGGGCGGAGACGAGGGACGGCGTATATTTGCATCGACCACACCAGCCAAGGCTCTCGTGTTCTCCACTGATTGCGGGGAGGGTGCCCGAAACGAATGCGCCCGGTCGAAACCATTGCGGGCTAGGGTGCAGCCGTGTCGCGCCGGCCGGATTTCACGCAGAGCGTCCGAATGCTGCTCGCTCACGTCGCGGCCACCACACGCGAGTTCCGGCACATCGATCCCAACGGCGTCCTCGTGGTGGCCGGAGAAGCCCGGCGCGCCTCTCGCGGCACCGTCAAGCCCCTGTGCTTCTCCAACGGCCGCCGGAGAGATTCGCTGGGCCGTCGGAAGCCCCTCGTCACCTACCACGGCCACCGGGTGCTCTACGCCATCACCCTGCGGCCGCTCTTCTTCCGCAAGTCGACGCCGCGGCAGCGGGTCGCCACCATCCTCCACGAGCTCTTCCACATCGCGCCGTCCTTCGACGGAACGCTCGATCACCGGCGGCGACACGCCTCGGCGGGTGAAGGCTTCGAGGAGGCCTTCAAGCCCGTGGAGCGCCGCTACTGGAAGCGCGTGCCTCCCGAGGTCCTCGAGGGCTTCTCGTACGACGGCGAGGTGAGGGTGCTGCAGTGGCTCGAGAAGCCGCAGAGCTGGGCGCCGAGCGAGCGGGCGAGCCACCGGTCCCACTACACCGAGCGCCACCTCTTCGAGGGCGTGGTGCGCATGAAGACGCCGACGAGGCGCAAGTACGTACTCCAGTGAGGCGACGGCTGGTCTATGAAGGGTCGTCATGTCTGAGCTGCACCCGCTGGCCGACCGCTACCTCGACATCCTCTACGATGGCCCCCCGCCCGAGCTGCACGCCCGCAAGGCGCTCGACGATGAGCTCGCGGCGCAGCTCACCGCTGGAAACCACGTCTGCATCCGCGGCTTCTGGCGGGTCGGCAAGACGACGATGCTGAAGGCCGTGCTGGCGAGGGCGTGCGAGCGCTCCAACGGCGCGGCCCTCTTCTTCGACCTGCGCGACCCGGACCGTGACGACGGGCTGCCGCAGTCGGTGGAGTCCGTGCTGGCGAGGCTCACGGTGAAGGTGAGCGAGTTCCTGAAGCGGGTCGGCGCGCCCGAGCTGGCTCCGGACCCGAAGGCGCCCCTCGCGGTGCTGGGCGAGCTCGCGGCGCCGCTCTACGTCGGCCTCGACGAGCTCATCTCGTTGCACGGGCTGGGCCCCGAGAAGATGGTGACGCTGCTGGACACGCTGCTCAGCACGCCCAGGAACGTGCACGTGGCGATGGTGGCCCACCGGCACCGCGACGTGGACGCGCTCTTCGAGACGGCGCTCGTCCAGCGCCCCGGCATGGCCTCGTGCTTCGTGCCGCCAATCAGCGACGAGGAGCTGGTCGAGCTCGTCAACACCCCTGCGCAGGCCGAGGGCGTGCGCTTCTCGGACGAGGCCCTGGGCGCCCTCGCCGAGCTGTCGGGAAATCGCCCGTGGGAGCTGGTGGCGTTCTGCGCGCTCGCCGCGATGAAGCTGAAGAAGGGCTTCACCGGTGAGCTCGGCCCCGACGCCGTCGACGCCCTGGCGAACCTCGACGAGCTCGCTGGCTCCGATGAGGGCCAGGCGCTCGTCCAGAACGCGCTGCGAACGCTCCTCACCGCCATGACCCCCGCTGAGAGGGCGCTCTGCGAGCTGCTCGCCGTCGGAGGCGAGGGGGAGGTGCCCGAAGACGCCATCGCCGCGCTCGAGTCGGCCGGGCTCGTCACCACCGCCGAGGGGCTCGCGCTCAACGGCGCGTTCTTCGCCGGCATCGTCCAGGGCGTCGCCGAGGGAACCATCAAGGTCGCGGTGGAGTGACGATTCCCAATCACTCGGAACGGATCGCGGGTCCGCTCTGGTTTGCACTGTCAACGTAGGCGAGAGCACCGTAACCGTGATGCGCCTCCTCCTGCTCCTCCCCGTCCTCTCGTTGGCGACGCTTGCCTGCGCCCCCGCCACGCCACCCCCGACGCGCGAGACCATCGTCGTCACCGGCAGCGCCTATGACCGCGGGCTGCAGCACGGCACCGCGCTGCGCTCGAAGATCCGCAGCTTCTACACGACCCTGCTGAACAACTCGTTGTACCCGTTCCTCTCGCGCGAGCAGCCGGACATCGCGGGGCTGCTCAAGGAATACGACTCGGACCGCTACAAGGAGGGTCGGTTCGCGTTCGAGCTCCTGCTCGACAGCGCGAAGAGCATCGAGCGTGATCTGGGCCGGGCGGGGCGTGACGAGCTGCGCGGCATCGCCGAGGGCTCGGGGCTGACCTACGAGCAGGCGCTCGTGCTCAACACCTTCGTCGACACCACCCTCGCGGTGCGTGGCATCGGGCTCGCCATTCGCCAGGGGCGCGCGCCCGTCATCGAGTCGGTGGAGTTCCTCGGCGCCGGGGCCGACCAGGTGGACAACGACGGCGACGGCAGCTCGGACGAGACCGACGAGGGGGTGTTCCGCCCCTACGACCCGCCGTTCTTCGCGGCGGCGGTCGAGCTCGACGTGCGCACGCGGCTGCGCGTGGTGTTCTCCGATGCAGACGGGGTCGAGCCGCAGACGGTGCGCGTGCGGGTGAACGAAGCGCTCTACCTGCACGGCGACCCGTCGCTCGAGTTCGTGGACCTCTCGCCAGGTCGCCTCCAGGTGACCTGGACCCCGCCCGAGCCGCTCCCGCTCGCGAGCCAGATCACCTTCGTGCTGTCGGCGGGAGACACGCGCATCATCGAGATCCCCGGGCCACCCCGCGCCAGCTTCCGCCGTGACGAAGAGCTGCTGGTGACGACCCGCGGCGCCGGCCTGCACCCACGAGACATCAGCCGGCCGCCGCTGACCGACAACCGCACCCGGCCGCCTCCCTTCGCCGTCGGCGTGAAGGGCGCGCGCGCCGCCTCGGGCCCCCTGCTGGCGCACAGCTTCGCGCTGCTCGACGCGAACACCGCCCACAAGCACACCGTCGTCGTCGAGCACCGCCCGGACAACGGGCCGCCGTACCTCACCGTGGGCTGGGCTGGCATCGTCTACGGGCTGTCCGGCCTCAACTCGCGCGGCGTGGGCGTCGCCTGCAACCCGTCCGACACCCTCGACAACTCGGTCGTCGGCTCGGTGCTGAGCCAGGCCGCCGATCTCTCGAAGGCGAAGCTGTTGGCGAGCGGCCTGCCCGCGGGCTTCCTCGTCAAGCGGGTGCTCGAGCGTGCGGGGACGGCGGCCGAGGGCGCGGCCGTGCTGGCCGAAGACAGCCCCGTCTACGGGTGGAACTGCACCGTCGCTGACGATCAGGGCGGGCTCGAGGTGGTGGAGCTCGACTCCGACGCCTTCAAGCAGGGGCAGGGGGGCGTCTACGGGTACGGCCCGACCGACCGCGACGCGACGATGCGGCGGTTCTCGAGCCTCACCGACGACGATCTCATCGTCGGGTCCTCGTACACCCGCAACCGCGACGACAGCATCTTCCTGAACCTCGCTGGCCAGCGCGTGGTGCCGCAGCGCTACTGGTCAGGCTTCTTCTTCCGCAGCCGCCGGGTGATCGACAACGTGACCCGGCGCCTGCAGGCCCGCGCCGAGCCCGTCGACGTGCCCTGGCTCGAGGGGCTGCTGGCCGAGCCCGAGGTGGTGGACCGATCTGACTCGATGAACGCCGTCGTCCTCGACCTCAGGGCCCGCACCGTACACTCGGCCATGGGCGCGGTGCCGGCCCCCAGCGTGCCCTTCGTCGCGACGGAGCTGCGGCCATGAGGCGCCTCTTCTTCCTGGTCACGCTGGTCCCGGCGCTCGCCTTCGCGATGGAGACTCAGGTGCTGCCGCAGGGCGCCATCATGCTCGACGTGGGCTACCTGCGGACGTCGCTCGACAAGCAGTGGAGCGGAGAGCGCAAGCCGCTGGCCCTCATCGACGAGCTGCCGCGCTACGAGCCGGGCGGTGGCCTGCAGGGCATCTTGCGCGCGCGCCCGGTCGCCGAGTTCGACTTCCTGCTCGTGCAGGCGCTCTACGGCGTCACCGACTCGCTCTCGGTGGGGGTGAACGTGCCCATCCTCATGCGGTCCACCATCTCGACCAACCTGTCCTGGCAGCCCGGCGACTACCAGCCGCAGCTCGGTCGCTCCTACTCGCTCGAGGACTTCTGGAGCTGGGCCGAGTCCATGGGCCAGCCGCGCGTGGCCGATCGCGCCGTCGACAGCCGCTTCCGGCTCGCCGACATCGTGCTGGGCGCCAAGTACCTGCTGCCGCGCTTCGAGTGGATGAAGGCGAACGCGTTTCGCTGGTCCGCGCAGCTCAACGTCGCGTTGCCGACGGGCACCAACGCCGACCCCGAAGAGGCCGTCTCGGTGGGCACCAACCTGTGGGAGCTGCACGCGGCGGGCGACGTCGAGCTGCACCTCGCGGCCGACAAACACTTCTTCGTGGACGAGCACGGCGTGTACCGCCTCAACATCGGCGCCGACGTCTTCTACGCCTTCTTCCGGCCGCGGCAGTACCAGGGCGGGCGGGGCCTCAAGAACCCGCTGCTCAACAACAACGCGTTCTACGTGGGCGACACCTACTGGATCGACCCGGGTGACTGGCTCGCGGGCACGCTCAGCATCGACGTGGTGCCGTTCCTGGGGCCGACGCGGGCCTCCATCGTGTCCGGCGGAAGCCTCGAGAAGGCGCACGCCCTGCCGCCGATGCTGACGCTCAGCGCGAGCTACACCTACGTGGGCACCTTCCAGAGCGACTGGCAGTCGGCCAGCAAGCTGTGGGACTGGGACCGCGAGAAGCTGTGGCAGGCCGGCGAGAAGAACGTCTTCAGGTTCACCGGCACCATCAGCCTCCTGCGCCTGGGCGTCCCGCTGCAGCTCTACGCGTCGTACCGCTCGCAGGACATCATCCCCGGTCGGTACACCCGGCCGGCCAACGTCTTCACCGGCGGCGTGCGCGCCGTCATGAAGTTCTGGTGACGCATGCTCCGCTCCGCTCTGCTCCTCGTCGCCGCCGGGCTGTCGTCGGGGTGTGCGCTCACGGCGCTCGTCGGCTACCGCATCGCGCCCAACGCCCCGCGTGACGCACGAGAGGAGTCGCTGCAGCTCGAGGGCCTTCGGGAGCCGGTGCAGGTGACGTTCGACGCACAGGGCGTCCCACACGTGCAGGCGAAGAACCTGCTCGACCTCGCGCGAGCGACGGGCTTCGTGCAGGGCCGCGCGCGCTTCTTCCAGATGGACATGATGCGGCGCCTCGCGCGAGGGCGCGTGTCCGAGGTGGTCGGGGAGCAGCCGCTCGTCTCGTCCACCACCCTCGAGTACGACAAGACGATGCGCGGCTGGGACATCGAGCGTCGCGCCACCGCCGACTTCGGGAAGCTGTCGGCCGAGCAGAAGGCGCTGCTCGAGGCCTTCGCCGAGGGCGTCAACGCCGCCCGCGCCCGGTGGGAGCCGGTGGAGTACCGCCTGCTTCGCCTGCAGGCCGAGCCGTGGAACGCCACCGACACGCTCGCGGTGGGGCTGCTCAACGTCTGGAGCGTGACCCACAACTACCAGCAGGAGGCCGCCCGGTTCCTCTTCGCGATGCACCTCGGCGTCGAGCGCATGGAGAAGCTCTACCCGAACGAGCCGGTGCGGGGCGGTCGCAGCATCGCGGCCACCACGCCGCCTCAGGCCCTGCCCCCCGCGGTCGCCGAAGAGCTCGCGAGCCTCTTCCCGGTGAAGCTGCCAGCCGCGCCGTCGTCGCCGCCGTCGTCGTGGCTCACGGTGCTGCCCGTGGAGGGCGCCTCGAACGCCTGGGTCGTCTCGGGCGCGCGCACGAAGTCAGGCAAGCCGATGGTGGCGAATGACCCGCACCTCGCGCACTTCCTGCCGGGCATCCTCGTGCAGCAGCACCTGTCGGCGCCGGGCCTCGACGTCATCGGCGTGACGGTGCCGGGGGTGCCGTGGGTGCTCTCGGGCCACAACGCGAAGGTGGCGTGGGGCATGACGTCGACGATGTCGGACGTGATCGATCTCGTCGTCGAGCAGGAGGATCCCTCGCGCCCGGGCTTCGTGAAGCACGAGGGCAGCGACTGCGCCCTCACCACCCGAGACGAGGTGGTGCGGGTGCGCGATGGTGACGAGCTGATGGAGCGGCCGGTGCGGTTCCGCGCGACCTGCAACGGCCCGCTGATGAACGACCTGCTGCCACACCTCTTCCCCCCTGGCGCGCCGCTGCTCGCCATCCGCTGGCGGGTGACCGGGCTCGAGTCCGCGATGGAGGCGCTGCTCACGATGGATCAGGCGACGAGCGTCGAGGCGTTCGGCGCGGCCGTGGCGCGGCTGCCGTCGACCTGGAACACCTGGACCGTGGCTGACGTGGAGGGCCACATCGGGCTCTTCCCGTCGGGGCAGGTGCCCGCCAGGCCGAACCACCGCGGCACGTTCCCGGTGCCGGGGTGGACCTCGAGGTACGACTGGACGGAGTTCGCGGCGGGGGACCGGCTGCCGCACGCGGTCGATCCACCCGACGGCGTGTTGGCCCACGCGAACAACCTGATGACCGAGCCCGGCGCCAGCGACTTCGCGCGCCTGCAGGTGGACTCGGCCCCCGCGTTCCGCCACCAGCGCATCGTCGATCTCGCGAAGGCGACGCCGAAGCACGAGCTCGCCTCGTTCCGCGCGATGCTGGCAGACACGCACTCGCTGCGCGCCCAGACGGTGTGGCCCTTCATGAGGCAGGCCCTGGGGACGGGGGAGGGGTGGACCGGGGCTGCCCGCACCGCGGCCGCCCGCCTCTCCGCGTGGGACTTCGACGCGAAGGGCGACCAGCCGGAGGCCGCCATCTTCTTCCTCACCTACCACCACGCCGTCGTGACGGCGGTGAGTGACGAGCTGCCCGCGCCGGCCGTGAAGTTCTTCCTCGGCCAGCGCTACTCGACCAACACCGCTGACCTCTGGTTCGAAGACGCGCAGCACGTCGTGTGGGACGACCGCACCACCTCGCGGGTCGAGACCCGTGATGAGGTGGTGAGAGCCGCGTTCGCGCGGGCCGTGAACGAGCTCGCGGAGCAGCAGGGCGCAGAGGCCGCCGGCTGGCGCTGGGGTCGGCTGCACTGGCACCGGCCGATGCACGCGTTCGGCGGCAAGGCCGTCCTCGACGGGCTCGTCAACCTCGAGCGCCTGGAGGCTGGCGGGGAGATGGACTCGGTCTGGAAGACGCACTTCGACTTCGGCAACGAGAAGGCGCCCTTCAAGGTGGTCGCCGGGCCGGTGTACCGCAGCGTGGTCGATCTCGCCGACGTGGCCCACGGCTGGTGGGTCATCGACACTGGCGCGAGCGGCTGGCCGGGCTCGGCGCACTACGGCGATCAGTACGAGGCGTGGAGACGCGGCGAGCTGGTGCCGATGCTGTTCGACGTCGCCGAGGTGCGGCGCGGCGTGCACGGCGAGCTGACGTTGAAGCCCTGAGAGCGCTCGTGAGGTGCCGAGTGTCCCGGGTGCAGGCAGAAAGCCCTCGCGGTGAAGCGCAGGGGGCGAGAGACTTGGCGCGCTCTGTTTTCCACGGAGACCCGATGCCCCGCGCCGCCCTGCTCCTCGTCATCTCACTGCTCTCCCTCGGGTCGTGCAAGAAGAAGGCTGCCTGGCCTGCCGAGGCGCTCGAAGGCGAGAAGACGGCCTGCGCCGCCACCAACCGTCTCGGCGCCGAGTGGTGCCGCTGCTTCTACGACGCGCTGGCGGCCCAGGTTGACTGGTTGGACTATTCGGCCGCCAGGAACGGGGGCCCGAAGACGAAGGCGCAGGAGGACGTCGAGAAGACCGCCTTCTACACCTGCGGTCTGGCGCAGCCGTAGGGCGGGACGAGACTCCGGGGGAGGCACATGGCGCACCACGTGGTGATCGTCGGCGCAGGCTTCGGTGGGCTCGAGGCCGCGCGCCGGCTCGATGACGGCGACGGCGAGGTGAAGGTCACCCTCGTCGATCGGCAGAACTACCACCTCTTCCAGCCGCTGTTGTACCAGGTGGCGACCGCGGGCCTGTCACCGGGCGACATCGCCTCGCCGATCCGCTCGCTCGTCGCCATGCATCACGACGTCGAGGTGCGCATGGGCGACGTGACCGCCGTCGACCTGGCGAAGAAGCAGGTCGTCGTCGACGGCTCGCCGGTCGCGTACGACTCGCTCATCCTCGCGGCGGGCGTACGCCACAGCTACTTCGGCAAGCCCCAGTGGGAGGGTGACGCCCCAGGCCTCAAGACGCTCGACGACGCGCTCGAGATCCGCCGGCGCGTGCTGCTCGCCTTCGAGCACGCCGAGCGGGAAGACGACCCCGCCCGCCGCGCCGCGTGGCTGACCTTCGTCGTCGTGGGCGGAGGCCCCACCGGGGTCGAGCTCGCCGGCGCCATCTCCGAGCTGGCCCGCTTCACCGTCGCGAAGGACTTCCGCCGCTTCGACCCGCGCACCGCGAAGGTGGTGCTCGTCGAGGCCAACGCCCGCGTGCTCTCGGCCTTCGACACCGGCCTGTCTGGCAAGGCGCGCGCGTCGCTCGAGCGCCTGCACGTGGACGTGCGCCTGCAGACCCGCGTGCTCGACGTCACCGGCGAGGGCGTGACGCTGCCCGACGGGTTCCTGCCCGCGCGCACCGTGTTGTGGGCCGCCGGGGTCGAGGCCCCGCCGCTCGCGCGCACGCTCGGCGTCGAGCTTGACCGGTCGGGGCGCGTCAAGGTCGACGCCGACCTCTCGATCCCCGGGCACCCCGAGGCGTACGTCATCGGTGATCTCGCGTGCTTCACGCTGCCCGATGGCTCCACGTTGCCTGGCCTCGCGCCCGTCGCCGTGCAGCAGGGGCGCCACGTGGCGACGACCATCCACGCCCAGCTCTCGGGCCGCCCACGCCAGCCCTTCGAGTACGTCGACAAGGGCATCATGGCCACCGTGGGCCGCGCCTCGGGCATCGCCCAGTCGGGGCCGCTGAGGCTGTCGGGCATGCTGGGCTGGCTCGCCTGGCTCTTCATTCACATCCTCTTCCTCATCGGCTTCCGCAACCGCGTGCTGGTCCTCTTTCAGTGGGCGTGGGCGTGGTTCACCTACGGGCGCAGCGCGAGGCTGATCACCGGCACGACGCCGGTGCCCCCTCCAGGCATGACCGGCGCCACGCCATCGAAGCCGGCTGAGCCGGTCACGCGCTGAGCCGAACGCGCCCCACGTGCTACCGTCGGCCCGCTCATGCCCGGCACCGACACCACCGCGCGCGGACGCCTCACCGGCGCGTCGACCGTCGGCCCCATCATCTGCACCAGCTGCGCGAAGGTGCTCGAGGGCGAGCCCAACTTCTGTGACGCCTGCGGGACCGACCTGCGCGGCCTCGGCGCGGGCAGCGACACCCTCTCGGGCCTCGAGAAAGAGAAGATCATCGACGGCCGCTATCGGCTGCTCGAGAAGCTGGGCGAGGGCGGCATGGGCTCGGTCTACAAGGTCGAGCACGTGCGCATGGGGAAGATCGCCGCGCTCAAGGTGATGCGCCCCGACGCCGCCGTGGACAAGGGGCTCAAGGCCCGCTTCCTTCAAGAGTCCCGCGTCGTCGCGAAGCTCTCGCACCCGAACACCGTGCAGGTGTTCGACGCTGGCGAGCTCGACGACGGGTCGCTCTTCATGGCCATGGAGTACGTGCCCGGCAAGGACCTCGCCTGGCACCTGCGCGTGCACGGCCCCGTCGGCGAAGAGAAGGCCATCAGCATCGCGGTGCAGGTGCTCGCGTCGCTGGCCGAGGCGCACGAGCACGGCATCATCCACCGCGACATCAAGCCGGCGAACGTCATGTTGCTGCGGCGGCGCAAGGGCGGCGACGACCAGGTCAAGCTGCTCGACTTCGGCATCGCCAAGCTGGCCGAGGGTGACGCGCGCAACTCCATCACCGGCGACTTCGTCGGTACCCCCGCGTACATGTCGCCCGAGCAGGTGCGCGGTGAAGAGGTGGACGCCCGCAGCGATCTCTACTCGCTCGGCGCGCTCCTCTTCGAGCTCGTCACCGGCCGGCAGTTGTACACCGGCCCGACCGCCGTCAGCATCGTCAAGCAGCACCTCGAGGAGCCCGTGCCCCGCGTCGCCGAGCTCGCGCCGCACGCGCCGGTGTCGCCGGCCTTCGAGAAGATCATCAGCACCGCGCTCGCCAAGAAGCCCGACGATCGCTTCAAGGACGCCGAGGTGATGAAGAAGGCGCTCGAGGCGCTGCGCACGTCGACCCGCAGCGTCACCAGCGACTTCACGCCGATGCCCGACGAGCTCGCCGCGAAGATGCTCTCGCGCGAGGACTTCGATCGGTACGAGCGACGGCTGCGCTCCGAGCGCCTGCTCGCCCCGGTCGCGACCCTGCTCGTGCTGATCGCGCTGGCCGTCGGCGGCTGGCGCGCCCTGCAGCACCTGAAGGCCGATGAGGGGCCCGCGAGCGTCGAGCAGGAGCCGAACGACCAGATCAAGCAGGCCAACCGCATCGCCCTGGGCAGCCCCGTGAAGGGCGCGATGGGGGCGGCCGCCGAGGGCGAGGGCGATCGCGATCTCTACGTCGTCCAGCTGCCGACGGGCGGCTCGTACCGCCTGTCGTTGTCGGCGGTGCACGACCTGAACCTGACGCTCGAGGTGCTGCAGATCGATCAGCTCAAGGGCGACGACGGGCCAGGTGACGCCGGAACGGCGACGAAGCAGGACACCGAGAAGCGAGCGGAGAAGCTGCGCCGAAGGCTCTTCCTCGATGACGTCGGCCCCTCGGAGGCCGAGCGCGTGGACGGCCTCGAGCTGATGGCCGGTCCCGTCTACCTGCGCGTCGAAGAGCGGCCCTGGTGCTCCGAGCCCAACCGGCCGCCTCGCGAGAAGAGCCTCGTGCAGTACTCGCTGGCCATCGAGCCGATGCCCGCGGGCGACGGCTTCTTCGAGTCCGAGCCCAACGACAGCGCCCTGACCGCCGCCCCGCTGCCGCTGACCCGCGCCGTCACGGGGTGGACGGGGGCGCGCCTCGACGAGCTCGACAGGCTCACCGAGCTCCGCCCCGACGCGCCGTTCTCGTCAGCCGATGTCTGGAAGATCGAGGCCGTTCCGCCGACCGAGCAGGTGGTGGTGGCGATCGTGCCGCCCGAGCGGGGGGCCCTCGTCGTCGTCGATCAATCCGAGGTCGACGCCTGGCGACAGCGCAAGGCCCAGTCTTCGCCATCACGTCCGGCGCCACCACCGCCGCCCCCGCTCATCGTGCGGGGCACGCCCCAGCTCCTCGGCCTCAGCGCCGGGCCAGACGGCCTCCGCCGCGTGCGCGTGGTCGCGGGAGAAGGGGCACTGCCGGGCTCTGCCTACCAGCTCGCCGCCGCCACCACCGGGCCGAACGGGGTCGCGGGCCTGCTCGATCTCCTCCGCACCCTCGAGGGCCGCCCCGCGAGTCAGGCGGCGCTGCTCGACGGCGCCAGCACCGCCCTCAAGCGCTCTCCCGAGCTCGCCCGCCTGCTGGAGGCCCGCCGGCCAGCGCAGTAGGCGCTCCTTTCGTCCGCGCGGCGAGTGGGGCAAGGTTCGGACCTCCCGATGAAGCCGACGACGCCACGGCTGTTGCTGATCGGCGGTACCGACGACGACGCCGGCTGGGTGCATCGCGCCCTCGCCTCGGACAACCGCGCCGTTCGCCTCGAGCGGCTGCGGGCCGATGAAGATCCCCGGCCCGCGCTCACGGCGACGCGCTTCGACGCGATCCTCGTCGATCTCCTGTCCTCGCGCCGCGACGCGGCGGGCTGGCTCTCGGTGCTCGACGAGGTGGGCCAGCGGGTGCCCATCGTCGTCGTCGCCGATGGCCGCCAGGAGTCCGAGGTGGAGTCGTGGCTCGCGACCGGAGCGTCCGACTGGACGTTTCGGCCCGGCCTGCTGGGGCTGTCGGCGGTGCTGGCGAGGCTGCAGCGCGAGGCGCGCGAGGAGGCGGCCGCCGAAGAGAAGGAGCGCCAGCTGCGCGAAGCCACCGCGGCGCTCGTCGAGCTGGCCCGAAGCCCCGTCTTCAGCGGCGACGATCTCACGGCGATGCTCCAGGAGATCACCCGCCGCTGCACGCGGAGCATGAACGTCGATCGCTGCGGCGTCTGGCTCTACGCCGAAGACCGGCAGTCCCTGAAGCTGCTCGACCTCTTTGACGCGTCCACCGGCCGGCACTCCCACGGCACGCGGCTGAACCGCACCGAGCACCCGGTCTACTTCGAGACGCTCGGCTCGAGCCGCGTCCTGGCCTCGGCGTTCGCGCAGAGCGACCCGCGCACCCGCGAGTTCGCGCTGAGCTACTTCGCGCCCGAGGGCATCACCTCGACCCTCGACGTGGCCCTGCGCCTTCGGAGCGAGCTCGTCGGCGCGCTCTGCATCGAGCACCGCGGGCCGCCGCGCCGGTGGACGGCCGCCGAAGAGGTCTTCTCGAGCGCCCTGGCCGACGTGGTCTCGCTCGCCCTCGAGACGTCGGAGCGGCGCCGCATCGAGGCCGCCCTGGCGCTCTCGGAGCGCCGCTTCCGCGACATCTTCGTGCACTCATCCGACAACATCCTGCTGTACCGGGTGGCCCTCGATGGGCGCGTGTTCTGTGAAGACATCAACCCCGCGGTCGAACGCTCGACGGGGTACCGACGTGACGACGTGGTGGGCCGTGAGGCGCACGAGGTGGTGCCACCGGTGGCCGCCTCGCGCCTGAGCGAACGCTACCAGCAGGCCATTCGAGCGCGGGTGCCCATCACGTACGAGCACGAGCTGCCGCTGCCCTCGGGCGCGCGCGTCTACAACACCGCCATCATCCCCATGCTCGACGACTCGGGTCGGGTGATGCGGCTGGCCTCGGTGGCGCGCGACGTCACCGCCCAACGGACGGCCGAACGGTTGACCCGCCAGCTCGAGTCCCAGCTCGCCGAGGCACAGAAGAACGAGGCCCTCGCGCGCCTCGCCACCCACGTCGCGCATGACGTCGCGAGCCTCTTGTCAGCCGTGGACGCGCACGCGCACCAGCTCTTGAGCGGGGTCGAGCCGTCAGACGGGCCCCGCGCCATCCTCGAGGCCACTGCGCGCGGCCGCGAGCTGGCCAGCCGCATCGCCTCCTACGGCCGCCGTCGACCCGACGAGCGCCGCCCGGTCGAGCTCGAGCCCCTCGTCCACGAGGTGCTGCGTCAGCTCTCCGCCACCGCGCCGGGCGTCGAGATCGTGCGCAAGCTGACACCGGTGCGCGTCATGGGTGACGCGGTGCAGCTGCACCAGGTGCTGCTCAACCTCTGCGCCAACGCCTTCCAGTCCATGCCACGCAGCGGGACGTTGACGGTGACGCTCGAGCGCCAGGTGGCCTCGTTCGACTTCGCGGCAGCGCACCCGCCGCTCCGCGCTGGTCCCTGTGCGCGGCTCGTCGTGCGCGACACCGGCCCGGGGATGGACGAGACGACCCGGCGGCGCATCTTCGAGCCCTACTTCTCGACCAGCCCCGAGCGCACCGGCCTCGGCCTCGCCGTCGTGCAGTCGATCGTCGCTGGTCACGACGGCTCGGTCTTCGTCACCAGCTCGCCGGGCGAGGGCGCGTCGTTCGAGGTCTTCCTGCCGTCGCTCGACACCGCCACCGATCAACCCGGCAGCGGGCACCACCTCATGCTGGTTGACGATCACCCCGGCATGGCGCGGGTCAGCGCGAAGCTGCTCGAGACGCTCGGCTACCGCACCACCGTCTACGATGATCCGCGCCTGGCGCTCGAGGCCTTCCGCGAGCGCCCCGAGGCCTTCGATGCCGTGCTCACCGATCTCTCGATGCCGCAGATGAGCGGCGAGGACTTCACCCGCTCGCTGCGCGCGGTGCGACCCACGGTGCCCGTCGTGGTCTCGAGCGGCATCGCGACGGAGCTCGATCGCGCGGAGCTCGCGCGGCTCGGAGTGGCCGCGGTGCTGATGAAGCCCTGGCGCCTGGACGAGGCGGTGGCCACGCTGAAGCAGGTGCTGCCCGGCCGGTGATGCCTTTGCTAAGACCTGCTCCGCCCGCGGGCGGCCGGCCTGCGCACCACGCTGGAGCCCCCGATGTCGCGCGCCTTCCCGCTTGCCCTGACGCTGCTCGCGTCGCTGCCTGCCTTCGCCGGCGTCGAGGAGGCGCCCTTCCTGCGCTTCTCGACGTGGGCCAGGGAGTACCGGGCCGCTGACTCCGACTTCGAGCGCGCCCGCCTCGAGCGCGAGGGCGTGCTCCTCGCGAAGGCCCGCCGGCCGCTGCTCAAGGAGCTGATGCGCACGGAGCCCCGACAGGCGCTCCGGCACTTCGAGTCACGGGTGGGCCTGCCGCCGTCGGTCGCCGAGCACCTGGAGCTGCCCGTCGACGTGCTGGGCCGGTACGAGGTGCTCTGCGAGTTCGGCAGGCCGCTGCGGGTGCAGGCCTGGGTCGGGAGCCGCCGGTACGACGTGTACCCGTCGGGCGAGCTCCGTCGGCTGAAGACCCGCGCCGCGATGCGGCTGACCGGCAGCGCCCTCGACGAGACGCTCGCCCTCGATGAAGGCGCCGTGCCGTACTCGAACGTTCCCGATGAGCCCGAGGCCTCCCCGTGGACGGTCGGGAACAAGCGGGTCCTCTACATCCGCGTGGACTTCAGCGATGACCCGGGCGAGCCCCTCACGGTCGCCAGCGCGCAGGCGGTCATCACCGAGCTCGATCGCTACTACCGCGCAGCGAGCTTCAACCTCACCAGCATCACCGGCACCGTCACGCCCACCGTGCTTCGCATGCCCCGCACCAAGGCGTCGTATGGCTCGATGAACGCCACGTCGCAGCTGCTCTCCGACGCCCGCTCGGCGGCGGCCACCGCCGGCTTCCCCCAGTCGAACTTCGACCTCGAGGTGGTCGCCTTCCGGCGGATCTCGGCCTGGAGCTGGGCAGGCCTCGGGTACGTGGGCGCGCGCGGGACGTGGATCAACGGCAGCTATGGCCTCGGCGTGCTCGCGCACGAGCTCGGGCACAACTTCGGGCTGCGCCACGCGAACTTCTGGCAGGCCCCCAACGAGACCATCATCGGCGCGGGCTCGAGCCAGGAATACGGCAACCCCTTCGACACCATGGGCTCGGGCGACATCGACAACGCGACCGGGCTCAAGGGGCACTTCAACGCCTGGTACAAGTGGGACCTCGACTGGTTCTCGGCTTCGCAGATCCAGGTCGTCGCGCAGCCGGCGCAGTCAGGCACCTTCCAGGTGTACGACCTCGATCAGCCGAGCCTCGGCGGCATCCACGGCCTCAAGGTGCCCATCAGCGGGGCGCGTGACTACTGGGTGGAGTACCGGCCCAGTGAAGGTGGCGCGCTGACCCGAAGCGCCGTCATCTTCTGGGGCTACCCGCAGTCCGACGAGTCGAACCTGCTCGACATGAACCCGGGCACCGCGACCGCTGGTGACGCGCCGCTCCAGGTGGGCCGCACGTTCTCCGACCCTCCCGCGGGGATTCACATCACCCCGACCGGCGTCGGCAACACGATGCCCGCTTCGCTCAACGTCACGGTCAATCGTGGCGCCTTCACCTCGAACCGGCCGCCGACGGTGACGCTCACGGCGTCGCTGACGCAGGCCGCGGTGAACCAGACGGTGACCTTCACCGCGATGACGATGGACCCTGACGGCGACCAACTGGCGTACTGGTGGGAGTCGTTGCAGGCGCCGAGCGGCGAGTCCTTCGTCTCCACCAACACCGCGATGGTGACGAACCGCTTCACCACCGCGCGTGACGCCGTGATGCGGGTGACCGTCAGCGACATGAAGGGCGGCGTCGCCTCGGCCAACGTCATCGTGCGCGTCGGCAACCCCACGACGACGCGCATCTCGGGCCGCATCACCGACGTCAACACCATGCTGGGCGTCGACGCGGTGCGCGTCACCTCGGGCATGCGCACCACCCTCTCGGACTCCAACGGCGACTACGTGCTGGTCGGCGTGACGCCGACGTCCACCACCGTGACGGCGTCCAGGCCCGGGTGGACCCTGTCGCCCGCGTTCACCAACCCGGTGACGGTGCCGGCCACGGGCGCCACCAACATCAACTTCAACGCCATTCGGGCGGGCTTCGGCATCTTCGGCAACGTCACCTCGGTGGGCCAGGCGCTCGCCGGCGTGACGATCTCGGCAGGCGCGTACACCACCGTGTCGAATGCGCAGGGCAACTACCAGCTCACCAACGTCCCCAACGGCCAGTACACGCTGACGGCGCGCGGCATGCCGGGGCAGACCTTCGCCCTCGTCAACTGCACCAACCCCATCACCGTGAACGGCGGCGCGGTGTCGGGCTGCAACTTCATCGAAGAGGTCGTGCCGGTCTCGGGCGTGGTGACGGGCACCGCGGGCCCGCACACGGTGAGCGACGGGGTTCGCTCGGTGCAGACGACGCAGATGGGGGCGAGTTGGGCGTTCAGCTTCCCCCGCGTGCCGGCCGGCTCGTACAACTTCGTCGCCACCGCCCCCAACCAGCGCATCGTGCCGATGTTCATGAACCCGGTGACGGTGGGCTCGATGCCCGTCACCAACCTCATCTTCAACGCCACCGCCTCGACCGAGCCCCTGTGGCTCGTGCGCGGGACGATCGACGAGGCGGGCGCGCCGCTCCTCTCGACCGAGGTGCGCGCGACCTCGGCTGACGGCGGCATCGTCTCGTCCGGCACGACTGACGGCCTTGGCAAGTACGCGCTGGCCAACGTCCCCGAGGGCACGTGGACCGTCGCGCCCTTCAAGCCGGGCTTCACCTTCTCGCCCGCCGCCCGCAGCGTCGCCCTCGACGGCGGAGACGCGACCGGCCAGGACTTCAGCGTGCAGGGCGCCAACGCGCGGCCCTTCATCGTCGTGCCGCCCTCAGCGACGCCCATCCCCATCGTCGGCACCACCGCCGATCTCTTCGTGCTCGCCGACGATCCCGCACCCGGGAGCGAGGCCGATCTCACCTACGCGTGGACCCGCTCGTTCGGGCCTCAGGCCGTGACCTTCAACAACAACATGAACAACGGCGCGAAGAACGTCACGGTCACCTTCCAGCGCGCGGGCGCCTATTCCTTCCGCGTGACCGCGACCGATCTCGGCGGCCTGTCGGTCTCGGCCAATCTCTCCGTCGTCGTGGTCCCGACGGCCACCTCGGTCAGCATCTTCGGTGTGCCCACCGGCCCCATCAACGTGGGCGACTCGCGGCAGTTGAACGCGTCGGCGACCGATCAGTTCGGCCAGCCGCTCGACACCGCCGAGGACATCGAGTGGATGGTGAGCGGCTGCGGCAGCATCACGCCCACCGGCCGCTTCACCGCGACCTCCACCGGGATGTGTACCGTCACCGCCAGCGTCGGCGGGCGCGTGGCGACGGCGATGGTCCGCACCGAGATCGGCCCGGTGCCGCGCATCACCATGGGCCCCACCGTGACGCCCAGCCCCGTCATGGGCGGTGTCGCCACCGGCGCCGTCAGCGCGACCGACGACATGGCCGAGAGCGGCCTCACCTACCACTGGGGCGCGTCGAACCCGCCGGCCCTGGTGACGTTCTCGCCGAACAACACGAACGCCGCGAAGCAGACCACCATCACCTTCGCCGGTCCCGGCACCTACACGCTGCGCGTGGACGTGAAGGACGATCGTGAGCTCACCGTGACGGGCTTCGTGACGGTGACGGTGCAGCCCGGCGTCGCGAAGGTCGAGCTCAGCCCGGCGATGGCGGTCGTCTCGACGGGAGGGACGCAGGCGTTCGCCGCGCAGGGCAAGGACTTCGCGGGCGCCGATGTCCAGGCGCCGGCCTGCACCTGGAGCGCGTCGGCCGGCACCATCGACGCAGCCGGCGTCCTCACCGCCCCCGCCCAGCCGGGCTCCGTCACCGTCACCGCGACCTGTGGCCTCTTCGTCAGCTCCGCGAGCGTCACCGTGCAGGAGGGCAGCTCTGGCACGGGCGGCGGCATGGCCGGTGGCGCAGGCGGCGGCTCGACCGAGATGCCGAAGGGCTGTGGTTGCTCCGGGGCGGGAGACGCGCTGCTGGCGCTCCCGTTGCTCGCGCTCCTCGCGGTACGCCGGAGGCGGGAAAGGCGTCGCGAGCCCGCCTCGAAGTCGGCGCTCCTGACGAGCCTCTTCGCGCTGGGCCTCGCGCTGGCGGGTTGCAGCTCGGCGACCGACTCGGGCCTCGAGCCCGTCGCCCAGCTGAGCCAGGCGCTCGGCGAGCCAGCGAGCGGGTACCCGGCCGATCAGGAGCGCATGCTCCACGTCCTCGTCAACCAGGCCCGCGTCTCCGGCCGCACCCCGAACAACAACATGTGCGGCGATCACACTGGCGAGGTCGGCGCGAACCCTGATCGCGCGCCCCTGGTGTACTCGCGAGAGGCGAACCTCGGCGCCCGCTTCTCGGCGCGGCACATGGCCGAGATCGGCTGCTACCAGAACGAGAGCTGCTGCGAGATCGGCGACGCTGGCACCGGGCCCGGCTGCATCTCTCCCGGCGCCTGCACCGGCGCGATGTGCGGCCAGACGTGCGACGCGGGCGTCGGCCAGACCGCGCAGGCCCGCTACGGCTTCTTCGGCTTCAACACCCTCTCCGCCACCACCATCGCGCGCAACGTGCCCTCCGCCTTCGACCTGTGGTGCAACCTCATGCAGTCGGGTCAGAACCGCGCCCAGATCTACGCCGACGGCGGAACGGAGTTCTCCGCCGGGCTGTTCCGCGCCGAAGGGGGCCAGTGCTCGATGCCGTACTGGGCAGTGGCCTTCGGGCGAGGACCGGTGACGATCCCCCGCATCCCCGCCGCGAGCGCGATGCACCCCCCGCCCAACCCGGGCACGACCGCGCAGCTCTGGTTCGCGGCGAACTACTTCGATCGCTCTGGCAAGGCGCCGCAGCGCGCGGCCGTGGTGGTGGCCGGTCACTGCTTCGACATGGAGCGAGCCTGGGGCAGGGACTCGAACGGCACCTTCGAGACGCGCTTCCCTGACCCCGATGTGCTGCCCAATGGCTGCCACCCGTACTACTTCCTCTTCACCGACGGTGATGGCGTACGGCACACGTACCCGACGGTGGGCAGCCTGCAGGTGGCGCTCGGCGTGGACCAGACCTGCCCTGCGCCGTACGACCCAGGGCCGCAGCTCGGCGCCGACTGCGAGACGAACGAGCCGCAGTGTCCCGATGGAGAACGCCGCGCCTGCTACACGGCCGACACCAACACGCTGCGCGCCGGCGAGTGCCGACAAGGCACGCAGATCTGCCGGAGCGGCTTCTGGGGCGCCTGCCGCGATCAGATCGGACCCTTCGCCGAGGCCTGCGACGGCCTCGACAACGACTGCGACGGGCTGATCGACGAGGACAACCCGGGCGGCGGCGCGAGCTGCGCCGTGGTGGGGGAGTACGGCATCTGCCAGGCCGGCGAGCGCCGCTGCCAGTCGGGTCGCCTCACCTGTCTGCCGCTCAACCAGCCCCGCACCGAGGTCTGCAACGGCCAGGACGACGACTGCGATGGCGTCGCCGACGACGGGCTGGGGCAGACGGCCTGCGGGCTCGGCAACTGCTACCGCCTCGTCAACAACTGCTTCAACGGCGTACCTCAGACCTGCGACGCGGGGGTCGGCTCGCCTGAGGTGGACGACACGAAGGACAACGACTGTGACGGCCTCTACGACGAGGACTTCGACTGTCGCTTCCCGGACGGTGGCCCACGCCCGTCGCGGTCGTTCTACGCGGGCCCCGGCACCGTGCCGACGCGGCCGTGCGCCGAGGGCGTGCTGCAGTGCAACCGGGCTGACGGGGGCTGGTTCATCGCCTTCGGCGGGAAGATCCCCACGCCCGAGGTCTGCAACAACTCCGACGACGACTGCGACGGGCTGCAGGAGGTCGCGCGCGAGACCCAGGCGCTCCTCGGCTACGACCGGTGCGGCGTCGGCGCGTGCGCGATGAAGAGCGTGGGCCGCTGCGTCGCGGGGACGATGCGCACCTGCACGCCGATGACCCCGACCGCCGAGACCTGCAACGGCCTCGACGACGACTGCAACGGCACCGTGGACGACGCCTGCAAGTGCCGCGTCGACGAGCCACGCCCCTGCTACACCGGTCCGTCCGAGACGCGCGGCGTCGGCGTCTGCGTCGGCGGCATGCGCACCTGCGCCAACGGCAGCTACACGCGCTGCACGGGCGAGGTGAAGCCGTCGCTCGAGCTCTGCAACGGCCTCGACGATGACTGTGATGGCACGGTGGACGACCTCTGCGTCGGGCAGGGCGGTGGGGCCGCGGGCGGTGGAAGTGCGACAGCGGGTGGCACGGCTGGCGGCGGCTCTTCGACGGCTGGCGGTGGCGCGATGATGGGTGGTGCCGGAGGAGGGGGCGGCGCGATGCAGCCACCGAAGGGCTGCGGCTGCAGCGGCGCCGAGAGCGGCCTGGGGCTGGTGTCGCTCGCGCTGATTGTCGGGAGCAGGCGTCGCCGACGTGAAGGCGGGTGCTGACACGCTCGACGTCGCTGCGCTGATGAGGGCCGCGCCGGTATTCCCACCCGTCGTCACGTCGCGCCCGTCGTGCGTTGACGGGCTGGCCGTCTTCGTGCTCTCGCGGGCCCGGCTCGCAGCAGCAGAGTGGTCGCCGGCACCCTCGAGACCCGGCGAGCGCGTCGCGCGCGCTCCTCCGATGGAGACCGGACGCGCTCAGCGGCTCCGCAGGTGCTCGAGGTCGGGTCGTGCGCCCACGAATACGTCGAGATCCACGGGGCCTGCGATGCCCGGCACCCTCGCAGAGGGGTCGAACTGCCAGAACACCCATTGGCCCGTTGGCTCCCGCCCGATCGAACGGATCCAGCGCGGTCGCGCGAGGCCGTGGAGCCACCCAGCTGCCTCTCCGGCCATCGAAGAGACGACCACCCGCTCGCCGAGCGCGCCCTCGACGAGCTCGAGGAACACCTCGAGCTGTCGCCGAACCGTCGCCAGGTCCGGTGCTCGTGCAGTTGCCCACCGACTCCACGTCAACCGCCGCCGGCAGCGTGCGTGGCACCCTGGCGATCACGTCGAGGTAGTGCCTCGCCTGATCGGCGCCGGGCCGGCAGAACGTGAAGAAGTGGTACGGGATGACGAGCAGCCCCGCGTCGCGTGCGCCTGCGGCGTTCTCGACGAAGCGGCGGTCACGCAGGTCGCCGCCCTCCGACGCCTTGAGCCACGCGAGCCTCCGCCACCTGCGCCCAGTCGATGTCGCCCGCGTGGTGCGAGACGTCGATGCCGAGCACGGCGTAGCGCGAAGGCGCTCTCGGCCGCGCAGGACGAGCCGCGTCCTCCGGTTCCCAGGCCAGCGTGGTGACGAGCACGAGCGCGAGCGCCGCGAGGGCAGCGGTGAGCGCGAGGACGGGGCGCGCCATGCTCGAAGAGGAACCGCTCAGCGCAGCTGCGACGCCTTCTTCTCGAGCTCGGCGGCCTTCCGCTTGAGCTCCTCGGCGAGGCCCTGGAGCTTGCGGCGCTGCACGTCGAGGTCTTCCATCTCGTCTTCGTCGCCAGTCGCGATGCTGCGTGAGCCAGCGCCGATCTGCGGACGGGCGTCGGAGCTGCTGGTGATCGACACCCCGCGCGAGTCGAGGCCGCCCGGCGCGACTCCCTCGTTCTTCTGGCCGCCCGGCGCACCGGCGCCGAAGTTCGTCACGTCGTTTCCACGAGCAGCAGAAGGCGCGGGCGCGAAGCCACCGAGCGAGAAGGGCGGCGTGGTGTTCGGAGGTGCGCTCCCCGCCGTCACCGGACCAGGGCTCGCCGTGTTGTTGTCGGACGCAGCCGAGAAGCTCTCGGTGTTCGCCGAGCGCGAGGGACCAGCCGGCGCCTCGCCGGTGATCGTGTCCTTGCGCTGCAGGCGCAGGCGGCGGTCCTGGTCGTCGAACATCGACTCCTCGCCCATGAAGCGCTGCACGCGGCGGTCGAGCTCCAGCTCCTCGCGGCGCTGGGTGAGGCGCGTCTCGACGGCCTTCAGCTCGCGGCGCACCTTCTCTTCGTTGTCGCGCAACAGGTCGGCCTGCTCGAGCAGCTCTTCGGGGTCGTCAGTGGGCTTGAGCGTCTCGAGGCTGGGCAGCTTCGCGGCCGGCAGCGCGGCGCGCACGGCTTCACGCTCGGCGCGCAGCTTGCGGAGCTGATCGATGAGCGACTTCCGCGCCGCGCGGTCCGTCTGGCGATCGAACTCCCCACGCAGCCGGTTCAGCTCGCCCGACAGGCCCTCGAGCAACGCCAGGTTCGCGCTCTCGAGCTCGGTCTCACGGGCGGCCAGCTTCTGCGCGAGCTCCGTCAGCGAGCCCGACAGCTCCTGGGACCGCTTGAGCGACTGATCGAGCTCCGAGCCTGCGAGCAGCGCGCCCTTCGACTGGCCCTTGAGGCTCTCGATGCGGCTCGACACCACCGACAGCTCGTTCCGCTTCGCGAGCTGCTCGCCGCGAAGCTGAGCCACCTGCGCCCGCAGTCCCGACGCGTTGGCGCGCATCGCCTCGACGCCAGCCGCGGCCCAGGCCGAGAGGCCGAGGAGCAGCGAGAGGAGGGCGGCGCGGAAGTTCATGACGAGCGGGTTCTACAGCAACCGCGGTGCCAGAGAATCGACCCGAAACGCATGGGAATTCAGCCGGTTGCGAAGGTGCGTCAGGGTGCGCGGGCGCCGGAAAGCCAGCGATCCACAGTTTTCCGTGGTCAAGTCCAGTGTGGGCGGAGGCATGGGTGCACGAAGGACTCAGAGCGTCGCCGATGGGCGAGCGGAAGGCGAGGGCCGGCCACGGCCCGGCGTGCGACTGCTGCACAAACGGGCGGGCGTGACGAGTCACTCGCTCGTGCGCGAGGTGCAGCAGATGCTCGACGCGGCGCCGGGGAGAGCGTGGAAGCTCTGCCATGCGGGCGCGCTCGATCCGTTCGCGACCGGCCTGCTGCCGATACTCATCGGCTCGGCCACCAGGTTGTTCGAGCGCGTGCACGAGCTGCCCAAGACGTACGAGGCCACCGTCGTCTTCGGGACAGAGACCGACACCTGTGACGGTGGAGGCGCGGTGGTGTCCACCGGTGACGCGGGCTCGCTCACGGCCCTCCAGCTCGACGCCGCGCTCGGGTCGTTCCTGGGGTGGACGAAGCAGGTCCCGCCAGCGACGAGCAACAAGCGCGTTGGCGGAGAGCGCGCGTACCAGAAGGCGCACCGCGGAGAGCTCGTCGAGCTGCCCGCGGCCGACGTGTTCCTCCATCGCGCCGAGTGGGTACGCCACGCGCTGCCTGCGTCGAGCGTCATGCGGCTCACCTGTCGCGGCGGCTTCTACGTGCGCAGCCTCGCCCGCGACCTCGGGCGGAAGCTGGGCTGCAGCGCGCACCTCTCGACCCTGACGCGGACGCAGATTGGCCCCTGGCTCGATCCTGGTGAAGGTGTCGTCACCACGCTCGCTGGCCTCGACGCGGTCCCGTGGCTCCCGACGGTCGCCCTGCACGACGACGAGTGGGGACGGCTGAAGCCTGGCGAGGGCGTGGTGTCGATCCGCGCGAAGCCGACGGCGCCCCGGTGGAGGCCGGCTGCCGGGTTTCCGCCTCCGTCGCCCCTGGTCGTCGCCACGCACCTCGGCCGCGTCGTCGCCCTGCTCGAGGCGCGGCCCGGGGGCTACGCCATGCACACTGCGCTGCTCCCGCCGTTCTGACCGACTGCGAGGGCCCGCCTGAGCCAGCTTCTCGGCAGCCCAGCGGTGAGGTCGACCCGGGAAGGCGCTCAGCTCAGCAGCGCCGACGATGCCTGGTACACCGCGACCGCCAGGAGCCACGCTGCTGCGTACGTGGTGACGAGCAGGAACGCCGGCCACCGCCACGTCCGGGTCTCCCGCCGCACGGCCGCGAGCGTGCTCATGCATTGGCAGGCGATGATGAAGAAGGCCATCAGCGCGAGGGCGGTGGCGCCGCTGTAGGCGGCCGTGCCGTCAGCGCGGCGCGCTTCGCGGAGGCGCTCGGCCAGCGGAGCGGCGTCGTCTGCCGCGTCCTCGATGCCGAAGATGACACCGAGCGTCCCCACCATCAGCTCGCGCGCACCGAAGGAGCCAATCAGCCCGACGTTGAGGCGCCAGTCGAAGCCGGCGGGCCTCGTGATGGGCTCGAGCGCGCGCCCCACCGACGCCGCCAGGCTGTTGTGCATCGCGACCGCGCGCGGGGAAGCGCCCGGCGGCGGGCTGCCTTTCATCGGGCCCGGCACGGTGAGCAGCGCCCACAACACGAGCGCCGCGATGACGATGACCGAGCCTACGTCGCGGACGAAGCGGCTCGCCGTTCGGAGGCCGACCCGGCCCACCACCGACGCCCGCGGCAGGCGGTACGGCGGCATCTCGAGCACCAGCGGTCGCGGTCTCGCCGTCTTCTCGACCGTGCGCCCGAGCGCCAGCGAGGCGACGAGGCCGAAGCCGAGCCCGGCGAAGTACAGCGCGACGAAGAGCCCCCCGCGGAGCCACACCGACTGCGACGCGAAGAAGGTCGAGATGAGCAGCCCGTAGGTTGGCAGCCGCGCCGAGCAGGTCATCAGCGGCAGCACCAGGATCGTGCGCAGCCGCTGGCCCGGGTCGCGGATGATGCGCGCCGACGAGATGGCCGGCACCGCGCACGCGTGGGCCGACAGCAACGGCACGAACGAGCGCCCGCCGAGCCCCGCGACGCGCAGCAGCCGATCGACCAGAAAGGTGCCGCGCGCGAGGTAGCCCGACGCGTCAATCAGCTCGAGCGCGACCGTGAGGGTGACGATCTGCGGCAGGAAGGCCAGCACCGTGCCCGCGCCACCGAGCACCCCATCGACGAGCAGCGACGAGAGCAGCCCTGGCCCGAGCGCGGCCTCGATGCGGGCGCCAAGCGCCTGGTTGGCCGCGTCGATGAGGGCCGTGATGGGCTCGGCGACGAAGAAGACCGCCGCGAACAGCGCGGTCATCAGCCCGAGGAAGCAGACAGGGCCCACCACCGGGTGCAGCAGCACCGCGTCGAGCCGCTCGGAGCGAGCGCGCGCCCTCGCGAACGCGGTCTTCGCGTCTTCGCGTGGCCTCAGCACCTGCCGCACGGTCGCCTCGACGTCGATGGCCGTCGAAGGAGGCGTCGCTTTGAGCTGCAGCGCGTCCACCAGCACCTTCTGGATCCGCTCCACCAACGCCGCGTCGCGCACGCTCGTCGCGATCACCGGCACCCCGAGCGCCTGCGAGAGCGCGTCGGCGTCGAGCTCGAACCCCTGGGCGATCAGCGCGTCGTGTTGCGTCGCGATCAGGACGAGGGGCAGGCCCCGCCGACGGAGCTCGACGGTGAGCTGCAGGCCCAGCGCGAGCTGGGTCGAGTCCACTACCTGGGCGATGAGGGCCGGGGAGCCCGATCGGTGCAGCTCGTCGAGGAAGCGGCGCGCGTGGCCTTCGTCGCTCTCGGCGTCCACCTCGCCCTCGACGGTGTAGACGCCGGGCAGATCGACGCAGCGCAGGGGCTCGCTCCCGGGCGCCTTCAGCTCGGCCTCGAGCACCTCGACCGTGACCCCGGGGAAGTTGCCGACCTTCGCGTGCGCCCCCGTGAGCGCGTTGAAGAGAGACGACTTGCCCGAGTTGGGCCGACCCACGAGGGCGACGACGGGAGTCGTCACGGGGCCACCTCGACGTGCGTCGCCAGCTCTCGGGCGAGCGCCAGCTCAGAGCGCTCGCCGAGCCTGAGGTGCAGCGGCCCCGAGAACGGCGCCCGCCGCAGCACCGCCACCACCGTGCCCTCGCGCAGCCCCACCGCCCGCAGCCAGGTGGCCTCCCTCGGTGGCAGGTGGAGCGCCTTCACCGTCGCCGAGGCACCGGGCAGGAGGGTGTCGAGCGACGTCACGGTGGCTGCGGTCGTCCCGTCGCGAGTCATCGCCACTGCTCGTAGTTGAAAACGGTTCGCAAATCCAAGGTCCGCGCGGCGCCGGGAATCGCGCGCGCCGATGGCGTTCATCACCGCGGCTGCTTTCGGGCTGACGGAGGGGGTCGCGGGGGCGTGAGCTTCAGCCGCCCTTGAGCGCCCGTCGCGGCACGTCGGCCTCGACGAAGACGCGGATCAGCTCGCTGTCGAGCTGCCCCGACTTCGCCTCCATGTGGAGGATGTCGAGGGCCTTCTCGTGGGGCACGGCCTTCTTGTACGGCCGGTCGCTGGCGGTCAGCGCGTCGTAGATGTCCGAGATGGCCATCATCTTCGACTGCAGCGGAATGCGCTCGGAGGCGAGCGAGCGCGGGTAGCCCTTGCCATCCAGCTTCTCGTGGTGCGCGTAGGCGATCTCCGGCACGCGCTTGAGCACCCGGGTCCAGGGGATCTGGGACAGGAACTTGAACGTGTGCGTCACGTGCGACTCGATCTCGCGCCGCTCCGTCGCCGACAGCGAGCCGCGTGGGATCGACAACACCTGGATCTCGTGAGCGGTGAGGACCATCTGGGGCCGCTCGTGCGCGTCGGTGAACGACACCTCGCCCAGGCCGGCCAGCTTCTCGAAGCCACCCTGCGCCAGCACGGTGGGCTTGTTGCACGCGATGATGAACTCGAGCGCCTCGTCCAGCTCCTTGAGCTCTCGCGCCAACCGCGCGTCTTCCTCCTGCTCGATGGCGCCGATCTCACGCTCGCCGCGCAGCTTCACCATCTCGAGCCGTCGCTGCACCGAGCCGAGCTGTCGATCCTTGCGCGCGAGCTCGAAGCGCTGCCGAATGCTCTCGAACTCGTGCGGGTACAGCTTCTCGGCCTTCACCAGCACCGGCTCCCGGACGCCGATCTTCCCGAAGTCGTGCAGGAGCGAGGCGTAGCGGAGCTCTTGCAGTTGCTCCTGGCTGAAGTGGGTGCCGCGGTAGGGGCCGGCGGGCGCGGCCTCGGTCGCCTGGGCGAGGCCGACCGTGAGCGAGGCGACCCGGCCTGAGTGACCGGCGGTGGTGGGGTCGCGCGACTCGATGGCCATCACCGACGCCTGCACGAAGCCCTCGAAGAGCCGGCTGATCTCCTCGTGCAGCATCGCGTTCTCGATGGCCTGGGCGGCCTGGCCACCGAGCGCGAGCAGCAGCTCCTCGTCTTCGGCGTCGAAGGCGCCGTCGATGGCGTTGAGCGCCTGAATGACGCCGGTGATGTCGCCGCGCGTGTCGCGCATCGGCACGCAGAGGATGCTCTTCGTGTGGTAGGCCGTCTTCGCGTCCCAGTCCCGGTTGAACCGCGGATCCTCGTAGGCGTCCTTGATGTTGACGATCTCCCCGGTGGCCGCCACCGTGCCCGCGATGCCCTGACCGATGGGCAGGCGGATCTCCTCACGGGCGCCCTGGGCGACGCGGCTCCACAGCTCGTTGCGCGCGCGATCGACGATGAAGAGGCTGCAGCGGTCGGCCTCCACCACGCGCGCCGCCTCGCGGAGAATGAGGGGCAGCAGCGTGTCGAGGTTGCGCTCGGCGGTCATCGCCTTCGCCACCTCGAGGATCGAGGTCAGCTTCGAGTTCCGCCTCAGCGCAAGCTGGATCGGCGACATCGAGGGCGAGGTGGTTTCGTCTGCCTGGAAGTCGGAGGGCTTGGTAGACACGGGAGCGCGATGTTCCTCTGGCGAGCGCGGCTCCGCAACCGTGATGGCCGCGCCCCTGGCCAGACCCGGCGCGCGGCGCTCTCGACGGTGGTGTGCGTCACGGCCCTGCTCGCCGGCTGCGCGACCCAGCAGTTCCTCCGCGTCGAGGAGCGCACCCTCGACGCGCGCCTGCGCTTCTTCCTGGGCGGGGGCGGCAACTCGTTGCTCCTCACCCATGGCCGCGACGCCTTCCTCATCGACACCAAGTTCATGGGAGCGGCGAAGTCGCTGCGGCACCGCGTGGAGGAGGAGCTGGTGCGTGACGTGCGCCGGGTGATGCTCACGCACTCCCACTTCGACCACGCCGATGGCCTGGACCGGTACCGCGCGCTGGGCCCGGTGCTCGTGCACGAAGCGACGCGCAAGCGGCTCGAGGCGCAGGGCGTGCGCGCCGACTGGGTCGAGGTGGGCGGGCCCATCGAGCTGCGGCTCGGCGACGAGGTCGTGCGCATCTGGCACCCGGGGCGCGGCCACACCGACGGCGATCTGGTCGCGTACCTCAGCCGCCGCAAGCTGCTGGTCACTGGCGACCTCGTCACCGAGCTCAATGAGCCGGTCATCGACGTGAAGGCGGGCGGCGACGTGCTGGCGTTCCGGCACACGGTGGAGTCGTTGCTGGCGCTCGACTTCGTCACCGCGCTGCCAGGCCACGGCGCGCCCGTGGGCCGGGAGACCCTCGTGCGAACCCGCGACTACCTGGCCCGGATCGAGCTCGAGGTGATCGCGGCGCAGGCCCGGGGCTTCTCGGAGGACGAGGTGGTCGCGGAGGTGCGGCTCGTGGGCGCGCCGAGCCTCGAGCCCGTGCCGTTCGGCGCGAACCGTGAGAAGACGGTGCGGCTGATGGACAGGGCCCTGCGGGCGCGCGCGCAAGGAGTGACGCGATGACGAAGACGGTGAAGGTGGCTCCCTCGATTCTCTCGGCGGACTTCGGGCGGCTCGCCGACGAGGTGCGCGCCATCGAGCAGGCCGGCGCCGACTACGTGCACGTGGACGTGATGGACGGCCGCTTCGTGCCCAACCTCACCATCGGGCCCCTCGTCGTCGAGGCCGTGAAGCGCGCCACGTCGCTGCCCCTCGACGTGCACCTGATGATCGTCGAGCCCGAGAAGTACATCGCCGACTTCGCGAAGGCCGGCGCCGACCTCATCACCGTGCACCAGGAGACGTGCCCACACCTGCACCGCACGCTGCAGCAGATCCGCGCGGCCGGCGCGAAGCCCTCGGTGGTGCTGAACCCATCGACGCCCCTCGTCACGCTCGAGGAAGTGCTCGGCGAGGTCGATCAGGTCCTGCTCATGAGCGTGAACCCCGGCTTCGGCGGCCAGGCCTTCATCGAGGCCACCGTGGACAAGGTGAAGCGCCTGCGCGACCTGCTCGACGCACGCGGGCGCTCGAAGGTGGACATCGAAGTGGACGGCGGCATCAACGCCGACACCGCCCGACGGGTGGTGGCTGCCGGCGCCACGGTGCTGGTGGCGGGGAACGCGGTCTTCAAAGAGAAGGACTACGCCCGGGCCATCGCTGCGCTGCGCCCCTGACCTGCGCGACGCAGGTTTTTCGCGCCGCCTTCCCGGACTCCCGCTGGAACGTGACGGCCGGCCATTGGCCCGATTGATGCTGTGCCCGACGGCGGAGGTCGTGACATGAAAGCCAGCCGGGTGATGACGAAGGACGTCACGTGCATCACCCCCGACTTCGGGTTGGAGCGCTCCTGGTCGTTGATGAAGAAGCTCAACGTGCGCCACCTGCCCGTCGTCTTCTCGGGCCGCCTGGTGGGCATCGTGTCCGATCGGGATCTGCTGCTGCGGGCCCTGGTGCTGGAGGGGGGCGCGATCTCGTTTCCGCCGCTCGCCGTGGGCGAGGCCATGACGCCGCACCCCATCACCTGCCAACCAGCGACGCCGGTGTCGCGGCTCGCCGCGCTGATGCTCGAGCACCGCATCGACTCCATCCCCATCGTCAGCCTGAAGGACGAGCTGATCGGCCTGGTCACCTCGACCGATCTGATCGAGCTGTTGACCGAGCCGGACACCGTCACCGACGTGCTGCCGTTCGAGTTCAACGTGAAGCCGGCCGACGATCAGGCAGCCGCGTGACGAGGGCCCCCTTCGAGGAGTAGACCTCGCGCCTGCATGTGCCTCCGCGCCGCCGTGCTCGCCGCGTCGATCCTGCTCGCCTGTGAGCAGGGCCGGTCGTCAGGCGAGCCGCAGAAGCCACAGGACGAGGCTGACCCCACGCCCGCGGTGGCGGCGGCGGTCCTGTCGGCGAAGGCTGGCCCCCGCGCGCGCCCCGAGAAGGACAAAGAGTCGAAGCGACGACCCAGGTCGATCCTGCTCGCCGAGGCGCGTGAGCTGGTGGGGTGGCGCGTCGCCGATGGCTTCCTCGGCCGCAAGGACATCGTCGAGCTCGCGATGCAGAGCGCCGATGGCCGCGAGTCGCTGCGGTCCGAGATCGAGGCGCTGGTGGACGACGAGCTCGCCGCCCATCGCCGGCGCGAGGCCGCGTGGCGCTACCTCACCGCCCCCGACCGCCTCACCCGCGCCTTCACGGCCCTCGACAAGCAAGGAGTGATCGCGCGCGAGCGCTTCACCGACTGCCGCAAGTGCGGGCTCGAGGAGATGAAGGCCCTGCGTGAGGACTGGCTGGAGGACGGCAAACGGGCCGACGGCTACGTCTTCTTCACCGACCAGGACGCAGACGGCGTCTCGGAGTCGGGCGAGCTCGTCCTCGAGTTCGGCAGCTTCCGGGAGGGCGGGGAGGCCGACCGGAAGATCGGCGAGCGCGTCTCGCAGGCCCTCCGCGCCGAGGGGCTCGAAGCGGTGGCTGAGACCGACGAGGGCGAGGCCTATCTCGTGCTCACCGGCCTCGAGTGGCAGAAGCGGCGCTTCACTCGCCCACCGCGGTGATTGACGCCAGCTTCGCTGCCCGCTCCGCTCCGACCTTCGGAGGAAACCTGCGCTCGAGGAACTCCCGCCAACCCGGCGCCTCAGCTCGCCGAAGCCGCATCAGCTCTCGCACCCCGTCGGTCGCGAGCTTCCGACGTCGACGCGGGCTGCGGAGCTCCCCATGAACGCCGAGCGACCTGACGCCTGATGCCTGTGGCAGTTCGGCCGAAGATCCGGCCTGCGGCTCGCAGCGCTGAGCCGGCCCGCCCACTCGTCGTGGGCTCACTGGAGACGACGGCAACGCGACCGCACGACGACGCACCCTCGGCATGCGGTTCAGTCGCGGGTCCTCAGCACCGCCGATGCCGGAGCCTACTGATCGAGGATGTTGAACTCGACGCGGCGGTTGTTGTCGCGGCCGACGGGCGTGTCGTTCGTGTCAGCCGGCTTCGTCTGGCCGAAGCCGATCGCCTTGACGCGCGCGTCCTCGACGCCCTTCTTCACGAGGTAGGCCTTCACCGAGTTGGCGCGGTCCTGAGACAGGGTCAGGTTCTTCTCCGCGACGCCGGTGTTGTCCGTGTGGCCCTCGACCTGGAGCATCTTGATCTCGGTGTGGTCCTTGAGGATCGCCGCGATCTGGTCGAGCAGCGCGTTCGACCGCGCCTGCAGGGTCGCCTTGTTGAGGTCGAAGTAGACCTTGTCCTTGATGACCAGCTTCTCGCGGGTGATCACGACGAGCTGCTTCACCTTCTCGGGGCAGCCCTGGTTCGAAGCGGGGCCGGGGTCCTTCACGCAGTTGTCCACGCGATCGTTCACGCCGTCGCCGTCGGTGTCGGGGTACGGGCAGCCCTTGTTGTCCTTCTCGCCCGCGACCTCGAGGCAGGCGTCGAGGCGATCGACGACGCCGTCGCCGTCCTTGTCGGTGTCAGGGCAGCCGTCGTTCTCCTTCGGGCCGGCCTGATCAGGGCACTTGTCGGCGTTGTCGAGCAGGCCATCGGCGTCCTTGTCGCCCCACGGGCAGCCGCCGTTCTCCTTCGGGCCGGCCTGGTCGACGCACTTGTCTTCGTTGTCCAGCAGGCCGTCGCTGTCCTTGTCACCCCACGGGCAGCCGGAGTTCTCCTTCGGACCCGCGACCTCGACGCACTTGTCGGTCTTGTCCGGGGTGCCGTCCTTGTCCTTGTCGTCCGCGGGGCAGCCGTTGCTCTCCTTCGGGCCGGCAGTGTCGGGGCACTTGTCGGTCTCACCGAAGACGCCGTCGTTGTCCCAATCGGTCTCGGCGGGAATGGTGTCGGGCGCGCCGATGGTGACGGCGAGGCCAGCCATGATGACCTGATGGGGCCCCATCAGGCGGAACGTGACGAAGGGCCCGAGGTGCAGCGCCTCGACGAGGGAGAACGAGTAGCCGGTGCCGACGTCGAAGCCGGGCCCGAGCTCCCGCGGATCCTTCGCGAAGGACCAGGCGAAGTGCGCGTCGAAGTACCAGTTCCCCCAGAAGTTGCCGGAGCGGCCCTTCGCGCCGGGGTTGAAGTAGTACCCCTTCTCGTCATTGAAGAGGCGCAGCCGCGCGCCGAGGCCCAGGCCGAACGCCGCGCCCTGGTCGAGGTAGCCGGTGAAGTTGTTGAACGTGGACAGGCCGAACATCTCGACCTGCGGCGCGATCGGCCCGAGGAACTTGAGCAGGGTGGTGTCCACCTTGAGGCCGGCGCCCGTCACCGGCACGGCGCGATCGAGCCCGGAGCCGCCTCCCACTTCGAGGTGAATGTTGACGGGCGACTGCTCGGCGTAGACGGACAGCGAAGTGAGCAGGGCTGTCAGTGTGACGAGCCGGAAGTGCGTGTGCATCGAAACCCCTCGAAGGAAGCGGCCTGCCGAGGGCCGCGGACTTACGGCTTTCCCAGCGCGTGTCTACTGCTTTTTGGAGCGACGCCGCGTCAGGAGCGCCAGCAGGGCGAGCGGGAAGGCGCCGTCGATGGCGCCGCAGCCGCAGCCCTTCGCGACGGGGTAGTCGGTGGGGGCGAGCCGCACGACGCGGGGCTCGGTGGGGGCGGGCTCACCACCGTCGGGGGTCATGGCGCCTCCGTCGGGGCCCGGTCCGCTGCCGGCGTCGGTGCCTGCGTCTACCGGTTGGCCTGCGTCCACCGGGGGCATCACGGTGCCAGCGTCAGGCGCGAGGCACACCGACACGTGGAGCGGCCGCGTCAGCGTGCAGCTGGTGGGCGTCGCGCAGGTCGGATCAGGCAGCGCCGGAGGCCGCGAGACGCCGGCGCCGACGTCGGACAGGCGCGGGTAGGCGGCGCGCGTCACCGGCCAGTGCCCCGCCGTGGGCGGGAACTCCATCCACCCCCAGACGCGCTCCTGGTACGGCGCCGACCCGGACGGACACCTGCCCGGCTGGCACACGCCGCGGGTGGTGCTGAAGTTCGGGTTGTTCGGGTTGTTCGACGACGACAGGCCGTTGTACGCCCAGGTGGCGCTGTACCAGTGCTCGATGAGGCGCGGCTGGTTGTCGCCCACGCAGTTCGTCACCCGCCACTTGTCGGTGATGATCTGCATGCCCGTCTGCAGGTTGTAGAGCGGGTCGGACGCGACGCGGCTGCGATCGTACGCCGGCGTCGGATCGAACCGGCGCATGCCGCTCGTCACCTGGCCGATGCCGTAGCCGCAATCGAACGAGATGATGGTCTGCGACGGCCGGCCGACCTGATCGGCGGGCGTGGAGGGCGGGCAGAACTGCTTCCAGCTGCTCTCCTGCATGGCGATGGCCTTGATCAGCTCGCACGGGAAGCGCGCCACCTCGCTCGAGGGAGGGGTGGGGCGGTTGCAGCCCACGCCGAGCATGCTGACGGTCGGCGCGCCGGCGCCCCAGGCGGCGGGGCCCTTCGAGACGGTGTCGAAGATGGCCTGCCACTGCGCGACGGTGGGGTTGGTGCCGGGCACAGCCTCGACGGCGCAGTCGCCGGTGTTGTTGGGGCTCGACGCCGTGTACGACGGGCAGAACTGCGCGAGCGCGTCGGTGGCGAGGGCGAGGACGACGAGGGTCAGGAGCCTCATCGCGCGACCCCCGCGACGTCGACGATGGCGCCCGTCGGCTGCGCGAGCGACACCACGCCGAGGTCCTTCACGCGGGTCACCGTGACGACCGGCGCAGCGTCAGCCGTCTCGTGGCGCGCGAACACCAGCCCTTCGACGACGAAGCGCACGCGCTCGAAGCCCGGCCCGCGCGAGGGCAGCGCGACCCCCTCGCGGCCAGCCCACACGAGGCCCTCGCCGGGAGCGCGCTGGTACGCCACCCCGCCCGGCAGCACGGTGGGCAGCAGGGCGACCGTGTCTCCTTCAGCGAGCCGTTGCTGCCGGCCGGTGGCGAGCTCCACCCGCTCGACGAACCACCGCTCGACGCCCGGCTCGGCGACGGTGAAGAGCACCGCCTTCCCGGCGACGTCCACCGTGAAGTCATGGGCCATCGGCGGCAGCGCGGGCACCAGCGTGCGCACGGCGAGCGTGTCCACGTGCACCGCCTCGACCTTCGCGCCCTGCGGCCCGGCGACGTACAGCACGAGCTCGCGCCCGACGGCGCCAGCCAGGTGGGTCGAGAGGCCCTTCGTCTCGTAGACGGTGCGCAGGCGGCCGCTCAGGACATCCACCTCCGACACGGTGAGCTCGTCCACGCGGTAGTCCGTGGGGGACGGCGCGCCCGCGCGGCCGCGCTCGACGAACAGGCGCGCGCCCACCAGCACGGGCTTCGAGGCGCGCGCGAGCCCCGTCGCCAGCACCCGCTCGGCGCCGTCCGGCGTCACGAGGGACAGGGTCGCCGCGAACGAGGGGTCGCGCACCAGCGCCGGCACCCGCACCACCGCCACCGTGCGCGTGCCCGGGAGCACGACTCCACGGAACGTCTCGTCGGGGTGGACGGGCAGGGCGGCGAAGGGCTCCGCGAGGGTGGGCGACGTCAGCGGCTGCCAGCGGACCTCGAGGGTGGACGACGCGGCGTCCTTCGACAGGAGCGCGACGTCGAGCGGAGCAGCGGCGAGGGCGAGCGGCAGCAGCGCGAAGACCATGAGCGCCCCCTACCGCGAGTCGTGGCTCCGCGTCACCGGGGCTACTGGATCGGATCGGGATCGATGGTGTTGAGCTCCGCCACGCCCATGCCGGCGGGGTACGCGTAGCTGACCCAGGAGTCGGTGCCCCAGACGGTGAGCCCGAACGGCTCGGGGCTGGAGGCGCGCCTGATGCCGTTGGTGCACCCGCCGCTCTCGCCGCGCCGCCAGGAGCGGATCGCGTACTGGAACCGCGGGTCGCCGGTCGGCTGCCACGAGAGGGGCGCGCCGCAGTCGAGGGTGACCGCCTCGAACGTGCCGTTCATCGTCTGCCGGCGCGTGAAGACGAGGTGGGTGTTGGCGTAGGTGTGATCGGTGAAGAAGAGGTACGAGGAGAGGAACTGCCCGGGCGGCACCAGCAGGACGAACTCGGGGTCGCCGAGCCCGCCGACCGACTGGCCGCCGCGCATGAGCTGGGTGGCGAGGAAGGGGTGCTGTTGATCCTGGGCGCGGACGACGAAGGGGCCGGGGGCCCAGAACTCCACCACCTGGCCGGGGTCGAGGCGGGTCGGCGCTCCCTGGACGGGCGGTGTGTACGTCAGCAGGGTGGCGGCGGTGGTGCCGGCGAACCTCCAGAGCGCATCTTCACCGGTGCTCGCGCGTGAGGGTGGGCGCACGGCGACGTACTCGCTGCCCAGGTGCCTGACGGGCGGGAGCTGCTGGTGCGCCGAGTCGCAGGCCGGCACCGGGTTCGGCAGGTACATGCACGCGTGGCCGCCCCACACGGCGACCGGCCTCGACGAGCGCACGACGGCGCCGCCCAGCTGCTCGGCCTGTTGGAGCTGCAGCACCTCGCCTCGCCGGAGCAGCCGGCCCACCACCTGCCGCGCCGGGCTGCCGACCACCGGACCTCCCCCGACGATGGCGACGGGCGACTCGATGAACGTCATCGTGAGATCCTCGGTGGCGAAGATCTGGAGGAAGGGGTTGTACGGGCCGGTCGGTGGCGCTGGCGTGAGCCCGACCGAGGTCGTCGCCCAGGCCGTCGTCGGCAACAGCAGGCTCGCGCTCGTGACGTGGCTCGGCGCGCCGCCGTAAGGGTAGATGTCGTAGGCGGCGACGGGACCCGAGGTGGTGATGCGAAACGCGTCCAGCACGGCAGGCCCGGTCACCTGGAAGGGTTGAGAGACCGCGGCGGCGCGAGGGCACGCGGTTCCCCCGGCGCCTGTCTCCCTGGCGAGGAACAGCACCGCGACCTCGTTCGATGGCAACAGCGCCGCGCTGCCCTGCGACTGGAGGCTCGTGTACGAGGGTTGTCCGCCGTCCGCGCCCCTCAGGAGGAACGCGTACGAGAAGGGGAAGAGGGCCAGGCCCCCTCGCTCGACGCGCACCTCGACGGTCTCGGCGCCGCCGTTCGCGAGCACCACCGCGTAGCAGGACCCTTCCGTCGCGACCTCGGGCGGCACGGGCGCCACGAGGAACTCACAGCCCAGCGAGCTCAGGTTCGCACCGGGAGTGCAGGCGCCGCCGTCGGCGATCGAGCTGCCGCCATCAAAGCTCCCGCTCGAGCCTCCGCCGGTCGAGCCTCCGCCGGTCGAGCCTCCGCCGGTCGAGCCGCCGCCGGTTGCTGAACCACCTCCCGTGTTGTTGACGGGGAGCTCGTCCACCAGGCGGACGCGCCGTTCGACCCGCTGGCGGCGCCACGAGGCCTCGAGGACGGCGACGTCGCCCGCGCAGGCGGGGTCGTCGGAGGGGGCGCACGAGAACTCGACGGTGGCCGCGCCGGCGCGATCGAGCGTCACCGCGGCGCCCTCGCGAAGGGAGCCGAGGTCGCTCGAGACGCGGACCTGGCCCTCGCCCGGCCGGGCCTCTTCGTCGATGACGCTGACGACGAAGCGCGCGGTGCCCGTGCGCAGCATCACGTCGGGGCCCGACAGTCGCAGCGTGACGCCTCCGCACTCGCACCCGAGCACCGCCAGGCAGGCTGCGAGGGGGAGGGCGCGCATGCGGCGCTCACCTTACTCCTTCACCGGGGGGAGTGGCGCGGCGTACAGTGCGCGCCTTCTCTGGAGGGGTTCCCACATGGCAACGAAGAAGAAGGCTGTCGCGAAGAAGAGCTCGTCGTCCGCGAAGGCGCCCGCGAAGGCTCCGCGCTTCGCGTTCAAGCTGCTCGGCTCGCTGCCGCCCATCGACGCGAAGCGGCGCCGCATCTACCTGCGCGCGTTCTCGGACGAGCAGTGCGACGCGTGGGGCGATCGCACGAAGGCCGCCGCGGTGCACGCCGAGGCTGAGCGCTTCGTCGGCGCGTTGGCGACGACGCTGAAGAAGCCGGTGGTGGGGTACAGCCTTCACCGGTTCGCGTGGCTGTGTCAGTTGATCACCGAGCTCGACGACGCGGTGGCGTCTGATGAGGCTGGGCGCAACGCCGTCGCGCGCGGGGAGCGGGTGGGGGCGTTCCACATCGCCGACAAGGCGCGCAAGCGGTTGGCGAGCGGGCTGTTGGCGGCGGCGTCGGGCGACCCGGCCTTCACGAAGGCCGTGACCGATCGCAACGAGAATCCGACCGCGCCGCACGCGCTCGAGTCCACGTTGACGGGACTGTTGCAGCTCGCGGCGCAGTTGCGGCGGAGCGACGACGGCGAGCTGATCGCTGACGACGTGGGGCTGACGGCGGAGTTCCTCTCGTCGGTCTCGGCGATGACGGACGCGCTGCGGGAAGCGAACGAGCGCACCTATGGCCTGCCGGGTGGGGCCGACTCCGAGCACACGAACCGCATCGAGGGGCGCGTGCTGCGTGAGATGGGGTTCGCGCTCAAGGCGCTGCGTCGCGCGAAGGAGGACGGTGAGGCGATCACGCTTCCGGTGCCAGGCGGGAACCTCTCATCGCTGATGGGGGCGTCGTCGCCAGCGGTCGCGACGCCCGCCGGGCCGACGAAGTAGCCGCAGCGGGGGCCTGCGGACTCCGCAGCGGCGGCTGCGAGGTCCGCAGTGGGGCCTGCGAGGTCCGCAGTGGGGCCTGCGAGGTCCGCAGTGGCGGCTGCGAGGTCCGCAGTGGGGCCTGCGAGGTCCGCAGTGGGGCCTGTGAGGTCCGCAGTGGCGGCCGCGAGGTCCGCAGTGGGGCCTGCGAGGTCCGCAGTGGGTGGATGCGAGGTCCGCAGTGGCGGCCGCGAGGTCCGCAGTGGCTGCCGCGAGGTCCGCAGTGGCTGCTGCGAGGTCCGCAGTGGCTGCTGCGAGGTCCGCAGTGGGTGCTTGCGCAGTCCGCAGTGGCGGCTGCGAGGTTGTGCTCCTTCCCGTGTTCCGCAGGCATTCCTGGGCGGTGGACGGAGTTGTGCTCGCCGCTCCTGGGCGCCGTGATGCGCGAGAACAACGTGGACCACGCAGGCGGTGGACGGAGTTGTGCTCGCCGCTCCTGGGCGCTCCGACGCGCGAGAACAACGTGGACCACGCGGGCGGTGGACGGAGTTGTGCTCGGCGGTCCAGGGCGCCGTGACGCGCGAGAACAACGTGGACCACGCAGGCGGTGGACGGAGTTGTGCTCGGCGCTCCGGGGCGCTCCGACGCGCGAGAACAACGTGGTCCACGCGGGCGGTGGACGGAGTTGTGCTCGCACTCCCGCGGCGCCGACGCGCGAGAACAACGTGGACCACGCGGGCGGTGGACGGAGTTGTGCTCGGCGGTCCAGGGCGCCGTGACGCGCGAGAGCAACGTGGACCACGCGGGCGGTGGACGGAGTTGTGCTCGCGCCTCACTCCAGGCCGAGCTTCGCCCGGAAGGCGGCGTCAACCGGCGCGTCGAAGGTGAAGTGGGCGAGCTGACCGCCGATCGCGTGCACTCCGGATTCCCACGCGACGTGCAGTTGCACCCTGCCGTTCGCGGCCGTCGTGAGCGCGAAGTTCTCGCTGATGGTGCGCTGCAGCACCTCCGGAGAGCTCCAGGTCCAGAGGCTCCCGTCCACGCCCTCGGTGTTCCCGAGGGTCCGCAGCTTCGCGCTGATCACCTTCACCACCGCGCTCAGTTGGCGCGGCGTGAGCAGCTCGTCCAGCGTGACCCGTTTGCCGGTGCGCGCGTCATGGGTGGCCAGGGTGAGGCTGTTCGACGGGTGGGCCCCACCCGCGTAGGTGCTTCGGCTCTCGAGCGTGCTGAACAGCATTCCTGCGGTGCCCGCGCCGCGCACGCTCGCCGTGAGCGACCACTCGAGCTGAAGGAACTGCTGCGCCGGGTCCTGCTTCGCCGCGGCCACCTGCGACCGCCACTCGGCCGCGAGCTCCTCGATCGCCGCCTTGCTGCCGACGGTGAACGACTCGCCGCCGGGGCCGGTCACCGTGAGCTGTTGGCCCCGCTGCTCGATGCTGACGCCGGTCCCTCTCACGCGGTCGGACGCCCGCTGGACGATGGGCTCCAGCTTCCCTGTGTACCCCTTCGGCACCGTCACCTGCTCAGTCGTCCTCGGGCCGCCGTCGATCCGCGCGGCGGTGAGCGGCACTCCGTCGCTCTTCGGGCCCGCCGCCCAGCTCGACCCGGCCCACAGCGCCACCAGACCGCACGCCGCCACCGAGCAGGCACCACAGCGGCTCACGAGGGAACTCAACATCGGTCCTCCTGATGATGGTGGAGCCGGTCAGCTCCAGGGAGGCGCGACCAGCCGCCGGCCGTCGGTCGTGCGGGGAACGGTCGCGTCATCGGGCTGGCCCTTC
The DNA here is from genome assembly GCA_016793095.1 of Myxococcaceae bacterium. Taxonomy (GTDB): domain Bacteria; phylum Myxococcota; class Myxococcia; order Myxococcales; family Myxococcaceae; genus Xiheimicrobium. The sequence goes on along the minus strand of JAEUJQ010000035.1, from coordinate 100,999 downwards.
AGCCGATCCCACAGGTGGCAGGTGACGACCTCGTGCGACTGGTCGAGCCCCTCGCAGTAGTTGGTGAAGAGGCACCGCCGCACCTCGTCGCCCCGACCCTGGCGCACCTTCTCGAACCAGTCAGGGTCCGCGAGCGACTGCCGCGCCGACGCGACGAGGTCTGCCTCGCCCGCCTCGAGCACTGCCTCGGCCTGCCAGAAGCTCGCGATGCCCCCGCAGGCGACGACGGGCGTCGCGAGGCCCTCGCTCCGGAGCGTCTTCGTGATGTGAGCGACCGCCGGCAGGTTCCTCCCGAACGGCCCCGGCGCCGGCAGCTTCGTCGTCGGCATGCACTCGTGGCCAGACGGCCCCGTGTAGGGGTACGCCGCCTGGCCCACCTTCGGCTGCTTCGCGTCTTCGAACTTCCCTCCGCGCGAGAGCGACACGAAGTCCATGCCTGCACGCGCGAAGCGGGTCGCGAAGTACGCCGCGTCGTCCACGCCCGAGCCGCCCTCGATGATCTCATCCGCGAGGAACCGGCAGCCCACCGCGACATGCGCGGGCACGGCGCTGCGCACCGCAGCGAAGACGTCGAGGGGCAACCGCACGCGCTGCTCCCTCGGCCCGCCCCAGCCGTCGCTGCGCGTGTTCCTCGCCGAGAGGAAGCTCGCCATCGTGTACGCGTGCGCGTAGTGCAGCTCGATGCCGTCGAACCCGGCGGCCACGCAGCGGCGGGCTGCGTCGGCGAACAGGCCGGGCAGCACCTGCGGCAGCCCGGCGATGTGGGGCAGGTGGGTGTCGGTGACGCGCTCCCGTTGGCCGAAGCGCAGCGCGTCTGCCTCGCGCGCGTCGAGGACCTGCAGCAGCGCTGCCTCGGTCAGGGACAACAGGCGCTCGCGGACCGCGGCGTCCGGCGCGTCGAGGGGCGCTCCCAGGGCCTGCCGCAGCCGCGGCGTGAGGGTGAGGAACCGCCCGAGGAACGCCTCGCGGGTCGGCCGGCGCTTGATGGCGAGGAAGTCGATGAGCTGCACGAAGAGCTTCGTGTGGCCGCCGCTCGCCTCGCGCACCGCCCGTGTCAGCCGTGACAGGCCCTCGACGAAGCGGTCGTGCCCCGCGCGCAGCAGCGGCCCGGACGGCACGTCGCGAATCCCCGTCGCCTCGATGACGATGACGCCGGGTCGACCGCGGGCGAAGCGCTCGTACCACCCCACCACGGCGTCGGTGACGAAGCCCTCGCCGGTCGCGCGCCACGGCACCATCGCCGGCACCCACGTGCGTGTCGCCGCCCGCACCGGCCCCACCTGCACGGGAGAGAACCAGCGGCTCGCCGCGGCCTCCTGCGCCGTCGGCCAGCGCTCGATGGGCAGCAGCTTCTCTCGACGGCGATCGCTCACCCGCGGCAGTGTCGCCGAAGCGCGGAGGGCGCGTCACTGACAGGTTTCTTTCTCACGCCCGGCCTCAGGTGAGCGTGGCGCTCGGACGGGGGTCGTGTGTATGACGAGGTTTCCTCTCCTCAGGCCGACCCCTCCGGATCCCTCCCATGAGAAACCTCCTGCACCTCACCCTCGCCCTCGTCGCGGCGGGCGCCCTCCTCTTCGCCTGTGGTGGCGGCACGGTCTGCGGCAACGGCCGCCTCGAGCCTGGTGAGGCCTGTGACGACGGCAACAAGACCGACGGAGACGGCTGCGAGGCCACCTGTCAGCCCACCAACGGCACCGGCGGAGGCAGCGCGGGTGGCTCCACGGGAGGCGGCTCCACCGGCGGCGGCGCGACCGGTGGTGGCTCCACCGCCGGCGGCTCCACGGGCGGCGGCTCCACGGGCGGCGGCTCCGCGGGTGGCGGCTCCGCGGGTGGCGGCTCGACGGGTGGCGGCTCGACGGGTGGCGGCTCCACCGGCGGCGGCTCCACGGGCGGTGGCGATGCGGGAACGTCCACGTGCGGTGACGGTCAGCGCACGGGCGGAGAGCTCTGCGACGACGGCAACATGATCGACACCGACGGGTGCACCCGGGCGTGCGTCTTCTCGGCAGCCGGGCCGTTCTGCGGCGACGCGATGATGAACGGTGGCGAGGCGTGCGATGACGGCAACCTGGTCTCGGGCGATGGCTGTGAGATCGACTGCACCGCGACGGTGATGGCGACGCCTGGCAACGTCTGTGGTGACGGCGTGCGCCGCGGCAGCGAGCTCTGCGACGACGGCAACACCGTCGCAGCGGATGGCTGCGAGACCGACTGCACGCCGACGCAGGTCCTCACCGTCACCTGCCCGGCCGCCTCGCTGCCCGCGCCCACGGCGGCCTGCGACGTCGCCCCCGGCTCGACCACGAAGCTGATCGTCGGCACGGTGCTGCAGCCCGGCCGGGTGCTGCGGGGCGGGCAGGTCGTCGTCAACCCGATGGGCCTCATCACCTGCGTCGGCTGCGACTGCCTCACGGCGGCGGGCGCGAACCCCACGGCCCTGCTCTGCGGTGACAACCTCGTCTCGCCGGGCCTCATCAACGGCCACGATCACCTCACCTTCCCCGCCCCGCCCTTCGTCGCGCCGGGCGTCCAGTCCAACGGCCTCCTCGCCGACGGCGGCGTGCCCGAGCGCTACGAGCACCGCAGCGACTGGCGCGGCGGCGTCGACGGACACAGCGCGGTGTCGAACGGCGGCAGCGGCACCGTCGCCCAGTACCGATGGAACGAGCTGCGCCAACTGCTCGCTGGCACCACCTCGATCTCGGGCTCCGGCGGGGCGCCGGGCTTCCTGCGCAACCTCGACGCCCCTGACACCTCGGCCACCAGCGACAGCCAGCAGAGCCTGGGCGCCAACACGAACGGCGGCAACTACGACACCTTCCCCCTCGGCAGCAGCACCTCGGAGCAGCTCGTCGGCTCCTGCGCGTACGGCTCGCGGCCGAACCCGAGCACCGACATTCCGGCGAACGCGGTGTACCTGCCGCACATCGCCGAGGGCATCGAGCTCGCGGCGCGCAACGAGTTCCTCTGCCTGTCGGGGCTGCAGCAGGGCGGAGTGGACGTGCTGGGGCCGCGCACCGCCATCATCCACGGCGTCGGCGTACGCCCGGCCGAGGTCCGCCTCACGGCGCTCAAGGGCTCGAGCCTCGTCTGGTCGCCGCGCAGCAACGTAGTGCTCTACGGAGAGACCGCGCAGACGCCGCTGTACCACCGCATGGGCGTCAACGTGTCGCTCGGCACCGACTGGGTGCGTTCGGGCTCCATCACCCTGCTGCGCGAGCTCGCCTGCGCGAGCTACCTGAGCGAGAGCTTCTACGGCCGGTACTTCAGCCCGCTGTCGCTGTGGCGCATGGTGACGGTGAACGCCGCCCAGGCGCAGGTCGTCTCGTCGCGCGTCGGCACGCTGCAGCCGAATCGCGTCGCCGACATCGCCATCTACCGCCGCAAGAACCCCGACGCGTTCCGGTCCGTCATCACCTCGAACCCCGAAGACGTGGTGCTGACGATGCGCGGGGGCACGGCGCTGGTCGGTGACGCCAACGTCGCCGGCGCGCTCGGCCAGGGCTGCGAGGCGCTCAACGTGTGCGGCGTGATGAAGTCCGTCTGCCTCTCGGGCGAGGGGACGACGCTCGCCGCGCTCCAGGGCGCCAACGGCAGCACGTACCCGCTCTTCTTCTGCAACATGCCGCCGCAGAACGAGCCCACCTGCACGCCCATGCGCGGCGCGCCCTGGCTCTTCACGGGCAACCCGTACACCGGCGTCAGCACGATGGCCGACTCGGACGGCGACGGCCTGCCCAACGCGATGGACAACTGCCCGGGCGTCTTCAACCCGCGGCGCCCGATGGACGGGCTGGTTCAGGCCGACACCGACGGCGACGGCACCGGTGACATCTGCGACGTGTGCCCGCTCGACGCCAACGCGACGACGTGCAGCGTCCCCTCGGCGACGGACGTCGATGGCGACGGGGTGCCGAACGCGACCGACAAGTGCCCGGCTGATCCCGACCCGATGCAGGTGGACACCGACGGCGACCTGAAGGGGGACGCGTGCGATCCCTGCCCGATGCAGGCGAACCCTGGCGGGAACCTGTGCCCGCCCCCACCGGGAGTGCCCGCCACGATCTACCAGGTGAAGGCCCTCGGCTCGGCGCTGATCGGCCAGCGCGTGCAGCTCACCAACGTGCTGGTGACGGCGAGCAACTCCCTGGGCTTCTTCGCCCAGATCCACGAGAACGACATGGGCTACATGGGCCGCGACTACTCGGGCATCTTCGTCTTCTACCCGGGCGCCGTCGGCCGCACCGACGTGGTGCCCGGCGATCGGGTGACGATCCCCTCTGGCGCCGCAGCGGACTTCCGCGGGCAGGTGCAGCTCAACGGCATTCAGAGCGGCAGCATCGTGGTGACGTCGCGGAACAACCCGCTGCCTGCGCCGACCCTCGTGATGGCCGGCGAGGTGAACAGCGCCATGGCCACGCGCGCGCGGGCCCTGGAGGGCGTGTACGTCGGGTTCGCCGGGGCCGCGGTGGTGGTGGACGTCATGCCCCCGCCGGCTGGCGGCGAGATGGCGCCGACGAACGAGTTCACCATCTCCGAGATGATGGGCGGGCCGCAGCTGCGGGTGAACGACTACTTCTACGCCTTCGCGCCGTTCCCGACCGCCGGGGAGCCGCTCGCGCAGGTGCGCGGCGTGCTGCAGTTCCGCAACGACAACTACAAGCTCGAGCCGCGCAACGCGTTCGACACGGTGCGCCCGGTGTCCGTCGCGGCGGCAGGGCCCTCGGGCCAGTTCCTGCGCTTCGGCCAGGTGAACGCGCAGACCTTCCCCACGGCGTTCAAGGTGCGCCTGTCGTCTCCCGCGCTCGCGGATCTGCTCGTCAGCGTCCAGCCCGTCGAGGCCTTCGCCCTCAGCGTCGCCGACGCCGGGGGGTTGTTCTTCCGCACCGGTGAGCTCGAGCTGCCGGTGCTCTTCTCGGTGTACGTGCCTGACGCTGGCCTGCCGGGTGACGGTGGGGTGCCGCCGGCCGATGCGGGGCTGGACGCCGGGTTCGATCCAGACGCCGGGCTCGATCCGGACGCCGGGTTCGATCCCGACGCGGGTGAGCTGGACGCGGGCCCGCCGCCGGTGCCCTTCTTCCCCATCGGCAGCGTCAACCTGCTCGTGACGTACGGCTCGACGACGCTCGACGCCGGCCTCCGGTTGATCAGCCCTGCGGCGGTGCCGACCCAGGTCACGCTCTCGCCCGCGATGGCGTCGGTGGTGTCCGGCAGCACGACGCAGCTCACGGTGAGCATCGACCTGCCCGCGCCTTCTGGCGGCACCTCGATTCTGCTGGCCGCGACCGGCATGGTGGGCACGGTGCCGATGTCCGTCACCATTCCCGAGGGACAGATGAGCGCCAGCGTCGCCTTCGCGTCGACGGCGATGACGATGGGGCAATCGACGGTGACGGCGACGCTCGGGCTGTCGCAGGCGACCTCGACGGTGAACGTGCTGGCCACGTCGACGGTGAACCACGTCGTGATCAGCGAGCTGCAGGTCGGCGTCACCGGCAGCGCGGCCGATGAGTTCGTCGAGCTGTACAACCCGACCAACGCACCGGTGAACATCGGGGGCTGGGTGCTGCAGTACCGCTCGGATACGGGCGCCAGCTACCAGAACAAGGCCACCATCCCGATGGGCACCACGATGCCGCCGCGCCGCTACTTCCTCATCACCTCGGTGCGCAACGCGAGCGCCGGCACGGGCTTCACTGGGGCGATGGCGTCCGATCTCGCCACCGCTGGTGCGCTCGGCCTCAGCGGCATCGCCGGCCACGTGCGCATCGGGCCCGCGCTGTCGACGTCGGTGACCGACATGAACGCCGTGGACACCGTCGGGTATGGCGCCGCCGCGGGCCCCGAGGGCATGGCCGCGCCGGTGCCGTCGCAGGGCCCCCTCGCCTCGCTCGAGCGGAAGGCGAACTCGATGTCGACCGCCGCCTCGATGGGGCCCGGTGGCGCCGATGAGCTGCTCGGCAACGGCGAAGACACGAACAACAACCTCGCGGACTTCGTGTTGCGGATGACGCGCGACCCGCAGAACTCGATGAGCGCGCCCGAGCCCTGACGTTCGAAGGGCGCCCGCCGCGCGGGGTGGCGTAGACTGGCGGGCACGTGACGGACGGGGCCGAAGCCAACCGTGATGACGAGCACCGCCTGCGGGCGGGCGCTCTGGTCGGCTCGTACGAGATCGTCGAGCTCATCGGCGCTGGCGGCATGGGGGAGGTCTACCGGGCCCGCCACAAGGCCATCGGCCGGGCCGCGGCGGTGAAGGTGCTCAAGGCGGAGCGCGCGCGCGACGCGGCGGCGCTCGATCTCTTCCTCAAGGAGGCCACCACGCTGGGCGCGCTCAGCCACCGCAACCTGGTCGAGGTGCTGGACTTCGGGCACCTGCCCACCGGCCAGCCGTTCCTCACCATGGCCTTCATCGACGGCAAGACGCTGCACGACGTGATCGCCGAGTCGATGAACGCGACGGGCTCTGGCCTCACCGTGTCGCTCGCGCTGTTGGTGACCGAGCAGGTGCTCAACGCGCTCGGCGAAGCCCACAAGAAGGGCATCGTGCACCGCGACCTCAAGCCAGCGAACATCATGTTGCTGCGGGAGCACAGCGGCGAGCAGCTGGTGAAGGTGCTCGACTTCGGGCTCTCGCGCCCGGCCGCTGGAGCGGTCTTGCCCTGGGCCGGGTTGTCGTCGGCAAAGACGTCGTCGGCCGCCGGTACGCCGGCGTACGCCTCGCCCGAGCAGATCCGCAACGAGGACCTCGACGGGAGGTCGGACCTCTATTCCCTCGGCTGCACGATGTTCGAGATGCTGGCGGGCCGGCCGCCCTTCGTGGCCGAGTCTCCCCTCGAGCTGGTGCGCCAGCACCTCGACGCGCCCCCGCCAGCGCTGGCCGACTTCGTGCGCAACGTGCCCGAGGAGGTGGAGCGCCTGGTGCTGTGGTTTCTCCAGAAACACCGCGAAGAGCGGCCGGAGTCCGCCGACGTCGCGCGGCTCGAGGTGCGGCGCCTCATCACGAAGTTGTCGCGAGAGAACACGGTCGTCCGCGGCCCCTCGTCGCTGCCCTCCATGCGGCGGCTGTCGCGCGATGAGCTGCCCCGGGTGACGCCGCCGGCGCTCCCCGAGCCCGCTGACACGGCGCCCGGGCTCGAGCGGCGCAGACCCCGAACCGCGCTCATCGCGGCGATGATCGGCCTGCTGCTCGTCGCTGCGGGCGCGGTGGCGGTGGTCGTGTTGCCGCAGGCCCCGGCGGTCGTGGTGCAGGCGCAGCCGCTGCCAATCGCCGAGCCGCCTCCACCCACGCCACCCGAGCCCGAGGTGAACGCTGGACCGGCCGAGCCGGTCGTCGAGCCGAAGCCGGAGGGGCCCGCTCCCGCCGTCGCCGCGCCAGGGTCCCCCGAAGCGCCAGCGCACGACGAAGGAGACGACCTCGCGGCCATCGCGAAGGCCGCTCCCGGCAAGGTGGTGGCGAAGCCCGGGAAGCACCCCGCCCCTGCGTGTGCGTGGAGCGACGACTTCAAGGCCCTCTCGCGCAAGGATCATCAGGCGCTGCAGCGCGCCGCAGCTCAGCGCGGGACACCTCGAGCGACGCTGGATGACTTGGAGGACGCGTTCGGGGATGCGATGGTGAAGCAGGACTGTCGGGGCGTGCTGCGCGTGCTCGACAGGTTGCGTCGCCATGCCTCTTCGCGTTGAGCCGCTCCTCGTGTTGCTGCCCGCGCTCGCGCTCGCGGAGCCGCGCTCGCTCACCGTCGTCCCATACCCGCTCGAGTTCGACCCTCGCCCCGAGCTCAACGCCTCGTCAGACAAGCTGAAGGGCGCGTGGATCGAGGCAGTTCGGGAGGCGGGCGAGGTCATCACTCCGAGCCGGCGGGAGCTCGACGCCGCGGTGGTCGCCATCGGCCGCCGAGACTGCCGGACCGCGAACGACTGCCTCGCGCAGCTCGCCGTGAAAGGCGCCGGCCTCTACGCCCTGCACGCGATGCTGGAGCTGTCCGAGGGTGGTGTCTTCACGGTCACGGCGCGAGTGGTGCGGGACGACGGCCGCCTCATGGGCAGCTTCTCGGCGGCCACGCCACGCGGCGAGAAGAAGCGCGCGCTCGTGCCCTTCGTGAAGCAGCTGCTCGTCGACGCGGTGAAGGGGCTGGGCGTGCCGACCTTGCCGGCGTTCAAGGAGGCTGCGACGGCCCCGCCGCCTGTCGTCGTCGAGCCACCGCCGCCGCCGCCGGTCGCCGTGGTGCCCGAGCCGCCCGAGGTGATCGCGCCCCCGCCGACGCCGCCGACGCCGGTCGGGCGCATCGTGGGGTTCACCCTGCTCGGCGTGGGTGTCGCGGCCGCGGGGACTGGAGGCGCGCTGGTGGGCCTGGCGCAGGGCTCGGCTCGTTCGCTCATGGTGGACGCACGGGGTTTCCTGCCGCCTGGCGCCGACGCCGACTCCCTCGCGAGGGCTCGAGCAGCGAACAGCACGCAGTTGGCGGGGCTCGTGCTGCTCGGGGCAGGGGGGGCGGTCGCGGTGGGCGGGCTCCTGCTCGCGCTGTTGAGCGGCACGGGCGAATCGCCAGCGTCCGTCGCGCTGGTGCCGTTTGCCGGCGGACTGGTGGCGACCATCGGAGGCGACTGGCCATGACGCGCCGCGCCCTCGTCATCACGGCCGCGCTCACCGTGCTGGGCAGCTGCCAGCCCGTCGCGACCTGCTCGGCCGACGCCGACTGTGCCCCTGACGCGGTGTGCACCTCAGGGCTCTGCGTGCTGCGCCCGGCGACGAATGACGGTGGGCTGTCGGACGCGGGCGCCAGCGACGCCGGGCGAGGGGACGCCGGCGCGGATGCGGGCGCGGTGATGGACGCCGGGGCGGCGGACGCAGGGACGGATGGCGGTCTCACCGACGCTGGAGCCGACGACGCCGGGGTGATGGACGGCGGGCTGCCATTCGACGCCGGGAGCTGCCTCACCTGTCCCGACGGCTTCGCGTGTGACGAGGGCCTGCGCGCGTGCACCCTGCAGGTGATCGGTCTGGCCTTCCAGCGCCCGGATGCGAACGACGTCTACGGCGGCAGTCGCCCCATGCGGCTCGAGGTCCACGCCGCCCTCGACGCTGCGGTGCCGCTGCCCGCGCTGCTGCAGGTCACCGCGACACCCTCCGATTTTCAGCCGCCCCTGCTCGCGCTGCAGCCGGGCGTGGCCGTCTGGGCCGTCGACACCACGACGCCCGCGGACAGCGGCACGTGGACGCTCTCGGCGCGGGTGGAGTTCGGCGATGCGGGCTTCTCGGCGAGCACCGCCTTCGCGGTCGATGCACGGAGGCCCACCGTGACGCTCGTCGCCGAGCCGCCACCAGCGCGCGTCAATGACGGCGGCTTCACCGATCGCGATCCCACCACGGGCTTCGGCCTGGCCTACAAGAAGGACGAGCTCGTCGAGCTGCGCGTCGAGTCGAGCGCGCCGGTGACGGTCACGCCGGCGGACTTCGGAGCACCGACCGGCGCCGTCACGGCGCGCGCGTGCTCCACGACCTGCACGGGAGGGAGCTCATGTCAGTGCTTCTCGCTCGACCTCGGGCGCGTGCCGCTCGCGGCCATGCGTGGCGTCCTCGACGCCGGCGTGGGCCCGCTGCCCGACGCGCTCGGCAACCTCTCGGCGGCAGCCAACGTTGCGCTCACGGTGACGCGCTGGAAGTTCCGCAAGAGCCTGCTCGAGAGCGGCGAGGCCGGGCTCGAACTGCTGCACCCTCCCGCGCTCGACGAGGACGGGCGCGTGCACGTGGGCGTGGGCTACAGCGGGAACAACAACGGCGCGCTCTGGCAGGTGCTGCCGTTCGGTGAGACCCGCGTCGACCTGGCCATCAACAACGTGTCGATCCCGCCGATCGCCCTGGGTCGAAGCGTGTACGCCCAGGGCGACAACAACCAGACCCGCCGCTACGACACGACGCAGGTCGCAGTCTCGGCGCCTGGGCTGCAGCCGACCGGGAACAACTTCTGTTCGACGGAGTGGGGAGGCGTGGGGTCGATCGTCGATCAGCGCCTCATGGTGCTGGACACATCGGGGCGCGCGTGGGCGACGACCCAGACGCCGCCGCTCTGCGAGAACTGGGGAAGCCAGCCGTGCTGCGACTCGTTCGCCCCGCGCGGCGTGGTGGTGTCGATGCCGCTGGCCGGTACGGCGGCCCGGTTGTACTTCGGTGAACCGCAGACGGGCTCCTCGTCCGTGCTGGTTCGGGTCGACTTCCTGCCGAGCGCGGCGACGCGATTCCAGCAGGAGCGCTTCGTTCCGAACCCGAACGGCACCACGAGCCTGGTGATGTTCGACGACGTGGTCGCGAGCAACTCCCGCCTCGCGATGCCACGCAACCCGGTCGCCCTCTCGGTGTGGAACGCAGACCTCACCGCGAGGGTCGACGGGCGCCTCGCGAGTGACGCGGGCACGAGCTACGGACCGATGGTGGTGCTGGGGCCTCGCGCGCAGCCGACCTTCGTCTTCGGCGACGGGACCGGAACGCTCCGTCGGTTCCCCTACACGCCGCCCCCCATCGGCATGCCCGACGGGGGCAGCTTCGGCGCCGAGCTCGCGCCGATCGCCGGGATCGACGTGCTCGACGGCCCGAACCTGGGCGGGGTGGCCCCCGTGCTCGGGGCCAACGGGCTCGCCTACCTCGTCAGCCCGCAGTCGGGGCGCCTGTCGGTGGTGAACGTCATGACGGGCGCGCTCGAGTGGACGCAGGCCAACGCCTTTCTCGCGGGCGCCGTCAGCCCGGCGCTCGACGTCGTGCGCACCCGCGGCCTCGCGAAGCAGTGCGCGCGTGGCATCGGCGTGCTGTACGTGCCGGTGCTCAACGACTCGGCGCTCACCGCCGTCATCGTGGACTCGCCCGGGCTCGACGGCACCTCACCGTGGCCGCGCTGGCACCACGACAATGGCAACACGGGGAACCCCGAGACGGTGCTGGCGCCGTGGACGTGTCCCTGACGTGCGCTGGAGGCGACGCCGACGATCCGAGCCCGACCCGGCCGGCTACTTCTTCAGCACGCCGTCGAGCATCAGGGTGCTGAGCGTCTGGACGATCGGCTGGTAGGACAGCGTCTCGCGGAAGAGGTTGTGCTGCACCACGAGGCCGATGTTGCCGAAGATGATGGCGTTCGCGAGGGTGGTGGCGTCCACGTCGTCGCGGAACTCCTTCGTCTTCGTCTGGCCGTGCTTGATGATGGTGGACACCGCGCGCACGTAGACCTGCAGGGCGTCACGCAGCGCCTGGGCCACGTCTTCGGAGTTCTCGGCCGCCTCGGCGCCCACCATGCCGTAGAAGATGCCGTGCTCGCGGTTGTCCTGCAGGTAGCGGCCGGTGTGCTCGACGAAGGCCTTCAGCTGCTGGTGGGCCGTCCACTTCGAGGCGTTGTTCAGCATCGGCTCGAAGCTCTTCACGAAGCGCTGGTGCAGCTCCTCGATGGCGGCGAGCAGCAGGTCTTCCTTCGTCGGGAAGTGCCAGTACAGCGCGCCAGGCGTCATGTGGATCGCCCTGGCGAGCTCAGCCATCGTCGTCGCGAGGATTCCCCGACGGGCGAAGAGCGTGATGGCGGAGTTGAGGATCTCCTGCCGCGTCTTGAGCGCTCGATCCTGCTTGATGGCCCGCTTCGCCGGTGCGCGTTTCATGACGGGCGCACGATAAACCTTTCGCCACGATTGTCAGCGACTCATTACGCGAGACGGTCGGTCACTTCTTTCCGGGAGCAGGCGGAGGCGGGGGCGCGAGCTTCGCGAGCTGCTCCTCGAGCGCTGCGAGCTTCTTCGTCGGCTGCTGCGGGGCCGGGAGCGTGCGCCCGTAGGCGATCGCGTCGGCGAGCGCCTTCCTCTGTCCGGTGACGTCACCCTTCGCGGCGAAGATCGACGCCTGGACGTCGAAGAGTCGCACGCGCCGCGGGCCGCCAGTGTTCTTCGTCAGGGCGCGGGCGATGTCGGCGGCGGCGAGGTCGAGCTGGCCCTGCTCCTTGTGCGCGAGCGCGAGCCGGGCCGGTGGGTTGAAGTCCGAGGGGAGCTCCTTCTCCGATTGTTCGAGCGCGGGGATGACGCGGTCGAGCTGCTTCGAGGCCATGGCGGCGAGGAGCCGGTGCGGATCGAAGACCGCGCGAGCCGCAGGCGTCTTCGCCTTCGCGGCGGCCGCCTCGAGGAAGGTGAGCCACGCCTTGCCGAGCGCCACGACGCCGGCGTCGTCCTGCGCGGCCTTGCGCTCCTCGACGAGCAGCTCGTAGAGGCCCGACACGTCGTCGGCGAGGGCACCGTCGAGCGAGAGGGCCGCGGTGGCCTGCTTCACCAGCGATGTGAGGGTGCCGTCGCGGTCCTTCGCGTCCTTCGGCAGCTCGAGCGCGCACGACAGGCCCCAGGTGAGGGCGTTGATGCGGTCGGACACGCCCCTGATCGACGGCGCCTGCTCGTTGGCGGTGCGGGCGCAGGGCTCATGCTGCTTCGCGGCAGACAGCGCGTTCAGCATCGACAAGGTCGCGCGCACCGCGGCGTCGCCCTGCTCGCCCTTCAGCCCCGCGACGTACTTCTCGGCCGCCTCCTGCGAGCGCCCCGAGGCGAAGAGGGCGTCGGCCTCACGCACCACGCCGTCCTTGCGCCGCGCTGCCTCGAGCAGCCCCTTCATCTGCGCGGCGTCGGCGCTGCCCACCCACTTGAAGACCAGCGCCTCGCTCGCCGGGTCGATGAAGAAGAGGGTCGGCCACACGTTGACGGTGAACTTCTCGAGGAACGGCGCGTTCGACGTCTTCTCGGTGTCGATGGCCGCGAAGACGACGTCTTTCCCGAAGGCCGCGAAGGCCGGCTGGTTGATGACGTGCTCGCGCATGAAGACGCACGTGTGGCACCACGGCGCCCAGGCATCGACGAAGAGCAGCTTCTTCGTCTTCTTCGCCTCGGCGAGGGCCCTCGCGTAGTCGTCTTCGATGACGGCAGGACCGGTGGCGGCGAGGGCGAGCGCGACGAGCAGGGAGGTCATGCCCGCTTCATGGCACAGGTCCGGCGTCCGGTGACGCCGGTGGGGCAGGCTCCAGCGTCCAGGTGAGCTGGGCGCGCTGCGTCGTGGCGCTCGTCGAGTCCACCCAGCCGCGCACGCGAGCGGTGAGGTCGAGCAGCGGCCCCAGCTCGGTGGCCGCCACCAGCACGCCCGTGAGCTCGGGTGACTGCACCACCTCGAGCAGCGGGACCGAGGCGAGCGCGCGGGACAGGGCCTTCGGGTCGAGGTCGAGCTCGCCGCCATGCCGCTGGGTGCCCGCCGCCTTCGGGAGCGCCGCCAGCGCCGCGTCCTTCACCTCCACGTCATTGGCGAGCCACACCACGCCGCTGCTCACGCCTGCCTCGAGCTTGCCCTCGCGGAAGGCGAGGGCCTTCTGATCGATCGCCTCGACGAGCGCCAGCGCGGCCCGGGCGTCGGCGGCCTCGGCGAGCAGCACGAAACGCACCGCGAAGAAGCGCGCGGGCGCCGTCCTCAGGCCGCTGGTCACCTTCACGCGGGAGATGACGAGGGCGACGTTGCCGGTGAGGTTCGGCGCGAGCTCCTGGGCTGCGGGGGTGAGCGTTCGGGCTCCCGGCATGGAAGCGAACACCTGGTTCATCAGGCCAGGCAGCTCGGTCTTCGCCAGGCGCGCACGCACGGTCGCGACTCCCGGCACCGCGAGGTTCGTGAAGGGGGAAGGCCCGCCGCCCTGCAGCGTGCTCATGGGGACGCCCTTCGACTTCGTGTCCACGGTGAGCGTGTCGCCCTTCGCCGAGAGCGCGAGCGCGCCCCAGCCCTTCAGCCGCGCTGCGGGATCCTGCGGCCGCTCGGGCAGCAGGAAGTACTGCGGCGCGGGGAGCTCCGACGCGGCCTTGAGGTGCGGCCCGGAGAGCGGCTTGCCGGTGAGCGCCTTCGTCACCTCGGGCAAGAGCTTCTCGATGGAGTGGCCCGAGCCCGAGATGGAGCACGACTCCTTCCCCTTGATCAGCGCCGCCGCCTGCACGCGGTTGAGCCCGTCGCGCGCGCCGAGGGTGACGACGCCGCCAGCCTCCTGCCGGAAGAAGGTGCCGAACCGCGCCAGCCGCGCCTTGCACGCCGCCTCGAAGGCCTGGAGGTCCGAGACGCCGTGGCAGCCGACCGAGATGGGACCGCGCACCGAGAGCGCGAGGCCGTCGCTCACCGCCACCCCTGCGGCGCTGATGGACTCCGGCCGGGTGACGTCGAACGCCAGCAGCGGGTGGGCGCTCTCCCGCCAGGCTGAGGGCGCCACCATCACCGAGCCCTGACCCGCGCGAGCGAAGAAGGGCAGCAACGTCGACACCTCGGAGGCCTTCGGCGCCCAGGTGATCAGCTCGGCGTCAGGCAGGCCCCTCGGCGCCGCGGTCAGCGCTACGGCCACGAGCGAGAGGAACATGGGGGCTGCATATCAGCAGTCCGCGCCGGGCCTGAGCCGCAGGGGCGGGCTGATCAGGTCGCCGATTCATCTGGAGCCGATTTTTCGGCCCGCGCGGCTCGGCCCTTTGCTAGAGCGCTGCCCTTCTGGATCCGGCGTGCCGCCGGGCCGTTCGCGTTCCTCGGGAGGTCTCGACATGGCGTTCAAGGCGCAGCAGGTGAAGAAGGGCATCTTCGACATCCACGGGCTCGAGGAGTACGTCGAGCGCAAGGTGCACGAGGTGATGAAGGCGCTCGGCTTCTCGGGCAAGGTGCCTCCCCCCGCGAAGGCCGCGAAGCCCGTCGTGGTGAAGACCGCGGCGCCGGCGAAGAAGGGCGTGAAGGCCGAGCCGGGCGACGCGCTCGCGACGGTCCTTTCGGCGCTCGACGGGCACGCGAAGAAGGCAGTGCTGGTGAAGGCCGGCAAGCAGAAGGACCAGCTGCTGCGCTCGCTCATTCCGCTCTACGTCGCGCGCAACCTGAACGTCGAGGTCAGCTCGGGCGTGACCTCGAAGTTCTGGGCGAAGTTCGGCGTGAAGTACGCCGCCCCGAACGCGGCGAAGGCGCTGCGCGAGCACGTCGGCTACGCGAAGCGCACGAAGTCGGGCAACCAGATCACCCCGAACGGCGTGAAGTACGTCGAGGCGGCGATCTCGGGGAAGAAGGCCGCCTGACGGGCGGGGTGACGACCGCTTCACCGCGGAGGCGATCGATCGCTGGCAGATCGGTCGCCTCTGGTGTTCTTCGGCCTCCATGAACGCCCCACCGACGAAGCAGGAGCGCCTCACGCCCTGGTGGCTGGTGATGGCCATCTTCGTGCTGCTGCCGGTGGTGGTGGCCTTCCTCATCTCGCGACAGGCGGCGGCGCAGCAGATCCGCCGCAAGGCCATTGCCTCGTCGCACGGCTGGGCCATCGAGAACCGCAACGAGGGGCAGCGCGCGTGGGTGCTGCACGGCTTCCACCGGGACGTCGAGTTCGAGGCCGTGCAGCTGCTGCGAGAGGGCGGCGGCACGGCGTGGCGGTTGCGCATGCCGCTGGGGCGCGTGGCGCCTTCGTGGGTGCTGGTGAGCCGCACGCCGACGTGGCGCGCGCAGGACTTCGGCACCATCTCCACGTTGCTGACGCGCTCGGAGCTGCCGCCGCCGGCGACGGGCGGGCCGACTGGCTACTCCGTCTGGGGCGCGCCCGAGGTGCAGGCCACCTTCCTCTCGCCACCGGTCGTGGCGCTGCTCACGGCGGCCACCTTCGAGGGCCAGTGGGCGGTCTCGTTCGCCGACGACGGCGTGGTGGTGGACGGGCTCGGGGCGATGCCCGAGGGCGAGGCGCTGCTGCCCTGGCTCGACCTCGCCGCGGCGCTGGTGAGGGTCTTCTCTCCCGACGCGGGTTGAGCGACGAACGCTGCATCGAACCACCCGAACCGGCCGGCTCAGAGCCCGAGCGATGCCAGACTGCCTGTCTGACAGCCGGGTACTCGATGCGACGCCACCACGAGCATGGGCTCTTCCAGCGAGGGCTGAACCGTCCCGGGCCAGGCGCGGCGCTAGGCGTCACGGGCCCGGGCGTCGAGGGTCTCGAGCAGCACGCCACACTGGGCCAGCGCGAGGCGGTAGCGCTTCGCGAGTCGGGGATCGCCCTCGAGGGCTGAGGCGAGGCTCGGCTGGTGGCACACGGCGCCCAGCACGCTCGCAGCCGCCTCGAGCATCTCGACGCACCCCAGCGGGAACGGTGCCCAGCTCTTCGGCGCCGGCGCCGCGGTGTCAGGGGCTGGCGCCGGACGGCTCGCGCGGGCAGGCGCCTCGGAGAAGACCAGCGTGTTCTTCGGAGTCGCTGCCGCGCGCTGGGTACGCAGCGGAGCGTGGCGGACGAAGTCGACCGACTGAATCGGAGTGGTGCAGGCAGTGCCCACGGCGAGGGGCTGGCCCATCCACTCGAGCGGCGAGACGTCGTAGAGGCAGCGCTCGCCGACCCGTGGCTGCGAGTCTTCGAAGGACTGCACCGCGGCCTCTCCGGCCAGCTTCGTCAGCACGGTGCACCGGCGCGCTCCGCCAGGCTCCTGTACCTCGAGCTCGTACTCGCTGTTGGCCGTGCGAATCCGGTACACCCGCCACGCTTCGGTGCGCCGGGTTGGAGCACCGAACACCATCGTCTGGCTGCGCGTCATTCAAGGCCCTCGTTTCCTCAGTCGCCATGACTGAGTGCGGAGCCAGCGCTGCACGCCGCTGGCCACTGACGGTGTGCGGCCCTGTGGGTCCACCGACGCCACGCTGGCGCCGTGCTTCGAGGCACTCCGGCGTTCCAGCAAACACCAGCACAGGACGTCGGCGGGCACGTAGTCGAGTCCTCAGCAGTCACGGTCAGCGGCATGCGTTCGAGGTAACACGTCTCCGGAACCCCCACGATCCGTCTCGGCTTCATCGGTTGGTGCATCATCGCCGGGGCTGCGGTGTCCTCCATGGTGATGCGACCCTTCGGCTTCGTTGTCCTCGTCACCCTCTGCGCCTGCGGGCCGACGACCCTGCCGTGCGGGCCCTCGACCTGCTCCGGTTGCTGCTCCCGCACTGGCGGCTGCCTTCAAGGCACGGACTCGGCGAGCTGCGGGCTCGGAGGCGCCGCGTGCTCGGCGTGCGCGTTCACCGAGCAGTGCTCGATCGGCCGCTGCACGCCCGCGAGCTCGCTGGTTGACAGCGGGCGAGAAGACGCCGGCCGCACCGACGCGGGCATCGGCGACGCGGGCATCGGCGACGCGGGACAGGACGCAGGACAGGACGCAGGACAGGACGCAGGGCTGGCGACCCCCGACGCCTCCACTCCCGATGCAGGCTCGCGGCCCGACGGCGGCGGCGCGCGAGATGGCGGCTGCGTGCTCTCCTTCGGCCCCGTGCGCACCCAGGCTGGTGGAGGACCCTTCCTCCTCGCTGGCGACTTCGACCGCGATGGTCGGCCAGACTTCGCGTGGACGAACCCGTTCCAGGACGAGCTCGGGGTGGTGCTCAACTCGCCCACCGGGCTCCGGCCCGCGGTGCTGACGCGCTTTTCGGCGAGCTCGTGGCCCGCGGCCCTCGCCGTCACCGACGTGGACCTCGACGGCTTCGACGACCTCGTCGTCGGCGCCTTCTTCGCCGCGCAGCTGGTCGTCGCACGCAACGACCAGACCGGGCGCTTCACCCTCTCGAACCGGTACCAGGTGCCGAACGTCTGGGCCATCTCCGCGGCGCCGCTGGACGGCACGCCGGGCGACGAGCTCGTCGTCTCGAACCAGGCGTCAGAGGTGTTGATCCTCAAGCACCAGAACGGCAGCTACTCGTTGCCGACCCCATGGACGACGGACGCGGGCCTGAACGTCTTCGCCAACTGCACAGGCGATGTCCGGGGCGTCGGGCGGCACGACGTCGTCGCGCTCTCGGGCTTGTCGCCGGGCGTCGCCACCGTGTTCCGCAACGACGGCGCGGCGAGGCTCACCATCGCGGAGCAGCTCCCGATCGCAGGCCGACCAACGGCGTGCACCATCGGCGACCTCGACGGCGACGGCCTGCGCGACCTCGTGGTCACGACTCAGGACGCCACCGTCGTGCTCTTTCAGCAGGCCTCGGTGGGCCGGTTCGCGCCGCTCGCGACCGTCGGCGCGCTCGCGAGCGACACCCCGCCAGCGCTCGCGGACCTCGACCTCGACGGCCGGCCCGAGCTCGTGCTCTCCAGCAGCCTCGCGGACGGCGGAGTGTTCCTCCTGCGGGTGCTCTCTGACGGCGGTGTGAGCCCGCCCAGCCAGTTGGCGCCGTCGCCAGGCCCGGCCGCGGCGGTCACGCTGGCGGACGTGGACGGCGATGGCCTGCTCGACGTCGTCGGTGTCGGAGGCGGCAGCACTTTCGTGATGCCCAATCGGTGTCGCTGAGGCTGCTTGACCCCACGCCGGGACGGATCGACAACCCCACCCGTGGCCTTCTCCACCCGCCTGCACGGCGAGCACTTCACCTTCCCGAGCCTCAAGGACGTGCTGGGGCGCGCGAACGAGCCCCGCTCGGGAGACCGTCAGGCTGGCCTCGCCGCGCGCTCGATGCGTGAGATGGCCGCCGCGAAGCACGTGCTCGCCGACGTCACCCTGAGACAACTGTACGAAGCGCCCTCGGTGCCCTTCGAGCAGGACGAGGTGACCCGTGTCGTCATCGACGGCCTCGCGCCGCACGTGCTCCAGCGCGTCCAGGGGTGGACGGTCGGCGAGTTCCGCGAGTGGCTGCTCGACGATCGCACCACGGGAGAAGACATCACCGGCGTCTCTCCCGGCCTCACGCCCGAGATGGTCGCGGCGGTGGCGAAGCTGATGTCCAACCTGGACCTGGTGATCGCCGGCAAGAAGATGCGCGTCACCGCCCGGTGCAACAACACCATCGGCGTGAAGGGCCGCATCTCGTCACGCCTGCAGCCGAACCACCCGACCGACGACGTCGAGGGCGTCCTGGCGGCGGTGAAAGACGGCCTGTCCTACGGCAACGGTGACGCGGTCATCGGCGTCAACCCGTCCACCGGCGACGTGCAGGGCACCATCGACATCCTCACCGCAGTGAAGGACCTGATGCGGAAGTTCCGCGTGCCGACGCAGAACTGCGTGCTCTCGCACATCACCATTCAGATGGCGGCCGTGCGCCGGGGAGCGCCGCTCGACCTCATGTTCCAGTCGATCGCCGGCAGCCAGGGCGCCAACCAGAACTTCGGCGTCTCGGTCTCGGTGCTCGACGAGGCGTACGATCTCGCGCGACGCGAGGGGACCGCCCAGGGCCCCAACGTCATGTACTTCGAGACGGGCCAGGGCACCGCGCTGTCAGCCAACGCCCACCACGACACCGACCAGGTCACGATGGAGGCGCGCGCCTACGGCCTCGCCCGCCGGTACTCGCCGTTCCTGGTGAACAGCGTCGTCGGCTTCATCGGCCCCGAGTACCTGCGCGACGCGAAGGAGATCACCCGGGCCGGGCTCGAAGATCACTTCATGGGCAAGCTCATCGGCATCTCGATGGGCTGCGACGCCTGCTACACCAACCACGCCATCGCCGATCAGAACGACCAGGAGAACCTGGAGATGCTGCTGGCAGCGGCCGGGGTGAACTACCTCATGGGCATCCCCATGGGCGACGACGTGATGCTCAACTACCAGACGACCAGCTTCCACAACAACGCGGCCCTCAAGGAGCTGTACGGCCTGCGGCCCGCGCCCGAGTTCGAGGCGTGGCTCGAGCGCATGGGGCTGTGGCGCAACGGCAGGCTGACCGAGCGCGCTGGCGACGCGTCGGTCTTCGAGAAGGAGTTCGGGCGATGACCGAAGACGAGCTTCGACGCCTGGTCGCCGACGTCGTCCGCGAGGTCGTGGGCGTGAAGGAAGACAGGCCGGTGGTGCGTGAGCAGGAGCCGCTCCGGAGGGGGCCGCACCACCGGCCGTTGCCGTCGCCCAGGAACCCCGAGGCCATCGAGCAGCTCAGGGCCTCGACGCCTTCGCGCATCGTCACCGGCCGCACGGGGACGCGGTACCTGACGAAGAGCTACCTCGGGCTGCGGGCCGATCACGCCATCGCGCTGGACGCCGTCGAGTCCGAGATCGCCGACGGCTGGCCCGAGCAGCAGGGGTGGGTGCCGCTGCGCACCCGCGCGAAGGATCACGCCGAGTTCTTCCTGCACCCCGATCAGGGGCGCCGGCTCGACGACGCCTCGAAGGCGCGCTGCGAGAAGGACGCCGACCGTGGGGTCGATGTGCAGCTGATCGCTGGCGACGGCCTGTCGGCCCATGCGCTCATCACGAACGGACCTGCGCTGGTGAAGGCGCTGCAGCAGCACCTGGCGGGGGCCGGCTTCCGCGTCGGCAAGCCCCTCTTCGTGAAGTACGCGCGCATCGGTGTGCAGGACGAGATCGGCGTGCTCACCCAGGCGAAGAGCACCGTCATCATCGTCGGCGAACGCCCGGGCCTGGGCACCGGCGACTCGCTCAGCATCTACACCGCGTACGGCCCGAAGCTGGGCCAGGACAACTCCGAGAAGGACTGCATCTCGAACGTGCGCGACCTCGGGTTCGCGCCAGAACGGGCGGCCGCGCGCTGCGCCGCGCTCATGAAGGACACGTTCAAGGCCGGCGGGGGCGGGGTGAAGCTCACCGGCGGCGACCCGGCCTTCCGGCCGCACGTGGTGAACCACTGATGCTCGTCGCGCAGCCACCGAAGCTGCTCTCGTGCCGGCTGCTCGAGCAGATCGAGCCCACGCTCGGCAAGGCCCTGGGCTGCGCGGAACGTCACGTCTCGGTGGGGCTCGTCACCTGCGATCAGGACGACTCGCTCTACGCGGCGCTCGATCACGCCACCAAGTTCGCCGACGTCGACGTCGTCTACGCGAAGAGCTTCTACGCCGGCAGCGCTCACGCCTCGGGGCCGTTCTCGGGCGAGATCCTGGGCGCGCTCGCGGGCCCCAACCCCGACGAGGTGAAGGAGGGGCTGTGGGCGTTGCGCCAGGCGCTCACCAGCCGCATCCACTTCGTCACCCTCGAGGGTACGAGCGCCCCCGCCTTCTTCCCCCACGTCATCGAGGAGACCGGTCGCTACCTCGCGCCGCTGGCTGGCGTGCCGGTGGGCAGCCCGCTCGCGTACCTCATCGCTCCTCCCACCGAGGCGATGATCGGCCTCGACGCCGCCCTCAAGTCCGCCAACGTGAGGCTGCTCAAGTTCTTCGGACCGCCGACCGAGACCAACTTCGCGGGCGGTTACCTCGGCGGCTCAGTAGCCGACGTTCATGCCGCTGCGCGTGCCTTCAGTGATGCTGTGGTGAGCGTCATCCGCGCTCCCATGGCCGGGTTGGTGCGCCCGGAGCGTGAACGTCGCTGAGGGTGGTTCGCCCCGATGACAACGAGGGCCGGTCTGATCAAGACTTCCCAAGAGCGACGGCGGAGAACTCACGCCGGGGGGAGACGGACATCCAGCACCTGCGCTTCTTGATCGAGGGACGTGGTGACCAGCAGCACACGGCGCTGGAGATCCGCCAGCTCTTCCAGAGCGGTCAGCTCACGCACTCGACGCAGCTCTCCCGCGACGGCAAGCAGTGGTTCGCCGCCGTTCAACTGCTGAACCGGATGCCCGATGAGAAGACGCCTCCGCCAACACCCGTGCTGCGCTGATCACCCTCTCAGGTGGTGACCTGGGCGTAATTGGAGCCCGCGTTGTTGAACCAGAGCTCCCCGGTCTCGCGGGCGCCAGCCGTGTCCTGCGGGGCGCGACACTGGAGGCCGACCCGCACCGCGAACTCCACCGGCGTGCCGGGCTTCGCCTGCAGCGAGAACCAGCCGCCGGTGATGGGACAGGGCACGTCGGTCGAGGCCACCTTGTTCACCGTCGCCCAGCCGTCGCTCGTCCAGTGCAGCTCCTGCCAGGCGATGGACACCGCCGTGAAGCCCCGTGCACGCCAGCCCTGCGCCTCGGCGAACGCCACCACCTCAGGCAGCGTCGGGTTCACGTCGAAGTGAATCCGGCTGGTGCGGATGATGGGAGCGCTGCTCGGCCGCACATACCCGGGCCGCAGCAGCTCACCCCCGCCCGCGACAGCTTCGTCCCCCATCCGATGCTCTGTCGTGTTCATGGTCGGGACCCTAGCGCTGTCGCCTTTGACCTTTCAAAGGCCCAGGTGTTGACGATCTCGTGACACTCCGGTCTCCGCCCGCTCTTCGTCTGGTGCCTGCGCAACCGCGCACCGACGGCGCCCTCTGTGCGGCGTTCTTGACCGGTGACAAGGACGCCTTCGGCGAGCTCGTTCGGCGGCACCAGGAGCAGGTGTTCCGCCTGGTGCGTCGCTACGCGTCAACGCCAGACGAAGCGCGCGAGCTGACCCAACGCGCCTTCGTGCAGGCCTTCGAGGCCGCGCGCCGGACGATGCCCAGGCTCGTCGCGTCGCCGGGCGACGTGCCCTTCCGCGCGTGGCTGCTGCGCATCGCCGTCAACCTCGGGAAGAATCAGGTGCGCGACGAGGGGCGGTGGAAGCGCGCTCCGCTCGGAGCCGTCGATGAGAGGTCGAGCCCGACGCCGTCGGCGCATGAGCAGCTCGAGCGCGCGCAGGCCGAGGCCCTCACCCGCCGCGCAGTCTCGGCGTTGCCGCGTCGCCAGCGCGAGGTGTTCACGCTTCGCATCGACGGGGGCCTGCCCTTCGCCGAGATCGCCTCGACCCTCGGCATCAGCGAGGGCAACGCGAAGTCGCACTTTCACTACGCCGTGAAGCGGCTGCGCGACGAGGTCAGCGCGCTGGCCAGAGATCCCGGAGGCACTCCATGAAGACCTGTGAAGAGTACGAGCTCGCGCTGCTCGGCGGTCAGCGCACCGCCGACGTCAACGACCACCTCGCGGGCTGCCCCGCGTGTCAGGCCTTCGAGCGCGACCTGGGCCTCGTGGTGGCGCGTTCCAGCTTGCCCGCGCCGACCGACGCCGAGCGCGCGGCCCTCGAGGGGCTGGTCGAGTCCACCTGGTCGGAGTGGCAGCGCTCCGCGCGCCCGCGGCGCTCCTGGGTCGGGTATGCGGCGGCCGCGGGCTCCGGCGCGTTGTTGGCCACCGCCGGCTTCTGGACGACGCGGCCGGTGCGCGAGGTGGTGGTCGAGCGCGTGGTCGAGCGCCCCGTCGTGGTCGCCTCCGCCGCCGGGGCCGAGAACGAACCCAACCTCACCGCCGATGAGGTGTTCTTCGAGGTGATGTGGCCGGACCTTCCCGAAGGAGAGACCCCATGAAGAAGCTGCTGCTGCTGTCGATGCTGGCGTTGTCGTCCACTTCCCTCGCCGGGCCCCCGAAGACAGGGCCAGCGCGTTGGGAGGCGCTCGATCCCGAGGAGCGCGCCGAACGTCAGGAGGAGCGGGCGAAGAAGGCCCGCATGATGCTGCTGGTGTCCGTGGCCGAGGCGCTCGAGCTCACCGAGGCGCAGGCCCTCAAGCTGTCCGACAAGCTCAAGGCCCTCGACGAAAAGCGCCGGCCCGTGCGCGAAGCGATGCACGAGGCCATGCGCGCGGTGAAGGCCGCTGCTGACGGCGATCAGTCGGCGCTCGCGGCGCTCGACCAGAACGTGCAGCGGGTGCTCGACGGTCGCGTGCAGATCGCCCAGCTCGACAAGGAGCTCTACGCCTCCCTCGCCGAAGGGCAGACGCCACAGAAGAAGGCGCGGCTCGCGGTCGTGCTGGCGAAGGTGGGGCACGAGCTGCGCGGCGGCAAGGGGCGGCACCTGCGGGAGTGACGATCTGCGCGCGGACGCCACCGTTCGCGCCAGCCCCACCCGGGTCAGCGACGAGGAGTCCCCGCGGGCACGGGTTCTCAGGCAAGGTCACGACATGCTCCGCACCGTCGTTCGCGTGAACCAGCCAGGTGGCCCCGACGCCCTCACGCTGATGCAGGAAGAGGCCCCGCTCCCCGGTCCAGGCGAGGTGCAGATGCGCCAGACGGCGATCGGGCTCAACTTCATCGACGTGTACCAACGCTCTGGCCTGTACCCGATGCCGGCCCCCTTCATCCCCGGTCAGGAAGGGGCTGGCGTCGTCACGGCGGTGGGGCCAGGGGTCGCGCTGGCCGTCGGGGCGCGGGTGGCCTACGCGGGCGTCGTGGGTGCCTACGCGTCCGTGCGCACGCTGCCGGCCGAACGGGTGGTGCTGGTGCCCGACGCGATCGCGGACGAGCTCGCCGCGGCGATGATGCTCAAGGGCATGACCGCCGAGTACCTCGTGCGCCGGTGCCACGAAGTGAAGCCTGGTGAGCTCGTGGTGGTGCACGCCGCCGCGGGTGGAGTTGGCCAGCTCGCCTGCCAGTGGGCGCGGCACCTCGGCGCGACGGTGGTGGGCGTGGTGGGGCGGCGTGAGAAGGCGCAGCTCGCGAGAGACTCGGGCGCGCACCACGTCGTCGTGGCCGCGGAGCAGAGCCTGGTGGACGAGGTGCGGCGCCTCTCGGAGGGTCGCGGCGCCGACGTCGTGTACGACTCCGTGGGCAAGGACACCCTCGACGCCTCGCTCGACTGCCTGCGCCCCCGCGGTCTGCTCGTCAGCTTCGGACAGTCGTCCGGCATGCCGCCGCCCCTCGCGCTGGCGCGCCTCGGCGGCCCGCGGTCGCTCTACGTCACCCGGCCCTCGCTGCACGCCTGGGTCCACTCGCGCGCCGAGCTCGAGGCGTCGTCAACCGCGCTCTTCGACGTCGTCAGCCGGGGCATCGTCAGGGTGCGCCCGCCGACGACGTTTCCGCTCGCGAAGGTGGCCGAGGCGCACCGGGCGCTCGAGGCCCGGCAGACGACCGGCTCGGTGGTGTTGCTCCCCCACTGACCCTGAGTCAGATGCCCTCGGCCTGCAGGCGTCCCTCTTCCCAGCCCACGTCGGCGCAGAGCGACCGCGCCTGCTGAGCGAGCTGCTTCGCCTGCGCCGCCTGCCCCTGGCGCTTCGTGACGCGCGCCTGCTGCAGCAGCATCTTCGCCTGGAACAACAGGTCGCCCGAGGCCGCCGCGGCGAGGGCCGCCGCCTCGAAGTGACGCACCGCTTCGGCGAGCTGGTTCGTCTGCACGCACAGGGTGCCCAGGTTCGCCAGGACGCGCGCCTCGGCCGAGGGCCACCGCGTCTCGCGCCAACGGGCGAGCGATCGCTCGAGCAGCTCACGAGCGCCCGCCGACTCCTTGCGCATCAGCCTGGCCCCGGCGAGCCGCGCCTCGACGCGCGCCGTGAGGTTGATCTCTCCGTGCCACCGCGCCAGCTCCTCGGCGGCGCTCGAGCGGGCGAGGCTGCTCTCCCACGCGAGCACGGCGCCTGGCAGATCGCCCTCCTGCTCCCGCGCCTCGGCGCGCTCGGCGTCCACCAGCGCGACGAACGGTGTGTCGCCGGCCCGGGTCTCCGCCAGAGACAGGGTCTCGGCCGCGCGGGCGCGCCGGGCCTCGCTCCGGTGGACGCGCGCGACCGACAGCGAGAGCTCGGGCGACCCCAGGTCCTTCCCCTGTTGCAGGGCTACCGCCTCATCCACGAGGGTTCGGGCCAGCGTGGCGTCCTGCAGTGACAACGCCATGCCGGCGGCGCGCGCCAGGGCATCGACCCGCGCGCGGGTGACCTCGGGGGGCAGGGGCGTGGTCTGCCCCAGCGCCTCCACCCACCCGCGCACCGCGACGATCGCGTCGCGCAAGGCGCGCCGGGCGAGGGCGGTCTCGGCCGCGTGCCGCCAGAGCGCGGCGGCGCGCGCGCCGTCACGGGCCGCGTTGAGGTGAGCGGCGAGCTTCACCGAGTCGACCGACTGCGGCGCGCTGCGCGCCTGCTCGACCATGGCCGCGGCGAGGCGCTGGTGCATCAGCGGCCGCTCTGGCGAGCTGGTCTCGAGGACGATGCGCTGCAGCCGGGTCGAGGCGAACGCCCAGCGCCGGGCCCCGGCGCTCTTCAAGAGCCGGCTCTGCAAGGCGACCTGGAGCGCCTGCGGCGACACGCGCGGCAGCGCGGTGCTGACCTGTGCTCCCTCGAAGGCATCGCCGCACAGCGCCGCGGCCTCCAGCAGCCGCACCACGTCGAGGGGCATCGCCGCGAGCCGCGCGCGGGTGATGCCGTCGGCGTCGAGCTGCGGCACGTCTCCGACCAGCGTCGTCTGGCCCCCCTGCTGGCGGAGCAGGCCGCGATCGTGCAACCACCACGTGAGGTCGACGAGCCGCCCGGGCAGCCCGCCCGACAACGTGAAGGCCTTCTCGGTCAGCGCCGCGGCCGGAGGCGCCGCCAGCGCGCCTGTGAGCCACTGGGAGACGTCGGCGCGGGTCATCGCGGTGACGTCCACCGACGGCACCGAGCCGAGGCGCTCCATGGGCACCTCGGGATCGACGAAGCCGATGGTGAGCTCCTTCGGCATCGCCCGCGTCACCAGCTCGCGGAACGTCTCGACGCTCGGGCCGTCGAACGCCTCGATGCCGTCGAAGAGCAGCAGCACGGGCCGACCGCTGGCTCCGGCCCTGAGGACGGCGCGGAGGGCCTGCGTCGCCTGGCCGGCCGTGAAGGGGTGCGGCAGCTGCACCACCCCGCAGATGACGAGGGCCGCGGTGAGGGAGGCCTCAGGGAGCGCGAGCTTCTCGAGCGCGGGCCGCAGCAGCTGGGTGCGGCTCTCGGCTGGCACGCCGGTCACCATGCAGATGAGCTCGGTGACGGCGCCGAAGGGCACCTCACGCAGCGACGCGGGGCTCCGCGCGACGCCGACCACGAAGCCCCTGGGCCGGGCACGGTTGGCGAGCTCTGCGACCAGCGTCGATCGGCCGGAGCCTCGCGGAGCCCGCACGAGAAAGGGCGCGACCACCCCGCCCCCGAGGCTCACCAGGCGCTTGTCGAGCAGCTGCAGCACCGCCTCGCGGCCGACGATGGGCGGGGCCGCGGCGCCCATGCGCGAACGACGGCCCTGCACCTCGAGGGCGTCGGCCTGCTCGGCGGGCTTGAGCTCGACGACGTCGGCGCACTCGGCCGCGAGGGGCTTCTCGAGCGCGATGACGCCCGCGCCGAACTTCGCCGCGAGCAGCTGGGCCTTTCGCACCACCCGCTCGTCGACGTCGTGGTCCAGATCGGTGCGGGTGGACGCCTGGATCAGCGCCGCACGGACGTTGCCTGTGCCCGCGTCGGGCATTCGTGCCGCCTCGTCGATGACGGCCTCGCGAATGGCCAGCAGTGCCGTCACCGCGCGCGCGGTGGTGGCGAGCGCCTCGCCCCCGAAGAGCAGGACGACGCGGTCCTCCTCCACCAGATCGATGGCGGCGTTCCAGGCCCGGGAGACCATCAGCGCCCGCGCCAGGCACCGCTTTGCCCGGGGCGATCGCACCGGCGCGCCCGTCACCTCGAGGTGCGCGACGATGAGCCGGTTGCCAGTGAGCCCGAAGCCGTCGCGCGCCTTGACCAGCTCGTCGAGCACCGCCGGCGCCAGCGGCAGCCCCAGGCCGTCGAGTCGGGCCCGCCGCGGCGACACGCTGAGGACCGGGGCCGGGCGGTCACCCGCGGAGGGGCCGGACTTCGACGAGAAGAAGTCATCGGCGGCGGCCGCCGGCGCAGGGGCGGCGACTGGCGGCGGGGTCGCTGGCGCACGCTCGACCGGGGCGGGCGTGCGGGCCGCAGGCGTCGGGGCAGCTGGCGGCGGCGGAGCCGGTGCGCTGGGCGCTGGTGGCCAGAGGTCGTCGGGGTTGGACTGCGCCGCCCCCGCGTCCGGGGTTCCGGGGCTGCCTTGCTCAGACTGCGCGAGCCCTTCCCGAAGGGCCTTCGCGAACTCGGTGACGTTGGCGAAGCGGTCGGCCTTGTTCTTCGCGAGCGCCTTCAGCAGCGCGTTCGTCAGCGGCCGGTAGCCCGCGAGCATCGCGCGACGGTTCGCTGGGTCGTCCGGTGGCTGCGTCAGGTGCATGCTGATGACGGCGGTCAGCTCCTGCGCCATGAACGGCGGCTTGCCCGTCAACAGCTCGTAGAGGACGCACCCCAGCGCGTAGATGTCGGTCCGCTCGTCGAGGGCCGCCGCCAGCGCCTGCTCGGGCGCGAGGTACATCGGCGTGCCCACCACCATGCCGAGCTGCGTGAGCCGCCCGTCCTTCTCAGCGCCCGGCTTGTCCGTCGTGCGCGCGATGCCGAAGTCGAGGATCTTCGCGACCTCGGTGCCATCGCGCTTCTTCCCCAGCACGATGTTGGGCGGCTTGAGGTCGCGGTGGATGATGCCCAGCGCGT
Source organism: Myxococcaceae bacterium (assembly GCA_016793095.1). Lineage (GTDB taxonomy): Bacteria > Myxococcota > Myxococcia > Myxococcales > Myxococcaceae > Xiheimicrobium. The sequence goes on along the minus strand of JAEUJQ010000035.1, from coordinate 72,913 downwards.
GCGCCTCGGCGAGGCCGTCGCAGACCTGGCAGATGATCTCGACCGCCCGCCTGGGCTCGAGCGCGCCGCGCGCGACCTCGGCGTCGAGCGGCGTGCCCTCGACGTACTCCATGGCGAGGAAGGGTTGGCCCGCTTGCGTGCGGCCGAAGTCGAAGACGCGGACGACGTGCGGGTTCTCGAGCTGGCTGACCAGCTCGGCCTCGCGCTGAAAGCGGGCCCACATCTCGGCGTCGGTCGCGAAGGCGCGCTTGAGCAGCTTGAGGGCCACCGAGCGCTTCAGGTGCACGTGGGCCGCGCGGTACACTTCGCCCATGCCGCCGGACGCGACGTGCGCCTCGATGCGGAAGCGCTCTTCGAGCAGGGTCCCAGGCTCGAGCAGCGGCTCTCCGGCGTCGTCGCCCGGCGCCGTGATCACCTTCCCGTCCCTGGTGCGGACGGTCTTCGGGCGGGTGAAGCGGGTCGTGGCGAAGAGGCCCGAGGGGCTGCTCTCGTTCGGGGTCAGCATCGCTGCGACGAAGGCCTTGAGCGTCTTGACGGACTCCTCGGTCAGGGTGACGGCGACGCCGATGTTCCCGCGATCATCGAAGTCCGGGCCCTTCACGAGGCCGAGCAGCTCGACCCGCGCGCCGGAGTCGAGCATGACGTCGACCGCCGCCTCGGTGCCGTCAGCCACCTCGTCCGGGTACGGCACGAAGAGCTCGCTCTGCTCGAGGCGAGGGCCCACCGCCGCCTGCAGCTCGGCGGGTGATTCGTAGGTGACTCCGCAGCGCACCTGCTCGGCCATCGGGAAGCGGGAGTGTCTCTCAGGAGGTGGGCCGAGCCCAGCGTTGACTTGACGCCGAAGCGAGATCGCCGCCCCCTTGTCGACGGCGGGCCTCGCCTCGCTGTAAGGGGCCGGACGATGCGCCTGCTCGTCTTCGTCAGCGTCCTCGTGGTGGCTTGCGGCCCCGGCCCAGCACAGCCCGATGGCGGCGCTGGTGGCGGGCTCGTCGCTGCAGGTGGTGGAAGCCCGGGGGGCGGCAGCGCTGGCGGGGCCGCCGGAGGCAGCGCCGGCGGGAGCGCGGGCGGGAGCGCGGGGGGCGCGGGCGGTGGGGTCGCCGGAGGAGTGGCCGACGCGGGCGTCGTGACGACGATCCGCGTGCACTACCCGACCGGTGCTCGCCGCATGTTCCTGCGGGGAGCCCTGCTGCCGCTCACCTGGATGGCGGGGCTGCCGATGCAGCAGGTGGACGCCGACACCTGGGAGTACTCGGTGCCCGCGCACGCGCAGGATCTCGAGTTCAAGCCGCGCCTCGACGAGCAGGAGTGGTCGAAGGGCCCCAACTACGTGGTGAGGCCCGGGCAGACGGTTGACGTGTACCCCCGCTTCTTCCGGGACCTCGGCGAGTTCTCGCGCCGCTGGCCGGACTTCCGAAGCAACGTGCTGGGGAACTCGCGCGGCGTCTGGGTCTACCTGCCCCCGACCTACGTCGAGAACACCAGCTTCCGCGCGCCCGTCGTCTACATGCACGACGGGCAGAACCTGTTCGACCCCTCGACGGCCTTCGGCGGCGCCGAGTGGCAGGTCGACGAGACGATGAACCGCACGGCGAACGACGGCTTCGTGGCCGAGGCGATCGTCGTGGGGCCTGAGAACACCGCCGCGCGCATCGACGAGTACACGCCGACGCAGACGACGATGTACGGCGGTGGCCGCGGCGATCTCTACCTGCGGTTCCTCGTCGAGGAGCTCAAGCCCGTCATCGATCGCGACTACCGCACGTTGCCGGGGCGCGAGCACACGACCGTGATGGGCTCGTCGCTGGGTGGCCTGATCTCCACGCACGCCGGCGTCCAGCGGCCCGAGGTGTTCGGGAACGTGGGCGCGATGTCTCCCTCGACGTGGTGGGACAACAAGTGGATCCTGGGCGCTGTCGCGGGGCTGCGTCCGGCGCCGCTCCGGCCGCTCAAGGTGTACGTGGACTCGGGGAACGCGGGCGCGTCGATGGACGACGCAGCGAACACGGCGCAGCTGGCGCAGGCCTGGCGCGACCGCGGGTATGCCGACGGCGTGACCCTCAAGTACGTGGTGCAGAACGGCGCGACCCACAACGAGCAGTACTGGGCGCAGCGGCTGCCCGAGGCCCTCCGCTTCCTGCTCGGCGCGGGGCGCTGAGCGCGAGCGTGCCTCCGGACGTCCGGAGAGCGCTGCCGGGGCACCGGCTTCCAGCTCGCGCAGGTGCACGAACGGCCGATCAGGGTTGAAGTCGCGCGGCGCCACTGCGTATGTGCGAGCGATGACACGCGCACGCATCGGCATCGTCGGAGCCTCGGGGTACTCGGGCATGGATCTCACCCGGCTGCTCCTCGGCCACCCGAACGTGGTGATCGACTTCCTCACCTCGGATCGATGGGTGGGCCAGCTGGTCGAGTCGAAGCTCGGCGTCGCGGTCAGGGACGGCGCGACGCAGTACGTCTCCGTCGAGCAGGGGCTCGCGCGCGCGGCCTCGTGCGAGGCGGTGTTCCTCGCGACCCCCGCGGAGACGTCGCTCGAGCTGGCGCCGAAGCTGCTCGGGTCCACGCGGGTGATCGACCTCGCGGGCACCTTTCGCCTGAAGGACGCGGCGCTGTACCCCGCGTTCTACAAGTTCACGCACCCCGAGCCGGCGCTGCTGGCGAGGTCGGTGTACGGCATTCCGGAGCTCTTCCGCGAGCGCATCGCGGGCCAGCGCTTCATCGCCAACCCGGGCTGCTACGCGACGGCGGCGGCGCTCTCGGTGTCGCCGCTCGTGAAGCACGACCTCGTCGAGCTCGACGGCATCGTCATCAGCGCGGCCTCGGGCGTCTCGGGCGCGGGCCGCAAGGCGAGCGAAGAGTTCACCTTCATGGAGATCGACGCCGACTTCCGCGCGTACAAGGTGCTCTCGCATCAGCACACGCCCGAGATCGAGCAGACGCTCTCGACGCTCGCGGGGAAGCCGGTGTCGCTCGTGTTCACGCCGCACCTGCTCCCGATGAAGCGGGGCATTCTCTCGACCGCGGTGACGACGCTGCGCGAAGGGGTGACCGCGACGCACGTGACCGAGGTCTACCAGCGGGCCTTCGGCACGGAGCCGCTGGTGAAGCTGCTCGCGAGCGCCGACGCAGTGCGCATCGCCGACGTGGTGAACACCCCGAAGACGCTGATCGGCGTCACCGTGAGCGGGCGGCGTTGCGTCTCCATCTCGGCCATCGACAACCTGCAGAAGGGCGCGGCGAGCCAGGCGGTGCAGAACCTCAACCTCGCCATGGGCTGGCCCGAGACGATGGGCCTCGGCTGAGAGGGAGCCTCCGACGAACGGGGACGGGAACGGGGCGGCCTCGACCGTCAGTCGCCGAAGCAGACGCCCATGTCGCGCCCGGTGGCGAGCGTGTCGCAGTCGAGCGGCACGGCCTTCATGCGACCGGCCACCTGCTCGAGCGGCACGTACTGCACGTCGGGGTGCGCGAGGCTGACCATCACGCCGCTCTTGCCCTGCTCGAGGGCACGGACGGCGGCGGCCCCGAAGCGCATCGCCGCGAGGCGGTCGAAGGAGGTCGGCGTGCCGCCGCGCACGAGGTGCCCGAGCACGACGGTGCGCGCCTCCTTGCCCGTCTTCTTCGACAGCGCGCGGGCGACCTGCTCCCCGATGCCGCCGAGCCGCTCGGCCTGGCCTGCCTCGGCCGGCGCCATCACGGCGCGCTGCCCGTCGGTGACGCGGGCGCCCTCGGCCACCACCACCAGCGAGTAGCTGCGCCCGTACTCGTCGCGCTGGCGGATCTTCTCGGCCACCTTGTCGAGGTCGAAGGGGATCTCGGGCAGCAGGATCGCGTGTGCCCCGCCGGCGATGCCCGAGTGCAAAGCGATCCACCCCGCGTAGCGCCCCATCATCTCGACCACCATCAGCCGCTGGTGGCTCTCGGCCGTGGTGTGCAGGCGGTCGAGGCACTCGGTCGCGAAGGCCACCGCGGTGTCGAAGCCGAACGTCGTGAACGTCTTGTCGAGGTCGTTGTCGATCGTCTTCGGCACGCCGACGACCGTGAGGCCCTGCTTCGCGAGCGCGTGCGCGATGGTGAGGGAGCCGTCTCCACCGATGGAGATGAGCGCGTCGATCTGCTTCTTCGCGAAGTACTCGACGATCTCCCCCGAACGATCGATCTCCCGCACCGAGCCGTCTGGCATGCGCAGGGGGAACTTGAGGGGGTTGCCCCGGTTGGTGGTGCCGAGAATGGTGCCGCCGAGGTGACCGATGCCGCGCACCCGATCCCGCGTCAGCCGCACCGCGCCGCCGTCTTCGTAGCGCTCGGAGAAGAAGATGCCGTTGAACCCGTCGCGGAGGCCGTAGCACTCCCAGCCCCGGTTGATGGCCGCGAGGGTCGCGGCGCGAATGACGGCGTTGAGGCCCGGCGCGTCTCCGCCGCCGGTGTTGATCGCGATGCGTTTGATGCTCATGCCGCTGTTTTACCCGGCTCGCAGAAGAACGCCCGAAACAGTTTTCGTCGCACTGCGCCGAAGTGAGCCGCCCGCGCGCCGGGCTTGCTGCAGTGGCCGACTCTCCGTATGTCGCGCCCACTCGATGCCCATCGCGCGCGGTTTCACCTTCTCGGGGCTGCACAGCGGCATCAAGCCGTTCAAGAAGGACCTCGCCCTCATCGTCTCGGACCGCCCCTGCAGCGCGGCGGCGGCGTTGACCATCAACGCTGCGAAGGCCGCGCCCGTGCTCGACTGCGAGAAGCGGCTGCCAGCGGCTGACGTGCGCGCGGTGGTGATCAACTCGGGGAACGCGAACGCCCTCACGGGGCCGGAGGGCCTCGCCGACGTCGCCGAGCTGTGCGCCGCCGCCGCGAGGGCGCTCGAGCTTCAACCGGCGCAGGTCCTGATGAGCTCGACCGGGGTCATCGGTCAGCGCCTGCCGAAGCAGAAGATCATCGACGCGCTGCCGCGGCTCAAAGGGCAGCTCAAGGCGGCGGTCGAGTCGGCGGCCGAGGCGATCCTCACCACCGACACGCAGATCAAGGTGGCTTCGCGGTCGGTCAGGTTCGCCCGGAAGGAAGGCCGCATCACCGCCATCTGCAAGGGCTCGGGCATGATCGCCCCGCAGCTCGCGAGCACGCTGGCCTTCATCTGCACCGACATCGCCATCTCGCCGGCGATGCTGCAGCGCGTGCTGGTCAGCGCGATGGACGGCAGCTTCAACAACCTCACGGTCGACAACGACATGAGCACCAACGACATGGTGCTCGCGCTCGCGAACGGCGCGCTGGGCAACCCCGAGCTCACCGAGCCGGGCCCCGATCTCGAGGTCTTCGCGACGGCCCTGCAGTCGCTCTGCGCCGAGCTGGCGAAGGAGGTGGCGCGCGACGGCGAAGGCGCCACCAAGCTGCTCGAGGTCCGGGTCGCGGGTGCGCCCACGAAGGCGATCGCGACCGATCTCGCGCGGTCGGTGGCCGGCTCGACGCTGGTGAAGGCCGCCATCTTCGGCGCCGACCCGAACTGGGGCCGCATCCTCGCGACGGTGGGGGCGCGGTGTGGCAGCCAGCGCTACGCGGTCGATCCAGCCGGTGCGAGGGTCACCGTGCAGGGCGTCTGCGTGTACGACGCGCGGCCGCTCTTCGATCCTCGCGAGCCACCGGGTCCGATGGTGGCGAACGACGCGAACGAGGGCCCGTCGGTGCCGGGCCACAAGGGCCTGCGCGCGCGGATGCGGGCCCCCGAGGTCCTGGTGGAGCTCGACCTGCGCGCGGGCGCCGAGGCGTCGGTGGGGTGGGGCTGCGACCTCTCGTACGACTACGTGAAGATCAACGCCGACTACACCTCGCTGCTCGTGCCGACCCAGGACGGCAGCGTGGCGAAGGACGACCGGCTCACCAACTACTCGCCGAAGTTCAAGGTGAACCTCGTCACCGAGGCGCTCACGTACATCTCCCGCTTCGCCGGCAAGCGCGTGGTGCTCAAGCTCGGGCGCCAGGCCATGGGCAAGGACTCGCTGCGCGCGTCGATCGCGCAGGACGTGTCGCTGCTGCGCGCGGTGGGCATGGTGCCCATCATCGTCCACGGCGAGAGCCCCGAGGGCGCGTCGAAGGGGGACACCCGCAGCCGGGAGATGGTGCTCAACGGCCAGACGAACACCGAGCTGGTGACGCTGCTCAACCGCTCGGGCACGCACGCCATCGGCCTGTCAGGCATGGACGCGTCGTTCCTCAAGGCGACGCTGGCGAAGGACTCGAGCGTCGAGGCGCCGCGCGGAGAGGTCACCAGCATCAACGACGAGCTGCTCGAGCTCTTTCTGCAGCGCAACTACGTGCCCGTGATCTCGCCCGTGGGCTTCCTGGAGGACGGCACCACCGTTCCGCTCGAGCCCGATCAGGTGGCCAGTGAGATCGCGGTCGCCGCGAAGGCGTCGAAGCTCGTCTACCTCGTGGGCGTGCCGGGCTTCACCGAGGACGACGCGCTGCTCGGGCAGCTCACCACCAGCACGCTCGCCGCGAAGATCGCGGCTGGCATCGTCAAGGGCAACCTCGCGCGCAAGGGCCGCTGCGCCGTCACTGCCCTCGAGCGGGGCGTCGAGCGGGTGCACGTGATCGACTCGCGCACGCCGCACAGCATCATCGCCGAGTTCTTCACCGACCAGGGCATCGGCAGCCTCGTCACCCTGGGCTGAACCACCTTCTGGAGGAGTCACACGATGGCGCTCGCCAAGACTGATGCTTCCGGCGGCTCGGGGCTGTTGCCCGAGGTGCTCGCGTTCTCGACCTCGCTGGGGCTCGACCGGCAGCTGCTCAAGGAAGATCTGCTGGGCTCGATGGCCCACGTCACCATGCTGGGCCGAACCGGCGTCATCCCCGCGAAGGAGGCGCGCGTCATTCGTGACGGGCTGGTGGACCTCTGGCGACGCGACGACGCGGGCGCGCTGGCGCTGCCCGACGAGGAAGACGTGCACATGGCGGTCGAGGTCGAGCTCAACCGCACCATCGGCGCGCCTGCGGCGCTCCTGCACTCGGCCCGCAGCCGGAACGATCAGGTGGCGACCGACCTGCGCCTCCACGTTCGCGACGCGGTCGGTGCGGCGCTGGGCTCGCTCTGCGGCCTCATCGGCGAGCTCGTCGAGCGCGCGAAGAAGGACGGCGGCCTGTTGATGCCCTCGTACACCCACCGCCAGCGGGCGCAGCCCATCTCCCTGGGCTACTGGCTCGCGTCGTACGGCGCGGCGTTTCTGCGGGACGCGCAGGCGTTCTCGTTCGCGCTCGAGCAGGCCGACGCGCTCGCGCTGGGCAGCGGCGCCATCAGCGGCACCTCGCTGCCGATTGATCGCGAGATCACGCGGGCGCTGCTCGGCTTCTCGCGGCTCACCCTGAACGGCCTCGACACCGTCGGCGAGCGCGACTTCGCCCTCGACTACCTCTACGCGACCGCGCGCTTCCTCGTGCACGCGAGCCGCCTGTCCACCGATCTCATCGACTTCACGACGCCCGAGTTCGGCTTCGCCACGCTCTCGGGCGACATCTCGATGGGCAGCTCGATGATGCCGCAGAAGAAGAACCCCGACGTCTTCGAGCTGATCCGCGGGAAGTCCGGCCGGGCGGTGGGGAACCTCATGGGCCTGCTCACGACGGTGAAGGGGCTGCCCGGCGGCTACAACCGCGACCTGCAGGAAGACCGCGGGCCGCTGCTCGAGACGAAGCCCCTGGTGCACGGCGTGCTGTCGGTGCTGCGGCTGTCCCTGCCCCACGTGACGTTCCACCCCGAGAAGTGCCGCGTGGGCCTCGACGAGGGCTTCACCCAGGCCACCGATCTCGCCGAGGCGCTGGTGAAGAAGGGCATGCCGTTCCGGGTGGCCTACAAACACGTCGGCGCGCTGGTGCGGAAGTGTCAGGAGCAGGGCATCGCCTTGACGAAGGCGTCGAGCGAGCTCGCGAGGTCCATCGACCCGGCCATCGACGCCGACGCGCTCTCGGTGCTCGAGGCCTCGGGCGCAGTGAAGCGCAAGCAGAGCGCCGGCAGCACCGGGCCCGCGTCGGTGGAGGCGCAGCTCGCCGCCTTGAGCACCCAGGCGAAGGCGCTCGCCGAGAAGGCGAACGCGGTGCCGCGGCTGGCCACGCTCTTCCAGCAGGTCTCGTCGGCGCCGCTCTGAGCCATGAGGCGGCTCGCGCGCGCCCTGGCGGTGGTGCTGGCGATCGCCCTCGTCGCCGGTGCAGCCGTCGGGGTCGCGGTCGTCCGCCGGCTCGAGCGCGTGACGGCCGAGCGGTCGCAGGCGCTCGCGCGCATCGACGCGCTGCGGGCGAAGGCGACGCTGAGCGCCGACGAAGCGTGTTGGGTGATCAAGCACTGGTTCCACCACGGAGCGGGGCGCGCAGGCCGACGCCCGCTCGTGTCGTGCGAGGGGCGCGTCAGCGAGGTGCCGCGCGGGCTGCGCGTCGATCGGGTGTTCACCGAGTCGGACCTGCTGCAGGGGCGCCTCGGCCATGACCTCTGCCTCGTTCGCACGGGGGCATGGGAGGTGCTGGGCGAGGCCTCGCGCTACGGCGGCTGCCTCGAGCTGCCCGGGGGCACGGCTGACCAGATCGACGCGACGCTGCGGGCCGAGCTCGCGGCGAGCGTGAGGCGGACGAAGGCGCAGCTCGGGCAGTCCATCGAGACGATGGGCCTCGCGCCCGAGGGCTGCCCTCCCGGCTCCGCCCTGGCGCCAGCCCAGCTCGTCCTGGCTGACGCTGCGCGCCTGGTGGCCGGCGAGGAGGGGCAGGGGCTCGTGCCGCACGATCCAGCGTTCTCGCTGTGCGACCCACCCGACTCGGGTGTTCGCGACGCCGAGCTCGCGGACTTCGTCTGCGGCCGGGGGCGTCGCCTCGAGTGGACGCACGCGCTCGTGCACGAGCTGAAGGTCGTGCGGCCGAGGGTGATCGACGACGGGCGCTTCCTCGGCGGCACGGTGGAGGGGCAGGTGGCGCTCGTCGAGCTCTCGAAGGCGCGGGCCGTCTGCCGCGTCGCCGTCGGGCTGCAGCTTCCCGAGACCGTCGTGGGGCGCAGGGGCTCGGTCGAGGTCGATCTGCAGCTCCGCTTCGACGAGCTGGTGCGCACGGGCCTCGAGGACGCGAAGCGGCGCCTCACGCGATGAAGCGCAGGCCGACCTCGCCTCCCACCTCCGCGAGCGCCCGCAGGCCAGGACGCCGCCGCGCACGCATTTCACGCCGACGTCCGCTATAGGGCGGGCCTCACCCGCGAGGCTCCGATGAAGCGCGACTTCCTCAACCTGTTCGACCTCTCCAGCGACGAGCACAAGGCCCTGTTCCACCGCGCGCGCACCCTCAAGGATGCCCGCAGGCAGCGCCGGGTGGTGAACACCATGGCTGGCCGCACGCTGATCATGATCTTCGAGAAGGCGTCGACGCGCACCCGGCTGTCCTTCGAGGCCGCCATGGCCCAGCTGGGCGGGCACGCGGTCGATCTCTCGGCGACGAACAGTCAGATGTCGCGCGGCGAGCCGCTCGCCGACACCGCGCGCGTCACCGGTCGTTACTGCGACGTGGTGATGATGCGCACCTTCGGAGACGAGCGCCTCGCCGAGTTCGCGAAGCACTGCGACGCGCCGGTCATCAACGGCCTCACCGACGGCGGGCACCCGGTGCAGATCCTCACCGACCTCTTCACCGTCGAGGAGCGCCTGGGGACCGTCGCAGGTAAGACGCTGGCCTTCATCGGTGACACCGCCAGCAACATGGGCCGGAGCTTCACCGAGGGTGCGAAGCTGTTCGGCTACCAGCTCAGGCTCGCCTCGCCGAAGGGCTACCACCCCGCCGACGACGTGCTCGCGCGCTCGCCGGGCCACGTGCACCTCCTGGCGGACCCGAAGGAGGCCGCGAAGGGCGCCGACGTCATCATCACCGACGTGTGGACCTCGATGGGGCAGGAGGCCGAGTCGAAGAAGCGCCTCGCCGACCTCGCCGGCTACCAGGTCGATGGCGCGTTGATGAAGCTCGCGAACCGCGACGCCCTCTTCCTGCACTGCCTGCCCGCGCACCGTGGCGAAGAGGTGGCCGCCGACGTCATCGACGGCCCGCAGAGCGCGGTGTGGGACGAGGCCGAGAACCGGCTCCACGTGCAGAAGGCGCTCATCGAGACGCTGGTGCAGGCGAGCGATCGACTTCGTGAGATGGGGCCCGCGCTCAAGGCTGCGCGCGCCGAGCGCTGACCGTCAGCGACCGTCACCGACGCGCTGCGCAGGTGACCGCAGCGAGCGCGGAGCACGAGTCCTCCTCGCGCGCTGGCCACCTCGCCCGCCGCTGCGCCCTGAACGTGAGGAAGTCGCCGCCGCGGCTCAGTCGATCAGCTCGAGGCGCACACCCTCCGCCTCGTGCCCGCTGAGGATATCGACGAGCGAGTCGAACAGCGTCTCGCCCCGGCCATGCCGCGCGTGCTCCAGCCGCCGCGCCAGCTCGGCGCGGTTCGACGGGTGCACGACCCCGAGCCTCTCTTCGAGCCACCGCACCGTCTCGTCGCGGCCGAGCGTCTGCTTCGAGCGCGCCGCGTTGACCCAGCGCACCGTGAAGCCCTCGGGGGGCGTGCCGAAGCCGCCGCGCAGCACGTCGTCGAGCGCGTCGAGGTTCCGCCCCCAGCGCACGCCCGGCAGCAGCACCCGCTCGAGCTCGTCCCAGAAGCTCTCGAGGCCGTCGAAGCGGGCTCCGTCGAGCACGAAGACGTCAGGCATTCATCACCGCGCCCTCGGGGACGTCGTCCGGGATGGCGCGGGTGCGGGACTTGAGGAAGTCGACGATCTCGTCGTCGGTGCGGGTGTCGCCGGGCATGCGCACGAAGCGCTTCGCCAGGAACTTGTACTGCTTCGTCCACAGCAGCACCGACACCATGAAGAAGTCGACGCCGTGGAACACCACGCAGCCTTCCTTCCGGTACCGCTCGAGGTTGTCGAGGAAGTCCTGGGGCAGCTCGGTCCAGTGGCGGTTCTGCTTCACGTGGTGGCCGATGTGGTACCCGTCGTTGAAGCAGCGCGCGTTGTACGCGGCATTGATGCACGTGATGCTGTTGACGTAGCTGTCACCTGGACGGGTCGGGTCGAGGAACGCGTGCTGACCCCAGTTGCCCGCCATCATCGCGAGCCGCACCGTGTAGTAGGGGATGATGAAGCACACGAGCGTGGCCTGCCAGTGCACGAAGCACAGCGCGAGCATCGTCAGCAGGTGCACGAGATCGGTCGAGATGGCGCGAATGGCGAACGGCGCGCGGCCCCGCTTGACGAGGTACACGGGCAGCTCGAACTCGGACAGGAACAGGAAGCGCGCGACGTAGATGAGCCAGTGCAAGAAGCTGTCGCGCTGGTAGCGCATCGTCGAGGACAGATCGGCGCGCAGGTTGTTCTCCTGGTGATGCATGCCGACGTGGTGCTCCATGTACCCGGTCGGAATGCCGAAGAGCGCGCTCATGGTGTACGGCACCACGCGGTTCATGAAGCGCCACTGCTTGAAGAACGGCCGGTGCATCGTGTTGTGCAGCATGAGGATGACGGGCGGCGCCATCCACGCGACCTGGAACGCGAACACCACCGGCGCCAGCCACCACGAGAAGCGCCAGTACATGAGCCCGATGACGGGCGCGACGAGCAGGATCGAGCGCAGCCACAGGCGCACGAACACGGCGTCACGCGGATCGAAGAGCAGCGACTCGATGAAGCGCTGAAAGGCCGAGGGGGCGTACGTCGGAGCCGCTGTCGGGTCGGTCACCTGGATCGTCGTCGTCGTCATCGCGCGTGTCCCTAGGCCGGGTCGGTGCCTGTTCGCAACACGGTCGAACGGTTTTTCCGTCAGCTTCGTTCCCACCAGAGGGCCAGCCGATCCGAGGCGAGCAGCGACGAGACCGGGGACGGCACCCAGCCCCGTGCGCCCGACGGGAAGACCGCCTGAGCGCCGTCAAGCGACGCGTCGAGCAGGCCCCGGGTGGGCGACAGCACCAGCCGCTCGGCGAGCGACGGGGAGCGCAGGCCGCTCTGCCACTCGAGGCGTGAGGCGTCGACGTCGGTGGGGGTGAAGGGCTCGGCGTTGCTCCACCGCTCGACGCCATCGAGCCCGATGACCGCGGTGGACGAGCGGCCGCCGACGGCGAGCGCGCGATCGTTCGCGAGGAAGCAGACGCCCGTCGCGCCGGGAACCGCGCGCAGCCTGGTGCCGCCGGCCTGCAGCTCGAGCGTGCCATCGGCGTGGAGCAGGGCGAGCTGGGAGCCCGTCTCGTCGAGGGCGATCGCCTCGAGCGGCCCCGACGCCGTCACGGTCCGCACGCCGCTCGGAAGGTGGAGCGTCACCGTGTCGTCCCCGAGCCCGCAGATGCCGAACACCCGCCCGTCACCCGACCAGGCCACGCGGTTCCGATGCAGCGCGGTCACGCCCTGCAGTCTCCGCGGACGCCCCGTCGCGAGCTCGAGGATCTCGACCGAGAAGCCCAGCGAGGCGCACAGGCGTTCCGGCGTCAGGCGCACGCCGAAGGGCGCGGGCCCTCCCTCGAGCCAGTTGCCGGTGCGGTACGGGTGCCGCGCCTTCAAGTCCCCGGTGAGGCCGTCGAGCACCCATGGCCCGAGCAGCAAGGCGCTGCCGTCGCGCGAGAAGCTGGTGCCGAGGCCCCGGCCAGGCAGAGCGCCCACCGGCATGGGCAGCGGCCGCCGCACCCGCACCACGTCGAGCTCGACCTGCGCGAGCAACCCCCTCGGGCTGACGGCGATCGACCCCGGGAAGGGGCTGGGCGCGCCTGATGAGCTCTGCCCGTCGAGCGCTTCCACGCGCGTGAGCTCGTCGCGGGCGCGGACCGCCAGCCACCGGCCGTCCGACGACAGGCCCAGCCGCGCGTAGTCGTCGCACTCGATCGACGCGAGCTGCCGGGTGGTGGCGACGTCGAACGCGAACGCGATGGTGTCCTCGAACTCCGACGCGAGGCACGCGATGACCCGCCCGTCTGCGCTGGTGGTGACGCTCGAGACCCGGAAGGCCGCGTCGACGAGCCAGGTGATCCGCCCGTCGCCCCGGTCGAGCGCGAGCCCTGCGTCATGGCGCAGGGCGGGGGTTGGAGGCTTCGGCGGAGGGGCGCTCGGCCGCAGGGCGCCGGTCGTCCAGCGCCAGGCCAGGTGCTGGCCCTTCGATTCGATCACGACCTCGTCGTCATTCATCGAGACGACGCGGGGCTCGGTCAGGCCCCGCAGCTCGGCGAGCAGCGCTCCGCCCCACGGCGTCGTCGGGGTGAGCGCCTTGAGCCAGGGCGTTCCGGGGTGCAGCGCGCGCCGCTCGTCGAGCCACCGTCCCACCTGCGCGAAGACGGGCATGTCGGGGCCCGGCGCCGACGTGGCGAAGGCGCGGGCGCGGGGTGAGTCGACGAAGGCGCAGTGGGCGTAGAGCGCCGGCCACAGCGCGTCCGGGCGCTCCTGCAGCAGCGCGAGGTGAATGCCGAGCGCCTCCCGGACCCGGGCCAGCACGACACGCTCGGCGCCGTTCGCCTTCACCAACGCCTCGTCGAGGCGAGCGAGGTGGGCGACCACGCCCTCGTCGCAAGCGACCTCCAGCGCCGCGAGCGAGATCAGCGCATCGCTCACCGCGCGTCCTTCAGTGGACAGTCGGGCCCGTCCAGGCACGCCACGAAGCGCAGCTCGCTGGTGAAGACCCCCTCGGGCAGCTCGAGCCACAGCTCGTCGGGCGCCGGGTCCATCTTGCTGACGTGGAGGGTGCCGGTCGCGCCCCGCAGCTCGGACACGAAGACCTCGAGGCTGAAGAGGCTCGCCCAGTCCACCAGGAACGGCTTGCCGCCGAGCTTCACGTAGACCTGGCGCGGCAGCCCGAGCTCCGCCGCGAGCGCCTTCGCGGTGCTGACCAGCGCCGCCTCGCCCTTCGCCCGTACGAGCGGCTCGAGCAGCTTCACGTCGAAGGAGAGGCTGCCGCGCGCGAGCGTCAGCTCACCCATGCACACGTCAGGCGAGTAGCGCGAGCCGAGCGGTCCCTGGGTCTCGCCCATCGCGTGCGCGGCGAGGTCGGCGATGTCCTCGGGCAGGTAGCCGACGAGCCGGAAGTCTCCTGAGCAGAAGTCGGCGCTCGCGAACGGGCGGGGCGCCCCGTCACAGAACACCTCGAGCCCGCGCCCGGTTCGCCGCACCAGCACGTCGGCCGCGCGCACCGTCGTCATCCACGGCGGGATCCACGGCCCCCGCTGGCCCGTCACCGCGATCGTGGCGTCACCCAACACCCGGAGGATCGCCTCGCTCTGCTTGCTGTGCGCCGAGGCGTCGGGCACCAGCACGCCCTCGCCGAAGAGCCGCTGGGCGATGCCTCGCCCGACCAGCGCGTCCACCTGCTCCGGCGGCTGCGCGTGCGGGAACATCGTCACCAGCGGCAGGCCCTCGGCGGAGATGGCGTGGGCCTCGTTCACGACCCAGCGCCCCATGCCGTCCCGGCCGGACACCATGAGGTCGAGCTCGGTGATGAGCCGCTTGCTGCGCTCCCACTCGAGGTACGCCTGCGGCAGATGCTCGAGGGACAGCTCGACGCGCCCGTCCTCGCGCGGCGCGAAGGAGAAGCACGAGAAGTCCTCGACCGGCGCGGCGACCCCCAGGCGACGCTCGATGAGCCACTGCCTCCGGCGCGCGCGCTTCGCCGCCCTGAGCCGGGAGAGGAAGGTGGGGAGCGGCAGCGCGTCACCCAGCCGCAGCAGGCCGCGCTGAAGCGTCTCGTCGCGCCGCTCGTCGAGCCAGCTGATGTAGCCAGCCAGCTGGAACCACGGGTGCAGCGACGACCGCAGCCGCCTTGCGAACGCCTCGCCCAGCTCGAAGGCGACGTCGCGCGAGGTGTCTTCGATGAAGAAGGTGCGATCGGTCTTCAGCGTTCGCACCGGGGGTTCCTGGCCTCGCAGCGCCTCGGTCAACAGGCCCGTCGCCACCGAGGTCGGCTGGTGGAAGCCCTCCAGTGGCCACGCGTCGCGCAGCAGCTCGACGCGCCGTGCATGCGGGGGCGGCAGCGGCTGGCTGCACAGCGCCCCCACCTGACTGGCGAAGCGCGCCTCGAGCCCCGCGATGGGGCCATCGAGCGCCTCGCCCTCCAGCAGCAGCACCCCCGCGCGGAGCAGCTTGAGCGCGTGTTCGGCGGACAGGACGTGCGTCAGGGCCGAGAGCGGCACCGGCGTGTCGAGGTGGGCGAGGGCGTCGATGATGGGCGCTGGCGCGGTCAGATCGCCGGCGCCAAGGGTGTCGTGGAACACGCCCTCCATCGGGCGGAAGCGTCGCGACCTGAGCACTCGAAGCGCCGTGGGCGCCTCGCGGATGAGGTCGTTCAGCACCACGTCGAGCGCCGCGCCGAGGTCGAGCGACGCGAGCGGGGCCGCCGAGCCCACCAGCCGCTCGGCGTCGCCCATCACCCGCGCGCCTTCGAGCCCGCGTGCAGAGACCAGTTGGTGCTGCAAGGCGAGCAGCGCCCTCACCACCTCATCGCCGCTCTGCACCGCCAGCGCCTCGAGGGGATCGCCCGGACCCGTCGCCGTCAACGTCAGCACGCCGCGGTCGAGGAGCCGGCCCACCACCGGGCTCCACGTCGTCGTCGGCAGGTGGGCGAGCGCGTCGCGCTCCTCTCCATCGAGCGCCCACAGCACGCCAGACTCGGTGTTGAGCACGCCCTGGTCGGTGAGGAGGAGCCGTCCCGCCAGCTCGACGCGCCCGTGAAGGCGGTGCGTCTTCTCGACGACCCTCCGCCACAGCCACGACAGGCGTCGCGGTGAGGCGAGCACCACGCGGCGGGCGTGCCGGCCCGAGCCCGGCGTCACCTTCGCGGCGAAGGCGCCCCCCGTCCAGGAGCCCCAGCAGGTGGACCCCGCGGCGCCCGTCGTGTCGTTGCGGCTCGAGAAGCGGGTGAGGAACTTGAAGAGCGTGCGCTCGTCGCGCCGCACGTCCGAGGTGCGCTTGCCGAGGTGCCGCCCAGCGTCCTTCGTCGCGAGCAACGTGGTGAGCGTCTGCGGGTTCATCGTCGCGAACGCGTCGAGCACGTGGGGATCGTCCAGCGTGCTCCAGAGCCGCCGGCGGTCGGCGTCGAGGCGCGCGGCCAGCGCGTCGGGGGCGTCGGGCACGTTCGAGAAGCGCTCCACGGTCGCGAACGGCAGGCCCGGGCTGCGGCAGACGACGGGTCCGGTGAAGTGCACGCGCGAGGCCGGCATGGGGCGTCCGGTGTAGCAGGACGGTGGCAGAAGTCCGTGCTTCCCGGCGGCGCGCTTTCGGCTATGCGGCCCAGTCATGCCGCGTCGCCAGGACATCAAGAAGGTGCTGCTCATCGGCTCGGGCCCCATCGTCATCGGCCAGGCCTGCGAGTTCGACTACTCGGGCACCCAGGCCGTGAAGGCCCTGAAGGAAGAGGGCATCGAGGTGGTGCTGCTCAACTCGAACCCCGCCACCATCATGACGGACCCGGAGTTCGCGCACCGGACCTACGTCGAGCCCATCACCGTCGAGGCCGCGACGCGCATCATCGAGCAGGAGCGCCCCGACTCGTTGTTGCCCACCATGGGCGGCCAGACCGCGCTCAACCTCGCCAAGGCCCTGGCGGAGGCCGGCGTGCTCGAGAAGTACGGCGTGCGGCTCATCGGCGCGCAGCTGGCGAGCATCAACAAGGCCGAGGACCGCCAGCTCTTCAAAGACGCCATGGAGCGCATCGGCCTCGAGGTGCCGAAGGCCGGCATCGCGCACACGCTGGACGAGGCATGGAAGATCGTAGCCGAGACGGGCTACCCCGCCATCATCCGCCCGGCGTTCACCCTCGGGGGCACCGGCGGCGGCATCGCGTACGACCGCGAGCAGTTCAAGACGATCGTCGAGTCGGGCCTCGCGGCGAGCCCGGTGAAGCAGGTGCAGATCGACCAGTCGGTGCTCGGGTGGAAGGAGTACGAGCTCGAGGTGGTGCGCGACCGGAAGGACAACGTCGTCATCATCTGCAGCATCGAGAACTTCGACCCCATGGGCGTGCACACGGGCGACAGCATCACCGTCGCGCCGGCGCAGACGCTCACCGACAAGGAGTACCAGCGCATGCGTGACGCGGCGATCGCGATCATGCGCGAGATCGGCGTCGACACCGGGGGCTCGAACGTGCAGTTCGGCATCGACCCGAAGACGGGCCGCATGGTCGTCATCGAGATGAACCCACGCGTGTCGCGCTCTTCGGCGCTCGCGTCGAAGGCCACCGGCTACCCCATCGCGAAGATCGCCGCGAAGCTGGCCATCGGCTACTCGCTGGACGAGCTGAAGAACGACATCACGCGCGACACGCCCGCGTCGTTCGAGCCGGCCATCGACTACGTCGTCACGAAGATCCCCAAGTTCAACTTCGAGAAGTTCCAGGGAGCCTCGAAGGTGCTCGGCACGATGATGCGCTCGGTCGGCGAGGTGATGGCCATCGGCCGCACCTTCCGCGAGTCGTTCTTCAAGGCCGTGCGCTCCCTCGAGCAGGGCAAGCTGGCCATTCCCTCGAAGGCCGAGGCGACGAAGCGGCCCGACGCCGAGCTCGTCGAGCTGCTGAAGGTGCCGACGCCGGAGCGGCCGTGGGCGCTCTTCGAGGCCTTCCAGCGCGGGTGGACGGTGGAGACGCTGTTCGAGCTGACCGCCATCGACCCGTGGTTCCTGCGGCACCTGGCCTCGCTCGTCGGCGAGTTCAACGCGCTGGCCGCGAAGGGCTCGCTCGCGAACGTGACTGACGAGGAGCTGAAGCTCGCCAAGTCGCACGGCTTCTCCGACGTGCAGCTCGCCGCCGCCTTCGGCGTGAAGGAGGCCGTCGTTCGTGAGGAGCGGTGGAGGCGCAGGCTGCGGCCCGTCTTCAAGCGCGTCGACACCTGCGCCGCCGAGTTCGAGGCCTACACGCCGTACCTCTACTCGACGTACGAGGAGGAAGACGAGGCGCCCCCGACGGACCGCAAGAAGGTCGTCATCCTCGGGTCGGGGCCCATTCGCATCGGGCAGGGCATCGAGTTCGACTACGCCTGCGTGCACGCCGCGTTCGCGCTGCGCGAGGCGGGGTTCGAGACCATCATGGTCAACTGCAACCCCGAGACGGTCTCGACCGACTACGACACCTCGGACCGCCTCTACTTCGAGCCGCTCACGATGGAGGACGTGCTCGAGATCGTGCACCGCGAGAAGCCGCTGGGCGTGATCGTGCAGTTCGGCGGACAGACGCCGCTGAAGCTGTCGAAGCCGCTCGAGGCCGCGGGCGTGCCGATCCTGGGCACGACGCCCGAGGCCATCGACATCGCCGAAGATCGCGAGCGCTTCGCGAAGCTCGTCGAGAAGCTGCGCCTCAAGCAGCCCGAGAACGGCGTGGCGCGCTCGCCCGACGAGGCCTTCCGCGTGGCCGACGCCATCGGCTACCCGGTGATGGTGCGGCCCTCGTACGTGCTGGGCGGCCGGGCGATGGAGGTCGTGCACGATCGCAGCGACCTGGACCGCTACATGCGCGAGGCCGTGCAGGCGTCGCCCGAGCACCCGGTGCTGATCGATCGGTTCCTGCGCAACGCGACCGAGGTCGATCTCGATCTCGTGTGTGACGACACCGGGGCCTGCATCGTCGGGGGCATCCTCGAGCACGTCGAGGAGGCGGGGGTGCACTCGGGTGACGCGGCCTGCATCATGCCGCCGCACTCGCTCGGGCCCGACGTGGTCGAGCGCCTCAAGGACATCAGCATCGCGCTCGCGCAGGAGCTCGAGGTCGTGGGCCTCATGAACGTGCAGTTCGCCGTGCAGGGCAAGGCCATCTACGTGCTCGAGGTGAACCCGCGGGCGTCGCGCACGGTGCCCTTCATCTCGAAGGCGACCGGCGTGCCGATGGCGCGGGTGGCGTCGCTGTGCATGGTGGGCCGCTCGCTCGCGTCGCTGGGGCTGACGCGCGACCCCGAGATCCGCCACGTCGCGGTGAAGGAGAGCGTCTTCCCCTTCGCGCGGTTCTCGAACACCGACGTGATCCTCGGGCCCGAGATGAAGTCCACCGGCGAGGTGATGGGGCTCGACTCGCGGGTGGACGCTGCGTTCGCGAAGTCGCAGCTGGCGGCGGGCACGAAGCTGCCCACCGGCGGCAACGCGTTCGTCTCGGTGAAGGACGACGACAAGCCTGGCCTGGTGGATCTCGCGCGGCGGCTCGAGGCGCTGGGCTTCGGTCTGCTCGCGACCGGCGGCACCCACGCATACCTGAAGCGCAAGGGCATCGACGCGGTGCGCGTGAACAAGGTGCTCGAGGGCAGCCCGCACATCGTCGACCGTCTGCACGCAGGTGACGTGACGCTCGTGTTCAACACCACCGCGGGGAAGAAGGAGATCAGCGACTCCTTCTCGATTCGCCGCGAGTCGCTGCTGAAGGGCGTGGCGCACTTCACGACCCTCGAAGCCGCCCGCATGATCGTCGCTGCCCTCGAGGCGCAGGCCGCGTCGAAGCGCGAGTACCGGCCGATTCAGGAGTGGATCAAGCAGCAGCGCTGACGATGCTGGGTGCGATCAACAAGCTCATCGCCGTCATCGTGGCCGCGGTCGCCGTGGTGGCGCTCGCGCGCGCGGGCTTCTTCGTTCCGGCGGCGATCATCGTCGTCATCGGCCTGGTGCTGCTGCTCCCCTCGCCGTCCCTCTGGCAGCGGCTCTACGGTGGGCCGCCGCGGCGAATCGACGTCGCCGTCCAGCACCGCGCCGGGGGCCGCGCCGGGGCCGCCGAGTTCTCGCTCATGACGCCCCTCGACGACGAGCTGCGCCGCGCGCTGTCAGACGTCGCCGAGGGCAGCGGGATTCCGGGTCGGTCGCTCGCCTTCGGGGTGCTGGGTCGAGACACGGTGCGCGTCTCGTCGCCGACGGTCGGTCGCGCCGACGCGTGGGAGACGTTCGCGCGCATGGGGTCGCGGGTTCCGGGCGTTCGCGAGGGCGCGGCGGTGGCCGAGATCGAGGGCGTCGTCACCCGGTGGACCTTCCGGGACGCGGCGTTCGTCGACACCTCGTCCCGGTCAGCGCGCTGACGAGTCCCGCTTGGGCCCGAGCTCGAACGTCACGGTGACGTCGGCTCCGAGGCGCAGGGTCGTGAACTCCTCTGGCGGCCGGGCGAACGACGACGCGTTCAGCGCCTCGACGAAGAGCCCGAGCGCCACCGGCCCGATGAGGCGCACCCGCAGGCCCGCGCTCAGCTCGTGCAGGTGAGCGACGACGTGGCGTTCGGCTCCCTCGAGCCGGGCGGTCACGCTGCCCACCGCGCTGCCGACGCCGACCCACGGCTGGAGCGGCCCCAGCGTCAGCTCGATGCGGCTGCGGAGCCCCACATCCCACGTCGACGCCGAGCTCCCGCCGAGCGGCCCTGCCCAGACCCCGACACGTCCACGGGCGCCCACGAAGAGGCCCAGCCAGCGGGCGTTGGCCGGGCTGGCACCCAGCTCGACCGCGACGGCGCCTCCCCAGCCGGGGCTCAGGCTCGGAAACGCCGCGTCGTTCGGCTCGTGGACCCAGAGGAGCCGTCGCAGCGCGTCACTTCGCGCCCCATCGACCGTCAGGGCGAGCCGCACGCCGTCGAGGTTGGGGGACGGAGCGGCGCAGAGCACCGCCGCCGCGAGCACGGGAGCTGAGAGGAGCACGGGAGGTCCTTCGTCGCATCGGCCGGCGCCTCGGACGCGCTCCCGGCGGTTTTCTTCACTCAGGCGCCCGCGGCACGTCGAGCAGGAGCACGTCGACGCCCCGCCGCACCTTGAGCCGCACCGACGAGCCGGGCGCTCCGACGACGAGCGGCATCGCCTCGTCCACCGTCGCGACGCCCACGCCGTTGACCTCGAGCAACTCGTCGCCGACCCGCACTCCGGCGCGTTGAGCGGGGCCCTGGTCCGCGAGGCTCTCGACGGTCGGCGTCACGGTGCGGCGCGAGAAGCCCAGCCCCACCCGCCCCGGCTCGACCTCGTCTCGGCCCAGCACCGCTACCGTCACCTCGGTCGCGTCCCGCGCGAAGATCGCCTGGGTGGCCGAACGCCACGGCGCACGCACCACGGCCATCCGGGCCTCTTCAATCTCCTCGCAGCTCGTCACTCCGACGCCGCCGTCTCCCGTGGCGAGCGGCTCACAGCCCGTGAGGCTCACGTGCACCCCCGAGACCGGAGCGCCGCGCCTCACCGTGCGCACCGTCACCTGGCTGGCCGCTGGCGCCCGCTCGATGAAGAGCGTGACGGCGCCGGCCCGAGGCAGCCGCGCGGCGCGGAGGCGATACGGCCCGCGGCTGAGCTCCACCTCGCTCTCGTCACAGAGCCAGAGGACCGTCTGCCAGTCCGTGAGCCGAAGGAACCACCGCCGCGGCTGGCCCTGCTCGCTCCAGCGCACCTCGAGGCGGAGCGGCGTGGGCGGCGTCGGGGGCAAGGCAGCGCCCGTCAGCGTCAGCGCGAGCGAAGGCCCGGTGTTCGGCCTCAGCGAGGGGTGACACCTGGGCGTGGGAAGGGTCTGAGGCTCGCGAGCGGACTCATCCGACGCTGCCGCAGCCTCCTCGACCGGCTCCGGTGGGGCGCCCGTGGATGGCCCGGTCGTCGGAGACGAGCCAGTGGCAGGAGCTGACCTCCGGTGAGGGGCGCTCGACTCGCTGCCAGGCCCACCAGGCGTGAGGAGCCAGCCGCCGACGAGCACGAGCGCCACCACTGCGATGAGCCAGCCAGCGCCGCGCACCGGGTGCACTCTAAGTCAGTCGCGTGGGCATCCAGGTCGGACCTGGCCTCAACCCGGTCGCCAGTGAAAGGTCGGGAACGTGCCAATGGTCGAGAATCCCAATGCCTTGAGGATTGGGGCGGACGTGTCGGGGTGTGCCTGACAGGTGACGAGCGCCCTCCCGAGCTCCCGCGCGACCTGGAGTCGGGCCTCCACCAGCGCGCGATAGACGCCGCGGCCCCGGAAGCGGGGAAGCACCACGGCGCCGATCAGGTAGACCGAGCGTTGCAGGATCGCGAGACCCGCAGTCCCGGCAGGCTCGTCATCGACCAGCGCGAGGAACAGTCGCTGGCGATCGGCGTGAGCGAGCAGGCGCTCGTTGTAGGCAGCCAGCGGAGCCGGCTCAGTCGACCACCCCTCTGCCATGACCCGGGTGAACTCGGGGAGCTCGGCGGCGCCGATGGCGTGCGCGCTGACCTGCGGCCTCGTCGTTCCCTGCGCCGAGACCTCCCCGTGCAGGCCGACGACGGAACGCTCCTCGAGCCCGCGCTCCCGCAGGCGATCGGCGAGGCCGGGGGTGCTCCCGGGCGTGATGGTCCAGCGGAACGGGACCTGGAGCCGCCGGTACGTCTCCAGCGTCTCGTCGATCCGTGCGGTGAGCGCCTCTACCGCCAATCGACAGCGGCTCACGCCGTTCAAGCCGCCGCTCGTGAACGAGGGCGTGATCACCTGGTGCCAGGCGGGCTCGTCGATGATGCGTGAATCTGCTGCGCCGACGAGGGCCTCGAGGTGTGCCTGCATCACCTCGTGTTCGAGTGCCTCGCGAGTCCACGTCATCGACGCACGAAGGTACTTCCTCGGCTGGCTGCTGCGCACCAGGCGTCGATCATGACGGCGTGCTCGTCTCGCGCGAGCGCCCGCCAGCCCGGGCGGCGGGGAAGCACCACGGCGCCGACAGGGAGACCACGCCTCGCAGGATCGCGCCGGTCGATGACTTGCCCGTCTGGCGTTGCGCGAGCAGGCGGTGGTCGTCGGCCGCGGAGCCGGCTCAGTCGGTCTCTGGCTCAGCGTTCCTCAGCGGCAGCGGCCGACGCCGACGACGACCTCAACCGCCGAGCCCTGCACCCAGTCGGGAATCCCGTCTCCCGTGACGTCGGCGAAGCGCTCGACGCGCCCAGCGAAGCCACGCGGTGGCACGTCGGGGTTGGCGAACACCGTGCTGCCGAACGAGCGGCTCACCACC
Source organism: Myxococcaceae bacterium (assembly GCA_016793095.1). Lineage (GTDB taxonomy): Bacteria > Myxococcota > Myxococcia > Myxococcales > Myxococcaceae > Xiheimicrobium. The sequence goes on along the minus strand of JAEUJQ010000035.1, from coordinate 50,023 downwards.
TCTGCGCGCCCGTCCCCGTCAGAGTCGAAGAGGAACGACGCGTTCGCCGCCACCGGAGCGGGTCGCCAGTCGGTGCCACGCGCGAACACGGAGGCACCGTTGCCCGTCATCAGCACGCCCGAGCTGCCCGCGAGATCCGGGAAGGCGTCGTTCGTCACGAAGCCCGCCGCGAGCGACGTGTCGAAGTCGAAGGAGCCGAGGCGCGGCGCCAGGGAGAAAGCGGGGCCTCGCGCGTGCAGCACGTACACCGCCCGTGGCGCGCTCGCGCCCGACAGCGCCACCAGGTCCGGCCGGCCGTCGCGATCGACGTCGGCCACAGCGAGGTCCACCACCGCCGGCAGGAATGGTGTCACCACGGCCGCTGAGAACTGCCGTGCGCCCAGGTTGCGGAACAGCAGGAACCCGGCGCGCGTGCGCGCGAGCACGTCGGGCCGACCGTCGGCGTCGAAGTCAGCCGTGCGCAGAACGACCTCCGCGCCGGCCGTCTCCTCGAGCGCCAGCGCCACGCCCGTCGCGCCGAAGCGGAGCGCGGCGCCGAAGTCCACCCTCGCGAAGCACCGCGCCGGGGCTGGATTGAAGCCTCCGTCCGGAAGGGGCGGGGCCGGGCACTCGAGGCGCAAGACGTCCGGGTTCGAGTCCTGATCGAAGTCGGCCACCGCGTCGGGTCGGGTCAGCGTGTCTTCGGGGCCGATGGCGAAGCCACCGTCGGCCAGCGAGCGCAGCACCCGCGTCTGCGTCATCACCGGCGCCATCGAGATGGCCGTCGCCCGGCGGCTCACCAGCACGTCGTCGCGGGCGTCCCCGTCGAGGGGCGCCGTCAGCAGGAACTCCGCGCCGCCCGACACCAGTGTGCGCAGCGTGCGCTCGAAGCCACGCCCGCTCGCGCCGTTTCGCACCAGGACCGGCTTCACCACGCCGCTCGAGAGCACCACATCGAGACGGCCGTCGCCCGTGAAGTCGATGAGCTGGAGGCCGCTCGCCGGCGACGAGGGGGTGAAGCCGTCCACCGGGTAGACGTCGAGCGCCGAGAACGTGCCCGCGCCGGTCGACCACAGCACCTCGAGGCCGCGCCCCGTGCCGAGGGCGAGGTCGCCGAAGCCGTCGCCGTCGAGGTCCGCGACCTCCACTGACGCCAACGGGGAAGCCGCGTTCGCCGCCACCACCGGCGCCGTGAGCGCGCCGCTGCCATCACCGGCCAGCACAGACACCGCGGCCGGCGTGAGAATGGCGACGTCGCGGTGCGCGTCACGGGTGAGCTCTCCCACCGCCAGGCCGATGACGCCGTTCTGTTGCGGCGCCGCCGGGCCGGGGTTGAAGCCCGTCGCGCCCGCAGTGAGGAAGACCCGGAGCTGCCCCGCCGCCGAGGTGACGAGATCGGCCCGGCCGTCGCCGTTCAGATCGCCCGCGCGCGCGAGATCGGCGAGCTGCAGGTTGGGCGCGGCGTTGCGGGTCTGCGAGAAGGGCGCTCCGCCGTCGGCAGACTGGTTCACCCAGAAGTCGGCGTTCAGGTTCCCCAGCTGCGGCACGCGGAGCAGATCGGCCCGCCCGTCGCCCGTGAAGTCCGCCGCGATCGCCAGGCCGCTCTGGTTGTTGGTGAAGAGCTGCAGCGGCGCCAGGAAGCCGGCGGGCGTCTGCGGCACCAGCCACAACGAGCGGCCGTCGCCGGCCAGGAGGTCAGCGCGCCCATCGAGGGTGAAGTCGGCCTGGCCCAGCGGCAGCAGCGAGGCGCCGGCGTCGGCGACGGTGGGGGCTGCGAAGCGCGCGTTGCCGTGGTTGGTGAAGGCGAAGCGGCCCGTGCCTGCGGTCGCCAGCAGCTCGACGAGGCCGTCGCCGGTGACGTCCACGGCCCAGAAGCGCGGGTCGAGGCCGGTGGTGAACGCGTGCGGCAGCGTCTCGGCGATGCCCGAGAACACCACGCCGTTCGCGCACGCCGGGCGGCACTGACCGTTGACGCACGCGCCGCCAGCGCAGCTCGCCCCACACGCGCCGCAGTTCGCCGGGTCGCGCTGACGATCGACGCAGGCCGCGTTGCAGGTGTCGATGCAGGCCGTCGCGCAGGCGCCCGTTGTACAGGTCGCCCGCTCGAGCGCGCCGCCGGGAGCGCAGGGGTTGCACGCGGCTCCGCAGGCAGCGGCGACTCCGTCACCGACGCAGCTGCCCGTGGGGCCGCCGCAGCGGGTGTTGCCGGGCGCACAGGTGGTGCCGCACGTCGTTCCGTCACAGGTGGGAAGGGAGCCGGGCACGCCAGGCGGGCAGCGCGTGCACGAGGCGCCGCAGGCCAGCACGTCGGTTGCGCTCGCGCACTCGCCGTTGCACGGGTTGAAGCCCGTGGCGCAGGTGTACGCGCACGCGTCGTTCCGACACAACGGCGAGCCGCCGTCCGGGGGCACGCACGTCGCGCAGGTGGGCCCGCACGCCGTCACCGACGTGTTGGACACGCACGCGCCGCTGCACTTGTTGAAGCCCATCGCACAGGTGACGTCGCACTGGCCCATGGTGCAGGCCGCCACGCCGTTGGCCGTGCCGGGGCAGGGCGCGCAGCGGTTGCCGCACGACTCGGGCGCCGTGTCGGCCACGCACACAGTCCCGCAGCGGTGGAAGCCGGCGGTGCAGGCGAAGTCGCACTCCTGCATCCCGGTGCAGACGGCGACCGCGTTGGCGGGCGCGGGGCAGGCCGTACACCGCGTGCCACAGGAGGCCGCCGCGTCGTCAGCGACGCACTGATCGCCGCAGCGGTGGAAGCCGTTGTTGCACTCGAAGTCGCAGGCGCGGTTGACGCAGGCAGGCCGGGAGTTCGGTGGGGCCGCGCAGGGCCCACAGCGATCGCCGCAGGTGTTGACGCCGGTGTCATCGGCGCAGACCGAGCCGCACTGGTGGAAGCCGGCTCGACACGCCAGGCCGCACACGCCCGCGGAGCAGGTCGCCATGCCGTTCGCCGTGGTGGGACAGGGGCTGCAACGCCTGCCGCAGGTCGCGAGGTCGTTGTCCGACGCGCACGTGTCTCCGCAGCGGTGGAAGCCGGTGGGACAGGCGCCCGCGTCGGGCCGTACGAGATCGCACCGCTTGTCGGCGCAGGTGTCGGCCTCGTCACATGCGCGGCAGAAGAGGCCTCCCGTGCCGCACGCGGCCTTGTCGTTGCCCGGCAGACACTCGCCGCCAGATGAGCAGCACCCGTCGGGGCACGTCGTGACGTTGCAGGGTGGCTTCTCTTGTGGACAGCCCGCGAAGAGGAGCGCGAGCACCAGAAGCGGAATCGAGCGCACGACGACGGCCTTTCGTGGCGCGAGGTCGGCCCTGCTTGCCTCGCGTGAGCGCCCGCTCATGTAGCCGTGATGCTTCGGGGAGTCACCCCGGAACACCACCGACTTCATCACCGCCGCCGTCGCCGGCGTGAGCGAGCCCGCCCATGCGTTTCCCGTGGCGTTCCCCTGCGGACCTGGCCCGACCTCGCGAGGGTGTCCATGACCTGGACAGGCCCCCTGGTCAGTGCGACGCGCGGCGGCGGGCGGCCTCGATCACCACGGCGAGCAGCATCGTCTTGCGGTTCGCGGGTCGGCCCTCGACGAGGGGGCGCAAGACGAGGACCAGGTCGTGCGCCTCCTGCGTGGTGAGCGCGCGCTTCTTCGTGCCAGCGCCCTCGCGCGAGAGGATCAGCGTCAGCTCGCCGGTCACCGAGTCGAGGGTGACGTCGATGCCTTCGTGCTCGGTCTTGCCGGCCACCAGCACCACGCGGCCGAGGTCGCTGACCGAGCGCAGCGCGAACGTCTCCAGCCGGGTCGGGAAGATGGCGTCGTTCAGGCCGACCAGCACGCGCCCCGCCTCGCCATCATCCCAGGGCACGCCCTGCTGGTAGCGCTTGAGCGCGGCAGCCAGGTCCTTGAGGTCGGTGCGGGACAGCTCGCGGACCTCGTCGTCTTCGATCAACTGGAACTCGCCGCTCGTCTCGACGTAACGCACGTCGACTTCACGGCTGCCCACCACGGCGCTCAACAGGTGCTCCCCGCTGAACTCGCCTTGCTCGTCGCGCACAGGAAGCACGCGGGCGATGCGCGCCTCGTTGAAGGCCCTGAGTTTCCTTGGGAATTTCAGCTCGTCGGAGTCGGAGAACATGGTGTGGGGACCAGTGCCCGCATTGTCCGTTCTGCTTCAGCCTGATCGCGTCATCTGAGTGGACACTTCACGCCGGGCCCCACGTGCAAACCATGATCATCTGCTGAGCCCGGCCTGTTCGCGCCCCCCCAACTCAAGGCACGACCCCTTCACACCTCGAGCGAGGTGTCGGCGTCACCATCACGCCCGATGGCAGCGACGAGGCTGCTCGACGTGTCCGGGTTCTGGCGCGACGGCGGGACGCCCGCCGGTGCTGACGAGCGACGCGCTGCGACGCGACACCGTGTGCCGCTGAGGAGCCCGGTCAACTGCCGTTCTGCTCACGCCACTCGCGGGGCGTGATGTTCGCCCAGCGCTTGAAGGCGCGATCGAACGCCCGCAGCTCGGAGTAGCCGAGCAGGTAGGCGACCTGGGTGATGTCGAGGCGCAGATCGCGCAGGTAGGCGCGGGCGAGATCGAAGCGCACGTCGTCCAGCACGGCCTGGAAAGAGGTGCCCAGCTCCGACAGGCGGCGCTGGAGCGTACGGCCTGACAGCGCCAGCCGTGTCGCGATGCGCTCGATGTTGGGCTCGCCCTGCTTGAGGGCCTCGCGAATGCCCTGGCGCAGCCGATCGACGAGGTCGTCGGACTTCGGGCGTGACGCGAGCGCGGCCAGCGCGTGCTCCTCGAGATAGGCGAAGAGGGCCGGGTCGCCCGTCTTCACCGGCTCGTCCAGCCAGCGCTTCGCGAAGGAGAACCCGTTGAGCGGTTGGTTGAAGGTGATGCGGTCGGTGCCGAACTCCTCGGCGAGCGGCCTCGGGTCGGCGACGGGTGGGTTCGCGAACCAGATGCGGTTCAGCGTGGCGCCGTCGATCATGGCGAGGAACCGCTTCGCCGTGAGGTACTCGGTGTACTCGTGGTGGTGGCGCGACAGGGCGTCGGGTACGCCGGGAACGCCGTGCTCGACGATGGCCTCGTCGCCCGAGTCGTCGAAGCGGAACACCTGGTCGGGCGCCATCAGCGCGTTGAAGCGCACCAGGTTCTCGCAGGCGCCGCGCGCCGTGAGCGCCGAGCGGATGAGGAACTCCGCCACGCCGTACGCGCCCGCCTGCACCGAGCGGGCGAGCTCGAGGCCGAAGTGGGGCGCCTTCAGCGTCTCGGCGACGTCGTCGATGAGGGCCTTGAGCTTCGTGGCCGGAAGGACGAGCTCGAGCTTCCCCGCCTGGCGCCAGTCGAGGTCCCTGGGCAGGTCGTGCTTCGCGATCAGCGCCTGCACGTCGAGGCCGCGGGCGCTCGCGTGGGCGAGCACGATCGGCGCGACGCGCGAGGCGATCTCGAGGTTGGACCGGGCCATTCGCCTGCTTCATGGCGTCGTTGCCCCGCACAGGCAAGCGCGTCTGCGCGCCTGGCTGACGCACCGCCCAGCCTTGCCTCAGTGCTTCCGCACGGCGCGCACCGTCACCTCGTCGCGGTCATGGTACAGCTGCCGTGTCTGCACGCCGCTCCAGCCGCCGTCCTCGAGCGTGGCGCGCACGCGCAGCAGCACCGGCAGCTTGTCCTTCATCGGCAGCTTGATGTTGGCGACGAGCTGCGTCGCCCACCGGTTCCGCGCCCACTTCGCGAGCAGCTGCGCCACCTCGAGCGGCCGCCACGCCATGTCGCAGAACAGCCAGTCGACGGCCTCCCCGGGCTGAAAGGCGAACGCCGTCTGGTGGAAGTGCCTGACGCGCGGGTGCTTCGCGACGTCGGGCGCGAGCAGGCCGGTGTCGACGCTCCACACGCGGGCGCCGCGCTCGAGCAGCCGCCGGGTCCACCCGCCGGGCGCGGAGCCGAGATCGACGCAGAGGTCTCCCTTGCCAGGGGCCACGCCCACCCACTCGAGCGCCTCGTCGAGCTTCATGGCGGCGCGGGACGGGGCGTCGGCGGTGCGCTTCATGCGCGCGCGGCCTCCCGCGGCGAGGGAGAGCGCCTCGCGCGCGCTGACGAAGCCGACGGCGGCCGTGTGTGGGGCGACGAGGCAGACCTGGCCGAGCAGGGCGCCCGCCTCGAATGCGGCCCACGGCGTCGACGGGTCCTTCTGGCCCTCCCGGAGCGCCGCGATGGTGGACTCCCAGGCCAGGCACTCGCCCGCGCGCGCGTTGCCGGCCTGCGTGTCGGGCACCCAGACCTGCACGCGCGTGGGCTGGGATGGGAGCGCCGCGGCGGCCTCCTGCGGCGTGGTGACGAGCGCGTCCACCCGGAAGCCCATGCGCGCGAAGGTGGTGGGCGTGGGCGGAGGCCGCTCGGTCTCGACGAGGCCCGCGCCCAGCAGGGTCGCGCCGCAGCGCTTCCAGCACAGCTCCTCGTAGAGCAGCCCCTCGAACCCGTCGCGGCACGTCCACAGCCACTTGCCGGGCGTCGGCAGGGTGACGGGGAACGGCGGCTTCGGGATCTTCACCCGGTGCGGGATGACGACGGGCGTCGGCGCGGCGCGGGGCTCGCGCGGCGCCGGTCGGCGTTCGTCACGGCGCTTCGTCTTGTGGTGTCCCTTCCGCATGCGGGCGGCTCGTAGCGCGGAACGCAGGCGAACGGGGTGTTGGAGTAGGCTGTCGCCAAGACCCCGGAGCAGCGAGTCGAGCAGCAGCTGGCGCGGGCCCGTCGTGGCTATCGACTCGCGCGCGCGCGTCCGGAGGTGCGCGAGACGGCGCTCGCGTGGTTGTCGACCCACCCCAGCGGCATGCCAGACGTCGATGCGTGCTGGGTCGACGCGCTGACGACCCTCGAGACTCCGCTCGCGCGATTCCTGGCTACTGACGGCACTTCGGCGGAGTGGAGCGAGCCACTGCCGCTCCGGTGCATCGTGTCGTCTCATCCCTTCCCGGATCTCTGGCGATGGACAGTCCCCATCAGCCCTCGAGCTTGTCGACGATGAGCTCGATGAACTCACGCGACCGCAGCGCGGTGTACGAGTGCTCCTCTTCGAACCAGGCCACGACCGGGTCGGCCTGGCCCTCCTTCATCATGCGGTTGATCTTCGGGTCGCGATCGACCACCGCCACGAGCCGGCCGATGACGGCGTCGGCGTTCGGGTGATCGGCGTAGCGCCGCCGGAGCCAGGTGAAGATCAGGTAGATGAGCGCCGGGTCGGCCTCCTCCACGAGCGCGAACGAGTCGGCCGCACTCATGGTGCCCTCCTCGATGCCCTCGAGGATCCTCAACGCCTGGGCTTGCTGTCGCTCGAAGCTCATGCGCGCACCGTAACGGCTCCGTGCGCGGGTGTCTGGAGTCTCGTCAGGGCACGTTGAGCTGGCCGTTGATGAGCGTGAACTGGCACGGCGACACGCCGCCGAACTGCACGCTGCCGACGACCCACATGTCCTTCGAGGTGGCCATGCTGCGCGTCTGGGTCGTGACGAGCTGGCCTCCGCAGTACACCTTCACCGTGGACACCACCGGCGAGTTGGCCACGCCGTACATGTGCACGCCGATGGTGTACGCGAGCCCGGGCTGCGGCGAGTTGATGCGTGTGTTCTCGGGCCCCCGCGTGGTGGTGTCGTCGCGATCGAGGTTCGGGCTCTGCTGCGCGGTGCCCCACGTCGGGGTGCGGTTCGCGTAGTAGCAGTCCCACGGAGAGCTCGACCAGCTCGAGGCCGACGACCAGCCGCCCGCGTTCGGGTGGATGAGGTGCAGATCGGTGTCGTAGTTCCGCGACCAGGTCAGCTCGATCCACAGGTCGCCGTTCGGCGTCACGGTGATCGGCGTCGAGCAGGTCGAGGTGCTCCCCAGCCCGTCCGAGACGGTGAAGTTGACGATGTGCGTGCCCACCACGTCGGCGAAGTAGCTGGTGTTCGCGCAGCTGCTCGGCGTTCCGAAGGTGCCGTTCGCCGTCGCGGGCCGCGAGCCGACGCTCCAGTTGCAGGTGACGGGACCGGGCGCCATCACCGACGGCGTCAACGTCACCGTGCTGTTGGCGCCCACGGTGATGGGGGCAGGGCACATCGCGGTGACACCGCAGCCCATGGCCGAGCGCGGCACGCCGGTGCCCGTGAGCGGGAGCGGGTACGAGACCGCCTGCCCGTTCTGGGTGACGGAGACGGAAAGCGCTCCGTTCGTCACGCCCAGCACGTAGGGCCGGAAGCGCAGCTGCAGCGTGCGCGAGGCCCCCGGCGAGATGGTGCCCGCCGTCGCCGCCGCCGAGATCGCGAACTGGGGACAGCCGCCCGCCGTCGTACACGTGCCCGAGCCGACTGGCGCGAGGGCGGGGTCCGACAGCGTGGCCGAGTTCAGCGTCAGCGGCGTCGAGCAGGTGTTCGTGATGCTCACCGTGCGCGCGGGAGAGCCGCACTCAAGTTCGCTGTTCATGAAGTCGAGCGGCGACGGCGAGATGGTGATGCAGGTCGGCGCCAGCGTCGCCACGAGCTGCACTGCGCCGCTCGACGCGCCAGGGGTCGAGACCCCGAACGTCACCTCACCGCGCACCACCGTCGGCATGGTGGGCGAGGGCCGCAGCGGCTGCGCCCGCACCGCGATCGGCACCTGCTGACCCGGCTGCAGCGTCAGCGCGGCGACGTTCCCCTGCGGCAGCGAGAAGGTGTCGTCGCTCGTCGGCGAGAGCTCGATGGCGTTGAAGTAGCAGACGTCGCTGGGCTGAATGCCGCGGTTCCGCAGCATGAAGGTGAGGTCGCGGAGCTGCGGCATGTCCACCACCCCGAAGTTCAGCTGCCCGGGCACCACCTCGTAGTTGCACGGCGGCGCCTCGACGGCCTCGGCGGTGATGCGCACCACCGTCTCGGGGCTCATCGGATCGTTCGAGAGGATCGTCAGCTCCCACTCCTTGACGCCCGGCGTCGCCGGGATGACGCGGATCGGCAGGCTGATGGCGCCGGTCGCGACCGCCTCGATGCCCGTGTTGGGATCGTACCGGTTGGGCTGCAGCGTGTTGGTGCAGCCGTTGCGCTGCTGATCCCACTCGCCCACGCAGATCTCCGCGTCCGTGCCCTGCACGCTGCGCAGCCGCCAGTAGGGCGCGCCGCCGCCCATCGCGCCCAGCTTCAGGTTGGCGCGCGGATCCGCCGGCGTGGGGCGTGTGCCGACGTTGGCGATGCGCAGCGTCCGCGGGGCGAAGACGGGCGGGTTGGCGTTGAGGGTGAAGCCGATGCGGCCCACCGAGAGCGGCGTCGGCCGCACGTCGATGCGGGGCCCACCGCCGATGCCACGCAGGCGCACCGCGACGGCCGGCTGGCCCGCCAGCGTCGTGTTGGCCCGCAGCGTGCCGGTCTTCACGCCGAGCGCCTGCGGCGCGAACTCGAGCTTCACCACTGCCTGGCCGTCGGCCCACTGGCCCTGGGCGTCACGCTGCGCCGAGGGCACGGTGAGGCGGGTCAGATCGCCCATCATCGCCTCGGTGACGGCGAACGCGGGCTCGCTCGTCTCCAGCATCGACAGGCCCACGTCCGTGGTGCACGCGTTGAGGAAGGTGACGGTGCCTGCGCCCTTCTGCCCGGGCGCCACGTACCCGAAGAAGAGCGAGAGCGCGCGCGGATCGTCTGGCGGGTCTGCGCGGAAGGTGATGCACGACGCCACGCCGCGTCCCTTCAACGTCACCTGCCGCTCGGGGCACGACTGCGTGCGCCTGATCGTCACCCTCGCCTGGTAGTCGCGCGTCTCGGTGGGCGCGAACGAGACGCTGGCCCTGGCCGGCTCTCCCGGAGCGATGTCGCGCGCGCCGAAGCCGTCGAGGCTGCCGATGACGAAGATGCCCGGCGGCTCACCCGTGATGGGGCTCGTCGTCAGCCGCACGCCGATGGACGAGTCGTTGCGAAGGTCGAGCTCGGTGGTGGTCACCACGCCCGTGGGCACGATGCCGAAGTCGATCGTCTCGGGCACCTCGCACTCGCCCGAGATGGCGCGGCCCCGCAGCTCGAGCGGCGCGGGTTGGGCTCCAGCGGTGATCAGATCGAGCTGGGAGGCGACGTCGAACGCCCGCACGTCCGTGCGAATGGCGGGCGCGAAGGTGACGGTGATCGGCTGGCGCTCCGTCGGCGCGACCAGCCGGTCCTGCTCGAAGGACAGCTCGAACGACGCGCCGGGCTCGACCCGCTGCTGCACCGTCACCGGGTCGCCCGCGACCAGCTCGAGGTCAGACAGGTTGATCGCCGCCCGCCCCACGTTCCTCACGAACACGGTCTGCTGCACCCGCGAGCCCATCGAGACGGTGCCGAAGTCGAGCGAGGCGCTGTCGCCTGCCTCTGGCCCCGTCGCCGTCTCCCACTCCCAGCGCACCTGGCCTGTGGCCACCTGCAGCGGCTTCTCGCAGTCGCAGCCGAACACCACCATGCCGGCGAGCAACGAGAGGACGCCGGCGGTCTTCCCGCCACTCCGACGCTGAATGAACAAGGTGATGCTCCCGGGCTCTCGAGCGGCGGCCAGACCGTTCGGAGAGGGCGTACCACGATCGCCCGCTCGTTCGCATCTGCGGCCGGGGACCCCTTGCAGCCGGGCCTTCGCGCTGTACCTTGCGCCGGCTTCTCCGCCAGCGGTCCGAGGTGGCGGTCCCGGCCGTTTTCAGCAAGAAGGCAACCGCCATGATTGATTGGGTCCTCAAGCGCATCATCGGAACGAAGAACCAGCGCGAGCTGAAGAAGGCGTGGCCGAAGGTGGCCGCCATCAACGGCCTCGAGACGAAGATGCGCGCGCTCAAGGACGAGGACTTTCCGCGAGAGACCGCCCGCCTGAAGCAGGAGATCGCCAACGGCAAGAGCCTCGACGACTGCCTCATCGAGGGCTTCGCGATGATCCGCGAGGGCGCCCGGCGCGCCATCGGCCAGCGGCACTACGACGTGCAGCTCATCGGCGGCATGTTCCTGCACCAGGGCTGCATCGCCGAGATGCGGACTGGCGAAGGCAAGACGCTGACCGCCACCACCGCCCTGTACCTGAACGCGCTCGCGGGCCGTGGCGTGCACCTCGTCACGGTGAACGACTACCTCGCCCGCCGCGACGCCGAGTGGATGGGGCGCGTGTACAAGTTCATGGGCATGACGACGGGCTGCGTGCTCAACGAGCTCTCGGACAAACAGCGCCAGGACGCGTACCGCTGTGACATCACCTACGGGCAGAACAACGAGTTCGGCTTCGACTACCTGCGCGACAACATGAAGTTCCGCCTGCAGGACTACGTGCAGCGCGAGGCCAACTTCGCCATCGTGGACGAGGTCGACTCCATTCTCATCGACGAGGCCCGCACGCCCCTCATCATCTCGGGCCCGACGGAGCAGAACACCGACCTCTACGCGAAGGTGGACGCGGTCATCTACGGCCTCGTGCCCGAGCAGGACTACCAGCTCGACGAGAAGAACCGCTCGGTGATGCTCACCGACCAGGGCGTCGAGAAGCTGCAGGAGCGCCTCAAGATCGGCAACCTCTACGCCCCCGAAGAGCTCGAGACGCTGCACCACGTCGAGCAGGCCCTGCGCGCGCACACCCTCTACAAGCGCGACCGCGACTACGTGGTGAAGGAAGGCGAGGTGCTCATCGTCGACGAGTTCACCGGTCGCCTGATGGCCGGCCGCCGCTGGAGCGATGGCCTGCACCAGGCCGTCGAGGCAAAGGAAGGCGTGAAGGTCGAGAACGAGAACCAGACGCTCGCGACCATCTCGTTCCAGAACTACTTCCGCATGTACTCGAAGCTCGCCGGCATGACGGGCACCGCCGACACCGAGGCCGAGGAGTTCGCGAAGATCTACAACCTCGACGTCCGCGTGGTGCCGACCAACAAGGACATGGTCCGCCTCGATCTCGAGGACGTCGTCTACAAGACCGAGAAGTCGAAGTTCGAGGCCGCCGCGAAAGAGGTGAAGGAGCTGCACGAGAAGGGGCAGCCGGTGCTCGTCGGCACGGTGTCGATCGCCAAGTCCGAGGTGTTCAGCCAGTTCCTCAAGAAGGAAGGCGTGCCGCACAACGTCCTCAACGCGAAGAACCACGCGCGCGAGGCCGACATCATCGCCCAGGCCGGGCGCAGCGGCTCCGTCACCATCTCGACGAACATGGCCGGCCGCGGCACCGACATTCTGCTGGGCGGCAACGCCGAGGTGATGGCGAAGAGCGAGGTCGGCCCCGAGCCCGAGGCCCCGCCCGAGGCGCCCAGGCCCGAGGGCCAGCTCATCAACTTCCAGGCCGTGGACGCGGCGAGCAGAGAGGCGTTCGTCGCCGCGCAGGCCGAGTGGAAGACGAGGTTCGAGGGCGCGCTCGCGAAGTTCAAGTCACAGTGCGAGGCGGACAAGAAGAAGGTGCTCGACCTCGGCGGCCTCTTCATCCTCGGCACCGAGCGTCACGAGTCACGGCGCATCGACAACCAGCTCCGCGGCCGCGCGGGCCGGCAAGGCGACCCCGGCATGAGCCGGTTCTACCTGTCGCTCGAAGACGACCTGATGCGCATCTTCGGCGGTGAGCGCATTCAGTCGATGATGGAGCTCTTCGGCATGAAGGAGGACGAGGTCATCGAGGCGCCGATGCTCTCGCGCTCCATCGAGAACGCGCAGAAGCGCGTCGAGGGCCACAACTTCGACATCCGCAAGAACCTGCTCGAGTACGACGACGTGATGAACCAGCAGCGGCGCACCATCTACAAGCTGCGCCGCCAGGTGCTCGCCGCCGGCGCCGGCATGCCGCTCGTCGAGTTCGAGGAAGACAAGAAGACGAAGGCCAAGATCCGCAGCGAGAAGACCTACTCGTGGGACGACTTCCGCGAGATGTGCCTCGACGCCATCGAAGACGTCATCGTCGGCCTCACCGACATCTACACGCCTGCCCGCAACCCCGAGACCTGGAACGTCGAGGGCCTCGCGGCCGAGGTGAAGCAGCTCTTCGGCGTCGAGATGACGTTCCAGCGGCAGGGCGCGGTGGAGGAGGTGCAGGAGCAGCTCTACCGGCGCGTCGAGAAGATCTACTCGGACCGCGTGAAGGACTACGGCGAGGAGTGGAACCGCTTCGTGCAGCTCCAGTACCTCTCGACCATCGATCAGCTCTGGAAGGATCACCTGCTGGGCATGGATCACCTGCGCCAGGGCATCGGGCTGCGCGGCTACGGCCAGAAGGACCCGAAGATCGAATACAAGAAGGAAGGCTACGCGGGCTTCGTGCGCATGCTGGCCGGCATCAAGTCGGCCTTCATTCAGCGCGTCATGCGCGCGCAGGTGCGCGACCCGAACGAGGACGCCGAGCGCCTCAAGCGGCAGATGGAGGCGCAGGCGAAGAAGGCCGTCGAGGGCCGCGGCGGCGAAGACGGGCAGGTGCAGCCGAAGCCCGAGCAGAAGACGGTGGTGCGCGAGGGGCCGAAGACGGGCCGGAACGACCCGTGCCCCTGCGGCTCGGGCAAGAAGTACAAGAAGTGCCACGGCGCGACCGAGACGGTCTGAGGGCCGTCCCCGCCCGTGGGGCTTCGCGCCCGGATCAGCCGCGCTGGTCGATCAGCCGCCGGGCCGCGGCGATGTCGTCGGGCGTGGTGCGGCAACACCCGCCGACGATGCGCGCGCCTGCCTCGAGGTACTCGGCGAGCCACCCCGCGAAGTCAGCGCCTCGCGTCGGGCTGCCGGTCCATCGGCGTCGAGTGGCGTCCCACGTCTCGCCGGCGTTCGGTGACGCGGCGAGCAGCACCCGGCGGGGCCTCGCCGTGCGGAGGAGCGGCGCGAGGTGCTCGGGCGCGGTGCAGTTGAGGCCCACGGCCATCACGTTCGGCACGGCGTCGAGGCGCGCGACGACGTCGGCGAAGGGCTCTCCATGTGAGAGCGCGCCCGCCTTCGCCGAGAACGACGCCATGAACGGCACGTCGGGGAACGCCTCGGCCACGCGCGCCACCGCCTCGCACTCGGCCATCGACGGCAGCGTCTCGAAGAGCACGAGGTGCGGCCGGGCCCGCAGCACCGCTTCGACGCGCGGGCGCTGGAAGGTCGCCAGCTCGTCGGGCCCGAGGGCGTAGTCGCCGGTGAACTCGCTCCCGTCGGCCAGCACCGCGCCGTACGGGCCGAGCGAGGCCGCGACCAGGCCGCTCCCGTGTCGGCGCGTGGCCTCGTGCGCCAGCTCCACGGCCCGCGTGAGCCGTGCGTCGGCCTCGGCCGCGGTCAGCCCGAGCTTCGCGAAGCCCGGGCGGCTCGCCTGGTAGGAGGCTGAGGAGATGACGTCGGCGCCCGCGCGCAGATGATCGAGGTGCACGCCGATGATCGCCTCGGGGTCGTCGGTGATGAGGCGGGCCGACCAGAGGTGGCTCGAGAGGTCGCACCCACGCCGCTCGAGCTCGGTGGCGAGGGCGCCGTCGAACAGCACGGCGCGGCGGCGCGAGAGGAGCTCGTCGAAGACGCCGGGCACGTCAGGCGTCCTCTCGCGCCAGCAACGCCTCGAGGCGCGCGCGGACCTCGGGCGGGAAGGGGCGCCGTCCCGGAATGCTGGGAGCGCAGGTGCGCACGACGGCGTTCACCAGCAGCAGCGGCCAGTCTCCCGCGGCTGGCACCGGGCATCGCACGACCTGCTCATGGGCCTCGATGGCGGCCTCGGCGAGCGACGCCACCGCAGGCGCTTCGACCGGTGGCAGCACGAGCGCCGTCCCGTTCCAGGCGACGACGGTGGCCGAGCAGCTCTCGTACAGCTCGGCGCCGTCAGCGCTCGTCAGCAGGGTGGCGACGCCGTCCATGCGCACCGCGTCGTACGGGTTCGGCGGCGCCGGCTTCGCGAAGCGCCCCTGGCGGCCCGCGAACGGTGAAGGCAGGGCCCGCACGGGCATGCCCTCGGACAAGCGGGACTTCGGCAGGTGGAGCGTCGTGAGCTGACGGCCGTCCCAGCTCACGCGGAAGATGCCCGGGGCGGGCGCCAGGCTGCGGAAGTGCTGAAGAGCGCCGAGGGCTTCGCCGCCCAGCCGCGCCGCGTGTCGGTGGAGCAGGGGAATCGAGTACTGCTCGGTGAGGCGCAGCACGGTGTAGGTCGGGCTCGTCATCTCGGTCCTCTTGCACGGCGCAGTTCGACTTCTCACCGCCTTCATCGCGAGCGGGGCGATCTCGCCTCGTCGCGTCAGCCCGACTGCGCGAGGGCTCCCAGCTTGAGGCGGACCTCTGCCAGCTCGGCTGCGGGCACCGAGTCCCAGGTGATGCCGCTGCCGACGCCGTACTCCCAGCCCCCGTCGACGTGGGTCGCCGTGCGGATGAGCAGGGCCGCGCGGAACCCCGTCGTCGTCTCGACGCCGAGGGTGCCGCAGTAGAACCGGCGCGCGGTCGGCTCGAGCTCGGCGATCAGCGCCATCGCCGCCGGGCGCGGCGCGCCCGTGACCGAGCCGCCCGGGTGCATCACCCGCAGCACGTCGTCGATCGTCACCCCTTCGCGCAGCTCGCCCTCGACGTCGCTCACCGCTTGCAGCACGTACGGCAGCTCGACGAGCCGCCGCGGCGCCGTCACGCGCACCGTGCCGCGGACGCACAGCTGCTGCAGGTCGTTTCGCGTGAGATCGGTGATCATCGCCAGCTCCGCCTCGTCCTTGACGCTCGCGAGGAGCGCGGCCCGCTGCCCGACGGGCGCGGTCCCCTTCATCGGCTCGGCGTGAACCCGGCGCGCGCGCGTCTCGACCAGCAGCTCGGGGCTGGCCGACACCAGCTCGCCCAGCCCCGGCAGCCGCACCCACGCGGCGAACCGGGGCGCCGCGCGCGCACACAGGCGGGACAGCAGGCCCGCGCCCGACAGGCCGTCGAGCCGGGCGCGCACCGTCAGGTTCACCTGGTACACGTCGCCCGCCGCGATGCGCTCGCGAATGCGCCCCACGCCCGCCTCGAAGCGCGCGTCGTCGAGCGCGGCCGCGGGCGGGGGAGCGCCGGCGAAGGACATGTCGATCACCTCGAGCCTGCCCGACACACGCGTGGGGCGGCCCTCGTAGGGCGCGAGCCACAGCGCGGCGTCACCCCCTGCTGCGACGTGAAAGCGCCGCCACCTTCCGTCATCGAAGAAGCCCGGCGCGAGCAGGGCGAAGGCCGGTTCCCGCTCGAGGTCGTCGGGCGTCACGTGAGCCTCCGGAAGAAGGCCTCGACGTACTCACGACCGCGCGGCGTCGCCCAGGAGTCCGGGTGGAACTGCAGGCCGAGCAGCGGCTGCGACTCGTGCTCGACGGCCATCACCGTGCCGTCCTCGAGCTGGCCGACGATCTGCAGCGGGGGCGCCACCCCGGTCAGGGACAGCGAGTGGTACCGCATCACGTCGTGGCGCCCGGCCGGCAGGAAGCGCGAGCCCGCGACGCTCATCGACGCCACCTTCCCGTGCGCGGGCGCCGTTCGCACCAGCGACGCGCCGAAGGCGAGGCCCAACGCCTGGTGGCCCAGACAGATGCCGAGCACCGGCTTGCCCTCGGCGACCGCGCGCGCCACCAGCGAGACCAGGCCCGCGCGAACCGGATCGGTCGGGCCCGGGCCCACCACGAGGACGTCGGCGGCGGCGAGGTGCGACGCTGCCAGACGCGCGGGCACGACGGTCGCGCCTTCAGGCAGCAGCTCGACGACGTTGAAGCTGAAGGAGTCGTCGTTCTCGACGAACACCACCCGCACCTCAGGGCTCCTGGTCCTTGAGGAACTCGGTCACGGAGTGGCGCGCGGGGTGCTTCGGCTCGGCGAGCTCGAGGAACCTGCGGTAGCTGACGGCGGCGCGCTCGGGCTGGTCCATTCGAACGTACGCCTCGCCCTCGAGGCGATAGCACTCAGGCACCGCCTTCGCCTCTTTGAAGCAGGGCGCGATGACGGGCAGCACCTCGGGGAACCGGCCGCGCTGCATGAGGCTGCGTGCCTTCTGCACGAGCGGCAGCGCCATCGACTCCTCGTACGACATCACCGGGCCCACCTTCTCTTTGCCCACCCTCGCGACGGTCCCACCCGAGCCCGAGAGCTCGTCGTCTCCTTCAGTCTCGTCGAGCTTCAGCTCCACGCCCCCCTGGTTGTCCGAGACGGTCTGATCGAGGAAGCCCACCTCGAGGAAGAGCGCGCCGCTCAGCGGCGCCGTGCCGCCCGGCTTGAGCGAGCCGGCCGAGAACGCCCCGTCCTTCAGGCGCACGCGCCAGCCGACGGTCAGCGGCACCCCCTGCCCGAGCTTCGCGTCGCTGCCCGTGGGCATGGTGAGCGCGTAGTGCTTCTCGTGATCGAGCTCGACGCGCTTGGCCTGCTCGTAGTCGGCGCACTGCAGTGGGTCGATGCGCAGGCGCTGGGTCGCCGTGTCGCCGTTGAGCAGGAGCGTGGCGATCTGCTCGGGCGCCGCGCGGCTGCCGGGCTCGCAGGTCACGCCGACGCTGCGCTTCTTGCGGACCTGCAGCGTCTCGCCGCTCTTGATGGGCACCAGCTGTTTGCCGTTCACGTCATCGAACTCGAGCACGACGTTGGCGATCAGCGGCCCGGGTGTGATGAGCGACACGCGCCAGGTGGAGGCAGGGTCGAGCGCCTTCCAGTGCGTGCTGCCCGGCCGGCGCGTGACGACGTGGGTGTCGGCGAGCAGCTTGAGCGTGCGGTGGCTCTGGTCGGGCGGAGGGGGCGCCGGCTCTTCCGGGGGCGGCGTTGGCGCCTCGACGACGGGAGTGGGCTTCGGAGGCGGCAGGGCCTTCACCGGCACCGGCTCGATCGGCTGCGCGGGTGGGTCCGTCGTCAGCAGCACGCTCGCGAGGCCGAGGGTCGCGACCAGCAGCACCGCCCCCATGGCGATGGCAGCCAGCTTGAGGGTGCGGTTGCCCGACGGTGACGGACCTCGATCGACGACCGGCTCGAGCTCGGCCACGGTGCTGTCGGGCGAGCGCGCCCTCGGCGGCTTGCCAGCAGGGCGCCACGCCGCCAGTTGATCGCGCTCGGCCTCGTCGAGCTCGCGCGCCTCGCCTTCGGCGACGTGCTCCTCCTCGTAGAGGAAGTCGAGCAGCAGCTTCAGCCGGTCGGCCGAGAAGCTGGGCGCGTTCTCTGACAGCCAGCTCGTCAGGGCTTCGAGCATCTGCTGGGCCGAGCGGTAGCGGCTCGCGAGGTCCTTCACCATCGCGCGATCGATGATCGCTTCGAGCGCCTCGGGCACCTCGGGGTTGAGCTCGCGCACCGGCCGGTACTTGTTCGCCACCAGCGTCGGCATCACCTGCATGAAGGGGCCGTCGAAGGCGAGCTGCCCCGTCACCATCTGGTAGAGGCAGGCGCCCACCGTGTACACGTCGGCGCGCGCGTCGAGCTTCTTGCCCGTCGCCTGCTCGGGCGAGAAGTACAGGAACTTGCCCTTCACGACGCCGACCTGCGTCTCCTTGCGGCCCGCCAGCTTCGCCTTCGCGATGCCGAAGTCGGCGACCTTCACCTCGCCCTCGAACGACACGAGGATGTTGTCGGGCGTGACGTCACGGTGCACGAGGTGCAGCGGCTTGCCGTCGTCGCCCTTGCGGGTGTGCGCGTGGTGCAGGCCCTTGAGCGTCTCGGCGGCGATGTAGGCCGCGACCGGAAAGGGCAGGTGCCAATAGCCCTTCTTCGCGGCGCGGCTCAGCACGTGGGCGAGGCTCCGGCCGTTCACCCACTCCATCGCGAGGAAGTACTCGCCGCCCAGCTCGCCGAACTCGAACACCTGAGCGATGTTGCCGTGTGAGAGCGTCGCGCTGATCTGCGCCTCGGCGATGAACGACTCGATGAGGTCAGGCTGCGCGGCGAGCTCGGGCAGCACCTTCTTCAAGACGACCGGCTTGGTGACGCCCGCGGCGCCGCGAGCCTTCGCGAGCCACGCCTCGGCCATGCCTCCGTGCCCGAGGGAGCGGACCAGCTCGTACTTTCCGAAGCGCTTCGCCACGCGAAGGGAAGATTGGTGGAAGGGGCGCTGGCCCGCAAGGCGCACGAGGGGCCAGGAAAAAGCGCCATGGTCAGGAAGCGGTTCGGTTAGAGTCCAGCCCGGCGTGAGCTCGAGCGGCATGTCACTGTTGCGTGTGACGTTCCTCGGCACGTCCGCGGCTGCGCCGACGCTGCACCGCAACGTGTCCGGCATCGCGGTGAAGGCCGACGCCGATCTGCTGCTCTTCGACTGTGGGGAGGGGAGCCAGCGGCAGATGATCCGCTTCGGCACGGGCTTCAGCGTGTCCGCCGTCTTCTTCTCGCACTTTCACGCGGACCACTACCTGGGGATCATCGGCTTCCTGCGCACGCTCGGCATGGGCGGGCGCGAAGAGCCGCTGACGCTCTACGGCCCGCTCTCGGCGCGCAAGGTGCTCGACACCGCGATTCACCTCGGCGTCGAGCGGCTCGCGTTCAAGGTCGAGATCCAGGAGCTCAAGGGCGGTGACGAGGTGAAGCGCGGCGGCTACGTGGTGCGCGCGGTGCGGGTCGATCACCGCGTGAACGCGCTCGGCTACGTGCTGCAGGAAGACACGCGCCCGGGTCGCTTCGATCTCTCGGTCGCGAAGTCGCTCGGCGTTCCACCCGGCCCTGCCTACGGCAAGCTGCAGAAGGGCGAGGCCGTGACGCTGGAGGACGGGCGGGTCGTTCAACCCTCGCAGGTGTTGGGGCCGACGCGGCGCGGGCGCAAGCTCGTCATCTCGGGCGACACCCGGCCGTGCCCGGCGCTCGCAGAGGCGGCGAAGGGGGCCGATCTGCTCATCCACGAGGCGACGTTCTCGGACGACGAGCAGCAGCGCGCCATCGACACGCGGCACTCGACGGCGCGCGAGGCGGGGCGGGTGGCGAACGAGGCGCAGGTGAAGCGGCTGGTGTTGACGCACTTCTCGTCGCGGCACGACGTCGATCCCGAGCCGCTGGTGAACCAGGCGAAGGAGGCGTTTCCGAGCGGCGCCGTCGATCCCGCGCGAGATGGCCTCACCATCGAGGTGGCGCCGGTGGAGTGAGTTGGCGGCTGGGCCTATGCTGGCCCCGATGTCGAAGCTCACCCGCCAGAACGTGCGTGCGTTCCTCGAGCGCGACTGGGACCTGGCACGGCGGACCAAGGACGAGGCCGTCGCCAGATACGTCCAGGCGCGCGGCGCCGCGAGCGCCGGAGCGCTTGCCCAGGCGCTCTTCGACCAGGTGTGGCCCCGTATCAATGAGCCCACGCGACGAGCAGAGGATCTGGCCCACCACCTGGCGATGAGGAAGAAGCTTGGCAAAGCGTCCAGACGTCGCTGAGCACCTGAGGGCCATCGAGAGACTGGACGAGCTCGGAGCGTTGCTCGACGACTCGACGCTTCGAGCGCTGTTCGACGATCAGGTCCGCGCGGCGAGACGGCCCCGCCGACAGAGGTAGGTCACTTCTTCGTCCACTGATCGAGCCAGCCCAGCACCGTCTCGTGCCACAAGACGCTGTTGGCTGGCTTGAGCACCCAGTGGTTCTCGTCGGGGAAGTAGAGGAACCGGCTGGGAATGCCGCGGCGCTGCAGCGCGGTGAAGGTCGCCATGCCCTGCGTGTCCACCACCCGGTAGTCCTTGCCGCCGTGCACCACCAGCATCGGCGCCTTCCACTTCGCGACGTGATCGATGGGGTTGTGCTTCTGGTAGCCGTCCTTGTTCTCCCACGGCGTGCCGCCGTGCTCCCACTCGGGGAACCAGAGCTCCTCGGTGTCGAACCAGGCGAACTGCTCGTCGAGGTTTCCGTCGTGGGAGACGAGGCACTTCCACGGCTCGTTCCAGACGCCCGCCATCCAGTTGATCATGTAGCCGCCGTACGAGGCGCCGAGCGCGCAGGCGCGGTCCTTGTCGATGAAGGGGTACTTCGCGAGCGCGGCGGCGAGGCCCTTCTGCAGATCCTCGAGCGGCTTGCCGCCCCAGTCGCCGTTGATCGCGTCGGTGAAGGCCTGCCCGTAGCCGGTGGAGCCGTGGAAATCGACCATCACCGCGACGTAGCCGCGGCCCGCGTAGGCCTGCGGGTTCCAGCGGTAGTGCCAGTGGTTGCCGAAGCTGCCCTGCGGCCCACCGTGAACGAGGAAGGCGAGCGGGTACTTCTTCTTCGCGTCGAAGTCGGTCGGCTTGACGAGGTACGCCCAGACCGTGTCGCCGTTCGCGCCGGCGAACGAGAACTGCTCGGGCTGGCCGAGCTTCACGCCCGCGAGCAGATCGGCGTTCACCTTCGTGAGCGCCGTCGGCGCGCCCTTGCCGTCGAGCGGCAGGCTCATGAGATCGACCGGTGAGAGCAGCGAGTCGAGCGCGAACACGAGCTTGCCCGTCGAGGCGTCCACCGCGCCGACCGAGCCCTGGTTGAAGAGCCGCGTCACTGCGCCCGACGCCACGTCGACGGCGAACAGCGCGACCTGGCCCACGTCGTCGGCGGTCACGTAGAGCGTCTTGCCGTCCTTCGCCCAGGTCACCGCGTGGGCCGAGCGGTCCCAGTCGGCGGTGAGCGCGCGCTCGGTGCCCTTCGCGAAGTCGCGGAGCACGACGGTGAGCTTGTCGGCCTCGTAGCCGGGCCGCTTCATCGCGAGGTACGCCAGCGTCGCCCCGTCGGGAGAGAAGAGCGGCTGAGTGTCGGTCGCGCGGTTGGCGGTGGTCAGCTTCGTGGGCGGCTTCGAGCCGTCGCTGGGGGTGACGAAGAGGTCGAGGTCGGTGCTCCACGCCTCGGCCCTGCCAGCGTCGCGCGCGGTGAAGACGAGCGCCTTGCCGTCGGGCGTGAAGGTGAACTCCTCGGCGCCCCCGAACGGCTTCGGCGGCGCGTCGGCGGCGAGCCTCTTCGTCACGTCGACGATGGGGCCGCCCGCCACCTTCGTCACGAAGAGGTGCGCGCGCCGCCCGTCCTTCCACGTGTCCCAGTGACGGAAGAAGAGCTGGTCGTAGACGCGGCCCGTCGCCTTCGACTTCGCCTTCTCGTCGAGGCGCTTCTTCGTGCAGTCCAGGCTCTCGCAATCGGGGAAGGTCTCGGCGGCGAACGCGATCAGCGCGCCGTCGCGCGAGAGCACGAACGCGTCGACGTCGATCGGCGACTTCGTCACCTGGGTGGGCTCGCCCCCCTCGAGCGACAGCCGCCACACCTGGCTCGAGCCGCCGCGCGCCGAGAGGAAGAAGATCGACCGGCCGTCGGGGCTCCAGACCGGGTCGGTGTCGGGCTCGGGGGCGGTGGTGAGCTGCCGCGGGTTCGACCCGTCGGCGTTGATGAGCCAGAGATCGATGAGGCCCTTGTTCGCCTCGAGATCGGTGGTGCGCAGCTGGTAGACGATGCGCGCGCCGTCGGGCGACACCTTGAACGCGAGCAGGCGGCGCAGCGCGACCTGATCGTGAACGGTGTACGCGCGGGCCTTCGCAGGCGTCTGTCCGAGGAGAGCAGCGGCGAGCAGGGTGACGAGCATTCCGCGCGTCTACTGCGGCCCGCACACGGGGAGAACTGCGAACCGCTCGAGGAGCAGCCGGGACACGCCCTGAGGCGCCCGCAAGAGCGGCGAGGCCAGGACCGTACGGCCCCTGCAGCCCGGCCCCACCCCCGCCTGGACGGCGTGAAGAGCGACCGGCGCGCCTCGTCACTTGCCTTGACGCGTCATTCCGCCGGGGTCTATGGGCGGTCCACTTCCTGTCGCGCCAGTTCAAGGGGTTGTCCACACATGCGCTCACTCACCGTCTTCTTCGCCGCGAGCCTGCTCGCCACCGCCGCCCACGCTGACTTGAAGGTCGGCTACGTCGATCTGCAGCGCGCCCTGATCGAGGTCTCCGAGGGCCAGGTCGCCAAGGCCAGGCTCAAGACCGAGATGGACAAGAAGAAGGCCGAGCTCGACGCCGAGCAGGCGAAGCTGACCGACGACAAGGCCGTGCTCGACAAGCAGGGCGCGATGATGAGCGAAGAGGTGCGCACCCAGAAGTTCACCGAGTGGCAGAAGCGGCTCTACGACGTGATGCAGAAGGCGCAGAAGGTGCAGATGGACCTGCAGGAGAAGGAGCGCACCGAGCTCAAGAAGATCTTCGAGCGCATGGACCCGATCATCGCCGCCATCGCGCAGCGTGAGGGGCTGACCATGGTGTTCGAGAAGACGGACTCGGGCCTCGTCTACGCCCCGCCGAGCCTCGATCTCACCAACGAGCTGGTGCGCACCTACAACGAGAAGCACCCCGCGAAGTCCGGCGGCGGCGTGGGGGCGCCGAAGAAGGACGCGGCGCCGAAGGAAGCCCCGAAGGACGCGCCGAAGCAGTGACCGCTGGTCCCCGCCACCTCGACGACGGCAAGCGGCCGCGTCAGTTGTCCGAGCTCGCGGCCCTCGTCTCGGGCGAGGTGCTGGGCGACCCGTCGCTGCCGATCGCCGGCGTGGCGGGCCTCGAGCAGGCCCAGGCAGGCCACCTCTCGTTCTACGGCAACCAGAAGTACAAGAAGCAGCTGCAGGCCTCGAAGGCGTCGGCGGTGCTGGTGCCGCGTGACTCCGCCCCGTCGGACCGCGGCGTCGTCTACGTGCGCGTGGACAACCCGCACCTCGCCTTCGCGCGGATCGCGCAGGAGTTCGCTCCGAAGCGGACGTACACGCCGGGCATCGCCGCGGGCGCCTTCGTCGACGCCTCCGCGCAGGTCGACCCCTCGGCGACGGTGATGGCCGGCGCCACCATCTCGGCCGGCGCACGCGTCGGGGCCCGATCCGTCGTGGGGCCCGGCTGCTACCTGGGTGAGCGCACGCGCATCGGCGACGACTCGGTGCTGGTCGCGAACGTCTCGGTGCTCGAGGAGTGCCTCGTCGGCTCGCGCTGCCTGCTGCACCCGGGCGTGGTGCTGGGCGCCGACGGCTTCGGCTTCGCGTTCGACGCCTCGGTACCGGCGCACATCAAGATCCCCCAGACGGGCATCGTGCGCGTCGAAGACGACGTCGAGATCGGCGCCAACAGCTGCGTCGACCGGGCTACCACCGGTGAGACCGTCGTCGGCCACGGCGCGAAGATCGACAACCTGGTGCAGGTCGGCCACAACAGCGTCATCGGGCCGATGAGCATCCTCTGCGCGCAGGTCGGCCTGTCGGGCTCGACCGAGCTGGGCACCGGGGTCGTCCTGGCGGGGCAGGTCGGAGTGGCCGGGCACCTGCGCATCGGCGATCTCGCGAAGGTGGGCGCGCAGGCCGGGGTGATGAGCGACGTGGACGACGGCGCCACGGTGCTCGGCGCGCCGCAGATGCCCGCGAAGGACTTCATGCGCTCGGCCGCGGTGTTCAGCCGGCTGCCCGAGCTGCAGAGACAGGTCAGGGAGCTGCTCAAGCGGCTCGAGGCCCTCGAAGGGGACGAGAAGACGCCATGATGGACATCACCGAGATCTCGAAGCTCTTGCCGCACCGCTACCCGTTCCTGCTCGTCGATCGCGTCATCGAGCTGGAGCCCGAGAAGAAGCTCGTCGGCTACAAGAACGTCACCGCCAACGAGGAGTTCTTCAACGGGCACTTCCCGGGCCACCCGGTGATGCCGGGCGTGCTGATCCTCGAGGCGCTCGCCCAGGCCTGCGCGCTGCTCGCGTACAAGAGCGCGGCGATGAGCCCAAAGGACCATGTCGTCTACCTGATGGCCATCGACGGCGCGAAGTTCCGCAAGCCGGTGGTGCCGGGCGATCGGCTCACGCTGACCGCCGAGGTGCTGCGACACAAGGCGAGCGTCTGGAAGCAGCGCGGCGTGGCCACCGTGGACGGGCAGGTGGTCGCCGAGGCCGAGTTCCTCGCGACGGTGGTGAAGGCGAACGACGCAGCCGCCGGCGAGGCGAAGCCGTGAGTGTTCACCCCACCGCCATCGTGCACCCCGAGGCGAAGCTCCACCCGTCGGTCGAGGTGGGGCCGTACGCCGTCATCGGCCCGAAGGTGAAGATCGGCGCCGGCACTACCGTGGGCCCGCACGCCGTCATCGAGAACGACACCACCATCGGTGAGAAGAACCGCATCTTCTCGCACGCGGTGGTGGGCGCGCTGCCGCAGGACCTCAAGTACGCCGGCGAGCAGACCCGTCTCGTCATCGGCGATGAGAACATGATCCGCGAGTTCGCCACGCTGCACATCGGCACGCACGGCGGTGGCGGCGTGACCCGCATCGGGAACAAGAACCTCTTCATGTCCTACAGCCACGTCGCGCACGACTGCGTGGTGGGCAACGGCAACGTGCTGGCGAACTCGGTCGCGCTCGCGGGGCACGTCGAGATCACCGACTTCGTCATCCTGGGCGGGCTGTCGGCGGTGCACCAGTTCACCCGCATCGGCAAGCACGCCTTCATCGCCGGCGGCTCGATGGTGGCGATGGACGTGCCGCCCTACTGCACCGCGCAGGGTGATCGCGCCGAGCTGGCGGGACTCAACACGGTGGGCCTGTCGCGTCACGGCTACACGGACGATCAGATCGGGCGCATCAAGGACGCGTACCGCATCCTCTTCCGCTCGAAGCTGGGCCTGAACGAGGCGGTGTCGCGGCTCAAGGCTGAGCACGGCGGCCACACCGAGATCGATCACCTGCTCGAGTTCGTCGCGTCGTCGAAGCGCGGGCTCACCCGGTAGCCGTGGCGTCGATCGGGCTCGTCGCCGGGAGCGGGCGGTTCCCTCTGCTCTTCGCGCAGGCGGCGAGGGCGAAGGGGCTCGAGGTGCATGCCGTCGCACACGAGCTCGAGGCCGACCCCTCGCTCTCTCAGCATGTCGACTCGCTCACCTGGGTGAAGATCGGCCAGGTGGACGGCATCTTGAAGGCGTTCGCGGCACACGGCGTGACGCAGGCGGTGATGGCCGGCGGCATCGGCCGCATTCGCAGCTTCACGCAGGCGCGGCCCGATCTCGGGGCGTTCAGGATCGCCGCCTCGCTGCGCAGCATGCGGGACGACGAGATGCTGCGCGGCGTGGCCGACTACTTCGAGAAGCAGGGCGTGCGCATCGTGGCGCCGACCGACTTCGTGCCCGAGGTGCTCGCGAGCAGCGGCCACCTCGCGGGACCCGAGCCGACGAAGGGGCAGCTGCGCGACGCCGACGTCGGGCTCGAGGTGGCCGAGGCGCTGGGCCGCGTGGACGTGGGCCAGACGGTGATGGTGAAGGACGGCGCCGTGCTCGCGGTCGAGGCCGTCGAGGGCACCGACGAGGCCATTCGCCGGGGCGGCCGGTATGGAGGGAAGGGCGCGGTGGTGGTGAAGCGTTCGAAGCCCGGGCAGGACCTGCGCTTCGATCTGCCCGCGATCGGCCCGATGACGCTCGAGGTGATGCGCGAGGTCGGCGCGAGCCTGCTCGTCGTCGAGGCGGGCCGCACGGTGCTGCTCGACCAGGAGCAGCTCATCAAGTGGGCAGCGCGGCTGCGCATCGGCGTGCTCGGCCGGTAGCGCGCGAGCGGAGGAGGGCGTGCGGGGCGTGCATGGCCGTCGCGCGGAGGATCGACCTCGGCGCTCCCTGCGTCGAGCCATCGGACGGAGAACTCCAGGAGTTGTCGCGACGGGCGTGCGCCGACGTCGAGGTCCCGCATCGACCGGCGCTGAAGAGCCCGGAGCAGCCCCTCGAGCAACTCACGGTCCGCTCCCCCCACGGATCGAGGCCGTCACCGCAGGCCTGCCGAAGCACCCCGACTTCGTCGATCTCCGCGCCGCCTGACGGGTACACTCGTGCCACATGGCCGCCGCGCGTCCCCAGCCCTCAGCGCCCTTCGCCAGCCGCGAGCTGAACGGCGAGCTGCTGCTCGACGAGCTGGTTGACCTCCGCAACGCCCAGGTCGCCCAGAAGCACCTCGACGATCTCGTCCGGGCGCTGCACGAGCTCGAGGGCTCGCGGGCCGCCGAGGCCGTGGTGCGCCTCAAGCAGCTCGCCGCGAACAGGTTCTCGAGTCAGCCCGCGGTCGCGTCCCTGCTGGTGCGGTGGGCCGCGAAGCTCAAGAGCGAGGTGGACGTGGGCCTGCTCGTCGCCCACCTCGAGCGGCTCGCGCTGGTGTCGGCGATGCTGGGCGCGCTCCGCCGCGGCGCAGAGCGGCTGCCGAAGGGCGGGCGGGCGTGAGCGGGCTCCCGGACGACGTCGAGGCGGTGCTCGAGACCTGGTCTCCACGCCACCGGAAGCTCTTCAAGGAGCTGATGGAGGACGCCTCGTCGGAGCTGCAGCAGGAGCTCGTGCAGCGCGCCGTGCTTGCCGGCCACACCCCCGGTGAGATCCACGCCTTCGCCGACGAGCTGCGCGGGCTGTCCGACGACGACTGCTTCGTCGCCTGCACCCTCGATGACGACGCCCCCGAGGACTACACGGTGGCTCAGCTGCTGCGCGCCGAGTCCGATCCGCTGTTCGCCTTCGAGCTCAAGGGCGGCACCATCAGCCCGAACGAGGAGGACGACCAGCCGTCCATGCCTGTCGCGGCGCAGCGGCCGGCGCCGATGGAGGCGCCCGAGGACCGCGGGCTCTCGGCCGACCCCGTTCGACGCGCGAAGGAGCAGCGCGCCGCCTTCAACGCAGACTCCGGCGCCTTCCGCGCGATCCAACGCCCCACCGGGCTCTCTGCCGACTCGGGCGCCCATCGGGCCCTCGTGCCGTCACGGCCCGCGGACCTCGGCGCCACGCCCGTCTCGCCTTCGGGCCACGTCGCGGTGCCGATGGCGATCTCGGGCTCGCGCCTGTTCGAAGATCTGCTGACCGAAGCGACGAAGGGCCTCGGCGTGTCCTGGCGCGAGGTCGAGCTCGACACGGTCGGTGGGGTGCCCATCGCCGAGGCGCTCCAGCAGGCAGGCGCGGCGCTCGCGAGGGGGCTGCCGGTGCCCTGCGTCATCGGCAACGCCCACGCGAAGCCGCTGCGCTTCCTGCTCATGCTCCAGGCGTCCTCGTCGGGCGGCACCCGTGCCTTCCAGCTCTACGAGCCCTTCGGCCAGGAGCTCGTGTGGGCCAACGAGAAGGACCTGCTGGCTCGCGGCGAGCTGCCCTTCGACAACAAGGCGCTGCGCAGGCTCGTGCGCATGGCCCTGCCGACCGCCAGACACCTGTGACTGTGCACGTGAACACGACGGGAGTAGATCGCGTCACGTGATCATGACCCGCCTCGTCACGCTGACGCTCTGCTCGTTCGCCGCCCTCGCCCACGCCGACGCCATCGACGTCGCGCTCGCCAACACCACGGTGATGAAGGGCAAGGGCTGGCCCCAGGTGAAGGTCACCATCATCGAGCCGATCGCGGGCTTCAAGCTGAAGCTCACCCGCAGCGACGGCAAGGTCTTCGAGTGGAAGGGCGGCGGCAAGCCGGGCGTCGTGCGCACCATCGAGCTCGATCAACCGACCGGCAAGTTCACCTGGACGGGCGAGCTCACGGTGAACTTCCCGAACGCCACCACCGGCACCATGCCGCTCGAGTTCGAGACGGTGATGGCCGTGCCGCTCGAGCTCAAGGTGGACAAGGACAAGGACGTCGAGCTCGACAAGCGCACCGTCACCTTCCGGCTCAACAACCCCGCCGGGAAAGCCGAGCTCAAGGTGCTCATGGACACGGGCGACTTCGCGTTCGACGGTGAGGTGCCCTTTGCGGGCGAGCCGCCAGGGACGCCGCTCACCGTGAGCTGGCCCGATCGTCCGGGCAAGCCGCTGAAGATCTCCCTCAAGGCGTACGACAGCCTCGGCGTCTTCATCGGCGTGGACTTCTTCCCGTGGAGCTTCGAGATCCCCCACGACGACGTCACCTTCGACACCGGCAAGTGGGACATCAAGCCGGAGGAGCAGAAGAAGCTCGATGACGCGAGCGCGAAGGCCCTCGAGGCGATCAAGAAGTTCGGCAAGTGGGCCGACGTCACGCTCTTCGTCGCCGGCCACACCGACACGGTCGGCCCGACCGAGTCGAACCGCACGCTCTCGTTCAACCGCGCGCGCACCATCGCGGGGTACTTCCGCAAGAAGGGCATCGCCATTCCCATCCGGTACGACGGCTTCGGTGAAGAGGCGCTCGCGGTGCCGACGAACGACGAGACGGACGAGGTGCGGAACCGGCGCGTGCAGTACATCATCGCCATCGAGCCACCGCGGGTCTCAGGCAGTCGCGTCGGCAAGTGGCAGAAGCTGTGAGCCCGTTCAGCGGTCGACGCTGAAGGAGATCTCAGTGGCCTTGCTGGCGTCGATGATGACGTCGAAGGCCTCGGAGCGCTTCGGGTGCGCGAGCGTCACCTTGTGCTTCCCCACGGGCAGCTTGAACACCCTGGTGCCCATCACCTCGGCGGCCTTCCGCCCGTCGATCATCACGTTGGCGTAAGGGATCGCCTTCACCGTCAGCGAGCCCAGCCGAACGGCCGGCTTCGGGTCGGGCTTCACGGCGCCCGTGGCACCGGCATCGGGCACGGGTGTTGGCTCTTCGACCGCGACGGGCTGGAGCGCGGGCGCGACGGCCAGGGGCTCAGCCGGCTTCGGCGCTTCCATGGGTGGATCAGCGGGCCCCCGCGGGTCGACGGGCTTGATCTCGGGCCTCGCCGGCTCGTCGGCGGGCGCTGGCGTCGTCGCGACTGGTGTCGTGGGCTCGGCGACCGGTGTCGGTGTCACCACGGTCGGCTCGGGCGGAGGCGTCGGCTCCTTGTCTCGCGACAGCGCGACGCCACCCGCGGCCAGCACCACCACTCCCGCGACGAGGCTCCCGATCAGGACGAGCGGTGACCGCTTCGGCGCGGGGGGCTGTGCGGCGGCGGTGGGCCCGGGTTCGTCGGACAGCTCGAGGGCGATCGATCGGGCCTTGAGCACGGTTGGCTCGTTCCTGTTTCCCGAAGGGCCCGCTCCGCGCGGCGCCAGATCGTGCTGGGTCACCACGGGTTGGCGTTCGGTCGAGACCGCGTGGCGCTCCACGTCGAGCTGCATCGACGGGCTCAGCTTGACGCCGCTGTTTGCGCTCGGGACGGCGCCCAGCGGCACGCGCTCGGGGTCCGTGCGCTTGTCGGGAGGCGGCGGGCGGGAAGGCCCGAACACGTCGGTCCCCTCGCTCGCGGGGCGCATCGCAGGCACCTGATCGGTCCGGCTGGAAGAGGACGGCTCGAGCGCGCCACCCGAACCGGTCCGCAGGGAACCAACCGCGGGCATCGCGTCGGTGAGCGGGCCCTTCATCGTCGCCAGCGGGTCGCCCCGGCCGCCTGTCGCTGGCATCGCGTCGGTGCGAGGCGCCCTCGCTGCCGGCATGGCGTCGGTGCGGGGCCCCTTCGTCGCAGGCATCGCGTCGCCGCGGGGCGCTCTCATCGCGGGCATCGCGTCGGTGCGCGGGCCCCTTGGCGCCGCGACGCCTTCGCGCGAGTGCGTCGGCGCGAACGCTTCAGGCCCGGCCGACGCGTGGTGGGGCGCGGTCTGCGCCGGGCCTTCGTCCGTGGGCGGCTCGCTGGCCTTGCCGGCCGTTGGAGGGGCGCGGCCCCGCGCGAGCTCTTTCGACCGATCGATCGCGAGCGTGTCGCCGGTGCCGAAAGACGAGGCCTGGGGCACCACCCCGCGCTGCACGGCGGGAACGCCCAGCGGCGTCAGCGGTCGCTCACCGGCCTCGAGCTCATCGGCGTACACCTGTTGGAGGAACAACGAGACCGACGAGTCCTCCACCGACTTCGCGGCCCGCAGCACGAACGTCGCCAGCGCCTTCTCGAGCTCGAACGCCGTCTGGTAGCGCTCTGCGGACTGGCGCGAGAGCGCCTTCAGCACGATGTCAGACAGCTCGGGCGGCACGTCGGGGTTCAGCCTGTTGGGCGGCGCGATGAGGCTCTCTTGCACCGCGCGCAGCACCGCGAGCTCGGTGTCGCCGTCGAACAGCCGTCCACCCGTCAGCATCTCCCACAGCACCACGCCGAGCGCGAACACGTCGGTGCGTGCGTCCACCGCTTCGCCGCGCGCCTGCTCGGGCGCCATGTACGCGAACTTGCCCTTCAGCACGCCCGGCGCGGTGTGCGTCGTCGAGGCCTTCGCGATGCCGAAGTCGGTCAGCTTCACCGCGCCGTCGAACGAGAGCAGCACGTTGTGAGGCGTCACGTCGCGGTGGACGATGCCGAGCGGTCTGCCCCGGTCCGTCAGGGCGTGGGCGTACTGCAGGCCGCGAGCGACCTGGGCACCGATCTCGGCCACGAGGGTGGGCGGGAAGGGGATCGATCGGTCTCCGCAGCGCTTGCGCAGATCGAACAGCGAGGCGCCCTGCACATACTCCATCGCGATGAAGTACGAGTCGCCGTGCTTCCCGAAGTCGAAGATCTGCACCACGTTCGCGTGGTTCAGCCGAGACGACAGGCGCGCCTCGTTGATGAACATGTCGATGAACTGCTGATCGCTCGACAGGAAGCTGCGGACCACCTTGATGACGACGTCTTTGGCGAAGCCCTCGGGGCCCGTGGCCTGGGCGAGGTAGACCTCGGCCATACCGCCCTCGGCGAGCCGTCGCTTCACGACGTAGCGGCCAATGTTCGACCCGGGTGCCAGCATCGGCGTGAGGAGTCTATCCCCAAGCTCCGGGCAGCGGCGGGAATCGTTCACGCGAGCAGCGGCACGTTGGCAACGGAGGCGGTGACCGATAAACACGAGGCCGCTGGAGGGGATCGTGCTCAACCGCCTCGTGGTCATCACGCTGTCGTCGCTCGCGCTCGCTGCTCACGCGGCGCCGCGGACCCTGGTCGTGGGAGCGGGCGACTGCCAGAGCGTCGAGCTGGTGACCGGCCTCAACGACTTCAGCGCGGCCCTGCGGCAGCAGCTCAAGGCAGACCTCTACGAGCCCGACGTGGTCCTCGACATCGTCCGACCGCGGCCCACGCGGAGCCTCGAGGACGTCGAGCGGCAGGTCGAGTCGGCGCGCACGCTCTTCTACAACGGGCAGAACGATCGGGCCCTCGACCTGCTCAAGCAGGCGTTGGTCGAGCTCGAGCGTGCGCCCATCGCCGGTCAGCCGTGGAAGGTCACGGCCCAGGCGCTCACCCTGCAGGGCGTCCTGCTGCTGGGCGCGAACAAGAAGGCGGACGCGGCGGAGTCCTTCAAGCGGGTGCTGCGGGTCGAGCCGACCTACGCGCTCAACAGCGACGAGTACACCCCGGGGGTGCTCAGCCAGTTCGAGGCCTACCGGAAAGAGCTGGCTCGCACCCGGAGGTCGCCGCTGATGGTGCAGTCCACGAGTCCGGGGGCAGAGGTGCTGGTCGAGGGGCGGGTGATGGGCGTGACGCCGCTGAAGCTCGACCTCGCGGCGGGGAGCTACCGCGTGCTCCTCCGCGAGCGGGAGCGCATGTCATTCCTCCGCGTCCTCACCGTGCCACGCGACACGCAGCTGCAGGTCGATCTCGCCGCCGAGGGCGCCCTGTCGACCCAGGCTCCGCTCTGCCTCGCGGCGAAGGACAAGCTGGCCGAGGCCGCCGCGCTCAAGCTGGCCAACACGGTCACCGCGGACGACCTGCTGGTGGTGCGTCTCGAGGGCGCCAAGGGCGTGCCGGGCCAGTTCGTCGCGTCACGTTACGAGATCCGGTCTGGCTCGATGCTGCGGGAGGGGCGGGTGCAGACGCCGTCGCGGGGGAAGCCGGCCTTCGGCGCCCTGGCGACCTTCGTGCTGACGGGCCAGGGCTCGTCCGTCATCGTGAGTCCCGAGTCCGCGGCGCCCGAGACCGCGGCGAAAAAAGAGCCTGCAACGCCCAGCGGGAAGCCGGTGGAGCCGGCCGTGTCCACGACGCCCCGGGAGTCGCCGCCTCCGCCTCCCGCCGGCCCCACGCGGATGTCGACGGCCCGCCTCGTGTCTTTCGTGCTGGCTGGTGCGGGTGTCGCGGCCATCGGCGCAGGCGTCGGCGTGTTCGTCGTGGGAGATCCCACGCGGGCGCGGCTGGCGTCGCTGCGCCAGGCGAACGGGAAGCTGCCCGAGCCGCTGGACGCCGGTCACCGCGAGGCGCTCGATCTCATCATCCGCGCCGACGCCAACCAGACGCTCGCGTTCGTCCTGCTCGGTGCCGGCGCGGGCCTCGTCGGGGCGGGGGCCTTGAGCTTCTTCCTCTTCCCCGGTGAGGTGCCCGTGAGCGCGACGGTGGTTCCCCTGCACGGGGGTGGCGCGGCGGTGCTCTCGGGACGGTTCTGAGCCACCTCAGCGCTTCTGGTGCGGCCCGCTGCGTCGTCCGGTGCTGCTCACGACGTTCAGCAGCGCGATCCAGCAGCCGATGAAGTGAAGCCACCGCGTCACCGGCACGCCGTGCTCACCAGGGGAGAAGGACAGAACGCCTCGAGCGACGCGAGTCGAGCGAGCTCACTTCGCGAAGATCTTGCGGAAGAGCCCGACGATGCCCGACTCGTTCGTGCTCTTGAGCTCATCCACCTTCACTTCTTTGCGCTGCCCGGGAGCGCCGGGCGCCAGCGTCTCGGCCTGCTTGAGCCCTTTCTTCCGTGAGGGGTCCAGCGACATCGCGCTGAACTCGTCTTCGCCCTCGTACGCGACCTGCGCGCGGGGCCGGGAGTCGTGGGGAGCCGAGGGGGTGGAGCCGGTAGGGAGCTTCGCGTTCGCCATTGCGCCTACAATGTAAGGAGGATCAGCCCCGTTCCGCAAATCGACCTGCCCAAAACGTTGACCACACTCTCCCACCGTGCGACCGTCCGCCTGATGCTCGGGGCACGTCTCACCATCGTCCTCGCCGCGGCTGGCCTGTGCGCCTGCGGCCCCGTCCAATCCACCAGCTTCCTGATGGACGCCGAGACGATGCTCGAGGCGGCCCGCACGGCCCAGGCCGAGAAGCTGTCGCCCTACGAGTGGACGGCGGCGAACCTGTACCTGCACAAGTCGAAGGAGGAGGTCGGGTACGCGGACTTCGAGCAGGCCGTGGACTACGCGAAGAAGGCGGTCGATTTCGCCACGCGGGCGCGTGATCTCGCGGTGCGCACGGTGAAGCGCACCGAGGCGGCTCCAGCGGTCGGCACGCCGACGGCGAGGCCCGAGTGAAGCTGCTTCGAGCTCTCGCACTCGGCGCCCTCTGCGTCGGCGCCGCCGGCTGCTACTCGTCGGCGCAGATCCGCGCGTCGGCCGACATCATCAAGGGTGACATCGAGCGGGCAAAGCGATCGGGCGCCATGCGCTGCGCGCCGCGAGAGCTCGCTTCGGCCGAGGCCAACCTCGACTTCTCGCTCGGCGAGCTCGACCAGGGCAACTCGAGCCGCGCGCACGATCACATCGTCGACGCCGAGACCGCCTCGAAGAAGGCGCTGCTGCTCTCGAAGGACTGCGCCCCGCGGCAGGTGGTGGTCAAGGAGCCGCCGCAGCTCGTCGTGAAGATCGAAGAGACCGACACGGACGGCGACGGCGTGGTGGACAAGGAAGACAAGTGCCCGCGGCTGCCCGGCCCGCCGGAGAACAAGGGGTGCCCGGTCGAGGCGCCGAAGGACCGCGACGGCGATCAAATCCCCGATCCCGCCGACTCCTGCCCCGACCAGCCCGAGGACAAGGACGGCTTCCAGGACGAAGACGGCTGCCCTGAAGCAGACAACGACAACGACGGCGTCGTGGACGCCGCGGACAAGTGCCCGGTGATGCCCGGCCCGATTCAGAACTTCGGCTGCCCCGTCACCGACAAGGACGGCGACGGCATTCCCGATGACAAGGACGCCTGCCCCAACGAGCCTGAAGACAAGGACGACTTCAAAGACGAAGACGGCTGCCCCGATCTCGACAACGACAACGACGGCATTCCGGACACCACCGACAAGTGCAAGCTCGTCGCGGAGGACAAGGACGGCTTCGAAGACGACGACGGTTGCCCAGACCCGGACAACGACGGCGACACGGTGCTCGACGAGAAGGACGACTGCCCGAACCAGCCCGGCCCGCCCGACAACAAGGGCTGCCCGAAGAAGTACAACCTCGTGCAGGTCACGAAGGAGCGCATCGAGATCAAGAAGCAGATCAACTTCGCGACCGGCAGCGCGAAGATCGTCGGCGCGGTGAGCCAGCAGATCCTCTCCGAGGTCGCCCAGGCGCTGAAGGACAACCCTGGCATCAAGAAGGTGCGCATCGAGGGCCACACCGACTCGGTCGGCGACGACGTGAAGAACATGAAGCTGTCGCAGGCCCGCGCCGACTCGGTGCGCGCGGCCCTCATCAAGCTCGGGATCGATCCCGGCCGCATGGACTCGGTCGGCTTCGGTGAGACCAAGCCCATCGCCAGCAACAGCACCGCCGCGGGCAAGGCCGAGAACCGCCGCACCGAGTTCAACATCGTCGAGCAGTAGCGGTGGCGGCGCCCTCGAGGCGCCCTCGAGGCGCCCTCACGCGCGAACGGTCACCTGCCCGCGGGACGGCTTCGAGTCGCACGGGCCTCCGCGGGCTCGCGCTGCCCAGGTCCCGGCCGCATCGTGGCTGGGAGGACCCGAGACTGCGAGGACCGCGCGACCTGCGACTCCGCTGCGGTCAGCTCACACGTCGTCGCACAGCGTCCGGGCTCCGTCAGACCTGGGCGGCGCGGACCGCCGCCACGTCAGCCTGGTAGTCGCTGTGGGTCGCCGGGTTGAACAGGTACGGTTTGTCGTGGTGCGTCTTGTGCGCGTAGATGCCGCAGAAGAACTTGTTCGCCACCTGGTAGTACGACGACGTCAGGTTCACCGGGTGCATGTCCTCGATCGTCTTCGCCCGCTCGCCGTTGTGCGTGGACCAGTTGAAGTGGATCACGAACAGGCCCGCTCCGAAGTTCAGCGGCGCGAACACGAGGAAGAAGAACCACGGGCCCAGCAGGAAGTACCAGACCGCGACCAGCACCAGGTTCGTGCCGTAGCTCATGCGCGCGCGCCAGGCCTCACGGCGCCGGTTCTCGGGCGTGTCTCCCCACACGTCGAAGTACTGCTGGAAGAGCTGCTTCTCGACGTTGATGATCGTGTGCCACACGGTCTTCCAGAACGACGGGAAGTTGGGGTGCGGATCCTTCACCCGATCGTCCGAGAACTTGTGGTGCCGCATGTGAATGATGTCCCAGCTCGCGAAGCGCACCACCACGAGCAGCCCGAGCACCTCGCCCACCACCCGGTTGATCGACTTCGGGAAGTTGCCGTGCGTGGCGTTGTGGATGAGCAGGTGCGCCCAGATGAAGCCGAAGAACAGCGCCGGCGCCGCGGCGAGGTACCACCAGTCGGGGCCACCCACCAACGGTTGAAAGCCCGTCAGCCACATCGCGACGAGCACCGCCACGCAGACGAGGAACCAGAAGCCGTCGTACTTGAAGTACGCATAGCGGCTCTTGTGGAACTGGCTGTACGGGCGCGCGGTCAACCAGGCAGCGAGTGCGTTCACAGCTTCCCTCCATGCAGCGGGAAGCGGCTTCTAGACACAGCCGGGGCTCACTTCCAACCGTGCAACACGTGTCAGCCCGTTGAGCCACGAGGACCGAGGCGCTAGAGCACCCACCCCATGGTCGCGCTCCGACACAAGCATGACTGGCGTCAAGTTCTCGTGGTGGTCGTCTACCTCGCGCTCGTGCTGTCGATGTACTTCGAGCCGGCGTGCCGCAACGTGGTGTGCCTGGCCCTCGCGTGCACGTTCAGCTTCTACGCGATGACGGTGAATCACAACGTGATGCACCTCTCGCTCTTCAACGACACGGCGGCGAACAGGTTGTTCCGCCTCGTGTTGAGCTTCTGCGCGTTGTTCCCCGTGTCCTCGCTGATCCCCTCGCACAACCTGGTGCACCACCACTTCAACGATGACGGCGAGCTCGACTGGGCGGACCCGAAGCACGCCCGCTTCTCGTGGAACCTGCTCAACCTGCTCCACTTCCCGAACATCATCGGGCCCATCACCTTCTCGCACATCTCGCGGTGGGCGCGGGTGACGGGCCGGGCTGACTACCGCGCCGCCTCGACGCAGGAGTCGATCTTCGCGTTCGGCCTCACCGGCGTGCTGCTGTACTTCGACTTCTGGGGGGCGCTCTTCTACGTGGTGGTGCCGCAGCTGTGGGGCGCGCGGTGGTTTCTGCGGGTGAACATCATTCAGCACGACGGGTGCGATCTCGGCTCGCAGTGGAACCACTCGCGGAACTTCGCTGGGCGGCTGCTCAACTGGTTCTCGGTGAACGCCGGCTACCACACCATCCATCACAACAGGCCGTCGCTGCACTGGAGCGAGCTGCCCGAGGCCCACGCGCGCGAAGCCACCGGCAAGATGCACCCGGCCCTGATGGAGAAGAGCCTGCTCTGGTACCTGGCGCGCACGTACCTGTTCCGCTTCAGCCGCCCCCGCCCGATGGACGTCGGCGTCTCGGAGCGCGCCGCGCCGCTCGGCCCGGTGCCTGGTGAGCCCGAGCCGTCAGGTGAGTCCCTCGTGCCGCCAGCGGTGACGACATGATCAGACCCGAGTGGATGGCGGTCGCCCTGCTGGCGGTGTCCTGGGTGACGGCGCTCATGGTGGCGATCGACGCCCTCATCGACGTGCGCGCCTGGCTCGCCCGGCTGCGGCAGTGGCGTACCCACCTGGTGACGGGGACGGCGCGCTCGACGCTCGGCTCGCTGGCCGTGGAGCAGCGCGCCCGCACCTTCGATGACGGCGGCATCGGCTTCTTCGAGCGGGGACACGTGAGCACCGTCGCGCCTGGCGACGTCGACGTGGCAGGCGAGGTGCTGTCGGTCGTGCCCGCTCCCGAGGTCGAGGTGTGGCTCCCCCATGGTGACCTGCTCGCACGCGCGGCCTGTGGATCGCCGGCGGAGTTCTCGCGGCTGCTGGTCGAGGCGAAGGGGAAGGGGTGTCTGCGCACGGTGACGGTCGAGGTGTCGGGCGGCAGCCGCGTGTGGATCGCGGGCGTGCGCGAGGGCCAGAAGCTCGTGGCTTCGCTCGTGTCCACGACCGAGCCCCGCGCGGAGGCGCGGTGGAGGCTCGCGCTCAATGCCGGGCTCGTGCTCCTCGACCTCGCGTGGGTCGGCGCGGGCACGGCGCTCGCGCTGTGGCCGCCCGCGTTCGGCGCCATCAGCATCATCGGCGCGAGCGTGCTGCTGGGGCACCTGCTGGGCATCACCCCGCTCGCCATCAAGGTGCGTGAGCTGAGCAAGACGCCCGCGCGCCGGGAGCTGCTCGGCGAGTGGCGCCCGCTTGCTGCGCCGCCCACGGTGGCTGCGTCGGGTCAGTGACTCCGCCGCGCTCGCCGTTCGCGTCGCAGCCCCACCCCCGCGTCTCGCCAGCCCGCCGGGACGATCTGCCACCCAGACTCGCGCATGAGCGATCGGGTGACGACGCCGCGTTCCTCACGCCGAAGGTGCCCGCGGCCGGTCTCGCAGGCTCACCGCACCTGGTCACGGTCAGCGCTGGCCACGACGTCAGCCTCACCTGAGCTGATGGGCGCGACGGGATCGAACCGCCCCGACAGGATCGCGTCGGTGTCCTTCACGCTCTGCGACACCGCGTCCACGCTGGTGAGCAGGCCGTCGAGCTGCTCGGTGAGCTGGCTGGGGCTCGTCATCGTCAGCGCCTGGTCTCGCAGCAGCCGCACCGAGTTCTCGATGAGGTTCATCTGGCCGCGCGCGCGCTGCAGGAACATGCGGATGTCTCGGACCGCGTCGAGGCGCTTCTGCAGCACCTGCGCGTTCTTCTTCGCCAGCTCGACGAGCGCCGCGTCCGAGTGGTTGCGCTCGAGCGCCTGCTGGGCCTCGAGCTGCCGGGTGAGCTCCTTGTCCGACACGCTGCCGAGGTACGCCTCGCTCTTCTGGCACGCCGCCGCGAGCTTCACGAAGCTCTGGTACAGCTGCCCCAGCTTCTCCAGCTCGGTGCGCAGCAGCACGGCGCTGAAGGTCGGGTTGTTCGCGATGTCGCGCTCGATCTCCTTCTTGAGCTCCTCGAGCGCCTTCGCCCGCTGGTAGTCGCGGCCAGTCAGCTCGCCCAGCAGTTGCTCGATGCGGGCCTGCTCCGCCTTCTCACGCTCCTTGCGCGCTGCCTCGGTCACCGAGCGCTGAAAGGGCTTCAGATCGGGCCCCAGCACCAGCCAGAGCGCCTCGAGCGCGAGCGCGCCCACGCCGATGAGCCAGTCGTTGGTGGCGATCGCCGCCAGCCCTGCTCCGCCGAGCAGCGACAGGTTGTAGACGTTGAAGAAGGCAGCCTTGAGGAAGTTGGGCCGCCTCGGCTCGAGCTCGTCCATCACTACAGGCCCACTCGCAGGTTGCCCTGGACGTTGAGGGTGTGGAGCAGCTCCAGCACCTCGGCCTCGACCCGCTTGAACTCGGCCGACTGCTTCACGTGGGACTCGCGCGACTCGAAGAACGGCACCTCGATGCGGTGGAGCACCTTCGCCGGCCGGTGTGACAGCACGAAGATCACGTCGGCGAGGTAGACGGCCTCGCTGACGTCGTGGGTGACGAAGAGCACCGTGTTGTCCTGCCGGCGCAGCACGTCGAGGATCAGCGACTGCATCCCCCAGCGCGTCTGCGGATCGAGCGCGCCGAACGGCTCGTCCATCAAGATGACGCGCGGCTGGTTGGCGAGCGTGCGGGCGATGGCGACGCGCTGCTTCATGCCGCCAGACAGCTGCTTGGGCAGCGAGTCGGCGAAGTCCTTGAGGCCCACCTGCTGGATCAGCTCGAGGGCGCGCACCTTCCGTTGCTCCGCAGCCACGCCCTGCAGCTCGAGCCCGTACTCGACGTTCTTGCGCACCGTGCGCCACGCGAAGCTCGTGTAGCTCTGGAACACCATGCCGCGGTCGCGGCCCGTGCCCTCGACGGGCTTCCCGTCGATCAGCACCTCGCCGAAGTCAGGCTTCATCAGGCCCGCGACGGCCTTCAAGATCGTGCTCTTCCCGCAGCCTGACGGGCCGAGGAAGACGGCCAGCTCGCCCTGGCCGGGTTTGTTCGCCACGGTGAGGTTGACGTCGTCCACCGCGTGCACCGTGCGGCCCTGACGATCCGTGTACGACATCGAGAGCTGCTTGAGCTCGAGCTTGGGCGTCGAGCCTGCGGCGAGGATCGGCGCCGGCGAGGGGGGAGCGGTCTCAGGCATCGGCTTCCCTCCACGAGAAGAGCAGGCGGTTGAGGCCGCCGATCAGCAGATCCGTGCCGAGGCCGATGACGCCGACCACGACAATGCCGGCGAAGCTCCACTCGGGCTTCAGGTGCTGCTCCGCCAGGCGCAGGATGTAGCCGATGCCGTTCTGCGGGTTCACCAGCTCGGCGAGGATGATGTAGGTCCACGCGATCGCGTTCATCACCCGGAAGCCGTCGAAGATGGCCGGCAGCGCCGCCGGGATCAGCACCGTGCGGATCACCTGCGCCTTCGTGGCGCCGAGCGTGAAGGCCGTCTGCACCAGCTCCTCGGGCACCAGCCGCACCGCGTCCACCACCGCTGGCAGCAGGTACACCACCGTGCCGAGGAAGAGGAACGCCACCTTCTGCGACTCGTCGATGCCGAACCAGAGGATGAGCAGGGGAATGAAGGCGGTGATCGGCAGGTACCGCATGGGGGCGACGATCGGCTGGAAGACGCGGTTGATGACGTCGAACGAGCCCATCGCGATTCCCAACGGGAGCGCCACGACGACCGACAGCGCGATGGCCTTGACGATGCGCAGCGCGCTCACGCCGATGGCGAGGTGCAGGTCCTTCTCGAAGAAGAGGTAGAGCAGGCTCTTCAGCACCTGATCGGGGGCGGGGAGGAAGAAGTGGGGGACGAGGGCCTCCACCTTCCCCTCGCGCGTCACCTCGACGTACGAGAGCACGCACCAGGCGGCGACCAGCACCGCGACCGAGACGACGGAGATGAGCCGGGCCTTGCCGACCGGCACGGACGTGCGAAGTCCCCAGAGCGACGGCGTGGCGGTGCGCCTGCGGGTCGTCATGAAGCCACTCCTCGCGCTGCGTGAGGCGTCATCACTCGGCGTTCAGCACGACCTTGATGTCCGTTCGCCGGTTGAGCGCGCGACCGTCTTCGGTCTCGTTGCTGGCGACCGGGTTGCCGCTGCCCTTGCCGACGGTGACGAAGCGCTTCGGCTCGATGCTGAAGTTCTTCACGAGGTAGCCCTTCACCGCGTCGGCGCGCTTCTGCGAGAGCGTCTTGTTGACGGGCTCGGCGCCGCGGCTGTCGGTGTTGCCCTCGACCTGCAGGTAGGTGTTGCCGAACGCGAGCATCGTCTCGCCCAGCGAGTCGAGCGTGAAGTAGCTGCCGGGCATGATCTCGTCCGAGCCAGTGGTGAAGTGGATCGACAGGCTCTTCTTCACGATCGCGCGGTCGGTGATCTTCGGCTTGTCCTTGAAGGCGTACGTCTCTTCGACCTTCTGCTCCTTGTACTGGCTGGCGAGCGCCGCGACGAAGCGCCCGTCCCTCCAGTCGGCGGCGTCGACGACCTTGGTGACGACCCCCTTCTTGCGCCAGATGACGAAGGCGCCGTTGAAGAGGGCGTCGAAGGACGAGCGGGGCCCCGACAGGCCGTAGAAGATGGCGTTGTCAGCGAAGCTGGTGAGCTTGAGGCCCGACAGCATGCCCGAGACGTCTTCCGGCGTGAGCTTGAGCTCGGTGGCGACGATGCGGTTGGTGCCCTCGGGGTCCTCCTTCATCACGCCG
This sequence comes from Myxococcaceae bacterium, assembly GCA_016793095.1. Classification (GTDB taxonomy): domain Bacteria; phylum Myxococcota; class Myxococcia; order Myxococcales; family Myxococcaceae; genus Xiheimicrobium. The sequence continues at coordinate 8,624 of JAEUJQ010000035.1, read as the reverse complement.
ATGGCGTCGAACCAGCCGGCCACGAAGTCGCCGATGGCCTTCGGTGACTCGTCGACGAGCTGCTGCCGGGCGACGAGGGTGTCGGCGATGACGTTGGTGGCCGCGACGGTGCTGACGAGCACGTGCGCCTCGTCCTCGCGGGCCGTCACGGCGCCCGAGAGATCCGGCTCCCACGTCACCGCGGCGTCCACCTTCTTCGCCTTGAAGAGCGCGGCCGCCTGCGGCGCCTCGGGGACGATGGTGAGGTTCTTCTCGATCTCGGCGCGGTCCTGCGGCGACAGGCCCGACTGCGAGAGCAGGAACAGCAGCAGCCAGTGCGAGGGCGTGTACTGCGTGGTGGCGATCTTCTTGCCCTTCAGGTCCTCGACGGACTTGATGGTCTTGAGGCTGACGATGCCGTCGCCGCCGCGGCTCCAGTCTTCCTGGATGATGGCCTTCGCCTTGATGCCCTTCTCGGCCAGCACGCTCGCCTCGCGCGCGTAGCTGTCCACCGTGTCCCACATGATGTCGACGTCGCCGGCGATGAAGGCCGCGAGCTTCTGGCTCGGGTCTTCGAAGAGCGTGAACTCGACGTCGAGGCCGTACTTCTTCTTGTAGAGGCTCGCGGGGCTGCCGGGCTTCAGGCCTCCGTTGGCGACGATGCCCGGCGCGTGGCCGGCCCAGGTGTTGATCGCCACCTTGAGCGGGCGGTTGAGGCCGCTGGTGCCGACCTGGGCGTTGCCGGCGTTGACGGGCAGCCCACCCTGGCGGGGCGCGTCTTCGAGCCCGTCGCGGAGCTTCGCGAAGTCGTCCCTGGTGACCTCCTCGCCGCCGCTCTTCGAGGTGCCGCTCGGGCCGTCCGTCTTCTTCGAGGCGCCGGCGAACTCGCGCAGCTTGTCGCCGAGGCCGAAGCGGGCGAACCCGATGTACCCGAACACGCCGAGCGCGACGAGGATGATGAAGACTTTGCCGAAGGGAGTGAGCTTCACGTGTGAGACCTCCGCCGGAGGGAACGTCAGTCGTCCGACTTGCTTGCAGGTGGGGCGCCCGCCGGACCTGTCGGGGGCGTCTGGAAGAAGTCGCGCACCCTGGCCACCTGCCGTCGACGGACATCCGCCGCGGCTGCGAGGGACGCCAGGCTCGTGGTGCGCTTGTCGATCTCGGCCTTCAGGGTGATCACCTGGTCTTCGAGCTTCGCGATCTGTGCCTGCGCGTCGGTGATCGACTTCGCCGTCTGCTGCTCGTTGACGCGCACGTAGGTGTCGAGCGCCTTCGTCTGGGTCTCGACCGCCTCGACGATCTTCGCGACCTCGAAGCCGAAGGCCTTGAGTGAGGCTTCGACGATCTGGCGCTTCACCTCGTCGCTGGCGCTGTCAGGCAGCGTCTTGAGCAGCTCTTCGGCCTTGCGCACGCGATCGAGCGCATGGGGATCGATGCCGGCGTTCTTGAACACGGCGTCGAAGTCGATCCTGGCGGGCTCGACGGTGCCGGCCGCAGGGCTGACCCGAGCGGGGCCCGGTGGGGGAGCAGGGCGCTGGGCGGCCGCGACAGGGGCCACGGCGGGACCCGGGGCAGCGCCTGGCTCCGACTGCCGCGCGAGCGCCGCGATCTCGTCGGCGGCGGTGGGCGTTCCGTCGCCTGACACCTGGGCAGACGGGTCACCAGCGTCGGGAACGCTCTCAACGAACAGCCCCAGAAGGCGCTTTCCCAGGCTCTTGTCGTCGGGCATCGCGCAGGCGTTGTACCCCGCGCCCGCCCCCGCATGAACGAGTTTCCACCCTCGGCGGCGTCAATGAGGATCCCTGAAAGGGATTCATCACGACGCGAGGGGAGTGTAGGTTCGCCGGTATGCCCAAGTACGAGGTGCACATCCCCGCGGCCGAGCAGGGTGGGTTCAACATCACCTTGAAGGTGAACGCCGACAACTGGATGGCGGCGCTCAAGGCCGGGATGCAGAAGCTCGGCGAGCAGGGTTCGGTCAGCTCGAACGTGATGGTGGACGTGCAGGACGATCAGTCGATCCACATCACCGACAACATGAGCGGCCGCGTCTTCCGCATCCGCGAGCTGTCCGAAGAAGAGGCCGCGAAGGCGCAGGTGAAGCGGCCGTCGCAGATCCGCCCGGCGGTGGCGCCCCGGCGCGCCGAGGCGAAGACCGATCCCGGCCTGTCCCCGGTCCCGGCAGCGCCGGTGAGGGACTCGAACAAGACCGAGCCCATCCCTGCGCCGAAGCCGGCGTTCGACGCGAACAAGACGATGCCGGCGATGCCTCCCGAAGAGGCCGCGAAGGTGCAGGCCGCGATCCGCGCGCACGAGCAGGCGAAGCCGCCCGTCTCGTCGTCATCGAGCATCACCGAGCCGCCGCCGAAGCCGTACCGCGCGTCCTCCGGCAGCCGCGTCGGGAGCAAGAGCTCGCCGCGCATCGAGGTGAAGCACGAGGACGTCGAGGAGCTCGAGTACCCGGTCAAGCCCGTCACGGCCCCCATCGGCCGACAGAAGTCCAGCCCGTCCGCGATCACCGAGAAGGCCAAGCAGACCGCCGAAGAGGTGCTCGCCGACGTCTTCATGCGCATCACCGAGCTGGGCGACAAGAAGGAGATCGAGGCGGCGATGCAGTTCGTGCTCGACCTCGCGATGGAGAAGGTGCCCGCCGAAGCCGGCAGCGTGCTGCGCGCCGATCTCGCGTCGGGCGATCTCACCTTCATCTCGGCGACGGGGCCGCGCGCGAAGGAGCTGCTCAGGAGCAAGATCGTGATCCCCGCGGGGACCGGCATCGCCGGCTTCTGCGCCTTCGAAGGCGTGTCCGTGGCGGTGAGCGACGTGCAGAAGGACCCGCGCTTCTACTCGGCCATCGGCGAGAAGATCGACTTCGAGACCAAGTCGCTGCTGTGCGCGCCGATGATGACCCACGGGCGCTCGTTCGGCTGCCTGCAGCTCCTCAACCGCAAGGGCGGGCCGCACTTCGAGGAGCACGAGGTCGGGGTGCTGGCCTACCTCGCGCACCAGGCGGCGCTGTACCTCAACGCGCGCGCCTGAGCCCTCGCGGGTCCATCAGCCCTCCGAGGGCAGCTCGACCTCGTCGGCCGGCTTGATCAGCTCGTTCAACACCACCGTGGCGTAGCTCCCGGCTGGCAGCGCGAACCCGAGCCGCAGCGTGTCACCCTGCGCCTCGAACGTCGGCGCCTCGAGCAGGACGCGCAGCAGCCTCCGGGCCCCACGCGTCTCGTCGCCGCCCGCCGAGAACGTCTCGAGCGTCACGCCCTCGTCCGCGAGCACGGCGCGCTCGAGCTCCAGCGCGGCGCCTGTCGGTGCGCGCATCTCGGGGCCGAACAGGGGGCCGGTGGGGCTGACCTCGAACGCGTCGGCGCGCGGCTGATCGACGGCCGGGCTGTCGCAGACGAACTCGCCTCCGGTGAGCTGCTTCTTGAGCACGTCCCCGGCGAGCACGGTCGAGAACAGCCCGCGCTCGAGCCGCAGGGCCAGCACCCGGTTGAACAGGAGCGACTGGTAGGCCGAGAGGAACAGCTTGCGCTCGAAGCGATCGCGGTGTCGGCCCCCAGAGAGCAGCACCTGCTTCCCCCGCGCAGCGTTGTCCCCCTTCGCGCCAAACCGCTGCGCGCCGAACGCGTTGGGCACGCCCCGGGCGCACAACAGCTCGAACGACGTCCTGGCGGCGCCGACGTCTCGCACGCCGCGCACCACCAGCGAGAAGCGGTTGCCGCGCAGGTGGCCGCTCTTGAGCTTGTTCTTGTGTCGCACGACCCGGTGCAGCGTGACGCCGGGCGCCGCGAAGCCCTCGAGCCGCGCCGCCGCCTTCCACGGCAGCGACACCCATTGGCGCGTGACGGCCTGCTTGTCCTTGAGGCCCGCCCAGCTCACCTCCCGCTCGGGGATGCCCGCCTGTCGCGCGATCAGCTTCGCGACCTCGGGCGTCGAGCGGCCGCGCTTCTCGACGAAGACGAAGGCGTGCTCACCCCCCGGCTGGCCGTCGGGCTCGTACGCGGGGATCTCGTCGACCTCGAAGTCTTCGGGGCTGGCCTTGAAGGCGCCGCCGCAGCCCGGCACGCCGCTCGTCAGGTGGGGCACCACGGCGTCACTTCATGTCGATGGTGCTGAGCAGCTCTTTCACGCGGCGCGCGAGCTCCTCGTCCGCGCGTGACTCGAGCAGCTCTCCGGCCTGGAACAGCAGGAAGAACATGACGTCGGAGAGCGCCTGCTTGAGCGACATCAGCGGCTCGGAGCCCATGGCTCCCTCGGCCTTGAGCGCCTGGTACTGCGCCAACACCTGCGTCTCGTCCAGGCTGCCGTCGGCCAGGAACGAGAGGCCGTTCAGGACCCGCGAGGTGGACACGCCGGAGCCCCGCAGCGCCGCGTTCGCCGACGCGAGGAACATCTCGAGCTGTCCCCGGCGAGCGACCTCGTCGCGCACCTCACGGAAGATGAAGTTGAAGACGTGCAGCACCTTGCGCTCGTCGATCGCGGGGGGCGCGCTCCAGGGCACCTGCGCCATTGGATCGGGCGCTGGCGGCAGGGGCTGTGGTGGTGCGGCCACGGCGGCGGGCGCGGCCGGTCGGGGCGCGGAGGGCTGTGGTGAAACGCTCACCGGCGCCGCCACCACCGCGGCAGAGGTCTGTGACACCTGCACGTAGTGGCCCTCGAGCAGGCGGTAGATGATGCGGGTGGCCTCGAACTCCGAGACCTTCGCCTGCTGTCCCAGCTCGATGACGGTGCGCGTGCCATCGACCGCGGCCAGCAGCTGATCCTCTTCCGGCTCGAGCTTCCCGTCCGACGGCTTCTTGCGGATGACGAAGAGCTTGCCGTGGGGAATGCGCTTTCGGAACTGGGCCAGCTCGTCGATCTTGCGGATGCTGTCCATCAACAGCCCCTGCATCGACAGCGACAGGTTGTGCACCAGCGCCTTCTCGTCGAGCTCCTGGTCGATGAGCAGGAAGGTGCCGTCTTTCGCCAGCATCATGCCGTGGAAGATCTCGGTGATCTGCTCCTGCAGGCACCGGTACAGATCGTGCGCCTTCAGGTACCCGCGCTCGACCATCGCCTTGCCCACCCGGGACGGCGGCGCGTCGGACAGCACCTGCTCGAGCTGGGGCCGGGTGACGAAGCCGAGGCGCACCATGACCTCGCCGATGCGATCGCTCACCGAGTCCGACGCGGCCGAGCGCACCTCTCCTTCCTTCAGCGTCAGCAGCCGCTCGTGGCAGGGCGCCGACAGGCGGAGCACCCCGGTCCACCGGGCCTGGCCGAGGAAGGCGATCAGATCCTGCAGGGCGAACGAGCCACAGTCGCCAGCGAGCACCACCCGCGGCTTCTTCTCGATGACGCCGCCCTGCGCGGGGCTGCGGACGAGCACGATCCAGTCGGGCGAGGTGGGCTGCAGGCGGAAGTAGCCGCTGCGCCCGGCGAGCGACGAGGCACCCTCGGCCGAGGCCAGCCCACCCTTCTGATCGACGACGAAGCGCTGATCGGCCAAGTCAGTTCCCGGTCCAGCTCGAGTTGCCTGCTATCCAGTCCGTCTCATCGTCGATCGCGAGCAGCAGCGTCTCGACCGAGAACGCGAGCGTCACCTTGCGGCCGTTGACGAAGACCGTCGGCGTCGAGTCGACGCCGCCCGCCTTCCCGGCCTCCTTCGAGGCGTTCAGCTCGTCGAGGTACTTCTTGTCGGCCACGGCGCGATCGAACGCCTTCTCGTCGAGGCCGGCCTTCTTCACCAGCGTGCGGATGAGGGCGTCGCTCAACGAGGTCTGGTTGTCGAAGAGCGCGTTCGACACGGTCAAGAAGCGCCCGTTGTCACGGGCGAAGAGCGCGGCCTGCCCGGCCATCGTGGAGTTGGCGTGGCCGGCCAGGGGGAACAGCGCGTAGCAGACGCGCACCTGCGGGCGCGCCCGAATGACCTCTTCGATCATCGGCCGGGCGGCGTTGCAGTAGGGGCACTCGAAGTCGCTGAACTCGACCAGCGTCACCTTCGCGTCCTTCGGGCCGACGCACTGGCGCTCATCGACCGCCAGCTTCGCGCGCTTCGCGGTGAACGACTGGTTGTACTTCGCCAGCGCGTTGAGCGTCTCGGTGGCGGGGCTGCCCTCGGAGGCCTGGAAGGCGGCGTAGCCCACGAGCCGCCTGGTGTGTTTGCAGGCGTCGCCCTTCTTCAGCGACGCGTAGAGCGTCAGCGGCCGTCCGCAGGCGTCGAACTCGTCCGTCAGCACGCTGACGAGCTCTTTCTTCGCCGCCGCCGACAGCCGCGAGAAGTCGAAGCCCGGTAGCTCGGAGAGGATGCGCGCCGGGTCGTTTCCCTGGGCGAGAGTGGTGAGCGACACGAGCGCGACCAGCGCTCCCCCTGTCCAGAACCGAGGCGCCACGATGCGATTCGTTGTACCCACGCGAGGTGGCCTTGTAAAGGAACGCCCGGAATCACTGCTCTTCATGAAACGACTCCTGTTGGTGCACACCGGCGGCACCCTCGGCATGAGCGGCCGCAGACCGCACGCGCTCAGGCCCGGCGCCTTCTTCCGCACCGTGCGCGAGCGTGTACCCGAGCTGACGAAGCTGGCCCACCTCGAATTCGAGCTGTTCTCGAACCTCGACAGCTGCGAGATGCAGCCCGAGCTCTGGACGCGGCTGGCGACGCTGCTGCATGAGCGCCTCGACGACTTCGACGGCGCCGTCGTTACCCACGGCACCGACACGATGTCCGACACGGCCTCGGCGCTCTCCTTCATGTTGCGCAACCTCGACAAGCCCGTGGTGCTGACGGGCGCGCAACGACCGCTGGGCGAGGTGCGGAGCGACGCGCGCCTCAACCTCATCGACGCCGTCACCTCGGCCCTGCACGGCCCGAAGGAGGTGACGGTCTGTTTCGACTCGCGCCTCTTCCGTGGCAACCGCGTGCGCAAGGTGTCCATCGCCGAGTACGACGCCTTCGACAGCCCGAACCACCCGGTGCTGGGAGTGCTGGGCGTCGAGGCGCGCTTCGAGCGGGGGCTGCGCCGCCGCGGCCGGCGCACGCTGTGGCCAGCGCTGGTGCCCGAGGTCTTTCTGCTCAGAGTGTTCCCCGGCCTCGATCCCGCGCTGCCGCTCGCCCTGCTGCCCCGGCTGAAGGGGCTGGTCGTCGAGGCGTACGGGGCAGGCAACTTCCCTTCTTCGGCGGACCTGGGCCGGTCGCTCGAGCCCCTCTTCGCCGAGGCGCAGCGGCGCCGGATCCCGGTCGTGGTGGTGAGCCAGGCTCCCCGGAACGGCGTCGATCTGTCCCTCTACGAATCCGGTTCGCTCGCACGGACGTACGGAGCCATCAGCGGAGGCGATCTGACGATGTCGGCGGCAGTGGTGAAACTCATGCACGGCCTGGCACACGTTCCCCGCGGCTCGCTGCGACACTACCTCGAACGATCGGTGGCGGGCGAGCGCACGTGAGTGGTAAGGTCTTCGAATCAGTGGGGGTTGGGCAGAGCAATGGCTGAGGACAAAACGGCAGTCCACAGCATCAAGGACCTCCTGGGCGAAGCTCAGAAGAAGAACGCTGCCTATCTGATCGTGATCAGCGCGCGGTCCCCCGCTTCGGTCGGCAGGATGATCAAGCTCGAGAAGGGCGAGCTGGTGATGGGTCGCAGCCCCGATCTGCAGCTGCAGGTCGATGACGACGGCATCTCGCGACGGCACTGCAAGATCGCCCAGGCCGCCAATGGCCACTTCCAGCTCGTCGATCTCGGCTCGACGAACGGCACCTATCTCAACGGCATCAAGGTGAACGTCGCGACCCTGCAGGACGGCGACAAGATTCAGATCGGCGCCAACACCGTCGTGAAGTTCAGCATCCAGGACCAGCTCGAAGAGCAGTACCAGCGCTCGATCTACGAGTCGGCCACGCGCGACGGACTCACGCGCATCTTCAACAAGAAGTACTTCCTGGACACCCTGCGCAAGGAGTTCGCGTACTGCCTGCGGCACCGCGTGCCCCTCTCGCTGGTGATGTTCGACATCGATCACTTCAAGAAGATCAACGACACCTTCGGGCACCCGGCGGGTGACTACGTGCTGCAGAAGGTCGCCGCGAAGGTGGCTGAGACCGTACGGCAGGAAGATCTCTTCGCGCGCTACGGTGGCGAGGAGTTCGCGCTCATGCTGCGCGAGTCCGCCGCCGACAACGCCATTCGCTGCGCCGAGCGCTGTCGCCGGGCGATCGACGGCAACGAGTTCGTCTTCAACGGGACGCCGATCAAGGTGACGATCTCGCTGGGCGTGGCGACGCTCTACGACTCGGACTACGCGCAGCCCGAAGAGCTGATCGCCGCGGCCGACAAGTACCTCTACCGGGCCAAGCGGGGCGGCCGGAACCGGGTCGACGCCTCCGACATCAGCGGCCCCTGACGAGCCCGTGAGACGCAGCCGCGAGTGAGGGCGGAGTCGACGAGGCGAACGTCACCGCGCGTCGCCCGAGGCCGAGGAGCGCAGGCCGAACGAAGGCGGAGTCGAACCGGGCAACCCGAGACGCAGCCGCGAGAGAGGGCGGAGTCGACGAGGCGAACGTCACCGCGTCGCCCGAGGCGGACGTCAGCCAGCGAGGGGAACCGGGGGTTGGGCGGAGGCACGCGGCTGGCTCGTCACCTGCCGCACCAGCGCGCGCAGGTACTCGGAGA
>JAEUJQ010000026.1 GCA_016793095.1 Myxococcaceae bacterium | reverse complement strand
GAGGCCGCCCGCGAGCCGCTTCGCCAGCGCTGAGTCCTGGCGCGCTCGCCCTGGCCCGACGGGCATGAGGCCGCCCGCGAGCCGCTTCGCCAGCGCTGAGCCCCGGGAGGGCCTGTCAGGCGCCGACGCGGGCAAGCAGGGCGCGCGCCTCGGCCAGCCCCGGGAAGTCGGGAGCGAGCAGGCGGGTGCCGTCCTCGGACCTCACCACGAGCATCGCGCCGCCCGAGCCGCCCTCGAGGGGCTCGAGGGTCAGCGTCGTCCTGGCACGGGGCAGGGCGACCGTCGCCACCGAGAACTGGCCAGTGAAGCCCTGCCCGTCGATCACGCCGGTGACCTGCTGCGCAGTCACCTCGAGGAAGACTCCGAGGAGCGAGCGACGCAGGTCCTTGACCGCCGAGAGCAGCGCGAGCCCCGAGGTCAACCCGAAGAGGGCGATGAGGGTCCAGGTGATGAGCCAGAGGGCCTCGGCGCTCTGCACGCTCACGGCCAGCAGGGAGAGCGCCACCGCGAGGCTCCCAAAGGCCACCACCAGCCGCGAGAGCGCCCGGCGGCGATCGACGGACGGCGCCCTCACGAAGCGCACGGCCCCTGCGGACACCCGCTCGAGCACCCACCCGTCCCCGAGCGGCTCTCCAACCCCCAGCGTCATCAGGTGTCGAGCGCCTCGATGGCCCGCCGGAGCACCGCGAGGCGTGCGTGCCGCTTGTCGTTCGAAGCCACCACCACCCAGGGGGCGTCGGGCCGGTGCGTGCGGTCGAACATGTCCTGGTAGGCGCGGTGGTAGTCCTTCCAGCGCTTGCGGTTGCGCCAGTCGTCGTCGCCGATCTTGAAGTTCTTGATGGGGTCCTTCTCGCGCTGCTTGAAGCGGTCGAGCTGCTCGTCCTGGTCGATGTGCAGGAAGAACTTCACCAGCGCGCAGCCGTCATCCGTGTGCATGCGCTCGAAGGCGTTGATCTCGTCGTAGGCGCGCTGCCACTCGTCCGGGCGGGCGAAGCCCTCGATGCGCTCGACCAGCACCCGGCCGTACCAGGAGCGATCGAAGATGGCGATGGTGCCGCGCGGAGGCATGCGCGTCGCGAAGCGCCACAGGTAGTGGTGGGCGCGCTCCTCTTCACCGGGGGCGGCGATGGGCCACACCTTGTAGCCACGCGGGTCCATGAGGGCGGTCAGGCGCTTGATGGCGCCGCCCTTGCCTGCTGCGTCCCAGCCCTCGAACACGAAGACGGCCCGGCGCTTCTCGAGCCAGTAGCGCACCTGCAGCTCGAAGAGGCGCTCCTGCAGCTCGAGGATCTCGGCGTCGGCGGCCTTGCGATCCGCCGCGGTGACCGAGAGATCGACGTCGTCGAGGTCCAGGGTGCCTGGCTTGAAGACCTCGAAGTCGTAGGAGAGGGGCGTCTTGTCGCTGAACCGCCTGCGGTTCTTCGTCTTCCGGGGCATGGCGGCCGACAGTGTGGACCTGCGCGGCGCCGCTTGAAATGGATTTGTAGGCCCCACGTTCTGAAGGGGCATGAACCTCGTACAGATTCGCCGCTACTTCCGAGACGAGAAGGTGGCCGGGTGGAGGAAGTTCGTGGTGGTTGGCGCGGTCGCGTACGTGCTGCTGCCCATCGACCTGGTGCCCGACCTGGTGCCGCTCCTGGGCTGGCTCGACGACATCGGCGCGGTCGGCGCAGCGTTGGCCTTCTTCTCTCGGGACGTCGCGAACCACGCCGCGAACGACCGGGCGGTCCCGGCGGTGTCCTCAGCGTCGTCGGGCGATGGCGTACAGATCGTCGACGCGCAGCCCCTTCACGTGCGGCGCTGAACGCGCAGGGTCGTTCCCGCTCATCGTCTTCCCGCACCGGCAGGGCTCTCCCGGTGAAGCGCCGGGCCCTCGGGCCGGGCCGGGGCGCCCAGCCTCAGTCCGGCGAGAGGTCCTGATCGAGCGGCAGGGCGTTGCTCGCGGTGAGCTGCCGGCTGTCGAGCACGCGTTGGCACTCGGCAGGCTCGTCCACCATCGCCAGGCAGACCACCGAGACGGTGTGCACGGCCTTCGACTTCTGACCGACCCACAGGCGCATGCAGGTGTGGTTCAGCACCGGCGCGGTCGTCTTCGACTTCGTGACGAAGCAGGTCTCACGCGACTCGGGCGCCGAGGAGCTGGTCGAGCTGACCAGTTCGAGGCCGCTCTCCGTGAGCGCTCCCTTCAGCTCGTTCAGGGTGCCGTCAATCACCTTCGCGGCCTGGAGCGGCTTCGCGAGGTGAGGGCGGATCACCGTGCGCTGGACGTACATCCACGGCATCTTCGCGTTCGGTGGGCGGCGGCCCACCATCGCGACCTCGACGCTGGGATCACTGCTGCGGGCGGCCTCTCGGAGCTGCTCGACCCGCTCCTCGTCCATCGGCACCCAGTCGTCGGGCACGCTGGCCGACACGCCGTCGATGGTGATGACGGCCCGGTCCTTCTTGCAGGCGGGCAGCGCAGGCATGGTCAGGAGGAGGAGGAGGAGCGGGCGCACCTCGGCACTGTCGCATGGGTTCCGCGACGGGACACCGGCTTCGTGCACCCGGCTCGAGCTCGCGGTGCGGCCTGGACGTCAGCGTCGCCCGGATCGGGCAGGGCCGACGACCTTGAGCTCGAGCTGGGCGCGCGTGCGGTCCTGAAAGTGCGCCACCACCGTGCGCGAACCGCGGCGCAGGCCCCTGAGCTGCACGGTGCGGAGATCGCGTGACACCGCGACCTCGACGACATCACCGCCCCCGACCGACACGAAGCGCAGCGCCCGTGGGACCTCGAGCGAGACCGACGTGCCGACGCCGACCTCGACGGGCGACCGGCCATCCCACCTCAGGGGCGTCGAGGCGATGACGAGGGCGAGCAGGGGAGCCATGAGGGGTGGATCCACCGGCCCGCCCGATCGTGCACCAGCGTCGACGTCGGCGATGAACGAATCGCCGCCGGAGTCCCGCGCGCAGCACACGCGCCGCGGAGAGGCGCTCGGGTTTCCCCGGACGGGCAGTCCTCAGAGGACCCGGGCGCACTCCATCGACCCGACGCTCGACACCCGACGCTCGGCTGCGTGGCGAGGCGGCGAGGCCCCGGTTAGGACCCCCGCCATGAAGACGCTCCTCGCGCCCGCGTGCCTCGTCGCCGTCCTCCTCCTGGCCCCGACCGACGCCGACGCCTGAGGCATCTCGCCGCCCGTCGGTCCGACGGGCCTCGCGCAGCGCTGCACCGGGAAACAGGCCGGCCAGGACGGCGCGTCGACGGAAGGTCCGCGGTTTCGCGTCGGCAGCACCTTCGGCGCCTTCCGCACCACGCTCGTCTTCGCGGGCGCGGAGCGGCTGCGCCTCGAGGCGATGGCGCTGAGCGCGTCGTTCGAGTGGCGGGTCTCGCCCCGCTGGACGCTCGCCGGTGCGGCCGGCGGCATCTTCGTGGGCCGGCTGCTGTCCGACACCGAGACGTTCGACTTCGCCGGCGGTGCCGTGGGGAGCGTGAGCGGGTCCTTCCTCGCGCTCGAGCAGGGCCGGTACTGGCCCTTCATCATGGTCGCGGCCTCGCTCGCGGCGACCGGCGTGCGAGCGGCGCCGACCGCGTACGTCGCCATCGACGCGCGGCTCACCGCGACCGTGGGCTACACCTTCTTCGAGCGGGTGACGCCGTACGCGGTGGGGCGTGTCTTCGGTGGGCCGGTCTTCTGGCGCAACCAGACGGGCACGGACCTGTACCACTACCAGGTGGGCGCGGGGCTCGTGGTGGGGTTGCCCTTTGGCTTCGATCTCAACGCCGAGGTGATCCCGCTCGGCGAGCAGCGCATCACCGCGGGCCTGGGCTACAGCTTCTGAGCCACGCTGCCCCCGATTGCGCGAGCGCGGAGTGAATGGCAGACCTCGACCCTCAGATGCCGGCGGTCACCGAAGAGCTCGAGCTGATCATCGACGGCGCGTCGCGTGGTCTGCCCTCGGCGAACTTCTTCATCGGCACCGATGCGTCCTGTGCCATTCGAGTTCGTCCAGGCCGCAGCGAGCCGCGCCACGCCCAGGTCTGGCAGGGCCGGTCGGGCCAGTGGTGGCTCCGCCCCGTGCCTCCAGCGCAGGTGATGGTCGGCGGCGCACCGACGGACAGGGTGAAGCTCGAGCCCGGGCTGGTGATGGCGCTGGGGACGGCGAGGGTCGAGGTGCGCCGCGTCGCGGATCGCGAAGCGAAGACGCTGGTCGGCTCGATGGCGCCGGTCGCGCCGCCTACACCCCTCACGCTCGCGAAGGGCGTCGTCATCTCGGGCCGCTACCGCGTCGTCGAGCGCATCGCCGGTGGCGGGGTCGGAGAGGTCTTCCGCGTCGAGCACCTCGAGCTGGGCAAGACGTTCGCGCTCAAGGTGCTCCGGGCCGAGTTCACCGACGACGCAGAGTTCCTCGGCCGCTTCAAGCGCGAGGCCTTCGCCGCGAGCCGGCTCGGGCACGAGCACATCGTCGAGGTGACCGACAGCGGGACGACCGATGCCGGTCAGAGCTATCTCGTGATGGAAGACCTGCGCGGCGAGACGCTGCTGAGCCACCTCAAGCGTGGGCGGCTCGAGCTCCAGCGTGCGGCGCACGTGGCGCTGCAGGTCGCCTCGGCCCTCGAGGCGGCGCACGGTGAGGGCGTCATTCACCGCGATCTCAAGCCCGCGAACATCATGCTGCTCCAGCGCCCGCGGCGGCCAGACTTCGTGAAGGTGCTCGACTTCGGCGCGGCGAAGGTGCTCACCGGCACCGGCGCGCTGGCCCTGACGGGCGTGGGAATGGTCATCGGCACGCCCGAGTACATGTCGCCAGAGCACGCGGGCGGCCAGGCTGTCGACGCGCGCACCGATCTCTACTCCCTGGGCGTGCTGCTCTACGAGATGCTGACGGGGAAGCGGCCGTTCATCGGCGCGACGCCGACGGCGCTCATCGTGCAGCAGCTCTCGAAGCAGCCGCCCCCGTTTGCCCCTTCGTTCGCCGTGCCGCCGACCCTGGGCGCCCTCGTGTTCGAGCTGCTCGCGAAGAAGCCCGGCGAGCGGCCACCCTCAGCCGGTGCCGTCATCGAGCGCCTCGAGCCGTTCACGCGCTGAGCTACGCTGCGCTCTGCAATGCGCTCCACCATCGACGTTCAGCTGCTCGAGGGCGACCTGCTTTCCACCGCGTGCGACCTCGCCTGCTTCAAGCATGCGCAGTCCTTCTACGGCGTGGACGAGAGCGCGGTGTCGGCCATCACGACGCGCACCGGGGGCAGCCCGTCGGGCTTCATGGTGCCGCCCGGCGAGGTGAAGGCGTTCGACTCAGCGGGCGCGCTCACGGCGCCGCAGGTGGCGCTCTTCGGCACGAGCCGCCTGGGCCAGCTGCGCTACCACGAGCTGCGCCTGCTCTCGGGTCGAATGCTCGCCTTCGCCGACGCGCGCCGCGTCCGCCGGCTCGCGACGACGGTGCACGGCGTGCGGGCGGGCCTCGACGAGCACGAGGCGATCCTCGCGCTGGTGAGCGGCTTCATCGACAGCTTCCAGAAGGGCGTGGGCGGCGACGTCGAAGAGGTGTGGATCGTCGAGAAGAACGTGAGCCGCGCCGCGCGCATGCGGCAGGCCCTCGAGGCGGGCCTGGCGGGCACCAGCGGCGTCACGAGGCTGGACTCAGGCGCGTTCCGCGTGCAGCGCAGCGCCGCGTTCCAGCTCGCGCCGGTGATGGCGACGGCAGGGCAGCCGAGCCCCGAGAAGCCGCACGCCTTCATCGCCATGCCGTTCCTCCCCGAGCTCGACGACGTCTTCCATTACGGCATCCAGGCGCCGGTGAAGGCCGCCGGGCTGCTCTGCGAGCGGGTCGACCAGGTGGCCTTCGACGGGCTGATCATCGAGCGCATCCGCGCGCGCATCGAGACGGCGAAGGTGGTGATCGCCGATCTCTCGACCGCCAACCCGAACGTGTACCTCGAGGTCGGCTACGCGTGGGGCCGGGGCAAGCCCACCATTCTGCTCGTGCGCGACGTCAAGGAGCTGCGCTTCGACGTGCAGGCGCACCGCTGCGTGGCGTACCGCTCGATCCGCGAGCTCGAGACGCTGCTCGGGCAGGAGCTGGGCCGCGTGCTCGACTGAGACGACGAACTTCCTTCGGCCGAGACCCAACCGCTGCGCAGCCCAGCAGGCTCGCCCCGGCAGCGCCGCGTGGCACGTGTGCTGCTGGGCGCTGCAGCCACAGGGGCGGCACCGGCGCCGAGACAGCCACCTGCTCGGTACCTCCCCGGAGAGGGAGCAGCGTGCGCGTTTCCTTTTTCTCATGCCGCGGGCCCGCGACGGCCGTACTTTGCGCGCCATGACGCGAATCAAGGTCCTCTCCGTGCTGGTCGCCGTCTCTCTCCTCGCCTGCAAGACGGCGGAGCCGAAGCCCACGCCGCCGCCTGCGCCGACGCCGGTGGCCGAGGCTCCGAAGCCCCCGCCTCCTCCGCCCGAGCCGAAGGTCGAGCTGCCGCCCGTGAAGCCGCTCCCGGCGCTGCCCGCGGGGATGGCGGAGCCGAAGGCGCCCGAGGACAACCCGGTGACGGCCGAGAAGGCCGAGCTGGGCTGGTACCTCTTCTTCGAGCCGCGGCTGTCGAAGGACGGCTCGATGGCGTGCGCGCAGTGCCACCACACCGACAAGGCGTACACCTCGGGCCAGGCCGTCGACGCGAAGGTGGGCGGCGCGATGAACAAGCGCAACGCGCCGACGATGGTGGGCCTCGGCTTCCACACGAGCTGGTACTGGGACGGGCGCATGGCGACGCTCGAGGCGGTCAGCAACGCGGCGTGGAAGGGGCAGCTGGGGGCGGACCCCGCGACGGTGGCGGCCGCGCTCAACGGTCTGCCCGTGTACAAGGCGATGTTCCAGCGCGCTTTCGGAGAGCCCGCGACGGCCGACAACGTGCCGAAGGCGCTGGCGACCTTCTTCCGCACGCTGAGCACCGGCAACTCGGCGTTCGACAAGGACGCGGCGGGTGACAAGGCGGCCCTGTCGAAGGACGCGAAGGCGGGCAGGGAGCTGTTCTCGAAGGCGGGCTGCGTGAGCTGCCATGTGCCGCCGCTCTTCAGCGACTTCGCGTTTCATGGCCTCGGCATCGGCGACGACGCGGGCCGCATGGACGCGACGAAGGACGAGAAGGACAAGGGCAGGTTCAAGACGCCGACGCTGCGGAACGTGGCGCTGACGGCGCCGTACTTCCACGATGGCTCGGTGAAGACGCTCGACGAGGCCATCACGCTGATGGCGAAGGGTGGCAACACGGTGGCGACGCCGGACCCGCAGCTCAAGCCGGTGAAGTGGAGCGCGAAGCAGGTGGCCCAGGTGAAGGCGTTCCTCGAGGCGCTGTCGGGTGAGCTGACGTACCCCGACGCGCCGAAGCTCCCATGATCGTTCTCAGGCTCGCGGCGCAGCGTTGAAGGGTCCTCCTTTCTCGCCGCGATCGCCCGCTGCAGACGACCGTCGGCGACGGCGGCGCGTGCGGCGAATTGGGCCACACCATCCACCTGGTGAGGGGCTCGCTCCCTTGCTGAGTGTGCCGGCGTCCGCCTTCGCCGAGCCTCAACGGTCGGCGGTGTCGGGACGTGCGCCACCGAACGGCTGGTACGCTCTCGCTTCGGAGTGTGCCATCGGGCGGCGTGCGCTTTCGCTGAGCCTCGACGGGCGGAGGTGTCGGGACGTGCGCGACCGAGCGGCTTGCGCTTTCGCTGAGCCTCGACGGGCGGAGGTGTCAGGACGTGTGCCATCTTTCGCTGAGCCTCGACGGGCGGAGGTGTCTGGACGTGCGCAACCGAGCGGCTTGCGCTTTCGCCGAGCCTCAGCGGTCTGCGGTGTCGGGACGTGCGCCGGCGACCGGCGTCTTGTAGGCGGGTCGCATGATCCGGTCCGTGCTGCTGCTGTGCCTCCTCACCTCGTCCGGTTGTGTGAAGCGTACGCCCGACGGCCAGGCGCCCGACATCGTCGTGGTGGCGAAGCGCATCCACACGAACGACCCGCAGCGCCCTTTCGCGACGGCGCTGGTGGTGCGGGGCGACCGGCTCGCCTTCGTGGGTGACGAAGGCGGCGCGCGCGCGTTCGCGTCGTCGGACGCGGTGATCGATCGGTTCCCCGCCGCGACCATCGTCCCGGGCCTCGCCGACGCCCACGGGCACCTCGCGTCGTTGGGCCGGGCGCTGTCCATCGTCTCGCTCGACGGCATGAAGCAGGCGGGCGACGTCACCGCGCGCATCGCGAGCGCGAGCCCGGCGGCGTACCAGGGCGACTGGCTGCTGGGCCGCGGGTGGGATCAGAACGACTGGGACGAGAAGGCGTTCCCCGACAAGGCGGTGCTCGACGCAGCGAAGCCCGGTACGCCCATCTTCTTCTCGCGCGTCGACGGGCACGCGGCGTGGGTGAACGCCGAGGCGCTGAGGCGCGCGGGCGTCACGAAGGACACGAAGGACCCGCCGGGCGGGCGCATTCTGCGTGACGCGCGCGGCGAGCCGACGGGCGTGCTGGTGGACAACGCCATCGACCTCGTCTCGGCGAAGCTGCCCGAGCCGACGCCGGTCGAGCGGGAGCAGCGGCTCAAGGTCGCGCTCGAGACCTGCGCGAAGCTGGGACTCACCTCGGTGCACGACGCCGGCATGGATCTCGCGACGTTCGAGCTCCTGCAGCGGTGGGATCTCGCCGGGAAGCTGCCGCTGCGCGTCTACGCGATGGCCGATGGACAGAGCCCGGGCTGGGAGACCTTCGTGGGGCGAGGCGTGTACCAGGGCGCGCTGCTCGAGCTGCGGGCAGTGAAGCTGCTGGCCGATGGAGCGCTCGGGTCGCGAGGCGCGGCGCTCCATGCACCGTACGCCGATGAGCCCTCGAGCACGGGGCTGCTCCTGCTGACGCCCGAGGAGCTCGCGGCGCGCGCGAAGGCCTTCGACGACCGGGGCTTTCAGGTGGCCGTGCACGCCATCGGCGATCGCGCGAACACGCTCGTCATCGACACGCTCGCGACGCTCGACAAGGCCCACCGGCACCGGGTCGAGCACGTGCAGGTGCTGCGCGGCGACGCCCTGGCGCGGCTGGCGCAGGCGGGGCTGGTGGCGAGCATGCAGCCCACGCACGCGACGAGTGACATGCCGTGGGCCGAGGCGCGCGTCGGTCAGGAGCGCCTCTCGTTCGCCTATGCGTGGCGCACGGTGCTCGACGCGAAGGTGCCGCTCGCGTTCGGCAGCGACTTCCCCGTCGAGCACCCGAACCCGCTGTGGGGCCTCTACGCGGCGCGCACGCGGCAGGATCACCAGGGTCAGCCGCCGAACGGGTGGATGCCTGCGCAGCGGCTCAGCGGCGCCGAGGCCCTCGCGGCGTTCACCAGCGGCGCGGCGTTCGCGTCGTTCGCCGAGGGGCAGCGCGGGCGGCTGACGCCGGGCTTCGATGCCGACTTCGTGGTGCTGCCGGTGGACCCGGTGGACGGCGAGGCGAAGGCGCTGCTCGACGCGAAGGTGCTGATGACGGTGGTGCGCGGCGTGGACGTGTACCGCGCGCCCTGAGCGCTGTCAGGTCCCCTCGCCGAAGCGGGCCCACACCGCGGGCACGACGGGGCCGATGGAGACACCGGCGACCCGGCCCTCCTGGATCTCCACGGTCGTCGGGGTGGCCATGACCGAGAAGGCTCGCGCCAGCTCGGGCTCCTGCATCGCGTCGACGGGGAAGACGGGCTGGCCCTTGTCGGCGAGCGCCTTCATTCTCGGCGTCAGCGGGCGGCACGCGGCGCAGGTGGGCGTGAAGAAGTAGACGAGCGCCCGGCCCGACGCCGAGATGCGCTGGCCCGTCGCGCCAGGCAGCGCCGGCAGCGGCTGGCCTCTCAGCCTCGCGGCCCTCCGGCGCGCCACCACCTGCAGCGCCACGTTCAGGGCGACGAAGCCACCCACCAGCACGATGAGAACCCAGGACCAGCTCATGCCGCTCAGATGCAGCGCCTCGCCCCCGGGATTCTCCGGGCCCTGACGGAGGTCAGTCGGCGAGCCGGGCGATGAACGGGTCGGGGCCGTCGACCCCGGCGCCGAGGCACACCACGCCCGAGCACTCCACCGCGCCGACCGGCAACGTCGCCTCAACCGAGGTGTCGGCGCGGCGCCGCTCCGTCGTGCCGGTCGACAGCGACAATAGAATGCGCTGGCGCGGGTCGATGGCGAGGTCGATGAGGCCGGGCGGCGTCATGGTGACGAAGCCCCAGGCGTTCGAGGTCCACCGCAGCACGACCGAGGGCGTGGCCACCACGACGGTCCCGTCGTTCGCCGCGACGAAGCGCGCGGGGTGCTGGTGAGTGGTCACGAGCTGGCCTCCCGGCGAGAGCTCTGGCAGCTCGTCCGCGTTGGCGAGGAACAGCCGGCCATCCGCCGTCGAGGCCACCGAGGTCAGGTACCCGTACGGCAGGTAGAAGGCGCCGGCGTTCGCCCAGCTCGTGTCGACCGTGACGCCCGGGAGCGACCAGGCCGTGAACCACCGGCCCCGGAGCGTCGCGACCCGCCCTCGCCCGAGATCGAACAGCTTGTCCGCTTCCACCGCGACCGTGGGCCCGCGCGTACCCGTCGCCGTGAACGACGTGAGGCGGTGGGGTTGACTGCCGGCGACGACGAAGGCGCCGAACGAGCCTGCGCCGTCACCGACGAGGCTGACGATGCGCTCCCCGGCGCCGAGGGGAACCTCACGCACCGCGCGATCATCGATGAGGGTCAGCGCCGTGGCGCCCTCGAAGAAGATCGCCGCCACGCTGCCCGAGACGGCGAAGAGGCCCTGGCCGCGCCGCTGCCAGGCGAAGGCGGGCGAGGGCTCGAGGACCGTCGCGCTGAGCTCGACGACCTCGCTCACTTTCCCCGACGTCGCGCGCAGGGTGCCCCGGTACACGCCGGGCGTCGAGGCCTCGAAGCAGACCTTCAGGGTGCAGGACGCCAGGGGGTCGAGCGTCGGAGAGCACGTGGACGGCGTGCTGAAGCCGTCTCCGGTGACCGACACGCCCAGCTGGGGGAGCACCTCGTCGCCGAGGTTGGTCAGCGAAAACTCCTGGCTGCGGGCGCAGGGCGCCGCGAGGCTCGCCCGGAGCGGCACGCGGAGGTTCGTCGGGCCGGCCGCGAGGGGCGTGAAGCGGGGCGTTCCGGGCGTGCTGCGATAGGTGACGGCGCCGACCAGCGCGCCGACGCGGCCACCGCCGAACTCGGAGTATTCCACGACTCGCGGCAGGACCAGCGAGAGGTCGTGCGTCCCTGCTGTGCGCCCCGGGAGCGACAGGCGCTGGGTGACCGCGCCGCCGTCCGGCGACGGGGAGATGGGGCCGACGAGGTTGTGGTACGTCGGCGAGAGCGCCTCACCGACGACGAGATAGAAGTACGAGCCGGCGTCAGCGGGCACGCCCTCCCACGAGAGCGTCACCGGCCCACCGTGGAGCGAGACGGTCCTCGGCGTGACGTCGACGAGGCGGAAGCTGCCGAGCTGCTCGTCCGCGACGAACCGCAGCGGTGGCGGCGGCGGCTCCATCGGACAGGCGCTGATCAGCGTGAGGATGGCGATGAGCCGCAGGCGGCGACGCCTCGGGGAAGTCATGGCAGAGGGAGCATACAAGCCCGCGGGGAGCGGAAGGCGCGCTTCAGGTCCAGTCCTTGAGCAGCGCTCTCGTCGTCTCATGCTTCGGCGCTTGCAGCACCTCGGCGGGCGCGCCGGCCTCGATGACGACGCCGTGATCGAGCACGCAGACGTGCTCCACGCCGCGGGCCAGCGCGAGATCGTGCGTCACCACCACCTGGGTCACGCCCGTCGCGTCCACCCGCTTGAGCGTCTGCAGCACCTCGTTCTTCATCGAGGGGTCGAGCGCGCTCGTCGGCTCGTCGTAGAGCAGCACGCGTGGCTCCATCGCCAGCGCCCGTGCGATCGCCACCCGCTGCTTCTGGCCCCCCGACAGCTGCTCCGGGAACGCGTCGATTCGGTGCTCGAGTCCCAGCTGCACCAGCAGCTCCCGCGCGCGCGCCTCGGCGGCCTGCTGGCCCTCGCCCTTCACCTGCACCGGCGCCAGCGTGCAGTTCTGCAGCGCGGTCAGGTGCGGGAACAGCTCGAACGACTGGAACACCAGGCCCAGCCGCGCCCGCGCTTCCCGCAGTTGCGTAGCGCGCTCCTGTGGCGACACCTCCTTCGTGCCGCGCACCACCACGCCGTCGATCTCGACGGTGCCCTGCTCGAAGGGCTCGAGCCCCATCACGCAGCGCAGCACCGTCGACTTGCCCGCGCCCGAGCGGCCCAGCAGCGCCGTCAGCGTGCCCGCGGGGAGATCGAACGACAGCCCCTTGAGCGTCGGCGCCGCGTTGCCCGCGTGGCGCCGCACGAGGCCCGTCACCTTGAGCGTCACGGCGCCTCCCGCGACAGGTGCCGCGCGAACCGCGCCTCCACCACCCGCGCCAGCCGCGCGAACGGCAGCCCCACCAGCAGGTAGCAGAGCGCCACCAGCAGCCCGAGGCCGAGGTGATCGCGCGTCGAGTTCGCCAGCGTCGTGTACGTCTTCGTCAGCTCGGTCAACGTCACCACCGACACGAGCGACGAGTCCTTCAACAGCGCGATGAAGTCGTTCGTCATCGGCGGAATCGAGATGCGCACCGCCTGCGGCCCCACCACGAAGCGCAGCGTCTGCAGCGTCGAGAGCCCGAGCACCTGCGCCGCTTCCTGCTGCCCGCGCGGCACACTCTCGAGCCCGGCCCGGTAGTTCTCGGCCTCGGCCGCCGCGTAGTTGAGCCCGAGGGCGATGACGCCCGCCGCGAAGGGGTCGAGCCGCACGCCCAGCTCCGGGAGCCCGAAGTAGATCATCGTCAGCTGCACCAGCAGCGGCGTGCCCCGGAAGAACTCGATGTACGCGACGCACGCCCACCTGACCGCTCCCGGCCCGAAGCGGCGCCCGACCGCGAGCAGCACCCCCAGCGCGATCGCCAACGCCATCGCCGCCAGCGACGCGAGCAGCGTCAGCGCCGCGCCCTTCATGAACAGCGGCAGGTACGACGGGTACCTCGTGCGCACGCGCTCCCAGAACGGCGGCAGGTGGCCCACGGCCGTCTTCCAGCGGTCGTACTCGATGGCGTGCGCGCGCGGCGTCGCGTCGGCGTCGCCGAGCAGCTTCGCGGTCGCCGCCGTCCACAGGCCCCAGCGCTCGTACAGCGCCCGGAGCGAGCCGTCTGCCGCGAGGCCGTCGAGCGCCCGGTTCAGCGCCTCGAGCCGCGGCTGATCGTCGAGCCGCACCGCGATGGCGTACTCCACCACGCCGAAGTCGCCGCGGATCGACTCGAGCGCCTCGTCGAAGTCGGCGTAGTAGCGCGCGACCGGATCGTCGAGCAGCACCGCGTCGGTCCGCCCGAGCTTCAGGTCGTCGTAGATCTCATCCTGCCCGCCCTCGTACGTGCGCACGTCGGCGCCGTGCCGCTGCGCGATGCGCTCGGCGAGCGAGCCGGGCAGGGTGCCCACCTTCCGACCCGCCAGCGCCTCGAGCGTGCGCGGCGCCGACGCGTCTGCCCGCCGCACCGTCAGCACCTCGGCCGCTGCGAAGTAGGGCCGCGAGAGCAGCGCGACGCGCTTCTTCTCCTCGGCGACCTCGATGCCGTTGAGCGCCAGCTCGAAGTCGCCGCGCGCGAGCAGCTCGAGCAGCTTGTCCCAGGGGCCGGCGACCGGCTGTGACGTGAGGCCGAGGCGGCTCGCCAGCAGGCCCGCCAGCTCGACCTCGAAGCCCGTCAGCCGCGTCGGATCCATCGGGTCCTGAAAGACGTACGGCGCGCCGCCCTGGCTGTCGGCGCCCCAGCGCAGCGGCTCCTTCGCGCTCGCGGTCAGCGCCGTGACGACGAGGACGAGACCCAGCGGAACGCGCACGCGGCGCATCGTTGCAGGCCACCGCCTCGACGCAAGCACCGCACTGAGTTTGCACCTCGAGTCAGCTCCGGGGGTTCCTCCCGCACCAACAAACCGGGCCGGGAGGGCTCCCATGAAGAAGCTGCTGCTGTCGTCGCTCGTCGTCGTGTCGGTGTTCGCTGCCTGCAAGAAGGACGCGGCGCCCGAGGCTGTGAAGCCGGCTGAACCTGCCGCGCCGGCTGTCGCGCCAGCGCCTGCCGCAGCCCCTGCGCCGGCCGCTGCCTCCTGGGTCGTGCTCGAGAAGCTGGGCGCGAAGATCGAGATGCCCGCTGGCGCGAAGGCCGAAGACACCTCCGCCGACGCCGCGAACTACTCCGTCGCCCCCGAGGACTACTCGTACACGGTGATGGTCAGCACCGTCACCGACGCGTACCCGGCCACGTACGAGGGCGCGGTCGACGAGGTGAAGAAGATGACGAACGGCTTCAAGGCCTTCACGAAGAACGAGAAGACGGCCGACGGCTGGGTCTTCGAGTTCGAAGGCGAGAGCATGATGGACAAGTCGCCGATCTACGGGGCCACCGTGCGCAAGAAGGTGGGCGGCAAGGCCCTCGAGTGCTCGCGCAACGAGTCGAGCAAGGCCGCGCGCGACGCCGTGATGAAGGCCTGCTTGTCGCTCGCGGCGAAGTAAGCAGCGCTCCTCGGCGCACTCCTCGTGGGCGACGTCGCCCGGTCGGTCGCGGAGGGGCGGCCCCACACGTTCCCGGCTGACACCGGCGCCCGGATGGGGCACTGCGGGCTCGTGCTCGGGCTCGTCCATCGCTGGCCGTCGCCGCTCCTCGAGGGCCGGCTGCGTGCGCGCTACGAGCGCTTCCTCGCCGAGGTGCGCCTCGCCGACGGTCGCACGGTGCGGGCTCACTGCGTCAACCCCGGACGCATGGAGGGCATGATCGTCGAGGGCGCGCGGGTGTGGCTCTCAGAGTCGCCCAACCCCGGGCGCGCGCTCCGCTTCACGTGGGAGCTCGTCGAGCTCGACGGCCGACTGGTGGGCGCGAACACGTCGCTCCCCAACGCGCTGGTGCGCACCGTGCTGGAGCACCGCCTCGTGCCCGGCTTCGAAGATCTCACCCGCGTCATCCCCGAGCAGCGGTTCGGGCGCGGGCACCGGGCGGACTTCCGGCTCGAGACGCGGCGCGGCGCGCACTGGGTCGAGGTGAAGAACTGCCACCTCGTGTACCCCGACGGCCTTGGCTACTTCCCCGACTCGGCGAGCGAACGCGCCACCCAGCACGTGGAGGCGCTCGCGCGGCGGGTGCAGCGGGGCGACCGCGCCACCGTGCTCTTCACCCTGCAGCGCGACGACGCGCGAGGGCTTCGGCCCAGCGCGCTGCACGCACCGGACTTCGCGCGGGCCGTGCGCCGTGCCGCCCGCCTCGGAGTCGGCTTCAGGGCACTGCGGTTCCTCCCGACGCTCGAGGGGATCTCGCTGCTCGACGAGGTGCCCGTCGAGGTGCATCGCTACGCGGTGGAGCCGCTCGTGGAGTGGTCGCGCGCGTTCGACGACACGAGCGGCTGGGTCCGCAAGGACGGCCGGATCGCAGGTCGGTCAGTGACCTGAGCAGCCCCGACGGATTTCTGAGTGCCTGCCGTCGTGGCTGGACTCGAACCCTCGTCGCCGCGAGCGGTTGGAGACGACGTGCGTGGCTTCGCCCTTGCAGCCCGCGCGGGCGCGTGCGCTCGGTCCTCCTCAGTCTCCTCGTCGCCGGTTGCCAGGCCTGCGAGTCCAGCCAGGTGAGCGGACTGGAGCCGCGCTGGACGGTGGCGCCCGAGCAGCTCGAGCTGGGCGAGGTGTCTCTGGGCGAAGAGGGAACGGCGCTGCTCACCGTTCAGAACGAGAGCCGTTCGCCGCTGGAGCTCGAGCTCAGCGTCCAGGAGCCGTTCGCAGGCCCCGCCTCGGTCCGTCTTGGCGGCGGCAGCTCGACCACCGTCGAGGTTCACTTCCGGCCCACGCTGGAGGGCGCCGTCTCCGCCAACCTCCAGGTCACTGACGGGAGCCGCACCGCGGCCGTCGTGCTCCTCGGCCGTGGACGCGCCGTGCCGGACTGTGGCCCGCCGTCACTCTGTCACGAGCGCCGCTTCGACCCGGCGCGCGCCGCCTGTGTCGAGGACCCGCTGCCTGACGGCACGGCCTGCGCGTCCATGTGTCTCATCGCCGCCTCCTGCCAGCGTGGGGTGTGCACCGGCGCAGCCCGGGATTGCAGCGACGGGAACGCGTGCACGTCCGACAGCTGCGACGAGCGCCTCGGGTGCCGGAACGACGCCGTCACCTGCCCTGCGTCCACGAGCCCCTGCCTGACCGCCGTGTGTCACCCGCGCACCGGCTGCGCGTTCGAGCCGGTCCTCGACGGCGCCAGCTGCGGCGAGAACGACTGCACCACGGCGCACGTCTGCATCGACGGCGTGTGCGAGGCGCGCGCGTCTCCCGAGGGCTCGGAGTGCGCCCCCGCCGACGTCTGCCGCGCGGCGTCGGTCTGCGAGAACCGCCGCTGCGTCGCGGGGCCGATGACGCCGCCCGTCGCCCGCTGGACCTACCTGCCCGCAGGCAAGCGCGTCTTCTTCGAGGGCACCGTCTCGCCCGAGGGCATCGCCTATTTCACCGAGGCGCCGCTCTCCGAGGCGGCCGAGCCTCTCGAGCTGGTGGGCATCGACCCGCTCGGCGTCGAGCGGCTGCGCGTCGAGCTCGAGCCCGCCTGTCCTGGCTGCACGGCCCGCCTCGCCCTCGACCCCCTCAACGGCATCATCTTCGCCGGTCGCCGGGGACGGCTGCAGGCGCGGGACGCGAGAGACGGTGGGGTTCTCT
The DNA here is from genome assembly GCA_016793095.1 of Myxococcaceae bacterium. GTDB lineage: Bacteria > Myxococcota > Myxococcia > Myxococcales > Myxococcaceae > Xiheimicrobium. The sequence continues at coordinate 65,129 of JAEUJQ010000026.1, read as the reverse complement.
GGTCTCGAGACACCACGCTCGGCAAGACGCCGCGCAGCCCCCAGCGAGATGGCGGCGGCCTCTGGTCCACCTCGGCGTTCCTCTCGATCTCGGAGGATCTCATCGTCGAGCAGCTCACCGAGGGCACCGAGCTGCACCGCGAGTACTCCATCGCGCTCGACCGCCGCAGCGGCGCGGTGGCCTGGGAGCGGGACTGGTGGGGCCACGTCTACTTCCCCGCGGTGACGGCGTCAGGCTCGCTCGTCATCACCAACGCCGACTGCTGGGCGCCGATTCAGCAGAGCCAGCTGTTCGACCACCTGGGGCGCCCCGAGCGCACGGTGGCGCGTCAAGCGAGGCCCGTCGGCGTCGAGGGAGACCGCGTGCTGCTCGCCGGCGCCGACCTCGTCTGGTCGTCACCCTCGGGGCTGAGCGGGCCCATCTCGACGCAGGTGCGCAACCCCATCTGGGCCCTGAGCGCGCCCGGGCGTGTCGTGCTCGCCGGGTACCAGTCGCTCGCGGAGCTGGACGGGGACGGCGGCACGCGCTGGCACCGGAACACCACGTCGACGCTCCTCACCGCTGCGTTGATCGACGATGGCGGGGTGCTCTTCGGCGAGTCCACCAACGACGGTGGGTCGCTCCTTCGTCGCCTCGGACCTGACGGGACGCCGGGCTTCACGTGCGCGCTGCCGGGGTACGTCAACGCCACGGCCGCACTCCATCGAGGGCTCTTCATCGCGCCGCTCAGCCGCGGAACGACGGGCGTCGCCGCCTTCGAAGTGGGCGACCTCGAGCTGGCGACGCAGGGCTGGGTGATGCCGAACGGCTCCACGCGTGGTGACCGCCGGGCGTTGCCTCGACCCTGAGCGAAGTCCCGCTCGACGCTCGCTCAGCCCACCTGCTTCTTCAGCCGCTCGGCCTGTTCGCGGAGGTCCTTGTCGGCGCTCTTCAGACAGGCTTGCACGTGCGGCTTCGCCTGCGCCTTCTTGCCCTGCTGGACGTAGGCCAGCGCCAGGTTGAGGTTGGTGGCTTCGTCCTCGGGCGCGAAGGCCAGCACCCGCCTCAGCACGCCCTCCGCCTGTGCGCCCTGCTTCTTCGACAGGAGGAGGGAGGCCAGATCGTTCGCGGGCCCGGCGGCGGTGGGCTGCGCGGCGTTCGCTTCTTCGAGCAGCTTCTGCGCGGCATCGAGCTTCTTCTCGAGCACCAGGCACTTCGCCAGCGCCTGCTTCGCCTCCCACGAGCGCGGCGCGCGGTTGACGGCCTCCTCGAAGAGCGGGCGCGCCTTCGTGACGTCGCCCGAGGTGAAGAGGGCCAGCCCGTGCAAGTAGATCGGGTTGGCTTCCTCGGGCTTGAGGCGGCGCAGCTCCACTGCCGCGCGCACGGCGGACGCTGTGCTGCCCGCGAGCATCGAGAACTGGAACAGGTCGAGGTAGAGCGAGGGCTCGTCAGGGTGCTTCGCGACGGCCTGATTCAACACGTGCGCCGCCTGGCCGAGCTGCCCGTCTCGCACCAGCGCGCGCGCGTAGGACTGCTGCGGCACCCACTCGTTCGGCATCAGCTCCGCTGCCCGCTTCAGCTTCGGCAGCGCCGCCTTCGTGTCTCCACGGTCCAGCGCGAGCAGCCCCACCTCCACCAGCGCGAACGGGTTGTCGGGCGACGCCTTGAGCGCGCGCTCGTACGCGGCCTCAGCGCCCGCGAGGTCGCCCCGTCCCTGCAGCACGCCGGCGAGGTTGTAGTGCTCGAAGAAGCCGGCCTTCTCGTTGGCGCTCACGGCCTCGAGGCGCTGCAGGGCGTCTTCTTTGCCCGAGTGGAAGTCCACCAGCGCGATCGCGCTCTGCGCCTCGAGGTGCTCGGGCTCGAGCGCCAGCAGCTTCGAGAGCGCTGTGCGCGCCTGTTCGGGTCTGCCTTGCGAGAGAAAGGCGCGGCCGAGTCCGAGCCAGCAGTCGGCGTCCTTCGGATCAGCGGTGACGCCCTTCTCGAACGTCCTGATGGCGTCAGCGACGAGGCCGCCCTGCATCAGGCGGCCGCCTTCCTTCGAGAGCTTGCTGCGCATGACCGTGGCCTCCGGGAGCCGGTTGTAGCCCGGTCACGGCCGAACGCCTGCTACTTCCAGCCCTGGCTGCCGGGAAGGACGAGCGCCGCGCCGCCCTTGAGAGCGGTCTGCGCGTTGATCTCGCCGTTGATCTCGATGCCCACGCCGACGCCGACCGCAGCGTAGGCCTTGGCGTGGAACTTCCCCTTACCGGCCGAGAACTCTGCGCCAGCCATCGCGCCTGCCGCGGCGGTCAGCTTGATCTCGCCCGACGCCGCCGTCGAGCCGTTGATGCCGACCTCGAGGCTGCCGGACAGGGTGCCACGCGCGCCGCCGAAGCCTTCGGCGCCAGCGGACACCGAGATGCCGTCCTTGCCGACGTGCACCTTGAGCTTCAGCTCGCCGTTGATGCCCACCTGGCCCTCGGCGCCCAGCTTCACCTTGACGCTGACCTCTTCGCCGTTGACCTTGAACTTGAACTCTTTCTCCGCGCTCGCGCCGGCCTTGAAGAGGTTGGCGTCGATCTTGAGGGAGACGTCGATGTCGGCGCCGAGCCCCTTCTGGGTCAACTTCGCGTCGCCGGACACCTTGAAGCTGGGGCCCTGGTAGTAGGTCTCGGCCTTGATGCCGCCGGCGAGATCGTGCTGGTTGCGGACCTCTTTGGCGCCCTTCTCGACGAAGACCTTCTCGTCGGTCTTGGCGAGGGTGACGGTGCCGCTCTTCTCGACGCCCGGCTTCTCGGTGGCGACGCTCTTCTGCTTGCCCTCGGTGTAGAAGGTGTCGCCCTTCTTGTTGGTGGTCTGCTTGTCCTTCTGAACCGTGGTCGAGCCGTTCCGCTCGCGCGTGGTGGTGATGTCCGTGCGCTTCGGCGTCTTGACCTGCGACTCCACCGTCTTCGAGGTCGTCGAACCAGCCCCCCAGTTGCGAAACGAGTTGGAGCTGCCGATAGGGGGAGGCATGTGGTTCTCCTTCGAAGGGCTGAAGCGCGCGAGCGATCAGATTCTCGCTGACTGAGGCGACCAGTTTCCGATTTTCTTTCACGCACTTACAACGACGTGTGCGCTGATGTCGAGGCGGGTGCGACAACGAGGTGCGTGCGCGAAGGGAAATGAAGGCAGACCTCGCACCGGGTGGTTGTTCGGCAGGAGGACAGTCGTCGCTGCGCGATTGAGCTGCCGCAGGCAAGCCCTTGTCCTCCTTCAACCCGGGACCGTGGCATGACCCGTGCGAAGCGGCCGCGCTCCATGCGCACGTTCGTCTGGGCTCTGCTCCTCTTCACTGCGTGTTCTTCGACGCCTCCGGTTCCGAATCCGGAGCCGGACGCGGGCTCCACCGTCACTCCGCAGCCCGAACGCGATGCGGGCACCCTCAGCCTCGACGCAGGTGGCGAGGACGCGGGGCTGGTGGACGCAGGGTCTGAACCGGCTGCGGACGCCGGTCCGTCGTTCTGGGGGGCGCGGCTCGACGAGCAGGGCCAGCGGCTCGAGGTGCGCGTGCAATCCAGGCGTGCGACCCGGGTCGAGGTGCTCGTCTTCGACGCTCCGATGAACGCCCCTGCCATCGCCACCGCCGTGATGGACCCGGCCGGAGAGGGACGGTGGAGCGCCTCGGTGCCAGTGCCCGCGCGCGACGGCGGAGCGCTCTTCTACGGCCTCCGTGCGTGGGGACCGAACTGGCCGTGGGTCGAAGGCTTCACGCCCGGCTCGACGACGGGCTTCCGCGCCGAGGTGGACGGCGAAGGCAACCGCTTCAACCCGAACAAGCTGCTCTTCGACCCGTTCGCGCTGGAGCAGAGCCACGACCCGAAGAACGAGCGCTGGCAGGACTTCGACGTCTACCTCGGCGGCCCGGCCCACCGCGCGAAGGACTCGGCCGCGAAGGCGCCCAAAGGCGTCGTGCTGTCTGCGGGGGCTGCCGACGTCGGCCCCCGACCGATCCGCGCGCTCAAGGACGACGTCATCTACGAGGTGCACGTCCGCGGGCTGACGATGAACGACCTCACCCTCCCCGAGGCGATCCGCGGCACCTACGCTGGCGCGGCGACCCGGGCGCGCGCGCTCGCCGACCTGGGCATCACCGCCATCGAGTTCCTGCCCGTGCAGGAGACGCAGAACGAGACGAATGACCTCGAGGCCTCGACCTCGGGAGACAACTACTGGGGCTACATGACGCTCGCCTACTTCGCGCCCGACCGGCGCTACGCGAGCGACAAGGGCCCCGGCGGACCCACGCGCGAGTTCCAGCAGATGGTGCGCGCCTTCCACGAGGCCGGCCTCAAGGTCTTCATCGACGTCGTCTACAACCACACCGGCGAAGGGGGCACGCAGTCCTTCCGTGGCCTGGACAACGCGTCGTACTACTCGCTGACGCACGATCGCCGCGGCAGCTGGGACAACACCGGCACCGTCGGGAACTTCAACACCCGCAACCCGCTGGCCCAGACGCTCATCATCGACTCCCTGCGCTACTGGCACGAGGTGCTCGGCGTCGATGGCTACCGCTTCGACCTGTCGCCGGTGCTGGGCAACACCTGCGAGCACGGCTGCTTCCGCTACTCTCGCGACGATCCCGCGACGGCGCTCAACCGGATTCGGGCCAGCCTGCCCGTACGAGCCTGGCAGGGAGGACCGGGGGTCGATCTGATCGCCGAGCCGTGGGCCATCGGCGACGGCACGTACCAGATGGGCAACCACCCGCCGCAGTGGGCCGAGTGGAACGACCGCTTCCGAGACGCGGTGCGCACGCACCAGAACCGGCTGGGGTTCGACGAGACGAGCCTCGCCGAGCTCGTGCAACGCGTCTCCGGTTCGGCCGATCTCGTGGGAGACGAGGGCCGCCCACCGGCGGCGTCCATCAACTTCGTGGTGGCGCACGATGGCTTCACGCTGCGCGACCTGTACGCGTGCAACACGAAGAACAACGAACAGCCGTGGCCGTGGGGGCCGACGAACGGCGGCTCCGACTTCAACCGCAGCTGGGATCAAGGCGGCTCGGCCCGCGCCCAGAGAGCGGCCGCGCGCAAGGGCATGGCGCTGTCCCTGCTGTCGGCGGGCGTGCCGATGTTCAACGGCGGCGACGAGCACCTGCGCACGCTGCGGTGCAACAACAACCCCTACAGCCTCGACAGTGACCGCAACTGGTTGGCGGCCACCCTCACCACCGAAGAGACGTGGTTCCGCACCTTCACCGAGCGGCTGCTCCGGTTCCGCGCGACGCACCCCTCCTTGCGGCCCGCGCAGGCCTGGCGCTCGGGCGACGGGAACAGCAACGGGCTCGAGCAGGTGAGGTGGTTCCAACCGAGCGGCGCCGTCGCTGACGCCGCCTACCTCGCGAACCGGGGGAACCACGCGCTGGCGCTGCGCCTCGACGACACCGAGTTCGGCGGCACCGACACCGTCCTGGTGGCAATCAACGGGTGGACCGGCCCGCTCCAGTTCGCCCTGCCCTGGGCGGGGGCCGGGAAGACGTGGCGCAGGGTGGGAGACACCTGCGAGGAGCGCGAAGGCCCCGAGCAGCTCGCGAGGTCGGGCGACGAGGTCCTGGTGACAGGGCCGACGTTCTGGGTCTGTGGACGCGGGCTGGTGTTGCTCGTGGGGCGGTGACCGCCGCGCTTGCCTGAAGGCGACTGGCCTGCCACGGTGAACCCGTCATCCACTCGGGGGTTCACCATGGCCGTCCGTGACGTTCGCAACGCCTTCGCCCAGGTCGCCGCAGATCGGCGCATCACCGCGCAGGACGTCGATCGCATCTTGTCCTCTGCGGGAGCCATCAGCCGCGACGAGCAGGCGGCGATGCGCGCCGAGGCCGACAAGTTCGCCGGCATGATGGACCCCGACGCGAAGCGGAAGCTGCAGGAGAAGCTCGGAGAGGTGGACACGCTGCGCAGCCACGCCGCGCGCCACAACCGCAACGTCGAGCTGCAGGCGAGCCGGTTGTCCGCCGAGGCGAGCGCGATCCTCGGCCCCGGGGCGACGACGACGTTCGGTGGCAGCAAGGTGCCCGATGCGGTGAAGGCGCTCGTGAAGGAACAGCTCGCCGCGGGCGCGACGGCCTACGACGTTCGCGAGCTCAAGCCCGACCCCGTCTACGACACCTCTCACGGCGAGGGAGAGGTGAAGCTCGACGGCAAGTTCAACCCCTACGCGCAGGAGTCCGGCTCGAGCGACACGCTGGCCTTCGCCTACACCGAGCTGACGCCCGAGAAGATCGCCCGGGACATGACGACGGTGCAGACCTTCAACGTCATCAAGGGCACCACGACGGTGAACGGGCGGCAGGTCGCCGAGTACGAGTCGGTGACGCGAAAGGGCTCTGGCTCGATCTCGGCGCTGTACGACGAGGCCCACCACCCCGACACCCGCGCGCGGGGTCGTGACGGCGAGAAGTACGCCTCGAACTTCGCGATCCTCGGCGATGGCTCGGTCCACGCGGTGCCGGCCTCACGGCGTTCACAGTCCAACCCGGGCCTCATCCTCACCACCGCGTCCCTGGCGCGCGGGAAGCAGATGCTCTTCAACGGCCACCTGCACATGAGCAACGGCGTCGTGACCTACGTGGGTATGTCGGGCCGGCTCGGCAAGCTGCAGGGCGACGGGACGAAGTTCGTCGATCCGATCGCCATCCTCAAGGCGTGGGGCTTCCAGGTGCAGCCCGGGCTGACCGTCACGCCGGAGTGAAGCGCGTCACTTCCCCGACCGCGAATCCCGAGCGTCACGCCGGTCCACGTCGGGCGGGGTGTTTGGTTTGTCTGAGCTGCCCGCGCGTCTGCACCTGTCGTGAGCTCTCCGCCTCGGCCGGTGGTGCTGCGCGCTGTCGTCCACGAGGCGCTCGAGGACCTCTTCGTCGCGCGGTCTTGTCCGGAGCACGCGGCTGTCGATGCGTTCGCCCGGCCGCCTTCATGAACGCGAGGCCGCGAGGTGAGACCTCGTAGCCGACCTCGAAGGACTGCGTCAGCCCGAGCCGCTTCAGCTTCCGCACGCCTTCTTTGAACGGCAGCGTGTCCCGGCCCAGCGACGCTGCCAGCTTCGAGGCGGCGACGCGCGGCCGACGCTTGATGAGCTTCAGCACCGTCATCGTCCACGGCGAGCTGCCATCGAGCCGGGCGAGGCGCTGCTGGAGGAGGCGGACATCGTCAGCGCTGAGCTTCGCGTCGAGCGCGCCCTGCACCCGGTCGCCATCTCCCGCGTGTCGGAGGGTGATGTCGAACACCAGCGTCTGGCCGGTGAGCGGCGCCTTCGCCACCGGCGCCAGGTACTCCCGCAGCTCCTCGCGCGAGGTGAAGCCCCCCAGGCGGGCGTCTTCGTCGCTCACGGCGTCGAGCGTCACCCGGCGAAGGCCGTCCACCTCGACGACGCCGATGGGGTGCACCCGGTACCGCCCGCCCGGCTTCACGTGAGGCTTGTCCCAGAGCCGGAAGGTGCGCGTCACCGCGCCACTCACCAGCCCCGCGTGGAACCGCTTCTGGAAGAGCAGCATGGCTTCTTCCTAGCGCGTCCTGAGGCCTTCAGCGGTCGGGCGCGTAACCGTTTCGGGGCGGGGGCGTAGCAGCGCCGCAGGTCCACCCTCATTCCCGGAGTTCTTTTCATGACCCGAGTCGTCGTGAGTGCCCTCGTGTTCCTCGTGTTCGCCGCGTGCGGTCCCGCCAACGGCCCCGGCGCGTTCGCCGCCGACTTCAAGACGAACCAGTCCTTCTTCACCCAGATGTCGAAGTCGGTGGACAACTCGGGCATGGACGCGGCCACCTTCGTGCACAAGCTGCAGCGCACCTGGTACTCGGCGAACGTGCGCCAATCGCTCGGTGGCAACGACCTGCCAGTCGGGACCGTCGCCATCAAGGAGACGTACGACGGCATGAACCAGCCCTCAGGCGTGTTCGTGATGATCAAGAAGTCGAAGGACACGTGGAACTACGAGGCCCGGGCGAAAGACGGAGCCGAGATGGCTGGAGCTCCGAAGGGCGACAACGTGGCGATGTGCCACGGGTGTCACTCGAAGTTCGCCAACGCGGACTACCTGGGCGCGACGAGCCTGAAGAACTGACGTCGCCCTCAGCCCCGCCCCGGGTGGTCTCCCGCTGCCTGCGATGTGAGGATGCAGGCCGTGTCGGAGCCTCACCTCGATCGCGAGCTCGCCTCGCACGTCCTGGAGTCACCCGAGCAGCGCGCCGTCTACACGGACTGGCTGCTCGAGCACGGCGACCCCCGGGGGCTCGTGCTCACCGCGGCCCGCACCCTCAAGGAGGCGACCTCCGCGAGCGGCCGCAGTGGCGCGCGGCTCGAGCTCGTCGCCGCACTCAAGAAGCTCGCTGGCTGGCTCGACGAGAAGGTGCCCGAGGGCCGGCCGTGGCGCTCCGCCGATACCCGGGGCGTCACCAGCGACACCGTAGGCTTCCTCTCGCACGAAGAGGGCGTGCTGCATCGGCTCCGCTGCGCCCCGGGCCGCGACGTGCCGCTGCCAGCCTCGCTGCTGACGGCCGTGCCCACGGTCAGCGAGGTGGGCATTCCCGCCGCGGCGCCAGCGCGCGCAGGCCTGTCGGTGCTCGCCCTGCACCCCGTGCCCGTGCTTCAGCTCCTCGGCCCAGAGGCCATCGCGCGGTTCGCCTGCTTCGATCTCGAGCTGCCCGCCTCGTTGTCCCGCCTGGGGCGACCCGGCCCCGACGACGAGCGGTGGCGGTTTCGAGGCTTCGCCGACGCGCTCGCGAAGCGATCGACGCCCGCCGAGCTCCGCCTCGCTGATGGCGCCCTCGAGGTCGACACGTTCGCGGCCCTGCTGGGCACCTGCGCCAACGCGTCGATGCTGTGGCTCGATCGGGTGCGGCTCCCGGTCGAAGACGTGGGCCCCTCGCGCGACGGGGTGGTGCGGCACCTGCGGCTCGTCGAGACGCCGCTCGAGGTGCCGGTGGCGAACGGCCTCTCACGCGCGGGCCTCTTCTCGGGGCTGCAGCGCCTCGAGGTGAAGGACTGGCCGCTCGGGCCGCCGGCGCTCGAGGCCATGCTCAGGGGCGCTCCCGCGCTGACCCACCTCTCGCTCATCCGCGTGCCGCTTGGCGCCGACCTCGTCCGCCTGCTGACGGCGACGGGCCGCCTCCACGGCCTCGAGAGCCTGGACGCCAGCGGGTGCCTGCTGGGGCTCGGCGGCGTCTCGCGGCTGCTCGATCAGCTCGGGCCCCGGACCTCGCGCCTCGTGCTGCGCTTCAACCAGCTGACGGAGAACGATCTCGCCTCGCTCGCGAGGCGGAACCGGTGGCCCTCCCACTGTGAGGTGCGCTTCGAGGAGGTGACGTTCGGCGCGGGCGCACACCAGGCCGTGGCGATGGTGGCGCAGGCGCACCGGCTGCGCATGGCGGTGAACGGGTGCGTGCTCGTGCTGGCAGCCAGCACGTGAAGCTCGTGGCATCGTGCGGCGCCATGCGAACGGCCTTTCCCTTCGTCGCCTCGGTCGCGATGGCCTGCGCCAGCGGCTTCCCCGCCATCGATCGAGCGGGGCTGCCCGAGCCCGCCGCCTTCCCGAACGCGAAGTACGTGGTGCTGCTCGACGAGGACCACGTGCGCTTCCGCGCGGGGAAGGACGGGAAGGCCGAGGCGCTGGTGACGGAGCGCTGGCGGGTGAAGCTGCTCAAGTCCGTCGATCTCCCGCCGGTGGCGGCGTTCTACAACTCGACCTTCACCGAGATCGTGTCGATGGCTGGTCGCAGCATCCTGCCTGACGGCACCGAGCGCCGCCTTGACGTCTCAGAGGCCTTCGATCGCCCGTCGTTCGACTCGTCGGTGCTGTTCTCCGACACGCGGGTTCGGCAGGTCAACGCGCCGCTGCTCCCGCCCGGGTCGATCTTCGAGACCGAGATCGTCACCCGCCAGAAGGACATCGAGCCCTGGGTGCTGCACCACACCTTCGGCGGTGAGGTCCCGGTGCTGCGCTCCCGCGTCGTCGTCGAAGCGCCGCAGAGCTGGTCCGTGCGGTGGGCAGGGCAGGCGCCCGAGGGCTCCATCAGCCTGACGCCCGCGCGCGAGGCCCTCGAAGACGGCGTCACGCGGCTCGTCTTCGAGGAGCGGGACGTGAAGGCGCCGAGCCCCGAGCCCTCGGCGCCACCCACGTGGATGAGGCACCGGCGCCTCGCGCTTCGCCTCGACGCCTGGACCGAGAACGGCGGTTCGCGCATCGCCCCGCCCGACCCCGAGGCCCTCTCGCGCTGGCGCTACGACTCCTATCGCGAGAAGGCCGAGCTGACCCCCGAGCTCGAGGCGGTCGCCCGCGAGGTGCTCGCCGGCGTTCCAGAGGACCCGACCCAGAGGGCGCGCGCGCTCTACGAGTACGCCTGCCGGCGCATTCAGTACTGCGCGGTCGAGGTCGGCTATGGCGGGTGGGTGCCGCACGCCGCGAAGGACGTGCACGCGCAGCGCTGGGGCGACTGCAAAGACAAGGCGACCTACCTGCACGCGCTGCTGAAGGTCGCGGGCATCGAGTCCTCGCCCACCATCATCTACTCGCACCAGGGCTGGCCACGGCCCTTCGAGCTGCCGAGCCTGGGCGCGAACTTCAACCACGTCATCCTCGCGGTGCGCCTGCCCCAGGGCACCGTGTACGCCGACCCCACCACCCGCGCGGTGCCGTTCGGCGAGCTGCCGTGGAACGACGCCGACGCGACGGTGCTCGAGGTGGTGCGCGAGGGCGCTCCGCTCAAGAAGACCCCGCCGACGTCGCCCGACCGCAACGTCGAGCGGCACGTCTACGAGCTGACCCTCGACGAGGCGGGCGCGGCGGCCGGCACGTTCCGCGTGGAGGCGGTCGGCGACAACGCCCAGCCCTTCAAGTACCGCGCGCTGTACGGCACCGGGAAGATCGAGCCGTGGGTGCGGGGCCAGCTGTGGCTGCGCGGCGTCGAGGTCTCGAGCGCCCGGCTCGACGACGTGCAGGACTTCGGCGGCCGCACGACGGTGAGCGGCTCCGCGACCCTGCGGAGCCTGGTCGGCCGTGGCCTCGGCACCGCGAGCCTGTTCAGGTTGAGCGATGCGCTCGAGCGGTGGTCGCCGGACCTCGCAGACAAGCGCGTCGCTCCCTTCGCCTGGAAGTGGCTCGCCACCACCGAGGTCAGGCTGCAGCTGACCTTGCCTGCGGGCGCGGGGGTGGCTGAGCTGCCGACGGGCACCCGCCTCGAGTCGCCGATCGGGCTGTACGAGCTCGAGTGGAAGCGCGAGGGCCAGGTGCTCACCGTCACCCGGCGGTTCAGGCGGACCCAGCGGGTGATCGAGCCGGCCGACTTCCCGCTCGCCAGGCAGGTCGCGCGACAGCTCGACGAGGCCGAGGCGTCGCCCGTGGTGATCCGCTTCGGAGGTGCGCGATGAGCGCCCTCATCGTCGTGCTGGGCGTCTGCCTCGGCGCCGGGTGCGCGACGACCACCACGCACTCGACCGACTGGCTGAGCGCCGAGCGGCTCACGTGGGACAAGGAGCGCTACGGCGAGGCCGCGGCGGTGGTGCTCTTCCGCGCCGATCGCACGAAGCTGGACGGCCTGGGCGGCACCAGCGAGGTGCTGCACCACGAGGTGATCGGCGTGCTGAAGGAGGGCGGCTTCGATCTCGCCGAGGTGCGGGTGCCCTTCTCGAAGCAGCAGGAGCTCGTCGTGCTCAAGGCGCGCGTCATTCAGCCGGACGGCAGCGTGCGCGAGCTCCTCGCCCGGGAGGTGCTGGTGGACACCAACGGCAAGGGCGAGCGCGACACCCAGGCGAAGTTCTTCCGCTTCCCCGACGTGCGCCTCGGCAGCGTGCTCGAGTACCTGTGGGTCGTGCGGTCGCCGTGGATCGTCCCCGCAGACGATCAAGACACCCTCGGCGCGTTCCCGGTGCGCGAGTACGAGTTCGAGCTCGTCGGCTCCCGGCAGCTCGTGCTCGAGACCATCGAGTACAACTCGACGCGGCCCATCGACGTGCAGGTCCTCGACGATGGCTCCAGCCGGCTCACCTTCTCGTTGAAGGACCTGCCCGCGCGCCAGCCCGAGCCCTGGAGCCCCCACTGGACCTTCACCGAGCCTCGCTGGGCGTGGCGTGTCATGGGCATGAAGGTCTCGTCGCTCGTCACCAGAGACTGGTACCGCTCCTGGTCCGACGTCGTCGCCAACTTCGCGCGCCGCGCCTGGTTCGGGCCCACCACCTTCGACGGCTTCACGGCGCGGCCCGATCTCTCGACCTGCCGTGACGCCAGGTGCAGGGTTGACGTCGCGACGAGCTGGCTCCAGCAGAAGACGAGCACCCTCGGCGTGGACACCAACCGCGAGTCGAAGCTCGCGGAGGCGTTCCAGAGCGGTCGCGCGAGCGCGAAGGAGCGCGCCCTGATGCTCCGTAAGGTGCTCGCCGAGGCCGGCGTCGAGACGAAGCTCGCGTTCACCACCGACCGCCTGAGCCGCCAGACCGCCCAGGGGTTCCCCGAGTGGTCGCAGCTGAACCGGCTCCTCGTGTACGTGCCGGCGCAGGAGTCGATTCCCCGCGCGCTCGCCATCGACCTCGAGTCCGAGTACGTGCGCCCGGGCCAACTGCCGCCGCTCGTGCTCGGGCAACCCGCCTTCGTGTTCCAGGAGGTCGGCCTCGCGCTGGGGGACGGGCTGACGGAAGGCGCGTGGCAGACGCTCGAGGGAGAGCGCGCCGGAGAGCAGCACCAGCGCCTCGTGCACCAGGCGCGGCTCGAGGCCGACGGAACCCTGCTCGATGACGCCACGCTCGAGGCGAGGGGCGAGTGGGCCGAGACGTGGCAACGCACCCACAAGGACTCGCGCACCGAGGGGCTCAAGCGGGAGGTCGGCCGGATCGCCGCCGGCACCTCGCCGCTCGCGAAGCACTCGAAGAGCGAGTGGACCGCCTGCAGCGGGCTCGAGGGGCGCTGCGGCTTCACGTGGAAGATGCGCACGCCGCGCTACGCGGTCCGCGACGGTCGCAACTGGCTCGTCCCCCTCAAGGCGCTCGACGCCCTGTACGAGTTCTTCCCTTCGGCTGCGCGGCGCCAGGACCTGCACGTGCGCAGCGATGGCTTCGTCGAGGAGCTGTTCGAGCTCGAGACGCCGACCGGCTACCACCCGGTGCACCTGCCCGACGTCATCGACGCGACCGGGCCGGGCGTCGCGGTGCGCGTCGCGGCCGAGCGGACAAGGACCGGCCTGCGCCTGAGTCGCCGGGTGACGTTCACCCCCACCGCGGTCTCGCCCGCCGACTCCGCGAAGTTCCTCGCCGCCCTCGCGCCCTTCATCGCGCTCCGCAACACCGTCATCGAGCTCGAACCCGACTGACGCGGATCTCTCAGGCAATCGTGCGCGCAGTCGGCTATGGGCCCGCCCGCTGGAGGTGAGCCCTCCGTCACGTTGGCGGCGGGAGCCTCTGGGCGATGGTGTGAAGCCGTGAGGTGGTCGCGTGAAGATCGCAGTGCTGGGAGCGAGCGGAGGCTGTGGGCGGCAGCTGGTCGAGCAGGCAGCGCGACGGGGACACACCGTGACCGCGGTCGCGCGCACGACGTCGAAGCTCGAGGTGCCGCCTGGCGTGAAGGTCGATCGCGGCGACCTGACCTCGGCTGAGTTCCTCCGAGGCGTCGTGAAGGGCCAGGACGCCGTGGTGTCGGCGCTCGGACTCAGGATGCCGGGCCTCGCGCCCTGGCACCGCCCCGAAGACGGCACGTTCCTCTCACGCAGCACGGCGGCGCTCCTCGAGGCGATGAAGGCGGAGGGGACGAGGCGCGTGCTCGCCATCAGCGCGGGCGGGGTCGGTGACAGCGCAGCCCTGGTGCCCGGCTTCTTCCGGTGGATGATCAAGCTCACCGCGCTGAAGACCGCCTACGCGCAGCTCGCGGACATGGAGCGGCAGCTCTTCGAGAGCGGCCTCGACGTCTGCGTCCCACGGCCCACTGGCCTCACCGACGGCCCGCTCACCAACAAGGCCGTGACGACCCGCGCGCTGGTCGGGCGGGCCACCATCTCCCGCGCCGACGTGGCCGCGTGGATGCTCGATCAGCTCGACCGGCCGTCGTTCGCCGAGCGGGCGCCGATCATCACCGTCACCGGCGCGGCCTGAGGCGCGTCACTTCACGAAGAGCCAGGTCGCCACGCCGGCGAGCACTGCCGCGCCGATGCCGCTGCCGAGCGCGACGGTCGCCTTCGTGTTCATTCCCTGCGCGAGCTGCGAGACCTGCGTGTCGGTGAGCGTCGCCGAGCCCAGCGAGCCGTCCGGCTGCATGGTGACGTTCTTGTCCCAGGTGGCGCGGTCGGCGGCGGCGAGGCCAGCGAAGATGCCCGCGGTGATCGCAGCGGCCCCAGCCGCCGAGGCCACGACGATCGCAGGTACCCTCGAGGGCGCAGGCTCGGTCGTCGCCGTCACGTCAGGGCGCTCACCGCCGCCCGGCTTCGGCTCGAGCTTCGGCTCGACGGGCGCGTCGCCAGGCTTCTTCTCGACAGGGGGCGGGGGAGGGGGTGGCGCCACCGCCACCTTCGGCTTCTCGATGGAGAGTCGCTCCTTCACCTGCCGGGCGAACTTCGTGATGTCGGCGAGCGACTGATCCGCCCACTTGTCTTCACGCGCGGTGATGTCGATCGCGGCGAGGGGCTCCGACAGGTCGGCGGCGAAGGCCTCGAGGTGAATCGCCAGGGACTTGCCCACCCTGGCGACGTCGACGCCCACCAGCACCGCCTTCGGCCCCAGGAGCACCGCGAGGCGCGCGCTGCAGGTCTGCCCACCGTTGCAGGTGCGCGGGTCAGAGAAGCCGGCCGCCTTGAGCTCCTTCGTCGTGCGCGTGTCGTCGCGTACGTCGCTCACGCCCTCGCGCTTGAGGATCTCGGCCACGCGGGTGGCGACCTTCGGCGCGAACGCGTCGGCGTTGGGGCGTCGGCTGGTCAAGGCGACCCCGACCGGGGCGCGGGTGTCGGGGGTCTGGCTCAAGAAGAGCGCGGTGAGGGTGAGCGCGAACATCTCGTCAGGACGATAGCACGCTTCGTCGCCCGCCCTGCTTCGTGAGACAAGAGCCCCGCATGGAGCCGTTCACCTGGCAGACGGAGTACGACGAGCCCGCACCTTCGGCGCTCGTCGAGGTGGACGATCGCCTGCGGGCCGACGAGGCGCTCCGCCGCGTCCGCAAGGGTGAGACGCTGTGGTACCGCGGCACCTTCTTCAACGCGAAGCAGCTGCTCGGGGCGATGACGCGCAGGCTCCCCGAGGCGAAGCCCGCCGCTTCGGCGCTCGAGGCCTTCAGGCAGGAGCGCGCCCGCCGGCAGCTCGAGCACGCCCTCACCTCGAAGCTCGTCGTCGGGCTCGACGCGCAGTACCGGCTCCTCCTCGGCGGCGCACCGGACGTCCGGACGGCCTGCGAAGCGGTCTGGGGCGGTGCGACGCGCGCGCTCACGCTGACGCCGCTCTCGACGCTCCTGGGCATGCTGGGCGCCGAGGCGTGGCGACAGAAGGGCCTCGAGGTGCCAGGGCTCGAGGGGCGGCTGCACCCGGCGTTCGGCGTCTACTCGCCCACGCGCGCGGAGTACGTCGAGCTGCTCACGCGCGTGCGAGACGTCTCGGGCACGCGGGTGTTCGACGTCGGCTGCGGGACCGGTGTGCTCTCGTTCGTGCTCCTCCAGCGCGGCGCCGCCAGCGCCGTGGCGACGGACCTCGAGCCCCGCGCCGTCGCATGTGCCGCTGACAACGCCAGCCGGCTGCAGCTGTCGAGGCGCTTCGTCGCCGAGCAGCGTGCGCTCTTCCCCGAGGGGCGGGCCGACCTCGTCGTCTGCAACCCGCCGTGGATCCCCGAGGCGCCGAAGAGCCGCTTCGACGCCGCGGTGTTCGACGAGGGCAGCGCGTTCCTGCTCGCGTTCCTGAACGGGCTCGCGCCCCACCTCGAGCCGGGTGGCCGGGGCCTGCTGATCATCTCCGATCTCGCCGAGCTGCTGGGGCTCCGACCGCGCGGCTGGCTCCAGGAGCGCATCGCGGCCGCGGGCCTCGTCATCGCCAGGCGCCACGCGGCGAAGCCCCGGCACGGGAAGGCGCGCGATCGCTCGGACCCGCTGCACGCCGCCCGCTCGAGAGAGGTCACCACGCTCTACGAGCTGACGCTCGCACCGGGACGCTGAGCGCTCTGTCAGGGTGTCAGCGTCACGTCGAAGGACTGCTGGACGAGCCCGAACCGATGGCGGCTCGACGACTGGCGCGCAGCGGTGACGGTCACGAAGACGTCGCCCACCGCGTCGAGGGCCGGCACCGTGGCGCTGTGATCGCTCACGACGGCGAAGTGAAGGCTCCGCCCGGTGGGGTCGGTGACGCTGACGCGGTAGTCGCTGGCGTCGGGAGCGCGCGTCCACTCGAGGCGCAGCGGCGTGCGGGTGGGGTGGGAACGCGGTGGCGCGGTCACGGTGAAGTCGCCGGGCAGGGGAAGGTCGAACGACTTCCGCGCCTGCCCCGGCAACGTCAGCCCGAGGCGGGCGACGTCACCGGGCTGGAGCGCCACCGTCGCTCCGTACTCGCCGGTCATGGCGTCGAAGGTGAGCGCCTCGCCGTTGGCGGTGACGAGGGCGTTGGTGACGGGCGCGACGCCGTCGAAGGCCTCGACCCACACCGATCCGCCTGACTGGCCCTGGTACCGGCTCACCAGCGCGACGCCCGACAGCCACCCGCCCACGTCGGCCGGCAGCACGTCGACGGTCTCGCTGTGGCTGACGAACGCGTTCACGAGCGAGCCGCCCCGGCCGTGCGCGAGGTAGCGGGGCGCGAAGGCGCTGACGAGGACCTCGTGGTGATCGTCGCGAGTCAGGCCCTCGAGCCGCGCCGAGAGCGACGCCTCCTGGCGGTCGTACACCAGCACCGCTGGCGGCCCGTCGTGAGGCGGCGTCACTGCGTAGGCCTGCGCCTGGTAGAAGAGCGCGCCCGGCGCCCGGCCCCACTGCGCGACGAGCGGGGTCCCGGCGAGCACTCGCGCGCCGGCTCTGGGGGCCAGCAGCGAGAAGTCACCCGGCGCCTCGACGGTGAAGACGATCGGCTCCCGGTTCGGCGCGCGCACGCGCACGACGTTGAGGCCCGGCGCCGTCACGGGCACCTCGCCGGACGCGGTGTAGTTGCCGCTCGCGGTGTCGAAGGAGACGCCAGCGTCGTTGAGCTCGACGACGAGGCCGGGGACGGGGGCGCGACCGTCGGTGATGCGCAGGGCGATGGCTGGAACGCCGTCGGTGCGCTGCACGTTGCCGATGACCCGCAGCCCGCCGGTGGGCTCGACGTTGCAGGGCAGATCGAAGCCGTACGCGCTGCCGGAGATGAACTCGTCGCAGACGAAGAAGGCGAGCTCGTTGGTGGCGTCGAGACGAATGGGCACGCCGGTGTCCGATGGGACGACCTGCCGCGCGCGCGCTTCCCAGAGGTTGTAGCCCGCTGCGTACCCGGTCCACCGTCGCCCCGGAGCGCCCTCGACGTACGCGACCCACAGCGGCGCCTCGGCCGGCGCGCCGTTGTACGTGTCGCCCACGCTCGTCCCGAGCACGCGGTCCACCGCCCGGCCGCCCGCGGGGATCGCGTCGAGCTGCCCGTTGCCGTCCACGTCCTGGTACGCGAGCAGCACGCCGAACGCCGCGCGCGTCACCTCGTCGCCGTCGCGGTACTCCGTCAGCACTCCGGGCGGCGGCACCGTGAAGAAGCTGAACGTGTAGTTGAGCGGGAAGCTGCCCTCGTACACCACCTCCTGGGTGACGATGGCTCGCGGCGCGGTGCTGCTCGTCTCGTCGGGGTACCAGGCGATTGCGAGGCGGATGGGCGCGGTGGGCGCGGCGCTCGGCGTCACCAACTGGCCCCGCACCGTGAAGAGCGGCTCGCCGCGGTAGCGGGTGCCAACCACGCCGGCGGGTGTGCAGCAGAGGACACTGAGCGCGAGCAGCGCAGCGAGGGGCCTCACAGCCGCGCTCCCAACCCCAGCTCGACGTCGAGCCCCGGCGACCAGAGGGGCGCTCCCTGCACCGGCAGGACGCGCAGCACCCCCGCCGCGCCCGCCGTCACGAAGAGCGGCCCGACGAGCGGGAGCTCGGCCAGCACCTGCGGGCCCAGTGCGGCCCCCACCGTCATGCGCGGCGGCAGGGCAGGGTAGGAGCGCTGGATCTCAGCCTCCCGGTCGCGCACGAACGCCTGCCGCAGCCACGACACCTCGACGAGGCCGCCCACCATCAACACCACTGGACCGAGCCAGAAGCGCGGCCCCGCCGAGAGGCGCGCGGCGACGCGGTGATCGAAGACCGTGAGGCCGTCTCCGCCGAACCGCGAGGCGCCCCACGCGACGCCGATGAGGCCCCAGAGGGTCCCGATGGCCACGCGGTACGACAGGCCGAGGCTCCACCGAAGCGGGCCGTCAGCCATGAGCGGACTCGTGCCTCCGCCCGTCACCCGCAGCGCGTGAGGGTGGAACTCGATGACGCCGCCCTTGAGGGCCACCTCGCCGAAGTCGCGCGTCACGAAGCCCCGGCCGTCCACGCGCGCGACGCCGCCGAACGGCAGCTCGACCTCCTGCAGCGCCACCGAGAAGCCGCGCGCCTGGCGCACCACGTAGCGCCCGGCCGGCACCGCGAGCGCCAGCGGGCGGCCGCGGCGCTTCTGCACCTCGAGGACGACGTCGGGTCGCGGCTGGCTCACCACCACGAAGCGGCCCTCGAGCCCCTCGTTCAGCACCACCTTCGCGCGCGCCACGCCCGGCTGTGTCAGCGTCACGTCCATCGAGCCCGCCAGGCCGACGTCGAACTGCGGGTGCTGACCGACGTCGAGGCTCTCGGCGACGGTGCGACGCTCGGCGTAGCCGTAGGCCTCCATGAGCGTGACCCGGCCGTCCTGGTTCGCGTCGGCGTCGCCCCGCAGCGCCGCCAGCAGGTGGTGCGTGAAGAGCGAGCCCGAGAGCGCCTCCCACTCCTGCGCGGCCTCCGCGGCCCCGCTGGACGAGATGAAGACGTCGCCGGTCGTCTCGGGACGGCCCAGGTCGAGCTGGTACGCCGGCCCCTTCGTCGCGCCCTTCGCCCGCACGCCCGCCTCGCACGCGTCCACCACCACGACGCGCAGGCTCGCGCGGGTGCCCCGGGCCAGGGCCTTCAGCTCGGCGATGGGCAACGTCGAGCCGGTGAGCCGGAGCGCCCCGTCACGGCCGTGCGAGGTCGCGAAGACGAACAGCTGCACCTCCCGGCCCGCGCCCGTGAGCTCGGCGATGCGGCCGGTCACCTCGGCGAACGCCTCGCGCACGCGCGTCGCGGTGGGGCGCGTCAACACGAGGGCCCGGCCAGGCTCGACGCCGCCCAGCTCGACGAAGACCTCCCGCACGCGGGCGGCGTCGGCCTCGGCGTGCTGCAGCACCACGTCGTCGGCGGCGCCGTAGTTGCTCCCGAGGCTCACCACCAGGCGCACCGGCTCTGCGGCCCACCCGACGGCCGCGACGCACAGGCAGGTGGTCGCGAGCGCGCGCCTCATCGCTTGTCGAACGACGCCGTCTCGACGACGCAGCCTCCACACTGAACGGGGCTCGACGCCGCGAGCTCGCGCACCAGCGGCGGCACCTCGAACGGTCGCGGCGAGAACACCGTGACGAAGGTCTCGCGGCCCACCGTCGCGTCCAGCACCGCCGAGTCCTCGAGCACCGTCGTCCCTTCGCCGATGGCCTGCGGGCCCGTGGCCTCGAAGGGCGCCACCACCGTCACCTTCCCACGGCCATCACGATTGAGCACGACGGCAAAGCCGGGGCGCTCGACCGTCACCGAGAAGCGCAGCGCGTCGCCGGCCTGGAGCACCTCACCCGGCTGGAGCGGTCGCACCACGCCGTCACGCTTGACGAGGACCGAGGCGAGCGCCCCCTTGAAGTGCACCCCCGGCTGCGGCTCACCTGGCAGCACCAGCGCCACCACCACCGCCGCGGCGAGCGCGCCCGAAAGGGCCACGACGAGCCCCCGTCGCGACGACGCCTTCCTGGCCCTCGCGGTGTCGAGCTGCCCCAGGAAGCGGTCCACCGGGCGCGCGCGGAGGAAGGCGTCGGCGTCGCTGCGCAGCGTCGCCACCGTCGCCTGGCACGCCGCGCAACCCGCGACGTGGGGCGCGATGGCTGGCACGTCTTCGCCGGCCGCGAGGCGCTCGAGCTCGATGCGAGGGGGGCAGTCGGGGCCTCTCATGTCACGCCTCCACGAAGGGCCTCACGCAGCACGCCCTCGGCGCTCTTCAGCTTCACCCCCACCGTCTTGCGCGAGTAGCCCGTCTTCGTGGCCACCTCGTCCTGCGTCAGCCCGTCGAGCCAGTGCAGCATCGCCATCTCGCGCGTCGTCTCGTCGAGGCGGGCCAGCTCCCCGCCGAGGCACAGCTTCTCTTCCACCGAGCCGGTCGTGGGGCGGTCGAACCACGCCGTCACCCGGCCGAGGAGCCCCATCGGCTCCGCGCGCCGGCGGTGTGCGAGCTGGTCGAAGCACACCCGGGCTGCCACCGTGTAGAGCCACGGCAGCAGCGCCATCACGTCTTCGCCAGGGGGGTAGCGCTGCACGCGCATGAAGGTCTCCTGCAGGGCGTCGTTCGCGTCAGCGTCATTCCCCATCAAGGCACGGCAGCGCCGGTGCACGTACGCGCCGTACCGCGTGTAGAGCTGGCCAAGCGCCTCGTTCGTCACGGACCGGGACGACTCATAGCAGGGTCCGTCGGGACGACCGCGGCGCCGGCCCGCGGCTCACTGCACCTGAATGGTCACCGCGGCGCTGATGCTGCCGCGGACGGCGCTGACGGTGGTGCTGCCGCTCGAGAGCCCCTTGACCTCGCCGTTCGACGGCCACGCGTTGCTGACCGCCGCCACCGTCGCCGCGCTCGACAGCCAGGTGACGTAGGGCGTGACGTCCAGCTCCGAGCCGTCCGAGAAGCTGCCCCTGGCGCTCAGCTTGCGGGTCTCCTGCACCGCCAGCGGCGCCATCGACGCCATCGAGAGGGTGAGGCCGGTGAGGGTCGCGCTGGAAACGGTGACGACCGTGGTGCCCTGCACGCCGCCGAGGGTGGCCGTGATGGTGGCGCTGCCTGCCTGGATGGGCTGCAGCGAGGCCCAGCTCCCGACGGTCGCGACGGCAGGGGCGCTCGAGGTCCACGAGACGAGGTACGTCAGATCGCGGGTGCTGTTGTCGCTGTAGAGGCCGGTGGCGCGCAGCGAGGTGTCGAAGCCGATGGGCAGCCGCGGCGCGAACGGCGTCACCTGCAGTTGCGTCAGCGTCGCGCTCGTCACCGTCAGCACCGTCGATGACGACACGCCCCCGAACGTCGCGGTGATGGTGGTGGTGCCGGCGCGCAGCGCGGTGACGAAGCCCTTGTCCTGGTAGCCGTTGCCGACGGTGGCCACCGCCGGGTCCGACGACGTCCACGAGGCGGCGTAGCGCAGGTACTGGGTGGTGAGGTCGCTGTAGATGCCCGAGGCGTCCAGCTCGACGTACGCGCCAACGGGGAGGACGGGACGCGCAGGGCTGACGTCGAGGCGCGTGAGCGTCGCCGTCGTCACCGTCACGGACACGCGGGCGGGTGCGACGCCCATCATGGACGCGGTGATGACGATGGTGCCGGCCTGCTTGCTGTCCAGGTAGGCGTAGCCCTGCGACAGCAGCACCTCGGCGACGGCGGGGTTCGACGACGTCCACTGCACCTGATCCGTCACCGGCAGGGTGCTGCCGTCGGAGTACGCCGCTGTGGCTTCGAAGCCCGCGGGCAGCCCGAGCGGCACCGAAAGCACGCCGGGGCTCACCGAGAGCTGCACGAGCGTCGGCTGCTCGACCCGCACCGTGCCGGTCGCCGTGCGGCCCTGGAAGGTCGCCTGAATGCTCGCCGGGCCCGAGACGAGGCCCCGGACGAGGCCCCGGGGGCTGACCGACGCCACCATGGGCGCGAGGCTCGACCAGGTCGCCTGCGCCGTGACGTCTCGCACCGCCCCGTCCGAGAAGAAGGCCATCGCGCGCAGTTGCGTGGTGCGGCCCGCCTCGACGCTCACCGCGCCCGGCGCGACCTCGAGGGTCTGCAGCGTCGCCGCCTGCACCGTCACGTCGGCCTGGGCGCGCGCGCTCCCGACGACGGCATGGATGCGCGTCGCGCCGCCGCCCAGCCCGCGCACCTGCCCCTTCGCGCCGGCGACGTTCGAGGCGGCGGCGATGGAGGCGTCATCGCTGCCCCACAGCGCCTGCTCGGTGACGTCGGCCTGCGAGCCGTCGGCGTACGTGGCCCGCGCGCGCACCGACACGACGGCGTTCCCCGCGAGGGTGAGGCTGCGGGGCGTCAGCTCGAGCGACTGCATGGCCGCCGCCGTGACGACGACCGGCGCACTCGCGGACAACGTGGCGAACCGCGCGGTGATGGAAGCGGCGCCCGCCGACAGCCCCGACACGACGCCGCGGACGCCCGAAGACGACACGCTCGCGATGGCCGGTGCTGACGACGAGAAGGTGGCGAGCGACGTGACGTCCGACGTCGAGCCGTCGCTGAAGGTGGCGATGAGCCGGAACGCAGCCGTCGTGCGCACGCCGAGGGTGAGGGAGCCCGGCATGAACGCGAGCTGTCGCGCCGTGGCCTCGGTCGCGGACAGCGTCGCGCTGCCCTCGAGCCCTTCGAAGGTGGCCGTGACCGTCGCCGCGCCGGGTGACTTCGCCAGCGCGAGCCCCTGGGCGTCCACGGCGAAGGTGGGAGCGCTCGAGGTCCACGTGGCGGCGCGGGTGACGTCGACTTCACTGCCGTCGGCAGCGCTCGCTTTCGCGCTGAGCTGAACGGCCCCCGACACGGCCACCATCGCCGCGCCCGGCGTCACGGTGAGCGAGAGGAAGCGCGAGTCGCGCACGGTGAGGTCGGCTGAGCCCGAGATGGCCGCGACGGTGGCCCGCACGCGCGCCTCGCCCGGCTCCACCGCCAGGAAGCGGCCCGGCGCGATGAGGCGCAGCACGTCCGTCGCGCCTCGGGGCGGGTCTACCACCCACTGTGCGGTCGCGGTGACGTCGAGGCGGGTCTCGTCGGTGAGGGTCGCGAGCGCGGCGGCGTCGATGACGGCGCCCTTCAGGAAGGACGACTCCGTCATCGACACCTCGATGGAGCGCACCTGCGCAGGCAGGACCGTCACCGACGCGCGCGCTTCGAGCTGACTTGCCCGAGCCGTCAGCAGCACCGAGCCGGCCGCGACGCCGCGCACCTGCCCTTCGCTCACGCTGACGATGCCTTCAGGCTCGCTCCGGAGCTCCGCGGTGGCGGTGACGTCGACGACCGTGCCGTCCGGTTGCACCGACAGCACCCGCACCGGCGCCGTCCCGCCCAGGGGCAGCGTGAGCGTCGCTGGACTCACCTCGAGCGTCGCCAGTGCGACCGAGCCTGCATCGCCCGCGCCTCCATCGGCCGAAGCGCCTGGCTCTGCCGTCGGCGCCAGACAGGCGCTCGCCACCAGCGCCAGCACCACCCACCCCGTCATCGTCCCTCGTGTGCACATGCCTCGGTCTCCATCTCCAGTCGGGGCCGGCCGCTCCCGTGTCGTGGAAGAGACCGGTCGAGCCCGGTTTTCTGGGAAGTCCGTGCCACCCAGGAGCGGGATTCGGACAGGAACAGGAGGAACGTCAGCAGGTTGCGGGTCTGGAGGGCCGTCGGTAAGAGGCCCCGATGCTCGAGCGGATCGTCCTGGCGTCCATTCGCCGCAAAGGGGCCGTCGTCGCCATCCTGGGCGCCCTGCTGCATGCAGGGCTGTACGCCGCAACACGACTGCCCATCGACGCGCTGCCCGACGTCAGCAACGTGCAGGTCACCATCGTCACCGAGGCGCCCGGCCTCTCGCCCACCGACGCCGAGCGCATGGTGACGACGCCGATGGAGCTGGCGCTCAACGGCATGCCCGGCCTCCTCGAGGTACGCAGCGTGTCGCGCGCGTCACTCTCGGTCATCACCGCCGTCTTCAAGGACGGCACCAGCATCTGGTTCGCACGCCAGCTGGTGGCCGAGCGGCTGCGCGAGGTGACGCCCGATCTCCCCCCCTTCATTCCCCCGCCTCAGCTGGCGCCGGTGTCCACCGGCCTCGGAGAGATCTTCTTCTTTGCGGTCGAGAGCGAGACGGGCGCGCACTCGGCGATGCAGCTGCGCACGTTGCTCGACTGGGAGCTGGTGCCACGCCTGCGCTCCGTGCCCGGCGTCATCGAGGTGAACACGCTGGGAGGCGAGCTCAAGCAATACCACGTCGTCACCTCGCCCACGCGGCTGGCGGCCTTCAACCTCACGATCAACGAGCTCGAAGCTGCCATCGGTCGCGCGACGTCCAGCGTCGGTGGCGGGTACCTCGAGTACCGGGGTGAGAACCTGCTGCTGCGGGGCGAGGGCCTGCTGCTCGACGAAGATGATCTCGAGAGCGTGGTGGTGCGCGGCGGCACCCAGCGCGTGACGGTGAAGCAGGTCGCCGACGTGAAGGTGGGCCCGGCCCTGCGCTACGGCGTCGCCACCAAGGACGGCAAGGGCGAGGTCGTGGCTGGCACGGTGATGATGGTGCTCGGCGCGAACAGCCGTGACGTCATCACCGCCGTGAAGGACCGGGTCCGCGAGCTGTCGGCGACGCTGCCGCCGGGGGTCAAGCTCACCACGATGTACGACCGCTCCGAGTTCGTGAACCGGGTGCTGGTGACGGTGCTCAAGAACCTCGCTGAAGGGGCGCTCGTCGTGCTGCTCGTGCTCGCGGTGTTCCTCGGCAGTCTGCGCGGCGCGTTCGCGGTGGTGCTGGGCATTCCGGCGTCGATGAGCGTGGCCCTCTTCGTGATGCACGGGTTGGGCGTGACCGGCGATCTCATGTCGCTGGGCGCCATCGACTTCGGCTTCCTCGTCGATGGGCCCATCGTCGTGCTCGAGGGCGTGCTGGCGGCCGTGGCTGGCGTGTCGATGCGAACGGCCGAAGAACGTGATGAACGACTGGGCAAGGCAGCCGGTTCGGTGGCGAGGCCGGTGGCGTTCTCGGTTGCCATCATCATGCTCGTCTACCTGCCCCTGCTCACCCTCGAGGGCGTCGAGGGCAAGATGTTCCGGCCGATGACGATCGTGATGGCCGCGGCCCTGCTTGGAGCGCTCTTCTATTCAATCGCGCTGTTCCCGGGAGTGATGGCCTTTCTCCTGCCCGGGCGCATCGAGCATGGCCCGCACTGGCTCGAGCGCCTCACCGCCCGCTATCGCGCCGCGCTGCCGGGGGCGCTCAAGCACCGCGTGGTGTGGGCGCTGGTCTCGGTGACGCTGCTGCTCGGCCTGGGGCTTGCGCAGTCCACCCGGGGAGCCGAGTTCGTGCCGCGCATTCAGGAAGGCGACATCGTGCTCGGCATTCGCCGGCCGCCGTCGGTCGCCCTCACCGAGGCGCGGAGGCTCGACCTGCAGGTCGAGCAGGCGGTGATGGAGCTGCCCGACGCGCGCGCCGTGCTGGGGATGACGGGGCGGGCCGAGATGGCCTTCGACCCGCGCGGGAACGACGCGACCGACATGCTCATTCGCATGAAGCCCGAGCAGGAGTGGACCTCGGCGAAGACCTTCGAGGGCATGGCGAAGCTCCTCAAGGCCCGCATCGAGGACCGGGTGCCGGGCACCTTCGTGTCGGTGAGCCAGCCCATCGAAGACCGCACCAACGAGCTCATCTCGGGCAGCCGCGCGGACGTGGCGATTCGCCTGTCGGGGAAGGAGCTGCCCGTGCTCAACGAGAAGGCCGCCGCCATCGGCGAGGTGGTGCGCCGGATCCAGGGCACCGGCGACGTCCGCATCGAGCGCCTCACCGGCATGCCGACGCTGACGTTCACGCCGGACCGCGAGCGGCTGGCCCGCTACGGCGTCGAGCTCGAGAAGGCCTTCGAGACCATCGAGGCGGCGCGCGTCGGGCGCAAGGTGGGCACCATCTACGATGGGCCGCGACGCTTCGACGTGCGCGTCATCGTGCCCCCCAGCGCGCCGTCGCCCAACGCCGTCGGCGATCTCCAGGTCGAGACCTTCGACGACAAGCTCGTGAACCTCGACGAGCTGGGCGCCGTGCGCGAGCTCGAGGGGCCGACGACGGTCCGCCGCGAGAACTTCGAGCGCACCGTTCGCGTCGAGGTCAACCTGCGCGGCCGAGACCTGGTCTCGTGGGTGACCGAGGCGAGGCAGAAGGTCGCGACCGAGGTGGCGCTCCCCACCGGCTACGCGGTGTCGTGGGGCGGCCAGTTCGAGAACTTCGCGCGCGCGCAGGCGCGGCTCGCGTTGGTGGTGCCGCTCGCGCTCGCGATCATCATGGTGATGCTCATCCTCGCGTTCGGCAGTCCGCGCCAGGCCCTCGCGGTCTTCACCCTGGTGCCGCTGGCGCTGATCGGCGGCCTCGCGGGCCTGCTGGTGCGCGGCATGGCGTTCAGCATTCCAGCGGCGGTGGGGTTCATCGCGTTGGCCGGCGTGGCGGTGCTGAACGGCGTCGTGATGGCGTCGGAGGTGCGGCGCGAGCTCGAGCAGGGTCGGCCGCTCGACGAGGCGATCATCGAGGGCGCGTCGCACACGCTTCGGGCCGTGTTGACGACGGCGGCCGTCGCGGCGCTCGGCTTCGCGCCCATGGCGCTCAACTCGGGGGCCGGGAGCGAGGTGCAGCGGCCGCTGGCGACGGTCGTCATCTTCGGCATCGTCGGCGCGACGGTGCTGATGCTCGTCGTCTTCCCGGGCATCATGCGCATGCTGCTGGTGCCGAAGCGGGTGGCTGCGAGCCTGGTGTCAGCCCCGACGCCGCCGGGAGAGGCGACAGGTGAGGCCCCACCGCCAGCGTCAGTCTCGTGACCTGCCGCCCGGTCAGAAGGTGGTGAAGATGCGGCCGATGGGCGGCCTCGACGACGGCCCCGTGGAGCCGGGACAGGTCACGAGCGCGTTCGGGTTGTGAATGACGGCGAGGCCCGCCGGCGCCACCCCCACGATGGGGCGCTTCGGGTACCAGGCGGCGAACGTGGCGGACGACGGGCACGAGCTGCCGAGCGCGGGCGGGACGACCTGCGCGATGGCGGCGCTGGTGTCGAGGGTGAGGCTCTGGCTCCAGCCGCCGGCGAGCTGGCAGGACTGGTCACACGCCTGCAGGTGCAGCGCGCTGATGGTGGTGCTGGCGAGCGCCACGCCCTCGCCGTCGGCCTGCACCCAGGCGCCGTCGTTCCCCTCGTCGAGGACGCCGGTGGTGAACGAGGTCCACGTGGTGAGGTCGAGACAGCCCGCGCCGGCGCACGAGGTGACGGTGAGCTTGCGGTTGTCCTGGGTCGAGACGGTGATGACGCCCTGGTTGTAGGTCATGAAGACGCGCCCGCTCGCCGTCGCGGTGAGGCTGGCGGTGTACGCCGGGTGGCCAGTCAGGAAGCCGAGCTGAGACTGTGGCCAGTTCGCCGGCACCGAGCAGCTCGAGGTGCAGCGGGCGTAGCCGAGCAGGACCTCCTGGTTGGCCGAGCGGCCCTTGTCGATGAGCACGTGGAACGCGCCCGTGCCGTCCACGACGAGCTGCAGCGGGTCGGCGTTGAGCTGCACCGGCGTGGACCAGTTCGCGAGGCTGGTGCAACCCGAAGCGCAGGTGACGAGGACGCCCGGGTCGCGGGTGAAGAACGACACGGCGCCGGAGGGCTGCACCACGAACGGGCGCGTGGCGCCGATGATGCTGCGCCCCTGCGCGACCGTCGAGAGGTCGAGCCACGTCCAGTTGGACGCCTGGCTGCACTGGCTGGCGCAGGTGCCGTACTGAATCGCGTTGGCTGACATGCCGGAGCCCGTCACCGCGCCCACCAGGAGGTGCACGCGGCCCGTGTTGTCGACGCCCACGCCGTAGGAGCCCACCGTCGTCGTCCCGAGCTGCGCGCTGCTGCGGAGCTCGACGAGGTTCCACGCGGCTTCGGTGAAGCAGTTCGAGGCGCAGCTGCCGTACCAGATGCGCTCCGCCGCGCCGTCGAGGAAGGTGAGGTGCAGGCGACCATCGGGGCCCGTCGCGAGCGCCTGATTGAAGAAGCCGACCCGCACGAAGGTGCCGATACCTCCCGTCATGCCGCCAGCGGTCATTCCACCGCCGACGCTTCCACCAGCGGTCGAGCCACCCGCAGCCGAGCCGCCCGCAGCCGAGCCGCCCGCAGCCGAGCCGCCCGCAGTCGAGCCGCCCGCCGCCGAGCCGCCCGCAGCCGAGCCGCCCGCAGCCGAGCCGCCCGCAGCCGAGCCGCCCGCTGTCGAGCCGCCCGCAGTCGAGCCGCCCGCCGCCGAGCCACCCGCCGCCGAGCCACCGCCAGCGCTGCCGCCTCCGGCAGGTCCGGGACCGGGGCCACTGCACGCGAAAGACAGTGCCAACACCACGATGGACGAAAGTTGAAGGCGCATCACGTTCTCCGGTCTGAGCGGCCCCACCGTCTAACGTCGTTCGCCGACAGAGGCGAGCCTGGCTTCCCGGAGGGGTGTCCTGAAACGCCCGGAGTCGATACCGTTCCGCAGTGCGCTGTTCGTCTGCTGCCTGGTGTCTCAGTCGCCTGGCGCTGGGCCTGCTCCTCGCCCTCCCGACGGCGGGCTGCTCGACGACGGTCTCGCTCCGCGGTTCGGCGCTCGCGTCGCTGCGCGCAGGTCAGGACGACGCCTTCGTCCTCGAGCCTGCGGCCCCGGTCGGTCCCTCCGAGGCCCCCATTCGCTTCGAGCCGTCGAGCCGCCTGCGGTTCTCGACGACGAACGGCGTGTGGACGGAGTGGGTGCAGGCACGCGAGCTCCGCCTCTTCGATCGGACGGTTTCGTGGGGTGAGCGATGGTCGGGTGGCCGGCTTCGCCTCGAGCACATCGCGGACGTCGAGATCGCCACCTTCAGCCGGGGCCTCACGATGCTCTGGCTGCTGGGTGTGCTCGTCACCGGTGGCATCGCCGCGATCTTCGCGCCGGAGGATGACCGCTCGTTCCCAGGCGAGCGGCTCAGCCTCGACTCGCCCGAACGGCTCTTCACCGAGCGCGCGGTTCGCGTCGACAACGTGCGGGGCGTCGTGGCCCAGGAGGTGGGCATGACCGTCGGCGCCGTGCCCGATCTCTTCACCATCACGCGAGTCGGCCTGCTCATGCGTGACTTCGCCGAGCTGTCACTCGGCCTCCGGTTGTTGTCGCCCGATGTCCTGCTCCGCGTCCCGTCGCCGCTCGTCATGAGGCAGCTGTTCCTGCGTCCCGGCGTCTTCGGCAGATTCGCGCTCATCGGCGCGTTCGATCCCGAGCATCGGGTGGCCCTCCTCGTGGGCGGCGAGCTGGGCTTCGATCCCCTGGCGACGGTGCGGCTCTTGTGGGGCGTCCGGGTTCGCCCCGCTGGCCAGCTGCACCTGACGTTGTTGCCACTCACGCCACTGTTCTCTTCGGCCGGCACCGCCTGGGGCATCTCCCTGGACACCGGGTGGCATTTCTGAGCCCTGTTGAGCGGGGTTGCAGGCTGTAGCGCGTGAGGGCTTTTGTTCTGGCCAGGCCCCGCTCGTGGTTACATCGGCCACGTCTCGCTCATGTCTCCCGGAACTGCCCGCTCACCGGTGCACCGCATCATCGACGCCCTTCACGGCGCCGTGCAGGCGCTCGGCCTCGGAGTGCCGCCGCTCTTCGTGGAGCGCTGGGGCGTCGCAGTGCACCAGGCGCTCTCGTCGCGTGCGCGGGAGTTCCACACGCACCAGCACGTGCTCGACCTCATCGTCGACGCCGATGCCATCGAGACGATCGCCGCGCTGTACCACGACATCGTCTACGTCCAGGTCGATCTCGGCGTGCCCCCGCACTACGCCGAGATCCTCGAGCCGTTGATCAGCCGCGAGCGTGAGGGGTGGCGCATCTTGCCGCACGCCGGCATCGACCCGACGGCCAGGCTGGTGCTGGACGTGTTCGGCCACCAACCGGGCGAGGTGCTCACGCCCTACAACGGCCTCAACGAGCTCGCGAGCGGGCTGGTGGCCGCGAAGGAGATGGAGGGCGTCTTCTCGAACGACCAGCAGCTCGCCCTCGCCGCGTGCATCGAGGCGACCATCCCCTTCCGCGCGCCCGAGAAACTGGTGCTCGACGCGCGCCTGACGGCCCTGGGCGTGCCAGCCGCCGAACGCACGGTGATGGTGCGACGCGCGACGCGGCTCGCGAACAACGACGTCGGCAACTTCGCCGAGGCCGACGCTGCGATCTTCCTCGACAACACCTGGAAGCTGTTGCCCGAGACCAACCCCACCCTGCACACGGCCAACACGTACACGGTGCACGAGTACCGGGTCGCGCTGCAGAAGATGGAAGGCTTCCTCGCGGGACTCCCGCCCGAGCGCGTCTTTCGCATGCAGGCCGGCGAGCCGGCGCCAGAGGAGCACAAGCGGCGCGTCGAGGCTGCTGGCCGCAACATGGCCCTCGCTGTCCGCTACATGCGCACCAAGCTGTACAGCACTGCCGTCGTCGAGGCGCTCGCGTACGAGACCGGCGGCGACGCCCCCATCGATCTCTTCATGGGTGGCATCGGCGACGCGAACGGTGAGCGCATGCGCCGCATCGAGCAGTTCCTGCCGGCCCTGGCGACGCCTCCGGAGCCCGTCGATCTCCTGCTCCAGGGCCTGCTCGACGGAGGTCGCCTCAACGCGTCAGCGTTCGATCTCTCGCCCTCACCGATCGCGAGCTACCTGCACGTGACGCTCGGTGAACGGGTGGTGATGGAGGGGCTGGTGCAGGCGCGCGACTGGTGGCAGGGGAAGTCCACCGCGCGCACGTTCCTCGACGCGCAACCCACGCACACCACGGCTGCCATCGCCCGCGCCGCCGCGAACATCTCGGACACCCGCCGCGAGCTGCTCGAGGCGGTCGCCTCACGACTCACCACCAGAAAGTCCTGACGCGCCCTGACGTCGGCGCTCGCTGAGACCCCGCACATGTCGATCCCTGTCCCTCCAGTTCCATCGTTCCCGCCCGCGCCCTGGACGCTGACGAGCGTGAAGGGACTTCGTGCCTCGGGGGTGCGCGCCGGCATCAAGCCATCTGGCAACCCGGACGTGGCGCTGCTCGTCGCCGACGCTCCGATGACGTGCGCCGCGCTCTTCACCCGGAACCACTTCGCAGCGGCGCCGGTGTTGCGTTCACGACAACACCTCTCGAGGTCGGGCGGGTTGGTGCGCGCCGTCGTCGTCAACTCGGGCAACGCGAACGCGTGCACCGGCGCGCAGGGCGAGCGCGACGCCCTCGAGATGTGCGAGCGCGTGGCGAACGCGCTCTCGTGCCCGGTGGAGCAGGTGCTCGTCTGCAGCACCGGCGTCATCGGCGTGAAGCTGCCCATGGACAAGGTGCGCGCAGGGATCGACGCGGCGATCGGCGAGCTCTCGAACGAGCCCGAGGCCGGCCGGCGGTTCCTCCACGCCATCATGACGACCGACGCGTTCCCCAAGGAGGCGGGGGTGCGGGTCGGCGACGCGACGATGGCCGGGGTGTGCAAGGGGGCTGGCATGATCCAACCCGACATGGCCACCATGCTCGCGTTCGTGGCGACCGACGTCGACGTGGGCGCGGCGGCGATGCAGGCGGCGATGGGCCGCATCTCGGCGACCAGCTTCAACGCCGTGCACGTCGACACCCACACCTCGACGAACGACACCTTCCTGCTGCTCACCACGCGGCAGGTCGAAGCGCCGGAGGACTGGGAGCAGCGGCTCGAGCCCGTCGCGCGCCGCCTGGCCTGGCTCATCGCCCGGGACGGGGAGGGCGCCACCAAGGTGACGACGGTGCGGGTGACGGGCGCCGGCAGCGACGAGGCGGCGAAGGCCGTGGCGCGCGCGGTGGCCACCTCGGCGCTGGTCCGCACGGCGCTGTTCGGCAACGACCCGAACTGGGGCCGCTTCGTCAGCCAGGTCGGCAACGTGGACGCCGTGAAGCACCCCGAGCGGCTCGTCTGCCGGCTGCAGGGCATCGAGGTCTTCCGCAACGGAGAGCCCTCGGCGTTCGATCGCGCCGCGGCGTCAACGGCCATGGCGCGCGAGGACGTCTCGCTCGAGCTGATCCTCGACGAGGGGAAGGGTCACGCGCTGCTGATGACGAGCGATCTCGGCTACCGCTACGTGCAGGTCAACGCCGAGTACACGACGTGAGCATGGGCCCCGACGCGCGTGGGCACGTCACAGGCACTGTGACTGGTAGGTGATGGTCAGCGTCGTGCCGGCGGCCGGCGCCTGTCCCGTCCCGAAGACGATGGCGTTGGCGTTCGCGTCGTAGGTCCACGCGTTCGACACTGGTTGGCCGTTCACCAGCACGTCCACTGGCTGCGCGGTGTCTGGCGGGTTGCGGACGAAGAAGTTGCTGCGCGGACCGAGCGCGCTCTGTCCGAGGGCCTGCAGCGACGTCGCCCAGTTCTGCGTGCAGATGGTCGAGCTCACTCCGCCCGTCTTCCGCACCAGGGGATCATACCGGCCCATGTCGAGCCCCTCGATCTGGCACGTCGCCGAGGCAGGCGTGAACGGCCCGATGACGCTGACGCTCACCTGGTGGATGCGGCGCGGCCCCTTCACCAGCGGCATTCGCGAGAGGTAGTAGTCGATGGGCTCTGGTGACTGGTCCGGCGCGTCGGTGACGATGATGATGGCGAGGTTGGCGTCGTCACGCAAAAAGTTGGCGTTCGTGGTGTCGGTCAGCGGCGCCGTCAGCGCCTTCAAGGTGGTGGAGAGCGGTCGCTCGTAGCCGCTGCCGAAGATGCCGACGTTCACGCGGGACGCGAAGAGCATGTTGATGTTCGGCATCGAGCGCGACAGCACGGCCGGGCCCCCGCCCTGCGTCGTGAACTGCCCCTGGCCGCTGGCCGCGAAGTCGTCGGTCGTCGTCACCGCGATGCGGTAGTCCACGTTCGCCATGTTCGCGTAGCTGATGAACGAGCCGAAGTTGGCCGCGAGCGCCGCCTGCTCGTCACCCATCGAGCAGGAGTTGTCGATGGTGAAGAGGATGTCGGTCATCGGCTGGGCTGGCTGCTGGTACGTCTCGGTCGTCGTCCCCGTCGTGTCTCCCTGGCCGCGAAGCGCGACCTGCACCGTCCGCGTGGAGCTGCCCTCGACGCTCTGGATCGAGAGGACCCCCGCGTGAGTGCCGAGCGCTGGCGGCGTGAAGACGAGGCTCACCGCCGCGAGCCCCGTGCTCGGCGCGAGCGGGAAGCCACCCTGGAGGTTCGGTTGCGCCGAGATGCCGAAGGGCTGGCCCGTCACGGACAGACCGGTCAACCTGATGGGCGTGCCGCAGGTGTTGAAGATCTGCACGGGCCGCGCGGCCGAGCGGCACCCGAGCTTGATGTTCCCGAACTCGACCTCGTCCGGCACCACGACCAGGCACTGGGCGACGCGGGCGCTCAGCGGCACGACTCTGGGGGCCGTGCTGCCCGGTGTGCTGAAGCGCAGGAAGCCGGTCGCCACCGTGCCGGTCGCCAGGCCACCGCTGTTGAACCGCACCGGGATCGGCATCGACTGTCCGGGGCCCAGGGTCAGCGAGGGCATCACCTGCGGCGCGAGGCTGAAGCCCGGGTGGCTGCTCGAGGCGATCTCGAGCCCACTCACCAGGCAGCCCGTGCTCGCCTGGTTCGTCAGGGTGAGGGTCTGGCTCTCGTTCGACTCGGGAGGCACGTCGCCGAACAGCACCGACCCGGGCGCGACGGCGATCGAGCAGGGTTGGGCGACGGCCCCGTTGGCCGTGAGGCGGATCTGCTGCACCGGCTGCACCGCGTCGTTCGAGTAGACGGTCAACATCGCCTCCCGCAGGCCGATGGCCGCGGGGCGGAGCATCACCTCGACGTCCACGCCGTTCCGGGAGGCGACCGCGGGGACCCCAGCGGCGGCGTCGTAGCGCCCGAGGGCGACGTCGAACTCCCCCGGCTGGGTGGTGCCCAGTGGCGAGAGCGACATCAGCGGCGGCTGGCCGTCACGGCCGAGGACGAGGTTGAAGGTGGTGTCGTTCGGCGCGGGCGGCGGTGTTCCCACGTTCTCGAGCCGCAGCCGGCGGGTGATCAGCGTCTGCCGCGCGAGGGGCAGGGGGCGCCCGCCAGGTTGGTCGAGCAGCACGGGCACCTGTCCGAACGCGAGCGGCGACGGGCTGGGGCGCAGGCGTGGCCCGCCCCCGGAGCAGCGCATCGGCACGCGCACCGGCAGGACGGGGCTGGTTCCGACGTCCACCCGCAATGTGCCCATGAGGGCGTTGAGCGAGGTGGGGCTGCACGACACCTCGATGCTGAGGGTCCCGCGCGCCGGGAGCACCGCCATCGGCCTGGGCGTGGAGAAGTCCGCGCCGTCGGTCGAGACGGCGAGGGCCAACGCCGCTCCGCTCCGGTTGCTGAAAGTGACGGCTCGGGTCGCCGACTCCCTGAGGGGCACGCGGCCGAAGTTCACCTCTGCCGGCAGCCACGAGAGGGACTGCATCGAGCCGCGGCCGATGAGGCGCACGGTCGCCTCCGGGCAGGACGCGCGCCGTCTCACGGTGACCTGCGCCTCGACGGCGTCCTCCGTCTGCGGGGCGAAGCGCACCAGCACGTCCCTCATGACGCCCGCCTCGACGTCGATCGTGGGGCCTGGTGGATCGAGGGAGAAGAAGCCGGGGTTCGCGCCAGCGATCGTCCCCAGCGTCGCCTGGGCGGGCGCGCTCGTCACGTTCGAGAGGGACAGGGGGATCTGCACTGCCTGGCCGATGGGGGCCTCTCCGAAGTCGAGCAGCGCGGGGACGTAGCAGTCACGCGCCTCGGCGATGGCGACGAGCTCGATGGAGGCCTTCGTCTCGGCTGGACGGCCGCCCAGGCTGGCGAGCTCGAAGGTGGCGCGGTGCTCCACGGTCGCGAGGGTCGCGTCGTTGACCTGCTCGGGAGAGAAGGTGACGGTCAATGTCGTCTCCTCCTGGGGCTCCAGCACGGTGCGCTCCGGGAGCGTGATGGAGAAGGCCGTGCTCCCGTCAACGAGCTTGACGGACTCGAGGGTCAGCGTGGCGTCACCGATGTTGCGCACCAGCACCGACCCGGCCGACGACTCGCCCATCGGCGCCGCGGCCACGCTCACCACCGCCTCGCGACTCAGCTGCTCGACGGAGCCGTTGACGGTGACGACGACGAGCTCGGCGAAGCGACCCGACAGGTTCGTGCCTCGATCACACCGGCAGCCAGCCACGGCCAGTACTGCCGCGAGGGCCACGACCCAGAAGCAGGAGCGCATGGCGTGAGCATAGTCGAGCCGCAGGAGGTGACGCGCGCCGGGTCGGGGTTCTCAGGTGAGGCGCCGCTCACGGTGCTTCTCCAGTGAAGGAAGGTGGGCTTGACTCGCGCCCATGCGGCTCCCCGTGCTCGTCGTGGCGATGGTGTTGGCCGCGTGTCCGCCTCCGTGCGATCGCTCGACCTGCTCCGGCTGCTGTGAGCCAGGCGGCGAGTGCATGCCCGGCACGAGCCGAGGCTTCTGTGGGCGCGGCGGGGTCGTGTGCGGAGCCTGTCCGACGTCGCAGCGGTGCCAGGCGGGCAGCTGCGTGATGCCTCCCGACGCGGGGCCGGTCGACGCGGGGCCACAGCCGACGAACTGCTCGACCGGTTGTGTGTCAGCGTCCTCCGAGTGTCAGCCAGGCAACCTGCCCGAGGCCTGCGGGTGGGACGCGGGCGCGTGCGTGATGTGTGCTCCGGTCACGGAGCGCTGCGAGGCGGGGCGGTGCGTCGCCGCAGCGTGTTCGGGCTGCGTTGACGCGCTCGGGACGTGCCGGGCCGGGAGGGACCGTCTGGTCTGTGGCGTCGATGGCGGCCTGTGCGCGGCCTGCCCTCTGGGGCAGGAGTGCCGCTCGGGGACCTGTGGCGTGGCCGGGTGCGGTCCGCTGTCGTGCGCGACCGGGTGCTGCCGGAACAGCGTGTGCACCACGCCCTCGGCGAGCGCGTGCGGTCTGAACGGGGCCGCCTGCGTCGTCTGTTCAGCGAGCCAGACCTGTGTCGGCGGCGTCTGTCGGTGATTGAGGGTCTGCGTCGAGCTCGAGCGCG
The DNA here is from genome assembly GCA_016793095.1 of Myxococcaceae bacterium. Lineage (GTDB taxonomy): Bacteria > Myxococcota > Myxococcia > Myxococcales > Myxococcaceae > Xiheimicrobium. Next base: position 29,197 of record JAEUJQ010000026.1, on the reverse strand, counting down.
CGGGTCTTCAACTGCACACGACGACGGCGAGGTGCGCAGGTTGGAAGACTCTGGGGCCGCGACCCTGCGCGACGACGCGCTGCCGCCCAGCTGTCAGGCGATGTGGTGACGAACGTTGACTCGTTGACCTGGCGGCTCACTCCAGCCGGACATGGCGGACGACGAGGCCGTCCTTCACGTGGATCGCGCGGAGCTCGGGGCCGCACCGGTAGCCGTCAGGCGCCGTCGTCGGAAGAAACGCCGTGCCCTTCGCGACCTCCGTGAGCCAGGCCGGACGCGCCTCGACTCGGACGGGTGCACACCCGCGGGTCCACTTCTCGAGCTCATCCTTGTCCACCGACACCACCGCCTTGATGTCGGCGTCGTCAGGGCCCGCGAGCAGCCCGCCGGAGTTGTCGTGGAAGACGACGTGAAACGCGGCGTCCTTCACCGGCGAGGCGCAGAGCGCATAGGCGCAGAGGAACGTCGCGCGCTCCTTCGCGGTGCCGAGCGAGCTGCTCCAGGTGTCCGTCGAGCGGCTCTTCTCGTGACACGCGGCGGCGGCGAGGACGCAGAGGACCGGGAGGGCTCTCATGGCACGACGAGGAAGCTGCCGGTGTACGCGCCGAACGCGTTGCTGAGCACGCCGTTGCGGTTGGTCGAGGGGTAGTACGAGACGCCCGGCACGGTCTCGACCGTGACGGAGCCTCCGCCGCGCCCGATGACGCCGACGTGCGCGGCCGCCACGCAGATGCGCGAGTCGTCGGTGTACACATCCGAGCCCCAGATGGTGCCGAGCGCCACCGTCGGGCCGATCGACTGGCACGTGTACTGAAACCGAAGGCCCCACCGGCCGCGCTGTGGTTGCGCGTTCTCTTCCCAGTCGATGAGGCCCATCGGCTGCACCGGCGTCCCGCTCCAGATGGTGCCGCCGTCGTACGGCCCAGGGATGCCAGGCGGCGAGCCGAGCACGAAGTAGCTGCCGTCGAAGAGGCCGTAGTCCTGGCTCACCGCGGCGTTGCGGTACGAGCCTGCGTAGGACGTCGTGCCCGGGAGCACCTCGACGAAGACCTCGCCACCCATGGTGCGCGAGATGATCCCCGAGTGCATCGCGGCCCAGCAGATGGGCGAGTCGTCGGTGAAGAGGGCGGTGCCCCAGAGCTCCTGCTGCGCGCCCAGCCCCAGCGCCGGGCAGTCGAAGCGGTAGATGGTGTTGTTGTTCCCGCGCAGGCCCAGACTCTGAATGCTCGCCACGGTGGAGATCGCGCCGTAGTTGGTGAAAGCCCCGGCGTCGATGGCGGAGCCGCCCGCAGTGGAGCCGCCCGCAGTGGAGCCGCCCGCGGTGGAGCCGCCCGCAGTGGAGCCGCCTGCGGTGGAGCCGCCCGCGGTGGAGCCGCCTGCGGTGGAGCCGCCCGCTGTCGAGCCGCCCGCTGTCGAGCCGCCCGCGGTGGAGCCGCCAGCAGTGGAGCCGCCAGCAGTGGAGCCGCCAGCCGTGGAGCCGCCAGCAGTGGAACCGCCAGCAGTGGAACCGCCAGCAGTGGAGCCGCCCGCGGTCGAGCCGCCCGCGGTGGAGCCGCCAGCAGTGGAACCGCCAGCAGTCGAGCCGCCCGCCGTCGAGCCGCCAGCAGTGGAGCCGCCCGCGGTGGAACCGCCCGCAGTGGAACCGCCCGCAGTCGAGCCGCCTGCCGTTGCGCCACCCGCCGTCGCGCCACCCGCCGTCGCGGACCCACCTGCTGTTCCGCCGGCAGAGTTCCGCATGTCCACGCGAGCGCTCCCGCAAGAAAAGCCAGCGCACCCAAGCACAACGAGAAGGACGATCAGAGATCGGGTCATCGCCGCCGAGCTTGCTTCATCCTGCGACGCCGTTCGAGCCGTCGCTTGCATCGCGACGCCGGGTGTCCTCGACTCTACGCATGCGTCTCGCGCTCGGCTGCGCCTTCTTGAACCTGGGCTGCCTGGCGGTCGCCGATGTCGGCACGTCGCTCGCGCTCGATCACATCCGCAACACGCCGCGAACGCCCACCATCACCTTCGTCAATGACCTGCCGACCGCCGTCTGCTCGATCAACATGTGGCGCGACGCGGGGCCGGCCACCGATCGCGACGCCAACTGGCTCGAGCTCACCGACGTTCGCCGACTCGAGCCGGGCGCCTCCGTCACGGTGGGCATCGTCCCTCGCGACGCCGTCTACCACCTGCACGCAGTCGACTGTGACGGGGCGGTCCGCGCGCGTGCAGAGGTCACTCCGAGTCCCGGCCACGCGTTGCGGCTCGGGGCCAGGACTCCACCACCACCGGCTCAGCCTCCAGCATCAGACCAGCCACCGCAGCTGTGATCAGTGGGGCATCGCGTACTTGTCTGCCGCTACGTAGACGCGAAACCGGTGCGAGCCCTCGGCCGTCGTCACGGTGGCCTCGGTGCTGCCCTGCGCGAGCGCGACGAGCGTCACCTTCCGCCCTTGCCGCCTCACCTCGACCAGCGCGGGGTCATTCACCTTCACGCCCGTCACCGCAGCCGGCATCGCCATCGTCATGCTGTGGCCGACGGGCAGCGCCACCTGCTTCTGCTTCGGCGAAGAGGCGACAGCGAGGGTCGACACCAGCGACGCAGCGAAGAGGACGAAGGCGAAGCGCTTCATGCGCAGGGCTCAGATCACCATCCGTGCCATCTGAGGACCGGTCTACTTCCAACTGGTTGCGGGAGTCGGAGCTGACACGCTCCAGCGCCGGCGCGCTCCAGTGGAGCATCGATGGTCCAGCCTCCTCAGCTGCGCCATGGTGCGGGCGATGGGACTGGAAGACGCAAAGCGACTGCTCGAGCGGAACGAGCTGGAGGCGGCTGAGCAGCAGCTGTGGGACGTCATCCGCGGCTCCGGCGGGCGGCTCCACGAAGCCTGGCTCCGCCTGGGCGAGCTGTACGCGGCGCGCGGTCACCTGCGCCGGGCCCTCGGCGCCTTCCGGCGTGCGCAGACGCTCGACGGCCGGGGCGAGTACGCGTTCCTGCTCCACCAGGCGGTGAGCACGCTCAGCCAGGTGCTCCACAGCCAGCACAAGCCGTTCCTCCACCCCTCCGACGAGCACGTTCGCCTCGAGCGGATGCTCCGCGGTGAGCGCCCCGAGGCGCCATCACCCGACGGGTGGCTCGCCCAGGCGGACGCCCTCGCGCCGTCGTTGCCGATGCAGGGTCGCGAGGCCCTGGAGGACGCGAAGACGTTCGTCCGACGGGGGCTGCTCGACGAGCCGGTCTCCGAGCAGTCGCCCGCCGCCGTCCTGGAGCAGAAGGGCGGTGACGCCGCCCGCCCGCTGGCGCGTGCGCTGCGAGATCTCCACCTGGCCTGGTACGAAGCGCTGCTCGACCTCGACGAACGTTGACGCACCCCGTGCGGGCGTCCACGCTCGAGGGAGCGAGCCCCGGCAGAAGCTGCGCAGCGCGTCTCTCCAGATCCGCGAGAACCCGTTCGTCGCGCTGGCATCGATCGTGCCCTCTCTCCTGACACCATGCTCCACGAACTCGTTGCAGCGGCACTGAAGGGCGGAGCCAGCGACATCCACCTCGAGCCGGGCCTGCCGGTGACGTTCCGATCCCGTGACGGCCTCAAGCCTCAGGGCCAGCTCGCCTCGGCCGAGCAGCTCCTCGCGCTCGCGAAGGACCTGCTGCCAGGGCCGGCCTGGGACCGCTTCCAGCACCAGGGCTCGGCGGACCTGGCGATGACGCTGCACGGCCATCGCGTGAGGGTGAACGTGCTCAAGACGTGGCGCGGCGTGGGGCTCGCGCTGCGGGTGCTGTCGCTCGCCGACGTGTCCTTCGAGCACCTGCACCTCAGCCCGCAGCTGCGGCAGCTGCTCAAAGCGAAGGCGGGACTCATCGTCGTGAGCGGCGCCACCGGCAGCGGGAAGACGACGACGCTCGCGGCGATGGTGCAGGAGCTCAACCAGCACGAGGCGCGGCACATCATCACGCTCGAGAGCCCCATCGAGTACGTGTTCGAGCCGAAGCTGTCCTTCATCCGCCAACGGGAGGTCGGGCGCGACACGCCCAGCTTCGAGCGCGGCATCATCGACGGGCTCCGTGAGAACCCCGACGTGCTGCTCGTCGGAGAGATGCGCGAGCCTGCCGTGATGCGGGTGACGCTCAACGCCGCCGAGACCGGGCACCTCGTCCTCGCCACCATGCACGCGGCCAACGCCACCGAGGCGCTGCAGCGCATCGTCGCGTCGTTCCCGCCTGACGCGCACCCGTCGATCTGCGCGCAGCTGGCCGACTCCCTCGTCGCGGTCGTCTCGCAGCGGCTGGTGCCGTTCGAGCGGCTGGGTGGCCTCGTGCCCGAGATGGAGATCCTCAAAGCGACCTCGGCGGTCCGGTCGGTGGTGCGGCAGAACCACTTCGCGATGCTGCCCACGGCGCTCGAGGGCGGCGGCATGGACGGACAGTTGACCTTCGAGCGTTCACGCGAGTGGCTGCGCACCCTGCACCACTGACGGTGAGCCCGTCAGTTGATGCAGCCGAAGGTGGGCGGCGCCGAGGTGTTGTTGTCCGAGCGGCACTCGCGAACTGCGCCCACGTCGAGCCGCGCCACCACCGGCTGCGCGCCGACGTTGGCCATCGTGGAGTACGAGAACGTCTCGGCCTGGGTGGGGCCGAGGCTGCGGGTGGTGGTGAAGCTCACCAGCACCTGCTGCACGCCGCCGGGGTTCGCGACCAGCTCGACCCGCACGCCGGCGGGGAGCGTCGCCTCGCCGATGTTGCGCACGGTGATGCGGTAGCTGACGCCGTCGTTGACGCAGGCCCCCACCACGTTCACCACCGCGTCGGCCGCCGCGAACTCGAGCCCCGGCTGCTTGTTCTGACGGAAGTTGTTGAGGCCGCTCACCGTCCAGTTCCGTGCAGGTCGCCGCGGCACCGTGCCGTCCTCTTCGATGTTGGTGACGCTGTACGCGTGCTGGTTCCAGACCCGCCGCGTCACCACCCAGTTGTCGTCCATGCTGCGGAAGACGCGGACGCCTGAGATGCGCGTGGACGGCGCGCCGGGGCAGGTGAAGGCGTAGGCGTTCGCCGCGACGATGAGATCGGCCTGGCCGTCGTTGTCGATGTCAGCGACCAACGGGTACTCGATGAGCGTGCCTGACGTGTTGCAGGTGGTGAACAGCTCGTTGCCCGTCGCCGAGTCGTAGACGTGCAGGTTCACCTCGTCGCCGTAGACGACCTCCACGCGGCCATCGCCGTCGAAGTCGAAGAGCGTGCTGCCGGTGGCCGCTGACGAGCAGTCCTGGGTCTGACGGATCCACAAGAGCGTCTGGTTGGCTGGCGTCACGCCGTCCATCAGCTTGCGCCCGTCGAACACCGCGTAGCCGACGCCGCCCGCGAGCGCGACGTCAGGGTACCCGTCGCCGTTGAAGTCGCCGAGCGTGGGCGGGCCACCACCGCCGATGTTCCCCGCGCTCCCCATGGGGCAGAGCGACGGCGAGAGCGTCTGGTTGATGTCGATGCCGCTGCGCACCAGCGTGCCCTTCGTCGGCGCTGTGGGATCGTACGTCCACACGGCGAGCGTGTGCGTGCTGGAGTTCACCGAGACGATGTCGGCGCGGCCGTTCTTGTCGAGATCGCCGATCGCCACGAAGCCCGCGGGGCCGGTGACGCGCGCGAGGAAGCCGCCGTCGATCAGCGCGACGTCGGCCGCAGACACGAGGTCCTGCACGCCGTCGCCGTCCACGTCTGCCGGCACGGTGTTCGCGCCGACCGGGAGGGCGAACTTCAGGGCGCCGGTGCGCCCGTCGAAGACCTGCGACTCGGTGACGACCTCGACCACCCCGTCACCGTCGAGGTCGGCGAGGGACAGCATGCTGCAGGCGTTGCCGGTGGCGGTCCACCGCACCGTGCCGTCCACCCCGCGCAAGGCGACCGGCCCGGTGGCGCCGCAGCCCACCACCTCGTTGCCCGGCTGGCCGTCGAGGTCGCCTGACGCGAGCTGACTCATCGCGCTCAGCACACCAGGCCGGCTCCACAGCTCGACGAGCGCGCCGTTCTTCACCGTGAGGGCGTGCACCACGCCGATCTCGGTGTAGCGGCCGCTCTCGAAGGTGATGACGACGATCTCGGGCCTGTCCTGCGCGGTGATGCGGCCGTCGCAGTCGTCGTCCGTGAGCTGCGCGACGATCGGCGCCATCATGACGTCAGAGGCGTACGGGGGCGTGGGATCTCCCCAGGCGTACTTCACCGTCGGGCGGAAGGTCTGCGCCGTGCGTGTGAAGCGGCAGGGCTCGATGCAGCGCCGACCGGCTGCGGCGCCGGCGTCGGGTGGACAGGCGGGCGGTTGGGGCAGGCACTGGCCAGGCGTGGGCGCGGCGAGGCAGACGCCTCCGTCGCTCTGTCCCGGCCGCGAGCCTGCGAGGTCGCAGAACTCGCCCATCGCGCACTCGGCGCTGTCTCGACAGGCCGCCCCCGGAGGCAGGCACCGCTCGAAGCTGCACACGGCGCCCGCGCCGCAGCACGCGCCGCCGCAGGCGAGCGACGAGGCGCAGCAGGTGCCACCGGCGCACACGCCCCCGTCGCCGCATGGGTCGCCATCGACGCACGAGGGCGCGCCACCGCCAGCTCCACCGGCCGCTCCGCCCGCCGAGCCGCCGGCCGTGCCAATCCCACCCGCGCCGCCGCCGGGCACGCCCGCGTCGCTGCCGCCGTCCATCATCCGGTCGCGCACCGAGACCTGGTTCGTGCACTGGCACGCGGCGAGGGCGAGGGAGACGAGCATCAGCGCCGACCTCGCGTCGGGCCGGTGGGGAAGGGAGCTGGCGCTCACGCAGAGGGTGCGCATGCGTGGTGCGTGTCACCTCGCCACGACTCTGGCAAGACCCTCGCCATGCGCACGCCCCTCACAGCCTTGCTGCTGTCGTTGCTCGCCCTCTCGTGTTCGCGCTGCGACAAGAAGACGGCAGCCGCGGACGCAGGCCCGTCCGTCGCGCCCGACGCAGGGACGAGCGCCGCCGCCGGTCCAGCGCCCTCGAAGCGGGTGACGGTGACGCTGGGCTCACTCAGCGCCGAGGTGCCGGTCGCCGTCCCCCAGACGCCCTTCGCGGCGAAGGCCTTCTCCGACACCCCGCCCACCATCGCCTGGGGCACGCTCGACGCTGGCGCCGCGACGGCCCCGGGCTGGAAGTACCTGGCCCAGCTGCTCGACGCGAAGGGCACCCTCGCGGTGCTCGAGAAGGAAGGCGTCGCCGTCGACGGCAACCGCGCCTACGACGAGTTCTTCCAGCTGTACGAGCAGAACCGCTACCGCCCGCTGCTCATCTCGAGCGAGGACGTCAACAGCGAGGACGGGTTCGTCATCAAGCGCCGCTTCCTCACGTCGTTGCCCAGCGTCGTGACGGCGGACGTGGTGCTGCACCACCTGCACCTCTTCTTCGACTACACGCTGGCCGAGGCCGAGACGACCAGGCTGCTCCCCGAGCTGACTGCCCTGGTGGACGGCCTCTTCGCCGAGACGCTCGCCCAGCGTGCCGCGCTCACGGGCACGAAGTGGGCGCGCGCCGTCGATGACAACCTCGTGTTCCTCGCCGTCGCCCACGTGTTCCTCGCGAGCGCCGACCTCGAGGTGGACGACGACGGAAGCGAGGGAAGCTCGGTGGGGGTCGATACCGCCGAGGTGGCGCGTGCCTTCACGCAGGCGACGCGCAGCGCGACCCCCACGCTGCTGCCGAAGGGGCTGCCTGAGCCGCTCGCCGCGCGCGTCACCGACGAGGTGGCGCGGGTGCTCGACGCGACGGCCGTCGAGAAGCCTGGCGTCTACGAGTACCCCGGCGACTTCAAGGAGGACTACTCGATGTACTCGGTGCGCGGGCACTACCTGAAGCGCACCAGGCTGCAGGCGTACTTCCGCGCCACCATGTGGCTGTCGCGGGTGCTGTTGTCGTTCGACTCCGAGCTCGCTACCCGCGGCGCCACGCTGCTCGGCCTCGCCAGCTCGAAGGGCGACCTCCTCGCGCGCTGGAGGGCCATCGACGAGGCGGTGGGCTTCCTCGTCGGGCCTCCAGACGACGCCTCGTTTCGAGAGCTGCTCGGCGCGGTCGCCGCCACCCCGAACCTCGACGACGAGGCCGCCTTCACGGCCTTGAGGGAGCGCCTCGCGAAGCTGCCGAAGCCGCAGGTGCAGAGCGTCGTCACGAAGACGGTGAAGGGGCCGGCGCTCGAGGCGCAGGGCGCGTTCCACTTCTTCTCGCAGCGCGCGGTGCTCGACGCCGTCATCTTCCAGTCCCTCGTCGAGCCTCAGGCGACCCAGAAGACCTTCGTGCGCGCGCTCGAGGTGCCGGCGATGTTCGGCTCGAAGCTCGCCGCGACGCTGCTCGAGCCCGAGAACCTCTCGCGCTTCGACGGCTACCTGACGAACCGGAGCCGGCTCGAGTCGACGATGCCGAAGCTGCTCGCGACCCGCGCGCCGTCCGAGGCGGTCGCCGGGTGGATGTACTCGATGCAGCCGCTCCTCGAGCCCGTGCCCGCGGGCCTGCCGCCCTTCATGACGGGTCGCGCGTACGAGACGCTGCGGCTCAGCTCGTACCTCGCGGGCTACGCCGAGCTGAAGCACGACACGGTGCTGTACGCGAAGCAGGCCGTGGCCGAGATGGGCGGCCCCGGCTTCGAGGACACCGAGGAGGCCATCGACGATCGCGGGTACGTCGTGCCCGAGGTCGCCGTCTACGCCCGCGCCGGCGTCGTGCTCGCCTCCCTCCGCGCCGGCCTCGCCGATCGCGCGCTGTTTCCTCCCAGGCTCGACAAGCCCTTCACGCGCTTCGAGGCGCTGGTGGCGAAGCTCGAGGCCATCTCTCGCAAGGAGCTCGCGGGCAAGCCGCTCTCGCCCGAGGACTACCACCTCATCAAGTTCATCGGCGGCGACCTCGAGCACTTCTGGGAAGAGACGCTCATCACCGGCAAGGACCGCGACCGCTGGCTCCTGCTCGACGAGAACAACTCGCGCCTCATCGCCGACGTCTTCACCGGGCCCGACGGCGTGCAGCACGTGGCCTCGGGGTGGGTGCACCCGGTGTACGTCGTCTTCCCGCGCGACGGGAAGCCGGCGGTGGGCCGCGGCGGCGTCTTGTCTTTCTACGAGGTGGTGGCGAAGGAGCGCCTGTCGGACCCCGCCTGGCGCGCCATGCTCTCCGGTGACGCAAGGCCGAAGCTGCCGCCCTGGACCAGGCCGGTCTTCGTCGTCGACGAGAAGGCGCGCCTGAACCGCTTCGACTCGATGACGGGGGAGTGACGGCGTGGGCCCGGCCCTCACCGCCCTCGCCTGCGCCGCTGCCCTCGAGGGCGCTCACCTCGTCACCGCGCTCGAGCTCACGACCCGCGTCGACGGGCGTCGCGAGCAGGCCGAGCTGCGCTGGGTGATCCGACGGGACGAGAACGAGCGTGGGGTGGCGCCGCATCAGTCGGGGTGGATGGACTACGGGCACACGCCATGGCTCAACCACCACCTCGCCGTCGTCACCCGGCGCGCCGGGCAGCCCTCGGTGCGGTGGATGTCGTCGGCCCTCGAGCTCGACGGCCTCTTCGTCGAAGGTGACGACGTCATCGTGCGCTCGAAGGGCACGCTCACGCGCTACGTCTTCCGCGGCTGGCAGCTCGAGCGCAGTGAGCGCCCGCCAGACCCGAGCCTGTCGGCTCGCCGCCTGGCCGCCAGGTTCGACACCGGCCTCGTGCACCTCGCGGTCGTGGGTGACGTCATGGTGGGCCGCGCCACGGCCCGCGCGCTCGACGTCGTCGGCCCCGAGCGGGCCTTCGCCGAGGTGCGCCCGGTGCTCGCCCGCGCCGACCTGCGGCTCGGCAACCTCGAGTCGTGCTTCCGCGAAGGCGGCGAGGCGCGCGGGGCGCTCGATCTCGTCGCGCCGCCCAGGCACCTCGCGGCCCTCGACGCCCTCGGCTTCGACGCGCTGTCGCTCGCGAACAACCACTGCGCCGACGCTGACGCGGCCTTCTCTCAGGCCCTGCTGGGCGACGCAGGCATCGCTGGTGTTCGTGGCGCGCCGTGGCTCAGCAGGACGACCGGCGCGTCGGTCGCGGTCGTGGCGCTGCTGGCCTGGCCCTCGACGCGTGAGGCGCTCGACGCGGCGCTCTCGTCGACGTTCGAGGCGCAGCTCCGCGACGCGCGCGCTCGCGCTGACGTCGTCGTCGCCCTCGTCCACTTCGGCGAGGAGTACGAGCGCACCCCCTCGGCCGCCCAGCGCCGGGTCGCCGCGTGGCTCTTCGAGCGGGGCGTGGTGGCGGTGTTCGGCGCGCACCCTCACGTGCAGCAGCCCGTCGAGCAGCCCACCGGCAGCACGCTCGTCGCGTGGTCGCTGGGCAACTTCCTCTTCGACCAGGAGGGCTACGGCAGCGCCGACGGCGGCACCGAGGAGGCAGTCGTCCTCGAGGTACGTGCGCACCGGGTGCTCGGGCTCACCTGGCGCGCGACGCCGTTCCGCATCGTCGGCCGGGGGCGCCTCGAGCGTGTCGTTCGTTGACGCGGCGGGCACGCCAAGAGGCCCTTGGTGCATTTCACCTGCGTCTCGGCTGCTGCTGCGTTGCCCCCACCGCCTCCTCCCCCGGCCGTGACGCCACCACCCACGCGGCCCAGTCAGCGCGCCGTCGGGCCTGAGGAGGCTGCGTGCGAAGAAGGCGACCAGGGCGAGCGCCAGCGCTCCTGCGGGTCGTCTCAGGAGAGGCCTCTCGTGACGGTGGACCAGGCGCCTCGCGAACGGGTCCTCCGTAGACGCGGCGAGCACCCGAGGGAGGCGCGCGCCGTGGTGGACGCGTGGTTCACGCTCGTGCGAGCGCGCCGGCTCGACACCTGGCGCCCTCGCGTGGCCGGCTGAGGCTGGCTCCGTCGTGGACGTCAGGCGCTGGAGCCTCGAGCGGGTCGTTCGTTGACGCGGGCACGCGAGGCTCCGCGACGTCTGGTGGGTCGCGCGTCGAGCGGGTTGTCCGTTGACGTCGCGGGGGCGAGCACCCGAGGCTCCGCGGCGCATGCACGTCGCTCTCGGTCGAGGCTTCTCGTGACGGTGTGTCCCTGCGGCTCGGGCGCGGCGCTGTCGGCCTGCTGCGGGCCCCGTCACGACGGCTCCGTCCCTGCGGAGACGGCCGAGGCGCTGATGCGCTCGCGGTACTCGGCCTACGCGCTGGGGCTGGGCGAGTACCTGGTCGCCACGTCCTCACGAGCTGGTGACGCCGCCGAGCTCGCTGCGTGGGGACGCTCGGTGGGGTGGGTGGGCTTGTCCATCATCGACCGGGAGCGGGGTGGAGCGGCTGACGCCGCTGGCCGCGTTCGCTTCGTGGCGCGCTTCGTCGAGCGGGGCGCCCTGGTGGCGCTCGAGGAGGACTCGCGCTTCGAGAAGGTGGACGGCCGGTGGCGGTACGTCGAGGGCGCCGCGCGCACCTCCTCGCAGAAGCTCGGGCGCAACGAGCCCTGTCCGTGTGGGAGCGGGAAGAAGGTGAAGCAGTGTCACTCGTGAGCCGCGCCTTCCTCGAGCACCTGCGCACCAGCAACACCGCGGGCCTCGACGCCGTCTGGAGCCGCTCGGCCGCGGCCGATCGACCCGCCCTCATCGCCGCCGTGCACGACGACGACGCCGCCGCCGAGGCGCACCTCTTCCTGCGCGCCCTCGTGGACCGCGCCCTCCCTCACGTCGAGCAGGAGCGCCTCGTGCGCGTCGGCATCGACGCCCTGTCTGATCTCGCGTCGCGTGGCTCGTCCGATCGTGTGGCGCGGTTGGCCCAGTGGGCCCGCGCGGGCGAGGTGCGCGAGGCGTTGCTGGTGACGGCGGCGCAGCGGGGCGCCAGCGCCTCGAGCGAGCTGGTGGAGTGGCTCGCCAGCGCCGAGGACGACGCGTTGGCCGATGCCCTCATCCCCGTCTTCCTCGCCGCCGTCGAGGCCCGCGACGGCGCACGGCTCGAGCTGCTGTCGGCCCTCGCCGATCGCTCCAACCGCCTCGCCCCGGTGAAGGAGCGCGCGGCCGCGCTCAAGGCGCAGGCTCGCGCGGAGTGGGGAGCCTTCGTCGCCGCCCTCGGGCTCGACCGCGAGCCACCCTTCACCCTCACGTGCGCCTTCCGCGCGAGCGAGCCGCAGGTGTGCCTCACCATCAACCCCGTGCGCCTCAACTGGTACGCGCTCGAGTGGGGGCCGCGCCGGTGCGACTCCACCCGCCGAGCAGTCGAGGGGCTGCCGGTGGACGGCACGGTCTCGCTGCTCGAGCTGCCCCGACACGTCGACGCGGCGATGCGCGCGGCGGGGCTGCGTGGGCGGCGGCGGCTCGACGCGCGCGCGACGCCAGCCGTCGAGGCGCGCCTCAAGGCCTGGCTCGGCGGCGCTACTTCAGCCGCTTGAGGGCCTCGCCCGCCTCCGGCACGTCGAGCTTCTGGGCCGTCTGGTAGGCGTTCTTCGCGTCGTCCTTCTTGCCCTGCTCCTCGTAGAGCTCGCCCAGCATCAACCACGCCTGACCGAAGGCCGGGTCCACTCGCGTGGCGGCCTTGAAGGACTCCTCGGCGCGCGCCTTCTCTCCCTGCGCGAAGAGGCAGTAGCCACGGTAGTGCAGGCCGAGCACGTGCCGATCGTCGGTGGTGAGGATCTCGTTCATCGTGGCCACGCACCGGCCGGCGTTCGCCGGGTCGCCGCGGAAGAGCAGGAAGCCCAGCTCGGCGCGGGCGTCGAGCAGCGAGGGGTTGACCGCCACCGCCCGCTCGAGCGGGTCGAGGGCCTCGTTGGGGCGCTGCATGCGCGACTTCATGATCCCGAAGCGCATCAACGCCTGTCCGTCGTTCGGGTCCGCCGCCATCATCGCCTTCAGCAGGCCTTCGGCGTCGGCGAAGCGGCCCTGCGCCGTGAAGAGATCGACGAGGCCGATCTTCGCGGCGCGGTTGTCCGGCTCCTCCTTCAAGATGTCGCGGTAGAGCGGCTCGGCCTGCTTCGCGACGCGCTTCTTCGTGTAGGCGCGGGCGAGGTCGAGGCGCGCCTCGGTGCCGGGCTCGAGCTCGAGCCGCTTCAGGAACTGCTCGACGGCCCCGTCGGGGTTGTTCTGCGCGAGCATCGCCTCTCCCAGGGCCAGCCGCGCCGAGGCGTCGTTGGGCATCTTCTCGGTGGCCAGCTTGAGCGTCGCCACCGCCTCGTCCGGCTTGCCGAGCTGCAGGTACGCGAGCGCGAGGCCACGGTAGGCGTCAGTGGTGCGCTTCATCTTGTCGCGCTTGAGCAGCGCCTTGAACGAGGAGTCGGCCTTCTCCTGCGCGTCGGCGAGCTCGATGGCCTTCTTGAAGGCCTCCACGGCGCGATCGCGCTTGTTCTGCTTGAGGTACAGCGTGCCGAGCTGCACGTAGGGCGCGGTGTTGCCGGGCTCGAGCTTGAGCGCCTGCTCGAAGGCCTTCGTGGCCTCGGCGGGCTTGTTCAGCTTCATCAAGCTCATGCCCTGGTTGAAGAACGCCTCGGTGAAGGTCGGGTCGGCCTGGGTCGCCTTCTTGAAGTAGTCGAGGCCCTTCTTCGTGTCGGCCATCGCGTCCCACGCGACGCCGAGGTTGTTGAGCGCCTGCGCGTGCCGGGGAGCGATGGCCAGGGTGCGCTCGAACTCCTTCACCGCGCTCGACGCGTTGCCTTCACGCATGAGGATGACGCCGAGGTTGTAGTGGGCCTCCGCGTCCTCGAGCGTGTCCTTGCTGACCGCGACGAGGATCTCCTTCGCCTCGCCGAACAGGCCCTTCTCGGCCAGCGCCTTGCCGAGGTTCACGCGCGCGGCGGTGAGCTGCGAGTCGAGCTCGAGGGCCTTGCGGTAGCCGGCGATGGCCTCGTCGAGGCGGGACGACTTCTGCAGCGCCTCGGCGAGGTTGAAGCGCAGGTTCGCGTCCGTCGGCGCGTAGGTGACGGCCTTGCTGTAGTGCTCGATGGCGACCTCGGTCTCCTCCATCGCCCGCGCGAGGGCGCCGCGCTCGGCCCGCAGCGTCGGCTCGTCGGGCTGCGCGAGGATCGCCTTCTCGAGCAGCTCCTTCGCCTTCTGGGGCTCGTTCGCCCCGCGGTAGGCGCGCGACAGCAGCAGCTTGCCGTCCAGCGACTCCGGGTCCTTCTGCACCAGGCTCTCGAGCGGCTTGATGGCCTTCTTCGCGTCGCCGAGCGCCAGCCAGGCGAGGCCCAGGCGGTAGAGCGCGTCGGTGTCTTCGGGGCTCTTCTCGACGGTCGCCGTCTCGACCGCGACGGTGCGCTTGAGGGCGTCCGCGTCGGGCTTCTGCGCCAGCGAGAGCGAGAGGGCGAGGGTGAAGGCGATCATGGTGGCGGTCTCTCACTCCACGAAGGGCGAGGCGCGGGCGTCGAACGTCTTCTTCGCCAGCGCCGCCCGCGTCTTCTCCCACTCGGCGCGCACGGCCTCGGCCTCGGTGTTCGTCTCGGCCAGCTTCGTCTTGAGCTCGGCGTAGTCGGCCTCGCAGCCCTTCACCTGCTGCTCGAAGGCGGCCGGCTCGTAGTCCTCCGAGCCCTCGAGCTTCGCCTTGCGCGCGGCGGCGAGGCGGGACTGCTCGTGCCGCGCCATCGCGCAGGTCATGTTCTGGTCGGCCAGCGACTCCTCGCGCACGTTGACGCGCTGGCGTGCGCGCAGCCACTCGACGCGGGCGTCGGCCTCGATGACGGCCAGCTCGGCCACCTCACGCGACAGGGCGTCCTGGGCGGCGCTCACCTCGCCCTTCGCGGCCGAGTAGCGGTCCTTCGCGCGGCGGATCTGATCGCGGGTGCGGGCGACCTCGGCGCGGGCCTCGTCGAGGCGATCGACGGCGAGCGCGAGATCGTTCTCGCTCTCGAGGAGCTCGATCTTGGCCTCGTAGGGCAGCTTGTCGAGGATGGACTGGGGGATGCGCTTGATGCCGCACCCGGACAGGACGAGCAGCGCCGACGTCAGCAGGAGCACGTTTCTCATGGAGGGATCACCTTGGCCGCAAAGCGTCCGAAGACGGTGCGACCGGAAGCCACTTCGATGCCGTTCTCGAAGGTGAGGTTGAACTCACCGTTGACGATGTTCATCGCGAGCCGGTCGGGTGCGCGATCGAGGAAGAGACTGCCGACCCGCAGCGGAGGGAAGGCCCGGCGCGGGTCGTTGGCGACGTTGCGCGAGAGCGTGGTGCGCGAGATGCCGTTCTGATCGAGGAACGTCAGATCGAGGCGCGCGTTGGCCGGGGGCGCGTCGCCGGCGAGCAGGTAGCCGATCTTCAGCACCATGTCCTCGCTGTCGCCCGCCATCGCCATGCCGCCGTCGTCGAGCGAGCCCGAGCCCATGGGGCGCAGCCGCACGAACTCGATGCCCAGGGTGTCGGTGGGGGCCGGGTTGTTCGGGTCGTAGTCGAGCCGCAGCCGACACTCGTCGTAGCCCAGGGCCATCAACTGGGTGAGGCTGCCCTCGAGGCGGAACCGCGGAGGCGCGACCTGCCCTGGCGGTGGAGAGCAGCCCCAGGTGGCCGTCGCCACGAGGACCAGCCCGACGAGCCGCGCGAGGCGGCGGTGGCGCGTCACCTTCGTCACTTGCAGTTCTTCCAGGCGGGATCGACGTCGGGGCCGGTGAGGCTCGACGCGTCCTTCAGCACGCTCGTCTCGCGCTTGGCGCCCTCGACGTCGAGGAAGCGGCAGCGCAGCGCGGCGAGGTTGGCGCGCGCCTTGTCGAACGTCGGGTCGGCCTCGAGCGCCTTGCCATACTCGGCGCGCGCGGCGTTGGCGTCGCCGTTGAGGAGGAAGGCGTAGCCGATGGCCGAGTGGGTCGACGCGCGCGACTCGTCGATCTCGAGGGCGCGGTTGAGGTTGAGAATGGCGTTGTTCACCTGGCCCGCGCCGAGGAAGGCCATCGCCACCGCCTCGAAGTCGGCCGCGTTCTGGGTCTGCTCCGCCTTCTTCTGCAGGTCCTCGACGTTGACCTGGCGCTCGGCCGGCGGCCCGGAGAGGGGCGAGCTCGCCTCGTCCACCTTCTTGCGGCAGCCCACCACGGCCGCGCTGAAGACCTCGAGCGAGTCGGCGCGCGCGAGGCAGGTCTCGTAGGTGTTGTTCGCCTGCTCCTTGAGGGGGTCGACCTGCTGCTTCACGGCCGCGCGGAACTCTTCGATCTCGTTCGGCTTGAGGCCCGCTGGCGGCGGGGTCGCCTCGACCGCCTCGGCGATGTGCTGGAGCGAGTTCGCGATGCGCCACAGCGACGCCACCGCCCACTCGGCGGAGCCAAGCGAGGCCGCCTGCTGGTACAGGCCCTGGAGCTGCTGCAGCGAGGCCACCTTGTCTTCGACCTTGTCGTTGGGGATGGCCTTGAACTGCCGGTACAGCATCTCGGCGAGGTACCAGATGGCCTTCGCGGGATCGTCGCCGGCCGCGTTGGGCGAGTTCGTCACCGCCTGCATCATCGCGACCAGGGGCTCCACCTTCTCGCCCGGCGTGCTGGCGGCCACCTCGCAGATGATGGCGGCGGCCGTGGCGTTGACCTTGTCGATCTTCATCACCTGCTCAGCGGTCGCGCGGGCCTTGCCAGGCGCCTTCATCTTCATGTGCGTCTGCGCGAGCAGCGTCAGCACCTCGACCTTGCGCGCGCCGGCCTGCTCGACGGTCTGCTCGAGCACCTTGATGGCGCCGACGTTGTCGCCCATCGCCATGCGCAGGCGCGCCGACGACAGCAGCGAGTCGAGGCCGGTCGCGTCACCCGCGAACTGCTTGCCCATCTGCTCGAAGTAGGCGGCTGCGTCCTGGAAGCGGCCCGCTTCGGCGGCGTGGCGGCCGAGGGTGATCATCACGTCCGAGAGGAACTGCGACTTCTGGTACTCCTTGATGAAGCGCTCGCCGATCTCGCGCTCCTTGCGCAGGTCGCGCTTCTCGCGGGCCGCGACGAAGGCGCCATAGAGGGCCTTCTCGCCGATCTCCTGTCCCTTGTTCTCGTCAGCGACCTTGAGCAGGCCGGTGATGACGTCGCCCGTCTCCTCCGACGACTTGAGCGCGAGCTCACCGAGCGCGTCGGCCTTCGACTGGTTGAGGATCTTCGTCACGTCGGCCTTGAACGCCGGCGGCAGGTTCGCAGCGAGGAAGGCCTTGCCGTACTCCTCGATGGCCTTGAAGTCGTTGAGCTGGCGCAGGGAGTCGAAGGCGAGGTTGCCGGCCACCACCGCGTCCTTGTGATCCGCGTGAGAGAGGGCGAACTCCTTGAAGAGCTCGGCTGACTTCTTGTAGTCGCCGTCCTCGTAGTAGGCGCGCGCGATGTTGAACTTCACCTCGAGCGCGTGCTCGTTCTTCGGGTAGCGGCCGATGAACTGGGAGCCGAGCAGCTTCAGCGCCTGCCGCGCGTCGGCGACCTCGAAGGTGGTGAGGCGCTCGACCTCGCCGGGCTTGAGCGCCGAGAAGTGTGCGAGCAGCGCCCCGTAGAGGGCCTCGTCGTGCGACTTGGTGTCCGACATCGTGCGCTGCGACTGGGCGCCAGGCGCGCCGACGGTCGCGACCGCCGCCAGCCTCGAGTCCTTCGGGGCCTCCTTGCCGGCCTTTGCGTCCTTCGGCGCGTCTTTCGGCGCGTCTTTCGGCGCGTCCTTTGGAGCGTCCTTCGCGACGTCCATCGTGTCCTTCGAGGCGTCGGCTTTCTTCTCCGCGGCCTTCGGATCTTTCGCGTCGAGGTACACGGCGAGCTCTTCGAACTGCCGCGCCGCGTCCACATAGCGCTTGGCGGCGAACAGCGCGTCGGCGCGGTTCTGCATGATGACGGTGGCGTACTGCCGGGGCCGGAACAGGCCGAGGTAGCGCTGATAGGCGGCAGCGGCCTCGACGTAGAGGGCCTTGTCTTCCTTCTTCTGCGCCTGGGCGTGGATGGAGGTGGAGAGGTCGCGACCCATCTCTTCGAGCTCGGCGAGGGTGCGCTTGCGCGACGGCTCGTCCTTGGTCGGGTCGAGCTTCACCTGCACCGCAGCGCGCACGAGGAAGGCGACGTCTTCGGGTTTGGGCTGCACCTTGCCCTTGGCGGCCTTGAGGGAGTCGTAGAGCTTGCCCACCCGCTCCACCTCGAGCTCAGGGTCAGGCTGGATCTCGAGCAGCTTGCGCAGCGCGGGGATCGCGAACTCGAACTGCTGCTTGATGAAGTAGCGGTTCGACAGCTTGTCGAGGGCGAGCGAGAAGGTCGCGCGCGACTCAGACAGCTTCTCGAAGTACTGGATCGCGCCCTTGGCGGGCCGCGCCTCGGTGTAGCTGTAGACGAGGTCGAGCAGCGCCTCGCGCTTCACGTTGAGGGCCTTGCTCAGATCGGTGCCCGGCAGCGGGGCCGACGCGGCGGCGGCCTCGAAGAAGGTGACCGCCTCGTTGTGGTTCTGCTGGTTGATGCGGATCCACCCCATCTTGTAGCGGGCGAGGTCGTGCACCGGTGACGGGGGCGCGTCCAGGATCGCCTTGTAGTGGTCCTCGGCCTGCTTGAGGTCGGCCTTGTCGAACCAGTAGTCCCCGAGGATCTGCTCGGAGTCGAGGCGCAGCGGCGAGCTCGGGTACTTCTTCACGAGATCGGCCAGCGTCTTGAGCATGTTGTCGAACTCGCCCATCTCGCGCTGCTCGTGCGCGAGGTAGAACGTCACCTTGTCCGCGTCCTTGAAGTCGGGGAACTCGCGCAAGATGCGGTTGTAGATCTGCATCGCCTTCTGCTTGAGCAGCTTGGTCTCGGGCGAGACCAGCGCGCCCTTGGCGCCCTCGGGCCGCGTCTCGGCCTGCAGGTAGTACACGTAGCGGCTCTTCTCGACGTAGAGCTCGGCGAGCCGGAACTGCAGATCGGGCAGGTAAGGCGCGTTGCGGCTCTTCGCGATCAGCTTGTCGGTCTCGTTGATCGACCGATCGACCTTGAAGATGTCGCGGCGCAGCTTGTCCACGAGATCCTGCTTCTCGCGCTGCCGCGTCACCAGCGGGTTCTCGAGGGCGGAGTTGGGGGCCTGCGCGAGCAGCGACGCCGCGAGGAGTAGGGTCACCGCGTTCATCGCGCCGTCTCCTCGATGCACCGGGACTTGAGCGAGAAGCGGTACGTGCGCAGCTCGTCGTTCCAGTACTCATCGGTGAACTTGAAGGACACCTGGTTGGCCTTGAGGGGCTCTTCTTCGATGAGCGCGACCAGCTTCGCGCCCTTCTTCACGCGCTCGTAGAGCTTGAGGCCCACCTCGTACTCCATGAGGCGCACCTGCTCGGCTGCGCGCAGCAGCTTGTCGGCCTCGACGCGCACGGCCTCGGTCAGGCGCTGCTGGTAGATGCGCACCGCCTCGGCGCGGGACAGATCGTAGAGCCGCGTCATGTAGCCGAACATGCGCTCTCCAAAGGTGCCGGCGAAGCGCCCGAGCTGCTCGCCCTCGAGCTCGAGGGACTCGAGGAACTGGCGCGCGCGCCGGGTGCTGCCGCGGGCGGAGGCGGCGCGGAGCAGGCGCGGGTCACGCGTCAGGTCGTCACGATCCCGCACCGCGTCGAGCGACTCGCTGTAGCGACGGGTCAGCTCCTTCGCCGAGCGCTTGGCGGGCAGGTAGTGGCAGAGGTCGCGGTAGATGAGCGCCTTGAGCAGGAACTTGTCCGGCAGGAACTCCTCGCGGAACGACGGCGCGTCGAGCGTCGTGAGCAGGCCCATGGCCGCGTGCACCTGGCCGAGCTGGTACCGCGTCCACGCCTCCTCGAGGTAGAGCGCCGCCCGACCGGGGTCGAGGGAGGGCAGCTTGACGAGGTTGTAGGCGTCGAGGGCGCCGGTGTAGTCGGCGAGCTCGTAGCGAAGGCGCGCCACCGCGAGCATGGCGTCGTTGCGCGCGTCCTGGGTCAGCTTGGGATCCTGCGCGAGCTCGAAGAACTGATCGATCATCTCCTTCGGCAGATCCTTCTTGGCCTGCTTGAGGCGGGTCACCAGCATCGCGTACTTCGCGCGCGAGGCCTCGGTGCCGCCCTCTGGCAGCTTCGCGAAGTGCGTCGTGGCCCACCGCTCGTTGCCCACGCGCAGATCGACGAGGCCCTGCTGGTAGTGGGCGTAGCCGGCGATGTCCTCGGGCAGGAAGCCGAGGTCGAGGGCTCCGAACACCTGCTCGTCGATCATCACCTCGTCGTGCGCGCGGTCGGTGAAGAGCTGCAGCTCGGCCAGCGCCTTGGTGAGCACCGCGGGGTTCGTGCGTTCGCGGGCGATGCGCGCCAGGTACACCGCGCCAGCGTGGTGCAGCTTCAGCTCGATGAGCGAGCGCGCGAGGAAGAACTGCGCCCAGGCGTAGTTCTCGTCCGTCGAGGGCACGTTCTCGGTGTACTCGAACAGCTTCGGCGCTGCCTCGCGCGGACGACCAGCGAAGTAGTCGTTGAGCGCGTCGTCGAACAGCTTCGGGTCGATCTTCTTGGGGGGAGGCGGGGGCGCGGCGACGGGCGCGGCCCCCGTTCCGGTCCCGACGGTCGAGGTGGCGATCGAGGCCACGCCACCGTCACCGGCGGCGGCGGCGGGCTGGGCCGGCTCTCCCGTCACGGGGTCGGCGGGCTTGCCGGGAGCCTGCGCGGACGCGGCGAGCGACGTGGCGAAGCAGCAGGAGGCCAGGAGGAGTCGGGCGCGGATCATCAGTCGTTCCCCCCGAAGTTGAGAGCGAGCGCGAGGTTGGCCGTCATCACGTTGGCGAAGCTGGTGGTGCCGCCTCCCGTGGGGATGACGACGTTGTGGGTGATGTCGAGGCGGAAGCTGACCCACTTGTTGAGGAAGATCCGGCCGCCGCCACCGAGGTTGATGCCCGGCCGGAAGCCCGAGTTCGTGAAGCGGAACAGCGACACGCCGCCCAGCAGGTGCACCTCTCCGTGAATGACCAGCCGGTTCATCACCGCCAGCTTCCCGTAGAGCGGTTTCCACATCACGTCGGAGCCCACGAAGAACTGCACCTCGTCGTTGGCGGTGGGCTGCACCCCGAAGGTGCGCTCCAGCTCGCTGCGCAGGGAGGTGCGCGCGGCGAGCCCGTAGGCGCCACGGCCCACCTGCCACGCGAAGCGATCAGTGAAGTGGTACACGTAGCCGACCTGCGCGAAGACCCCGACGTAGAAGGCGTCGAGCGGCAGCACCCCGAACCACAGGTCGAGCTCGTGCAGCAGGCGATACGGCCTGTCCTGAACGGCCGAGGTGACGCCCGGGTTCTCGAGCTCGTTCACCTGCGCGAGCGCGGTGGAGCCGAGGCTGAGGGCGAGGCTGACGGCGGCTGCACAGAGCGTCCTGGCTGACATGGTCACTCCGTCCCGCCGAAGTTGACGGCCAGGCCGAAGTGAACGGCCAGCACGTTGGTGATGCCCGTCATCGAGCCGGGCGCCGCGAGCACGATGTGGTTGACCAGATCGAGCCTGAGGCTCGCGTTGCGGCCGAGGAACACCCGGGCACCTCCGCCGACGTCGAGCGCGGGCCGCAGCGACGGCGTGAGGCCATCGGTGAACCCGAACGCGCTGCCGCCCGCGAGCAGGTGAAGCTCGGCGTGGACGATGGAGCGGTTGAGCACCGAGAGCTTGCCGTAGAGCGGTCGGAAGATGAGGTCGCCGCCGATGAAGAACTGCACCCGCTGGAAGGCCGTGGGGAGCACCGTGAAGTCGCGCTCGAGCTGCTGCCTGAGCGAGGTGGGAACCTCGATGGCGTAGGCGCCGCGCGCCTGAATGCCGAAGTAGTCGTTGAAGTGGAAGGCGTAGCCTCCCTGCGCGGTGAGCCCCTTGGTGTACGGATCCGACGGCAGGAAGCCCACCATGAAGGTGAACTCGTTCTGCAGCCGGTAGTACCGATCCTGAAGCGCGTAGACGCTCGACGGAGGCGGTTCCAACAGCTCCGTCTGTCCCCAGGCGAGGAACGGAGAAACAAGAGTCAGCGCGAGTATCGCTCTGTGCACGTCACCCCTCCCGCGCCCTGATGTGTCAGGCGCGAGGCGTCGAGAAAAACGGCGGCGATGATAGGCCGCGCGCGTCGAAAACAAACACGAAAACGACTCGCCCGCTCAGCGGAGGAGCGCGGAGCCCGAGGTGAGCGCGGCCGTGCGTGCAGGCTGAGCTCGGCAGCCCGGTGCGCGTCGGCAAGATCGAGCGACGACGCGGCGAACACGACTGGCTGCCGCTCGGGCGGAGCGGACCAGCAGGAGCTCGCAGGTGCGCGGGGAGCGATCGACTGCTCGACTGCCGGGGTGCGGCTCAGTACCCGACGGAGTTGAACATGAACGGGTAGGTGATGAGCACGCCAGCGCCCTTCGCCGGCGGGAAGCGCCAGGTCTTGAGTGAGTTGAGGATGCAGCCCTCGACCGCCGAGCTCTTCATCGTCGAGGACTTGGTCTTGGCGAAGCCGACGCTGCCCGACGTGGTGATCTGCCACTCGAGCACGATCTTGCCCGCGAGGCCGGGCTCCTTCAGCAGCGCGCGCTCGTAGCAGCTCGACACCTCATGCAGGTGCGCGTTGATGGCCTTCGCGACCGCGTCCTTGTCGATGGTGCCCTGTGCGCCGATGTTGCGGCTCACCGCTGACGTCACCGCGCCGCCGACCTTGCCCTTGCCGATGTTGCCTGCGCCGAGCGCGCCGATGCCGCCGCCGCCTTTGCCGCGCAAGAGCTCCGCGCCCTTGATGCCCATGCCGCCACCACCGCCGCCGCCGAGCCCGAAGGTGCCGATGCCCGCGTTCGCGATGGGCGCCTTGCCGATGAGGCCCGAGAGCTTGAAGTCGTTCTTCGCGTTCTTCGCGCCCGGCCCCGAGCCCAGCTTGTCGACGGCGGCGAGCAGGTCCTTCATGGCGGGGCCTGCCGCGACCAGCTTCTCGACCGACTTGAGGGCCTTCTTCGTCTCCTGCGGCACGGCCTTCGGCACCTGCTTCTCGACCCTGGGCTCCTCCTTCTTCGGCTTCTCCTTCTTGAGCTCCTTGATCTTCTCTTCGATCTTCTTCTTCTCCTCCTTCTTCGGAGGGGCGATGAGGCGCACCGCGACGGGCGGCACGTTCTTCGCGTTGAAGTCCGCCGACTCGGGCTGGTACGCGTAGAGCGCGAACGCCATGAAGGCGCTGCCGAAGAGCCCGAGGAACGCGAGCACCAGCCAGGGCATCTTCTTGAGCGGGTTGACGAACGGGCGGGGCAGCGCGGGCTGCACATACGCGACGAGCGTCATCTCCTTGTCGCCCGTGAAGCGCACGGCGTGCCCCGAACCCAGGGTGACGCACCGGCGCTGGCCGGGCCCCACCTCGAGCGACTCCGCCTGAACCGGGTAGAAGTTGCCGTCCTGGGCGCGCCGCTCGACGGCGGCCTGCGCAGGCACGTAGACACGGAACAGATCCTTCTGCTGTTCCGCGAACACGAAGTCCGAGCCCTCGGTGCCGAAGCCCCACAGCGGCAGGGGGGCGGTGTCATCGTCGCGGGCGATGAGCTTCTTCTTGGGATCGATCCTGGCGTGGGACGTGGCGTAGCGGCGCGTCTCACCCCAGTAGAGCTCGACGAAGAGGTGGGGGCGGCCCTTGCCCTCGTTCGCAGGCGGAATGGAAGGCGTGGGACGCGCCCGATGGCCCTCGCGGCGCTGAGGCTGCGGCGCGGCCTTGTGGTGCTGCTTCGCTGGCGGCGCAGGCTGAGGCTTCGGTGCTGGAGCGACGGGCGCCGGTGCCTCCGCGGCCGGGGCCGGTCGGGCCTGAACCCTGGGCGCGGGCTGCTGCGGCGGCGGAACCGACGGCGGAGGAGGCGGCGGTGGCTCCTCTGGCATCAGAGGAACCGTCATCTGCGGATCGTGGCGGACGCGGCCGGTCGGGTCGAGCAGGTCGGCGCCGAGCGCCACGCTCTCCGTCTTCTCTTCGTGCTCCTCGATGGGGACCGGCTGGACCGCGCGGAGCGCGGGGGTCGCCCTGGCGGTGACGGCGGAGTCGGACACCTGGGGTGCGGTGTTCATCCGCCGTGCGGAGACGACCGTGGCCGGGGCGGACTTGGGCTGAGCAGGCGCCGCAGCCGGAGCCGGCTGTGGACGCGCAGGGGCGACCGGGGCCGGCCGAGCAGGCTGCTGAGGCTGCTGCGACCCGAGCAGCGCGGCCACCTCGGGAGGCGGCGCAGGTTTGGCGGCGGGCTTCTGCGACAACACCCGCACCTTCAGGGTGAACGGACCGCACGCGATCTCGTCCACCGCGCGCACCTCGCAGGCGTTCACGCGGTGGCCGTTGACGAAGACGGCTCCAGAGCCAGCGTCCTGGATCGCCGCGCGGCCGTTCTGGAAATAGAGCGTCGCGTGACTGGCGGCGACGGACGGATCGTCGAGGCGGAGATCCACGTGATCGCCCGAGCCGAGCGCGTACTGGCCAGGCACGAACACCTCGGTGCCCACCAACAGGCCGTCCCGCAAGATCACCACCTGGAGGACGGAGGGCTGTCCACTCACGAGAAGACTCCTTCGGAAAAGAGACCCGCTGCTGCCGACGGCTCAGGTGTCGTAGAGCGAGCCCACGATCTCGTCGCGAAAGTTGTCGCGCTTCTTGATCATCGACCGGACTTTGAGCTCCTTCCGATCGTAGAGGTACACGGAGCCCGACTTGTTGCTCTGACCCTGGATGAGGCGGTCATCGAAGTCGATGCGCGTCGGCCCGCGAACTCCGGGCGCGCCGCCTCCGCCGGAGGCGTCGGCTGCCGGCGCTGGGGCTGCCTCGGCTGCTGGCGAGGGCGCTGCGGCGGGCGCGGCTGCAGGAGCGGGTCGCGCGGCGCCGCCCTTCTTCTTCGGGCCTGCTTCGGCTGCGGTCGCGATCAGGAGAAGAGAGCCAACGAGAAGGAGGGAGCGCATGTCGGCTCCGGACGTTAACCGAAGCGTGAGCCGATTGGTCAAGGAGTACGAAGCTCCATGCTGGCATGTGGTACGGGAACGCGCATGCAACGACATTGGTGGCTCCTGCTGGGGCTGCTCGCCCTGGGGTGCAAGCGAGCCGACACCGCGGCTCCGCTGGCGGTTCCCGACGCGGGGCCGTCCACCAGCACGCTTCGCGCCGTCGGCCCGCGACTGCTCTCGAACGCCACGAGCACACCGATCAGCATCACCGGTGAGCGCCTGACGAAGGCGCCGAGCCTGCGCCTGGGTCCGCCGGCGTCGCTCGAGCTGCCGCTCACGGTCCTCGACGACCAGCATGCGTTCGCGCGCGTGCCCGCGTCCGTCGAGCTCGGCCTCGCGCCCGAGGTCGTCATCGAGGCGACGCTGCCCGGCGGCAGCGGGCGCGCCGAGCTGCGCTTCATCAACGACACGAAGTTCCCCGACCTGGTGGCGATGGCAGGCACCAACGACGAGCGGGTCCTCGGTGTCGTCAGCACGACCGAAGACACCCTCTACCTCGTCGATCGTTCGACGAAGGCGGTGACGCGGGTGTCGGTGGGTGATGGGCCGAGCGCGGTCGCGGCGCTGGGGCCGTCGAGCCTGGTGGTGAGCCACCTCTTCTCTGCCGAGCTCGCGATCGTGGACACCGCCGCGGCGCCGCCCGTCGTGAGCCGGGTGCCCGCGCTCGCCAACGCGTCAGGCCTCGCGGTCGACCGCGACACCGTCTTCCTCGCGGAGCAGGCGCGCGACACCGTCAGCGCCCTCGACGCGACGGCGGGCTTTCGCGAGCGCTGGCGAACTCCGGTGGCGCCCAACCCTCGCGCGATGGCGTTGACCCCGGCGGGGCTCGCGGTCGGCTCTCTGCAGACCGGCGAGGTGGAGCTGCTCGACCCCACGTCGGGTCGGGTGCTGGCCACGACCCAGCCTGGCCCGGGCACCGCCATCGTCGGAGGCACGACGGCGAGGTACCAGGCGTTCGTCATGAACGGGAAGGCCCCCCGCGCGCTGATCGCCTCGACGAAGCTCGGGCGCCTCTTCCTCTCCAGCATCGGCCCGAACATCGGCCCCAACCCGGACAAGATGGAGGTGAGCATGAACGGCGGCGTCGCCTCTCTGGCGTTGCCGTCGGGGTCGTCGAAGGGCAGCGGGCTCTCCTGGCAGCGGCACCTCGGCTTCGGGGCGGGCGTGACCGAGGCGCTCGCGTTGGACGACGCTGCAGGCCTGCTCTACGCCACCGACGTCTCGTTGGGGCTGGTCCGCGTGCTCGACGCGCGTCGGCTCGCGAAGTCCGATGCTGACGCCGCGAAGGCGCTCATTCAGGAAGTCGCGCTCGCACCGCCGCCGCGGTTCCCGCTCGTTCGCCCGGAAGAAGACTTCAACGCCAATGGCCGCGCCGGGCCCTCGCTCCACTCTGGGCCCAGGGCGCTGGTGCTCTCGGCTGACCGCGGGACGCTGTTCGTGTTGAACCGCTTCACCGGCACCGTCGCCGCGCTCGACGTGAAGGACGCCGCGAAGGGCAGGGCGCGCGTAGCCGGGCAGTGGAGCGTGACCGACGTGCTCGGGCAGAAGACGCGGCGGCTGGGCCAGGTGCTCTACTTCGCGGACCTCGGGCGCACGGCGATGAGCTGCGATGCCTGCCACCTCGAGGGCCACGGCGAAGGGGTGCTCTTCGAGAAGACGATGCCGCTGCGCATCTATCGCTCGACCACCGTGCGC
Organism: Myxococcaceae bacterium; assembly: GCA_016793095.1. Taxonomy (GTDB): domain Bacteria; phylum Myxococcota; class Myxococcia; order Myxococcales; family Myxococcaceae; genus Xiheimicrobium. Next base: position 2,756 of record JAEUJQ010000026.1, on the reverse strand, counting down.
GGCAGCCGCGAGACGCCGCCCTACTTCACCCCGGCCTCGACGCACTCGATGGGTGAGACCGCGAAGGTGGTCGGCACGCGCAACCGGTTCCAGAACCCCGTGATGACGCCAGAGGAGATCGAGGCGCTCACGCTCTACTCCTCCCTCATCCCCACGTTGCCCAACCCGTTCGTCGAGCGCACGGGGGCGCTCGCCGAGTCACTCACGTTGCCCGATGGGAAGCTCGGCTCACCGCGCCGAGGCCTCGCGCTCTTCGAGGGCAAGGCCGACTGTGCACGCTGCCACCCCGCGCCGCAGTACACGCTCGACCAGGATCACGAGACGCGCGGCCAGTTCATCGACGTCGGCACGCCGCGCTTCATGCCGCTGAGGCCCGAGCTGCAGAACACGCGCTTCGAGGGCTTCGGTGCCCCTGCGCTCGTCGGCGCCTGGGACGTCTTCCCCATGCTGACGACCGGGCTCGCGGGGCTCACCGTGCAGGGTGAGGCCGTCGTGGTCGAGAGCCGCTTCGCGTTGCGGGTCGCCGTGGAGCGGTGGGCGCCTGCCCACGGTCGCGCCGATCAGCTCACACCTGCCGAGCGGGACGACCTGCTCGCGTTCGTGCTGTCGTTGTAGGCTCTCACGACGGATCACCCCACGGCGCCGGCGTGGGCTATCCTCCCGGTCCCCATGCGCCTGCTCCTGGTCCTCGTCGCGCTCGTGTCGTTGGGAAGCTGTACCGATGTCGGGCTCTACGCAGTCGGAGCTGGCGGTGCTGGCGGCCCCGATCGCGCGGAGTTCGAGGCGACCGTCTGCACGCCCATCGCGTCGGGAGAGGCCTTCCCCGTGAAAGTGCTCTTCGCGCTCGAGGGCGGCGCGGGCGTGGACACGATGCTGCGCGAAGAGGTCGTGCAGGCGATCACCGACACCACCACGCAGCAGTCGAACCCGGGCATCTCGTTCGGCGTCGTCGCCTACCATTCCATCGCGAGCGGTCTGCTGGGCCGATTCACCACCGACCAGGCCACGCTGTCGCAGGCGTTCGCGCGGTACAACGCGTTCAACGAGGCGGGGCCGATCTCCACCCGGGCTCCGCTCAAGCTCGCCGCGAGCATCATCGGAGGCGACATGCAGACCGGCTGCCGCGGCCAGGTCGCGCGAACGCGCTACTACATCGTGCTGTTGATGCTGAACGCCGACGACAGCTGCAACAACCCCACCTTCAACGCGGGGATCGACGGTCGCTGCGATGCGTTCGCGCGCGCCGGGGACATTCCGCGGTGCACCGAGTGTGAGCTGGGCAAGGTGACCGAGGAGCTGCGCCAGCTCGCCGTCCGCTTCAACGCTGGAGAGGTGACCGTTCAACCCGTGCTGGTGCGCCGAGGCGCTGACGATCTCGCGCGGTTCCAGGCGAGCGCCATCGCGCGCGCTGGCGGCACCGAGCTCTACGAGACGAACCAGGGCGCCATCGTCGATCGCATTCGCACGCTGAACTACGGCTCCCTGCAGCGGGCGTTGCGCCTCAAGCGCTTCATCGCGATGAACCGCAACGTGCGCGTGCGCAACACGAAGGCCCCGTCGCCCGGGCTCGTTGACAGCGACGGCGACGGTCTGCCCGATCAGGACGAGGCGAACATCGGCACCGATCCCATCCTCATCGACTCCGATGGAGACGGGCTGGGCGATGGCGTCGAGGTGAAGATGGGGCTCAAGCCCCAGCCAGGCAACATCGACGTCGTGCGGGGCTGCAGCTACACCCTCGACACCGATGGCGACCGGCTCAACGACTGCGAAGAGCGCGTGCTGGGCACCGACGCCTGCATCACGGACACGGACGGAGACTCGGCCCCGGATCTCGTCGAGTTCCTCGGAGACACCAACCCGCTCATCCCGGAAGACCTCAACGACGATGATCGCGACGGCCTGCCGAACATCGGAGAGCTCGAGGCCCACACGGACCCCACGTCGGCTGACATCGAGTTCCGACAGGACCGCGGGTACGGCTACTCCATCAAGGAGATCGACCCGACCCCCGACGGGCGCAGCTGCTACAACATCAACGCGTACAACATCAGCGTCATGGAGACCCTGCAGCGCGCCTCACCCAACGACACCGGGCGCGTCATCTTGAAGGGCACCAACGACATCTATCTCTACTTCCAGGTCGGCCGGGAGAACGACCCTCGCGGGACCGGCGTTGGACGGATCTCAGTGGAAACCGTCCGCTTCACGGCCCCTTCGACCCGCAGGCCGCGGGGCCTCATCAAGCTCGACGACACCCGGTTCGAGAACGGTCTGTAAAAGTAAAGGGCGGCGCAACTGAGGCGCGCGCTCCGCAGGCAGGGTGTTGAGTGCGCCCCCCACTCCCTGGGACCGACCAGCTCGGAACGACGCCAACCGGCTGGATCGGCGTCGGTTCGAGGTGGCAGGGAGGCTGGATCGCCGTTTGAAGCGTACTGGTTCGACTCGTTCTTCAATTGGAGACCCACATGACCCGGACCCTGACTCTGTTTGCAGCTGCGGTGGCCCTGACGGCCGCGCCGGCCTTCGCCCAGCTGGGCAATGGCACCAACCCTGAGTGTCTCGACCCCTCGTGCGGTACGCCCAAAGAGCAGGGAGGCGGCGGTTGTGGCTGTGGCTGTGGCTGCTCGGTGTGGGTGGCCTACACGGACGACGGCAAGACGCTGGCGTACACCGACGACGCTGACGGCGACGGCAAGGCGGACTCGGTGGACAACTGCCCGTTCGCGTCGAACCGCGACCAGCTCGACATCGAC
>JAEUJQ010000091.1 GCA_016793095.1 Myxococcaceae bacterium | reverse complement strand
GGAGGCTGCGTAATGCGACTGTCCGAAACCCCACCGGCAAGCCGTATGCGGGAAATCCGCACGTACGGTTTGAACGGGGGTCGTGCTTCCTTCGCTGTGTCTTTCAACCCGCAGTAAGGAAGCACGATCTACCAATGGTCGATGCACGCCCAGCCCCTGACGAGCGAGCCCTGCGCCTCCAGCGGTTCGCGCGGGTGGGGCTGCCGCTGGTCCTGCTCCTCATCTACGCGACCCTCGGGGTGGTGCGCGTCGTCAGCAACGCCTTGCGCGACGCCAACCTGCTGCGGGTGACGGTCGGGCTCGTCTTCGGGCTGGCGGCGCTCGGGCTCGTGGTCCTCTTCGCGCGGAACCCGGCGCTCCGTCGGCCGAGGACCTTCGGCGCTGCCGCCGCGCTCGCGAGCGTCTACGCCCTGGTGCTGTGGCCGATGGACAGCCCGGAGGAGCGCGTGCACTTCGTCGAGTACGGCCTCGTTGGCGTGCTCGCGTTCTTCGCGTTGCCGTTGCGCTGGTCCGACGTGAAGCGTGGGGTGGTGGCGGCCTTCGTCACCGCGGCCGCCGGCTGGCTGGACGAGGGGATTCAGGCGCTGCTGCCGAGCCGCTACTACGACTTGCGCGACGTCGGCTTCAACGCGCTCGCCGGTGTCCTCGCCCTCGCCGCGCTGGTGCTGTTCCGGTTCCTCGCGAGGCGATGACGTGCTCACACCTCACGGTCAGGTGTTGTCGGTGCTGGGCGCGGGGCTGCTCGCGCTCCTCGTCGCGATGACGGTGACGGGGCGGCTCGAGCGCCTGACGAAGCCGGTCCAGGCGCTCCGCGTGCGCGCCACCGGGCGGTAGAGGCCCGGCGTCCTGGGGCGTGGTGGGCCGTCTCGGCTCCGTCATCGCTGCGCCGGCACTCCTACGATCTCCGACATCATGCAGATCTCGAACGTGACGGGGCGGCGAGAAGTGTGGATGATTCGCGCTCCGTGTTCACTGCTGCGCTCCTCTCGGTCGCGTTGTCTCAGGCGCCGTCGCTGAAGCAGGCGCGCGCCCTCGCGGAAGCCGTGTACGAGGGGAAGACGGCGCAGCTGTGGCGCACCGCCTCAGCCTCCCTCAAGTCGCAGGTGAAGGACGAGGCAGGGCTGCGGGCGTTGGTGAACCAGGTCCGCAACGGCGTCGGCGCCGAGGTGCGCGTCATCACCGAGTCGATGGTGGACCGTGATGGCGGCACGCTCTACCGGCGGGTCTCCGCCGTCACCAACTGGGCGCGAGGCATGGAGCTCGAGCTCGCCTTCGACCCGGCGGGCGCCTTCACCGGCCTCATCGCGCGGCCAGCAGTGAAAGACGCGCCCACCATCGCCGGCCTCCACAAGACGCAGACGCCCCTGCGCCTGCCCTTCGACGGCCAGTGGTTCGTGCTCTGGGGTGGCCGGAAGTACGACGACAACCGCCACACGCCCGTGCCCGACATGCGCTACGCGATGGACGTCTTCATCGTGAAAGGCCCGGGCACCTTCACGGCGCAGGGCCTGCGCAACGAGGACTACTACGCCTGGGGGCAGCCGCTCTTCGCGCCCGGCGACGGCGTCGTCCTCTCGGTCGTCAACGACACGCCCGACAACGAGCCGAACCGGCCACGGCCCGGAGTGCTCTACGGGAACTCCGTCGTCATCGACCACGGCGGCGGAGAGTTCTCGCTGCTCGGCCACCTGCAGAAGGGCAGCGTCGTCGTGAAGCCCGGCGACCACGTGTCGGCTGGGCAGCTCATCGCCCGCTGCGGCAACAGCGGCATGTCCACCGAGCCCCACCTGCACTACCAGTTGATGGACGACGCCGACTGGAAGAAGGCCCAGGGCCTGCCGGCGCAGTTCCAGAACTTCCTCGCCAACGGCCGCCTCGTCGAGCGCGGAGAGCCGCTGCGCACGCAGGTCATCTCGCACGCCGCCGTCGAGGCCCGCCGCTGAGCTCGCGCGTCACTCGAAGGGGATGATCGACAGCTTCTCGCCGGGCTTCACCTTGAGCAGCTCGCGCGCCCGCTTCGGGATGAAGGCGGTCTGATCGTCGAACCGCACCTGGGCGCGCACCGCCCGGAAGCGGTTGTTGCCGGTGCTCCGCGTCACGCCCACCAGGCACTCGTCGGCCTCCTGCTCGAGCGGCTTGTCGCCGAGCGTCGCGGTGCGGAACCGGCGCACGAGCGAGACGTCGTCGAGGTTCGCCTCGTAGTGCGGCCCGCCGTCGAACGGGTCGATGTGGCCGGCGTACTCGAAGCCGACGCGCTCGAGCATGCGCTGCACGCCGCGCGTCTCCTGCCCGACCTCGCCGATGAGCCTCTGCACCTTCTCGGGGAACAGGGTGGCCCAGATGTCGGAGCTGGGGAACAGCTCCTTGATGAACTCCTTGTTCTGCCGCGAGAGCTTGTCGGCCTCGGTGTACTCGAGCCCGGTGAACTTCTTGCCGATGGACTCCCACAGCGGGCTGCGCCCATCGGGCAACAGGGGCGGCAGGAGCTCAGCCAGCACGCGCGGCCGGAACGCCTTCTTGTGGAGCGCCATGAAGAGGAAGCGCACGTACGACAGCTGCTTGCCCGGCTTGTCCGGCCCGGAGCGGAACGGTGGGTCCACCACCAGCCCGCCGATCTCCGTCGGCCCCTCGTAGTTGTAGCCGATCGACAGCACCTTGTGCCGGAAGTGCTTGTCGATGGTGGCGGAGTACGTCTCGGCCTCCGTCACCTGGAAGTAGATGTGCGGCGCCTCACGCGTGCCGTGCTGCGCGATGATCATCGAGGTGCCGATGATGGCCTCGTTGCGCAGGTCCTCGAGCACGAAGAGGTACTCGCGCTCGAACGGGTCCTTCACCTTGCCGGTGAAGCTCTTCACGGACTTCTCGATGAGCCCCGCCAGCACGTCCTCGTTGTGCGGCAGGTTGACGCTGTTGAGCACCGCCGCGAGGCGCTTGAGCCCCGGCAAGTCGCTCTTCGCAACGTCTCGTAGGACCATCATGTGGGGCGGGCTCCGACCACCCCGATAGCTCACCGGCGGGCACCGGGCCATCACCGCGTCGGTGACTCGGTGCGGCATCGTGCGCGACAATTCAACGAGTTGAACGAGCGATCGACCTGGCGGGTGTCAGCGTCTCCACGCGGCACCGCTGGAAGTCGTTGCCGCACGCGCGATCGAGATCGGCGCGGGTGTCGCAGCCCGGACGCACGCCGTCGCAGGAGTCAGGCAGGAAGGCCCAGAGCACCTGGAGCACGCCGGTGCGGCCTGGCGGCAGCGCCGACACGAAGTCGTCGAGGTGGTCGGTGAGGCGAGGCGACAGCCTGACGACGGGTGGCGAGAGCTGGACGACATCGGCGCGGCGCAGGAACCGGCGGGCGGCGTCGGTCAGCTGGGGCTCGAGCGTGTCGCCGCCGTAGGGCGCGGAGTCGAGCCAGGGCCCGCCCACGCTCCCGTCGAACAGCGCCAGCCACACGCGCCCGTCACCGGTCTCGGCGAGGAAGCGGGTGACGATGGCCTCGCGAGACATGCGCTGGCCGCCGATGGGCCAGGTGCGCCAGCGTGAGAGCTGCTCGACGGAGGTCGCGCGCGGCGAGTCGATGAGCTCCTGCAGGGTGAGCGCGTGAACGGCGTTCAGCCAGAAGGCGACGCGGTCTTCGACGGTGGGGAAGCGGTCGGGCGTCGAGAGCGGAGAGGTCCTGGCCATCGCCGCGACGAAGCGGTCCAGCGGCACGCGGTCCTGCTCGAGGGCGTTGACGTCCACCAGCCCGCGCGAGTCCACGTGGCGGAGCGCCGCCAGCAGATCGGCCAGCGCATACCCGGGCGCGTCATCAGGCACGGACGCTGGCAGGCGCCCGTTGCGGTACAGCACCAGCCCCGACACGACGATGAGCGCGGCCGAGAGCGCGAGCACCACGACGCGAAGCCAGCCCGGCACCGTGCCCTCTGCGCTCATCGGGGCGCGAGTCTGCCACCGTCGGGGGGGCGAGGGGCTCGTCTTCGTTGCTCGCCCGCGCTTCGCTTCCATGATGCACTGCTGCCGCCATGTTCGCCCTCTGCCTCAGCCTCGCGCTCTCCCAGACGCCCGCGGGTGACGTGCCGGTGGTCCCGACGTTGACGCCAGCCGATGACGCCGCCGTCGAGCCGATCGAGGCGGCCGAGCTGCCCACGCAGCCACCGCAGGACCCGAAGAAGCTCCCGCGCATTCTCCTCACTGGTGGCGCAGGGGTCGCGGGCGCCGGGCTGGCGCTGGGCGCGATGATGCTCTTCACCGACGTGCGCACGAAGGTGAACTCCACGGGCGCGTCGTTCGACGTGGTCTTCGGCACGGCGGCGCTCGGGTCCGTGCTGGTGGCGGGCGTCGCGCTGGCGGTGCACCAGGCCCTCGGTGGACGCGGAGAGGCGGCGCTCGCGGCGCTGGCGTCAGTGGGCTGCATGATGGCGACGGCCCTGGCGGTGGGCGCGGCGCGGGTGGATCAGACGACCGGCGCGGTGATGGTGGCGGCCATCGGCGCCCTGCCTGCGGCCATCTCGGTGACGGCCATCCTCGAGGCGACGGGCGCGCTCACGAACAACCGCGTGCGGGCGTGGTGACGCACCAGCGTGACGACGGCTCGAGTTCGATGGCACGAAGAGCAGGACTCGTTCGAACGCATCGCAGCGCTGCTCGCGCGTGACGTCGACGGCGCGCAGATCGACGCCAACCTGCGGCTGTCTGCAGAAGAGCGCCTGCTGAAGCTCGAGGCGATGATGCGGTTCACCGAAGAGGCGAGGAGCGCGCGCAGCCGCCATTCCTGCAGAGGCTCGTCGACGCAGTGACCTCGGGCCCATCGCCGACCTCGAGAAGCGGAAGACCTGAGAGGCGTTCTGCCGCTGGTGGCCGCGCCCGCCTCATCGCCTGAACGGGTTCTTCACCTCGAAGCCCCGGAAGCGGGCGAAGTCGGCGTCACTGGTGAGGAACCGGCTCACTCCGTGCTCGACGAGGAGCGCGGCGAGGTGCGCGTCGTGCATCAGGTTGCCGGTGGCCTGGCTCGCGTGGAGCGCCTGCCGCAGGAAGTGGCGGTGACTCAGGCCCTCACCGAGCAGCTGCACCGTTGGTGAGTCGAGCACGTCTTCGAGCAGCGACAGCGCCTCGTCGGTGGTGGAGGGCCGCTCGAACACCCGCGGGTGGGTGACGACGCGCAGGAACTCGTACGCGCACGGCCAGGGCAGGCCCCAGGCGTCGTCTCCGTTCGCGAGGCCCTCGAGGAGGCGCACCGCCACGCGATGCTCAGCGGCCTCGAGGCGGTGCGCATACACGAGCACGTTGGTGTCGATGGCGATCACGCCCGGCCGTCCATCAGGTCCCACAGGGCCGCGCGGTCCTCCAGCCTGACGCCCGGGCGGAGCCGCCCGGCGACCGGGCGCACCTTGAGCCGGTAGGCGCGCTTCGGCTTGTCCTTGCCGAGGTGCTGCCGCACGGCCTGCTCGATCACCTGCTTCAGCGTGAGCCCCGAAGTCGCCGCGAGCTTCTTCAGAGCCCTGAACAGCTCGTCATTGAGGTCGATCGTCGTTCGCACGCACAAAAGCATAAAGGTGCGCGCATCTTCCTGTCGATGGCCGTCCCGAACTCGTTACTCGAGGTACCAGCTGTAGTTGTACGTGATGGTCGTGCCGACGGCCTCACCGCCCTTCGTCGCCGGCTTGAACTTGAACCGGCGCATCGCGGCGATGGACGCCTCATCGAGCCCATACCCGAGGCCCTTGAGGACCTTCACGTCGGTGACCTTGCCGTCTTCGTCGATGGTCACCTTGAGCACCACCGTGCCCTCGATCTCGTTCTTCTTCGCGTCGTCGGGGTAGGGCGGCTTGAACTCGTTGGCCACTTCCGGCTGGGTGTCGGCACCGCCTGGTGGCACGTACTTCGGCGCTCGGTAGGCCTTCACGTCAGCGGGGTTGGTCGGCGTCGAGTCGGCCTTGCCGTACGTCGTGTTGCCCGTGTTCACCGCGAAGCTGCCGCCCTCTGTGGTGGACGACAGGGAGATGCCCACCACGAGCGGCACCGGCTTGGCGTCGGTCTCGGGAGGGGGCTCCTGGTTCGGCGGAGGCGGCGCCTGCTCGGGCGGCGGCTTCACCTCGGCCACCTTCACCGGCGGCGGCTTCGCCTTCGGCGGGTCGGGCTTGGGCGGCTCCGGCTTCGGCTCTTCCACCTTCGGGGGCGGAGGCGGCGGCTGGTACAGCTCCATCTCGACGTACTTGTTCCGCCCGGTCAGGGCGAGCTGTTCGGGCAGGTTGATGACCGTCGCCACGTGCGTGGTGATGGACAGCACGAACGCCCCGACGAGAATGGCCCAGCTCACCAGGTCCTCATTCGACCGGGGCGGACTCGACGGCGGCGGCATGACGGCGGTGCTCATGGAGGCTGACGGTGCGACGCCCGGAGGCGCCCCGCTCGTTCCGTCTGGCACGGGACCGCTCGTCGACACAAGCCACCTCGGCTCCCCGCGCGCTCAGGGCGTGGGGGGTGTTTTTCCATCCTTCACGATGTTCAGCGCGAACTTGGCGATGCCGGCTTCCTTCACGAGGTCGATGAGCGTCATCACCTTGCCGTAGTTGAGCGTCTGGTCGGCGCTGATGATGGCGCGCACGTCTTTGTCCTTCTCGACGGCCTCCTTCATCTTGACCAGCATCGACGCGGTGTCGGTGGGGGCGCCGTCGAGGAAGAGGTTGGCGTCCTTGTCCATGGTGATCATCACCGGGCCCTGTACCGTCTTGTCCTGGGTGTTGGCGGCGCGGGGGAGATCGACCTCGACGGTCTCGCGGACGATGAAGTTGGCCGTCACCATGAAGATGATGAGCAGCACGAGCACGATGTCGACGAGCGGCGTGACGTTGATGCCGGTGATCTCGCCCTCGTCGTCTTGCTGAGCGCCGCCGGCCATGTCACTTCCCCGCCGAGGTCGAGGAGCGCAGGTGACCGACCAGCGCGTGCCCCAGCGCCGTCGCGCGCGCGACCGTGTTCTTGACCGAGCGCTGCAGCACGTTGTACCCGATGACCGCGGGGATCGCGACGAAGAGGCCGACGGCGGTGGCCACCAGCGCCTCGGAGATGCCTGCCATCACCGTGGACTGCACCTCGGCGCCCTTGGCGCCCGTGGTCCCGAGGTCGTGGAACGCCTTGATGATGCCGAGCACGGTGCCGAACAGGCCGATGAACGGAGCGTTCGCGCCCAGCGTGCCGAGCACCGAGAGGAAGCGCTCGTACCGCGGTCGCTCTCGCGCCATCGTCGCGTTGATGACCTCCTCGACCGAGTCGGGGCCCTTCGCCATCCACTCCAGGCCCTCGCGCAGCACGGCAGCCTCCATGCCCTTCTGCTGGCTCACCGACGCCTTGACGGAGTCGAGCTCGCCCTTCGCCAGCTTGAGCAGCACCTCGGCCCCGTTCGCGAGCCGGTGCGTCGCGAAGTAGATGGTCCGCTCGAGGATGACGGCGACCGACAGGATGGAGAGGACGCCGAGCAGCCACAGCACCCACTCCGCGTCTCCGGTGAAGGTGGCGAGCAGGCGGCGGGTCAGCCAACCGCTGTGCTCCTGGTTCGACATCTGTCCGACGATCAGCAGCGAAGTCATGGGTTTGTCAGGTGTCCGTAGGCCCCGGGACGAAGCGGGCGGGGATCCATCGTTGGCGCGGTGCGCAAAGTCAACGAAAACGCACGGGCCGGATTCCGAACGAACGGGCCGGAACGCAAAAGCCCCGATGCTCACGCACCGGGGCCCGCGGGAACGACCGGCTGTCGAGCCGCTCAGCCCTTGAACGACGGGCCGCCGTACTGCGCGTCGCTGAAGCCCAGCATCGGGATGAAGATGAACGGCAGCAGGATCATGCCGATCGCATAGCCCGTGCTCTTCCCGAAGGACTTCGCGAGGTCGATCATGATGAGGACCATCGCGACGAGGTTGATGCAAGGCACGAACGTGAGGATGAACCAGAGGATCGGCCGACCGACGATCTGGGTCATGACGTACGTGTTGTAGATGGGCACGATGGCCGCCCAGCCCGGCTGTCCGGCCTTCGCGAACAGCTTCCAGAGCCCTGCGATGACGACCGCGAGAATACCCAGCTGAATGACCAGCGAGATCAAACCGACGATCGCGCCTCCTGCTCCGCCTCCGTTACCTTCCATGAACCCCTCCCGATTGAGTGACTGCGTGAGTAAAGCGGTGACACGCTACCCGAACTTCACGTGCAACCTCTTTCGAAAATGAGCGCGGCCGTCGACCGCATCGTGACGTGGCGAATCCTCATGCAGCCGGCGCTGCAGCCGGCGGCGCGCGTGCTGGCGTTCGTCATCCTCGTGGCGTCGTTCGTCTTCACGCCCGGGCCGCTGGGCCCCGACCTCTGCCCGCTCCACCGATGGACAGGCCTGCCATGCCCCGGCTGTGGCGTCACCCGCGGCCTGATGCACGTCTCGCACGGGGAGCTCTCGCTGGCGCTCGGCGCGAACCCCTGGGCGCTCGTGCTGTGGCCGGTGCTCGTGGCCCTGGCGCTGAGCGTGGTGGCGCCCGCGAGGTGGATGGCGCGCTTCGACGCGGCGGTGGCGCGGGTCGAGCCCTGGCCCTCGCGGCTGGTGCGCGTGCTGCTGCTGGCGTTCCTCGGCTTCGGGTTCGCGCGCCTCGGCTACTTCCTCGTCACCGGCGAGCCGTTCCCCTGACTCACGCGCCGGCGGCGCGTTTCAACGCCAGCGCGGCGTCGCGCACCTCGAGCAGCCGGGGCAGGGGGAGCGCGTCCTGGTGCACGGCCCGCTCCTGCTCGCCCAGCCCCGAGTCCTTCGCCTTGCCGAGCATGCCGAGGATGAGCGTGCGCACGGCCTCGGCGTCGTCGAGGCCCACCAGCGTCACCGAGTGCGAGTTCTCGAGCCCCGGCTGCTGGTCCGCCCCGGCGGTGGTGACGGTGAGGTTCTGGAACCCGAAGAGGCGCTCGAGCGGCCCCTGCGTCACCTCGAGGTTCTGCACGTTCGCGTAGCTCAAGGTCACCTCGCGGCGGGTGAGCGCGCCCTCCGAGACGCGCAGGCTGCGATCGCCCACGAGGAAGGACCGCAGCTCCCAGTCCACGCGCACCGCCACCAGGGTGAACCCGATGATGACCGCTTCGAGGAGGAGCAGCAGAGCCGCGATGAGCCAGCCCCAGCCGCCGAGCTTCGCGACCACGGCGATGGCTGCGACGCCGGTGCCGATGACCTGTCCCAGCAGGCCGAACATCGCGGTGAGCGCGCGCCAGGTGAACCAGGCCTCCGAGGGCTTGAGCGAGCGCACCAGCGCCGTGCCTTCGGGCAGATGTGGCGGGTCGGTCTTCAGCTTGAGCAGGGGCACGAAGATGGGCTTGAGCAGCCTGAGGGTGAGCTCGATCATCGCTTCGCCTCCAGCGCCTTCGCCGTCGCGGTGAGCGCGTCACGGATCTCCACGAGCACACTGTCGGCGGTGGCGGGTCCCGCGGGCGAGGCGGGCTCGTCATGGCGCACGCCGCGCAGCTTCGCGTAGAGGAAGTCGCGCACGGCCTCGACGTCCCTCACGCCGACGATGGTGAGGTTGCCTCCCGCGCCCGCGCCCGCCGTCTGCACCGTCACCGTGCCGATGCCCAGCCAGCGCTCGAGCAGGTTCTGCGACACGTGAATGTCCTGCATGCGCGCGTAGGTGAGCTGCTGCTCGCGCCGGAAGAGAATGCCGACGCCCATCGCGAGGCCCTCGTCGCCGAAGCGGTACCAGAGCGTGTGGTAGCGGAAGTAGAGCGGCACCATCGCGACCGGCCAGCCGCACAGCATCGGCAGCGCTGACAGCGCGTAGAGCCACAGCAGCGCGGGCTCGGGGCGGGTGATGGCCTTGACGCGGGTCGAGAGGGCAGAGAGCTCGGCGGGGGTCATGAGCGCACCGTATGTCACCCGGCCCCGGACTGGCGCTCGATGACTGCGATGCCGCCCCCGGCAGATGGACCGTCCGTCGCGGCTCGCCGGGCTGCAGTCCGCCGACCGGACCAACCGGGCCCGACTGCTTCGCCGCGCCGACCATCACCCCGTCCCGGAAGCTGGTGGTCGAACGCCGCGGAGCGCGCGAGCGCAGCAGCTCGTCAGCCCTGCTCGGACCCGTGGGTAGCGCGCCGCCATCGACTCAGGGTCGCCGTGAGGTAACCTGCGCGACGTGAGCGCCGCCCTCAAGCCCGGCTCGATGATCGGCGACCACCAGCTCGTGAAGAAGCTGGGCGAAGGCGCCATCGGCACGGTCTTCGAGGCGGTGCACGGCCTCATCGGCAAACGCGTCGCCATCAAGGTGCTCAAGCGCTCGGGCGAGGAGGGACAGGTCGCCGCGAAGCGGCTGCTCGAAGAGGCGCGCGCGGTGAACGCCATTCAGCACCGCGGCATCATCGACATCTTCGACGCCGGGCTCCTCACCGACGGCCGCCCCTACCTCGTGATGGAGCTGCTCGTGGGCCGCTCGGTGCACGACGAGCTCAAGCGCGCGAAGGGCGGTCTGCCGATGCGCCTGGTGCTGCACATCCTCACGGGCATGCTCGACGCGCTGGCCGCCGCGCACCGGGCGGGGGTCATCCACCGCGACCTCAAGGCGAGCAACGTCTTCCTCGTTGACCAGCCAGCGGGGCTCCCGCTGGTGAAGCTGGTGGACTTCGGCGTCGCGCGCCGCCAGACCCGTGAAGAGGTGCTGACGATGCCGTCGATGACCGTCGGCAGCCTCGGCTTCATGGCGCCGGAGCACCTCGCCGGCCAACCGGTGGTCCAGAGCGACCTGTACTCGGTCGGGTGTCTCGCCTGGCTGATGCTCGCGGGCCGGCCCGTCTTCCCCTACGGCAACCAGGGCGTCCTCGTGCAGCAGCACCTTCACGAGAAGGCGCCGCCGGTGCGCGGGGCCCGCAAGGACGTGACGGCCGAGCTCGACGCGTGGGTGTCGTGGCTGCTCGAGAAGCGCGTGGAGGAGCGACCGCACTCCGCCGAGGTCGCGCGCGACGTGCTGCACGAGGCCGAGCTCGCCCTCGAGGGCCTGCGCACCGTGCCCGGCGGGCCGTCGTTCATCGAGCTCGCGAAGGACTACGACCGGCGGGCGCGCGCCGAGAGCAACCAGAAGCTCCAGCCCGTCACCGACCTGAACCCGGTGTTCGTGCCGCCCCCGGAGCCGGAGCCGCCGAAGAAGGCGCAGCGCGGCACGCCCGCTCCCAGGCCCGCGCCGCCGCTCGAGGCGGGCAGCCAGCGCACCCCGCGGGTCCTCACGGCCAGCCGGCGCACGGAGCTGGCGGAGACCGGCGACGACGACACCCTGCGACCGCCGAAGCCCACGAAGGGCCCCTTCGACAGCGACATCAGCACAGTCGTCGACACGCGCTCCCGACGCGGTCGCTAGGAGTCCACCTCCGTCGAACGCCGGAACGTGCACGACTGGCACCTGACTTGGTGGCAGGCTCCGCCCCGAACCTGCGGGAGGGCGCATGGACAACGACAAGTTCAAGGCTTCGGTGAACCAGAAGGACGTCCGGCTCGGCAACGACGCCGCCGCCATTCGCGAGGACTTCATCAAGAAGCTCTTCTTCCAGCTCGCCAAGTTCCCCGGGGTGGCGACGCGCAACGACAACTACCTCGCGCTCTCCTACCTCGTGCGGGACCGGCTGCTCTTGCGCTGGGTGCACTCGGCGCGCAACTTCCTCGAGACGCAGGCTCGCACGGTCATCTACCTGTCCGCCGAGTACCTGCCCGGCCCACAGCTCGACCACAACGTGATGAACCTCGGCCTGCACGCACCCGTGCGCGCGGCGCTGAGCGGCCTCGGCATCGACTACGAAGAGCTCGTCGAGCACGAAGAGGAGCCCGGCCTCGGCAACGGCGGCCTCGGGCGGCTCGCCGCCTGTTACATGGACTCGCTGGCGACCACCGAAGTCCCCGCCATCGGCCACGGCATCCGCTACGAGTACGGCATCTTCGACCAGCAGATCCGCAACGGCGAGCAGGTCGAGAGCGTGGACAAGTGGCTGCGCCTCGGCAACCCGTGGGAGGTCCTGCGCTTCGACGTCGAGCACCACGTGGGCTTCGGCGGCCACACCGAGGCCGGCGTGGACGAGCTGGGCCACTACCGCGTGAAGTGGCACCCGGGCCGCGTCGTCACGGGCGTGCCCTACGACACCGCCGTCGTCGGTCACGGCACCACCAACACCAACTTCCTGCGCCTGTGGAGCGCCCGCACCAGCGAGGAGTTCGACCTCAAGGCCTTCAACGAGGGCGAGTACGTCAAGGCCGTAGACGAGAAGGTGCGCAGCGAGAACATCTCGAAGGTGCTCTACCCGGCCGACCACTCGATGGCCGGCAAGCAGCTGCGCCTCGAGCAGCAGTACTTCTTCGTCTCCTGCTCGCTCCAGGACATGATCCGCATCTGCCTCCAGCGGATGAGCACCCTGGATGAGTTCCACAAGAAGTTCGCCATCCAGCTCAACGACACCCACCCGGCCCTAGCGGTGGCGGAGCTGATGCGGCTCCTCATCGACGAGCATGACATGGCCTGGGAGAAGGCCTGGCACATCACCTCCAACACCTTCGGCTACACCAACCACACGCTGCTGCCGGAGGCGC
>JAEUJQ010000081.1 GCA_016793095.1 Myxococcaceae bacterium | reverse complement strand
CTGCTTCCCTTCGGCGAAGAGGCCCGTCATCGCGAGCCGCTCGACGCCGCCGCCCGCCTTCGCGACGCTGGCCAGCGCCAGCCTGCCCTCCTTCGGCGGCGCCGGCTCGAACTCGGGGACCCACGGCAGCGTCACGGGCGGTGCACGGAAGAGGCGGTCTCCCAGCTTCACCACCGGGTGCCACGTGCCGGTGCCGGGGAGCACGAAGTGCGCGCCTTGCCGGTCCTCCTCCTCCCACCGCATCGGCAGCTCGACCGGCTTCACCTTCGCGTCGCCAGACAGCAGCACGAGCGTCGCCTGACCCGAGGGTGGAGGCGCCGACGGGTCGAAGTCGAGGGTGACATGCAGGTCGTTGCCCGTGAGGCGTGCGCGCGCGACGGCCTCGAGGTCCCGCGCCTGCGGCGGCATCACCCAGCGGACGGACTGCTCGAGGGCCGCGCGCAGCCCGCTCCAACCAGCGAGCGCGCCCGTGTACTTGCCGTCCACCTCGGCGGTGAGCGCCACGCTGCGCCCGAGGCCGTGCGGCCAGAACGCGAGAACGGGCGCCTTGTTCTCGTCGGTGCTGCGAAGGCCGACGCTGGCCTGGGGCTTCACGTAGGTGAGGCTGTAGCCCCCGCACGAGGTGAGCCCCGCCGTCGGCACCCGGCCCAGCATCGCGAGGTCGCTGCCCACCGCGAGCGGAATGTCGCCGTCCACGAAGGACGAGCGCGCCACCGCGATGGTCTCTTGCGAGAAGATGCGCGGCAGGCTGGTGGCGTCTTCGGCGAAGTAGACGCGGCCGTTCCCGCGCGCGGCGACCTCTTCCAGCAACTGCGCGTCGGAGTCTGCCTTCGTCCCGAGGCCGATGACCGACACGGTGACGTTCTGCGACACGAGGTCGTTGATGGTGTCGCGGTAGTCGTCGGGCTCCTCCGAGTCAGCGGCGTCGGAGAACAGCAACACGTGCCGCGTCGGCTTGCCGGACCGGAGGATCTCCTTCTTCGCCGTGCGCAGCCCGACGCCGACGTAGATGCCGCCGCCGCCGCTGAAGCCCTTCGCCACCTTGTCGAGCGGCAGCCCCGACGCGACCGGCCGCATCGAGAAGATCTCATGCTCGCCGGTGTCCACCATGTGCACCGAGGCCTCGTCGCGCTCGTTGAGCAACTGCAGCGCCCCCACCACGCCCTCGGCGGCGAGCTCCATCTTCGTGCGGCCGTCAGGCACGGTGGCGCCCATCGAGCAGCTGCAGTCCATGATGATGCTGATGGCGACCGACGCCTTGCGCTGCTCCTCGCGCACCTCGAGGGACACCGGCAGCACCGGCTCGAGCGCCGACTTGCGGTAGCCACCCTCGCCGAACGACTGCCGACCGCCCGTCATCACCAGCCCGCCGCCAGCCTCGCGGACGAACTGCGCCAGCACCTGCAGCCCGCCCTCCGAGAGGCGCGAGGCCTCGACGTCTTCGAGCACCACCGCCCCGACGTTCTCGAGGTCGCCCATGCTCAGCGCCGACGGCAGGCGCGCCGTCACGTTCATGCCCGCGGCCTGCAGCGTGCGCGCGAGGACCCCGTTCGGCCGGTCGGTGAGCAGCAGCACGGCAGGCGGCCCATCGACCCGCACCACCGCGCGGCCCACGTCGTTCTCGGGCAGCCCGTCGCCCTCGGCCGTCACCCGCAGCTGGTAGGCGACGAGGCCGGGCGACTCGACGAGGTCGCGGAAGGACAAGACGGTCGCTCCCTCGGGCAGCGCGCGCGTCGTCTTCGTGATGGGCTTGCCGTTGCGCGACAGCACGAGCGTCACCTCGCTCGCCTTGTTGGCCTTCACGGTGGCGGTCAACAGGAAGGGCTCCTGCTGGCTCACCGACGACGGCGCCTCGAGGCCCGTCACGGCCACGTCGAGCGCGGCGTCCTCCCGAACGAGCGGCCGCACATCGACCGGGAGGCCACGCGCCGCGAGCCGTCGCGCCGAGGCCCGCGGATCGAGCCCCGTCGCCCGCCCGTCGGACAACACCAGCACCCGGCCGGCCCGCTCCGAGGGAATCACGTCGGCCGCCGCGTCGAGGGCCGTCGCGAGGTTCGACGCCTCACCGTCGATGGCCTGGCTGAAGCCGCCGAACCGCGACTCGTGCGAGAGCGGCGCCTCGACGCGCACCTCACGGCCGAAGGAGATGACGCCGATCCGGTCACCCGGGCCACGCTCGGCCTCGAGCAGGTGGATGAGCTCGGTGACCTGGTCGAGGCTGCCCGGCGGCATCGAGCGGGACCGATCGACGACGACGACGAGGTCCGAGCCGTCGCTGCGCAGCGCCCACTCGGGCTGGGCGAGGGCGACGACGAGCGCCACCAGCAGCGCGCCCCGCAGCCACATCGGCGGGCCGGGCAGTCGGCCCGTCTTCCACACGAGCAGCCCGAGGGGCACGAGCAGCAGCAACGCCTGCGGGGCGACGAAGCTCATGTCCGCCTCCGCGCCGTCAACCAGAAGTCCGCCAGCAGCGCGGCGAGCATGGCCGCCAGGAACGCCCAGGCGCGCGGCCGTTCGTCGGACAGCGAGGCGAGCGCGTCGGTCCTCGCCGCGTCCACCGACCAGGCGCCGCGAGTGCGGAGGTCGGACTCGTGGCCATCGAGCGCCAGCACCTCGACGGTGTCGGCCACCTCGCCGTCACGCCGCAGCTTCCACGTGCCGGGTGGAGACAGCGGCGGCACCGTGAGCGCGCCCACACCCAGCACGGGCCGGCGGGCGCCGTCAGGGCCCTCGAGCGACCACGACGCGCCCGCGGCCGTGACGAGCGGCACGTCTTCGCCGATGTGCACCTGCCGCCGCGGGAAGCCCTCCTTCGACGCGCGCGCGCGGCGCACCACGTTCCCCCACAGCACAGGCCAGGCCACCGAGCGCTGCACGTTGCTGCGCGAGAGGTCCAGGTTGAAGTGCACGACGCCGTCGTCGTCTTCGCTGAGCAGCACCTGGCCGCCCGCGCTCAACAACGGCTGCCCCGGCGGGTTCTCGCCTGCCGTCCACACCACCCCGCCGAGCTGCACGTCGTCGAGCAGCGGGTGCGTCTTCTGCGCGAAGAAGGGCCCCACGAAGGACGTCGGCGCGCCCTTCGCCCCGACGCGCACGCCCGCCTGCGACTCGGGCGGCCCGATGACGAGCCCGGGCGGCGCGCCCTGCAGCGAGACGTGCTCCATCACCCGCAGCGCGCGCCCAACCGTCACCTGTGCGCTCTGGTCGAGCCCCTCGAGCAGCGAGACGTTCAACGTCGGCAGCGGCGCGGGCAGCAGCGTCAGGTGGCCGTCTTCGGGCAGCGCGTCGTCGGGCAGCGTCACCTCGATGGTCGCGTCCGTCTTCATCCCGACCCGCACGAGGGCGGTGGCGCCCGCGGCGAGCGCGACCTGCTGCGACTGAACGAGGCCGCCCGGCGCGGTGAAGCGCACCGGCACCGTGCGGGGCCCGTCCGAGAAGCTCGCGACCCGCACCGTCACCGTCGCCACCCCGGCCTCGTCGCGGCGCTGGGCCGAGAGGAAGCCCACGTTCTCGAGCCGCGCGCCGACGCTGCGGCCCTGCACCTCGGGCGGCAGCGTCACCTCGCCCACCGGGCCGTCGGTGAAGAAGTGCACGCGCTGGCGGGGCACTGTCGAGAGCTCCTTCGCGAGCGACACGGCCGGCCCCGGGTCGTGCGACGGCTGCGACGGCGTCCACCCCTCGAGCGCTGAGAGGGCCCGGGCGACGTCGAGCTGCGGCCCGGCAATGAGCCGCGGCTTCGGGCCGCTCTCGATGAGCGTCACCACCGACGCGCCTTCATCCCTCACGAGCGCCGCGACCGCGTCGCGCGTGGCGTCAGCGGCCGTCTTCCCTGCCCGGCTCGCCTGCATCGACAGGCTGCCGTCCACCACCACCACCACGTGCGTTCGCTTCGCGGTCTCGCCGCACCGGGCGTCGGCAAGGAAGAGGGCCGCCGCGACGAGGGCCAGCGTCTCCAGCGCCAGCGACAGCTCGCGCGAGAAGCGCTCGAAGCGGGGGCCGGCCTCGGCGCGCTGGTCGGGCGTGCGCCAGAGGAAGAGCGCGCTCACCACGCGCGGCGGCTGCTTGCGGCGAAGGAAGTAGGCCGCCACCACCGCCGGGACGGCGAGGAGCGCGAGCAAGCCGAGCGGGAAGCCCAGGCTCACGCCGCCTCCACGAGCACCGAGAGCCGTCCTCGGGCGAGCGTCACCAGCGACTCGCTCGCCGTCACCTCGACCCACGTCGCCGACACGCGCCGCGCCGCGACCTGCCAGCCGCGCACGTGGGCCTCGAAGCGCTCGCGGTAGGCCGCGAGGACGCCGGGCGTGAGAATGCGCTCGAGCACCTCGCCCGACTCGGCATCGGTGAGGCGGGCCCCTGCGCCGCCCGACGGGTCGACGTCTTCCACGTCGAGCACCTGCACGAGGACGCAGCCGGCGGCGTGGCGCGCGAGGCGCTCGGCGAACGCGGCCGGCGGCGCCTCGAGCAGGAAGTCGCTCACCACCACGCGCAGCCCGCACTGCTGGAGCGGTGGCAACCGGCCCAGCGCCACGTCGAAGGGCTCGCGCCCGTCGTCCACCAGCTGCGCGATGGCGGCGCGCGTCGCGGGGCCCGGCACCCGCTGCCCGTCGCGGCCCGCCAGCAGCAACACCGGCTCGAAGCCGCCGTGCCGCGCGAGCTCACAGACCCACAACGCCACCTCCTTCGCGCGCGCCGACTTCTCGGCTGACACGGCCATCGAGGCGGTGGCGTCGAGCACCACCTCGACGCGCGGTGACACCTCGTCCTGCCGCACGCGCACCACCAGCTCACCGGTGCGCGCCACCGCGTTCCAGTCGACGTGTCGCAGGTCGTCGCCCGGGTGGTAGGCGCGGAAGTCGTGGAGCTCCATCGAGCTGCCCACCGAGGCCGCGCGCACGTCGCCGAGCCGCCCGCGATGCGGCACCCGCGGGAGCCTGAGGGAGAGGCCGGCCGACGCGCGCTCCACGTCGGAGAGGTTGACCGGCGCGTGGGCGAGGAGCCGGTCGTGCGACGGCGCGCCTCGGGCGGCCCCGTCAGTGCTCATGGGTGCGCACTCCGTCCTCCGCCTGCAGCACACCGAGCACCGTCACCGCCGCCACCGCCGCGACCCCGCCCAGGAGCAGCGCCTCGGCCTCGAGGTGCGACCGGTCGATGAACCGCACCATGCCGAAGAAGGGGTTGAAGACCCAGCCGGGCCCCTTGTCTGGCCGCTTGTTCGCGATGGCCGCGAGCACCGTGGGCACGACGATGCCGAGCGCCGTCGCGATGAAGAAGCCGAGGCGGGCGCCGGTGCGGGTGCCCAGCCGCTTGAGCGGCGTGAAGCGCCCCAGCAGCAGCCCCAGCGACAGGTACAACATCACGAAGGCGGGTGACGCGATGGTGAGCGCCGTGTGCGCCGCGTTCGCCTCGGCGGCCACCGCTCCGAAGGCGATGGCTGACAAGGCGAGCAGCCCGAAGGTGACGAGCACGCTGCGCAGGGTCCCCGGCCGGGCGAAGCCGTCGTCGGCCGCGGCCTTCGGGAACCCGGGCCGCTCGGAGACCGCGAAGAACCCCACCACCAGCAGCAGCAGCGCGTTGAGAACCGCGATGGCGCAGACGACGTCACGGTTGGCGTTCAGCACGAGCGCCGACACCATCGTCCCGACGACGAGGAAGAGGAACGTCCACCCGATGCGCGCGCGCGCGGGCTGCGTCCGCGCCTCCGAGTCCAGCGCGAGCGACGCGGCCGCGGCCGGGAGCACGCACCAGCCGAGCAGCAGCATCGCGACCGGCAGCCCGAGCAGCAGGCCGATGGACTCGCCGTCGCGCAAGAGCCGCTCGCCGTTGAAGGCCAGCGCGCCGGTCAGCGCCATCGACAGCCCGCCGAGCAGCAGGCTGCCGGCCAGCACGACGAAGTGGCCCACCGTGCGCTCGAGGCGCGACTCGCTCTGCGCGCCCAGGCCCAGCGCGGCGCTCGTGAGCAGGAAGGCGAGGCACACGTGCCAGCCGACGCCGAGGAGCACGTTGGTGAGGCCGATGCCGGACAAGAGGTAGCTGAGCAGCATGAAGGGCGCCATCGCCGCCGCGCCGAGCCCCACCTGCACCAGCGCCGCGAGCAGCTTGCCGCGCACGATGCCGTCGGTGCCGAGGCCCGTCAGCACGAGCAGCACCCACGTCTCATCCTCGCGCTCGCGCACCATCGCGCGGAAGGCGATGAAGGGCACCAGCAGCTGCCCGTACACCGCGAAGGCCGCCGTGGTGCCCATGAAGGCAGCCGGCCCGCGGGGCTCGCTGCCCGCCGAGGTGACGAGCGCGCTCGTCAGCACCACCACGAAGCCGACCGACAGCAGCAACCCGAAGGCCACCGCGAAGGCCCACGACTTGAGCCCCGCGCGCACCTCCTTCACCACGAGCGGGCCAGCCCACTCGGCGACCCGCTCGCCGAAGGGCAGCACCTCGGGCTTCGCGATGGCGGCGGCCGGCGTCATGCCCAGCGCACGTCCCGCTTGAGGACCACGGCGAGGGCGACGACGAGCACCACCGCCGCCACGCCCCACACCACCACCACCTGGACGAGGCCTTCGCCGCCGTCGCGCGTGGCGTTCACCAGCCCCACCACCGGGTTCAGCATGTTGAGCGTGCGGTCGTCGCCCTCGCTCACGACCGCGCCCACCAGCGGTGGCACGCCCGCGCCGATGGTGAAGAGGCCCAGCGCGACGAGGCGCACCATGGCCGGCGTCTGCCACGGCGGGTGGGGGATGAGGCGCGCCAGGACCAAAGACGCCGAGAGGTACAGCACGAGATAGGCGGGCGCGCCGAGGATGAGGTTCAGCACCTCGGGGCTCGGCTCCGTCTCCTGGCCGTAGCAGCCGACCAGCACCGCGGTGCCCACCAGCATCACCAGCAGCACCAGCACGAAGCCGCGCAGCGCGCCCGGCGCCAGCAGCGCCCAGCGGCCCGAGGTGGCCCAGTGGTTGCGCGCCATCGAGTCACGGTCCGACGCGATGAAGAGGCCCACGAACGCGAGGTAGCAGCTCAGCGCGACCGCGGCGCCCGCGAGAATGTCGTCGTCCCCGTCGATGAGCCAGCCGACGACGAAGGCCGCGAGCCCGCCGAGGGCCTGCACCACGAAGAGCGTCCGCGGGCCGCGCGCGTAGGCCTCGGTCGGCATCGACAGGCGGGAAGCCGCCGACTCGAACAACAGGAGCGCCGTCGTCACCATCGCGAACAGCACGCTGCCTGCGCCCAGCCAGAACTCGGCGTTCGGCACCGTGCGGTGCAGCTCCTCGCTCGCCGCGATGGTGAGGCTCGTCCCGGTGATGGCGCCGATGGCCAGCGCGCCCAGCACCACGAAGTGCAGCAGGCTGCGCACCAGCCTCGACTCGGCCAACGTCGCGATGCTGACCGCCACCGAGACGAGGAAGACCTGAAACGCGCCGCCCATCGTGATGGCGACGGCGATGGTCGGCAGGTCGATGCCGTTGAGGTAGTAGCTGAAGAGCAGGAAGGGCGCGGCGGCCGACGCGTAGAGCAGGCCCTGCAGCACGAAGCTCGTCAGCTTCCCGGCGAGGATCCGTCGCGGCCCCAGCCCCGTCAGCGAGAGCAGCACCCACGTCTCGTCCTCCTGCTCGCGCGCCATCGAGCGGTACGCGGTGTACGGAATGACGAAGTGCTGCACCCCCGAGAGCGCCGTGTAGAAGGCGAAGAAGGTGACGAGGCCCACCTTCTCGCTCTCATCGGCGGTGACGAAGGCCACCAGCGAGATGCCGAGGCACGCCAGCAGCATCAACGAGAAGAAGACCCAGAAGGTGCGGGTGCGCAGGTGCTGGCGCAGCTCCTTCACCACGATGGGGTTGATGCGGTCCGCCACGCCTTCGCCGAGCGCGTCGAGGGCGTCGGGCGTTCGCGTCATCGGAGCCTGCAGCGCCTGGGTCGTCATGCCACCCTGCCCTTCGTCACGTGCAGGAAGGCGTCTTCGAGGTCGAGCTGCCGCGTCTGGAAGCTGCACACCGGTACGCCCTCGCGCACCAGCACGCCGAGCAGGCGCGCGCACGCCTCGTCCACCCAGGTCGCCTTCGCCTCGGTCCCGGTGTCGAGCTCGAGGCGCACGCGGATGAGGTCCTGCGCGATGACGACGTTCTTCACCAGCGGCTGCTCGAGCAGGAGCCGCTCGGTGCGCTGCAGCGTGGCCTCGAGGCTCTCGGCCGCCCCGAAGAGCTTGAGCTGCACCTCGGTGGACGGCGCCGCGCCCTGGCTGCGGTGAAGAATCTCGGCGACCGGGCCCGTCGCGAGCAGCTTGCCCTGCTCGATGATGGCGCAGCTGTCGCAGATCTCGGACAGCTCGGTGAGGATGTGGCTCGAGATGAGCACCGCCTTCCCTTGCGAGGCGAGGGCCCGAAGGAGCTCGCGCAGCTCGATGCGGGCGCGGGGGTCGAGGCCGTCAGCGGGCTCATCGAGGATGAGCAGGCGGGGGTCGTGCAGCAGCGTTCGGCCCAGCGCGACGCGCTGTTTCATGCCCTTCGACAGCTCGCTGGTGAGCTTGTCCCTCAGCGGCATCACGCCCGTAAAGTCCATCACCGAGTCCACCCGCTCGACGCGCGCCTTGCCGCGCTGCCCGTACGCGCGCGCGAAGAAGTCGAGGAACTCGAACACCGTCATGTCGTCGTAGGTGCCGTAGCGGTCGGGCATGTAGCCGATGAGCGGCCGGGCCTGGTCGGGCCGCTCCACCACCGACTTGCCGTCGAGCAGCACCTCGCCCGCCGTGGGGACGTCGAGGGTCGCGAGGATGCGCATCGTCGTCGACTTGCCGGCGCCGTTGGGCCCGATGAAGCCGAGGATGGTGCCCTCGTCGAGCGTGAAGCTGACGTCGTCCACCGCGCGCAGGGCGCCGAAGTGCCGCGAGAGGTGCTTCACCTGGAGCAGGCTCATCGCTCCACCTCGCCGCGCACCACGTGCCGCCCGTCGTGCAGGCTGACCGAGACGCCGCCCGTCGAGACGAAGCCCTGGCCGCCGAGGCTCGCGAGGAACTGCCCGTCGACGAGCGGCGCCATCACGAGCGGCCGCCACTGGCTCTCGACGAAGCGGCGGCTGCCGACGATCTCGAGCCGGGCTTCGTCCACGCGGTCGTCCGGAGCGAGGGGCACCTCGGCGCCGTCGCGCACGTCCTTCGCGCTGAAGAGCTCGTCGCCGAGCTTCACCCAGACCGCGTCCACGCGGTGGCCGAGGGCGTTCTGCAGCACGAAGCCCTCGCCCTTCTGCCTCACCACCAGCCGCGCGCGGGTCGGCTCCACCGAGACGACCCCCCACTCCCGGTACGTGCGGGACGGCACGAAGCCCGAGCGGTAGCGGGCGCCATCGCTCCACTCGACGTCAACCGGCGTCGCGTCGCCCGCCCGCTGGGGAGCGACCAGCGCCGTCGTGGACTCGAACTTCGCGCTGCGCGGAGCGAGGTTCGCGTACCAGGCCGTGAGGCCCACGGTGATGGCGCGGTTGTGCGCGCGGTCGAGCAGCGTGTAGCCGTACGAGGCGCCGTGCACGGTGAAGCCGTCGAGCAGCAGCGACGAGCCGAGGATGACGACGCAGGTCGCGAACGCGGTCGCCGGAATCGACGCGAGCAGCACCGCTGGGCCCCGCTTGCGCGCGAGCCAGACACTGCCGGGGCCGATGAGGAGCGTGAAGAGGGTGATGATGAAGAGGAAGCGGCCAACCGGCACGAGCGCCTGGGGCAAGAGGGCGGCGTACGAGGCGGTCCCCGGTGAGGCGTACCGGCGGGTCCCCTCCTGCAGCCCCAGCGGCGCGACCGGGACGCGCGCCTCGGGGATGAGCGAGAACCGGGCGTCGTCGTCGAGGACCGCCAGGTGGCCAAGCCCGTAGGGCCTGATGGCGCCATCGCCGGCGAGGAGCGGCAGCACGCCCTGCGTGCGGGGCAGCGCGCCGAGCACCAGGGTTCCGCCGGTGGCCACCCAGCCCTCGAGCGCGCGCCGCTGCGCCTCGTTGAGGCCCTCGAAGCCGCGCGCGTCGGTGATGAAGACGGCGTGGGTGCCGACGTACGCCGCGAGCTCGGTGGGGGCCTCGTCGAGCGGCAGGGGCAAGACCTGGTCCTCGCCGTTGGTGTTGTCCGGCTTCTGGTGGAGGAAGGCCTCGAACTCCTCGGCGGTCCCGAAGCTGACGACGAGCCGGTTGCGGTCGTAGATGCTGGTGAGGCCGACGTGGCCCGACTGGCGCCCGATGACGGGGCTCGACGCCTCGAGCATGCCGTAGCGCGCCTCGGCTGGAATCGGCATCGAGAAGGACAGCCGCGAGCCCGCCTCGATGTCGACCGCGCGGGTCACCTCGGTCGAGCCGCCGCCGCTGTTCGAGCGGAAGACGAGCTTCACCGTCTGCTTCGGGCCCGCGGCGTTGTCGATGGTGATGCGCAGCGGAGCCCAGCCCATCCACGGCACGTGGCCGCGGCTCACCGCCGAGACGATGGTCTTGCCGAAGGCCACCTCGCTGCGCTCGGTCTGAGAGAACTGGTAGTTGAACGTGCCGAACGTCGGCGGGGCCGTGAGGGACGAGCTCGCGGTCGACTGCCGCGGCTTGCGCGCGAGGGCCGGCGACGCCAGCACGACGAGGACGAGGAGGGCTGCCCTCACCGGGGGATCTCCGGGACGGCCGCCAGCAGCTCGTCCACCACCTTCGTCGGGCCCACCTTCTCGAGGTTCGCCTCGTAGGACAGCACGAGCCGGTGGTTCAGCACCGCCGGCGCGAGCTGTCGCACCTCGTCGAAGCCGACGTTCGGCTTGCCCTTCGACAGCGCCCACGCACGACTGGAGGCGGCCAGCGACAACGCCGCGCGAGGAGAGCCCCCGTACTTCACGAAGCGCTTCACCATCGCCGACGCGGTGGGGCTCGCCGGGTGCGTGCCCTCGACGAGGCGACCGATGTACTCGGCGACGGGCTGGGGCAGGTGCACGCGGTCGACGACGGCGAAGAGGCGGTCGAGCGAGGCCACGTCGACGATGGGCTCGAGCGGCGGCGGCGCCCCTCTCACGCGCTGGGTGAGTATGGACGCGAGCGTCTTCGCGCCCACCGACGGCACGTTCACCCGGAAGAGGAAACGGTCGAGCTGCGCCTCGGGCAGCGGGTAGGTGCCCTCGAGCTCGATGGGGTTCTGCGTCGCGAGCACGAAGAAGGGCGTGGGCAAGGCGTGCGTGGTGCCGAGCACCGTGACGCTGCGCTCCTGCATCGCCTCGAGCAGGGCCGACTGGGTCTTCGGGGAGCTGCGGTTGATCTCGTCCGCCAGCACGATGGACGCGAACAGCGGGCCCGGCCGGAAGGTGAAGGCGCGGGTCTCTCCGTCGATGACGTAGGTGCCGGTGATGTCGCCGGGCAGCAGGTCAGGCGTGAACTGTACGCGCTTGAAGGGCAGGCCGAGGAGCTTCGCCAGGCCCTTGCAGAGCTCGGTCTTGCCCAGCCCGGGCAAGCCCTCGAGCAGCACGTGACCACGCGCGAGCACGGCGGTCACCACACGGTCGACGACGGTCTCCTGGTCGAGCAGCACCTTCGACAGCCCGCCCTTGAGCATCGCGATGCGCTCGACAGCGCCCTGCACCTCGGTGGGACTCAACACGTCCGCCACGATGACCTCCCGGCTGCTACTTCATGTCGAAGTACTTCTGGATGAGCGCCCGGTTCCTCGGGAGCATCGGCGCTTCGCCAGGGCCCGGCGCCTGCTCCCCGCCTGCTGGAGCGTTCGAGACGCCCGGGTTGAGCGGGTGACGACCGACGCGCGGGTTGGCGGCCTTGAGCCCGTAGAGCTCTTCGGCCTCACCACCATTGCCCTTCGGCAGGGCCTCGAACTTGAGGCGCTCCGGGTCCATCTCGGCGTCCTTGCCGAAGACGAGGGGCGTGTCGCCGCCGGGCCCGTGCGCCGCGCTCGGGTCAACCTGATGGGAGAGGTGCTCCGTCGAGTTCGGGTCGAGCGCCTGGTTCGACGCCTGGCCCTGGCCCTGCCCCTGCTGGTTGCCCCGCCCGCGCTGGTTCCCCTGCCCCTGCCCCTGCTGCTTCTGCTGACCGCCCGACCCCTGCCGAGCGCCCTGACCGAACGAGTTCTGGAGCTGCTGGCGCCGCTGCTCGAGTGCACGCCGAAGCTGATCAGCCTGATTCCCGGACATGGACCGCGCCTTCTGCGAGGTGCGCCCCGAGGCCGACTGGCCCTGCTGGCCCTGTTGGCCCTGCTGGCCCTGTTGGCCCTGCTGTCCCTGTTGGCCCTGCTGTCCCTGTTGGCCCTGCTGTCCCTGTTGCCCCTGCTGTCCCTGTTGGCCTTGTTGGCCCTGCTGGCCCTGTTGGCCCTGCTGTCCCTGTTGGCCCTGTTGGCCCTGTTGTCCCTGCTGGCCCTGTTGTCCCTGCTGGCCCTGTTGTCCCTGCTGTCCCTGTTGTCCCTGTTGTCCCTGCTGGCCCTGTTGTCCCTGCTGGCCCTGTTGTTGGCCCTGCTCTCCCCCTTGCTGTCCACCTTGCGCCTCGGAGCCGGCAGATTCCTCGAGCGCCATCAGGGCGCGCTCGAACTCATCGCGCTCACGTTCCTGGGCTTCGTTGCCGTGGGCCTGCGCGACGGCGTCCGAGAGCGCCCTGGCGGCCTGCTCGGCACGGGAGAGCTCTGCCGCAGCCTCAGACGCCTTCTGCTCGAGTGTCTTCTCGAGGGTGTCGGCGGCCTCCCAGTCCGCGGCGTCGAAGGTGCCGTCGTGGAGCTCCTCCTGAAGCCGTTCCAGCTCGGCGCGCGCGGCCTCGTCGGTCGGCTCTTCCTTCGCGAGCGCCTCGAGCTTCTCGGCGAGCGTCTCGACACGGGTAGCCGCAGCCGCGTTCACGGAGCGCAGCGGCCGTTCCCGCTGCGGCACGAGGAAACCGACCAGCAGGAACACGAAGGCGAACGTGAGCAGCGTCACCTGCCGGCGCACGTCGATGGACGGCATCGTGAGCGTCTTGAGGCGCGCGTTGAGGTCGAGCTCCCAGCCGCCGATGGGCACTTCGAGACGGGTCAGCAGCAGTCCGCCGAGCCCGGCCTGCCGATCCGCGACCACCGCGGCCGCGTCCTCCGTCAGCCGCTTGCCCTGGCCCCGCCACCACGTCGCCAACAACGCGGCCACTGCGAACCCTGCGCCGGTGATGAGCAGACCCCGCTGCACGAAGACGCGCCACATGACGAAGGCGGTGAAGGCCACCCACACCGGCGCGACCGCCGCCTCGAGCCACACCGCGAGGTTCAAGTGCCGGCGAACGCGGCTCACGCGCGAGCGCACTGCCTGCTTCCGAACGAGTTCTCCGGCGGCCATGTGCGTGGTGGAGACACCTGCTCCAGGGTTCGTGCAGCTTAACTGGTCGGCTCCGCGGCACCTTCCCGAATCGGGCGAAGGGCCGCTGAAGGAACTCCGGCGGTCGGCGAAGGTGTCTTACCGGCGGGCCGCTGTGCGCAACCTCCTGCGCAGCCCTCTTCGACCTCGCTGGTCTGGCGCGAGGTGACGCGCACCTGCGGCCTGGGGTGGGGACACCGTGTCACTTCGCGGACACCACGCACCTCGGGGGCTCGTCTTCCCTGCAGCGGGTGCGCCGAAAGCGCGGGCGCACCGGGGCCATCAGCCTCACCAGGGGTGAACAGCCGAGTCGGCCTTGCACCCCCACGTCCACAGGAACGTCGAGCACAGGTAGGTGACGCGGCGCCCGCAGCCCTGCACGCCGAACGCCCTGCGGCTCGACGAGAGGGCGACGACCTTCAGCTGTTGCTCCGGGCACGAGAGGTCGATGGCGGCGCGGTTGAGCGCGGCCCCAGAGGGCGTCAGGCCGCGGGGAGGATCCTGGTCGGCGGGCGCGGGCGGCACCCCGAAGGCGCTGCGGCAGGCGCTCTCCATGCGCTGCGTCTCGCACGAGTACGACGCGGTGCGTCCGCAGCCCGAGGCGTCGAGGGCGCCGTCGCGCTCGTCCACCAGCACCTGCGAGGCGTCACAGCCGAGCTCGAACGAGGCGCGCTCGCGCACCGCCGCGACGTGCGAGCACCCCACCACTCCCAGGCCGAGCACCGCGAGCCACCGACGCACGCCGCCATCATCCCACGACAGCCGTTCTCGGCGGGACACGCTCTGCTACGGTGAGGTCCTTCATGCCGCGCATCCCGCGAACGACGAACGGCGTCCTGCCCCCGCCGGTGCCTGATGCGGAGCCGCAGCCGCCGGTGCCGGTGCAGTCGCTGCCCACGCGGCTGCGCGCGAAGGCGAAGTGGGTCGATGAGAACTTCGGCAACGGCGACGGCACGCTCAGCAAGCGCGAGCTGAGCGCGTACAAGCGCGCCTTCGGCACCGACGCCGGGCACACGCGCACCATCGCGGCGCTGGAGCGACAGCTCGAGCTGGGCAATGCGCCCGCGCGGCCGTCGCGAACCATCACCGGGCCGGTCGGGCCTGCGACGGTGACGGTCTCGTCCGAGGTCGCCGCGCGGCGGCTGGTGAAGACGGGAGGGCGCGGCACCCGGGCCGACGTGGACGCGGTGGTGGCCGAGCTGCAGAAGCTGCCCGCGCCGCTGCTCGACCGCGCCCACCGGGCCGGCGTACAGGTGGTGGCCTGCCGCGACTCCGTCACGGACCACATGACGAGCCTGCGTGGCGTCACCCCGCGGGGCTGGCCTCCCGGCAGCACATGGGATCGGGTGCCGGGCCTGTACGATCCGGCCACCATGACGGTGGTGATGGCGACGCACGACGGCGCCCGGGGCGAGCGCGAGCTGCCGGACACCGGCTACGGGCACGGAAGCTCGAACGCGCTCTTCCACGAGTTCAGCCACGCGCTCGACGGCACCAACGCGCTGGGCGCCGACTCGAAGAGCCGCGACTTCCGACGCGCCTACGACGACGACCTGCCCGCGCTGCGACGCCTCAACCAGACGTACCTGCTGCAGCCCGGCGACGCGGGCCGTGAAGAGGCGTTCGCCGAGGTGAGCGCGCGCTTCTGGGCGAAGGACTCCCGGCTGCGCGCCGAGCTGCCGAACCTGCACGGCTTCTTCGAGGGGCGCGCGAGAGACCTGGGAGTGCCCTCGTGAGCCAGGCCAGCATCGGCTCCGCCCTCATGTTGCCTGACGGCACCATCGAGCTGGTGCTGCGCGCCGAGGGGCCAGGCGGCATGCGGGGTGACGCGAAGTTCACCTACCCGACGACGCATCCCCAGTACCAGCTGGTGCTCGCGCACGTCGGCGGCCTGGAGCCCGGCAGGTCGAAGCCGGTGCCACCCTGGCCCGAGAAGTAGCTCACGGCCGCCAGGGCTCGACCCAGCTGTTCGACGAAGTGGCCGCGGGCGACGTCGCGAGCTGAGCGCTCATCGCCGAGATGTGGAGCAGGTGCCCTGCCCGCTTCGTGCGCGTGATGATGGCCGCGGGCGCGACGCTGCGCTCGAACTCGGCCAGCTCGCGCTGAAACGCCGCGACTTCCTGCTTCACCGTCTTCGAGCGGCGGTCGAAGGTCTTCTCGAGGCGCGCCATGTCAGAGGCCCTCGAGCCACTCGCTGATGGTGCGCTTGAGGCGCTCGACGGTGGTTCCGTTCGTCGCGACGCTGACGTTGGGCTTGTCCCAGGTGTCGTAGGCCTTCGCGTCCTCCGGCGTGAGGTAGACGTCCTTCGAGGTGATGCCGTTGCCTTCCTGCCACGTCACGGTGCGCCGCTCGGTGTACTGCGGCGTCGGCGCGGAGTTGCCCTCGAGCCGCGAAACTGCCACGGACCCGAGGCCGATGCCGCCGCTGCCGAGAATCGCTCTGTCTCCCATGTGCTGCCTCCAGGTGTGAGGGGTGAGCGAGCCCCAGCACGCGGCCGGCCAGCGAGAAGCCCGCGCCATCACTCGGAGACACGACAGCCCCGCCATCTCCATCGCGAGACAGCGGGGCCGCGGCGAGACGCGTTCAGGTCATTTGTAGACGAGGGAGGCCTGCACGCCGAAGGCCTTCGCCTTCTCCTCGGCGGGGACCGGCAGGTTCTTCAGGTCGAGGCCCATGCGCGGGGCGTAGTTCTTGATCGCCACCGTGCCGCCCTCCTTGTTGATGCCGAACATGCCGCGAAGGTCGTTCATCACGGTCTTCTTCGCGGTGACGGCCGACGAGTCCGCCGCCTGCAGGTCGACGAGCGCCACCGGCACCTTCGGGTCCATCACCACGTTGCCCTTCATCTCGTAGCCGAAGTCATCGACGAGGCCCGGGCCCCAGTTGATGATCTGGTGGCTCGGGTTCGGCCCGAACTTGCCGGTGAAGAAGCCTGCCTCGGGCTTGTCGTTGCCGAAGAGCGTGGCGTTCATGAAGAACAGGTTGTTGTTGATGCGCAGCTTCGGCATGCGCGCCTCGGGCCAGTCGTGTTGCATGGCGCCGCCCGGATTGAAGGCGAACAGGTTGTTCTCGATGACGAGCTCGGAGCAGCAGTCCTTGTGCGAGAGCTCCAGCGCGCCGACGTTGCCCGAGGTGGGGTCCGGGTTGTACGGCCAGTTCAAGATGACCGAGTTGTTCTTGAAGTTGATCACCTTCGTCTTGTTGCCCTTGTAGAGCGCGGGCGCGAACTTCAGCGGGATGATGTTGTTGAGGAAGAAGTTGTTCTGGATGTCCACCACCGTCTCGTTCGACGCGGGCGAGTGGTAGACCTCGAAGGCCCGCTGCGCGCCGTTCAGGAAGACGTTGTCCGAGATGACGAGGTGGTTCACCACCACCTGCTTGAGCTGGATGAGCGGGATGGTGCGCGAGGTGCCCTTCAGGAGGCTGTTCGTCTTCGCGTCGTACTTGTTCGACGGCGCGGCGTCGAAGACGAAGCCCGAGAGCACGAGCTCGTCGAACTGCGTCTTGTTGCCGCCGAAGTTGAAGAAGCCGTCAGGCCGGCCATCGCTCGCGATGAGCTCGGTCGGGCATTGGAACGGGTCTCGCGTCTTCCAGTCGGGGCACCAGCCGCCGAGGATGTGCAGCTTCGCCTTCTGACCGTTGAGCCCGTTGCCGAAGACGTAGAGCCCCGCCTCCTGCCCCTGCGCCATGTAGACGCGCACGGTCGCGTCGGACTTGTCGATGAGCTCGACCGCCCTGGGGATCGCCTTCGCCAGCTTGGCGAACCAGAAGGTCGTCTTGTCGTCGACGAGCTTCTCGGCGGCCTTGTGCGCGTCACTGTCGCGCGCAGCCACGTAGATGGTGAACGTCTCCGCCCAGGCAGGCGAGGCGCAGATCGCGAGAGCGATCAGGGTCGAACGAAGCTGCATGTGTGTGTTCCTCCCGATGGCGGGCATGGCGCCCGTACGGGAAGTGGAACCGGCTCGCCGTTGCGATGCACGGCTTATTCGCGGGAATGGGAGACGCGGATGATGCGAGTCAACCCGAGCCAGACGGACGTCAGCGGTACGCCTCGACGGGGAAGGTCTGGTCGAAGCAGTCCTCGTTGCCGCACTGCGGGTCACCGACGCACTGCGACCCCGAGAACGCGATGTCGTAGGTGCCGACGAAGCGGTTCGGCGCCGTGAAGGTCCCCGACAAAGTGAAGACCTCGGTGCAGCCGCCAGAGATGGTGCGCGAGTACGAGAAGTTGCCGCCGCAGGTCGGCGCCGGGCTCTGCGTCAGCGTCGAGCCGGGCTGGCTGGGCTGGGGGCGGACCGTGGTCGCGGGGTTGATGGAGAACTGGTTGATGTTGACGTTGACGGCATAGCTGCCGAACCCGAAGAGGTTGCAGCACCGGTACTCGAGCGGACCTCCGTCGATGCGCCAGGTGCCCGTCACCGTGCAGGCGCCCGCGTCCACCGGCTGTCCCGCGTCCACCGGAGGCACGCCCGCGTCGCAGCCACCGCACCGGCCCCACGTGCCGTTGGTGCACGTTCGCGAGCCCAGGCAGACGCCCGCGTCGCAGCGCTGCACCGCCATGTTCACGCACTGCGCCGGGTTGTACTCGTCGTTGTCAGCGAGGTCCTGGCAGCCCGGGTCGTCGGGGAAGTCGGCCACGCCGTCGTTGTCGTCGTCGAGCAGGTTCGAGCAGGCCGTCGGCATGTGGGGGATGAGGCGCAGGCGCTTGAGGCCGCCGTCGGGGTCGTCCGAGAGCACCTCCATCAGGCCCTCGGAGACGTTGTTGGGCATGCGCGAATACTCGACCGTGACCGCCGCGATGTCGCCCGGCATGATCTTGAGCGGAGTCATCGGCGGGCTGACCGAGAAGTCGGGGTTGCCCGTCGCCGCGACGCCGACGCTGCGAATCGTGAGCGCCGCGGTGCCGGTGGACTTGAGCTGGGCCGTCTTCGTCTCGAGCAGCCCCGTCGCGCCGACGAAGGAGAGCGGGTCGGGATCGAAGGTGAGCTGCGGAGCGATGGGACCACCCTTGAGGAGCAGCGTCAGCGGCAGCTCGTCGGCCTTGTCCGTCTTGATCTGAATGGTCGCCTCGTCCACCCCCGCGCCAACCGGCGTGAAGAGCACGGGCACTTCGACGAAGCCGGTGGGATCCACGGTCGGCGGCACGGCGCCGAGCCGGAAGTCCATGCTCCCGCCGGCGACGATGGACGCGGTGATGTTCACCGGCGCGCGGCCCACGTTGTCGATCTGGAAGCGGAGGCCCTTCGAGGTGCCCTCGGGCACGACGCCGAAGTCGAGCACCTCGAGGGGCAGGCTGAGCGACGCCTCGGTCTTCGTCACGTTCTGTCGGCCGCAGTTGCAGGCGTGCAATGAGAGCACCGCCGACACGACGGCGATGAGCAGGGGAATGCGGGTAGCCATGAAGCGAATCTCTCACACTCGGCGACATCCTGAGATGGTCTCGCGCAGTTTTGCGGCGGTCAGGTGGGCTCAGGTGCGCGCGGTCGTCGTGGACCAGGTCACGGCCAGGTGCGCCGGAGTGGCGCTGGTGCCCGGCTTCAGGAGTCGCCGTCCGTCGTGCGGAGCACCTGCAGGTGCCTGCTGAGCGCGTCGGCGGTCTCCCGGCCGTAGAGCCGCTTCATCGACTCCCACGTCTGCTTGCCGAGCAGGCCGTCGATGGGAAGGGGCTCTCCGCCGCGCACGAGGTACTCCTGCACCTTCTCGACGGCCTTCTCGTACCCGCGCTGCGTGTCGGGCTCGCGGTCGCGGATGGCGGTGAGCTCCTTCATCAGCGCGTCGCGCGTCGCGGGCGACATCTTCTTGAGGCCGTCGGCGTTGGGCGTCTCCGCGAGCCGCTGGTCGCGGAGGATCTTGAGCAGTGTGGGCTCGTCCTTGACGACCTCCCAGGTGCCCTTGCCGAACTTCCCGTCGACCTTGAGGCCGTTGAGTTCCTGCAACCACGCCACGCCCTGCTCGAAGCCGCCCTCCTTGAAGCCCCGCTCGAGCAGGCCCTCCCGGTCGCGCAGCGAGAGGCGGTAGCCACCATCGGGGGAGCGCCACTCCGGCGGCACCGGGGGGAACCTCTTTTCCTTCGCCTCGAAGCCATCGGTGAAGCGCGCCTGCTGCGCGGAGAGCGCCGGCTGCGGCTTCGTCGCCTGCCGGAGCGACTGCGTGCTGGTGACGGGAGCGGTCTTCGTGTTGGCGGCAGCGAAGGCCGGAGCGCGACGGGGCGTGATGTTCATGGGCGACCTCGGTTCGGAAGAACGGCTTCAGCGCCGCTCGCCACCGGAGGACGGAGCCTCGCGCGAGAGCGTGCACGCTCCCGGCAAGCGCGTGACTTCGCTAGACTTCCAGGCTGGCCGCGCGAGCCGTGGCGGCGAGCTTCGCGAGGGCTGCAGGGAGCTCATAGGTGGAGGTGAGGAGCTTCCCGTCGAGGGCGATCGCGAACACGCCATACGGCGTCGGCGTCTGCTCGCGGAGCTGCTTCGCGGACGTGAACTCCACCACCTTCGATGGCACCTTCAGGGCCCTCGCCAGCGCGACTGCGTCCCCGGTCGCGTCACCGAGGTACGGGCACTGCGCGGCGCGGAACACGACGAGGCCGGTGCGATGCCGGGCGAGGCGCGCGCTGAAATCGTGGGTCACGAACGCCGGCAGCTTCGCCGCCTTCTTCAGCGCGCGCGTCAGCAACACGAAGCCGTCGGCCTCGTCGGCCACCTGGTAGCCACGACGCTCGAAGAAGCTGCGCGGCGTCACCCAGTGCTGCTCGCGACTGACGACCGCCACCCCAGCGCGTCCGTGCTCCTTCGCTCGCGCCTCGACGAGCTCGAGCAGAGCGTCACCACGCCCTCGTCCTTTCGACGAGCCCACCACCCACAGGCAGTGAATGACGTCCCACCCCTTCGCGCGAATGGGTCGCCAGCAGCGCTCGCCTGGCATGACCTCGACGAAGCCTCGCTCCTTCGCGCCGAGCAGCGTCAGCGCCAGGC
This sequence comes from Myxococcaceae bacterium, assembly GCA_016793095.1. GTDB lineage: Bacteria > Myxococcota > Myxococcia > Myxococcales > Myxococcaceae > Xiheimicrobium. The sequence continues at coordinate 6,336 of JAEUJQ010000081.1, read as the reverse complement.
CCTCCTTGAACCGCGCACGGACCCAACGCACCTTCTGCTGGTTGCCCTCGGTTGCCATCTGGCTCATCCGACAGAAGAACCCGTCGCGGTCGAGGCTGTCCGGGGTCACGTCGCGAAAGAGGTCCAGCGCCATGCATCGGCGCGCAGCAAGCGTTGCGCCAGCGGAGCCGGCCAGAATGAGATGAGTCTTCAGACAGCCCGGCGCAATCGCTGCGCGCGACGAACGTGAAGGGCTCCTCAGCGCGACCCGCCCACCTTCGTCGCGAACGGCTTCGCCGAGTCCGGAACGCGCGTGGAGTAGTGAACGACGCCCTCCGAGTCGACCCACCGGTAGACGTCGTTCCCCGGGGTCGCCGGCCGCTCGGGCTCGCTGGGCTTCGGGGCGGGCGCTGCCGCACGAAGGGCCGCGCGTTCAGTCTCCAGCCGCTGCATCGCCAACAGCTCCTTCTCCGCCGCCAGCCGGCGCTCGGCCTCGAGCTGGCGCTGCAGGGCGACCTCCCGCTCCGTCGCCAACCGCCGCTCCTCCTCGAGCTGCGCTCGGCGGGTGTGCTCGAGCTCGGCGCGGACCGCCGCCTGCCGACGCTCCTCCTCCGCCGCCTCCCAGGCCTGCCTCGCGCGCTGAGCGTCCGCTGTCTCTTGCGCCTGACGCCGCTGCAGCTCCGTCTGCAGCGCCCACTGCTGCTGAATCGACGCCATCTGCCACCACTGCCAGGCCGGGACGTTGTGCGTCCAGTCGGGCACGCGCCGCACAGGCTGGGACACGGTGAGCCCGGTTCGATCGGGCTTCCAGCCGCCGACGTAGCCCGTCCACACGCCTCCCGCCTCGCTCTGAGCGAGGGCCGTCGAGGCGAGCAACACCGGAATCAGCAGGGCGGAGCGCATGGGAGAAGGATGCCGACGAAGCGCACGCCCCGCAACCCGCGCGCTCGTCCACCGCGGTCTGGTGGTCGCTCGCCCGTTCGAGCAGGTGTTGTCAGCGCTGCCTCGAGACGGTGAAGGGAGCCGACCTCACACCATCGACGGCCACGCGTCGTGCCTGAAGGCGGAACGGACGAGCTGGTCGAGGCTGCCGGGCAGTGGGCCCAGGGCGGCGAGCTGCAGCGCCCGTTCGAGGTGCGCGAGGCGGGTCGTGCCGACCAGGGCGACCTCCACCTCCGGCGCGTGCGCGACGAAGCGCGTCGCCACCTCGTCCCAGGGCAGCGGCAGCTCGAGCCGCATCGCCTCGAAGCGGTGCTGGTACGCGCGCGTGGCCTCGTCGTTCGGCGCACGCATCCACACGGCCCCGCCCAGGGCGCGCTTCGCGAGCACCCGCATGCCCTTCGCCCTCGCGCGCCGCAGCACCGGCCCGTTCGCCTGATCGAAGACGCTGAAGGAGGCCTGCACCACGCCGAAGCGGCCGTCGTCCACCGCCCAGGCGAGCGCTTCGCCGTCACCCGAGTAGCCGGCCTCGCCGACGAGACCGCGAGCGCGCGCCTCGAGCAGCGCCTCGATGAGCCCCGGACGACCGAGCACGTCTCGCGGACACGAGTGGAGGAAGAAGAGGTCGATGCGCTCGACCTGCAGCGCGCGCCGGGCCCGTTCGATGCCGGCGGTGACGGCCTCACCCGTCCACTCCGGCACCGGCTCGACGCCATACCCGCCCTTCGTGCTCCGCGTCGCCGAGGAGCCCGCCAGCCACCGGCCCAGGCGCGCCTCGGAGTCACCGTAGCTGCGCGCCGAGTCGAACACCGTCACGCCCAGCGCGAGCGCGCCCTTGATCAGCGACTCCCCCTCAAGTTCACCGACCGCACCCAGCGCTCCGCAGCCCAGCCCGATTCGCGTCATCGTGCGCCTTCTCACCATGCCGGGACGGGAGATGGGCGCGCGAAAATGGCCCGTCAGGTGGGCTCGGGTATGCTGAAGGGCGATGCGTCGCTTCGCGTTCCTGGTGCTGGTGGCGATGGTGAACCGCGCTGCGTTCGCCGCTGAGACACCCGCTCCAGAGGTCGAGCCCATCGTGGTGGGGCCGAAGCCGATGGTGGTGCTCCCGCCACCCCTTCAGCGCCGGATCAACTGGGAGCCCTTCATCCTCACGGGCGCCGGCGCTGCGATGATCGGCATCGGCATCTGGCGCCTCTTCGCCGCCGAAGACAACTACCAGGCCCTGCGCGCCCTCACCGCGCCGATGCCCAACGAGACGAACGACCAGTTCATCACCCGCGCGCGGCAGCTCCGGCAGTCAGGGCAGCTCAACACCGGCCTGGGGTGGACGCTGCTCGGGCTCGGGGTGGCGTCGGTCGGCGCGTCGCTGCTCTGGCTTTTCTCCGAGGGACTGGAGAAGGATCCCATCGTGATGGTCACGCCGCTGCCTCAGGGCGGCGTCGCGGTGGTCGAGGGCCGGTTCTGACTGGACGGAGTGGAGCCCCATGAGACGTGTTCTTCACCTCACCGCGGGACTGCTCGCGCTCCAGGTCTTCTCCACCAGCAGCTGCAGCTGTGGCCGCTTCGACGCCGAGTTCGATCGGCTCTGCGACGCCTACTGCGACCGCGACGGTGGGACCGTGAGCGGCGGGGGTTCGACCGCTGGTGGAACGACCGGTGGTGGCGTCGCGGGAGGCGCGACTGCCGGAGGAGGCACGGCGGGCGGCGCTGCTGGAGGAATGAGCGGGGGCGTGGCGGGAGGCGCTGCTGGCGGCGCGGCCGCGGGTGGTGATGCGGGCGGGGCAAGTGGCGGCGGCACCGCAGGCGGCTCCACGGCTGGCGGTGGCGCGATGGCTGGCGGCGAGGCGGGGGGCTCCACGGGTGGCGGTGGTGCGATGGCTGGCGGCACGGCTGGCGGCTCCACGGCTGGCGGTGGCGCGATGGCGGGCGGCTCCACGGCTGGCGGTGGCGCGATGGCAGGCGGCTCCACGGCTGGCGGTGGTGCGATGGCTGGCGGCGAGGCGGGCGGCTCCACGGCCGGAGGTGGCGCGATGGCTGGCGGCATGGCGGGCGGCTCCACGGCCGGAGGTGGCGCGATGGCTGGCGGCTCCACCGCAGGTGGTGGCGTCATGGCGGGAGGGAGCGCCGGTGGCGGCATGGTGTTCATCGACGGTGGCGCGCCGGTCGACGACGGTGGCCTCGCCTGCGCCATGGACCTCGAGGAGTGCTCGATGACCCGGCTGTGCTGCGGCGGTTTGCGGTGCGTCCCTGGCGGCAACAACCGCACCATCTGCACCTCGTTCGATGGGGGCATCTGCCTGGGACAGGGCGCCACCTGCCTCACGGGGAGCGGGTGTTGTCCGGGCCTCGCCTGCACGGGCTCGGGCCAGACCTGCGAGCCCGTCAACCGCGACGGCGGCGTCTGTTCGCCCAACGGCGCGACCTGCACCGTGGGCACCGCCTGCTGCAACGGCTGCTGCTCCTTCACGGGGGTGTGCTCGAGCACCCTGCCCTGTGTCGTCTCGGCGCCGCGCCCGTGCCAGAGCCAGGGCGCGTCGTGCGACGCCGACTCGCCGACGCGCCGCTGCTGTCTGCCGCCGCTCGTCCCCGCGCTGCAGTGTCTGCAGCCCTCCGCGGAGGCGTGTTCGACCGGCGCGGACTGCTGCAGCGGCTGCTGTCAGGGCCGCCCCGGCATCGGGTTGTGCTCGCCCGCCTCGCTCGTCCCAGACGGGTTCTGCCAGTAGCGCCGGACCGGCCCTGAGCGGCTCCGGAGGCGGGAAATCGGCCTCCGCCGCGCGGCGACGAAAAAAAGTCGATCAGCCGGAGCCGCCAACCACGTGAAGACGACTGCGCTTTGGCGCGCGCGTGGATCTGGCGTCAGAAAGGCCCTTGCGGGCAGCGTCGGTGATGCGCACGCTTGCAGTCTGTGAGGTGCGTATGAAGACCTTCGACGACGGTCGTGATGAGCAGTTCGAGGCAATGATGCGGCAGCTTTCGGCGATGGCCGCGAAGTACAAGGGCGTGCGCGGCGAGCTGCTCGAGAAGGTGAAGGACGAGCTGCTCAAGACGAAGCCCGCTCGCGGCGCGGGCAAAGGCGCGGCCCCGATGAGCACGGCTCCGATGCGGGTGGCGGTGCAGAAGATGCTGCCGTCATGTCGCCTGTGTGGGCGCGGCATGAAGCTCGCGGATGACGGCTCGCTCGTCTGCGAGAAGGGCCACGTCCGCGCGGCGGCCTGAGCCGGCTCTGGAACGAACGACTGCTCCCGCGACGGCACGGTGGCGCCGCCTCGGGGGTCGTGTGTCAGATGGGCGGCAGCTTCACCGGCTTCACCTTCCAGATGCGCTCGGCGTACTCGCGAATGGAGCGGTCTGACGAGAAGAAGCCCATGCGCGCCGTGTTCAGCACCGAGGCGCGCGTCCACGCGTCGGGCTGCTGCCAGAGGGCCGCCACGCGCTCCTGGCAGTCGATGTAGGCCGCGAGGTCGGCGAGCACGAGGAACGGGTCGTGGTCGGCGAGCGAGCGCACCAGCGGGCTGAAGAGGCCGTGCTGGCCGGGCGCGAAGGTGTCGTCGGCGATGGCCTCGAGCACGCGGCGGAAGCGCCCGTCCTTCTCGAGCTCCTGGTGAGGCGAGTACCCGGCCTGCTTGCGCGCGACGACCTGCTCGGCGGTGAGCCCGAAGAGGAAGAAGTTGTCGGCGCCGACGTGCTCGCGGATCTCGACGTTCGCGCCGTCGAGGGTGCCGATGGTGAGCGCGCCGTTGAGCGACATCTTCATGTTGCCGGTGCCCGACGCCTCCTTGCCGGCGGTGCTGATCTGCTCCGAGAGGTCGGCCGCCGGGTACAGGTGCGAGGCGTTCTTCACGTTGAAGTCCGGCACGAACTGCACGCGCAGCAGCTCGCGCACCTTCGGGTCCTTCGCCATGGTGAAGGACAGCGCGTTCAGGAAGCGCACGATGAGCTTCGCCATGCGGTAGCCCGGCGCGGCCTTGCCCGCGAAGAGGAAGGTGCGCGGCACCAGGCCCTTCGTGTCACCGTCCTTGATGCGCAGGTACGTCCACACCGCGTAGAGCGCGGCGAGGTGCTGGCGCTTGTATTCGTGAATGCGCTTGATCTGCACGTCGAACAGCGTCGTCGGATCGACCTCGAGCCCGTGCGCGCGGCTCACCCAGCGGGCGAAGTCACGCTTGTTGGCCTGCTTCACCTCGCGCCACTGGCGGCGGAACTCGCCCTCCTCTGCGAGCGGCTGGAGCTGCTCGAGGCGCCCGAGGTCGTTCACCCAGCCCGGCCCCACCGCCTCGGTGATGAGCGCTGACAGGCGCGGGTTCGCCTGGAGCATGAAGCGCCTGGGCGTCACGCCGTTGGTGACGTTGGTGAAGCGCTCGGGCGCCCACTCGGCGAAGTCCTTGAGCACGGTCTGCTTGAGCAGCTCGGAGTGCAGCGCCGCGACCCCGTTCACCATGTGACTGCCGACGGTCGCGAGGTGGGCCATGCGCACGGACTTCTCACCGTGCTCGTCGATGAGTGACATGCGGCGCACGCGCTCGTCGTCGCCGGGGAACTTCTCGCGCACCTCGTCGAGGAAGCGGCGGTTGATCTCGAAGATGATCTCCACGTGCCTGGGCAGCAAGCGCTGCATGAGCGGCAGGGGCCAGGTCTCGAGCGCCTCGGGCAGCAGCGTGTGGTTGGTGTACCCGCAGCACGCGCGCGTCATCTCCCAGCTGCGCTCCCAGGACAGCCCGTGCACGTCGATGAAGAGGCGCATCAGCTCGGCGACGGCGAGCGCCGGGTGCGTGTCGTTGAGCTGAATGGCGTACTTGTCGGCGAACTTGTCGATGGTCGTCTTCTGCAACAGCAGGCGGATGCAGTCCTGCAGCGCGCACGAGACGAAGAAGTACTGCTGCTCGAGGCGCAGCTGCTTGCCGGCGGGGCTCGAGTCGTTGGGGTAGAGGACCTTCGTCAGGTTCTCGGAGCGGATCTTGGCGTCGACGGCGCGCCAGTACTCGCCGACCTGGAACGCATCGAGGTCGAATTCCTCGTCGGCGACGGCACTCCACAGGCGCAGGAAGTTGGTGGTCTTCGTGCCGTAGCCCGCGACCGGCACGTCGTACGGGACGCCCTTCACGACGCGCTCGGGCACCCAGCGCACGTGCATGCGGCCGTGCTCGTCGGTGACGTGCTCGGTGTGGCCGCCGAAGCCGACCGGGTGCTCGATCTCGTAGCGGCGTACCTCCCACGGGTTGCCCTTGCGCAGCCAGCGATCCGTGCGCTCGACCTGCCACCCGTCGCGGATGTCCTGGTCGAAGATGCCGAACTCGTAGCGCAGCCCGTGCCCGACGGCGGGGAGATCGAGCGTCGCGAGCGAGTCCATGTAGCAGGCGGCGAGGCGCCCCAGGCCACCGTTGCCGAGGCCCGGCTCCTCCTCGTGCTCGACGAGCT
>JAEUJQ010000006.1 GCA_016793095.1 Myxococcaceae bacterium | reverse complement strand
GCGGCTTGTGGGACGACTTCTCGGCTCACGTCGCGCGTGCTCCCTCTCTCAAGCTCCGAGCATCACCCATGCCCGCGCGCCCATACGAGGCTGCGCCGCGAAAGGAGGCCGCGTGAAATGGGATCTGCACCCAACTCGTTCTCGCGGCGACGACGAGCTGCCGGCCTCCGTGGCCGGGAAACGAGAACAACGTCGACTACGCGGGCGGTGGTTGAACTCGTTCTCGCGGCGACGACGAGCTGCCGGCCTCCGTGGCGGGGAAACGAGAACAACGTGGACTACGCGGGCGGTGGTTGAACTCGTTCTCCCGCCGCCTCAGCGCGCGGCGATCAGCGTGTACGTGAAGCTCCCTCGCGGCCCGCCGACGGCGTCGATGAAGCGCCGGTACTCCGACGGCGAGAGCGTCTGGCAGCCGATGGACGACGGCGCCGACGAGTTGCCCTGGTGGAAGAGCACGCCGGTGAGCCGATCGCCGCGGCGCTCCGAGGCGCCACGCTCGCCGTCCGAGTAGCGGCCGTCGTGGTTCGAGTCACGCCAGCCGGGAATGGAGCCCGAGCCGCCCAGCGTGCGCACGTGGTACGAGGCCGCGCCCGCGTGGTTTCCGTTGGGCACCACCTGGTAGTTGCCCGGGCGGATCATGCCCACGTCGCCGACGCCGTCGCCGGTCACGTCGGGAGACGCCGACGACCTCGACTGCCCGGGGTAGGTCGCGCCGGTGAACTCGTGCACGCGCCCGTTCGGCGTCAGCACGATGAAGCGGTCCTTGTACTCACGCGCCGCGCCGCCCTCGCCAGCGCGGAGGCCCAGCACCGTCGGCTGTCCGTTCGGGCACACCTGACCGCCCGCGCGCCGCACCATCGACGCGTAGTAGTCGTAGCGCTGCCGCTCGTCGCCTGAGGGCCGGCCGATGTCGACCGGCGCGGGGCGGTTGGGCTGGTAGTCGGAGCTCGGCGCCGCGGGGTCGCGCCGGTTCACCTGCTGACCGGCCGTCGTGCGCAGCTTGCCGACCGTCTCGGGGCCCACGACGCCATCGACCTCGGCGCCCGTCGCGCCCTGGAAGTCGCGGAGCGCCTGCTCCGTCTTCGGGCCGAACTTCCCGTCCTCTTCGAGCTGCCAGCCGCGCGCGTTGAGCGCCTTCTGGAGCTCGAGCACCGCCTCTCCGCTCGAGCCCCGCTTGAGGTACTCGCCGTTGGCGGCCGACGCGAGCCCCGCGCCGACGTCAGGAGTTGCCGAGGTGTTGCGGACCCGGTTCGAGATGGGAGCGACCATGAAGAGGTGTCGTCCCGAGTCATTCGCAGGGTGCGCGCCGCTTTGTCAGCGGACCTGACGGGCCCTCTCGACCCCTGAGAATCACGGTGCTTGCGACCCCGGGCCCCCCGGTGCATGGAGCCCCCCGTGACGACTCCCCGGTTGCTGAAGACCCCCGACGAGGTGCGCTGGTTCGCCAACGACCTGCGCCGCCGCGGGCAGACCCTGGCGCTCGTGCCCACGATGGGCTTCCTGCACGACGGCCACCTCTCGCTCATGCGGGAAGGCCGCGCGCGGTGCGACGTCGTCGCGGCCACCATCTTCGTCAACCCGACGCAGTTCGGACCGACCGAGGACCTGAGCCGCTACCCGAGAGATCTCTCCGGCGATCTCGCGAAGTGCGGGGCCGCCGGGGCGACCGTCGTCTACTCGCCCGAGCCGTCCACCGTGTACCCGCAGGGCTTCCAGACGTACGTGACGGTCGAGCAGGTGAGCCAGGGCCTCTGCGGCGATCGGCGGCCGGGGCACTTCCGCGGCGTGGCGACCGTCGTCACCAAGCTGCTCGCGCTCTTCCGCCCCGACGTCGCGCTCTTCGGCGAGAAGGACTACCAGCAGCTGCAGGTGATCAAGGCGCTCGGGCGCGATCTCGAGCTGGGCGTCGAGATCGTCGGCATGCCCACCATCCGCGAGGCCGACGGGCTGGCGATGTCGTCGCGCAACACGTACCTCTCGGCCGACGATCGCGTTCGCGCGCTCTCCCTCTCGAAGGGGCTCTTCGCGATGCAGGCGGCGGCGAAGGCAGGGGAGGCCGACGTGGCGAAGCTGGTGGCGCTGGGCCTCGCACCCCTCACCGCCGCGCAGGTGAAGCTCGACTACCTCGAGGTGCGTGACGCGACGACGCTCGAGCCGCTCACCACGCTGACGAAGGAGAAGCCCGGGCGCGCGCTGGTGGCGGCCTTCCTCGGCACGACGCGGCTCATCGACAACGTGGCGCTCACGCTCGCGGGCGGCTGACGATGGCGAAGCCGAAGGACACCGGCGAGAAGCTCATCTGCGAGCACCGGCGCGCGAAGTTCGACTACCATTTCGACGACACGCTCGAGGCGGGGCTCGTGCTGACCGGCAGCGAGGTGAAGGCGCTGCGCAACGGCGAGGCGAGCCTCAACGACGCCTACGCGATGCCCGAGAAGACCGGCCTCGTGCTGCACAACGCGCACATCGGCCAGTACAAGCCGGCCTCCCAGTTCGGGCACCTGCCCACCCGGCCCCGGCCGCTGCTGGTGAACAAGGCCGAGCTCGAGAAGTGGGCCGAGAAGGTGCGCGAGCGCGGGTACTCCATCATCCCCCTCGCGCTCTACTTCAAGAACGGCTGGGCGAAGGTGCGGCTGGGCCTGGGCAAGGGCAAGACGAACATCGACCGGCGCGAGAACATCAAGGAGCGCGAGAGCCGCCGGGAGATGGATCGCGCCCTGCGACGGCGCTGACGGACCGGTGACGCAGTCCGAGGTGCGCGGCGGGGGCGAACGGCTTACGGTTGGGTGAGCAGCATGGAACGACGCAACGACGAGAAGAAGGCGCGGCTGCTGAAGGCCCTCGAGGCGGGCATGACGCAGATCCACCTCGACGCGCGACGTCCCGGAGTGCTCGTGCCGAAGAAGTTCCTCGGCGACCACCACCTCGTGCTGAACGTCTCCTACCGCTTCGATCCGCCCGACCTCAGCGTCAACGACTGGGGCGTGCGCGAGACGCTCTCGTTCGGTGGAGAGCGCTTCACCGTGGGCGTGCCCTGGTCGGCGCTCTACGCCATCGCCAGTCACATCTCGCACGACTTCTTCATGTTCCCCGAGGACATGCCCGAGGAGCTGCTGCAGGGTGCGGTCGAGCGGCAGACGACGGTGCCTCCACCGGAGCGGCGATCCCCGGTGGCGGCGATGCTCGCGGAGGTGGCCTCGGGCCTGTCGAACGAGCCAGAGCCTCCACCCGCGCGCGCGGCCCTGCGCGAGGTGGTCCTCGAGAACCCCGTCGGCGGGACCGAGGAGCCACCCAAAGACCCCACCCCACCGAAGCGGGGCCACCTGCGCCTGGTGAAGTGACGAGGACGCTTTGGCAGCACCCAAACTCGCGAGGCGGTGGGGACGGCGCTAAGTCAGGGCCATGCCCTCGGTCCACGACGAAGACTTCAACGTCCCGCTGTCGACGCAGGCCGGCATCTCGTCCACGCACTGGCACCCGCCGCCGCCGCCCGCCGTTGCGGTGCCGAAGGTCGAGGTGACGACCGAGCTGTTGCGGGCGCTGCCGAAGACCGATCTGCACTGCCACCTCGACGGCTCGATGCGCCTCAAGACGATCCTCGAGCTCGCCGAGAAGCAGCAGGTGAAGCTGCCGGCGGACAACGAAGACGCGCTCGCCAAGGCGATTCACAAGGGCGAGATCTGCCGCGATCTCGAGGACTACCTGGTGGCCTTCGACGTGACCTGCTCGGTGCTGCAGACCGAGGAGGCGCTCTACCGCGCGGCCTACGAGCTGGCGGTGGACTCGGCCGCCGAGAACGTGCGCTACCTCGAGGTGCGGTACGCGCCGGTGCTGCACCAGCAGCGTGGCCTGAAGTTGACCGCGGTGGTGGACGCGGTGCTCGAGGGCCTGCGCACGGCGAAGCGCGAGACGCGCATCAAGTACGGCGTGATCCTCTGCGGCATCCGCCACATGAACCCGCAGTCGAGCGTGCGCCTCGCCGAGCTCTGCGTCGCGTACAAGAACCGCGGCGTGGTGGGCTTCGATCTCGCGGGCGCCGAGGCGAACTTCCCGGCGAAGGAGCACCGCGAGGCGTTCCAGCTCATCCTCAAGAACAACGTCAACTGCACCGCGCACGCGGGCGAGGCCTACGGACCCGAGTCCATCGGTCAGGCGCTGCACTACCTCGGTGCGCACCGCATCGGCCACGGCGTGCGCCTGCGCGAGGACGGCGACCTGCTGAACTACGTGAATGATCACCGCATTCCGCTCGAGTGCTGCCCATCGTCGAACGTGCAGACGCGCGCGGTCTCGGAGATCCAGGCGCACCCGCTGAAGTTCTATTTCGACTACGGCCTGCGCGTGACGATCAACACCGATAACCGGCTGATCACCGACACCACCGTCACCAACGAGTACTGGATCGCGCACAAGCAGCTCGGCCTGTCGCTGGAAGATCTCACCACCGTCATCGTGTCGGGCTTCAAGAGCGCGTTCCTGCCGTTCCGCGAGAAGCAGGACACGCTGAAGGCGGTGAACGCCGAGATCGAGTCGACGCTCAAGCGCTTCGAGGCGCAGCAGCGCAAGTAGGAGGCCTCGCCGGGCGGCGCGCCAGCTGGGCACTCGCGAGACGACGGGTCAGTCAGTCGGGCGCACGCCCGCCCGCCGCTCGAGCTCGTCGACGAGTCGTTGTCGCCGATCGTCCAGCTCCGCGCGCCGCACCGCCTCGCCATAGCCGACCACGCCCGCCACCGTTCCGCCGATGGTGGTGAGCGAGCCCAGGAGCACCCCGAGCACCAGGAAGAGCGTCGCTGAGACGGTCGGGCGGTTCATCAGGCCGACGGCGGCCAGGCTGAACGTGAGGGCTCCAAGGCCGAGCCCTGCGCCCGCGACCGGCGCGGCCCACGTCGGTGCGGGGGCGCGCAGTTGCCGATCGAGCGCGAGGATGCGGGTGATGAGGCCGTCGTCGGGCACGACCTGGAAGCCGCTCGGCGAAGGGAGCGGGAGCGGCGGCGGCGCGATCGACGGCTGGGCGAGGGCGAGGGCGAGCGCGACGGCGAGCATCAGGCAGCTCCGAGTGGCGTGCCCGAGGGTTGCTGCAACCTGGCGGCGGTGAAGACGGACGACACGGTGGCGAGCATGGTCGGACGCCGGGCGTGGCGCCAGCGACGACGACTCCCGTTCGGCAGGTGCGCTGAGTTCAGCCGGCGCCCACGCGCGTTGCCCGAGCGCGACCGAAGGCCGGAGCTCCCGCCCTCGAGGCGAGGCAATGCTGCCCATCACCGCGACCGTCCGCCCAGATCACGGGCCGCTCCGCTCGACCTCGCCTTCGTTCGTCCTGAGGGCTCGTCTCACGTGTTTCCCGGTTCGACTTCGCCTTCGTTCGGCCGAGCGCGCCTCGGCCTCGTCGATCGCGCGGCTTCGTCTCACGGAGCGCAGACGTTGGTGCCGATACAGCGGAGCGGCGGCAGACACGACACCGTCCCACAGTTGGTCGTCACGCACGTCCGACCGGCCAGTGGTGGACACAGGCCCATGCAGCGCGGCGTCGGCGGCGTGCCGGGCTCGCAGACGCAGGCCGCCGCGAGCGCCTGGTTTCCGCACAGGCCGCCTGCGGCGACGCCCCCGTCGAACGTCTCGATCCGGCAGGTCCCCATTCCGTTGTTCGCCACGCAGTAGCCGAGCACCGACGGCGTGCAGGTCCCCTCGGGGGTGAGCGCGAAGCCGGCGCTGCACGAGCAGGTGCCAGCCACGCACGTGCCCGCCACGGCCGACATGAGCGGGTCTGCGTTGCAGGTCTGGTCCATTCCCACGGTGCAGCTCCGCTGCGGACGCACAGCGCGGCAGCGGCCAGTGGCTGGGTTCACTGCGAAGCCGGCGTTGCAGCCGCAGGTGCCAGCGGCGCAGAAGCCGGCAACCCCGCCGTCGGTCAGCTCGTCGTTGCAGGACGTCGAGACGCGATCGGTGCAGATGGCGCCGACCGGCTGGCAACGCCCCGATGGTGCGGGCTCGAAGCCGGTGTTGCAGACGCACTGCCCGTTCACGCACTGGCCGGCGAACGAGGCCATTCCCTGCAGCTCGTTGCAGGCCTGGGTCATGCCCGTGCCGGTGCAGACGGGAGGACCCTGGGGACGGCAGCGCCCTGTTGCCGGGTTCACCTGAAAGCCCAGGTTGCAGACGCACGTGCCGGCGGCCGTGCACGTCCCCGCGAGGCCACCGATGCCCCCGTCGAGCGGCCCGTCGTTGCACGACATCGCGACGCCGGGAGTGCATGCGGTGGGGCCAGCGTCGGCGCAGCTCCAGCCCATCGCGGTGCAGGTGCAGTTGCCGGGCGGGCGGCCGATGCAGGCGCACTGCGTCGTGGGGATGGTGTTGGCGGGACAGACCCACTGCGTTCCGCTGCAGACCCGTGACTGGAGCGCGTCGCCACAGGCGCCACCGGGCGTCCCGCTCACGCAGAGCTCCCCGAAGCCCGTCGGCGGAGCGCCGGTGCAGTTGCCGGCGTCGGGGCAGCTCCAGCCGGTCGAAGTGCAGGTGCAGGCGCCAGCAGGACGGCCGACGCACGCACACATGGTGGACGGGATGGTGCCCTGGGGGCACGCCCACTGGCCGGCGACGCAGGTGCTGGGCAACGCGGCGTCACCACACTCGCCTCCGGGAACGCCCGTGAGACAGGCCGGCCCGGTGCCCGCGCAGGTCCCAGCGTCTCCCTGGCGCTGCGGCTGGCATCGGCCCGAGGGCGCCTTCTCGAAGCCCGGGTTGCAGACGCAGCCCGAGTCGAAGCACACGCCCGCGAAGGACGACATGGTCGCGAGCTCGTTGCACGTCTGGTTCAGGCCCACGGTACAGACAGGCGCGCCGCCGTCTCCCATCGGCGCCCCGGCGTCTTCGATGGAGTCGACCGGCCGGAAGCAGCTGGTGAGGAGGGCGAGGAGGGCGGCGAGACCGGAGCGGTTCATGGGCGCCGATGTAGCCTGTCGTGCTCGCTGGGGGGAGCCCGTCGCCTCCCTCGCGTCGGGCTCGGTGCTCGTCCGGGGAAGGCCCTCGGGTCAACCTGGCTGGGCGTGACGAGCAGAACGGCCGACCCCAGAGCGGTCAACGTACCGGCGATCGCGCCGGGCTCTCACGGCGTCGCTTCGAACACCACGTCGACGAAGTGGTTCGCTCCGCCCGTTGCCTCGGTGGGCAGCTTCATCGTCGTCGAGATCGATCTGAGCCCGTTCGGCCCATCTTCCCCGTCGGCGAGCGCGCGGAGCGGCCCGTTGGTGCGGGCCTGCGCGAAGAAGCCGCCCGCCGAGACGACGTACCCGGTGCTCGTGTGCAGCGCGACGACGTAGGTGGTGCCCGCGGTGAGCGCGACCGGCGCCGACAGCGGCACCTGCTGCCAGCCCGACATCGTCTCGTTGCGCGACGTCGCCTGTGCGAGCTGCTGCCCCGAGGCGCTGTAGAGCGCGAGCCGGTTGGTGCCGGTGGCCCCCAGCCCCTTGAAGAAGCGCAGCGCGCGGACCCGCCCCGCCCGCGCTGGCTTGAACTTCACGCCCACCACCAGCGCGCGGCCGCCGGTCGCCGCAGTGGTGTCGGCCGGGCCGCTCGCGAACAGCGACGTCGGCCCGTTGCTGCACGCTCCGCAGTCATTCAGGCACTGGCACGCCTCGGCGAAGCTGCAGGTGCCGTCGCCACAACGGCTGGCGGAGCCGGCGGCCCCGGTCACCTCGACGACCGCCCGGCCCTCGGCGCGCACCCCCATGCGGGTGACGTACGCAGTCGCCCGCACGCTGGTGATGCCCGCCGCGAGCGTCGTCAGCATGCCGTCCTTCACCGTGGCGATGGCCGGGTCCTCGACGCTCCACTCGATGGTGTCCACGCCCGCGACCGGCGCGCCGGCCGGGTCCGTGACCGTCACCGTCAGCTTCAGCGTCTCTCCGACGGGCAGGGTGAGCTCGCCGCTCGACACCCGCACCGTCATCGCCGGGGCCGACGGCGGATCAGCCTGCGGCGCGCCGGCCATGGTGAGCTCGCCGCCGCAGCCGGTGAAGACGAGGACGAGGAACGCGCGCAGGTGGCTCATGTCCACCCCTGGCTGCAGGCCGCGGACCAGCCTGGCCGCTCGCGCGAAGGGCCCCGGAGTTGCTGCGCTTCGTGCGCCCGATGGAAAGCCGCTGCCTGTCTCCTGCCGTGGGCAGGTGGAGCGCGTCAGCTCGTCATGATCTCGCGCATCGGCGTGGTGCTGCGGCCGGTGCCTGCGCCGACGCCCGTGAACGTCGTACCGCCCACGGCCTGCATGAGCGCCAGCAACAGGTCGCTGGTGTTGCGGCCGTTCGCAGCGCGGTAGTGCATGTTGGTGCGCAGCGCGCCGCCAGCCGAGCCCGCCACCAGGATCGGGTAGTCATTTCCCGAGTGCGTGAAGCCCTCGGCGACGTCCGACGTGCACAGCACGGCGCTGCGATCGAGCACCGTCAGCCCGCCCTCGGTGATGGCCTTCATCGACGCCAGGGTCTGCGCGAAGCAGCGCATCGAGAAGACGACCGAGTCGTGCACCTTGCCCTGCTCGTTCTGATCGTGCGTGAGGGCGTGCTCCGACGCGCGGGGCCCGGTGCCGAGCCAGTTGAAGGTGTGGAAGCCCACCGAGCCCGAGAACTGGAACGTCGCCACGCGCGTCAGATCGCACGCGAACGCCATCGCCATCAGGTCGCTCATCACGCGGTTGACGGCCTCGATCTGCTCCTGACCGTTCACGTCGGCGTTCGTCTGCGTGGGCGCGGTCGGCACCCGGCAGGAGCCCGTCGGCGTCACCGGCAGGGCCTGCACGCGCTGGCGCAGCTCGGCGATGCCCGTGAGGTGCTGATCGAGCCGGGCCCGGTCGGTCGCGCCCAGCTTCGTGTGCAGCGCCCGCGTCTCGTCGCGCACCGCGTCCAACACGTTGGTGCGCAGCGTGTTCCGCGGGTCATTCGGCGAGTTCATCACCCCCGTGAAGAGCTGGTTGAAGAGCGTCACCGGGTTCTCCACGGCCTCCAGCGGCGCCGTGGGCGAGGCGTGCGAGAGGAACGCGAGCGTCGGCCCTTCACCCCGCACCACCCGCTTCGAGACCCGCAGCTGCAGCGACTTGAAGCGGTTCTGGGTGCCGATGACGTCGGCGAGATCCTGATCCAGCGAGCGCTGGGTCAAGCGCGAGGCGTACGGCGCGTTGCCTGCGGGCAGCGGGAAGATCTCGGCGCCCGACATCATCGCCGCGACGCCGTCGTGGTGCCCACGCCTCGACGGAATGCGGATGTTGCAGCCCGTCACGACGGTGAGCTGTTCCTTGTGCGCGGCGAGCGGCTGCAGCTGCTCGGACAGCTGCCACGCCGCGCCCTGGCCCTGCGCCGCGGGCCGCCAGCGCGGCAGGTTGACGCCGTTGCCGAAGAACCACACGACGTACCGCTTCGGGAACTGCTGGCCCTGCGCGAACGCGGTGCCATGAGCGTTCAGCATCGCCTCCAGGGTCGGCAGCGCGATCGCCGCGCCCGCGCCCCGAAGAACGAACCGCCGTGAGAGTCGGAAGGCCATCGCTCACTCCACCTTTCCGAAGCGGAACGCGTCGCTCGTCACCACCGCCACCACCAGCTCGGCGTAGCGGTAGCCGGTGCGCTTCCAGTGCTCGTGGGTCTCGTACAGCACGCGCGCCTCGCTCTCCGCCTCGAAGCGGCCGGTGGCCTGGCGGAGCAGCGTCGTCGTCATGCACTGCGTGAAGCGTGGATCGTCGTGCAGCAGCGCGGCGAAGTCTTGCGCGCCCTGGTACCGCTCCTGGCGCCCGAAGACGGGATCGTACGTGCCTGTGGAGTCCACCGGCAGGCCGTTGTCCATCGTGCGCGGCCGGCCCAGCGAGTCGAAGCCCTCGAAGGGGAAGCCGAACGGGTCCATCAGCTGGTGGCAGCCCTGGCAGCGGGCGGTGGCGGTGCGCTCCTCGAGCCGCTGGCGGAACGTCTTCCGGTTGTTCATGTCGGGCGGCGGCACCATCGCCACCACGTCGGGCGGCGCCATCGCGACGGCCATGCAGAGCAGCCGCTGCCGCACCAGCTTGCCGCGGTGTGTGGGGGAGGTGTCGGCGTCGTGGGCCTTGTTGGTGAGGTGTCCGAGGCGCGTCAGCACGCCCGCGCGGGCCGCAGGCAGCTCGACGGGCTGGAAGCCGTTCATCGGCCCGGTCACGCCGTAGAGCGGGGCGAGGCGACGATCGACGAAGCCGATGCGGGTGGTGAGCAGATCGCGGAAGTCCTGGTCGCCGTCGAGCGCGACGTGCGCGAAGAGGAAGCCGAGCTCCTGACGCATCGAGGTGGCCACCTCGCGGCTGAAGGCCTGATCGCTCTTCTGCGCCGACATCAGGCCGTCGAGCTCGAACACCTCGTCGAACAGCGACGACACCGCGTCGCGCGCCTCGGAGCGGCGGAGGAGCCGCTCGGCGTGGCTCTTCAGGCCAGCCGTCGTCGAGAGCTCGCCGTTCGCCGCCGCGTCGAGGAGCAGCTCGTCAGGGGTGGACTGCACGAGGAAGAAGGAGAGCCGGCTCGCGAGCTCGAAGCCCTCGAGCTTGCGCCACCCGGTCGTGGCGTCGGCCACGCCGCGCTCGTCGAGGTAGAGGAAGTTGGGCGACTGCAGGAGGCCCGCGATCACGAACTCCACGCCCCGGGTGAAGCTCGTGTACCCGCGCGCGGCGTCGAGGCCGATGGTCTGCCACCGGCTCACCTCGGCGGTCGTGAGCGGGCGCCGGAACAGCTTGCGCCCCAGCGTGGTGACGACCTGCCCCATGCACTGCGCGTCGGTCGGCCCGGTCGCGGTGCAGGGGATGACGCGGGCCCGCCCGTTCGCGTCCGCCAGCGCCGCCTGGGCCGCGAGGAAGGCGTTGTCTTCGAAGCGGCTGACGTCGGTGGCGGTGACGCTCTTGCTGCTCGCGCCGATGGTGACGAGCCCGCCTTCGGTGACGTCAGGCGAGACGTTGACGGCGGCAGCGGCGGCGGGGCCGAGCACGTCGCGCACGGTGTTGCGGTACCACGCGCCCAGCATCACCCGCGGCCGGAGCAGGCCGGGCGAGAAGGGAGGGAAGTGCGGCTCGGTCGGACCTGCTGAACCACCTCCAGCCGCGGGGGGCGGGTTGGGCGCCGGAGCCGACGGGTCGAGACCGGGCACGTCGACGTCCCCACCGATGAACGAGCCCTCGCAGGCGGCCAGGCTCAGCGCGATCGGAAGGAGGAGACGCATGGTGGAAGGCACAGCAGGCTTCATGCCCGCGGGCTTGACCTCCATCACGCCAGAATCAGACAAGATTCTGCGGAAAATCGTTCGGTTGAGTGGAGCCTCGAGATCCCACCTGTCGCCTGCAGGTCACACCCCCGGTCAGCCGACCCGGGCGCCCTTGGGGATGATGACGAGCCCCGACTCGGTGATGGTGAAGCGCTTGCGATCCTCTTCCGGGTCCACGCCGATGCGGGTTCCGGGAGGAATGGTGACGTTCTTGTCGATGATGGCGCGGCGCACGATGGCGTGCCGGCCGACCTCGACGCCCTCCATCAGCACTGAGTGGCTCACCTCGGCCCAGGAGTTGACGCGCACGCGCGCGGACAGCACCGAGTAGTTCACCTGGCCTCCCGAGATGATGCAGCCCTCGCTCACCAGGGAGTCCGTCGCGCGGCCGACGCGCTGCTTGTCGAGATCGTTGAAGACGAACTTCGCTGGTGGCAGGTTCAGGTTCGCGGTGTGGATCGGCCAGTCGGCGTTGTAGAGGTTGAAGATCGGCTCGACGCCCACCAGATCCATGTTGCACTGGAAGTACGAGTCGATGGTCCCCACGTCTCGCCAGTAGCCGCGCTCGCGCTGCCCCTGGCCCGGCACCACGTTGGTGTTGAAGTCGTAGGCGAACACGTTCGCCCGTTCGTGCATGAACGACAGAATCGACTTGCCGAAGTCGTGGGCCGACTGCTCGTTCTTCGCGTCGGCCGTGACCTCGTTCACCAGGGACTCGGTGCGGAAGATGTAGTTGCCCATCGACGCGAGGCACCGCGTCGGATCACCCGGCATCGGCGGCGGGTTCTTCGGCTTCTCGACGAAGGCCTTCACGCGCCCGTCCGCGGCGACGTCGAGGATGCCGAACTGGTTGCCCTCTTCGATCGGCACCGGCAGCACCGCCACCGTGCAGTCCGCGTTCCGGTCGACGTGGAAGTCGAGCATCTGCCGCACGTCCATGAAGTAGACGTGATCGGCGCCGAAGACGAAGACGTGGTCGGGCTCCTCGTCGGTGATGAGGTTGAGGTTCTGGTAGATGGCGTCGGCGCTGCCCTTGTACCAATCGCCACCGGTGCGCATCTGCGCCGGCACCGTCTCGCAGTAGTGGCCCAGGAAGGCCGTCATGCGCCAGGCGCGCGACAGGTGGTTGTTGAGCGAGTCGCTCTTGTACTGCGTCAGCACCTTGAGCTTGTAGATGCCGGAGTTGACGAAGTTCGAGAGGCAGAAGTCGATGATGCGGTACCGCCCCGCGAAGGGCACCGCGGGCTTCGCGCGCTCCCGCGTCAGGGGATCAAGGCGTGTTCCCGCGCCGCCTGCCATCACCATCGCCATCGTTCGGCCGACCATACAGCCAGCCTACACCTGCGACGCAGGAGCGCAGCTTTGTCGTTCGCGAGCCGAGTGGGCTGGCGAGAGCCCTGTCGGCGGGGCGCAACAGCTTCGTGGCGTCGCGAGCGGTCACCCGGATCGGAGCCGGTGGGGTATCGTGCCCGACCCATGAAGATGTACCTGCCCCCACCGGGGACGAAGCCGACCCGCCGCGGCTTCCTGAAGAAGGGCCTGTTGGGGGGCGCCCTGCTCGCGCTCGGCTCGGGCGCGTTCCTGTTCACCCGCAAGTCCGTGCTGGTCGAGGCGCCGGCTGACGGGCTCTCGGTGCTCACCGAGCGCGAGTTCGCGGTGCTGACCGCGCTCTCGTACCGCCTCATCCCCCGACGGGAGGGCTTCCCCGGCGTCGAGGTGGTGCAGGTGGCGCGCGCGTGCGATCGCATTCTCTCGCTGGTCGATGTCACCGCGCTGACCGAGATGAAGCAGCTGCTCCTGCTCTTCGAGAACGCGCTGCCGAACTTCCTGTTCGGTCGCCGCGCGAGCACCTTCTCGACGATGTCCACCGACGACCAGGACGCGGTGCTGGCCGAGTGGCAGACGAGCCGCCTCACGGTGCGTCGCACGGGCTACACCGCGCTGCGAGGGCTCGTGATGGCGGGCTACTTCGCGTCGGACACGACGTGGGCGGGCATGGGCTACCCCGGTCCGCACGCGGGCATTCACGACGCGAACGCACCCGTGTGGAAGGGCGGGGGCGCCGACCGACCGCTCGGCAACGGGACCTGGCGAGCGCCGGCGGCTCCGACGGTCGATGGAGGCACGCCATGACGGCCGGGCGGATCTTCACCGGCGACGAGCTGACGAAGGATCTCACGCTCGAGTGCGACGTGTGCGTCGTCGGCTCGGGCTCTGGCGGCGCGTGGACGGCGCACGAGCTGGTGAAGCAGGGCCGCTCGGTGGTGATGCTCGAGGAAGGCGGGTACCACACGCGCCGCGAGTTCGACATGACCGAGCCGCGCGCCTACCAGCACCTGTACCAGGAGCTCGGAAACCGCGCGACCGACGATCTGTCGATGACGATCCTGCAGGGCAAGAGCGTCGGGGGCGGCACGACGGTGAACTGGTGCTCGAGCTTCCGCACGCCCGAGCGCATCTTGAAGCACTGGCGCGAGCGCTTCGGCATCGAGACGGTGTCCACCGGGGTCCTGACGCCGCACTGGGAGCAGATCGAGCGGCGGCTGCACGTCGCCGAGTGGCCGCTGGAGTCGATCAACGCGAACAACAAGGTGCTGTGGGACGGGCTCGGCGCGCTGGGCTACGAGCGCGGGCTCATTCGCCGCAACGTGAACAACTGCTTGAACCTCGGCTACTGCGGGCTGGGCTGCCCGGTGGACGCGAAGCAGTCGATGCTGGTGACGGTGATCCCCGACGCCGTGGAGCAGGGGCTCTCGCTCTACGCGAACACCGCCGCGCGGGTGCTCGACTGGGACGGCCGGCGCGTCACCGCCGTGCGGGCCGAGGTGCTCGACCCCGTCTCGAAGAAGCCGACCGGGGTGAAGGTGGTGGTGAAGCCGAAGGTGACGGTGGTGTCCGGCGGCGCGATCAACTCTCCAGGCCTGCTGATGCGCTCCCAGCTGCTGTCGGAGGGCCGCGTTGGCGAGCGCACCTGGTTCCACCCGGTGATGATCATGATGGCGGAGTTCGAGCACGAGGTGAACGCGTTCCACGGCGCGCCGCAGAGCGTGTACTCGCACCACTTCGTCGACCGCGGGCCCGGGAAGATGGGGTTCTTCCTCGAGGTGCCCCCGGTGCAGCCGATGCTCGCCGCCACCGTCGCCACCGGCTCGGGCCTCGACACGCTCGAGCTGATGACGAAGCTCAAGCACCTGCAGGTGATGCTCGCCATTCACGTCGACGGCCTGCTGCCAGACGAGGAAGGCGGCACCGTGCGGCTGCGCGAGGGGTCGCAGTCGCGCTACTCCATCAAGTACGCCTTCACGCCGGCCCACTGGGAGGCGTTCCGCACCGCGTGCAAAGAGATGGCGAAGCTGCAGTTCGCCGCGGGCGCGAAGATGGTGCGCTCGCTGCACCTGGCGCCGGTGACGCTGAAGAGCGCGGCCGACCTCGACAGGCTCGACGCTGCCGCCTGGGCGCCGGTGCAGGTCCGCGTCGCCACCGCGCACCAGATGGGTGGCTGCGCGATGGGGAAGGACCCGTCGTCGTCGGTGGTGGACCCGCACCTCAAGTACCACACGCTCGACAACCTCTTCGTCGTGGACGGCTCGGTGCTGCCCACCTCGCTCGGCGTCAACCCGCAGGAGACGATCTTCGGGCTCGCGCGGTGGGCCGCCGGACACATCGGCCAGGCCGTGTGACGGTTGGCCGTCAATCAGGCTCGGGCGCGTCGTCCTTCGCTGGCTTCTTCACCGACAGGCGGGGCGCCCGGCTGACCTCCGCGGCCGGGTACTTCGTCTGCGCCTCGAGGTAGGCCTTCGGGTCAGGCGCCTTCTTCGGCTTCTTCGTCGGGTCCGCCGGCGCAGCCTCGAAGGCCGGCGGGGAGCCTGGCGACGCCGCCACCTTCGCGCCGTCGCAGAACAGCCACTCGGTGCGGCCCTTCTCGTCCTCGAAGGCGGCGAACACCACCGGGGCCGCGGGCGCCTTCCCCTTCGCCGGCGCGACGCACGACTTCTCCTTCGCGGACTGGTGCGAGGCTGGCAGGGCGTCACGCCAGGCCGCCAGGGCCTTCTTCGCCTTCACCGTCTCGAGCAGCGCGGGCGCCTCGGCCAACCGCTTCTTCGCCAGGTCGGTCAGCTCCTGCGTGCGCGTGAGCCCGTCGAACCGGCAACCGGCGGTGCTGGCCAGCTTCACGCCGCGCGCCTGCAGGTCCAGCGCGACCGGCAGCACCCGCTGGCCTTCCTCGAGCAGCGCCACGTGCTCGTCCGCCCACGCTCCGTCGGCGCCGGCCGAGGTCTGGCCGAGGAAGTTCGCCAGCAGCGCGTTCATCGACTCGAAGTCGCCCTCGACGATCTTCTTGTCCACCGTGCACAGATCAGCGACCCGCGACCAGTCGCGGTACGTCGCGCGCTGGCCCGCGAGCGACACGTACGCCTCCGTCGGCGTCTTCACGACCAGCTTCACGCAGGCAGCGTTGGCGATGAGCAACGACGAGACGACGGTGATCCAGAGCCGCATACGCGCAGGACAGTACGAGGCCCGCTCGACGGTCTGGAAGTGTTTTCCCGTCCGCCCGCCGGAGCAACGCGGCGCGCCCAAGGTAGCCGCGGGTGCGACATCAACTCCGCTCAGGGACGTGGGCGGGCTGTGCTACGACTCGACACCTCATGGCGGGTCACGAGACACGCGTCACCACCATCCGCAGGCTGAAGGATCAGATCAAGGTCAGCGGAGAGAGCTGCCTCGTTCAGATCCACGGCCCCGAGCTGGGCAAGAAGTTCGTGATCGAGGGCGACGAGCTGAGCCTCGGGCGCGACGAGAAGAACACCATCGTCATCGACCTCGACAACGTCTCCCGCCGGCATGCGCTGGTGTCGGTGCGTGACGGCAAGTTCTTCGTGAAGGACCTGGGCTCGACCAACGGCACCTACTTGAACGACGACGAGATCCACGAAGAGCAGGCCCTTCGCTCGGGCGATCTCGTCAAGGTGGGCGGCGCGATCTTCAAGTTCCTGCAGGGCGGCAACATCGAGACGCTGTACCACGAGGAGATCTACCAGCTCACGATCTCGGACGGCCTCACCCAGATCAACAACAAGCGCTACTTCCTCGAGTACCTCGAGCGCGAGATGGGCCGGTGCCACCGCTACAACCGCTCGCTGTCGCTGATCATGTTCGACATCGATCACTTCAAGTCGATCAACGACACCAACGGGCACCTCGCCGGCGACTACGTGCTCCGCGAGCTCGCGCAGACGCTGAAGCCCCGCATCCGCCGCGAGGAGTGCTTCGCGCGCTACGGCGGCGAGGAGTTCGCCATCGTCATGCCCGAGGCCGGGCCCGAGAACGCGCGCAAGTTCGCCGAGAAGGTTCGGAAGATGGTGGAAGACCACCGCTTCAGCTTCGAGAACAAGGAGATCTCGGTCACCATCTCCCTCGGCGTGGCCGATCTCACGGGAGACCTCACCGAGCCGCTTCAGTTCATCAAGCTAGCCGACCAGTGCCTGTACAAGGCCAAGAAGACCGGCCGGAACCGCGTCGTCGGCTAATACTGAAAGCGGGCCGTGATGGTGGCGCCGACGTACTGATCGACCGCGCCCTGCGCCACGAACGCGTCGGTCGGCTCGGTGCGGAAGGCGAGGCCGTAGCGGGTGAAGTCGAAGCTCGCCCGAAGCTGCAGCACCTTCAGGATCCCCACTCCAACACCGGCCTGCGCGTCGAAGCCGAAGTTCGAGCCGTTCGGGAAGAACGCCGACGAGATGATCTCGCCGCTCGAGAAGACCGGGACCACCGCGAACCGGCCGAAGACGAACAGCAGGTCGTCGAGCAGCCCCACCTCGACGCCGGCGCCAGCGCGCAGCCCCACGTAGGCGAGGTTCGGCAGCAGATCGAGCCTGGTTCCCATCGAGTTCGGCGCGACGGTGAAGGCGTGGTAGCGGAAGCCGAGGAGCGGGATGAGCGAGAGGTTGAGCGTCTTCACCGGCATCAGCCGCCAGGCCAGCCCCGCGTCCACGCGCATCGTCGAGGTCGGGTACACGTCGTCCATCACCGTCTCGCGACGGGACCGCAGCCAGGGCGCAAACGAGAAGCCCGCCTCGATGCCGAGCCCGCCCAGCAGATCCTGCCGGCTGAGCGCGAGCGGGTAGAGCTCGGCCTTCACCGCCAGCAGCGGGAAGAACGGCAGCCCATAGCGCCGCAGGTTGGTGACTGGCTGCACGTAGCTGAAGGCGCGGTTGTGCAGGCTCACGCCCGCCTCGATCGCGACGAAGGGAATGCGTCGCGCGGCTTTCCTCACGGGCTCCTGCTCGGGCTCGGTGTCGGGCGGGGGCGGAGGAGGCGTGGGCTCGGGCCGGACCGGCGGCGTAGGCGCAGCGCCGGTCGCGGGCTTCGTCGGCTCTGGTGGGGGCTTCGTGGTGGGGACCGCTGGCGTGGGTTCCGCCGGAGCCGGCTGGGGCGATCGGGCGCCGCCGAAGGCGCCGTTGAGCGCCTCGATGGCCTGCTGCAGCGTCTTCGCGGCCAGCCCGTCGGCCGCCAGGGGAAACGCCTTCTTCAGCTTCGCGGGGCCGGGCTTCGAGAGCACCTCGAGCGTGAGAGTCGAGGCCTTGCCCTTCCTCACCACCGTGCCCAGCACGAAGAACTGCAGGGCCTCTTTCTTCGCCTTCTTCCAGTCGGGCTTGTTGCCCGTCGTCACCTTCGCGCTGCTGACGCAATCGGCGGTGTCGCAGATGGCCGCCACCAGCTGGTTGCGCACCGCGGCGTTGTTGGGCCCGGTGAAGGGGACGATGCCGATGCGCTGCGCGGCAGCCGGAGCCGCCATGAGGAACGCCACCCACAGGAGAGCTCGCATGCCGGTCGCGAGTGTAGCCGTGGCTTCGTGCTAAGGAAGCAATTGTGACCAGCGCTCCGTCGCCCCTCGAGCAGTTCATCCGCGGCATTCCGCTGTTCTCGCTCGTCGACGCCGCGGACATGCAGGAGGTGCTGCGGGTGCTGCGCCCGGTGCAGCTCACCGCGGGCGACGTGCTGTTCCGCGAAGGCGAGCCCGGCAAGGCCATGTGGGTGCTCGGTGAGGGCGCCGAGGTGTCGATCAACACGACCCAGTCGAGCAAGCGTCCCATCGCGGTCGCCTACGCGCGCAAGGGCGACGTCATCGGCGAGATGGCGCTGGTGGACGACGGCCCGCGCTCCGCCACCGCCGTCGTGACGCAAGACGGCCACGCGCACCAGATCGACGCCCAGGAGTTCCACTCGATGCGGGCCACCTTCGTGCCCGCGGCCTTCAAGATCCTCCGGAAGATCAGCCTCGACCTCTGCAAGCGGCTGCGCGCGACCAACGAGCGCATCGTGCCGTCCGGAAGGCAGAAGGTGCAGACGCCGGCGCTGCCGCCCGGTCGCCGGCCCGAGGTCGCCGAGCTCGACGCCTTCGCTCCCTTCGTCTCGCTGCCCGCGGTGGTGAAGCTCGCGCTCGCGCAGAAGCTCGAGTACTTCGAGTTCACCGAGCTGACGCCGCTCTTCGCGGAAGGGGAGCCCAGCGACGGCGCCTATTTCCTCATCGAGGGCGAGGTGTCGGTCGGCCGCAACGGCAAGACCCTCGCGAACCTGCCGCCCGGCACCATGTTCGGGGTGGTCGCCTGCATCGACGCGGGGCCGCGCTCGGCCAGCTGCGTCACCGCGGGGCCGGCGAAGCTGTTCCGCATCTCCGATCGGCACTTCGACACGCTCTTCGCCTCGGGCCACCGCTTCGCCTACCAGATGGTCGATCTCGTCGCCCGCCAGCTCGTCCAGCACGTGCGCGACGCGAACCGCATGATCCCGCTGCCGGGCAAGGCCGCCGGCCCTGCGCGCGAGGCGAAGCCGGTCAAGGAGATGCTGCACGCCGCGCCCGACCCGACCGACCTCGAGCTCGTCGAGAAGCCCGAGCTCGAGATCGAACAGGCCCTGCCCCTCGAGCTGGAGCTCGATCTCGGTGACTTCCAGTCGGAAGGGGAGCTGCTGAGCCCGAGCGGGGGTTGATTTCAGCCCCGCCGGCCCTTACGTGTCAGGCCTGACAAGGAGCCTTCCCGTGGCCGTCAACATCCAGCTCGAGTGGACCCCCAACCCCAGCACCCTCAAGTACGTCGTGGACATGCAGCTCATGCCGCGCGGCGCGATGAACTTCACCACCCGAGATCTCGCGCACGAGCGGTCGCCGCTCGCGTCCAGGCTCTTCGACATCAAGGGCGTGACCGGCGTGATGCTGGGGACCAACTTCGTCACCGTCACCAAGGGCGATGAGGGCGAGTGGGACGAGCTGAACGACGGCGTGATGCTGGCGCTCGACCAACACCTCTCCGCCAACGAGACGGTGGTGAAGCCCGAGGTGCTGGCCGAGCTGGAGGCGAAGGCGGTGACGGGTGGCTCCGAGATGGAGCGTCGCATTCGCGAGATCCTCGATGCCGAGATCCGCCCCGCGGTAGCGCAGGACGGCGGCGACATCACCCTCGATCGCGTCGAGAACGGCAGCGTGTTCCTGCACATGCAGGGCAGCTGCGCCGGGTGCCCGTCGTCCACCGCGACGCTGCGCATGGGCATCGAGACGAGGCTGCGCGAGGCGATCCCCGAGATCGTCGAGGTCGTCGCGGTCTGACCGTGAAGGCCCGCGAGAAGATCGACTCGAGGCGCGTTCGCGCCGAGCTGCTCCCCGAGCAGTCGCCCGAGCTGCTCAAGACGCTGCACCTGTTGACCCGCGAAGGCGATCTCAACGCAGACGCGCGGCGCAAGCTCAAGCAGGTGAACCACCTCGTCGGCCTCGTGCAGCCGGCGCTCGACGACGTCTTCGAGCGCTTCCCCGCGCCGGTGGTGGTCGATGTGGGCAGCGGCAACTCCTACCTCGGCTTCGTGTTGTACGAGCTCTTCTTCGCGAAGCGCGAGGCGGGCGAGCTGGTGTCGGTGGAGTCGCGCGCCGACCTCGTGAAGCGCTCGAAGGAGCGCGCCGCCCAGCTCGGGTACGGTCGCATGCGTTTCGTCGAGGCCGCCATCGACGGCGCCGAGCTGCCCGAGCGCGTGCACCTGCTGACCGCGCTCCACGCCTGTGACACCGCGACCGACGACGCCCTCGTGCAGGCAGTGCGGCACAAGGCCGACCACGTCGCGCTGGTGCCGTGCTGTCAGGCCGAGGTCGCCCAGCAGCTCAAAGACGCACGCTCGACGGTGCGCCCCGAGCTGCTGGCGCTCTTCGCGCACGCCTGGCACCGGCGCGAGTTCGGCTCGCACCTCACCAACGTGGTGCGCGCGCTGCTGCTCGAGAGCTTCGGCTACCAGGTGACCGTCACCGAGCTGGCTGGGTGGGAGCACTCGCTCAAGAACGAGCTGATCCTCGGGCGGCGCGTGCACAAGGAGAACCGCGAGGCGCGCGCGCGGCTCGACCAGCTGCTCCAGTCCACCGGCGTGAGCCCGAAGGCCGTGCGCGTGCTGCTCGGCGAGGGACAGGCGACGGCCTGATGGACGAGCGGCTCTTCGTCGGCACCACGCCCGGGCTCGAGAGCGCGCTCGAGGCCGAGCTCGCTGCGCTCGGGTTCTCTCCCCGTCGGGTGCCGGGCGGCTGCGAGCTCGAGGCCGCGCCCGCCGGGAGCCTCGTGCGCGTCAACGTGCAGAGCCGGGTCGCGAGCCGGGTGCTGTGGCGGCTGGGTGAGGTGACGACGCCGAAGGAGCTGAGCCGGGTGCCGCTCCGCGCGCTCGTCGGCGACGGACGGCTCTCGCTGGAGCTGTCGGAGGAGAAGGGCGAGCGCGCGTCGGTCCCCGCCGAGCGCTGGCGCGCCGAGGCCCTGAAGCTGTGGGGCGGGGGCCAGGGCAGCGACGCGGTCGAGGTGAGCGTGAGGCTGAGCCGCCGCGGGGCGCTCGTGAGCGTCGACACCTCGGGCGAGCTGCTCCACGTGCGCGGCGCGCGGCAGGAGACAGGGAAGGCGCCGCTGCGCGAGACGCTCGCGTCGGGCCTCTTGCGGCTCGCGGCCTGGGCGCCGGGCGAGTCGCTCTGGGACGTGATGTGCGGGAGCGGCACCGTGCTGCTCGAGGCGGCCGAGCAGAGCCTCGGCCTGCGACCGGGCCGCGCGCGGGGGTTCGCCTTCGAGCGCTTCCCGTCGATCGCCCCCGGCGCGCTCGAGGAGGCCAGGCGGCCCGCCCCGGCGACGAAGACGTGGCTCAAGGGGAGCGATCTGAACGCCGGGGCGCTCGGCGTGGCCCGACGGAACTCGCGACGCGCGGGCGTGCTCGAGGCCGTGACGCTCGAGCGCCTCGACGCCACGAAGCTCGCGCGCCCCGACGCTTCGCCCGGCCTCGCCTTCGCCAACCTGCCGTACGGCAAGCGCGTCGGGACCCGCTTCGAGCTCGACGGCCTGTACCGCGCGCTGGGCGCCTCGGTGCGCGGGGCGTTGACGGGGTGGCGCTTCGCCTTCCTGCTCCAGGCTGGAGAAGAAGCGCTCGGGCTGCCCATCGACCGCACCGCCGAGGTGCGTAACGGCGGGCTGCCCTGTCGGCTGGTGACGGGTCGCGTCGTGTGAGCCGCGTGGACCGCGAGGGCCCTCTTGAGTACGAGGCCCGGCATGTCCGTCTCGAAAGCCCTGTCCCACTACGAGCAGAACAAGAAGGCCTTCCTCGACGATCTGAAGGCGCTGGTGCGCATTCCGTCCGTCAGCTTCGACGGCTTCGATCCGAAGCACGTGAGGGCGAGCGCCGAGGGGACGGCGGCGCTGCTCCGGAAGCACGGCTTCGACAACGTGCAGTTGCTCGAGGTCGAGGGCGCGCACCCCTACGTCTATGGCGAGCTGCTCAAGGCGCCGGGCAAGCCCACGCTGCTGCTCTACGCACACCATGACGTGCAGCCGGCCGGTGAGGAGAGCGCGTGGAAGTCGCCGCCCTTCGAGCCGGTGGAGCGCGACGGGCGGCTGTGGGGCCGGGGCGCTGCGGACGACAAGGCGGGCATCGTGGTGCACGCGGCCGCGGCGGCGTCATGGCTCGCGGCGGGCGGCATGCCGCTCAACGTGAAGGTCGTCATCGAAGGCGAGGAGGAGATCGGCTCGAACCACCTCACCGCCTTCCTCCGCAAGCACCGCGCGATGCTCTCGGCCGACGCCATCGTCCTCACCGACACGAGCAACTTCGACACCGGCCTGCCCAGCATCACCACCGCCCTGCGCGGCCTCGTCACCGTGGACGTCGAGGTGCGCGCCCTCAAGCAGTCGCTGCACTCGGGCATGTGGGGCGGCCCGGTGCCGGACGCGACGATGGCGCTCTGCAAGATGCTCGCGTCGCTCACCAACGCCGACGGCACCATCGCCATCCCCGGCATCCTCGACAAGGTGAAGCCGCTCACCCCGGGAGAGCGCGCGTCGATTCAGGCCCTGCCAGGCGATCGGGACACCTTCCGCAAGCAGGCAGGCCTGTTGCCCGGCGTGCAGGTGATGGGCGGCGACCGCCACCCGTGGGAGACGAACTGGCGCCAGCCGTCGCTCACCATCAACGCGATGCAGGCGAGCTCGAAGAAGGACGCGCGGAACATCGTGTGCGAGTCGGCGTGGGCGCGGGTCGGCATTCGACTGGTGCCCGATCTCGAGCCGAACGACGTGCAGCAGAAGCTGATCGACGCGCTCAAGAAGGCCGCCCCGTGGGGCGTCGAGGTGCACCTCGACGCCGAGCCCGGCGCGAAGTGGTGGTACACGGACCCCGCCGGCCCGGCGTTCCAGGCGGCGTTCCGCGCGCTTGAGAAGGGCTACGGCACGAAGTCCGTCGCCATCGGCTGCGGCGGCTCCATTCCCTTCGTCGAGCCCTTCAGCCTCGAGCTCGGGGGCGTCCCGGCGCTCCTCATCGGCGTCGAGGATCCGTACACGAACGCTCACAGCGAGAACGAGAGCCTGCACCTCGGCGACTTCGAGAAGTCGGTGAAGAGCGCGATCCACCTCTACGAAGAGCTCGCCGGCGCCCTCGCGAGGTAGCGCCGCACGCAGAGGAGGCTGACGCATGGACGCAGGCGCGGTGTGTTTCGGGCTGGCGGTGCTGGGCCTGCTGACGTGGGGCGTGTTCGCCGTTCGCCGCGCGCTGGTGCAGAACGCCGAGATCAAGGCGCGGCCCAGAGAGCTCGAGGCGCTGGGCCGGCGGCTGGGCCTCACCCTGTCCGAGGTGGACCCCGAAGAGGCGCCCAGCCCCATCGACCAGACGATCTTCCAGTCCGATTGTGGACCGCCTGCGAACCGGCTCGAAGGCGTCGTCGATGGCAAGCGTGTGGCCGTGCTCGAGAGCACCGTGCGCCGCGGCGCGCGCATCGCCACCTACCACACGCGCGCCTGCTTCCTCTTCGAGCCGCCGTCTGGCCGGTGGCCGCGCTTCATCCTCCGGGCGGAGGATCACGCGCTCGATCCCCAGGACGAGGACGACTCCCTGAAGGGCTGCGTCGCGGTCGAGGTGAACGACGAGGCCTTCGAAGAGGCCTTCACGCTGTGTGCCTGGAACGGTGAAGAGGTGCGTGGCCGGTTCCCGCCCGAGCTGCGCGCGCGGCTCGTGGCCGAGCAGAAGGCCGGTCGCGCGTTCACCGTCGAGTCGCTGGGCTCTGCGGTCATCGCCTGGAAGGAAGACGAGGAGTCGCCCTCGACCGACCTGCTCGCCCAGCGGTTCCAGGAGGCGCGCGCCTTCGTGGCGCTGGTCGGCTCTGCGATCAGCGGCCGCTGACGTGCCCGGGGCGTGTCGGGGAAAACACGAGCTCAAGGGCTGATTGAGAAACACGAACCGCCTGCCGGAATTTCCGACAGGCGGCTCGCACTTCACGCGGGCTGGGGAGGGCGCCCGCGGACGTCCTGGTTACGGCTGGCAGGTACCCATCACGCAGCGCTGGCTGGTGGGGCAGTCGCAGTTGGTGGTGCACACGGTGGTCGCGGGCGTCAGGCAGTACCCGATGCGGCAGACGGTGCCGCCGGTGCACTGAGACTCGGTCGTGCAGCGGTTCGCGCAGGCGCCGTTGACGCAGTCCTGACCGGTCGTGCAGTGCGCCGAGGTGCTGCAGGTGCCCGCCGGGCGCGGCTTGCAGAGGCCGCCCTGGCACGAGTTGGTGCCGCTGCAGTCCGTGTCAGCCGAGCAACCGAAGAAGCAGGTCGAGTTCACGCACCACGCGCCCTGGCCGCAGTCGGCGTTGAAGGTGCAGCTCGAGGGGACTCCGCCGTCGGTGCCGGCCGAACCGCCTGCCGTTGAACCGCCTGCCGCTGAGCCGCCTGCCGCCGAGCCGCCTGCCGCCGAGCCGCCTGCCGCCCAGCCGCCTGCCGCCGACCCGCCCGCCGCCGACCCGCCCGCCGCCGAGCCGCCGCCCGTACCGGAGGAGCCGCCGCCCGTGCCAGCCGATCCACCCGCGGCGCCACCGTCGGTTCTGGGCGGGTTCGCGCAGAAGCCGGCGGAGCAGACGAGGTTGCCGCCGCAGTCACGCTCCGTCGCACACGGCCTCACGCAGTAGCCGTTGATGCAGGGGTCGAGCCCGCACTGGGTGTTCGACGAGCAGGTTCGGGCGCCAGGGGGAATCGCGCGGCAGCTCCCCGCGAGGCAGAAGTTCCCCGCCGTGCAGTCCGCGTTCTGGGTGCAGGCCGCGACGCAGCGGCCCGCGACGCACGAGGTCCCGTTCGAGCACTGCGCGTTGTTGGTGCAGCGCGCGTTGGGGGTGCAGCGGCCGCTCTGACACGAGCACGTCGAGTGACAGTCAGCATTGGCCTCGCAGCTCGAACCGGGACAGCCGAAGGTGCAGTCGGCATAGGCGTCGTCGTACTCGATGATGGTGCACGCGCTGGTGGCCAGCAGCGGCAGCGTGAGGAGCATCAGGCTTCGGAGTCTCTGCGCGTTCATGGCGATCCTTCCCGGTCAGTGGCGCGCTCATCGGCGCACGCATCGACTTCGTTGCCGGTGCTTCCGGAAGTGATCGGCGGACGTCGCGCCCGGCTCGTCGTTGACATCCCGGGAGCCGGACGAGAGAAGCCCGCCGTGCGCGCACTGCTCGTGGTGTTCAGCGTCGTCCTGACCGGCTGTGCGGAGGTGGGCAGCGTCCTGGTCGACGACGAGGCGCCCGTCGTCACCATCGTGGGCGGGACGGCGGCGACCGGTACGGGCAGCTCCTGGCGCGTCTTCTACTTCGTCGATCGGCGGACGCGGCTCTGCGCGATGGAGATCGGCGTCATCGGTGGGGTCGTTCCCTGCTGTGACGTCTGGCGGCTCAAGGAGGCCCGGCCTCACCTGCGCTGGCTGAGCGCGGAGAAGTGCGCCGAGAAGCCGATCGCCGCCGAGCAGAAGGAGCGCGCCCCGTCTCCGGAGCCCGCCACCTCCCGCGAGTTGCTTCGATCTCCGCCGCCGCCGCGACGGGCATGAAACGACGCGCCCGCCACAGCTCGAGCCGAAACAGACCAGATTCCAGCGAATTGGCGGCCGCGCCCGCAGCGTGAGGCGTTCGATCGGTCTCCGGCCCTCCGGCAACAGATGGTTCGTGTTCGCCCGGAGGCCCCAGATGACCGCAGAAGCGCTCCCCCTGCCGAGGCTGGTGCCCACGCCTCCACCGACCGGGCAGGTGGAGGCCCGGCTGCTCCGCCTCGTGGACCGCATCAAGGCCGATGACGCGCTCGCCTTCGAGGAGCTCTATCGCCTCACGCGCGACGACGTGGCGCGCACCCTCTTTCACCTCACCGGGCGGCGGAACGATCTCGACGATCTGGTGCAGGAGACCTACGTGCGGCTGCTGCGCGCGGTGCCGTCGTTCCGCGGTGAGTCGCAGTTCCGCACCTTCCTCTACCGCGTCTGCGCGAACGTCGCGCTCATGCACCTGCGCTGGTGGCGGCGTCGTCGTGAAGACCTCACCGATGACGTTCCAGAGCAGCTGTCCATTGGCCCCGACCCGGAGCGCGCCGCTCAGCAGGCGCAGGCGACGCGGCTCGTCCACCGCGCGCTGGAGACGCTCTCGGCGAAGAAGCGCGTCGTCTTCGTGTACCACGAGCTCTGCGGCATGGGCCCCGAGGAGATCGCCCAGGCGGTGGGCGCCTCGTACAACACGGTGCGCAGCCGGCTCCACAGCGCGCGGCTCGACTTCACGAACGCGATGAAGGCGCTGGTCCAGGACGCGGAGGTGCGGCCATGATCCGCCACGAGACCGAACGGCTGTGGGCCCTGGCGGCCGATGAGCTCGAGCTCGACGATCGCCGGTACGTCGAGCTGCACCTGTCGGACTGCCCCGAGTGCCGTGACGCCCTCGAGGCGGTGGAGCTCGCGCGTCGGGCCCTGGAGTCGGCGAAGGCCGCGTCACCTTCCATCGACTGGCTCAGCACCGACGAGCACGTCGGCTCGCTGGTCGAGAAGCGCATGCGGGTCGCCGCCCGACCCCGGTGGGTCCCCTTCGCCTTCGCCGGCGGGTTGGTGGCGGTGGCGGCGGGGGTGACCTTCGTGCTGTGGCCGTCGGAGGCGAAGACGCTCGAGGCCCCGCCGTCCGAGCCGCCGCTGGTGCAGGTCTCGCAACCGAGGCCGGTTCGTGTCGAGCTCGCGCGCGGGCTGACCCGTGTCTCGGCGCGTTCGGAGCCGGTGTCGGCCGGCGAGACGCTCAAGAGCGGTGATGTGCTGCGCACCGGCGTCGCGGGCAAGGCCTTCGTGCACCTGCCGGACTCGAGCCACGTGCGCGTCGCGGCGGCCACCCAGGTCGCGCTCACCCGGGCCGAAGCCGACGACGTCGCGCTCACGCTGAGCCGGGGCCGCGTCTCGGTGCGCGCCTCGCATGAGCAGCGCCGGGCGTTCGTGGTGCACGCGGGAGACGTCGCGGTGCACGTGGTGGGCACCATCTTCTCGGTCGAGAACGGCGCCGAGGGCGTCGAGGTCGCGGTCGCGGAGGGCGAGGTGCGCGTTGCGTCGGGCGAGGGGAAGGAGGCGGCCGTGAAGGGCGGCGAGCGGCTGTCCATCGACCCCCGCGGGCGCACGAAGCTCGGGCGGCTGACGCCGGGCCTCGAGCGCGAGCTGTCCGAAGTGCAGGGCGTGGCCGAGGCGGTGACGAGCGCCGAGCAGCAGGTGGTGACGGTGGCCGCGAAGGGTGGCCGCGCCCCGGCGAAGCAGCCGGGCGGGCTGCTCCCGAGGCTCTCGACAGACGAGGCCAGGGCGCGTCAGGTGACGCTCGACGAGCCCGCGCCCGTGCAGGCCGCGCCGGCGCCCGCGACGACGACGGTGACGGTCGAGCCTGAGACGCAGGTCGAGGTGGAGCCGCTCGACGGCCCGGGCACGGCGTTCCCCTCGCTCGCCGGCGGCTACACCCGCGGCGTGCCGTACCGCAATGAGGTCGCCCTCGACGCGCCGGCGCCAGCTCCCGCGGCCGCGCCCGCGACGTCCCCGAAACCCGAAGGGCCCGCCTCCGACGAGTCCGAGTGGGCGGCCCTGCCGAAGGCGCAGCCCGCACCCGCTCCGGCCTCAGCGCCGCCCACCCTCATCGTGCCGATGCTCGAGGCCAAGCCGGCTCCCGTCGCCGCGCCGACGCCCGCGCCGCTCGCGACGAAGACGTCGAAGTCGCTCGAGCAGGTGTTCCTCGAGAAGGCCGAGGCGAGCCTCACGCAGGGCGGGTGCGAGCGCTACCTGCCGGGCCTCGAGGACATCGCGCTCGAGAGCCAGGGCGCGGCGCAGCAGGCGCGCATTCTGCGGGCGCGGTGTTTCGACGCTCAGCTCCGCCCGAAGCAGGCGATGAGCGAGTACGCGAAGTACCTCGAGGCGTACCCGAAGGGCCGGTTCGCCGATGAGGCCCGGAGCGCGCTCGGTCAGTGAGCGAGCTGCCGATGGTCCAGCAGGTCTACGACGGCTTCGGCAGCGGCTGCCCGGCGCGCGCGATGACGTCGACGGTGGACTGATCGGTGAGCCCAGCGCCGTCGCCCTTCTCCTCGGCGACGCCCCCGACGCGGATCACCTCGCCGCGTTGCAGGAAGAAGAACTTCGCGTTGCCCTCGCTGCGGTGCTTCTCCTGCAGCGCGAGCCCGATGCGGCCCTCGGGTCCGCAGCCCATGTACCGCTGCCGCCCCTTGCCCTCGAGCGCCTCGGAGACGATGCGGAACACGCGGCCCGAGGGGGGCTCGGCCCAGGCTTCCCCCTTCGGCGCCAGCACGAGGTAGCTCATCTTGAGCGACTCCTTGTGCAGGCCGGCGGCGCGCGCGAGCGACTCGGTCAGCGCCGGCATGCGCCACTGCCGCTCGGCGTGGCACCAGTCGGACGGCTTCACGAGCGCCGGACAGGCGCCGCGGAACAGACACGGCGCGCGCACCGCGTAGCCCTTCGCCACCAGCGCGTCGCGGACCTGCAGCAGCGCACGGGAGGTGTCTCGCAGCGCGGGCTCCATCACCACCAGCGAGCCGCCGGGCTTCACCTTCTCGAGCACCTTTTCGACGAGCGCCGCGCGCTTGCCGAGGTCGCCGGCGTACAGCTCGTTCAGCAGGTGACCCATCGTGATGACGTCGAAGGTGCCGTCGGGCAGCGCCCGCTCGGGGCTCCACTCGCGGGTGGCGAGCGCCTCCGACGCCTCGATGGCCAGCGCCCGTGCGAGCTCGAGGGCCGGCTTGCTTCGATCGGCCGCCACTGTCTCCGAAGCGCCCGCGTCGAGCCCCGCGAACGCGAGGGGGCCCGGGCCCGAGCCAAGATCGAGCAGCGAGCGCGGGCGCGCGGGCAGCTCGGACAGCAGGGACCGCGACTGGGCGTACGAGACGGGCCAGTAGAACAGCAGGTACGCGCCGAGCAGGGCCGGGTCGTCCATGTACTTCGCGCCGGCGAGCTCACGTTCCCGCGTGAGGCCGTGCGACAGGCGCTTGATGCCCGCAGCGACCTCCTTCACCTCGTTCGGCGAGAGCCTGGTCGTGGGCTCGTCCTGGAACGGCGGTCGTCCGCGCTGCGGCTGTCTGGGCCCCTTCGACCGCGCCGCGCGGCGGGCGCGCCACACGGCGATGAGCCGCGGAATCCAGGCCTCGAGATCGCGCGTGGCGTCGGACGACATGGCGCCTCTATGCCCGGTCGGCGGCCGGCAGTCACCGCTCCTTCAGGGCCGCTCGCTCCACGGCAGATCCATGCCCGTGTCGCGCCAGCGGAACGCGACGACCGCCTGGTCGGGGCGGAGGCTCCTCACCAGCGAGGCAGCCTCGGGCAGCACCGGCTCAGGGGGCGTGTCGCCCGGCAGCGCGAACGTCACCGGCCCGCCGGACTCGCCCACCACCACCCGCCCCTCGTCGAGGCGGCGCGAGAGCGTCACGTCGGGCGTCGCCCAGAGCGCCGGGGAAGGGATGACGGAGAAGGCGGTCCACTGGATGCCGGGCCGCATGGTGGCGAGGCCCGTGTCGGTGGCCTGGGGCTCTGGCACGGTGAGGCGCGACTCGACGAGGCCCGGGCCACGCGCGTGCTCCAGCACCGACTCGAGCCAGGCGTGCACGTCGGGTCCCTCGTCCTGGCTGATGACCTTCGGCGCCTCCTCGTCCGGCATCGGGGACGCGGGGTCGAGGCCTTCGAGGGCGCGCTTCAGGTTGCGCGTCGAGCCGTCGATCACCGCAGGCGGGGCCGCGAGCTTCGAGAGGGCCTGCAGCCGGCCGGCGTGAAGCAGCGCGCGCTCCTGCATCACCGTGCGGACGAGCGGCGGCGCCCGGGACACGAGCGGGACGAGCGCTGGCGGCACCTGGGCCTGGAGGCGCAGATCGAGGGGGCTCGTCGTCACCGCCCGGCGCGCCCGCCCGCGCGCCCAGGCGTCGTCGAGGACGCTGGTGAGCGTCTCGACGGTCGGCGCCTCGAGCGCGTGCACGATCGCCTCCATGACCTCGAGCGGGATGACGAGCGCGATGCGGGCCATGTCCGCGTCCATCTGGGCTGCATACAGGAATCGCGGCGCGGCGGCGGTGAGTCGGCTACACCGGCGGCGCATGATCGAGGTTCGCTCGCTGACCCGGCACTACCGCGTGCACAAGCGCCCGCCCGGCCTCGGCGCCGCGCTGCGTTCGCTCGTCAGCCGCGAGTACTCGACGGTGAAGGCGGTCGACGGCATCACCTTCGAGATCAAGCCAGGGGAGCGCGTGGGCTTCCTGGGCCCCAACGGCGCGGGCAAGACGACGACGCTGAAGATCCTCGCGGGCCTGCTCTACCCGACCAGCGGCGAGGTGCGCGTGGACGGCCACGTGCCCCAGCGGCGGGAGGCCGCCTACCTGAAGAAGATCATGTTGGTGATGGGCCAGAAGCAGCAGCTGTTGTGGGATCTGCCGCCCGCCGAGACGTTCGAGCTGAACCGCGCCGTCTACGACGTGCCGCGCGACGTCTTCACCCGCCGCATGAAGGAGCTGGGCGACCTGCTCGAGCTCGGCGACCTCGTGAACAAGCCCACGCGCCAGCTCTCGCTCGGGGAGCGCATGAAGTGCGAGCTCGCCGCCGCCCTCGTCCACGGCCCGAAGGTGTTGTTCCTCGATGAGCCCACCATCGGCCTCGACGTCTCGATGCAGGTGGTGATGCGCGACTTCATCCGCCGGTACAACGAGCAGACCGGCGCCACGCTCATCCTCACCAGCCACTACATGGACGACGTCGCGGCCCTCTGCCCCCGCGTCATCGTCATCGACCGCGGCACCCTCTCGTACGACGGCAGCCTCGAGCAGCTCGTCCAGAAGGTGCGGCCCGAGAAGCGCGTGACGCTCCACTTCTCCCAGCCCGTCAGCCGGGCGCAGGTCGAGCCGCTGGGCAAGCTGATCACCTGCGAGGCGGCGCAGGCGGTGCTGCAGGTGGCGCCCGAGCAGGTGAACGCCGTCGTGGGGCGCGCCCTCGCCTCGCTGCCCGTCGTCGATCTCAACGTCGAGAACCCGCCGCTCGAAGAGGTGATGAGCGAGCTGTTCTCGCAGCGGCACGCCGCGGTGGGTGCGCCTTCAGCCACCAGCGTCTGAGAGCCACTCCTTCACCTTCGCGTACACCGCCGGCGCGTTCATCAGCTCGACGTGGCTGACACCGGGGATGATCGCCTGTCGCGAGGGCTCGAAGTCGAGCGTCAGCTCCTGCCGCCGATGTCGGCCCAGCGCGCTCTCGACGGGCACGAGGCCGTCGCTGCCGGAAGCGGCCCCCGGCTCCTTCGAGGTGGTGGCCGCGAGCGCGAAGCACCTGACGCCACGGGGGAGCGCGATCGCCGCGCGCGGGTCGTGGTCCAGCTTGAACCGATCGACGCCGGCCCACTCCTCGTCGCGGGTCAACCCGAAGCGCAGGTCGGTGATGCCCTCGCTCCGCAGCTGGCCGAGCTTCGAGAGCGGCGCGCTGTAGCGGCTGACGCCCAGCAGCGCTTCGATCAGGTTGCCGCCCTGCTCGAGCGGCGCGCCCTCATGCGGGGTGCCCAGGAAGACGATCGCCCTGAGCCGGTCGCGCCATCGGAGCTGCTCTGCCTCGGCGACGAGGCACGCGGCGCGGGTGACGAGGCCACCCATGCTGTGCGCCACGATGGTGAGGCTCTCGACGGGCACGGGCCATTCGGCCACGAGCTGCTCGAGCGCCCGCGCGAACTCGCGGCCGACGGTGGAGACGTGCCGCCCTGAGTTGTAGCGGAGCGCGACCCAGGTGAAGCCGAGCTCGCGCTCGAGCGCCTCGCCGTGGTGGTGTCCCTCGCGCAACCAGCAGCCGTCGGTCGCCGCGGAGCCGTGCACGAGGACGAGGAGCTTCCCGTTCACGGGGGACGTCACGGGCGGCACGGGCTGGCTCTGCCGACGGAAGGCGGTGGCGAGGGCGAGCGCCGAGCTGCGCGCCGCCAGCACGTCGCCCACCACGCCGTTGAGCGCCCCGACGACGAAGTCCTGCTCCGGGCTGTCACCGCCGGGCCCGAGCACCGGCTCGAGCTGGGAGAGGACGACGTCGAGGCCCGCGCCCACCAGCTGGGTGACGAAGCGCACGCTCGCGTAGGTCGGCGCCGACAGCAGCTTCACGACGGCCTCGAGCGGCCGCCCGAGGATCGCTGGCCCACCGCCGATGGTGTGGTGCATCTGCTGGACGATGTCGGTGACGCCGAGCGTGGCCTCCACGGCCAGCTTCACCGCTTCCCGCAGCTCTTCGGCCTTCGTCGGCATCAGGCTCCTCTCACCGCCCCGCGGCGCTCGTGGCACCACCCACCGGCTTCCAGGACAGCCGCCGCGCGAACGACGCGAGGTGGGTGAAGTCCTCGAGCTCGAGCGGGTGCTCCTTCTTCCGCAGCACGAACGCCGGCGTCCAGTGTCGCTCCGTGAGGGCCCTGCGGAACGCCTCCATGCCCGGACGTTGAATCGTGTCGCCCTCCGCCGCCACCAGCAGAATGGGCCGCGGTCGTTCGTCGAGGGTGACGCCGCTCACGAGGCCTCCGTGCAGCACCGCGAAGCCGGTCGCAGGCAGCCGACCCTCCATCAGGAGCGAGGTGAAGTACCCGCCGTTCGAGTAGCCCGCGATCAGCGGCGCGGGAAGCCTGCGGTCGAGGCGTCGCTCGACCTCCGCGATCGACTCCACCAGCCGCTCGATGATGATCGTGGTGTCGGGCTCGCGCCCCTTCGCCGACGGCCAGCACCACCAGTCCTTGTACTCGGGCGCCCAGTCGCAGAGCCCCGGCGCGCCCCGTGGCGCGATGAGCGTGAGCTGCGCCTCCACCGCCGCGGGCGTGATGAAGCCCAGCTCGCGCGCGAAGGCCCGCTCGTTCGGCGCGAGCATTCCGTGAAGGTAGAGGACGACGCCAGGCCCCTCGCCACGGCGGAAGCAGCCGGGCGACGTCAGCGGCTCCCAACCGGCAGGGCAGGGCGAGGCCGCGGCGAGGAGTGACACGAGCGACGTCAGCATCGGCCCAAGCCTCGGCGCTGGGGCTGGCCAACGCAATCCTCCCCTGCGCTCCGCTCGTGGTCTCGCTGGGGCGGTGGGGTATGTCGCAGGGCGTGAAGATCGCGACCTGGAACATCAACTCCGTGCGCGCTCGTGTCGATCGGCTGATCGACTGGCTGCGCACGCGGGAGCCCGACGTGCTCTGCCTGCAGGAGACGAAGTGCACCGACGAGCAGTTCCCGTCAGCCGAGGTGCGCGAGGCGGGCTACCACGCGCAGCTCTTCGGCCAGAAGTCATACAACGGCGTCGCGATCCTCTCGAGGCAGCCCGTCACCGACGTGCGCCGGAACATGGGTGACGACGACGAGCAGGCGCGGCTGATCGCGGGCGTGGCGCGGGGCCTTCGCGTGGTCGGAGTGTACCCACCCAATGGCCAGTCCATCGGCGCCGAGGCCTACCAGTACAAGCTCGGGTGGTACGCGTCGTTGACCCGCTGGCTCTCGTTCACGCGCGGCGCGCCGACGCTGGTGTGCGGGGACTTCAACGTGGCCCCGGCGGAGCTCGACGTCTACGACGTGCCCCTGTTCTCGGGGCAGACGCTCTTCTCACCGAAGGAGCGCGAGGCCTTCTCGGCGCTGCTCGAGACCAACGGACTGGTCGATCTCCTGCGCGCGAAGCACCCCGGCGAGAGACACTACACGTGGTGGGACTATCGCGAGGGCGGCTTCAAGAAGAACAAGGGGCTGCGCATCGATCACGTGCTGGTGACCCCCGACCTCGTGGAGCGCTGCGTCAGCATCGAGGTGGATCGTCAGGCGCGCGAAGGGAAGCAGCCGAGCGATCACGCGCCAGTCATCGCGATCTTCCGTGACTGACCCTGACAGGGGAGGCGACCGCACGGACGGGCTGGGCAAGCCGCGCGACGACTGTTCGTATGCCCGGTGGCGACCTCGTCTATGGTTGGCGCCGGGAGGAACACATGGAAGAGGAAATCGGACTGTCGCTGGCTGGCCTGCTCTTCGGAGCGGCGGGCTGGTTCACCCTTCGGTACGTCATCTTCGGCTTCTTCACGGTGAACCAGAACGAGCGCGTGGTGAAGACCTCGTTCGGCCGCGCGCAGCGGCTGCAGACGACGACGCTCGACAACCCCATGGCCGAGCACCTGCGGCCGGACGAGCGGTCGCGCTACCAGTACCCCCAGGTGCGGGTGATCACGCCGGGCGGCCCGTACTTCCGGTGGCCCTGGGAGCGGGTGCACCGCGTGCGCGTCGCGACCGAGACCGCCAACCTCGCCTTCGATCCTGAGGACCCGAACGCGAACCGCGGCGGCTCGATGCTCGACGCGGTCACCAAGGACCAGCTCAACATCGGGCTCATCGGTCAGCTCAGGTGGCGCGTGTCCGAGCAGAACCTCTACGCCTACCTCTTCGGCGTGAAGCGGCCGCTCGTGCACGTGCTGGGCTATTTCATCTCCATCCTCCGGCAGCGCATCGCCTCGTTCGAGGCGCCGTCCGCCGGGGAACACCGGGCGCTCCCTGCCGGAGACGGCGCGGCGCCGGGCATCGACCTGAAGGTCGCCGAGGGCGTCTCGATCAACGACCTGCGGAAGAACCTGCGCGACCTCAACGAGCAGATGGACCGTGACTGCCTGTCCTCGGCCGCCCGGTACGGCATCGTGCTCGACGCCTCGCTGATCACCGGCATCGACCCGCCCGCCGAGGTCGAGAGCGCGCTGGCCGCCATCAACACCGCGCACAACCACGTCGGCTCGGAGATCAGCCTCGCGCGCGCGGCCGCCGATCAGAAGATCGTGCAGTCGCGCCGGGCGGTCGAGATCGAGACCCTCAACGCCCAGGCTGAGGTCGAGCCGCTGCTGCAGCTCGCCAACCAGCTCGCCGACCTCAAGCGCAACGGCTCGGGCACCGGCCTGCTCAAGGCCTACGTGCGAAACGTGAAGCTGCAGCTGTTCTCCCGCGCGCGCGCG
Organism: Myxococcaceae bacterium; assembly: GCA_016793095.1. Taxonomy (GTDB): domain Bacteria; phylum Myxococcota; class Myxococcia; order Myxococcales; family Myxococcaceae; genus Xiheimicrobium. The sequence goes on along the minus strand of JAEUJQ010000006.1, from coordinate 127,659 downwards.
GCGTTCATGGAGGTGACCAAGTGAGCTTCCTCCTCTCTGCGCTCCTCGGCTTCTTCGGCTGTCTTTTCGGCGTGCCCATCGCCTTCGCGTTCGCGCGCGCCTTCGGGCTCTACACCACGGTGGAGGAGCGGAAGGCCAAGGTCTTCACGCTCTTCGGCGAGGTGATCGGCACCATCGACGAGCCCGGGCTGCACCTGCTGTGGCTCAAGCTCGGCGTGCGCGCCGCGCTCATCCCCATCTTCGGGAAGGTGCACACGGTCGATCTGCGCCTCGACCAGCAGTACCTGCGCAGCCAGCCGGTGAACTCGGAGGAGGGCGCTCCGATGGGCATCGGCATCTGGTACGAGATGGCCGTGAAGGAGCCGGCCGCGTTCCTCTTCAAGAACGCCGACCCGCGCGGGTCGCTCGAGGCCAACGTCTCCAACGCGGCGGTGCGCACGCTCTCGAACATGAAGCTCGACGCGATGCTCGAGACGCGGCACGTGATGAGCCAGGCGGTGCGCAAGGAAGTGCAGCCGCGCGCCGAGGAGTGGGGCTACCAGCTCGGCAGCGTCTACATCCGCAAGGTGCACTTCCGCGATCTGAACATGACGCGGCAGATCGAGGAGAAGGTCGTCAACCGGCTGCGCCAGGTGACCAGCGCCATCTCCCAGGACGGGGCGAACCAGGTCAACATCATCAAGTCCACCGCCGATCGGCAGGCCGCGACGGAGTTCGCCCGCGCCGCTGCCCAGCGCCCCCTCATCGTCGGCCAGGCGCTCACCCGCATCGCGGAAGACCCCGAGGTCATGGAGTCGATGTTCGAGCTGCTCGAGACGCAGAAGCTCGTCGAGTCGGGCGCGCAGGTCACGCTGCTGTCGGCGGGCGAGAAGAACGAGCTGCTCTCGCCGCTGCTCGCCTCGGGAAGCGTGCACACCGAAAAGACGGTGCAGGGAGTGCCGGCCGTTCGTCGTAAGCTGCCGAGCGAATGAACGTGACGGTCATCATCCCCAGACCGCTCCAGCCCGCGTGTGAAGGGCGGGCGAAGATCGAGCTGGGGGTGCCGCCGACGAGCGACGTGGGCGACGTGCTCCACACGCTGATGGCCTTGTACCCGGCGCTCAAGGCCTTCGTCGCCAACGAGCAGCGGCCGATGAAGCAGCACTTCGGCGTCGCGCAGGCAGGTCGAAAGGTGTTCCTCTTCGCGTCGTCACCGCCGTCCACCCGGAGCTGACGCATGAGCCCTGGCACCGCCATCGGAGGCGTCAGCCGCACCATCGCGCTCGTCGGCGTGCTGGCGCTCGTGTCGCTGTCGTCGGGCTTCTTCCTCTCGTCGGGGCTCTCGACGCAGCAGGTCCCCGAGCTGGGCCCTGAGGACCTGGGCAAGCCCTTCCGCGCCAGCTCGCCCGCCGGCTTCAAGGCTTCGCGCGACTTCGAGGTCGCCGACGACGTGCGCACGCAGAGCCGGCGCCTCGAGGCCCGGCAGCGGGTGCGGCCTGTCTTCGACTACGATCCCACCGTCGAGACGAAGACGAAGCGCGATCTCCGCGACGCGTTCGAGGCGATGCAGGAGGTGGTGCACGACTTCCGCGCCGCGCAACCGCCCTCCGCGCAGCCGCCTGCCGCCGCGCCTCCCGCTCCGGGCAAGAAGCCGACCACCGCCCCCTCGAAGGACCCCTCGAAGGAGCAGCTCGAGGCCGAGCTCAGCGGCGCGCTGCGCGAGGCCCGGCGTCGCTTCGAAGATCACGCGCCCCTCTCCGAGGACGAGGACTTCGAGGCCCTCGTGCAGGCCCGCTTCACGCCCGAGATCGAGCAGGCGGCGCTGGGGTTGCTCGAGATCGCGTTCCGCAGCAAGGTGGTGCCCTCGCGCGACGAGCTGTCCCGGGTGGACGCCAACGGCATCACCGTTCGAATCCTCGGCGGCCGCAGCGAGAGCGAGCTGTTGGTGACGGCCCTGCCGCAGGTGATGGACGTGCGCGAGGCGTCGGCCGAGCTCGATCGCTTCGCCTCCGTGCCCGGCAACCTGCTGCCCGAGTCGCCGCCGCTGGTGCGCCGCGCGGTGCTGCGCGTGGCGAAGAAACAGCTGCGATCGAACCTGTCGATCAACGCCGCTGAGACCGAGGCCCGCCGGGAAGCCGCCGCGCTGGCGGTGAAGCCCGTGGTGGTCCAGGTGAAGAAGGGCCAGCGCGTCATCGCCGATGGAGAGCTCGTCAACGAGACCCACCTGCTCCTGCTGAAGGGCCTGCGAGAGCAGATGAGCGAGTTCGATCGCGTGCAGCTGCAGATCGGCGGCGCCGGCATGGTGGCCCTGCTGCTCGCCGGCACGTGGCTCTTCTTCCAGGCCGCGCTGCGCCGCTTCGCTCCGTCCCGCCGCGACGCCCTCTTCATGGGCTTGTCGGCGATCGGCCTGCTGGGGCTGCTGCAGCTGTGGCTGCTGGTCTGCGACGCCCTGCACGACAAGTACCCCGGCGTGCCGCTCGAGGCCCTGCACCTCGCCTTCCCCGTCGCTGCCGGGGCGATGCTGGTGCGGTTCGTGCTGTCCGAAGAGGCCTCGCTCTACTTCGCGATCTGCTTCGCCGCGCTGGCCGGCATCATGCTGAGCAACTCGCTGGCGACGTTCCTCTTCACGCTCGTCACCTCGCTGGTCGCGTCGGATCGCATGTCGCACGTTCGCGATCGCGCCGGGTTGTTCCGCGCGGGCGCCTTCGCCGGGCTGGCCGGGGTGGGCATGGTGATCTTCATGAACCTGGCGGCCGGGCGCGGGCTGGGGGCCGAGAGCGTGTGGGCGGCGCTGCTCTCGGTGGTGTCGGCGGCCGTCGCGGCGCCGATGCTCGTCTTGACGCTCACGCCCGTCGCCGAGGTGGGGTTCGGCTACGCGTCGGATCTGAAGCTGCTCGAACTGGCCAACCTGAACCACCCGGCCCTCAAGGAGCTCGTGCTGCAGGCGCCCGGCACCTACCACCACAGCATCATCATGGGCTCGCTGGTCGAGGCCGCCGCCGAGTCGATCGGCGCCAACCCGCTGCTCGCGCGCAGCTGCGCCTACTACCACGACATCGGCAAGGGCCGGAACCCGGGCTTCTTCGGCGAGAACCAGAAGGGCTCGAACGCGCACGACGGGCTCGCCCCGCAGATGAGCGCGGTCATCATCAAGCGCCACGTCACCGAGGGCCTCGAGATGGCGCGGCAGTACAAGCTGCCCCGGCGCGTCGCCGACGCGATTCCCCAGCACCACGGCACCAGGCTGGTCGGCTACTTCTTCCACAAGGCGCAGCGCGAGCTCGACGGCAAGGAGAACGCTCCCTCCATCGACGAGTCGATCTACCGCTACCCCGGCCCGCGCCCCCAGTTCCGCGAGGCCGCGCTCTGCATGATCGCCGACGCGGTCGAGGCCTCGTGTCGCAGCATCGCCGAGCCGACGACGGACAAGCTCAAGGCGCAGGTCCAGAAGATGATCAACCACATCTCGAGCGAGGGGCAGCTCGACGAGTGTGATCTCACGTTGAAGGATCTCGCCCTCATCGCGGACTCGATGGTGCGCACGCTCGACGGCATCTACCACGCGCGACCCGAGTACCCGCCCGGCGCGCTCCGGCCGCAGGGCCCCGGCCTCGTGGTGGTGAAGAGCGACGCTGACGTCGATTCGAAGAAGGCGGGAGCGTGAAGGCCTGGGGCGCGGCGCTGGTCACGCTCGGCCTCGGGCTCACCGGCTGCGGGCCCTCGAGCTCCGGCGGTGACGGCGGCACCGGCTCGATGACGCCGACAGACGCGGGCTCTCTCGGCCAGAACCTCTTCTGCCAGGCGAGCCTCGTCGGCGCGGCGACCGGCGCGTTCCCCTGCGAGGTGACGGCCGTCTTCGCGCGCGGCGGGCCGAACAACACCACCGTCACCATCACCGGGAACACCCGCGACCGGAACCCCGAGGTGAACCTCGTCCTGCGCTTTCCGCTCGAGCCCGAGCCGGGCAAGGCGTACTCGTGGACGGACGACCTGCTGCACGCCGAGCTGCTGGTGAATGACGCTCCAGCGGGCAACAGCTTCGCGGCGTCCAAGGCGCAGATGATCGACCCGCACATGTTCAGCTTCCGCGCGAACGAGGTGACCGGCAGGCTCGCGACGTCGAGCGGCGGAGCCCAGCTGCGCTTCACCTTCCAGCTCGACGCGTCGCTTCGTCCGACCCCGAGCAGCCCTGCGCCCAACAACACCCGCGTCTCCATCGCCGTCACGAAGTAGAAGCTCGCCCGTGCCCAACAAGGTCTGGCTCGATTCTTCCCGTGGTGGTCGTGGCGCCGACGCGCAGGGCGATCGCCTGGTGCGCCTCGCGGGGCGCTTCTTCCGCACGCTGAAGCTCACCAACGTCGAGCTGTCCCTGAGCCTCGTCAGCGATGACGAGATCCGCGAGCTGAACGCCCTGTGGCGCAAGAAGAACAAGGCCACCGACGTGCTCTCGTTCCCGGCTGGTGACATGCCGGGGCCGGGCCGCCGCCCGCTCGGCGACGTCGTGATCTCGATCGACACCGCGCGCCGCGCCGCGAAGGACTTCGGCTCGACGCTGTCAGACGAGCTCGACCTCTACCTCGCGCACGGGCTCTTGCACCTGCTGGGGCACGATCACCACACGAAGGCCGCGGCGCGCGAGATGGAGGCGCTCGAGAAGCAGCTCCTCAAGCGCCCGTCGATGCTGAGTCGCTCGGACGAGCTCTGACGGTCCACCCGTCGCCGGCCTCATCAGTCACCCCTCGTCGCCCGTTTCGTCGTCCCTCGGCGTCGCCGGCCCCGGGACCATGAGTCCTGCAGAATGTTGGCTGGGCCACCGTTCTGCAGGACTCGCAACCAGGGCCGGGTCAGTTGGCGAGGGAGAGGGCCTGCCGCAGGTCCCCAGCGAGCTGGTCCGGGCGTTGGTGGAGCGCCCTCCACGTCCATTGCAGCACGCGATAGCCGCGCGCAGTGAGCTGGCTCAGTCTGGCGCGGTCCTTCTCGAAGGCGGCGGCTGACGCGTGGTGCGCATAGCCGTCGGCCTCGATCACCACGTTCGTTCCAGGAAAGCAGAAGTCCAACCGCCGGAGTCGGCCCGCGATCATGATGGTTCGTTGTCGCCTGGGGCGCGGGAAGCCGCGGTCTTCGAGGAACTCGAGCACCCGGGACTCGAGCTCGCTCTCACAGGGGCCGTCGCCGCCGAGGTACGCGGTCACCAGGCGCCTGATGAGGCGAACCCCCCTGTGGCCAGCGTGACGAGCGGCGAAGCTGTCGAGGCGCTCGACAGTCGTCCACTGGTTGCGCACCGCCTCATCGGCGGCCGTCAGCACGTCACGGCGGTCGATCGAGCGGGTCGCGGCGAGGTCGAGCAGCGTGCGCGTGACGGAGGTCACCCTGAAGCCTCGCAGCGAGGCGACGTCTCGGGCGTCGAGCGACGCCTCGTGAAGCCGCACGTCATCATTCGGAGCTCGACCCGAGTGCCGGAGCGTCACGTGCAGCTCGCGGCGTGCACGGAAGCGCGTGAAGCCCCACAACGCCGCAGCCGTCGTGTGCGAGAAGACGCTGCCGTTGCCTGCCCAGAGCGCGAGCGCCCGAAGGCGTTGCTCCCACGTGCGGGGGGCACCGGCCAACCGGTATACGCGCGGGGTCAGCCGCTCCCATTCCCCTGTTCGGGTTCGTGCCGCGACCTGCCACGCCGTCAACCCTGCACTCACGGCCTGCGTTCGCTCGAGCACACCGTCCTGCCGACACGCCGCCGCCCAGCACCGCTCCTCTGAACCCATTCACCCTCCACTCCAGTCCGGCCCGAGCGTCTTCTCGCACATGGGGCTGACATGCGCGGTGGCTCGGACCTCCGGTCTCGACGTGTTCAGAGGCGCTCGGCCCAGCTCGCCCAGGGGTGCCTCGTCGCGCGTCAGGGGCGTTCGCCGCTGCGCGCCGAGTGTCTCGTCGCGAGTCCTGCAGGAAGGTGGTGGGCGCAACCTTCTGCAGGACTCGCGTCGCGGTCGGGCGTCGGGGGAGGTCGGTTCGCCCGAGGGGGCCCGTCCGGCCGTCCGCCTCGTCGCGAGTCGTGCAGGAAGGTGGTGGGCGCAACCTTCTGCAGGACTCGCGTCGCCGGTTGCGCGTCAGGAGGAGCTGCTCACCGACCCTGCGTCGAGCCCTCAGGAGGCGTTCAACGTCCGCGTGCGTGTCAGGGGCGTTCGCCCAGCTCGCGGAGGCGCTCAGCGCTCTGGATGAGCAGCTGCTCGGCCTCGGCGTGGCGGCCGCGCTCGTTGAGTACGACGCCCTGCAGCCCCAGGAGGCGGGCCTCGACGCGCGGATCCTTCACGGGGGTGCGGGCGAGCGCGTCGGCCTCGTCGAGGCGCTTCAGCTTCACGAGCGCGATGAGCTGCGTCACCAGCGCACGCTCGAGCGACGGATCCCACAGGCGCGCCTGGGTCGCGAGGCCCAGCGCCCGCTCGAGTTGGTTCTTCTCGAGGGCGAGCGCGGCGGCGGCGGCGGCGGCCTTCGCGCGATCGTTCCCGAAGGCGAGCTCTTCGAGCACCACCACCGACGACGCGTCCTTCCGCGCGACGATGGGCGTGGCGACCGGCCACCGCTGCGAGGCGGGCAGCGCGCAGAGCTCAGTGAGCTCGGTCACCGCGAACGACGGGTCGAGCCGCTCCTTTCCCGCGCGCGCCATCGCCATGAAGCAGTCGAGCTTCGGGTAGTGGGGGTCGATGGTGCGGACGACCTGCAGCCGCTCGACCGCGCCCGCGAAGTCGCCAGCACCGCCGAGCGCGCCCGCCAGGTTGACCTGCGCCGCGACGGCCCCCGGCGCCAGGGCGACGTTGCTCGTCCACAACGAGAGTCCGTCTCGCCACTCCCGCTGCCGCAGCACGTTCGGTACCGCCAGCGCGACCAGCAGCCCTGCCGTCATCACGAGGCCCGCGCGGCCGAGCCGGTGGAGGCCCAGCGCGAGGCCGATGGCGAGCACGAGCGACGGGTACAGGGTGTAGCGCTCCGCGACCGGGTGCGCCTGCGGCACCACGCCCGAGAACGGCGCGAGCGGGACGAGGAAGGCGACCGCTCCGGCCGAGAACGCGCGCAAGAGCCGTGGCGCGGCGCGACGCAGGCCCAGCACCACGCCCAGCACCACCGCGGCCCACGCTCCCAGGAGGAGCGCCACCGCCGTGCCCTGCGGCGGCGACCAGTCGTAGATGGCGCGAGACCCGATCGGCAGCAGCGTGCGCCCAAGGTACCAGAAGGGCGTGGAGAGCGGCGTCGTCCACCCTCCCTCGAAGTGGTGCGCGGGCAGGGAGACGCGGTGCACCAACAGGGCTCCCACGCCGGCGGCGAGCGCGGGCATCAACCAGCGGAGCGACGAGACGAGCGCCGGCGTGCCCTTCGCGCGGCGCCACTCCAGCACCAGGAAGAGTGGTGCGAGGGGGGCGAGCGCGGCCTTGGCGAGCAGCCCCAGCGTGAAGACGGTCGCAGAGGTCCACCGCCGCCCGGCGCCGAAGAGGGCGAGCGCCGCAACGAGGCAGAAGAGCGACAGCGTGTCCTTGGTGTTGGCGACCCACGAGACGGACTCGACGCGGAAGGGGTGCGCGAGCCAGAGGGCTCCGGCGATGACGGCGACGTCGCGCGACAGGCCGAGGGCCCCGAGGGCGCGCGGGAGGAGCAGCGCTGTCAGCCCGAGGAGCAGCCACTGCACGAGGTGGTAGGGCAGGGGGTTCGACGGGTCCGCCGCGCCCGCGAGCGTCAGGGTCGCGTGCGAGAGGGGAATGTACGCGCCCCCGTACGGCGTGGTGAACGCATCGACGAGGCCGCCGAGGCCCTTCGTCACGAAGGGGCTCTCGAAGGTGTAGTCCGGATCGTCCCAGGTCGTGAGGCCGTTGAGCAGTGACGGCGCGTAGAGCGCGAGCGCGAACGCCGCCAGCAGCCAGTGGGCCCGTCGCTCCAGCACGGCGGCGCTTGTCACCACTTGAGGCGCACAGAATCAAGCCACGAGCGATGCCTTGACCCTCACGCGCTTCGGTGCAACGAGGCCGCGCCTTCTCATTCCCGTCGTTCTGCCGAGGTCACGATGAGCAACGCCGCGGTCGCCGAGACGCCCAAGGGACACCCGAAGGGCCTCTACGTGCTGTTCGTCACCGAGATGTGGGAGCGCTTCAGCTACTACGGCATGCGCGCCATCTTCGCGCTCTACATGACGAAGGCGCTGCTGCTGAACAAGGACGAGAGCAGCACGATCTACGGCAGCTACACCGGCCTGGTGTACCTGACGCCGCTCATCGGCGGCTACGTGGCGGACCGCTTCTGGGGCAACCGGAAGTCGATCATCGTGGGGGGCGTGCTGATGGCGGCGGGTCAGTTCCTCATGTTCGCGTCCGGCACGTTCTTCGAGGAGGTCGGGTTCTCGAAGCTGTTGATGTACGCAGGCCTCGGTTTCCTCATCTTCGGCAACGGGTTCTTCAAGCCGAACATCTCGACGATGGTCGGGCAGCTCTACCCGGTGGGTGACAAGCGGGTCGATTCGGCCTTCACCATCTTCTACATGGGCATCAACCTCGGCGCGTTCTTCGCGCCGCTCGTGTGCGGCTTCCTCGGCGACACGGGCTGCCCCGAGGACTTCCGCTGGGGCTTCCTCGCGGCGGGCGTCGGCATGCTGCTCTCGCTCGTCCTCTTCATCTCGCTCAAGAACAAGTACATCGTCACCCCTGAAGGGGTGCAGATCGGCGAGAAGCCGAACGAAGAGCGACACGTCTCCAGCGACGCGCCGAAGGCGGCCTTCAACCCGACGCTGCTGCTGCTCTGGGGCGGTGTCTTCCTCGCGCTGGTCGCGGTCTTCAAGCTGGGGCTCGAGTTCGACTGGATCGGCACCTTCATCTTCTCGCTGACGATCGCGGGGCCCGGCTACATCATCTCGGACCCGAGCCTCACGAAGGAGGAGCGCGACCGCATCTGGGTCATCTACATCATCGCGTTCTTCGTCATCTTCTTCTGGTCGGCCTTCGAGCAGGCGGGCGCGTCGCTCACCTACTTCGCGGAGGAGCAGACGAACCGCGGCCTCTTCGGGTGGACGGTGCCCGCGTCGTATTTCCAGGCCATCAACGCCGTGGCGATCGTCCTGCTCGCGCCGATCTTCGTGGGCCTGTGGGGCGCGCTCGGGCGGCGCAACCTCGAGCCTCCGTCTCCGTTCAAGCAGGCGATCGGCCTCTTCCTGCTCGCCCTCGGCTACCTCGTCATCGCGCTCGGCGTGAAGGGCCTCGAGCCGGGCCTGAAGGTGTCGATGCTCTGGCTGTTCAGCCTCTACACCATCCACACGCTCGGCGAGCTGTGCCTGTCACCCATCGGCCTGTCGATGGTGAACAAGCTGGCGCCGGTGAAGTTCGCCTCGCTCCTGATGGGCGTGTGGTTCCTCTCGACGTCGGCGGCCAACAAGTTCGCGGGGACGCTCTCGTCGCTGTACCCCGAGCCCGCGGTGTCGGTGCAGGGCCTCGCGACGATCGACCGTGAGTTCGGCGAGCGCATTCGCGGCGCCTGGAAGGTCGAGGAGAAGAAGGACGAGAAGACCTGCCGGCCCCTCGATCTGTCGAAGCTCAAGCGGGGTGACGAGGCGGCTGCGGCCGAGAAGGACTCGGGGCCGAGCGCCGAGGTCAAGAGCGCCATCGACGCCGCGGTCGTCGGCATCGAGGTGCCGGCCGACGGGCGCACGCTCTTGCCGGGTGACTTCAAGGACCGGGTGGCGAAGTACAAGCTCATGCTCGTCAAGCCGAAGGACGCGGTCGCCGTCGTCGCCGTGCCGCTGGGTGACGTGCAGCTCGGCAACATCACCGACGCGGCGCTCAAGGCCGAGCTCCAGAAGAAGATCGAAGCGAGCCTCGTGGACAACTCGCGCAGCTTCATCGGCTTCAAGATCTCGGACCTCTACGACTTCTTCATGCTCTTCGTCGCGATGTCGGGCCTGTCGGCGGTCATTCTGTTCCTGCTGTCTCGACGCCTGCTGACGATGATGCACGGCGTGCGGTGACGCGGCGTGTCCTGCTCCGGCGCCGAAACCGGTCGGAGCGCCCTTGCACAACGGACGGGCGTTGGCCTAGAGCGCCCGGCCCGGGGGTAGGCTGATTCGTGAGTCAAACGCTCAAAGCGCTGCCGGTCGATCTCGCCGAGCTCTGCATCGCGCTCGAGGCGGACTCCGAGACGTCCGAGCTCAAGTGGTTCCTCGATCTCGAGTCGGGGCGCGTCATCCTCGTGAGCCGGGAGTACGACGCGAACGAGTGGGGTGGACTGCAGCCCGAGGAGATCGAGGGCAACCCCGCCCGCTTCAAGCCGGTGCCCCCGCCCGAGCCGAACCACCAGCTGGCCGACATGCAGGCCTTCGTGGCGGCGCTGGGTGACGCCCGCCTCAAGGAGTCGCTCGAGCTCGCCCTCACCGCGCCGCGGCCCGAGCGTCGTTTCCGCGCGGTGCTGGGGTGGCTGCCGGCCGAGCTCGAGAAGTGGCACGCCTTCCGCCAGCAGCGCTGCGAGGCGCGGGCGCACTCGTGGCTCTCGACCGTCGGCGTCGCCGCGACGAAGAGCTGAAGCGTCAGGCCCCTGCGGCCGTTGCGTAGACGGCCAGCAGCTTCTTCGCCTCGACCTCGACGCCGAAGCGCTGCACCGCCACCTCGCGGGCCGCCCGGCCGACCTGCTCGACGAGGGCCGGGTCCTTCATCAGCCGCTCGAGGATCCGCCGCAGCCCCTCGACGTCGCCCGGCTCGAAGAGAAAGCCCGTCTTCCCGTCCTCGATCACCTCGGGCACCGCGGCGATGCGCGTCGCCACCACGCAACAGCCCGTCGCCATCGCCTCGATCAGCACCATCGAGAACGCCTCGGCGTACGAGGGGTGCACCAGGATCGAGAAGCCCTGGTACCAGGGCACGACGTTCTGGTGTTCGCCCGCCAGCACCAGGCGGCCCTTCGTCTTCGCCCGGAGCCCCTCGGCCCAGGCGGCGTCGGCGCCCTTCGCCAGGCCCACCAGCACCGGCGTCCACTCCGGCGCGCTGTCGAGCAGCGGCGCCACCGCCTCGACGAAGTCGCCCTGGCCCTTGTTGGGCCGCACGCGCCCGACGACGCCGATGCCGCGCGCTCCGGGCAGCCCCAGCGCCGCGAAGGCCTCGCGCCGGTCAGCGGGCGGTGAGAAGCGCTGCAGCTCGAGCCCGTGCTGAACGATGGTGGACGGCGTCTCGACCCACGCCGCCGCGAGCTTGTTGAGCGTCACCACCTGCTTCGCGAACCGCAAGAGCAGCTTCGTGAAGCGCCCCACGGGCCTCGGGCTGTGGCTGGTCGCCACCACCGTCAGCTTCCGGCCGAGCAGCTTGAGCAGGTAGCCCCACAGCACCTCGTTGTTGCGGTGGGCGTGCCAGAGCACCGGCTCTCTGCCGCTGCGACGCCAGAGCTCGCCCCAGGTGAGGCGCGGCAGCTCAGGCGGGAGCTGGTCGCCGATCACCCTCACCTCACCGAGCGCAGCCTGGGCCTTCGCCACCAGCTCGACGTGGGCGGTCACGCCCGTGCGCCGGGGATGAAAGTGGGGGTGGACGATGAGCATCGGACCGCGGTCGTCCATACCCCAACCATCGTCCGAGAAGGCGTGCGATGGTGACGCGGACACGGTATCTCTTCACTTCCGATGAAGTCGGACACCGCTGAGACCCTCGACCCCGTCGCCGTCCGCGTGCTGCTCGTGGCCGAAGAAGCCGCTGGCCGGGACGAGCTCTCGAGCGCGCTGGTGTCCGCTGGCTTCGAGGTGCGCTCGCAGCGTGACGGAGCCGAGCTGGAGAAGACGCTGACGGGGTGGCGCCCGCACCTGCTCGTCGTCGGTGAACGGCTGCCCGGCACCACGGGGCGAGAGGTCGCCCAGCGGGTGCACGCCCAGGGCGCCTTCTTCGAGCTCCCCATCGTCGCGCTCGTCACCGAGCAGTCGGTGCCTCAGGCCGTCCACTGGCTCCGCGCCGGCGCGAGCGACGTGTGGCTGCGTCGGCCGACGTTCGACATCGCCGAGGCTGCGAAGGCGCTGCTTGACGAGCTCGCCGAGACGCGGGTGCACACGGGGGCCCTTCGGGCGCGCCTGCTCGCGTGGGCGAGGCGTCACCACCTCTCGGGCCGGATCCTCTTCTACCCTGACACCCCCTTCGAGGGTCGGGCCCGCTTCAAAGACGGTGAGCTGGTCGGCGCGCGCGCGGGCGGCAACGAGTCCGACGGCGCCCTCGACGAGCTGCTCAGCCTCGACGACGCCCCGCTGCGGTGGATCGACGGAGACGAACCGACGGGGCGCACCCGCGTGCCCGGGGGCTCGTACAGGGCGAAGCTGCTGGTGGTGGAAGACGACGACGCCCTGCGCGGCATGCTGCTCAAGCAGCTCTCGTCGTTCGCGCACGTCGAAGGCGCCGCCGATGGCATCGACGGGCTGCTCAAGGCGACGAGCAAGCCGTGGGACGTGGTGATCGCCGACCTCAACCTGCCCGGGCTCGACGGCTGGGGCCTGCTGCGGCAGCTCCGGCAGCACGTGACGGCCCGTGAGGCCGCCATTCTCGTGTTGTCGGCGCACGATGAGCTGCGCGACACCCTCAAGGCCGCCAGGGCGGGGGCGCGTGCGTACCTCAAGAAGACGGGCCGCGCGAAGCCCCTCATCGACACGCTCGAGCTGCTCCTCTCACCGCGCAAGGAGGCGTGGGACTCGCTGGCGCGCAAGGAGAAGACGCCCATCGACCTGCGCCTCGTCGGCCCGTTGTGGACGCTGCGCGCCATCGCCGAGCTCGATCTCGTCGGCACCCTCACCATCGACGAGCCGCTGGGCCGGTACGAGGTGCAGGTGTCGCACGGTCAGCTGGTGACCGCCTCGGCGCAGACGGGCAGCCTGCGCATCGAGGGGCCCCTGGCGATCGAGTCGTTCCTGTCGTCGTCAGGCGAGGGCCTGTTCGAGCCGGGCGAGGTCGCGCGTGGTCAGGGCACGTTGCCGTGGGTGTTCGAGGCGGCTGACGGCGCGGGCAAGGCCGTGGAGTCGTGGATGTCGGCGCGGATGCGTGACGCGGTGTCTCAACCCGATCGCCTGCATCTGCACCCCGAGCTGTCGCAGTTGTTCGCGCGCATCGCGAGCGACAAAGAGCTGCGCGTGCTCGCGGCGATTCGCCAGCACCCGCGGAGCGTGGCTGATCTCGCCGAGTCCATCGGGCTGCCGTACGAAGAGGTCGAGCTCGCCCTGTCCGAGCTGCTGCGGCGCGGGGTGCTGCTCAGCGAACCGCCGCCGTCCGAGAGCTCGACCTCAGGGGTGCACCAGGCGGAGTCGTAGCCGTGGTGACGCAGGCCGAGCTGCTCGACGATCTCAACCCGCCGCAGCGCGACGCGGTGTTGCACGAGAAGGGCCCGCTGTTGGTGCTCGCTGGCGCCGGGTCCGGCAAGACGCGCGTCATCACCCGTCGCATCGGCTTCCTCGTCACCCAGCGCAGAGTGCCAGCCTGGAAGATCCTCGCGGTCACCTTCACCAACAAGGCCGCGCGCGAGATGAAGCAGCGCCTCGAGGTGCTGCTGGGGCCCCAGGCGCAGGGGCTGGTGGTGAGCACCTTCCACTCGGCGGCGGCCATGCTGCTCCGGCGCGAGGCGGAAGCCGTGGGGCTGTCGAAGAGCTTCGTCATCTACGACGACAGCGATCAGCTCACGTTGGTGAAGCGCGCCATTCGCGAAGAGGGCATCGAGCTGTCGAGCATGACGCCGCGTGAGGTGCTGTCGCGCATCGACGGCGAGAAGAACCAGGGGCGGCTGCCTGACGCGATGAAGCCGGGCGGCGACCCGAAGGCGCAGACGGTGCAGCGCGTCTACCGGCGCTACCAGCGGCTGCTGCGCGCGGCCGACGCGGTGGACTTCGGCGACCTGTTGATGCTGCTCGTCGAGCTGCTGGGCACGAACGAAGAGGTGCGCCGCCGCTACCAGGATCGCTTCGCTCACGTGCTGGTGGACGAGTTCCAGGACACCAACCCGGTGCAGTACGCGCTGCTGAGGCTGCTGGCGCCGCCCCCTGGCTCGGCCGACGCCGTGCGGCATGGCGCTCCTCGGGACTCGAACCTGGTGGTGGTGGGCGACGACGATCAGAGCATCTACCGGTGGCGCGGCGCCGAGGTGGACAACATCCTCTCGTTCCCGGCCGTCTACCCGGGCGCGCTGGTGGTGAAGCTCGAGCAGAACTACCGCAGCGACCAGACGATCCTCGAGGCGGCGCACGCGGTCATCGAGCGCAACCGCAAGCGCATGTCGAAGAAGCTGTGGTCGGCCCGCGCGAAGGGCGAGCCGCTCGAGCTGATGGCCGCGCGAGACGAGCGCGGAGAGGCGCAGGCGGTGGCGCTGAAGCTGCACGAGCTGCGCAACCAGGGCATCGCGGACTTCGAGCAGATGGCCGTCTTCTTCCGGACGAACGCGCAGAGCCGCGTGTTCGAGGAGGCGTTCAGGCTCGCGCGCGTGCCCTACGTGCTGGTGTCTGGGCGGAGCTTCTACGAGCGCACCGAGATCAAGGACGCGGCGAGCTACCTGCGCCTCATGGTGAACCCGCGCAGCGACGCCGATCTCGATCGCGTCATCAACGTGCCTCCGCGGGGCATCGGCGAGACGACGGTCGATCGGCTCAAGTCGTGGGCCGCCGACGCCGGGGTCAGCCTGTACGAGGCGCTGGGCGAGGTCGAGCGCATCGAGACGTTGAACGCGGGCCAGCAGCGCCGGCTCTCGCAGGTGCGCGGCCTCATCGACGAGCTGGTGGCCTTCGCGCGGAGCGCTCCCGAGGTGACGCGCGCGGCCGAGGTGATGCTCGAGAAGACGGGCATGCTCGCCGGGTACCTCGCCGACGGCAGCGATGACGCCCTCACGCGCGCCGAGAACCTGCGCGAGCTGCTCACCGCGACGCAGGAGTTCGATCAGCAGCGCGCCGAGGCGCTTGGGCTCACCACGGCCGAGGGCGAGGTGAAGGCGCCCCCGCCGCCTCCGCCCGCGCCCCCGCCACCGCCGAAGGATCCCGAGCGCCAGAAGAAGAGGGCCCTCGCCCCTTCGGCGCAGCACGACCTGTTCTCGTTGTTCGACGCCCCCGAGCCCGAGGTGACTCCGGCCGCGGAGCCCGCGCCTGAGCCTTCGCCGCCGGCGCCGGTGGACGCCTCGGTGGAGCCGGTGTCGCTGGAGATCGAAGCGCCGCCGCTCCAGGCCTTCCTCGAGCGCATCAGCCTGCTCGGTGACGCCGACGGTGACTCTGGCGTGGGGCAGGGGCGGGTCTCGCTGATGACCCTGCACGCGGCGAAGGGGCTCGAGTTCGACGTGGTCGCGCTGACCGGCATGGAGGAGGAGATCTTCCCCCACCGGCGCGCGACCGGGCCCGAGGCGTCCGAGGAGGACATGGCCGAGGAGCGACGGCTCTGTTACGTCGGCTTCACCCGCGCGCGTCGCCGGCTCCTCTGCACGCTCGCGCAGCAGCGGGCGCTCTTCGGAGATCTTCGCTTCAACCCGCCCTCACGCTTCCTGTCCGAGGTGCCGCCCGAGCTCTTCGGCATCGACGTCAACGGGCCCGGGCTGCTCGCCACCCAGCCCCACGTGCCGCAGGCCGCGATGCCGGTGCTGCGGCGCCGGCAGGCCGATGAAGGCCCCGTGATCGATCGCTCGTACGATCAGTCCACCGACTTTCACCAGGACGGCGACCACGACGTGCGCGGCCAGCGGGTGCGGCACTCGCAGTTCGGCAAGGGCGTGATCCTCGACGTCGCCGGCAAGGGCCCGAACGCGAAGCTGACGGTGCGCTTCGACGCAGGCGTGAAGGTCGTGATCGCGCGCTTCCTCACTCCGCTGTAGGCAGGGACCGTGAAGCCGACGCTCGCCACCGTCACCAGCGACACCGCGAAGGCGCTCGCCCGGACGCTCTCCGATCCGACCACCGGGCTGTCGCGCAAGCTGCAGCTCCTCGGCGGGTTCACGGCGTCTGGGCTGCGGCTCGCGCGCGGCACCACCGTGGAGCGGGCGCTCGGCCCGCGGCCGGCGCAGACGGTCCGGCTGTGGGACTTCGAGGGCTGTCCTCACTCGCGCAGCGTCCGGGAGGCGCTGAGCTGCCTCGACCTCGACGCCGAGGTGCGGCCGTGCCCGCCGGGTGGCGCCCGCTTCAGGTCCGAGCTCGGGAGCGGGGCTGGCCCTCAGCTCGAGGATCCGAACACCGGGCAGCGCCTCGTCGGCGCGCCGGCGATCGTCTCGCACCTCTACGCGAAGTACGGCGCCGGGACTGCGCCGTGGCTCGTGAACGCGGCGCCGGTGCGGGTCGCGACGGGGCTGCTGGCGCGGGTGCTGACGGCCGGGCGGGGCGCGATCGCGAGGCCGTCGAAGGCGCCGGAGCAGCCGCTCGAGCTCTACTCGTTCGAGTCTTCCCCACCGTGCCGCATGGTGCGCTTCACGCTCTGCGAGCTCGAGCTTCCGTACGTGCTGCACAACGTCGCCAAGGGCAGCCCGCGACGCGACGCCTTCATCGCTCGCAGCGGGAAGATGCAGGTCCCCTGGCTCGCCGACCCGAACACCGGCTGGCAGGGCTTCGAGAGCCTCGAGATCGAGCGCTACCTCGAGCGGACGTACGGAGGGAGCTGAGTCATGGCCTCGCGGATTCCGTGGAAGCCGGTGCTGGCGGGCGTCGGCGTCGCGCTCGTCGTGGGGCTCATCGTGGCCTGGCAGCTCGTGATGCGCTCCTTCATCCACGCCTACTACCTGAACGAGTACCACCCGGCGCCGCTGGCCGAGTCGGACCTCGGTCAGCCGCCGCCCCGCGCGCGCGTGACCGACGTGCCGTGGCTCAGCGAGGAGGTCGGGCTCTGTCAGTCGGGGAGCCTGCGCATGCTCGCCGCGCAGCAGGGCCGCGCGCTGCCACGCCCGACGCTCGACTTCCTCATGGGCTTCACCTGGGGCGCCACCGCCATCCCCCGTCGTACCGGCTTCTTCCCCGGCCAGGATCCCGAGGTGGGCTTCCTGCGGGCCGCGCCCTTCCTCGGCTTCGAGCGGCGCTACCTCACCACCGACAGCGCCGACGACTTCGTGCGGGCGCTCAAGACGTTCCTGTCGAAGGGCCGGGCGGTGCGGGTCGCGCTCGACCGCTCGATCCTGCTCGACCGGCGCGGGGCCGCTCCGCACAGCGTCGTGCTCGTCGGCTACGACGAGGCGGGCTTCGAGTACTACGAGCCCACCTGTGACGACGCGAAGCGCTGCGAGGCGACGGAGCGGCCGGCCGGCGCGACCGGGCTGACGATGACGACGGCGCAGCTCCTCATCGCCGCGGAGTCGCAGGCGCTCGTGTTCCAGTACCCGTGGACGTACCAGCTGCTGGTGCTGGAGCCGGGACCGACGACGCCCGATCTCTCGCCGCTGCTCGCGGTGAACGGGCGCGCGCTGGTGGGCCTCAAGTCGCAAGGGCCCTCGACGGGCTCGGTGGCCGTGTCAGAGACGGCGCGTGCGATCACCCGTCACGGCGCGGAGGTCGTGACCGCCGAGCTGCTGAACGGGGTCCGCGTCGCCGCGCACGTGCGGCGGGAGAACGCCGAGGCAATGTCGTCGCTCTTCGCCAATCGTCCCGAGCTCGCGCCGGCGGCTGAGGCGCTCGACGAATCGGCGAAACGGTACGCCGAGGCGCTGAAGGCGCTGGAAGCGAAGCAGCTCGAGGCTGCCGTGGCGGCGCTCGAGGAGGCCTCGAAGCTCGACGCGAAGGCCGGCGCAGTGATGGTCGCGGTCCCGCCCGCGAGCGGCGAGGTGCACGCGGCGCCGGTCGCACGCGGGCTGCTCGACGGGCTCGAGCTCGACGCGGGCTCGCGGTCGCTGCTTCCGGGCGACGCCGGTACGCCTTGACCCAGACCAGGGCTCGCGTGCCGCCGCGCTTGCGGCCGGCCCACAGCCCATCGCCCGAACGCGCGGCCGCGGCGCAACGGTTGGACGTCGTGCTTGTGCCTTCCGCGCCGCGGGCGCACGCTCGTGGCGGAGGTTCTCATGGCTCGCTCATGCCTGGCCGTGGTGGTGCTGGTGGCGTTCGCCTCGCTGGCCGGGCCGAAGCCGCCCGCTGAACCTCCGGCCTTCGTGAAGCCACCGACGCAGGAGCAATACGTGGCGATCGCACAGAAGGCCTTCGACGACGCCTTCACCTCGAAGGACGACTTGAAGAAGGCGACCGAGGCCGTCGCCTCGCGGCCGAAGACGGTGAAGGACATTCTCGGGCGGGCCTCGATGGGCGCGGTGGAGGTGGCGTTCGGCAAGCCGGAAGGCGTTGCCAACCTCGCCCTCGCGGCGATGGACGCCCCGGACAACGCGATCGTCGCCACCACGTTCGGCGTCGCGCTCGCGCACGCGAAGAAGAAGGACGCAGCCCTCAAGGTGCAGCTCTACGCGAACCAGCTCGCGCCGCGCACGCCGCAGATCCTCACCAACCTCGGCAGCGTGTACGCGGACCTCGGCGAGAACAGCCTCGCGAAGATGCGGCTGCTCGAAGCGACGACGTTCGATCGCGACCACTGCCCCGCGTGGAACGCGCTCGCCATCGTCTACGCGAACGAGGGCGACGCGCGGCGGGGCGTCCAGGCCTATCTCCACGCGCTGCCGTGCAGCACCATCAAGCAGCGCCGCGGACAGCTGCGGGAGGAGTCGCGCAAGGAGCCACCGAAGAGCACCGAGGCGCCGAGCGGAACGGGGGCTGATGGTGCGGGCGCTGGTGGCGACCAGGGCGGCGGTGGTGGGAAGGCCGGCGCCGAGCTCGAGATCCGCGAGTTCCCCAACTGGAGCTCGGTCGAGGTCTTCATGGGCGCGAAGGACAGCTTCGACCGCTGGAAGAACGAGCTCGCGGCGCTGCGCGATCAGGCGACGAAGGACATGAACCCGCAGGCGCCGGTCGCCGCGAACCAGCGGCGTCAACGCCTTCAACAGGAGCACCCCGGGGCCGTCGTGATGAACCCGAATGAGGAGGCCGGCTGGGGCCTCGACGATCTCAGGTACCGCTACGGCAAGCAGCTCGACGAGCTCTCGAAGGCGCACAACAAGGAGACGTCGGTCATCGATCAGCGCCTGTCCGACCAGCTCGCGCAATCGACGAAGTCGTTCGAGCAGATCCCTCTCGAGGGGCTGCAGAACCTCTCGGCGGCGCCGCTCGAGGCGGCCCGGCAGCGGCACAACGTTCACTGCCGGGGCGCGAAGCAGCTCGTCGGCACGGCCTTCGTCCAGTGGCGCGACTCCGAGAAGCGCTACTACGACCGCGTTGTCGAGCTGCTCCGGGAGTACTGGAAGCTGAGCGGCGAGCTGCTGGGCCTCTACAACGACGACGGCGAGCGCACCTTCATGCAAGGCAGCGTCGAACTCACGATCTGGGGCCGCCTCGGGACCTTCCCGATGACGTACCCGACGCGCGCGCTCATGTATCGCATGCACCTCGTCTCTCCGCTGGGGCCCTGTGACAAGGACGTACCGCCGCCGCAACCGCCAGCGGCCGCGAAGGAGGCGCGGCCCCCGAAGATGAAGCCAACCTGCCCCGTGCCCAAGGGGGTGTCAGTGGACGCGGAGGTCAGCAGCAGCGTGGGTTGCTCGGTGGCGATCGAAGGGTGCGAGAGCGTCGGCGCGGAGTGCAAGGCGCCGGTCGCCGGGCCCTTCGGCGTCGTCGGTGGCGCCTCGTACTCGTACGAGAACAAGGAGCTCACGCTCTCGGGCGGCTCTTACGTCGAGTTCTCCCCGCCGCAGGTGGGACCTGCGAGCGCTTCGGTGGGCTTCAGGAGCGTCATCGACATCACCACCCGGGGCGGTCAGGTGCAGCGCGTGTCGTGGACGGTCGGCCCGACGAAGTCGATCGGCGTCAGTGCAGGAGGCGTCGGGGCCTCGACCAACCCGCCGCTCAAGCAGTTCGACGACAAGTCCACCAGCTTCACGCTTTATGCGGTGCCACAGGAGCGGCCGCTCGCGCCGGGCGAGCTCCGCGACTTCAAGCTGCCGACGGAACGGTGAGCGTCAGCGCGCGAGGCGCGCGAGCACGGCCTTGACGGTCGAGCTCTGGCCCGCCGGGTCTCCGGCGCGCTCGAGGGCCCGCTGGCGCAGCGTCTCGTCGAAGGCGGCGCTTCGGCCGGCGGCGTCGAGATCGTGCCAGGCCGGGTGGCTCTTGATGACGCCGTCGACGGTGCGCTCGCGGTGCGCCGAGACGACCTGCTCGAGCAACAGCAGTTCTTCGGGCGTCATGGCGCGAGCTCCAGGTCGAGGTCGATGCCGGCCTTCTTCAGGCAGTCGGCCAGCAGCTTCCGCGCACGGCTGACGTTCTGCAGGAAGGTGTTGAGCGTCATGCGCACCGACGCGGCGAGGGCGTGATCATCCTCGGCGCGCTCGAGGCGGGCGGTCAGGGCCGCGGCGGGCTGGCCGGGCAGCTTCTCGCGGCACCGGGCGACGGCGGTCCGCAGGTGGGGATCCGGCGGGCGTGGCGTGGCGTCGCCCTGAGCCTCGAGGGCGCGGTGCAACGACTCCAGCTCGGTGGGGGTCGCCGAGGTGCGGCGCAGCTCCGAGAGCGCGACGTTGCGCGCGGTGGTGACCGCGAACCGCAGCAGCGCGTTGGGTCGGCCGTCGTGCTTGAAGCGCGGCGCCACCTGCCACACCCGCAGGAGCGCCTCCTGCACCACGGCCTCGCAGTCGCAGAGCGTGGCGAACGGCCGGAGCGTGCCGCGCAGAGACGCCTCGATCGACGACGCCCACTGCCCGAAGGCAGCGGCATCGCCGGCCGAGATGCGTGCGAGCTGAGCGACTTCAGCCTGCATCACGAGCTCCGTAGCATCACGGCGTGCGCAGCGTGATCTCGACGTTCTCGCCGTTCGAGATGAGCTGCACGCGCACCGGGTCCTGCACCTCGCCCGGCGTGGTGAGCGTCAGCGTCAGCACCCGGCCCGGGCCGTACACGCCGCTCGAGGTGGTGAACGAGAAGTTCACCTGCGCCTTCACCGTCGTGCCGTTCTGGAGCTCGATGACGACGTCCTTCGCAGGCGTCCAGTCGAGCTGCTGATCGAGCACGATCTCGAGGTCGAGCCGCGTGCCGTGCTGGCGCAGCACCCGTCCCGTGAGCTGCCTGGCCGCGCCAGTGACGGCCTTCACCAGCTTGTCCACCAGCCCGCCGAGGCCGAACGTGGGGCGCTTCTTCGGCGCCGGCTCGGCCTTCTTGTCCTTCACCTGCTCTTCGGTGGGCTCCGGCTCGGCTGCAGCGGGCGGCTCGAAGGAACCGGACGGCGCCCCGTCGAACTCGGCTTCGTCGAACACCTCGCTGTCGCTGCGGTCGTCGGCGGAGTCGTCCTTCGAGGCGATCTCGGACAAGCGGCGGCTGCGGCTGAGCGAAGGTCGCTCGGCCTCTTCGCGCTTGCCCTCGTCCGCGCGTCCCCCGCGGGGGGCGCCCGTCGGTGAGGCCAGGGACTTCGGCATCGGCGCGCCGGGGCGCATGGGCGCGGCCGACAACGAGGCCTGGATCGGCGCGACCCCGCCCGCCATCGGGGCCATCGGCTGACGCAGGCCCAGCCCCTCGGCCGACATCCCGTACGCGAGCTCGTGCGGCTGGGTGACGTTGCGCCGCGGCAGCCGAGGGTCCACGGTCATCTGCTCGCTGATGGCCACCCACGAGGTGAGGCGGGTGGAGATCTGGAAGTCGAGGCCGAGGCTCTGCACGGCCTGATCGACCTGCGCGCCCGGCTCGACGACGCGCTGGGTCTCGAGGTCCTCCACCAGCTCACGCGCGAAGAGCGTCGCAACCGACCGGCTGCCCTGGGCGCGATCCACCGCGGGCACCTCGAGCGTCTCCTCGAAGTCTCCGTCGCCCGCCCGGCCGCGCACCACCAGCCGGCCGCCGCGCGGCGAGAGCTTCATCGACAGCAGCGCTGGCGAGCCGGAGAACACGTCAGGCAGGCGCTGCGGGGCCGAGAGCACCAGCGCGTCGCCGGACAGCTCGACGTCCGTGATGAGCGGCTGGTGGGTGCGGGCGAGCAACCGGCGGATGGCGACCTCGACGTCTTCGCCCAGGCCCATCACCAGCTCGACGCCACGACCTGCCCGCGCCGCGGGCTGGGTGAGGCTGCGGTTGACCCCCGAGCCGACGCCGATGGTGTGCACGCGCGACCCGGACGGGAGCCGGTGCGCGATGGCGGTCAGCACCTCGTGCTCGCTGCCGATGAGGCCGTCGGTGATCAGCACCACCTGCCGCTGCGCTTCCTGACGGAGCGGCGAGAGCGCCTCGATGATGCCGCTCGCCATCTCGGTGCCGCCCGAGGCGCGCAGCTTCGCGAGCCAGCCCTGCGCGTCACGGCGGTTGGCGGACGTCGCCTTGACGGCCTCCTTCTTCCAGCGGCGCGGCGACGACGAGAACTCGATGAGCTCGAGCGTGTCGCGATCGTCGAGGCTGTCGATGAGGGCGGCGGTGAAGCGGCGCGCCTGATCGAGCGGCTGGCCCGACATGGAGCCCGAGGTGTCGAGCAGCACGATGAGATCGCGCGCGACCGCCGCCAGCTTCGCCTCGACGGAGGGTGGGACGAGCGTGAGCAGCCCGTACGCGTGCTCCGAGGCGGCGCCCTTCGCAGGCCGCGCCACGTCGAGCTCGACGCCCACCTTCAGCTGCGCCGCCTTCCAGCGCACCACCACGTCACGATCGAGGCTGGCGCCGGACTCGGCGGCGAACTGCACGTCGGTCGACTGCAGTCCCCGCACCGTGTGCAGGGCGTGCGAGGGCGACTCGGGCCGGCAGCCGTCCGCCAGGCGATCACGAATCGTCATGCCGAGCGACAGCTTCACCGGCAGGGCGCGGTCGGCGACGTCCACCGTCACCTTCGCGTGATCGGCCACCCGCCCCGGCTCACCGAGGTAGCGTGGCGCCACCACCGTCGGGAAGCGCCACTCCCAGAAGCCGTCGGGCAGCCACGCCAGCTTCTGATCGATCGTCACCTCGCACACCACCGACAGGCGCGGCGGCACGTTGCCGACCTCCTGGGTGAAGAGGCTGGTGCGCTCCTGATCGAGGATCGCCGCGGTGCGGCCCTCGAGCACCGCGTCTTCGAAGCGCTGGCGCGCCTGCTTCTTCGTGTCCACCTCGCCGACGATGCGCTGATCGCCGATCGTGAAGGAGAACCCGCTCACCGCGCCGTCCGCCGGCAGCGGCAACGAGTACGTCACCCGGAGCGGCTCGGCGTGGGGGTTGAAGAACGTCTGCGACAGCGTGACCTGCACCAGGCCCGCCTTCGCGTCGGCTGTGAGCGAGGCGCCGGTCAGCGGCAGGGTGCGGCCGTCGATGGCGACCAGGCGACCACCGGAGGACTCGTACGGCGAAGGAGAAGGGTTGGAGGCAGGCATGCGCGACATGTGTGGGTCCTTTCGGCGAGGGGTTCATGGACCTCAACGCGACCACCCACGGAGCTTGTGACAGTCCCTCGTCCGGTTTCCGCAACCGCTTGAATCAACTCAGGAAGGCCCCGGGCCGACTGGAGGCGGGGGCAGGGGCGGCGGAGGCGCGGGCGCCGCCAGGCGTTTCTCCACGGCGGCGAGACGGGCCAGCGTCTGCTCGTAGAGGGCGTCGACCTTCACGTGCAGCTGGGTGACCTCGAGCCCCGCGCGGATGTTCGCGTCGTACTCGACGTCGGAGCGGATCCGCTCCTTCGCGGCCTGGCGGTTCTGGCTGATGAGCACCATGCACGACAGGAAGATCGCCTCGAGTGAGACGACCATCGTGAGCAGGCCGAAGGGGAACGGATCGAAGGCGTGCACCGACGAGACGAGGTCGAGGTTCACCGCGATCCACACGCCGAACCAGAGCATGTGCACCACGAGGAAGCTGATGCTGCCCGAGAAGGCGGCCGCGGCGTCGGCGATGCGCTGGACGGGCGTGAGCTTGCCTTCGACGGCCTGGTTGGGGCTGTAGCTGGGGCGGCTGCCGATGAGGCGGTCGGCCTCGCGCAGCCGCTTCCCGATGACGGCCAGCACGTCCATCGCGGCGGTGGGGTGGCGCTTGAAGAGCAGCTCGAGGTCGTTGCGATCGAGGCGCACCGCGCGCGTCGTCTCGAGCGCCACCGACGAGGCGCTGCGGGGGTCGCCGTCGAGCAGCGAGAGCTCGCCGAAGAAGTCGCCGGCCTTCGCGGTCTCGAACACCACCCGCTGACCGACAGTGTCTTCGACGAAGATCTCCACCGAGCCCGACACCACGATGAAGATCGAGCCGCCCGGGTCCCCGCGCTTGAAGACGACCTGGCCCGCCTCGAAGGACACGTCGTCGAGCTGCGCCGCGAGCAGGGTGCGCTCTTCTTCGTCGAGGCGCTCGAAGAGGGGAACGCTGGCGAGCAGCGCGGTGTCGGCGGGCATGCGACCGCGCGACCTAGCACGTTTCAGCCCGGGTCATGGGAGTGGCTACACGTTGACGGTGGCCGGCCCCGCGCGCTGTGCGATAACCGGCCTGGTGGAACCCATCGACTGGAAGGCGCTGAGCGAGAACTGCGCAGGGGACGACGGGCTGGTGACCGAGATCGTCGGCCTCTTCCGCCGGGAAGCCCCGGCCCTGCTCGGTGACGTGCAGGCCGCGGTGCGGGCCAACGACGGGCCAGCCATCAAGCGCACGGCGCACCGGCTGAAGGGCGCGTTGCTGAGCCTCGCCGCGAAGGGGGCGACCGAGCTTGCGAAGGAGCTCGAGCAGGCCGGCAGCGCGAACGAGCTCTCGAAGGTCACCACGCTCCTGTCGCGGCTCGAGGAGGAGCTGCGGCGCGTGCTCACGGCGCTCGACGGGCGCTGACGATCCCTCTCGCAGCACCCGCCCTGTCCTCGCGTCGGAGCACCGGTTCCCTCCGGTCCCAGGTGCCGTCGAGGAACTGCGGGCGCTGACGATCCTCGCGCAGCCAGCCGGTCCCGTGGGTGCAGCCGCTCGACGAGCGCGCAGCCAGTCGGCCCCGCGGGTGCAGCCGCTCGACGGGCGCTGATGATCCCTCTCGCAGCCAGTCGGCCCCGCGGGTGCAGCCGCTCGACGGGCACTGACGATCCTCGCGCAGCCAGTCGGCCCCGCGGGCTCGAGGAGGGCGCCCCTGCGCCGCTGACGCCCGGTGCCGAGGCACGCTCGCCCGGAGCTGCGCCTGCAGCGCCCCGCTCTTCACGGCGCCCACTGTCAGGTGCTCGGGTTCGTCGTCGAGCGGGTCGTGGCTCGACGCGTGAGCGCGTTCACGCGGCGAACTGTCGCTCCACGAGGCGGCGGTACAGGCCGTCCTGCTCGACGAGGCCCGAGTGCGTGCCGCTCTGCACCACCTTGCCGCCCTCGAGCACCACGACGCGATGGGCGTCTTTCACGGTCGAGAGCCGGTGCGCGATGATCAACGTCGTCCGTCCCTTCATCAGCCGCTCGAGCGCCTCCCGCACGAGGTGCTCGCTCTCGGCGTCGAGGGCGCTGGTGGCCTCGTCGAGGATCAGCAGGCGCGGGTTCTTCAGCACCGCCCGCGCGATGGCCACGCGCTGCTTCTGGCCGCCGGAGAGCTGAATGCCGCGCTCGCCGACGAGCGTGCGATAGCCCTCGGGGAAGGCAGAGATGAACGTGTGCGCATTGGCGAGCCGCGCGGCGTCTTCGACCTCGGCGTCGGTGGCGTCGGGCCGCCCGTAGCGGATGTTCTCGGCGATGCTGCTCGAGAAGAGCAGGGGCTCCTGGGCGACGACGCCGACCTGCCGTCGGAGCCACTCGGGGTCGAGCTGGGCGTAGGCTCGCCCGTCGAGCTCGAGGTGGCCCTCGCGCGGATCGTAGAGCCGGTACAGCAGCGACGCGATGGTGGACTTCCCCGCGCCGGACGGGCCGACGAGGGCGACGATCTCTCCCGGCTCGAGTGACAGGTTGAAGTCCTCGAGCACCTTCACGTCGGCCCGCGCCGGATAGGCGAAGTGCACGTGAGAGAAGGTGACGGCGCCCTTCACCGCCGGCAGCGTGGCGCCTCCGCTCGAGGGGATGGCGGGCGTGCGGTGCAGCAGCTCGAAGACCCGCTCGGCGGCGCCAGCCGCGCGCTGCACGTCGGTCCACAGCTCGGCGAGCGCTGAGAGCCCGAACGCGAGCTGCATCGTCTGCATGAGGAAGGTGAGGAGCGCCCCCGCGGTCAGCTCGCCGTGCGCCACCATGCGCGCGCCGTACCAGAACACCGCCGCGCCGGACGAGAAGGCGAGGAACGACGCGAAGCCGAAGAAGGACGACGACAGCAGGATGCGGCGAAAGGCCAGCTTGAGCGACCCGTCGATGGCCTTCCCGTAACGCGCGACCTCGAGCTTCTCGGCAGCGAAGGAGCGCACCGTGCGGATGCCCGAGAGCGACTCGACCGCGACCTCGCTCGCCTTCGCCAGCGCGTCCTGGCTCTCCTTCGCCAGCTTGCGCACACGCCGGCCATAGAAGACGGCCCCCAGGGCCACCGGCGGCACGATCGCGAGCATCATGAGCGTCAGCTTCGAAGAGGTGAGCAGCAGGATGGAGACGGCGCCCAGCGCCTGCACGGTGTTCCGCAGCACCATGCTGATGTTCGCCGTCACCGTCGTCTGCAGCACCGTCGCGTCGGAGGACAGGCGTGACGAGAGCTCGCCCGTCTTCTGGCCGTCGAAGAAGCCCGTGTCCTGCCGCATGAGCGACTCGTAGAGCTGCACGCGCAACCGGCTGACGATGCGCTCGCCGGCGCGGCTGAAGATGAAGAAGCGCAGCGCCGACGCGACCGCGGTGACCGCGAAGATGCCGACCAGCGCCAGCGCCAACGAGTCCACCCGCGCGAGATCGACCTTGCCCGACTTCACGTTGAGCGCCTCGTCGAAGAGGCGGCCGGCCGCGCTGGGGAAGGCGAGCGAGCCCGTGGAGCCGATGAGGAGGAAGACGGTCGCCAGGGCGAGCGGCCCGCGCTCGGGCCACGCGAGGGAATAGAGCCTGCGCAGCGTCACCTGCGGCTTCGCCCTGGGGGTTGCCTTGTCGCGCTCGTCGCGTGTCACGTGTTTCTCAGTTCGACTTCGCCTTCGTTCGGCCTGCGCTCCTCGGCCTCAGGTGACGAGGGGACGCTGGCCTCGTCGACTCCGCCCTCACTTCCGGCTTCGTCTCACGTGTTTCTCAGTTCGACTTCGCCTTCGTTCGGCCTGCGCTCCTCGGCCTCAGGTGACGAGGGGACGCTGGCCTCGTCGACTCCGCCCTCACTTCCGGCTTCGTCTCAGGAACCCTACCTAACCAGCAACCGCCCGCCGCACACACCTCTTCACCTTTCTTCACCGGTCACCGGCGAAGGCCGTGAAAGACGGCGGGAGATGGCGAGCGCTGGGCTAGGCTGCGCGGTCGAATGCAGAGTCAAGAAGACGCGCTGCTGGGGCGAATCGCCGTTCACTACAAGCTCATCAGCCAGGAGCAGCTCACCTCGGCGGCGCAGCGACAGGCGGTCGAGGCGAAGCCGCTGTCGGCGATCCTGATGGAGCTGAAGTTCATCACCGCTGAACAGGCGAAGTGGCTCGCGCAGGCGCAGGCCCAGTTTCTGGCGAAGCAGGGCGGTGCGGCCCCGGCGGCCCCGGCGCCCGCCGCCTCACCCGCGCGACCGGCTGCTCCCGCGGCGCCAGCACCGGCACCCGCGGCGTCGGCACCGGCACCCGCGACGTCCACCCCTGTCGCTCCAGCGCCCAGCGCACCGCCCGCCCCAACCGCCCAGTCCGCGTCGTCGTTGCCCCAGGTCGGGCCGCGCCCCTCGATGGGGGGCGGGCGGCTGCCCACCCTGCAGCAGATCCTCACCAAGGCCGTCGAGTCGAAGGCGAGCGACGTGCACATTCACGGTGGGGCGCCGCTGCAGATGCGCGTCAACGGCGTCTTGCGCGAGCTGAAGACCGGCGTGCTCGACCCGCAGCAGGTGGAGTCGATCCTCAAAGACGCGCTCGACCCCGAGCAACGCAAGCTGCTCGACGAGTCGTGGGATCTCGATCTCGCCATCGCGCTGCCGGGCGTTGGCCGCTTCCGCTGCAGCTTCTACAAGCAGCAGCGCGGGTGGGACGGCGTGTTCCGCACCATCCCCCCCAGCCCGCCGACCCTCGAGAGCCTCGGTCTGCCAGCGTCCCTGTCGAAGCTCACCGACTTCCACCAGGGCATGGTGCTCGTGACCGGGCCGACGGGGTGCGGCAAGTCGTCCACGCTCGCGGCGCTGGTGAGCATGCTGAACGCGTCGCGGAACGATCACATCATCACCGTCGAAGATCCGATCGAGTACGTGCACACGCCGCAGGGCTGCGTGGTGAACCAACGCCAGGCCGGCAAGCACACGCACAGCTTCGCCAACGCGCTGCGCGCGGCGCTGCGCGAAGACCCCGACATCATTGTCATCGGCGAGCTGCGCGATCTCGAGACGATTCAGCTCGCCATCTCGGCGGCCGAGACGGGCCACCTCGTGCTGGGCACCCTGCACACGAACAACGCGATCCGCACCATCAACCGCATCCTCGACGTGTTCCCGCCGAAGCAGCAGTCGCAGATTCGCGCGATGGTGTCGGAGTCGCTGCGCGCGATCGTCTCGCAGCGCCTCGTCCTCACCGCCGACGGCACCCGGCGCGTGCCCGCCCTCGAGGTGCTCTACGTGAAGCCCTCGGTGTCGAACC
The DNA here is from genome assembly GCA_016793095.1 of Myxococcaceae bacterium. GTDB lineage: Bacteria > Myxococcota > Myxococcia > Myxococcales > Myxococcaceae > Xiheimicrobium. The sequence goes on along the minus strand of JAEUJQ010000006.1, from coordinate 99,099 downwards.
TGATCCGCGAAGAGAAGACGTTCCAGATCCGCAGCATCATGCAGACGGGGCGCGCCGACGGCATGTGCCTGCTCGACGACAGCCTGCTGGAACTCGTGAAGAGCGGGCAGGTGACGAAGGCCGAGGCCCGCCGCCACGCAGAAGACCCCAAGCGCTTCGCCTGAGCTCGCCATGGCCCGACTCGACGTCCTCTTCAAGCAGCTCAAAGACACCGGCGGCAGCGATCTGCACCTCGCCTCCGGCATGCCTCCGCACATGCGCCAGCACGGCGCGGTGAAGCCCGTCGCTGGCTGGCAGCCCTTCACCGACGCGAGCCTGCGCGATCACCTCAAGGAGCTCGCGAACGAGAAGCAGTGGGGGCACTTCGAGTCGAACCTCGACCTCGACTTCGCCTACGCCCTGCCAGGGGTCGCCCGCTTCCGCGCGAACTACTTCAACCAGGAGCGCGGCGCGGCGGCGGTGTTCCGCATCATCCCCGAGAAGATCCGCACGCTCGAAGAGCTGAAGGCGCCGGCGGCGCTCGCGGGGCTGGCCGATCTCGAGCAGGGCCTGGTGCTCGTCACCGGCCCCACCGGCTCGGGCAAGTCCACCACGCTGGCGGCGATCATCGATCTCATCAACACGAGGCACTCGAAGCACATCGTCACCATCGAGGACCCCGTCGAGTTCGTGCACCAGAACAAGAAGTGCACCCTCAGCCAGCGCGAGGTCGGCAACGACACCAGGAGCTTCGCGGCGGCGCTGCGCAGCGCGATCCGCCAGGACCCCGGCGTCATCCTCGTCGGCGAAATGCGCGACATGGAGACGATCTCGTTGGCCATCACCGCGGCCGAGATGGGCGTGCTGGTGTTCGGCACCTTGCACACGAACAGCGCGCCCAAGACGATCGACCGGGTGATCGACGCCTTCCCCACCGATCAGCAGCAACAGGTGCGCACCATGTTGTCCGAGTCGCTCGCGGGGGTGGTCTCGCAGCTCCTGCTCCGCACCCCTGACGGCCGCGGCCGCCTCGCGGTGCACGAGATCCTGCTCAAGACGCCGGGGTTGCCCAACATCATCCGCGAGGGCAACACGCCGATGATCAACTCCATCATCCAGTCAGGGAAGCAGATGGGCATGCAGGCGATGGACGACGTGCTCTTCAAGCTGGCCGAAGAGGGCAGGATCTCGGGCGAAGACGCGTTCCACAAGGCGACGAACAAGCCGCGCTTCGAGCCGCTCGTGAAGAACCTGGGGTAGCGCGGCGCGAGGGCGGCCGTTAGCTCGTCGCCCATGATCACGACGCTCGCGCTGTCCCTCACCCTCGCCGGAGCCCCGCCCATGAGCCTCTACGACCTCAACGTGCAGACGATCGACGGCAAGGACGTCTCGCTCGCGCAGTACAAGGGCAAGGCGCTGCTCATCGTCAACACCGCGTCGCAGTGCGGCTACACGCCCCAGTACAAGGGCCTCGAGGAGCTGTACCAGGCGTACAAGGCGAAGGGCTTCGAGGTGCTCGCGTTCCCGTCGAACGACTTCGGCGGTCAGGAGCCCGGCACCAACGCCGAGGTGAAGCAGTTCTGCGAGCTCAAGTACAAGACGACCTTCCCCCTGTTCGCGAAGGTGGCGGTGAAGGGCGACGGCGCGCACCCGCTCTACAAGTACCTGCAGGGGCTCCCGAAGAACGGCGGTGAGGTGAACTGGAACTTCAACAAGTTCCTCGTGGCCGCCGACGGCACGGTGGTGGCGCACCTGCCTTCGAAGGCCGAGCCGATGAGCGACAGCGTGAAGCAGCAGGTCGAGGCGGTGCTGCCGAAGAAGTAGTCAGGTGCGCTTCGTCGCCAGCGCCGCGCGGAGCCTGGGATCCACCCGGTCCCACAGCTTCACGCACACCCAGGTCGCGAACACGAGCGCGCCCAGCACCGGCCACCACGTCACCCAGTCGCACCGCTCGCGGAAGAGCTTCGTGAAGACGCCGACGTGGTGCTCGTAGAGCAGCATCTCGTGGAAGAAGTACGCCGACAGCGACGAGGCGCCGAAGGTGCCCACGAGCACGGCCAGCTTCGACGTCTTCGACGAAGGCACGCCGACCTCGACGATCCTGAAGAGCGCCACCACCGACAGCACCAGCGTCCACCGCTGCGCCGCGTTGGCCGGGTTGGTGACCCAGAAGTTGTGGGGCGGGTAGAGCTGTCGCCAGAAGCCGTCCGTCACCCAGAAGATCACGCCGAGGCCCCAGAGCAACGCCCACCAGCCCCAGAGCTCGTGCTCCTGCTTCATCATCGCGACGGTGGCGCCGAAGGACGCGCCCAGGAACACGTAGCCGGCCCAGGGGAACAGCGGGAACGTGGTGCCCAGGGTGTCGTCGATGGCCCCGACGCGCGTGTTGACGAAGATGCTCCAGAAGCCCGTGACGCCCTCCAGCAGAGGAGAGGCGCCGAAGACGAGCGCCGCGAGCCCCAGCATCGTCCAGCGCAGCAGCTGCGGGCGGGTCGCGAGCAGCACCAGCAGCGGCAGCACGAGGAGCAGCGCGAGCCCGATGCAGTGGAGAATGTCGATGCGGAGGAGCCACTTCGGCTCACGGAACACCCGGAACCAGATCGCGTTGACGATCGAGGCGACGAGCAGCACCTCGCCGACCCGCTTGAGCGTCTTGAGCGCCTGGGCCTTCCGCGCGGCCAGCCCCTCGGCCCCGCCCTTCGCCAGGGACGCGAGCGCAGCCCGCACCTGCACGAGCGCCAGCGCGAAGCCCGCCGAGAAGATGAACGACGGCGCCACCAGGCCGTCGATGCGCACCAGCCACGAGTACAGCGCGTCCTTCTCGAGGCCCTTCTGCAGCAGCACGAGGGCGTGGGTCTGGATCATCACCACCACCGCGACGCCGCGGAGCCAGTCGAACGCGTGAATGCGGCCGCCGGGAGCGCTCAAAGCCCGGTCAGTCTACGAGGCCGTAGCCAGCGAGCCCACCCCTCGCTATCAACGGGGCATGGGTTCCTCGAACAAGCCAGCCGATCCGAAGAAGCTCCCGGTTCCCTTCAAGAGCCGCGCGACGAACGACCTCGCCCACCACGAGAACGAGTGGAGCACCGGCCGCGAGCAGCGCGGCGGCGGCAAGGTGCCGGCGGATCTCACGTGGCCGACGAACCCGAAGCAGTACCAGGAGGAGCGCGGCTCGGGCGAGGCCGAGGCGCCCATCTCGAAGTAGCGGTCAGCCCGCGGCGACCCGCTCAGGGTGCTTCGCGAACGCGCGCACCGCGAAGCCGAGCCCCACGAGCATGCAGGCCGCTCCGAAGAAGAACGAGACGCCGGGCACCTGCACGGGCGCTTGCGTGCTGATGAAGTAGCCGAAGAGCCCCGTGGCCACCGGCGGTCCGATGATCTGCGTGAGCGCGGTGAGGCTCACGAGCCCGCCCTGCAGCATGCCCTGCTCGTTGGCCGGGACCGCGCGCGAGAGCATCGCCTGCACGGCGGGTCCGGCGATGCCTCCCAGCGCGCCGAAAGGGATGACGCAGGAGGCGATGAAGCCCGTGGGCGCGAGGCCGTAGGCGACGAACGCGACCGTGCTGATCGCGCCCGCGACGAGGAAGGCGCGCCGCTCGCCCAGCATCGGCACCACCCGGCGCACCAGGCCGCCCTGCACGATCGCGGCGGCGACGCCCACCAGCGCGAGGGAGACGCCGGCGTCCTTCGGGGTCCACCCGTAGCGGTGGGCGGTGGTGAGCACCCAGGTGCTCTCGAGCGCGCGCTGGCCGAGGTTGAAGAGGAACGCGGTCGCCGTCATCGCGAGCACGATCGGGTACCGGCCCAGGGCCTTCAGGGTGCCGAACGGGTTCGAGCGCGCCCACGAGAACGGCCGCCGGTCTTCTTCCTTCAGGCTCTCGGGCAGCACGAAGAAGCCCCAGGCGGCGTTCAAGAGTGCCAGCGCCGCCGCGACGTAGAAGGGCAGCCGGAGCTCGACCTGCCCCAGCACGCCGCCGAGCAGCGGGCCGAAGATGAAGCCGAGGCCAAAGGCGATGCCCACCAGCCCGAAGCTCTGCGCGCGCTTCTCGGGCGGCGTGACGTCGGCGATGTAGGCGGTGGCGGTGCCGATGCTCGCGCCGGTGATGCCCGAGACGAGGCGGCCCAGGAAGAGCCACGTCAGCGACGGCGCGAACCCGTTCAGCAGATAGCCGGCGGCCTGAAAGAAGTTCGACAAGAGCAGCACGCGCCGCCGGCCGAAGCGATCCGACAGGCTGCCCATCATCGGCGAGAACAGGAACTGCATCGCCGCGTACGACGCGATCAGCCAGCCGTACCACTTCGAGGCGAGCTCCTGGGCGGTGGCCGTGTCGTGCAGCGCCAGGTTCATCAGCGCGTCGCCTCCGCCTGCGAGCGCCTGCTCGGCGAAGGTCTTCACCAGCCCCGGCATGATGGGAATGAGCAGCCCGATCCCCAGGACGTCGAGGAACAGGGTGACGAAGATGAAGCCGATAGCGGGCTTGCGACGCTGAGCCATGCGGGAGCCCGGCCTTATACCGAGACGGTCAGGCGCGTGCGGCGATCGTTCGTCAGGCGGGACCGAGGCCGGCCAGCAGCCGATCGGCCTCTGCGCCGGTGGGGCCCTGCGCATCGAGCGCCTTCGCCTTCGTCAGCGCCAGCCGGGCCACGTCTTTCTGCCCCTTGAGCTTGTAGGCCACGCCCAGGTTCAGGTGCACCACCGGGTTCTCGGGGTCCATGTCGAGCGCCTCGCGGAAGGCCTTGAGCGCCTCGTCGAGATCGCCTGACAGCAGCGCCTCCTTGCCCGCGGTGATGCGCTTCTCGGAGTCGTTCACCAGCTCGACGTCGATGACGGCGCGACCGGCCAGGTTGAACACGAGCAGCCGCAAGAGCCCGGTCCAGTAGAACGTCGCGCCCTCGACCGCGACGACGGCGGCCAGCGGGAGATCGGGCAGCAGTTGTTTGCCGCGGAACTTGAAGCGCACCTTCGTGTAGCGCCCCTTCTTCGCGAACTGCACGAGCTGCTCGCGCACCTTCTTGAGCGAGTCCTCGACCTTCTTCGGGTCGATCTCGAAGGGCAGGGTGTTCTTCGGCAGCGCCTCGTCCGTCGGCGCCTCGCCTTCGTCGGCCGCGGCCTGGTCCCCGTCCCCTGCTGGGGGCTTGTCCGGCTTCGCGGCAGGCTTTCGGGCGGGTCGGGCGGGTCGGCGGCTGGCCATGAGAGGACGTTAGAACGCCTTCGGCGCTTCGCCACTCACACTTCGGCCGGGCTACACTGCGCGCCCATGTCGATGTTCCAGGAGTCCCTCCGGGCGTTCTTGAAGCCCGTCACCCAGTACCTGGATGACGAGAGCGTCTCGGAGATCATGATCAACGGCGAGAAGGACGTGTGGATCGAGCGCAAAGGGCGCCTCTACAAGACCGACGCCACCTTCACCGAGGAGGGGCTGCTCGGCGCCGCGCGCAACATGGCGCAGTACGTCGGCCGCCCGCTGTCGGAAGATCGCCCCCGCCTCGACGCGCGCCTGCCCGACGGCAGCCGCATTCACGTGGTGCTGCCGCCGATCGCGCGCAAGGGCACCACCATCTCCATCCGCAAGTTCTTCCGCGACAAGCTCACGCCCGAGAACCTCATCAAGTTCGGGTCGATCACGCCGCCGATGGTGCGCGTCATCGAGGCGGCGGTGCGCGTGAAGCTGAACATGCTGGTGTCGGGCGGCACGGGCTCGGGCAAGACGACGCTCCTCAACATCCTCTCGTCGCTCATCCCCAACGACGAGCGCATCCTCACCATCGAGGACTCGGCCGAGCTGCAGCTGAACCAGGAGCACCTCGTGCCCTTCGAGTCGCGCCCGCCGGACAAGTACGGCAAGGGCGAGGTGAACATGGGGCACCTGCTGCACTCGGCGCTGCGGCTCCGGCCCGACCGCATCATCGTCGGCGAGGTGCGCGGCGGCGAGGCGTTCGACCTCATGCAGGCGATGAACACCGGCCACGGCGGCTCGATGGCGACGACGCACGCGAACACGCCCACCGAGTCGCTGCGGCGCATCGAGTCGCTCTGTCTGATGAGCTCGGTCGAGCTGCCGATGGTGGCCGTGCGCGCGCAGGTGGCGGCGGCGATCAACTTCGTCGTGTGCTGCGAGCGCCTGCAAGACGGCTCGCGCAAGACGATCGCGATCTCCGAGGTGCTGCCGCTCAACGAGAAGGGCGACTACCGCACGCAGGACATCTGGCTCTACATCCCCGTCACCAAGGACGAGCAGGGCAACATCCTCGGGTACCACGCGCCGACGGGCATCCTGCCGACGTTCCTCGCGAAGGCGCGGGCGTACGGCTTCACCGATCTCGACGAGAAGTACTTCGACCCGGCGACCTACAACCTGCCCCCGCCGCCGCTCATCCACGGCGTGGGCGAGAACGTCACCACGCACTGGGCGCCCTCGCTCAAGCACCGCGAGAAGCACCTGCCCGATCCCGACGAGTTCGAGCAGCGCTACCGCGAGTTCGAGCACCAGCTGCAGGAGGACGCTCGGAAGAAGAACGCCGAGAAGGCGGGTGGCTCGAAGGGGAGCGCCCAGGTGCAGGTGCCGCCGAGCCCGGGCCCGAAGCCCGCCTCCGCCGCCCCGGCCCGTCCCTCCCAGAGCGCGGCGCCCCGCCCAGCGCGCGACGATGCGACCCCGCCGCCGACCCGCAACCCGCTGCTCGCGAAGAAGCCTCCCGAGCCGGGCGATGACGAGGCCCCGTCAGACGAGGGCAGCGTGCAGGTCGACGACGAGCTGATGGCCGAAGGGGAGGGTGGGGAAGGCGACTCCGACGGCACCAACATCAAGGCCTACCCGCAGCCACCCGCCAACCGGCCCAGGCCCGCGGGCGCTCCGCAACGGCCGACGACCGGTCCCGGCGCGCGCCCGCCGACCTCGCCCCACCGGATCCCGCCCAAGCGCTGAGCCCACATGAGTGACGACGCCGTCTGGACCGAGGAGCTGTTCCGCGCGCTCACGCTCCACTCGGTGGACATCATCTCGCTGCTCGACGGCCAGGGCCGGCTCCTCTTCAACTCGCCGGCGACCGTCCGCATCAACGGCTTCACGCCCGAGGAGCTGCAGCACAAGGACACCTTCGAGCTGATCCACCCCGAGGATCGGGCCGAAGTGGCGCGCGTCTTCGCCGAGGTGCTCGGCGCGCCCGGCACCCTCCGCACCGTCGAGTACCGGTACCTCACGAAGGACGGGCGCTGGCTGTGGATGGAGGCCGTCGCGAGCAACCAGCTCGACAACCCGGCCGTGCGGGGCGTGGTGGCCAACAGCCGCGACATCTCGGAGCGGAAGCGCGCGGAGGCGGAGCGGCAGAAAACGGAGCTGCGGCTGCGCGAGCTGCAGAAGCTCGAGAGCCTGGGGCGGATGGCCGGCGGGGTGGCGCACGACTTCAACAACCTGCTGACGGTGATTCTGGGTGAGGCGAGCGCGCTGCGGGGGGAGGTGTCGGGCGCGCGCGGCCTCGAGTCGATCGAGGCCATCGAGGCCGCCGTGGGACGTGCGTCGGAGCTCACGCATCGGCTGCTGGCCTACCTGGGCCTCGGCAGAACGGCGCTCGCCGACACCGATCTTCACGAACTGGTCACCGGGATCACCCCGCTGCTGGAGGGGGCCGCGCACGGCAGGGCGCAGCTCGCCTTCGAGCTCGCGAGCGGCGTCGCTCGGGTGAGGTGCGACCCGGCTCAAGTGCGTGAGGTGCTGCTGTCGCTCGTGAACAACGCGTGCGAGGCGATCGAAGGGGCGGGCACCGTCGTGGTGAGGCTCTCGCAGCGCTCCGTCGATCCCGCCACCTTCATGGGCCCATCGGTGGGCGTGCTCGCAGCCGGTCCCGCGGTCGTCCTCGAGGTGGCCGACACCGGCGTGGGCATGACCGCAGACGTCGTCGCCCGCATCTACGATCCGTTCTTCTCGACGAAGCAGGTCGGTCGCGGGCTGGGGCTGGCGGCCGTCGCGGGCATCGTCCGCAGTCACGGCGCGGGGCTGGGGCTGACAACCGCGCCGGGCAAGGGCACGACCTTCTCGGTGTGTTTCCCGCTCACTCGTTGAGCCGCGCCCGCCGGGCCCGGTGGTAGTGCGGCCCGCAGAGGCCCCGCGCCAGCACCGGGCGATCACACCCGTCTTCGGAGCAGACCGCGACCTTCCCGGCGCGGCGTTGATCGGGCTCGAGGCCGAACATGGCGTGGCCGACGGCGATGACGCGATCGACCTGCGCGCGGGTGAGCTGGGCCTTCCGCGCGAAGTCCAGCAGCCGCACGTGGGAGGGATCGTCGGTCGCGAAGGACGGCCCGTCGCGGAACAGCTCGGCGACGGGGACCTCCAGCGCGCGGCCGATGGCGATCAGCGTCTCGTACGACGGGCTGCGCTCGCCACGCTCGAGGAGCGAGGCGAAGCTGACCGAGATGCCGCAGCGCAGGGCGAAGGCTTCCTGGGTGAGCCGCAGCGTCTCGCGGAGCGTCCGCACGCGCCGACCGAGCGCCGCCAGGTGCGCGCGGGCATCGATGGCCTCCTCCTCGCCTCCGGTCACCCGCAATAGCCCCCGAGATCGGACCGGCAGGTGCCCTGCATGCACGCCGTTCCCGTCGTGCAGCAGCGGAAGCCCTGGTTGCCGCAGCAGAACCCGGTCGCCGTGTCGCAGCGGCCGGTCCCTCCGCAGTGGGAGTTCTGCGAGCAGCGCGGGTAGCACGTGCCCTGCAGGAAGTTGTCCGTGAGGCCGCGCTCGCAGATGTAGCCGGTTCGACACCCGGACTGGGTCTGGAAGTCGCAGTTGGCGAGGCAGTGGTTGGGCGTGCCGGCGTACAGGGCGCAGGAGCTGCCCGACGGACAGGTGCCGGTGCTGCAGTTGCCGATGGTGCAGTAACCGCCGGTCCATGGGGGGTCGCCTGTCCACGTTGGCTCGCAGCGACGATCGTTGACCGAGCCGGTGCACTGCGACTGGCTGGTGCACGCTGACCCGACGGGATTCGCGGCGGACCCACCGCCAGCCGAGCCGCCGGCCGCCGAGCCACCCGCCGCCGATCCGCCCGCAGCCGATCCGCCCGCAGCCGATCCGCCCGCAGCCGAGCCACCACCCGCGGAGCCGCCACCCGCTGAGCCACCACCGGTTCCGGAGCCTGAGCAATAGCCCGCGGAGCAGGTCCCGGTGGCGCAGGTGGTGCCTTCACAGCACGCGTAGGGGGAGGCGCCGCAGCAGAACCCACGGCTGTCGCACTGGGAGGCGCCTGCGCCACAGATCGACGGTGAGGTGCACTTCGGGTAGCAGACGGGCACGTTGAGGAGCGAGGTGTTGCCGCGGTCGCAGACATACTCGGGACGGCAGCCGGCGCTGGTCCCTGCGGACGTACAGCGCTTGAGGCAGACGTTGGCTCCCCCTTGCGGGTTGCGCCCGCAGTTGCTCCCGAAGGTGCAGTCGGAATCCGACGTGCAGGTCTTCGAGCAGTAGCCATCGATGAACCCGGCCGTGAGGCAGAGGCCATCAGCGCACTCCGTCCCGAGGATGCAGGGGTCGCCTACCGAGAGGAGCGCGGACCCACCCGCGGAGCCGCCCGCCGCTGAACCACCAGCCGCTGAACCACCAGCCGCTGAACCGCCTGCCGCCGAACCGCCTGCCGCCGAGCCGCCTGCCGCCGAGCCGCCTGCCGCCGAGCCGCCTGCCGCCGAGCCGCCTGCCGCCGAGCCACCTGCCGCCGAGCCGCCTGCCGCCGAGCCACCTGCCGCCGAGCCACCTGCCGCCGAGCCACCTGCCGTGCTGGGGAACACGCAGGTCCCGTTGGTGCACACGTTCGAGCCCAGGCACGAGTTGTTGCAGCACGGCTGGTTCGTCTGACCGCAGCGGATGCAGAGGCCGCGACTGCACGAGAGCGTCAGGTTGCATCCCTGGTTCGCGCAGCAGACGTCGCCCTCGCCGCCGCAGACCATCCCGCCCCCCGCGCCCCCCGCGGCGCCCCCGGCGCTGCCGCCCGCTTCACCTCCGCCAGCAGCGCCGCCTGCCGAGCCCGCCACGCACCGGCCCTGCGCGCTGCAGGTCTGGTTCGACGCGCACGCCACGCACGCGCTGCCTCCGGAGCCGCACTCGGCCTTCGCCTGCTTCATGAAGCCCAGACACTCCCCGGCGGCGTTGCAGCAGCCGGAGCAGTTGGAGGGCTGACACTTCACGGGCGGCGGCGAGCCACAGGCCGGCCCCAGGAGCAGGGTGATGGCCAGGACGGGGACGGTGAGTCGAATCATGGACGACATGCTACGCGCAGCCCTATGGTCCGCGCACCATGACTTCGGCAGAAGCCGCCACCTGGTACTTCAAGAAGGCCGCGCGCATCATGGACGTCGGTGAGCGAATCGAGACGCTCCTCGCCACGCCCCTGCGCAGCGTCAGCGTGCAGGTCTCCATCGAGCTCGACAGCGGAGAGATCCGCACCTTCAAGGGCTACCGCGTGCAGCACGACAACGCGCGTGGGCCGATGAAGGGCGGCCTGCGCTTCCACCCCGACGTGACCGACGACGAGGTGCTCGGCCTCGCCTCGCTCATGACGTGGAAGACCGCCGTGGTGAACCTGCCGTACGGCGGCGCCAAGGGGGGCATCCAGTGCAACCCCGCTGAGCTCTCGGTGAAGGAGCTCGAGCGCCTCACCCGCAAGTTCGTCGATCAGATCCACGACGTCATCGGGCCCACCCGCGACATCCCCGGGCCTGACATGAACACCAACCCGCAGGTGATGGCGTGGATCATGGATCAGTACTCGCGCTACCACGGCCACTCGCCAGCGGTGGTGACGGGCAAGCCCATCGACCTCTACGGGAGTCGCGGCCGCGAGACCGCCACCGCCCGCGGCCTTCAGTTCATCGCTCGCGAGATCCTGCGCGACGTCGGCCAGCAGGTGCAGGGCACGCGCTTCGCGATCCAGGGCTTCGGCAACGTCGGCAGCCACGCGGCGCGGCTGTTCCATGAAGACGGCGGGAAGCTGGTGGCGGTGAGCGACGTGCACGGCGGCGTGGCCAACCCCAAGGGCCTCGACGTGCCCGGGCTGTTCGAGTTCGTGAAGAAGAACGGCACCGTGCGCGGCTTCCCCGGCGGCACGCCCTGCCGCAACGAAGACGTGCTGGTCGCCGATTGCGACGTGCTGGTGCCTGCGGCCGTCGGCGCCGTCATCGACAAACGCGTCGCTCCCGAGGTGCGCGCCCGCATCGTGCTCGAGGGCGCCAACGCGCCGTGCACGCCCGAGGCCGACGAGATCTTCGAGCAGCGCGGCGTGCTCGTGGTGCCCGACATCCTCGCCAACGCCGGCGGCGTCACCGTCAGCTACTTCGAGTGGGTGCAGAACATGCAGCACATCACCTGGGAAGAGGAGCGCGTCACCACCGAGCTCCAGCGGGTGATGAAGGAGGCCTACGAGAAGGTGGGGCAGATCTCACGCTCGCGGAAGCTGCCTCTGCGCACCAGCGCGTACGTGCTCGCCATCGGACGGGTCGGCAAGGCGACGGTGCTGCGCGGCATCTGAAGAAGACCCAACCCCGGAGGGGCCCCTCATGTCGATCCCTGCGTCGCTGCTCAAGAAGCTCGTCCAGATCCCCATCTTCCAGGGCCTCACGGTGCCCGAGGCCGCGGAGTTCTTCGAGGTCGCCCTCGAGCAGGAACTCGAGAAGGGGCGCACGCTGTTTCGCGAAGGTGACGAGGGCGACGCGCTCTACGTGATCCTCGGCGGAGAGGTGGCGGTGACGAAGAAGAACGTCGAGCTCGCGTCCCTCTCGACCCACGCGGTGCTCGGCGAGATGAGCGTCGTCAGCCCCGGCGACGCCCGCTCGGCCACCGCGACCGCGAAGACAGACGTGGCGGTGCTGAAGATCCCCAGCAAGCGCGTGCAGAAGCTCATCAAGGCCGACAACCTGGCGTCGCTCAAGGTGGTGGCCAACCTCGCGCAGGTGATGGCGCAGCGGCTGGCGGCCATCAACGATCGTCTCGTCGGCGACTCGAAGAAAAAGGGCGAGGGCAAGCGCGAAGAGCTGGCGGAGTTCGCGGGCATCTTGAACCGCTGGTCGTTCTGACGAGCGGCCCCCGGGCGCGCGGGCTTGCGGGTAAGCTGCCTGCCATGTTCGTCGCGCTCCTCACGCTCTCGATGGCTGCCACGCCCCAGGCCGCGCAGGCCGAGGGCTTCGCCGCACGCGGGGAATGGGAAGAGCTGTACCTCGCGTTCGCCGCGGCGCAGCCGAAGGCCTTCAAAGGCAAAGACGGCCAGCGCATCGCCCGGGCGCTGCAGAAGGGCTGCGACGCGCTGCTGGCGACCGACGCGGTGATGGCGTTCTCGCTCGGAGAGAAGAGCGTCGCCTTCTCGAGCGCCCCCGAGGCGGTCGTCTGCACCGCCCGCGCGGCCATCAAGACCGATCAACGCACCGCGGCCGATGACGCGCTTCGCGCTGGCCTCAAGCACCACCCGAAGGACGGCGCGATCTCCCTCGAGCTCGCGAAGCTGCGGCTCGAGGAGAAGGACGGCCGGGGCGCGGTCGAGGTGCTGCGCGCGATCCCGAAGAGCTCGAAGGCGTTCGACGAGGCGCAGACGCTGCTCGTCACCGCCGAGTCCCTGGCGCGGGAGGCCTCGAGCGCTCGCGCCGAGCTCGTTCGTCGTGAGAAGCCGCGCGCGGCGGTCGAGGCCGTCGAGCCCCCCTCCTCGACGGGTGGAGTGGACGAGGTCGAAGAGGACGACGAAGGCCTGCGCGGCCCCGGCCGTCGGACGCCTCCGAAGCTGGGAGAGTCGCGCACCTACGAGTCGAGCGTCGATGAAGAAGGCCGCCGCATTCGCCAGAACGCGTACTTCCGCTTCCGATACTTCAACGCCCAGCGCGACTTCGGTCAGCGCGCCGACTACGAGGGCCGCGTCCAGGGCGCGCTCGAGGAGGCCCGCGTGGCCGCCCGCAACGTCATGGGCGTCGCGCGCGAGAGCGCCCTCGATGTGATCCTCTACTCGAAGTCCGAGTTCACCCTGCACCACGGGCCCTGGGCAGCGGCCGCCATCGCAGGCTTCTACTCCCAGAGCGCGATCCGCATGAACGACTCAGCCGAGATCAACCCCCGCAACCAGGCGACGCTGGTGCACGAGTACGTGCACGCCGTGGTGGACGAGCTGTGCCAGTTCGACACCCGCGGGCTGCCGAAGTGGGTCAACGAGGGCCTCGCCGAGTTCGTCGAGTGGGAATACACGGGGCGCTCGCGTCCCGAGGGCCGGTACGACGCGTACATCCGCCAGCTCGCCTCCCAGAAACGACTGCCCTCGCTGGCCACCATGCGTGACGACCCGCTCATCGCGTCATCGGATCCCGGCCTGCTCTATTCGTACGCGGCGCTGGCGATGCGCAGCTACGTGCAACGGTACGGCATGGCCGATCTCGTCGGCCTGCTCCGCGACGTCGGTCGCGGGAAGCCCTTCGACCAGGCCTTTGCTCAGCACACCTCCTCCGACCTGGTGCGCTTCGAGGAGTCCGTCCGCGACGAAATCCTCTCCAGGTGACCAATCGGTTCGCTTTGAGCTGGACTCAAGGTCGCATTCATGGCGCGAGGGGCAACAATGACTCGGTTCGTTCTCGTTCTCTCGCTGGGTGCCGTCGGCTGCGGCCCCTCCGCGCCCGGTTTGGATGCTGGCTCCTCAGTCGGTGGAAACGCAGGGAACTCGGCCGGCGGGAATTCGGCAGGCGGCGCCTCTGGAGGCGGCTCGCGCGCGGGCGGTAGTGCGGCTGGCTCGTCGAGTGGTGGCACGGCTGGCTCGTCGGGTGGTGGCACGGCGGGCTCGTCGGGTGGTGGCACGGCGGGCTCGTCGGGTGGCACGGCGGGCTCGTCGGGTGGTGGCACGGCGGGAGGCTCTACGTGCACGCCAAACTGCCAGATGAAGATCTGCGGTGACGACGGCTGCTCGGGTTCCTGCGGCATCTGTAGCCCGAACGAAGCGTGCATGAGCGGTCGTTGCGTCACCCAGTGCGCTCCCGAATCCGAGGCGTCCTTCTGCAGCCGCCTGGGCAAGAACTGTGGCGCAGTCACCGGCAACGACAACTGTGGCCAGAGTCGCACGGCGATGTGCGGGACCTGTCTGGCCCCGCTGACCTGCCAGAGCGACAACCTCTGCCGCTGCGCGCCCGAGTCCGATTCGGCCTTCTGCGCGCGCTCTGGAAAGACGTGCGGCACCTTCACGGGTACCGACTCGTGCGGGCTGCCGAGGACGGCGAACTGCGGAAGCTGTGTAGGTCCCCAGACGTGTGGAGGCGGTGGCACGCTCAATGTCTGCGGCTGCGTCCCCCAGTGTCAGGGCAGGGTGTGCGGGGCGGATGCCTGCGGAGGCACCTGTGGCACCTGCCCGGCCAACAGTACTTGCGCGCCCGATGGCCGCTTCTGCGGGTGCAACCAGGGCTTCCTGCCCACTGCTGACCTCGCCGGCTGTGCGGCCGTCGGCGCGTCATGCTCGACGTCTGAACCCCGGGAGTTCTGCGTGGGCGGACAGTTCTGGATCGTCTGCGACCCCCAATGGGGTCGTCAGCTCATCGATTGCGGCGCGGGCCAGTGCCAGCCCAACGGTCGCGGCCCGGGGACGGGAAGCTGCACCTGCGGAACGCCCGGGTCGAGCTTCCCGTCGCTGAACTCCGCAGGGAGCTGTGCGCCAACCGGCTGGAGCACCATCCAACGCGAACACTGGTTCGCCTGCACACCGAACGGTCGCACCTGGCTCGAGAACTGCCGCAGCTTGACCGGCCTGCAGACCGGCCGCTGCTGGTCCTACGTGACCTCGTTTGGCTTCCAGACCGGCTGCTACTGCGACACCTGTCTCGACTACAACACAGCGACCAGGCAGTGCGTGAACGCGTGCCTCTTCGGCCAGTGCTTTCCGGCCCCTTCGACCGGCTCGTTCATCTGCCAGTAGCGGCTGCCGTCCCGCGCGAACGATCGCCGAGAATCGCGGTATCCGAACCCCGCTGGCTGCCCTTACGCCGCGTCCCGAACCAGCTGCGCATGGTGGAGGTACACTGCGCCCGCCAACCAGGTCTTTGTTCGTGCACACCTCCTCCGACCTGGTGCGAGTCCGTTCGCGACGAAATCCTCTCCAGGTGACCAATCGGTTCCTTTGGAACTGGGGAATCAGGGACTAAGCTCGCGCCGTTCTTATGTCGGATACCCAGGCAGCCATGCGCGAGTTCCGCTTCCTTGACGACAAGCGGAAGACGAACGGGCTGACAATGCCGGAGGAGCAGCGCTGGTACGAGCTGGCGACCCAGCTCGGGGTCGACATGAGCCAGTACGGCACCTGGGGCGCTGACGGGCAGTGGTACCCGTACCCGCCCGGCTTCGACCCGACCCAGCAGCAGTGGCAGCCCCCGGGCTACTACGATCCCAACCAGCAACAGCAGCAGTGGTACGGCGATCAGCAGGGGTACTACGACCCGAACCAGCCGCAGGCGCCGTACGATCCGTCTCAGCAGCCGCAGCAGGGCTACGACCCGTCGCAGCAGGACTACGGCTACGATCCGTCGCAGTACCAGCAGGCGCCGCAGTACGCGCAGCCGGGTTACCCACCGCAGCAGCAGGGTTGGTACGGACAACCGCAGCAGGGCTACTACGACCCCAACCAGCAGCAGTACGGCTACGCCCAGCAGGGCTACGCGCAGCAGTGGCAGCAGCCCGCGCCCGCGCCGCAGCCCGGTTGGCCGCAACCGTGGCCAGGCCAGCCCGCCGCGCCCGCTCCGCAGCCTGCGGCTCCGCCACAGGCCGCACCGCTCGATGAGGTGATGGAGATCTCGGATGACGAGGTGTCTCCGATCCCGTCGGCTCCAGCCGCTCCCGAGCGTCCCGCGTCACCGCCGCCCCCGCTCAACCTCAACGTGCCGGAGGACCCGGTCGCCGATCTCCGCTCGGCGCTGCTCGACGATGACGAGAAGCCGGCTCCGGCGCCTGTTGCTGCTCCTCCCGAGCCGGTGAAGCTGCCTGCGACCCCGCTCTTTGGCGGGGCGCTCTTCTCGAAGCCAGCGCAGCCCAGGCCACCCGAACGGCGCATCGAGGCGACCGCCGTCTCCCCGCTGTTGCCGGCCCCCGAGGAGTCGGACCTGCCGCTGGTCGATGCGCAGGGCTCGAAGGGCGCCGAGACGAAGCTCGAAGCGGTGGTGGCGAGCGCCCTCAGCGAGACGCCGGTGCTCGAGACCGGCCTCGCGGGCGTGACCGAGGTGGCTGACATCGAGGTCTCCGAAGTCTCGTCGAGCGGGGTCACCGAGCTGCCGGCCGACGCCGTGACCGACGTGCTGCCGGATCTTCCGATGCTCGGCGGCGCGGTGGTCGAAGCGAAACGAACGGTTGATGACGCGCCGGTGATCGATCCGACGCCGAGCATGATGGTGGACGTCACCCCGGAGCCGGTGATCGACCCGACGCCGAGCATGATGGTGGACGTCACGCCGGTGCCGGTGATCGACCCGACGCCCAGCATGCTCCTCGACGTGCCTCCGTTCGAGGAGACGCCGACGGCGGTCGAGGCGCCAGTCACGACGGTGCCAGTCCTCGAGAGCCCGACCTTCGTCGAGGGGGCGCCTCCTGTGGCTGGGGGAACATCCGCGCCCGTTGAGGCTGTGCGAGCAGGGCTTGCGGACTTCGCGCCGATCGCTGAGGTCGCACCGGTCGAGGTCGCACCAGTCGAGCTCGCTCCAGGCGAGACCGCGCCCGTCGTCGACGTCGCTCCGCTCTCCGAAGTCGCACCGGTCGAGGTCGCGCCAGTCGAGCTCGCGCCCGTCGGAGACGTCGCACCGCTCGTCGAGGTCGCACCGGTCGAGGTCGCGCCGGTCGAGCTCGCGCCCGTCGGAGACGTCGCACCGCTCGTCGAGGTCGCACCGGTCGAGGTCGCGCCGGTCGTGAACGTCGCATCGCTTGCTGTCGCACCGGCCGAGGGGTCTCCGCTCGTGGAGGTCGCGCCGCTCCTGGCCGTCGCGCCGGTGGAGGTCGCGGAGTTCGCGCCCGTCGTGGAGGTCGCGCCGGTCGAGGTCGCGCCGGTCGCACCCGTCGTGGAGGTCGCGCCGGTCGAGGTCGCGCCCGTCGTGGAGGTCGCGCCCGTCGTCCAGGTCGCGCCCGTCGTGGAGGTCGCGCCGGTCGTCGAGGGAGCGCCGGTCGTCGAGGTCGCGCCGCCGGTCGTCGAGGTCGCGCCGCCGGTCGTGGAGGTCGCGCCGCCAGGCGTGGATGCTGCGCCGGTCATGGAGGTCGCGCCGGTCGTGGAGGTCGCGCCGGTCATGGACGTCGCGCCGGTCATGGACGTCGCGCCGGTCATGGAGGTCGCGCCGGTCATGGAGGTCGCGCCGGTCGTGGAGGTCGCGTCCACTGCGGGAACGACGTCACTGACGGGCGGACCAGCAACGACCGCAGCAGACACGGCGTTCCCGACCGGCGGAGTCTCGCCCCTCGCCTCGGTTTCGAGCGTCGATGATGACTCGATCGACGTCTCGATGGCGGCCGAACCCGAGGCTCCGGACGCCAACTGGGCCGAAGTCGTCGAAGCGTCGAAGAAGACCGTTCCCGCTGAGGCCTTCTCGCCCTCGCTTGATGACCTGCCGATCGTGGAGAGCGCGCCGGCTGCGCTCGACGAGCTGCCCGTCGTCGGCGGCGCTCTCACAGAAGAGGTCCAACCGGAGGTTGCCGAACCAAAGGGGCTGGCACCCTCTGCGACCGCCTTCGACGCTCTGGCGATCCCTCCGCCGCTCCCCTCGGGTCCCTCGAAGGCGCCGATTCCGCACCTTCGCGACGCTCCGCCTGCACCGGCGCCCCAGCCAAAGCCCGCTCAGCCCGAGGTGTTCGCGAGCAACTGGGACGCGCCGCCTGCGCCCGCGCCGAAGCCTGCCACCGCCCAGCCCGAGGTGTTCGCGAGCAACTGGGACGCGCCGCCTGCCCCCGCGCCGAAGCCTGCCACCGCCCAGCCCGAGGTGTTCGCGAGCAACTGGGACGCGCCGCCTGCGCCCGCGCCGAAGCCCGCCACCGCCCAGCCCGAGGTGTTCGCGAGCAACTGGGACGCGCCGACGACCCCCGGGTCCAGCTCCGAGGTGTTCGCCAGCAGTTGGCAGAACGAGCCCGAGCCGCCCGCGCCCGCCCCCGATCGGTCTGCGTTCGGCGCCGCACCTGAAGGCGAAGAGGTGGATCTCGGCGGGAGCCCCGAGGAGCGCGTCGAGCTCGCCTCCAACGCCGATTTCATTCAGGGAGCGCTGACGGGTGACATGCCGACGATCGACGTCGGCGACGTGTCGGTCGATGTCGAGCCGTTCGAGGTCCAGTCCGGTCCGGCCGCGAGCCTCGCGAACAACATGACCGGCTCCGGACCGGGCGCGTACGAAGAGGAGAAGGTCGAGCTCTCGTCAAACGCCGACTTCCTCGGCACCGACGCGCTCAGCGGCGCGGGCGAGGCGTGGCAACGAACCGGCCCCTCCATCGATGTCGAGGAAGAGTCCGACGGCGACATCATTCAGGGCGTCGTGGTCGAAGAGGAGCCCGCAGCAGAGCCCGGATGGGACGCTGGCATCCCGGCTGCCCCCGCGCCGGCCCACCTGCCCATCGACACCCGTGTGGCGGTGCCCATCGGAGTCGCGGCTCCAGCTCCAGCTCCAGCCAGGGCGGCGACGACGCCCGTTGTGCCCCCGGTTCAGCGGGCAGTCGCACCTCAGATCGCGCCAGCACCCGTGGCCCCTGTGCAGGCCCCCGTCGCTCCCCAGCCACCCGCACGCGTGATGGCCGATCAGCTGTTCGATCGAAGCGCGAGCGTCAAGGGCGGCTCGCCGGTGCTCGTGCGCGGTGATCACCGCGTCATCCTTCACACCATGGAAGGTCAGGTGAAGCGCGGAGCCCTCAAGGACCCAGATCTCGGTGCTGACAGCCTCTCGCTCGAGAACCAGACCGGCGGCGTCGAACCCATCGCCCTCGGACGGGTCAAGGCCATCTTCTTCATGCTGGCCCCCGGCGCGCGTTCACCCGTTGGCGACGGACAGAAGGTGCGGGTGACGTTCAAGGACGGGCGGCAGGTGGCGGGCTTCTCGCGCGATCACCAGCAGGGCGGGCCCGGCTTCTTCGTCATTCCTGCGGACAACCGCACCAACACCGAGCGGATCTACATCTACCGCCACGGCGTGCAGGCAGTCGGCATCGAGAGCTGAGCTCGGGTTGAGCCCCAGCTCTGACGAGCTGCGTCGTGGAATTTTCTGCTCTCCCCGGCCTCCACCCATTGACACTCAGGCCTCACTTCGCGCACCTTGTCGCATCTCGACACACCGCAGGGCCGGAGGTGCGCATGCGACAGGAAGTCAGTGAAAAACGAGGGTTTCCGAGGATCCCCGTTTCGCTGACGGCCCACTGTCGCATCGGCAACCGGTACGTGAAGGACGCCGTCGCCGATCTCTCCGAAGGCGGGCTGTACCTGAAGACCCGCGAGCCCGCGCGCGAAGGGACTCCGGTGCGGGTGGCCCTGGCGCTGCCCTTCGTCGATGGTCCACGGTACTGCACGCTCGTCGGCGAGGTCGCTCGGGTCGATCGTGATCAGCGGGGCGTGCTGCGCGGGCTGGGCGTCTCCTTCGGCAGCGTCGCCCAGAACGGCGACCGCGAGGCGCTGACCGGCTTCCTTCGCCGCGAGCAGTGACCCGGTGACGCTCAGTTCAGGTACTGGTCGCGATCGCGGCGCTTTCCATCGATGACGGAGAGGTGTGACGCGCGCTTGCGGAGATCGCGCTCGAGCTGCGCAGACCGGAAGCGCAGCCAGAGCTGCGCCGGCGTGTACTCCTTCACCCACGCGATGGTGACGGCGATGCCGACCAGCTGAGGCACCACGGCCCACCACCCACGAGTCCAGGCGATGACGAGGGGGGAGATCGCGCCGATCACCGCGAGCACGTAGCCGGTGATGGGGAAGAAGAAGAAGTTCACCCGCTGCGGCCCCAGGATCACGCCCTCAGCGACCCAGAGGATCGTCGTGGTGGTGAGGCCTCCCAGGTAGATGGTGTGGGCCACCCTCGGTGAGAACAGCCCGATGAGCACCGTGACGACCCCCGCGATCACGTTCACCAGCACCACGAAGAGCCACAGCCTGCGCGCGCCCCACCGCTGCTCGAGGAACGTGCCCGCCTGCAGGCAGATGACGATGGTGAAGATGATCGACCAGCCCTCGGCGACCGAGATGAAGCCGTGGGTCGCGAGCTGCCACAGCTTGAAGTCCTCGATGACCGAAGAGGGGATGAGGGCGAGCTGCTGCGTCACCTCGCCCCAGCGCCCGCCGATCAGCGTCAGGAGGGTGATGATGAGCGCCAGCTGACCGCCGATGCTCTTCGGTGAGAACCAGCGCTTCACTTCGTTCGCAAAGCTCATTCTTCGTACCCGCCGAATCGACGTTGTGCCCGAGCGCCTCTGCCAGCGCCAGCGCCCAGCCTGCCCGTCAGGAAGAGGACGATGACGACGAGGACGGCTGCCGAGATGGCCAGGTTCCACCAGGGCAGCTCGCGCATGGGGCGGGACTCGCGGGCCAGCACGTCGTCGGTGAGCAGCGCCTTGAGGGTGTCCACCGGGACGGCGAAGTCTGCGCTGCCCATGCCCGCACGTTCGATGCCCACCACCCGGCCCTCGGCGTCCACGATCGGGCTGCCGCTCGAGCCCGGCTCGGCGTCGATGGCGAGCTGCAGGAGCGGCTGCGTGTCGGCGGGCTTCAGCGCGCCCTGGTCGGCGGGCAGGCCCTTCGGTCTGAGCGCCGTCAGCACCCCTTCGTTGAAGGTGAAGTCGAGCCCGAGGGGATTGCCGGCCATGAAGAGCTGGGTGCCCTCGACGAGCGCGGCCGAGCTCCCGAGCTCGAGCGGCGCGAGGCCCACCGCGTCGATGCGCACCACCGCGAGATCGTGGGCCTCGTCCGAGAGCAGCACGCCGGTCACGTCGACCCGGCGGCCGTCGGCGAACACGGCAGAGAGGCGACGCTTCCCCTCGATGACGTGATGGTTCGTCACCACCAGGCCGTCACCGCGCAGCACCCACCCCGTGCCGTTGCCGATGCGCTCGCCTGAGACGGTCGTGGACTGCAGCACGACGACCGACTGCTTCATCTTCGCGAACAGCGCCTGCCTCGCCTCGGGGGTCAACGCCGCGAGCAGCGACGTCACGACCAGTCCCTTGAGCACGGGCTCAGCCCTTCGGCTTGTAGAAGAGCGTGACGGTGAGGCAGTGGAACTCCTTGTCGGAGCTCTGGGTGACCTCCTTGTCGACGATCTCCAGGCTGGAGTTCTCCTTGAGCCACCGGGTGATGGTCTCGCCCATCATCTCGCGATCGCGCGCGAGCGTGGTCGAGAAGATCTTCACTCCGGTGAACGGGATCATCGCCATCGTCGGCCTCCCCTTCGGTGCGCTCAGCGAACGCCGCCCCGGGCGGTGTGTGCGCGGTAGTGCTCGCAGAGCCCCGGCTCCTTGCACGTCGGCCCGATGCCATCGGGGTGGGCGACGAAGGGCGTGCGCTCGGTCTCATCAGTGCCGCACAGCGCGCACTTGCGCTTGCGGTTCTTGGCGTCGATGCGTCGCTGCTCGGCGATCTTCTTCGCCTGTTCACGCAGCGTCTTCGCGTCCGGAACGTTGCTGCTCGTCACAGTGCCTCCACGAGTACCGCGATGCCCTGACCACCACCAATACAGGCGCTCCCCACTCCCCACCGCGCGCCACGACGCTTCAGTTCATACAGCAGGTGCAGGGTGATGCGCGCGCCTGAAGCGGCGAGCGGGTGCCCGATGGCGATCGCCCCCCCATCGACGTTCGTCCTGTCTCGTGGCAGGCCCAGCTCCTTCTCGACCGCCAGGTACTGGGGCGCGAACGCCTCGTTCACCTCGAAGAGATCGACGTCGCCCAGCTTGAAGCCGGCCTTGTCCATCAGCGCGCGGATGGCCGGCGCCGGCCCGATGCCCATCACCTTCGGGTCGCAGCCGACGGCCGCCCAGTTCACCAGCCGACCGATGGGCTTCTTGCCGTGCTTCTCGGCCCAGGAGCGGGTCGCCAGCACCGCGCTCGCGGCGCCGTCGTTGATGCCTGAGGCAGCGCCCGGGTGCACCACGCCGTCCTTCTTGAAGACCTTCGGGAGGCGCGCGAACCCCTCGACGGTGGCGTCGGGGCGCCCATGCTCGTCCTTCGAGACGAACGTCGAGCCCTTCTTCGACTTGAGCTCGACGGGGGCGATCTCCTGCTGGTAGCGGCCGGCTTCCTGTGCCGCCGCGTGGCGCTTCTGGGACAGCACCGAGAACTCGTCCACCTCGGCCTGGGTGAGCTTGTACTGCTCGGCCAGGTTCTCGGCGGTGATGCCCATCGGGAAGCCCGTGTAGCTGTCGATCAGGCCGACGATGATGGTGTCTTCGAGGCCGGACTTGCCGAGCGGCAGACCCCAGCGGGCGCCGCGGATCACGTGCGGGGCCTGAGACATCGACTCGGTGCCGCCAGCGAGCACGACGTTGGCCTGCTCCGTCATCATCAGGCTCGCGGCGACGGTGAAGGCCTCGAAGCCCGAGCCGCAGAGGCGGTTGACCGTCAGGGCGGGCACCGGCACGGGCACGCCCGCCCTCAGCCCCACGTGGCGCGCGAGGTAGATGGCGTCGGCGCTCGTCTGCATCACGTTGCCGTAGACGACGTGCTCGACCTGATCGGCCGCCACGCTCGCCTGCGCCAGCGCGGCTCTGGCGGTCTCGACGCCGAGGTCGGTGGCCGAGAGATCCTTCAGGCCGCCGCCGAAGGTGCCGAAGGGAGTCCGCTTGCCGCTCAGAAACCAGATGTCGTCCTGCTTCCACGCACTCTTCATGTCGCTCTCCAGAGCCGCTCGACGAGCGGGCTTGCGACCATGCCAAGGCCGCCCACGGTCCACAACAGTCCAACGGCGTGGAGCCGCTGAAGCTCGGCGCGGCCCACCGTGGCCTGCCAGTCGCGCAGGTGCGTCAGCAGCCCGTCGAGCGTGAAGGTGCCCGTGGGTGCGCCCAGCTCCGGAATGCGGCGAAGGTGTGCGCGAAACAGCCGATCAGCGGCCGCGCCAGGCAGGCCTGCGCAGAGGTGGCGGGCGGGCACCGACGCGCCCGGCCGGCGGAAGTTCGACGACAGGAGGAAGCCGTTGGTCGCCGACACGGTGACGAAGGTGACGCGCGCGGCCGGGCCCTCACGCTCGAGGCGCGGCTCCGGCGGGGTCCAGGCGTGCTGGCCCCGGCGCACCAGCGGTCCGTCGGAGACGACGGCGAACGTGTGCTGCGTCGTGTTGACGTAGCCCCACGAGGTGCGGGTGGGGCCGAGGCGCCGCTGCTCGAGCCACGTGCCGACGAGGGAGAAGCCCAATGCTCGCAGCGACTCGTGGCTGGGCTCGAGCCACCCGGGGACGGGGGCGTCGGGGCTGCCGTCGTCAATCTCGAAGCGGGTCGCCGAGGGGGTGATGAAGACGAGGGCGCGCCACAGGTTCGCCCAGACAAGCGCCGCTCCACCGACGACGGTGCCGAGGTGGAAGAGGCTGGGCCCGTCGAGCTCCATGAGGAGGGACGTTCTAAGGCACCGCCCCTCGGCAATGGAGGGGAAAGCAGTTGGGAGGCCGGCCGAATCGGAGCACGATGCCCCGCATGTTCGCTCTGGGCATCTCGCGGGTGGTGCACACGGGGCTGAGCGCGGAGCAGGCAGCGAAGGGGCTCGAGCGGGCGATGGTGCGAGGGCCCCTGTTCGCGCTCGATCGACCCGAGCCCGGCTCGGCGCCGCTGCGGGGCACGATCGACGGGAGGCGCTTCTCGGTGGTGCGTCGCGCGCAGTTCCGCAACAGCTTCACCCCGGTCGTCGAGGGCGAGGTCGTGCCCGGCGAGGTCGGGTGCCAGGTGCAGCTCTCGCTCGGCATGCACGCCGTGCCGTTCTTCACCCTGGTGGTGTGGATGGCGACGACCCTGTCACTCGCGCTCTACGTCGCGCAGCTCGAGGCGCTCGCCGAGCTGGCCCTCGGGCTCGCGGCCGTCTCGGTGCTGGGGCCCGCCGTGGGGTACCTCGCCTGGCGCCTCGACGTCGAGACGGTGGTCCAGGAGATCTCCTTCGCCGTCACCCACCTCGAGCCGCCCGCGTCTTGAGCGCGCGCGCGGGGCGCTCCACGAGGCACGCCGGCAATGCGGCCTTCCTGAAGCGGGAGTTCGGGCTCAAGGTGTACGCGCACCGGGCCGACTCCGAGGTGATGGCCGGCTCGGCGAAGCGCGTCGCGCTGGGGTGAACGCCTTCCGTGGGTCGAGGTCGGGGCGAGCCTGAGGAGCTCACTCGCCAGCGGCTCCTTCTCGGGGCACGAGAATCGGCTGGTGTGTCCACGCCCGTCCGCTCGGTCGGACCACTCGCAGCGCGCATCTCGTCGTTCTCCGGGGGCGGCGCCACCCGCGCAGGTCGGGCACGTGCCTTGCGATGCCTCTGCGCACTGCCGTGGGAATGGGTCTCGCGGAGCAACGGAAGGTGAAAGGCATGGTGGGCGTGATGAAGCAGGTCTCGGAGAAGCTGAAGGCGGTGGCAGCGGCGGTGGCGGCGATCGAGAAGCAGTTCGGCCGGGGGAGCGTGATGCAGATGGGCGAGGACGCGGGCGAGGTGGCGCCGGTGCAGGTGATCCCGACCGGGTCGGTGGGGCTCGACCGGGCGCTCGGCGTCGGCGGCTACCCGCGCGGGCGGGTGGTGGAGGTCTTCGGCAACGAGTCGTCGGGCAAGACGACGCTGACGCTCCACGCGATCGCGCAGGTGCAGGCGCAGGGCGGGGTGGCGGCCTTCATCGATGCGGAGCACGCGCTCGACGTGGCCTACGCGCGCAAGCTGGGCGTGCGCGTCGAGGAGCTGCTCATCTCGCAGCCCGACACCGGCGAGCAGGCGCTGGAGATCACCGAGCACCTCGTCCGCTCCGGGGCGGTCGATCTGATCGTGGTGGACTCGGTGGCGGCGCTGGTCCCGAAGGCCGAGATCGAAGGGGAGATGGGAGACGCGCACATGGGCGTGCAGGCGCGGCTGATGAGCCAGGCGTTGCGCAAGCTGACCGGCGCGGTGAGCCGCTCGGGCACCACCATCATCTTCATCAACCAGATCCGCATGAAGATCGGCGTCGTCTTCGGCAACCCCGAGACGACGACGGGGGGCAACGCGCTGAAGTTCTACTCGTCGGTGCGGTGCGAGATCCGCCGGACGGGGAACCTGAAGGACGGTGATGCCGTGATCGGCTCGCGCACCAGGGTGAAGGTGGTGAAGAACAAGATGGCGCCGCCGTTCCAGGAGGCCGAGTTCGACATCATCTACAACAAGGGCATCAACCGCGCGGGCGAGGTCGTCGACCTCGGCGAGAAGCTGGGGCTCATCGAGAAGTCGGGCAGCCACTACTCGTTCGAGGGAGACCGCATCGGCCAGGGCCGCCAGGCCGCCATGGACTGGTTCGTCCAGAACCCGGAGAAGTTCGCTGCGATCGTCGAGCGGAGCCTCACGGCGCCGCGCAAGGACGAGCCGGCCCCGACGGAAGAGGCGGCCTGAGATGCTGTCCGTCCTGCTGGGGCTGCTGGTGTCGTCGAAGCCGGTGTCGCCGCCGCCGCGCCACGAGGCGACGACCAGCAACGTCTGCGTGGCGAAGCGGGAGCGGCTGGTGGAACGCCATCGTCGGCCCGTGTCCCGCCCGTGGACGCGGTGGCTCTCACGGGCACGGTTCTCGCGCTGACGAGGGGCAGGCGGTGCGGGGTGTTCTCACCGGCTCCCCGCGCCGCTCGCCCGGTCAATGACCGACGCGCTCCGAACACCGATGCCCGACCGACACGCCGGACCGATGCTCGCGTGCTCCGGCCGATGCTCGCGTGCTCCGGCCGATGCTCCGAGTGCTCCGACCGATGCTCCGAGTGCTCCGACCGATGCTCCGAGCCGCACCCGCTCGTAGTCGGGGCAGCAGCGCGTCAGGCGCGGCGCGCTTCCTTGAGCAGGCGGTCCACGCTCGGCCTCAGAGAGCCATCGACGTCGAAGAACTCGATGCCCATGCCGGCGGCGTCTCCGACGCGGCGGATCCAGGCGACCCGCCCCTTGAAGTGC
Organism: Myxococcaceae bacterium; assembly: GCA_016793095.1. Taxonomy (GTDB): domain Bacteria; phylum Myxococcota; class Myxococcia; order Myxococcales; family Myxococcaceae; genus Xiheimicrobium. The sequence continues at coordinate 73,074 of JAEUJQ010000006.1, read as the reverse complement.
AGCGAGAAGAACGACGAGGGCGGGCGGACGACGAGCTCGACCACCTCGTCCACGTCGATCGGATCCCACGTGCGCACGAAGGCGCCACCGTGCGAGAGATCCGAGAGGCGCTCCCGGCGCGACCGGCTGCCGTGGACGAGCTTGATCGGCAGCTCGAGCGGGACGCGGCGCTCGAGGCGGGTCGTCTCTGCTGACACCTCGTTGCGCGCGAAGGCGAGCATGCGGCTGACGGTGGAGTCGTCGTCGTCGCGGAAGTCGACGCCGAAGCTCTCGTGCAGCTGCTTCGAGGCCTTGTGTCGCGCCCAGGCGATCTGCCCTCCCAGCACGAACTCACGCGGCGGCCTGCGCACGCGCACCGTCACCTTGACCAGCTCGCCCAGCGCGCCCGGCGCCTGGCCATTCAGGGTCAGTCCACCGAGCCTGCCGTTCGGGTAGCAGCGCGGCAGCAGGTCGCCGGGCGTCTCGACGATCAGGTGAACGTGGTGATGCGGCGTGGAGCCCACGGCCCTGTCTGTTACTGCGGACCCTGCTGGAGCTGGAAGGTGTTGTTGAGCTCGGGCAGGCCGTTCACCAGCCGCGAGTGCAGGCGCGCGTGCGTCGCCCACAGCCGGCCGTTCGCGTACACCGCGTCGGCGAAGAAGCCGGCGGCTCCTTCGGTGGCGAGCGGCGTCTGCACCATCCAGCTCGCGCCGCGCCGGGCCAGCTTGAGATCGCCGCGGGTCGCGTCCTGATAGACCGCCCAGACCTGACCGGCCTGCGGGCCGAAGACGAGGGCCGTGTCGGTGCCGACGAAGCTCTGCTCGCCAGGGCGCGCCATGTCGGCGCCGTTGTCGATGGTCTCGAGGGTGACGCCGGTCTGCAGCTGGGCGGCGAAGTAGAACTTGAGGCTCTTCGTCGTGAAGTCGTGGAAGGCGATCGCCACCTGCCGTGACGACGGCTCGACCTTCACGTCCGGGAAGTAGCCGGTGTCGCCCGTGCCGTCGATCAGCACCGGCGTGGCGCGTACGTTCTGGGCGTCGAGCTGCACGGCGTACAGATCGCCGTCGGGCACCACGCGCCCGTTCACCGTCGGCCCGGTGCGCTGCATGTAGGCGATGATCGCGTTCTTCCCGTTGAAGGTGAGCGACGCGAACACGCCCGTGCCCAGGGGGATGTCGATGAGCTGGCTCGGGTTGTACTTCTTCCCGCAGCGCGGCATGCCGTTCGAGGTGACGCAGACCTCGGTGTTCATGTCGCAGGCGGGCATGCAGGCCGTCATCGAGTTCATCAGGCAGACCGGCCCGTTGCCCACGTCGGCGCAGGTGTTGGCGCAGCCGTCACAGGGGGGCGGGGGCTTCGCGAGGCAGGCCACCACACGGACCGTCCAGTCGGCGTCGGAGCGCGGGTTCGCCACTCGCGCGCGGGCGAACTTGAGCGCGGTGAGATCCTTCAGGGCGCCGGTCGGAGCCGGGGCCGGGCAGTCGGACACGTTGAAGCCCTGAGACGCGCTCTTCATGAAGTACGCGACGCCCGGCAGCCCGTCAGAGTCCACCGCGATCGAGGAGTAGAGGCCGACGTCCCCGTTCGTGCCGTCCACCCGGTGGGTCGTCCAGGTCGCGCCGTCGCGCACGGCGACCTTCAGATCGCCATTGGTGACGTCGTAGTAGCTGACGTAGGCGCGACCCTGGTTGACGGCGATGTCGGTGTAGCGGCCCACGTCCGGTCCCGGCTCGGTGACCCCGCCGCGCGGGCCCGACGGGCCGTAGCGCACCTGGCCCTGCGGCACTCCATCGACGTAGTCCACGCCCACGCGGGCGCCGGTCGCGTCAAACCGGTAGACGACGAGGTCGCCGTACTTGCCGTCGTACATCGAAGCCAGCAGCCCTTCGGTGCCGTTCGCCGCGACCGCCGAGAAGCGGCCCAGGTCGTTCGACAACAGGCCCGGCAGCTCGACGCACGAGCAGCGAATCGTGGGGAGCTGGCAGGTGTCCCAGAGCGTCTTGAAGTCGGTCGAGTTCGGCTCACGACGGGGCGAGAACGTCGCGATGAAGCCGGCGTTGCACGTCATCGGGCAGGCCGCCTCGGCCCGGTCTTTGGGATCCACGTAGTTCTGGCAGCGCCCCGCGGAAGGAACGCAGCCCTCGCCGGCGTTGCAGGAGCCGCCGCAGGGCAGCGTGCCCACGCAGTCGCCCTGGAAGCAGGACTGACCGGCCGGGCACTCGCCGAGCGCGCCGCAGGGACGGTGGCGGCAGCGCTTCGTTCCGTCAGTCGGGTAGTCCACGCAGACGCGGTCGCCGGTGTCGCCGCACTCCGCGTCCGTCGTGCACTCGTTGAAGCGATCGGAGCAGCGGGGCGGGTTGCGCTGCGTCTGGCAGCCCTGGCCGGGGCAGCAGTCCGCGTCGGTGGTGCAGAGGCGATCGACGTAGACGCAGCACTTCAGCCCACCCTTGTCCTTCACCTCGCGGCAGGCGTGGTGGTCTCCACACACCGTGGCCTCGTCACAGGCGTCCGGTGCGTCGGCCTGAGCGCCCTCGACGCCGAGGCACTGGTCCTTCTTGACGATCGGCGTCTTGCCGCACCCGCTGCATGCCGACAGGAAACCACCCGCTGTGCAGACGCACAGCACGACGAGCCAACGCTGGAACATGGCGGGCATCCTACACACACTCCTTCATCGAGAGGGAGGCACCGTTACTCTGCCGCCATCCTCCGCGCCCGCGTCCGGGTCCGCCATCTGCCGCGCCGTGTCGAAACCTCCGTCCCGGGAGGGAATCGGGTACAGGACCTGCTCCCCCCACCCGGCGTCGGTGAGCGCGCAGTCGGCGCCGAGCTGAGCGGGGGTGACGAGGATGAGCGCCTCGGGACGGCACGCAGACACCCGCACCGGAAAAGCGCAGCCGCCGTCGGGTGGCCTCGCCGTGCCTCCGAAGCCCACCGCGGTCCGGGTGAGGTCGAGCACGGCCACCAGCGCAGGGGCCGCCTGAGGTGGCGACGAGACCACACCGGCATCCACCAGCCAGGGCAGGCCCCCGTCACGGCTGAAGCGACGCGGCGCGCGGCCGGCGTCGAGGGGCTGCTCGAGCGTCACCTCGATCAGCAGCGGACCGCCGTCGCTCGAGTCCAGCGCGAGGTAGCGGAAGCGGGGGTCGTGAGCGTGAAGATAGCGACCGCTCAGATCGCCCTCGCAGCCGGCAGGGACGACGATGGGCGGAGGGCGCGGCGGGGGCGAGGGCACCGGCGCAGGGCGGGGCGGCGGCACGACGGTGACGCACGCCGTCGCCAGCAGTGGCAGACACCTGGTCCACGAGGGGGTCACGACTCGACGGCTTCTACTACTCCACCAGCCCCGCGAGTCGAGCTCCGCGCACCGGGGCGGTCGACGCGGTGGGCGCGGCGGAATAGGCTCGGGGTGATGACGCGCGCGCTCCCGTGGATCCTGCTGGTCGTCTTCACCGCCTCGTCGGTCGCCCTCGGCCAGGACGACGACGATCTGTCGCCCATCGCGCCGACGAAGAAGCCGGCTCCGAAGCCAGCGGCCAAGAAGCCGCCCGCCAAGAAGCCGCCGCCGGCCGCCACCAGGCCGAAGCCAGCCGATGACGACGACGATCTCGCCCCCATCGCGGTCGCGAAGGGCGACCTCATCATCAAGCTGCCGCAGGGCTTGTCCAACGCCATCCTCAGCGTCGACAACAAAGACGTCGGGCCGTTGCCGCTCGGGGCACAGTCGCTGACCGCAGGCGAGCACCAGGTGAAGGTCCGCCGCCTGGGCTACGCCGACTACGTGAAGCGGGTCACCATCACCGGGGGCAAGCCCACCGAGCTCGAGGTGAAGCTGCAGGCCATCAACGCCATCGTGTCGGTGACGAGCGACGTGCCCGACGCGCAGGTCTTCGTGAATGGACGGCTCGTCGGCACCGCACCCATGACGGACATGGAGCTCCCCGCGGGCCCCACCGAGATCGCCGTGCGCAAGGAAGGCTTCAAGGACGACAAGCAGCGCGTCGTGCTGGTGGCTGGCAAGGACTACCCCATCGTCGTGAAGTTCAGCCCTGGCGCGACGAGCACGGTGGTGGCGGCGGCCGATCGACCCGTGGACACCAGGCTGACGCCTGACGAGCCCACCGCGCTCACGCCGGCCGTGGCCGCCACGGTTGACGAGTCGCCCATCTACGGCCGCTGGTACTTCTGGGCTGGGGTCGCGGCCGTCGCGGTGGGCGCGGCTGTGGTGACCGGCGTCGTGGTGAGCAACAACAACCAGCCGCCGCAACGCATCGACGAGAAGACCGTGTGCGCCGTGAACGGCGGCAGGTGCGACATCTGCGTCGGCTTCCAGTGCTCGGCGGCAGGGCTGCCCTCGGGCGTCCTGAACTTCTGAGCTGGTGACGCCCGAGGTGCGCGTCGCCGCCCTCCTCGTGCTGAGCAGCGTCGTCGCGGGGTGCAGCCCGCGCCCCCCGCCCCTGTCCCTGCCGGGAGGCTGTCAGCCGCTGCTCGCCGGCCTCGACTGCCTGCTGCCGTACCCGTCCGACGCGTTCCGGGTGAGCGACCCGGCGCAGCCTTCGGGCGCCCGCATCGCCTTGTCCGACGCCGCCCTTCCCCGTTCGAACGAGGGCAAGCGCCACGACGTCACCCTCGATCGACCCCTCGACGGGTTCTCGACGGTCCCGACGATCGTCGCCACGCTCGGGGTGGCGCTCTCGGCGGAGGGCTTCGTCGCGCTCGAACACGGCGGGGCGCCGAGCCTCTCGAAGGACACCTCGAACACGCTGCTCCTCGACGCCGAGACCCGCTCGCCGGTCCCGCACTTCGTCGATCTCGATCCACGCGCGACGGACGGCGCGCGGCAGGCGCTGGTGCTTCACCCCTTCGTCGCGCTCGAGCCCCAGCGCCGCTACCTGGTGCTGCTCGCCGGCGCACGCACCGTGTCGGGCGAGCTGGCGAAGGCGCCCGAGGGGTTTCGCCGCCTCGTCGATGGCCAGGCGGTAGGAGACCCGGCCTTCGGCGAGCTGACGCGCGCGTTCGAGGAGCGCATCGTCCCCGCCGCGAAGGCGGTCGGACTCGAGCGCCGGCAGCTCCAGCTCGCCTGGGAGTTCACCACCGGCAGCCGCGAGTGGGCGACGCGTGATCTGCTCGACGTGCGGCGGCTGACGCTGGCCTGGCTCGAGGGGAACCGCGCAGACGTACGGGTCACCTCGGTCAACGAGCGCGGCCCGGCCGACACCTTTCGCATCGTGAAGGGCAGCCTCACGGGCCCCGCGTTCTGCTCGATGAAGGCCCAGCCGGGCTGCGTGCTCGTTCGTGGCGATGACGGGCGGATCGTTCAGCAGGGCGTCGTGGAGTTCCCCTTCGTGGCCGTCATCCCGAAGAGCGTCGAGCAGGCGTCGTCCGCTGCGCCGCCGATCCTCTACGGGCACGGCTTCTTCGGCACCCTCGCCGAGGTTGAGGACACGAGCGCGCGAGGCGTCGCGAGCGCCGCCGGCCGCGTGATGATCGCCGCCGAGTGGTGGGGCATGCACTTCACCGACCTCGCGGTGCTCGGTGACGGGCTCACGGGACGGCTCTCGCAGACGACCCGCTTCACCGAGCGCGTTCACCAGGGCATGGCGAACTGGCTGGTGTTGACCAGCGCCGCGGAGCGGTTCGGTGAGCTGCCGGCGTTCCAGCGCCCTCGAGGCGAGGCGTTGGTGGCGGGCGCGGCCGACGCGTTCCTGGGCATCAGCCAGGGTCACATCCTGGGAGGGACGCTGGCGGCCGTGAACCCGCCCACCACGAAGATCGCGCTCAACGTCGGCGGCGCGGGCTTCACGACGATGATGATCCGCGCCGAGGCGTTCAGCGGGTTGATCGAGCTCCTCGCGCTGAGCGTGTCGGATCCGCTCGAGCAGCAGAAGTTCCTCGCGCAGCTGCAGCGGCCGCTCGATCGCATCGATCCGGCGACCTACGCCCCCTTCCTGCTCCGCGAGCCGCTTCCAGGCCAGGCGCCGCGGCGGGTGCTGATGCAGATCGGGCTCATGGACGCGGCGGTGCCGAACCTCGGCAGCTTCCTGCACGCGAGGTTGATCGGGTTGCCGGTGCTGACGCCGTCACCGCGCATCCCGTGGGGCCTCGAGACGGCCACGTACCCGGCGACCAGCGGGCTGCAGCTCCACGACTTCCAGCTCGGCGATCCAGACGCCTTCTCGCGCCGCGCCGACGCTCCGGCGATGGCGACGCTCGTGCACGAGGCCGTTCGGACGAGGCCCGCGGTGCTCCGGCAGCTCGAGGTCTTCTTCCGCTCGGGCGAGATCGTGCAGACCTGCGACGGGCCGTGTGATCCCGAGTAGCGGTGTCTTCACGCTGCGGCGGGCGCCGTCAGTGCTGCTGCAGCTCGTCAGCGGACGAAGCCCGGGCCTCGACCCGCAGGAACACGTCGCTCACCTTGCCCACACCGTAGTAGTCCAGCACCGTCGCGCGCAGGCGGAAGCTGCCGCGCTCCGGCAGCAGGGAGGCGAGGTTCAGCTCTCCCGGCTCGAAGGAGAAGGCGCGGCGCCCGAGGTTGTCGATGGTCTCTTTGCCCTGCGACACCGGGTCCGACGAGCCGATGACCGCGCTGCGCAGCACCTTGCCGTCGCTGCCGAGCACCTCGAGGAAGATGAGGTTGTCGACGAAGAAGCCCTTCGTGCAGGCCTCGTCGCCGTACAGGCGTACGTCCACGCCGTCTGACGAGAAGAGGGGCGTCTCGCCGGTCGCCACCACGTGGGGTGTTCGATCGAAGTCGCGGGTGTCGATCTCGAGATCGCTCCGCAGCTCGGTGAGCGTCGTCGTCTCGCGCTCGGGCGTGTCGGAGAGCAGGCGGATGACTCGTTGGCCGCCGGACGACGGGCCGAGCCGCTTCGGGCAGCCCACCGCGCCCGCCACCACGAGGAGCACCAGGCACCAGCGCGTCACGGGTTCACCAGGCGAAGCGTCGTGAAGGTGCCGCCGTCCGTCACCTGCCACACCTCGTACGGCGAGGGCGGGGCGCCGGCGTCGAGATCGAAGTCGAGGCTGCCGCTGGTGCCCTCGACGTTGATGGAGCGGCCCGCCATCAGCGCTGCCGAGGCGTCGCGCCACGCCATCGGGCTCAGCCTGAAGGTGGTCCCGCTCGCCGAGCTCACCTTCGTGAGCGCCTCTCGCATGCGAGGGCCGGTGGCCTGGCCGTTGTCCCGCAGCGCGTACGCGGCCGAGAGCATGACGAGGTACGCGGCGTCGTAGCTGTGTGACGTGAAGGAGAAGTCGTTGGGGTCGATGCGGAACCGGTCCCGGTAGCGCGAGCGGAAGTCGGCGTAGACGATGCCTGCTCCCTGCGCGGGCGTGGTGCCGATCGCGCCCACGAGCTGTGAGAGGGTCTCGGGCGTGATGATGCTCGTGTCCTTCGACGAGTCCGAGAAGAACCACCGGTTGCCACCCAGGTACGAGAACGCCTGCGTCGCGCGCGTCGCCTGGAGGATCGGCAGCAGCTCGCTCGGGAAGCCGACGAAGATGGTCACCTTCGGCCGCACCGTCGCCCCATGCACCTCGGTGAGGGAGCTGATCACCGCCTGCGCGTTGACGGGCTTGGTGTAGCGCTTGATGTCGGCCGTCTTCCCCATCGAGACGAGCTGGTTCCGCAGCGCCGAGGCGATGCCGAGCGCATAGTTCGAGTCCTCGTACAGCACCGCCAGTGTGGTCGCGGCTGAGTAGTCGGGTTCGGACGCGAGCGTGCGGGCCATCACGGGGACCTGCAGCGTGTCGGGGGGCGCGACGCGGAAGACCGCGCCGGTGCGCTGGTAGATGCCGATCAGCTCCTCGCTGGTCGAGGTGGCCGAGACGATCAGGGTCCCTGCGTCGAGCGCCCTGAGGGTGTCGGCCGCGGCGGCGGTCTGGCTGCTGCCCGACGTGAGGATCGCCGGCGCGTCGAGCTGCCTGACCGCCCAGTCGACCTGGCTCGAGAGGACGTCCTTCAGGCGGCCGGTGTTGCAGACGTACAGGGCGAACAGGCGCGGGTTCACCCCACCGCCGGCGTTCCCGTCTTCGATCGCCAGCCCCATCGCGTTGAGGCCCGCGACCTCGCTCGCGTCCACGATGCCGCCGTCGAGACCTTCCGACAGCGGCAGCAGCGCCGCGATGCGAATCGGGTTCACCGCGTCGAAGGCGCCCACCTCGCGCCGGCACTGTGCCGGCATGGGAATGCAGTAGCGCTGCACACACACGCGGCTCGCGCCGCACTGCAGATCGGTGGTGCACTCTTCGAAGCCCGAGCCGTTGATCAACGAGCAGGCGGCTCCCCCGACCGTGCCTGCCAGCATCACCGAGAGGAGCTGCCGCGTACGCGCCATGGGTTCAGAAGCTCCACGTGAAGGCGCCCAGCGCGCCGCCCGGCAGCGGGGTGAACGTGAGCTGCGCCTCGGGCTCGCCCTTGGGGAACAGGATGATCGCGGTCACCGCGCAGGCGACGCCCACGGCGAGCGAGACGTCGGCGACGATCGCCTGGCCGATCGTGTCGGCCTGCCGTGCCCGCTTGTCCTCGACGAGGGTCGCCGTGCGGAAGGCCTGCCGCGAGCCGTTGGACATCAGGCCGAAGACGAGGCCCAGACCCAGCCCGACGACGCCGACCCCGCCCACGACGAACGCGGCGATCATGCGCCCGCTCGCCTTCGACTGGGCCGCCTCGGCCTGCGCCCGCTCTCTGGCCTCGAAGTCGGCCTTCTGCTTGCGCGCCCGCTCTGCCTCGGCGTCGGCGCGGGCCCGGGCGTCGCGGGCGTCCTTCTCGAGACGATCCTTCTCGGCGTCACGAACGCGCGAGTCGGCTTCCTGCCGCGCCAGCAACTGGCGGATCCGGTCCATCGACAGGTTGGCCTTCTTCACGAGGTCGGGCTCGGTGTCTTCGGCAGGCAGGCCGACGTACTTCCGGTAGGCGTCGAGGGCCGACTGCAGCTCGCCGGCCTGATCCCAGGCGCGGGCCATGTTGTAGAGCAGCTTGGGGTTGGGTTCGAGCTGGAGCGCCTGCTCGAGCACCTTCGCCGCGTCTTTGTACTGGCCGTCCTTGTACAGACGCTCAGCGTCCTTCGCGAGGGCGGTGGCCTTCGGGTTCGGCGCCGCCAGCGCGAAGCTCGCGAGCATCAAGGAGAGGAGCGTGAGGCAGCGAGCCATCACGCGCGAGCCTAGCCGTTGCGCGCCGGGGGTCCAGCGCGCTGGTCGATCCTCACTCGAGCCGCGAGACCAGCGTCTGGCGGATGAGCTCGAGGGTCTTCGGCATGTGAGCGCCGAACTGCTCGAAGAACTGCTTCTGCGACTCGAGCTCTTCTCGCCACTCGGCCTCGTTGATGTTGGTGGCCTCGTCCACCTTCGCGGGATCGATGTCGAGGCCCGAGAGATCGATGTGGCCCTGCTTGGGGACCCAGCCGAACAGGGTCTCCTGCGTGGCGACGTTCCCGTGCGCGCGATCGACGATCCACTTCAAGACGCGCATGTTGTCGCCGTAGCCGGGCCAGAGGAACTTGCCGTCCTTGCCCTTGCGGAACCAGTTCACCACGAAGATCTTCGGCGGGTAGGGGATGCGCTTCTGCATCGCCAGCCAGTGACCGAAGTAGTCGGCGGCGTTGTACCCGGTGAAGGGCAGCATCGCCATCGGGTCGCGGCGCACCACTCCCTGGGCGCCGACTGCCGCCGCGGTCGTCTCGGATGCGAGCGTCGCGCCGAGGTAGACGCCGTGCGCCCAGTTGAACGACTGCATCACGAGGGGGATCGTGTTCGAGCGACGGCCGCCGAAGATGATGGCGCCGATGGGCACCCCCCGGGGATCGTTGACGTAGCTCGACAGCATCGGGTTGTTCGAGGCCGGCGCGGTGAAGCGCGAGTTCGGGTGCGCCGCCTTCTCCGTCGAGCCCTTCTTCCAGGGCTGGCCCTTCCAGTCGGTGAGCTCGTCGGGCACCTCGCCGTCGAGGCCTTCCCACCAGACGGTGTTGTCCTTCGTGACGGCGACGTTGGTGAAGATGGTGTCCTTCGCGATGGTCTTCATCGCGTTCGGGTTCGACTTGGAGTTCGTGCCCGGCGCGACGCCGAAGTAGCCGTTCTCGGGGTTGATCGCCCACAGGCGGCCGTCTTCGCCGACCCGCAGCCAGGCGATGTCGTCGCCCACGGTGTAGACCTTCCACCCGTCGAACCGCTTGGGCGGGATCATCATCGCGAAGTTCGTCTTCCCGCAGGCCGAGGGGAACGCCGCGGCGACGTAGGTGGTGCGGCCGGTCGGATCCTCGACGCCGAGGATGAGCATGTGCTCGGCCAGCCACCCTTCCTTCTTGCCGAGGTAGCTGCCGATGCGCAGCGCGAGGCACTTCTTGCCCAGCAGCGCGTTCCCGCCGTAGCCCGAGCCGAACGACCAGATCGCGTTGTCCTGAGGGAAGTGGCAGATGAAGCGGCGGTCGGGGTTCAGATCGCCCGTGCAGTGCAGGCCGCGGTTGAAGTCGTTGGAGTCGCCCAGCATGTCGAGGGCCGGCTTCCCCATGCGCGTCATGATGCGCATGTTGAGCGCGACGTAGACGCTGTCCGTCAGCTCGATGCCGATCTTCGAGTGCGGGCTGTTGATCGGCCCCATGACGTACGGCACGACGTACATGGTGCGGCCCTTCATCGAGCCGGTGAAGTGGCCCCGCAGCATCGAGTACGCCTCGTCAGGCGCCTTCCAGTTGTTGGTAGGGCCGGCCTCCTCCTTCGTGGGCGTGCAGATGAAGGTGAGGTGCTCGACGCGCGCGACGTCATTCGGGTTCGAGCGGTGCAGGTAGCAGCCGGGGTGCTTCTGCTGGTTGAGGGGCATGAGGATGCCCTTCGAGACGGCGTACTCGGTGAGGCGCTTCTTCTCCTCCTCGCTGCCGTCGCACCAGACGACCTGATCGGGCGTCGTCATGGCCGCCATCTCGTTCACCCAGTCGAGGAGCTGCTTGTTCCTGGTGAGCTGCGTCGTGACCGTGGGCATGGGATCTCCAGAGCGTCAGCGTGGTCGTCGGACAACCTCCTCGTCGCATGGCACCGGGACCGATCTCGATCAAGACGGAAGGGCTCATCGGACCCATGAGTGAGACGCGTAGATGCGACGCGTCAGCGAAGTCGTGCTCAGGGCCCCGGCTCGTGCCAGCCTGCGACGCCCATGAAGGCCCTCGAGCGCACCAGCGCAGCGGCAGGTGATCCCGCAGCACTCACAGGTTTCGGAGCCGAGCTCGCGAGCGAGGCGGAGCCGGGAGCCCTGCCCAGGCACCAGAACTCGCCGCGCCGGGTGCCCTGGGGGTTGTTCGCCGAGCAGTTGTCGGTGACGCCGTTCCTGGTCCCGCGCGCCCAGAACCGGCGCACCTGGCTCTACCGGATCAGGCCGTCGACGGAGCAGGGCGACTTCAAGCCGGTGCCGCACCCCGGCGTGTCGGCGTGGGGCTCGCATGTGGCGCCGAACCTGCTCGGGTGGAAGCCGCGGCCGCTGCCGCTCGAGCGCACGGACTTCATCGACGGGCTGATGACCGTGGCAGTGGGCGGGAGCGCAGCCGATCAATCGGGCATGGCGATCCACAGCTTCGTCACCAGCGCGCCGATGACGCGCAAGGCGATCTGCTCGGCTGATGGTGACTCCGTGCTGCTGGCCGACGAGGGCGAGCTCTCGGTGCGCACGGAGCTGGGGCGCTTTCTGATCGCGCCAGGCGATCTCCTGCTGATCCCCCGTGGCGTCCGCTTCCAGGTCGATCCCGCGGGAGGCTCGAGCCGGCGGGGCTGGTGGATCGAGGCGTTCGGGCCCGGCTTCGAGCTGCCGAACCGGGGCGTGGTGGGCGCGAACTCCCTCGCCGAGTCACGTCACTTCGTCGCCGCGCGCGCCGAGTACGAGGACGACGAGGGAGAGTGGACGATCGTGCAGAAGTACGGCGGCAACCTGTACGCCGCGGAGGCGACGCACAGCCCCTTCGACGTGGTGGCGTGGCACGGCAGCGCGGTGCCGTTCGTCTACGACCTCGCGCGCTTCTGCCCGGTCGGGGCGATCTCGTTCGATCACCCGGACCCGTCGATCTTCACCGTCCTGACCGCGCCGACAGGCGTCCCGGGGCGGAACGCGGTCGATCTCGCCGCCTTCCCCGCGCGCTGGGACGCGGCGATGCGCACGTTCCGCCGGCCGTACTACCACCGGCAGGCCGCCACCGAGTGGAACGCCATTCTCTCGGGCCCCACGTCGAACCGGGTCTTCTCGCGTGGCGGCAGCTTCCTCACGCCGCCGATGACGCCGCACGGCATCACCGCCGACGCGCTCGAGCGGGAGCTGGCAGGGAAGGACGAAGAGAAGCCGCGCTTCATCGGCGAGGGCTCGACGTGGTTCCAGCTCGAGAGCCACTTCCTCGTGAGCGTCACCGACGCGTGGAAGGAGGCGCCCTTCCGCGACCCCGACTTCGCCTCGCTCGCCCGCGGCGCGAAGGTGCGGTTCTCGAGGCACCCGAGAGACCGCAGCGCCGTCGAGACGCTCCCCGGCAAGCCATGACGGGACGTCGTACCTTCGACGCGCCGAAGCACGCTCGGCCCGGGGGCCCGAAGCGGTCAGCCGATCTGCCACCTGAAGGCAGAAGCCCCGGCACGAACGGTCGCCGGGGCCCCTCGCTGCGTCGTCCTCGTCAGGCTCAGTACACCGAGGCGCCGCGCCCCGACCCGCGCAGCGAATCGACCTTCATGGCCTTCACGCTCTCGGACTGCACCGTCGCCGGAGCCGCCGGCGCCTTCTTCGCGAAGTCGAGCTGCTGCTCGTTGGCGGCGTAGTCCCCCGCGAGGTCCGAGCCGGCGACCGGCGCCGCGGAGTCGAAGAGCACCTTGTTGTCCTGGATGAGCTGCTGCGCCTCCTGGTACCGGCCCTGCTGAATCGCCGAGGCGGCCTTCTCGACGTTGCGCGAGGCCCGGGCGCGGGTCGCGAAGACGAACGCGTCCTTGTCGCGCTTCTGATCGGCCAGCGAGCGGTCAGGCGTCACCATGGCCGCCAGCTTCACGTTCGCGTCGGCGCCCTGGGAGGTGAGCAGGTCGGTGTAGTCGAGCCGGAAGTCGGCGACGTCGAAGGCGCGCTCGGTGGCGTCGCTCACGCGCGTGGTGAGGTGCACCACGAGCTTCTCCGTCTGGCGCGCCGAGAAGTCGGGCAGCGCGACCGTGACGACGTTGCCGCTGCGAGAGACCGGGCGGCCGAAGATCTCGCGGAAGTCGACGCCGTCGGGCACGGTGAAGCTGAGCGTCACGCCGCGCGCCACCATCGTGCCGGCCTGCTGCAGGTCCTTCTCGAAGAGCGCCACCGTCGACTCGGCGTCGCGGATGAAGCCGTACGAGCCGCCCCCCGTGTCCGCGAGGCGCTGCATCAGGTCCTCGTTGAAGTCCGCGCCGACACCCAGCGCCGTCACGGTCGTTCCCGACGCGCGCAGCTTCGAGGCGATGTTCACCAGCCCGCGCTCCGAGGTGACGCCCACGGTCGGCTGGCCGTCAGACAGCAGCAGGAGGCGGTTGACGGTGAAGTCGCTGCGCGCCACGTCGAGCTGCGCCTTCCCCGCCATCAGGCCGTCGCCGATGTTGGTGCCGCCCTCGTCGCTGATGTTGCGGATGTAGCGGCGCATGCGCTCCTTGTTGTCGGTGGTGGCGAACGCGCCGGGCAACAGGCGCACGTCGGAGCCGTAGTGCACGATGGCCATGCGGTCGGTCTCCTCGAGCAGATCGACGAGCCGCAGCGCCGCCCGGCGGGCCTGCGCGATCTTCTCACCCGACATCGAGCCCGAACGATCGATCACCAGCGACAGGTTGACGGGCGCGCGCCGGGTGCCCGGCACGTCGACGGCCGTGATGTCCAACGTCGCGAAGAGATCGCTCGTGCCCGGCACGACGTACGGGTGCGACAGCTTGCCCGTCATCGTCAGCGAGCCGGGGTGCCCGTTCACGACCGGCGGAGGCAGGGGCAGTGGCTGGGGCGGCGGCGTGGGGACCGGAGCCGGCGGCGGCGGAGTCAGCGTCGGCGCGTGCTTCGGCAGGCCGACGACGACGGCGGTGAGCAGCAGGGCAGCGGCGATTCCGAGGAAGGCGGTCGTTCGGTTCATGGCGTCGGTGAAACGGGTGGCCCCCTGGTTCGATCTGTGGAGCGGCGAAGATGCCTGAGATCAGTGACTTGCGAATGCGGACGGCAATGCTCAGGTGCAGTGGGTGAACGCGTTTCAGCTGGCGCTCCTCTCGGGCCTCTTTCACGCAGCGTGGAACGCGCTCGCGAAGACACCAGGCCGGGAGCGTGCGGCGACGCTGGCGGCCCTCATCGTCTCGGGGGTGGGCGCCGCCGTGTACTGGGCGCTCACGCGGCCGGGTCGACTCGAGGTGGTGCACGCGCCGTGGATCGCGATGGCCGGCGTTGGTGAGGCGCTCTACGTCTACTCGCTCGGCATGGCGTACGGGCGCGGCGAGCTGGGCCTGACCTACAGCGTGTCGCGCGCGGCGGCGCTCGTCTTCATCTGGCCCTTCTCGCTCCTCGCCTTCGGCACCCGGCCCTCGCTGCTCGCGCTGGCGGCGACCGTCGTGGTGGCCCTGGGCATCGTCGGCACACGGCCGCGCACGGCGGGCTCCTCGAAGCTTCACCTCGGGTGGACGTTGCTCACCGGGGCGGCCGTCGCGCTGTACCACACCGGCTACAAGGGCGCGGTCGATGGCGGAGCGCCGCGCGTGCTCGCCTTCCTGGGAGCGGTGAGCATCTCGGTGCCGCTCCTCCTCGCCGTCGTCGGGCGCGAGGTGCGCGCCCAGCTCGTGCCGCTGGCCAGACACCCACGCCTGCTCGCCGCCGGAGTCCTCTGCGCGGCCAGCTTCCTCCTCATGCTCGAGGCGCTCGCGACCGCCGAGTCCGGTCGAATCCTCGGGGTGCGCAACGCCTCGGTGGGCTTCGGGCTGGCGATCGCGGTGTGGCTCGGCGAGCGGCTCGACCGACGGCAGTGGCTCGGCGTGGCGGTGCTCTTCGCGGGCGTGGCCCTCTTCGGGCTGGAGCAGGCGCGCGGCTGAGTCCCGGCGCGCTCGCCCTGGCTCGACGGGCAGACAGCCGCCCGCTCGCCGCTCGCCAGCGCTGAGTCATGGCGCGCTCGCCCTGGCGCGACGGGCAGACAGCCGCCCGCTCGCCGCTCGCCAGCGCTGAGTCGAGCCTTCGGGCGCAGATGCGGGCACAATGCGAGGCCGTGACGCGCGACTCAGACGGTATCGACATCACGCTGGCGAAGCCGAAGAGCGAGGCTGAGTCGAAGACCGACGCGCTGCCCGTCGAGCCGCAGGGCAAGTACGAGCACACCGCGGGCGGCAACGTCGAGCTGGGGCGCGGCGGCATGGGCCGGGTGCTGGCGTTCGAAGACGTGCACCTCAAGCGGCAGGTCGCGGTCAAGGAGCTGCTCACCGAGCACCACCCGGTCACGTCCACCCACGGGGCCGCGTTCGCCAACCTCTTCGTCCGTGAGGCGCAGGTGCTCGCGCGCCTCGAGCACCCGGGCGTGGTGCCCATCTACGAGCTTGCCCGCCGCCCCGACGGCACGCCGTACTACGCGATGCGGAAGATCCGCGGGCAGCCCCTCACGCGCGCGATCGAGGCGTGCGCGTCACTCGAAGACCGGCTGACCCTGCTCCCGCATCTGGTGGACGTGGCGCACACGATCGGCTTCGCGCACTCGCAGGGCGTCGTGCATCGCGATCTCAAGCCCGACAACGTCATGGTCGGCCCGTTCGGCGAGACCCTCGTGGTGGACTGGGGCCTCGCGCAGGTCGAAGGTGACCGCGACCCCGAAGGCCAGATCGCGGGCACGCCAGCGTACATGAGCCCCGAGCAGGTCAACGGCCGCCGGGTCGATGCGCGCAGTGACGTCTGGTCGATGGGCGTCATCCTGTACGAGCTGCTCGCCGGGGTGCCGCTCTTCAGCGCGTCCACCGTCACCGAGCTGCTCGAGCAGGTGAAGCGCGCCGAGGTGCCGCCGATCCTCAAGCACCAGCCGAGGCTCACGCGCCCGCTGGTGGCAGTGGTGAGCAAGGCGCTTGCGCGTGAGCCGAACGACCGGTTTCAGAATGGCGAGGAGCTGGCGCTCGCGCTCGAACGCGCCGTGCGCGCCCGCACGCCCCGCCCGGTGACCCTGCCGATCCTCCTCGTCGCGGTGGTGCTCGCGTTCGCCATCGTCTGGTGGCGTTCGCGGGTCGAGCTCGGCGCCCTCGAGGCGAGGCGCGCGACGCTGGAGCTGGCCGCGACGGACGCAGCCCGGGCCAGGGGACAGCAGCTCGCCGCAGCGGCGGTGCGGGCGCTGCGATCGAACGACGGCTTCGAGGCCGACCGGCTGGCGCGCGCGGCGGAGGCTGACGGCCCGGTGCCCCTCGCGCGGGGCGTGCGCATGATCACCCACGAGCAGGGGGTGCCGAGGCTCGTGTGGAAGGTGCCGATCGAGGCCGGCTGCGCGCGGGTCGCGGTGACGTCTTCCCTCGTGGCCTGCTCCACCCTCAACGGCGTCGAGCTCTTCGAGGCGGGCAGCGGCGCGTCGAAGGGGCGCCTCTCGGCGGGGCCGGCGGCAGGGTGGCTCCAGGCGATCGCGGTGCTGTCGGACGAGGTGGTGCTGGCGGGCGCCGACAACCGGTCGCTCTACCGCTGGCAGCTCTCGAAGCCGGCCACGCCCGAGACGATCACGTTTCCAGAGTCCATCACCGCGCTGAGCCCGGGCGCCGGCGGCGTGCTGGTGGGCCTGCGCGATGGGTCGCTCTTCAAGCAGCCGCGCGTCGGTGAGCGGGTCGCGCTGCCGGGGGCGCCTTCCCGCATCAAGGCGCTGGTGGGCGGGGTCGGCCGCTACGCGCTGGGGGCCGACGCGCTCCTGCGGTTGTCCAGGCTCGACGGCGAGCAGGTGGTGCAGCTCGATCGCACGACGCTCGCGCTCGATCTCGGCCCGAAGGACGTGCTGTACGCGGGCGTCGAGCGCGCCGTCATCCGCATCGAGGACGGCCCCATCACCCACGTCTTCTCGGGGCACCGCGACACGGTGACGGCGGTCGCGGCGGGCCAGCGGCTGGCGTCGGGTGACGCTGAGGGCTCGGTGCGGATCTGGTTCGACGACGGCTCGACCCAGCTCGAGTGGCGCGCCTTCGAGCCCGGCGTGCAGGCGCTGACGTGGACCGATGATGGCGGGCTGCTGATCGTCGCGCCGCGCGGTCGAGCGCTCGAGGCCTGGTCGGTGCCCGAGCCCCTCCGGAAGCTGCCCGACGACGGGGTGCCGACGGTGCAGGCCTGGTGGCGCCGCGGCTGGTTGCTCACGGGCCTGCGCGACGGGCGCATCAGGAAGATCGACGCCGCGACGCTCGCCATCGACTACCTCGAGTCGAAGCACGAGGGCGCCGTCCGCGCGCTCGCCGAGGTCTCCTCCGCGGGCAGGCCCGGCGACCTGCGCCACCTCTCGGGCGGGGACGACGGCCGGGTGCTCGGGCAGCGGTGGAACGGCGAGGTCGAGGTGCTCGACACGTCGAGGAGCCGGGTGACCGCGCTCGACGTGGCGCCTGACGGGAGCCGCGCCGCCTGGGCCTTCGACGACGGCACCGTCGTGCTCTGGGCGCTGCCCGAGCAGAAAGAGGTGCGGCGGCTGCGCGAGGCGCCCGTGCGCTCCATCCGCTTCTCGCCGGACTCGTTGCGGCTCGCGCTCGGCAGGGACGACAAACGGGTGGTGATCGCCGACGCGCAGGACGGCAAGGAGCAGCGCCGCCTCGAAGAGACCGACGCCGCGGTCCTGAGCCTCGTCTGGGCCGGCGAGGCGGTCGCGGTCGGGCTCGCCAACGGTCGGGTGCAGGTGTGGAGCGTGGCTGAGGGCCGGGCCGTGCGCACCTTCACCGAGCCCAGCGATCGCGCGGTGTCGCTCGCGTTGAGCCCTGATGACTCGACGCTGGCCGCCGGCAGCGACGACGGGCATGTCTACGTGTGGGAGCTGTCCACGGCGCAGCTGGTGGCAGACGTGCCGGCCGACGCAGGGGAGGTGCGCAGCGTCTCGTTCGTGGGCAACGACCGGCTGTTCGCCGCAGGGACCGACGGGCGCGTCCACGCGTGGTCGCTCGCGCCGCCCTGACCGCAGCCCTTCCCCGGCCCCGCGCTTTCGAGTACGTGCATCGCGCCAGGGCCGGACGCTCTTCGTCCGTGCCGGCGACCACGCATGACGACTGAAACCACTACCGAGCAGGTCCTTGAGCGGCAGGCCCCCGCGCCCGACGACAGCGCGCGGAGCAGCCACGCTCCCCTGACTCCGACTGCCGTGCCCGAAGTCACCTCCAGCCCCGCCGCGCCGTCCCTCAAGACGGGCGCAGGCGACGACGCCCCTGACATCGAGCCGGGGTGGCTCGACCCCGACTCGGTGCGAACGCTCCTGCGGCTCAGCCAGCACGGCCATCAGGCGTACCTCGTGGGCGGCTGCGTGCGCGACCTGTTGATCGGCCGCACCCCGAAGGACTTCGACATCGCCACCAGCGCGACGCCGAACCAGGTGAAGGGCCTGTTCCGCAACTGCCGCCTCATCGGGCGCCGGTTCCGGCTCGCGCACGTGTACTTCAAGGGCGGCAAGATCCTCGAGGTCTCGACGTTCCGCGCGAACCCCACGGTCGTCGAAGAGCCCCAGCCGAGCGAAGCCGCCGAGGGTGAGGTGCACACCGAGGGCACCGAGCACATCGCCGAGGCCGATCGCGAGGCGCTCGCCGCCGTCGAGTCCGGCGCGCCGATGCCAGACGCCCCTGTCGATGACAACGCCGACGAGACGCCCGAGGCGCAGGCCGAGACGCCGAAAGAGCGCGACCTGCTCATCACCGAAGACAACACGTTCGGCACCGAGCTCGAGGACGCGCTGCGCCGCGACTTCACCATCAACGGGCTCTTCTATGATCCGGTGCGCGGCCGGGTGATCGATCACGTCAACGGCCTGCGCGATCTCGCAGCCGAGCAGATCCGCACCATCGGCGACCCTGAGCAGCGCATGCGCGAAGACCCGGTGCGCATCCTGCGGGCGGTGCGCTTCGCGGGGAAGCTGGGCTTCGACATCGAGCCGCGCACCTACGCGGCGATGGAGGGCTCCATCGAGGACCTCCCGCGGTGCTCGGCGCCGCGGCTGCTCGAAGAGACGTTCCGGCTCATCCGCGGGGGTGGGGCGTCGCCGGCGCTCAAGCTGCTGCTCGCGCTCGACGGGCTCGCGCATCTGCTGCCGCCGGTGAACGACTACCTCGCCGAGCAGGACGCCGACGGCCAGGCCGAGTACTTCAAGTCGGTGGCCGAGATGGACGCGCTGGTGAACGCCGGCACCAGCTTCGACGACTCGATGCTGCTGGCGTGCATTCTCCTGCCGATCGCGCTCGACGAGCCCGACGCCCCCGAGGCGCCGCAGGCCGCCGCCGCCCAGGCCGCCGCGCCCGCGGGTGATGGCGCGAGCCCTCCGGAGGCTCCCGTCGCGCCGCCCGCGAACGAGGGTGCAGACGCCGAGCGGCCGCCGTCGGTCGCGCGCGCCATCGAGCTGTTGCTGTCCGAGCTGGTGCGCTCGGCGCGGCTGCCCCGTCGGATCGCCGAGCGGTGCCGCATGATCCTGCTCTCGCAGAAGACGCTCGCGGGCCTGCGTCGTCGCCGCGGCGGGCTCTCGGGCTTCCGCAGCCACCCGCTCTTCAAGGAGTCGCTGGCGGTCTTCGAGGTGTGGGTGCGCGCGACCGGCGAGCACCAGGCGGCGCTCGATGCCTGGAAGTCGGGCACCTCGCCAGCCGTGGCTGCCGACGCCGAGGGCCCGCGCCGCCGTCGTCGCCGTCGCCGTCGTGGTGGAGGCGGAGGCGAGCGCCCGCAGGCGGCGGAGTGAGCCGCGGCTCAGGCACGTGAACCCCATCGTGCACGCCGAGCTGTCCTGGCTCGCGGGCGTCCGGCTCACCGAGCGGCGCGACCGGGTGCTGGTGACGCTCGCGGGGGTGCTGCCCGACCTCGACGGCCTGACCCTGCTCGCCGGAGAAGAAGCCTACGCCACCTGGCACCACGTCCTGACCCACGGGCTGGTGTCGGCCGTCGGGACCACCGCCGTGCTCGCTGCCTTCGCGAAGAGACGACTCGCCGTGGCGGGCCTGGCCTTCGCGGCGTTTCACCTGCACCTGTTGTGCGACCTCGCCGGGAGCGGGCCGGGCTGGCCGATCGCCTACCTCTCCCCGTTCAGCCGCCACGAGCTGATGTGGAGCGGGCAGTGGAACCTCGCGAGCTGGCAGAACACGATCATCGGGCTCGTCGCGACGTTCGTGGTGCTGGGCTGTGCGCTGCCGCTCGGGCGGACCCCGGTGGAGCTCTTCTCGCGGGCCGTCGATGCGAAGGTCGTCGCCACGCTGCGCGCGCGGTTCTCGCGCCAGCGGTCGTGAGGGGCCTTCTCGCCAGCCGGCGCGCGGTCTGGCCCTGGACCCGAGGGGCTCGTCAGTCGCCAGAAGAGGCCCTGCTGGTCGGGTTCTGGCGAGGAACGCCGCCGGCATCAGTCGCCAGAACTGACCTGTTCAGCCAGGTTTTGGCGAGCTATAACGACGCGCGATGGTGAGCCCGTCGGACTGGAAGACGTTGGTGGCGCGCGGCGAAGAGCAGCGCACGCTGCGTGACGCGCTCGCCTCGGGTCAGCCTGAGCTGGTCGCGGTCTATGGCCGGCGCCGCGTGGGCAAGACGTTCCTCATCCGCTCCGTCTACGACGACCGGTGCTTCGAGCTCGTAGGCATTCACGGCGCCGATCTGCCGACCCAGCTGCGTGCGTTCTCGCTGGCGTTGAGCGACGCCTCCCGCGCCCCGGCGCCGCTGGCGTCGCCGCGCGACTGGCACGAGGCGTTCCGGCAGCTCCAGGACTTCCTCCAGCCTCGCCTGCGCCGGAGCAAGGGCAAGCAGCTCGTCTTCTTCGACGAGGCGCCATGGCTCGCAGCGCGGAGGTCAGGCTTCTTGCCGGCGTTCGAGCACTTCTGGAACGCGTGGGCAGGTCAACAGCCCCGGCTCGTGGTCGTGCTCTGCGGCTCGGCGGCCTCGTGGATGCTGGAGCACGTGGTGAGCGAGCGTGGCGGGCTCCACCATCGCGTGACGCGCCGGCTGCGGGTCGAGCCGTTCGGGCTCTCTGCGGCCGAGGAGCTGCTCCGCCACCGAGGCGTCGGGCTCGAGCGTCACCAGCTCGTCGAGCTGTTCATGGCGCTGGGCGGCGTTCCCCACTACCTGGCGCAGGTGCAGCGCGGCGAGTCGCCGGCGCAGGCGATCGATCGGCTCTGCTTCGCGCGCGACGGGCTCTTGCGTGACGAGCTGCCGACGCTGTTCGGCTCGCTCTTCGAGCAGGCGGAACGACATGAGGCGGTGGTCCGGGCGCTGGCGAAGCGGCGGCGGGGGCTCACCCGCACCGAGCTGCTCGCGGCGGCGAAGCTCGACTCCGGAGGCGCGGCGACGAAGGTGCTCACCGAGCTCGAGGAGTCGGGCTTCATCGCGCAGACGCCTCGCCTCGGGCGCCCGGTGAAGGACGGCCTGTACTGGCTCGCCGACGAGTTCTCGTTGTTCTCGATCTGCTGGCTCGAGGGGCAGGGCGTCGGGCGCGGCGCGGGCACCTGGCTCAGGAAGCAGGGCACCCCGGCCTGGCGGGCGTGGTCCGGGCTCGCCTTCGAGGCGCTGTGCCTCAAGCACGTCAGCGCGCTCAAGCACGCGCTGGGCATCGGCGGCGTCGACACCGTGGAGGCGTCATGGGCGGCGGGCCCGCGCGGGAGACGCGACGGCGCGCAGATCGACCTCGTCATCGACCGGGCCGATCGCTGCACCAACCTGTGCGAGATGAAGTTCTCGGACGCCGAGTTCGTGATCGACAAGGCCTACGCGCGCGAGCTGCGCCACAAACGCGACGCCTTTCGCGAGGAGACGGGCTCGAAGAAGTCCTTGTTCCTCACGCTGGTGACCTCGCACGGGGTGCGCGACAACGAGTACGCCCGCGAGCTGGTGGCGAAGTCGATCACCCTCGACGCGCTGTTCCCACGAGGCTGAGCCGGTCAGTGCTCCTTGCCGTCGACCCGCTCGGCGAGCAGGAGCGGCGTGATGCGTACGCCGACCAGGGCGAAGCCCGTCATCCACAAGCCGGCGGCGGCCCAGAGCAGCTCGCGGTAGAGCGAGGGCGCGAGCTGAGGGATCACCACCCGGGTCACGAAGGCGAGCAGCATGACCCAGAGCACGGCCTTCTCCAGCGGCCCGAAGACCACGGGTCGCCCCGTGTGGCCCTTCGCGATGCGGAAGAACATGGCGGGGATGATGAGCCCCATCGTGCCGAAGGTGAAGACATGGAGCGGCAGCGTGCCCACCCAGTCGCCGGGCAGGACGTCGAGCACGAGCTGCGCAGCCAGGGCCAGCCCACCGAGGTACATCACCGCGAGGTCGAGCCGGCGGAAGGCGAGCTGGGGGCTCCAGCGGGCGAAGCGGACGACGAGCAGCACCGCGAGGCTGACCTGGAGCGTGGCGCGTGCTGCGAACGGGAGTGCCGGGCTGACGAGCGACGAGAGCGCGAGGAGCTTCACCGCGCCGTCGAGCCACGGCGAGCGGGGGAGCGACACCTGGAACAGCGCCTTCATGAACTGCGTGAGGGTGCGCTCGAGCATCACCACGAAGGCGAGACGGAAGACCGCGAGGGTGAGCGCGACGCCGGCCGCGAAGTGCTCGGGCAGCAACAGCAGCGCCCGCGCGGCGAGCAGCACCGGGAGCGCGATGATGAAGAGCACGTTGTCGCGGTAGCTGTCGGCCTTGCGCCCGCGCACCAGCGTCCACAGCACCAGCGTGATGAGGAGCGCAGGGAACACGTGAAGCGCCGGCCAGCGGAACCACGCCGGCCAGCTCCCGCCGAACCAGACGACGAGCCGCTCGAAGGTCCACGCGGTGACGAGGAGCTGCAGCGTATGGCCATGGTGTCCACGGACCTGCACCCAGTTCTTGGTGGCCGTCAGCAGGAAGCCGCCCAGCACCGCGAGGCCGAAGCCATGGAACATCTCGTGCGCGTGCCACTGCAGCGGCATCAACCCCGGGGGCGGCGTGACGACACCGGCCAGCATCGCCACCCACACGCCCGGCGTCACCACCGCGAGCAGGCAGGCGAGCGGGAAGAAGGGCCGGAAGCCGACCAGCCACAAGGGGTGCCCGGTCCAGACCCGAGGCGCGGCGACAGGATGGCTCACCGGCTTGCGTGTACCGCACGACGCGCCCCATGGCCCGTCTCGTTCGCGTGCGGTCGCGGGCGCCCTCAGCCACGCGACGGGCGCGAGGCTCCCGAGACCGCCTTCGCGACGGCCGCGCTCACTCGTCCTCCGGCACCACGCGCACCTCGTCTTTCGGCAGCGCCTGCGCCACCTTCGCCCGGGCCTGCTTCTCTTCGGCGTAGAACCCGTCGCGCAGCTTGAACGCGTCGGTCTTCACGAGGTCGGCCGTCGTCACCGCCTTCGAGCCGTACTTGTTGGCGATCTGATCGAGCGCCGCGTTCAGGCGGCTCGTCTTCGGCGGCGCCTCGGGCGCGAAGAGGCCGAGCTGCTCGCCTTCCCCCACGAGCTCCTGCGCCGAGACGCCCGTCAGGCGGATCTTGCGCGAGAGGTCGACCCGCGAGAGCAGGGCGCGCGCCTCGCGGTACAGCACCTGCCCGTCGTCGGTCGGCGCCTCGAGGGTGCGCCGGCGGGTCACGCTCTGGAAGTCGTGGTACTTCACCGTCAGCTGCACCACCCGCGCCTTGAGGCCCACCCGCCGCATGCGCCGGCCCACCCGCAGCGCCTGGCCGTGCAGTTGCGGCGCGAGCGCCTCCTCGCCCAGCACGTCGGTGTCGAACGTGTCCTGCGCGCCGATGCTCTTCGCCTCGCGGTCAGACACCACGACGCGCGGGTCGATCGCGTTCGAGAGCTCCCAGAAGTGCTGCGCCGACGAGCCGAGGTTCTTCGTGAGCCACTCGACGTCCTTCGTCGCGACGTCGCCGATCGTCTTCAGCCCGAGCCGCAGGAGGTGCTCCTCGGTCTTCGGCCCCACGCCCCACAGCCGCGCCACCGGCAGCGGCGCGAGGAAGTCCTTCGAGGTGCCCGGCGGCACCACCTTCTGCCCGTCGGGTTTGCCCAGGTCCGAGGCGATCTTCGCGACGAACTTCACCTCGGCGATGCCAGCCGAGGCGGGCAGGTGCAGCTCGTCGCGGATCTCGCGGCGGATGCGCTGCGCGAGCGCCACCGGGTCTCCGAAGAGCGCCTGCGAGCCAGTGACGTCGAGGAACGCCTCGTCGAGCGAGAGCGGCTCGATGAGCGGGGTGTAGCGCTCGAAGATGCGGAACACGGCCTCGCTCGCGTCCACGTAGGCGTCGAAGCGCGGCGGCACCACGATCGCCTTCGGCGCCAGCTTCACCGCGCGGCCCATCGGCATCGCGCTGCGGACGCCGAACGGCCGTACCTCGTACGAGGCCGCGAGCACCACGCCGCGCTGCGGGTGCCCGCCGACGATCACCGGCTTGCCCTTCAGCTTCGGGTCGTCGCGCTGCTCGACCGACGCATAGAAGGCGTCCATGTCGACGTGAAGGATCGCGCGGTCCCAGGCCACGTGCGCAGTGAGCCCCAAAGCCTCTCGTCAGCGCAAGTGCGCCGGTACGCCGGACGCTTCACAGCAGCGACGCAGCGACGGCCTTCAGCTCTGCTGGCAGCGGGCTCTCGACGCGC
Source organism: Myxococcaceae bacterium (assembly GCA_016793095.1). Taxonomy (GTDB): domain Bacteria; phylum Myxococcota; class Myxococcia; order Myxococcales; family Myxococcaceae; genus Xiheimicrobium. The sequence continues at coordinate 48,408 of JAEUJQ010000006.1, read as the reverse complement.
ACCAGGCGCCGCGACACCGGGTGCTCGAACTCGAGCGAGGCGGCGTGGAGGAAGAAGCGGCTCAGTCCCTCGGCGGCGCGGCCCCCATACCGGGTGTCGCCGACGATCGGCGCGCCGATGGCCGAGAGGTGCGCGCGCACCTGGTGCAGCACGCCGGTGAAGAGCCGCACCTCGACGAGCGACACGACGCCCTTGCGCTTCAGCACCCGGAACGACGATCGCGCCGGCCTGGCCTCCTCGCCCTCGAGGGCAGGGCGCACGTGATCGCCCGCGTGCACCAGCGGCAGGTCGATCTCTCCCTCGTCCGCCAGCGGGCCTCGCACCAGCGCCAGGTACCGCTTGTCCACGCCGCCCGGCTCGCTGAACGCCGCGCGCATCGCCTTCCACGCGTCCTTCGTCTTCGCGGCCAGCAGCACGCCTGAGGTCTCGACGTCGAGCCGGTGGCACAGGCCCGCCTCGCGCGGATCGTCGCCGACCGCCGCCAGCTCTGGCTGCCGGGCCACCAGCGCGTTCGCGACGGTGCCGGTCTCTCCGGGGTCGATGGGCTGCGTGGGCACACCAGCAGGCTTGTCGACGGCCAGCAGCGCGTCGTCTTCGTAGAGGATGGCGAGGGGAACGCCCGCGTCCGCCACGGCCCCTGAAGGAGCGTCCTGGAGGTCCACCACCACGGTCTGGCCTGCCGTCAGGCTCGCGCCCTTCTTCACCTTCCGTCCATCGACGCGCACGGCCTCGGCCTCGAAGAGCGCCTTGAGGCGGTTGCGCGAGAGCGACAGCCGTTCGCCGACGAAGAGATCGACCCGCTGACCCTGGGCTTCGGCGGGCACGTTCAGCTCGTGACGGATCGTTCCACTCACGCCTGCAGCAGGGCCTCGTAGACCTCTTCGGCCGTCTGGAACCGGTCGTCTGGCTCTTTCCGGAGCAGCTTCATGGCGACGCGCGCGAGCGAACGATCGACCTTCGGGTTGAGGCCCGCGAGCGCCGCCGGCTCGGTCTCGAGCACCTTCTGCCAGAGCTCATACGGGGTCTTCGCCTCGAAGGGCGGCCGGCCGGACAGCAGCTCGTAGAGGATCACGCCCAGCCCGTAGAGATCGGTGCGGGCGTCGAGCTGCTCGCCCAGCACCTGCTCGGGCGCCATGTAGCGGAACGTGCCCACCAGCCTGCCATCGGCGGTCACCGCGCTGTCGTCGGCGAGGTACTTCGCGAGCCCGAAGTCCATCAGCCGCACGGTGCGATCCTCGTCCACCATCACGTTCGTCGGCTTGAGATCGCGGTGAATGAGGCCGTGCCCGTGGATGTACGCGAGGGCTTCGGAGAGCTGCAGCATGGCGTCCTTCAGGCGGCCCACGCGCTCCGGGCGGTTCAGGGCGACCAGCTCGATCTCGCTCGGCTTCACGCTCAACGGCCGCTGCTCGGCGGGCGTGGGCACGTCGTACGGCACGTCGTACGCGCCGGAGATGGAGTTGTTGGTGTCGGGCTCGTCCACCAGCTCGGCGAAGCGCCGCACCGACTCGGGGCCGGACTCGAACGCTGCTTCCTCGTCGCTCGCCGAGTACTCGTCGCTCACGGCCTCTTCGCCGAAGTTCGCCAGCGAGAAGAGCCCCGACGGATCCTCGTCGTCTTCCTCCGCGTCCGCCTCCGAGCTGTCACCCTCGTCGTCGCGCTCGGTGTTCATCGCCTGCCGGTGCAGCGAGATCGCGCGCACCAGGCCTTGATCGCTCGCCAGGTCTTCGTCCGACAACGACAGGTAGTGACGCAGCGTGAGCCCCTCGACGAGCTCCATCGCGAGGTACGGGTACCCCTGAAAGACGCCGGTGTCGTAGACGCGAACGACGTTCGGGTGGGACAGGTGCTGCAGCGTCTCGAACTCCCGGGCGAGGCGCCTGGCGGCGCGGGGGTCGAGCGCCGGCCCCGAGCTGATCAGCTTGAGCGCGGTGTCTTCTCCAGTCCGGCGATCGACGGCGCGGTAGACGGTGCCTGCGCCGCCGCTCCCCAGCGTCTCGAGCACACGGTACGGGCCGATCACCTTCGGGGGCATGCGCGGCGCGGAGCCTAGGGAAGATCACGGGCGTCGTCTAACGGACGAACGTGAACGACCGGCTGGCTCGCAGATCCGACCACCCGGCGGAATGAGCGCAGCGCAGGCCGTCTTCCGGCGCATTCTGGGCACAGGAGGCTTTGAGGTGGTCCGCTTGTGCCATACGGTGCGCGGCGCCTCACCGAAGCGACATGGACGCGATCGCCGAACTCGAGAACCGGGTGAAGGAACGTGAGGTGCCGAAGCACGTCGGCATCATCATGGACGGCAACGGTCGGTGGGCTGAGCTGCGCGGGCTGCCGAGGCTCGAGGGCCACCGCGAAGGCTCGAACAGCGTTCGGGAGGTCACCCGGTCGGCCCGTCGGGTGGGGCTCGAGGCGCTCACCCTGTACGCCTTCTCGTCGCAGAACTGGTCCCGCCCGCCTGACGAGGTGGCGGGGCTCATGGAGCTGCTCCGGGAGTACCTGCTCAAGGAGCGCGACGAGATCATGGGCAACGCCATCAGGCTCAACGCCATCGGCGAGCTCGACAAGCTGCCCCGCTACGTGAAGGAGCCGCTCGACGCCCTGCGCGCCGAGAGCGCGACGAACACGGGAATGGTGCTGACCCTGGCGCTGTCGTACGGCGGGCGCGAGGAGCTCGTCCACGCGGCGCGCGCCCTGGCCGAGCGGGTCGCGAGCGGGGCATTGAAGCCGGCCGACATCGACGAGGCGGCGCTCACCGGGGCCGTGTGGACGCACGATCTGCCGCCCGTCGATCTGGTGATCCGCACCAGCGGCGAGCAGCGGCTGTCGAACTTCCTCCTCTGGCAGACCGCCTACAGCGAGTTCGTGTTCAGCCCCATCGCCTGGCCCGACTTCCGGGCGCGGGAATTTGCCGAGGCCGTGCTGCATTTCCAGACCCGCGAGCGCCGCTTCGGGTTGACGGGCGCGCAGCTGCGTCGGGCCGGGACGTGAACGAGTGAACGACAAGAACCGGAACCTGGTGCTGCGGGTGGTGAGCGCGGTCGTGCTGCTCCCCGGAGTGCTGTACCTGCTGTACCTGGGCGGCTATCCGACGGCGGCGCTGCTGGGCTTCGCGGCCGCGGCCTGCACCCGCGAGTACCTGCTCATCACGCTCAAGGAGCTGAACCCCATCTCCTGGGCGACGATCGCGCTCTCAGCGCTGATGCCGGCGGTGATCGTCTGGCGACCCGGTGACGCGACGGCCCTCATCGCGGCGGCGATCGGCGCCGTCCTCTTCTCGGCGTGGGTGTGGCACCTGCTGAACGGGCCCCTGCAGGAGGGCACCCAGCGCACCGCGCACCTGCTCACCGCGTTCATCTACGGGCACGGCGGGCTCGCGGCGTTGATGGCGATCCGCAACCTCGAGGAGGGCGGCTGGTGGGTGGTGGTCGCGCTCGTCATCACCTGGGGCAACGACACCTCGGCGTATTTCTTCGGTCGCTTCCTCGGGAAGCACAAGCTCTACCCCGAGGTGAGCCCGTCGAAGTCGTGGGAGGGGTTCTTCGGCGGCTTCGTCGGCGCCATCGGCTTCATGCTCATCCAGCGGCAGTTCTTCGCCCCGTTCCTGACGGTGGTTGACTGCGTCTTCCTCGGGCTGTGCGGCAGCTTGCTGGGCCCCGCGGGCGATCTCTGCGAGTCGATGCTGAAGCGGGCGTACGGCGTGAAGGACTCGGGCAACATCATTCCCGGGCACGGCGGCATGCTCGACCGCGTCGATGCGCTGATCTTCAACGCGCCGATGGTGCTCCTGTACGTGCAGTTCCTGCGACCCGCGATGCTGGCCTGATGCTTCGCGGCCGGGCCCGTACCGGCACGTCTGGACGGGGTGCGACCTGCTTGCGTACCTGCAGTCGTTGCCACCGCAGCCGACGCCGTAGGGCTCGGGGATGCTTCGTGGAGTCGCCGCGCCCCATGCCGTCACCTCGGGGCCAGAGCGACGCGGCTGGACAGCTCAGCGTGGCGAAGCGGCTCGCGGGCGGCCTCATGCCCGTCGGGCCAGGGCGAGCGCGCCAGGACCTCAATCGTCAGTACTTGACCCTCAGCTTCTGGGTTCCGCCCTGCGCGGCGTGTGAGACGGCCGCAGCCTTGAACGACGGCGGGCCGAAGAGGCCCATCGCGTTCTTCGAGAAGCAGAACCCCTCGACGGGAATGCCAAACAGCCCCGTGTCGAGCTTCAGGTTGTCGTTCTCGTCGTGAATCAGCGCGAGGGCGTAGGTGTCGACCGGCAGGTCCTTCACCTCGACCATCATCGTTCCGGGTTGGGCGGGGATGCGCTCCTTGCGAAACGCCGTCTGGCCGGCCTCGGAGAACCGATCGCCAGCGCGGTAGACGGCAATCAACACGTGGCCCTTCGTGCTCCTCACGCCCGCGATCTCGAGGACCATGGTGGGGGCCGCTGGACCTGCGTCGATCGCCGCGCCTCCGTCGAGTTGGGCGAGCACCGAGATGATCAGCACCGAGGCCGGGAGCGTCATGAGTCAACGAGAGGATAGCTTGCGCGGCGTGAGGGAGTGCACGTGTTCAGCGGCATCAAGAACGGTGGAGCCTGGCGCCGGGTCTGCCCGCTCGCGGGGCGCAGCGCGCCGTTCTGCGCCTCCGTACCCGTGGCCGCGTCGAGGTCCGCGGCGCTCCCAGCTCAGGTTCATCCATGGCACGCATCGCCGGCCAGCAGACCTCGAGAGCGAGCCTGGCAGCTGCACCCTCGGAGCCCCGGGGTCGTGGCGCTTCGGGCTGTGCTGAGCGAACGTACGGCGCATGCGCCTTGCCCGGTTGCTCCCTGGAGCGCTCGTCTGCGGCTCGATTCTCTCGTGTGGCACGCCAGCGGTCAGCGGCTCGGCCCTGCGGGTCACCATCGACGTCCAGACGATGGGGCTGAAGTCCACGTGCGTGCTGCTCGAGCTTGGAGACCCGGCGACGGGCGCCAGCACCGAGCGCACCCGAGGCGCAGCACGGGCTGGGCAGACCGCCCTCATCGCCGCCGTCTTCCGCGACTCGCGCCCTGACACCATCACCCTCCAGGCCATTGGCTTCGAAGACGTCGACTGCACGCGGCCGACGAGCCCCGTCGAGGTCTCCGAGGTGAAGACGGCCTCGTTTCCCGCGACGGGGATCCGTGAAGTCTCGCTCACCCTGGCGGTCCCGATGAGCATCGATGCCGATGGTGACGGATCTCCGGCGGGCATCGACTGTGACGACGCCGACGCGTCGCGGGCCCCGGGGAAAGTCGAGGTCTGCACCGACGGCAAGGACAACGACTGCAACCAGTTGACGGACTGTGGCGACACAGCCTGCGCCGGTGCGCAGTGCAGGGAGATGGGCTCGACGTGCGCAGCGAGCCGCTGCACCGAGGTCAGCTGCGTCGACAACACCGACAACGACGCGGACGGTACGACCGACTGCGCCGACATGGATTGCAGCGGAAAGACGTGTCTCAACGGCGGGACCTGCAGCGGGGGGGCCTGCACCGGCGCGAGGACCGAAGTCGGGCTCTGTCAGGATGGCAGCGACAACGATGGCGACGGACAGACGGACTGCGCCGACACCGACTGCGCGATGCAGCTCTGCAATGACAACGATGGCTGCACGCTTGGAGAGACCTGTCAGGGAACGCAGTGTCTGGGCGGCACGGCGCGCGTGTGTGGTGCTGGCGTCAACGTGTGCGCGGCGAGCACGGCGGTGTGTCAGCGCTCCGATGGCGGCTGCCTCTATCCACCCCTACCGGCCGACGCGGGCTGCTCCGATGGCCTCGCGTGCACGCTCGGCGACACCTGCGACGGAGATGGTGGCTGCGCCGGCTCGTCCCTGCGGGAGTGCAACAGCCCACCGCCCGGAGCGTGCATCGAGGCCATCGGCACCTGTGTCGAGGCGCTCGACGGAGGCTGCGTCTACGGCGTCGCGCTGGGGCAGAGCTGCGTCGACATGAACCTCTGCACCTTCAACGATGAGTGTCAGGCCGACGGTGGCTGTGAGGGGACGAGCGTCAATTGCATGCTGGCGACGCCTCCCGGCGAATGCCTGACCCCCTCGGGCGCTTGCGTGCCCGCGAGCGGGTGTGTCTTCTCGCCTCGCCTGGGCGCGTGCGGAGTGGCCGGAACGTGCGTGTCAGGCGCGTGTGTCGAGCCGTCACCTGATGCCGGCGTCGATGCCGGCGCGCCCGGTGACGCGGGTGCAGACGCCGGCGCCCTCGACGCGGGAGCGGACGCAGGCGCAGGCGCGGACGCCGGGTCGAGCGCCGACGCCGGAGCGGACGCAGGCAGTGTCGCCGACGCGGGCTTCGACGCCGGCCTTCCCGTGGACGCGGGCTCGCTGATCGACGCGGGCGCCTTCCTGCCTCCCTCGAACTTCACCGTCGCTCAGCTCCCTGCAACGTCCGGCACGTTGCACTTCGACCTCGCGTGCAACTCCACCATCACGCTCAACGCTCCGGCGGTGAACGCGCCGACGATCACGCCAGACGACATCTGCGCGCCGCCGCTGCTGCCGCCCTTCGTGCGAGTGTCGCAGGGCGCCGGCAACCCCGAGCTCATCATCTTCACCGTCGACCGCCTCACCATTCGAAGCAACGTCACGTTGCGCTTCGTGACTGGCACCGGAAGCGCAGCGGCCAGGGTCCCCGTTCTCGCGGTGAAGGGGAACGCAGACGTGTTCGGGACCATCGACGTGACCGCGTTCCCCGGCCCCAATCGTGCCGGGACGCCCGACGATGGCGTCGGCGGAGGCGGCTCGTTCTGCCCCGTGCTGTCGAACGGCACCACGACGACCAATCGCTCGGGCGGGGGCGCAGGGGGCAGCTTCGGAGGCGTCGGTGGAAGCGGCGGCCGCGGCGCCGACTCCGGTGGCATGGGGGCGACCGCGGGGGCAGCAAGCGCGGCCGAGACGCTGGTCCCGCTTCGGGGTGGCTGTGCGGGGTCCTCCGGAGGCAACGGCACGAACCTCGGCCGCGGCGGCGGCGCGATTCAGCTCTGGGCCCGGAGCTCCGTGAACGTCACCGGCCGCATCCTCGCGGCAGGTGGGCCCGGCACCGTCACCTTCGTCTACGGCGGAGGCGGCGGTGGTGGAGGTTCAGGGGGAGGCATTCTCGTCGAGGGCACCTCCGTTTCGTTCGGAGCTACGGCGTTGCTCGCCGCCAACGGCGGGAGCGGTGCGCAGGGCGCCGGCACCACCAACCCGAGCCGGCCGGGCGCGTATGGGAGCTTCGGCGTCACGACCGTCGCCGGAGGCTCCGGCGGTTCGCAGTGTGGTGGCGTCGGCGGCGTCGGAGCCGCGAGGAGCGGCGGCGCCACCTCCGGCGAAGAGGGCGGCATCAACCCCGCGTGCCAGTTGACCGGCTATGGCGGCGGCGGCGGTGGCGGCGGAAGCGTCGGCCGCGTTCGCGTCAACTCCCTCACTCCGTGCGTCGTGACGTCGGGGGCGCGGTTCAGTCCACCCAGCACGTCGATAGAAGGAAGCTGCGCGAGGTAGCCCTGACGTCCGCCGTGTGAGGAATTGACCACAGCCGGGGCTCTTCGAAGGGAGTAGGGTGGCTGATCATGAGCGACCCCAGGGAACCGCCGGGCAGGGCTGCCCAGATCACCCACCTCAACCTGGGCGGAGTTCGCGCGCTGCTCATCGACCTGCCGGTCGACACCCTGGAGCTGCCTGAGAGCCTCACCGAGTCGGAGTGTGAGGTCGTCCGCCTGGTCGCGCAGGGGCTCAGCAACGAAGAGGTTGCCCGCGCCCGGGGCAGTCGCCCGAGAACCGTGGCCAACCAGCTCGCAGCCGTCTACCGGAAGCTCGGTGTCTTCAGTCGAACCGAGCTGTTGGCTCGGCTGAACGGCACAGCCGACTGAGCTGCGCGTCCCATGGTCATTTCCTCGCCCAACTCCCGTCAGGGTCGACTTTCCGCTAGGTTGAGTCTGGCGACATGGAACGTGGACGACTCCTGGATGTGCTCGACGCGGCGTACGATCTGAACGCTCCCGCCGACCGGTGGCAGGCGCGCATCGTCGAGGGCGTGCAGCGCAGCTTCAGCGAGTGCGACGGCGTGTTGAGCTTCCGGTACCAGCTGCAGGACGGCGCGCCCAACCTCACGTCGGAAGTCATCGGCGACCCCCGGTACATGGCGGTGCCCGACGACGGCCACATGTCGATGGACATGCAGGCCATCTTCCGCGCGTACATGGCGCCGTCGCACGCCGAGCCCACCACGCTCTTCCACGCGGACCCAGTGACGGGGCAGGCGCCTGAAGCCCTGCTGCGCATGTGGGAGCGGCACGGAGTGCGTGACATGTTCGGCGTCTACGCGACCCGGCCTCTGGGTGAGAGCCTGACCATCGGCATCGCCCTGCCGCGCGCGACGACCCCTGAAATCCGCGCCGTCGATTGGCGCGCACGCCGCCACGCATGGGGGTCGGTCGCCCGACACCTCGAGAACGCCCTGGTGATTCGCGACGTCCTCGCGCGAGGGGCCTCGGCCGACTTCGAGCTCTCGGGCAAAGGCGACTTCTCGGGGGCCGCCGTCGAGAAGCGCGAGGAGCTGGTCGAGACCGCTCGCGCGCTCGAGCACCACCGTGACGCAGCCCATCAGGGCAACGACGAGTCGCTGGACGCCTGGAGCCGCTTGCTCAAGGGGGAGTGGTCCATCGTCAGGTACCAGCGGGACAACGGCCGCATGCGGTACCTGGCGGTCGAGAACCCCGAGGGCGACACGCTCCGCGCGCTGACGCCGCTCGAGGCCGACATCGTCACGCGCGCCGCAGCGGGGCAACCCAACAAGGTGATGGCCCTGGAGCTCGAGCTCCACGAATCGACCGTGGCGAACGTGCTCGCCACGGGGCTGAGGAAGCTGGGCCTCGAGCGTCGAACGCACCTGCCGATGCTGCAACGGCTGCTCGCAACGCAGCGCTGAGCCCGTTCCGGTCGGCCCATGGTCATTTTCTCGCCACACCCACGCCCGAAGACGCACTCCCTGCCTTCCTGTCGCTGACCCGCCGCGTGGTCAATTTCTCGCGTCGACCCGCGCCCCGGCCGACTCGTGCGTCCCCTCGGGGGCGAACGGCGAGGGAATGACCATGATCGCGCCTCGCCGCGCGCCACCGGAGTCGTGGTCAATTCTTCGCATGCTGGTGCAGACAACGCCTCGCAACACGAAGTCGCGACGAATTGACCATGAAAGCAGGCGGTGATGTGTCGAATTGACCATGGAGCGAGCGCTCTGGTGTGGAGATGATGCCCTCGTCACTCACACAGGAGGTTGTTCCATATGAAGCTCGCAATTGGTCGTGTATGGTTTGTATTCGTTTGTCTGGCGCTCATGGGCTGCGGGGGCGGAGTGGTGATGCCCGATGCCGGGAGCGGTGGGGGTGCCGCGGGCGGCGGCGCCGCTGGAGGTGCCGTGGGAGAAGGCCCTTCGCTCATCGGTACGGTCCCTTCCGACGGGTCCACCGGGGCGAGCGCAGGCGCAGGTCTCTCGCTCCAGTTCTCGCGCGCGGTGTCCCGCTCGAGCCTTGCGGTCTCCATCGCGCCGGCGGTGGCGCTGGGTGAGCCGACCCTCGAAGCCGAGGGCGCCGAGGTGCGCTTCCCCGCGCCCGGGCTCCAGCCAGGGGTCAGCTACGTGGTGACGGTGACGGCAGCCGACGCCGAGGGCCGGGCCCTGGTCGGCCCGGGGACGTTCCGCTTCACCACGGCCGCCCAGGTGGACTCGATGGCCCCCGTGCTCCAGTCGTCGGCGCCGGCCTCGGGCGCGCTGCAGGTCCCGGTGGGCACCGCCGTGACGCTCACCTTCTCCGAAGCGATGGACACCTCGTCACTGGCGGTGAGCTTCGAGCCGCCTGCGGACGTGACGGTGGCGTGGTCGATGGGGAACACGGTGGCCACGCTGACTCCGAGCGCGCCGTTCGAGCCATCCACGGCCTGGCTGCTGAGCGTCGCGGCGTCGGACGTCGCCGGGAACGCGATGAAGACGAGCCTCACCTTCACGACCGCCGCCGCCCCCGACGCGGTGGCACCGACGGTGACCATGACAGCCCCCGCCGCGAACGCCACCGCCGTGCCGACGAACGCCGGGTTGTCCATCACCTTCTCCGAGGCGATGCAGAAGAGCGCCGTCGATGCGGCCTTCTCGATCAGCCCGGCCGTCGCGGGCACCGCGCTGTGGGACGCCAGCGACAGCCTTCGCACCTTCCAGCCCACCGCGCCGCTCGCCGCCTCGACCCAGTACACCGTGACGGTCGGCGTAGCCGCGAAGGACGCTGCAGGCAACGCGCTCGCTGCTCCCTTCTCCTTCTCCTTCACGACGGCGGCCGCCCCTGACACTGCCGCGCCCTCGGTGGTGTCCTTCACGCCGGCGAACGGCGCGACGGGTGTCTCGCGGAGCACCAACATCACCGTGACCTTCTCCGAGCCCATGGACAAGGCGTCGGTGCAGGTGGCCTTCGGAGTGACGGCCCCTCCCGCGTTCAACGTCGGCACCTTCACGTGGTCGGCCGACGGCCTGACGATGACCTTCAACCCCACTGGCACCCTGCCGTACGGCCAGGCCGTGTCGTGGCGCTTGATGAGCGGCGCGAAGGACCTCGCGGGCAACGCACTGCCGGCGCAGCTGTCTCGAGGCTTCATGGTTGTCCGTGAAGGGGTGCTCGTCGTCGACGCCACCGCCCCTCTCGACGGCTACATCACCAACGGCAACCTGGTGTCGACAGGCAGCGGCTTCCTGCTCGCGGGGGATAGCGGCGGCAACGTCGGGTTCCGGTCGTTCCTCTCGTTCGATCTCTCGGGGCTGCCCGCGACGACGCAGCGGATCAGTCAGGTCAACCTCTTCGCCTATCTGTCCGGCTGGCAGGGGACGCCCCGCGCGAACCTCGGCGGCGCCCTTCAGCTCGAGCATGTGGACTACGGAGCATCGCTCGAGGCCGCCGACTACGACGTGCCGCGCTTCATGAACCTGGGCGACAGCGTCGACTTCGGGCCGGCCATCGAGTCTCAGGGGTGGAAGGTCAGCAACGCAGCGATCTACCCCGTGTCCAACGACTGGGTGAATCGGCAGACCCGCGGCAATCGCACCCAGTTCCGGCTCCGCTTCCCCAACCAGGTGTCTGTCAACGGCGCCTCAGACATGTACACGTATTACTCGGGCAATACGACCCAGATGAACTGCCCACGACAGGGTGCTGCCGCGCCGAGCACCTCGTGCAAGCCGCACCTCATCGTCACCTACGAATACCCGTGACGTGAGTGGCCGGGCGCGCCCCGGGGGCTCGCTGCTCCCCGGGGCGCCCTCGCTCGAAGCGGCGCGAGCGACAAGGGGAGCCGGAGGCGGGCCTTCGAGGCGGACGGCGCTGACGCTTCGGCGGCTTGACTTTGAGCAAATCCCCGCTGGACGCGGTGTGGCAGGGTGCACCGACATGCGGCGTCATCCTCACTCCTCGTCGGCTCGCAGCGGCGCGGTGGGGGCGTGGCTGCTCTTCGCGGCGGGGTGCGCGGTGCTCCCCAACGAGCGCGGCGCCGACTGCGCGACTGACGGCCGGTGCCCCGATGGGTTCGCCTGCTTCCCCGACTTCCGGTGCTACGAGTACGACGCCGATCCACCGTGCAAGCCGCCCTGCTACGGCGCCGAGCCGTACTGCGACAAGCAGACGCTCCGCTGCATCGAGTGCCGAGACGACGCTGACTGCGCCGTGGGGGCCATCTGCGCGCCGGCCCTGAAGCGCTGCCGACCGGGCTGCAGCGAGACGAGGCCCGAGTGCCCACCGGGCGAGCGGTGCGACGTGGGAGCGGGCCAGTGCCTGCCCACTGGAACGCGCGTCGGCTGTCAGGGCGACGGCACCTGCACCGACCCGTTCAAGCCCCGCTGCCACGGCCCCAGCGGCCAGTGCGTCTCCTGCTTGCCGGGCGGCACCGACTGCCCGTCGGGCAGCTTCTGCGTCGAGTCGCAGGGCAGCTTCCGCTGCATGCAGGGCTGCACGTCGGCCAGCGAGTGCCCCGCCGGCGGCCCGGGCCAGGTGATGGACTGCTGCGACCACCGCTGCGTCGACGTGCTCAGCGAGAGCGGCCATTGCGGCGCCTGCCGGAACGCCTGCTCGGGCGCCGACGCGTGCTGCGATGGCGTGTGCACCGATCTGACCCGCAGCGCCTCGAACTGCGGGGGCTGCGGGCGAAGCTGCTACCTGCCGAACGTCACCGGCGTGCGGTGCATGAACTCGACGTGCTCGAACCGCGGCTGCGAGCAGTACTTCGGCAACTGCGACGGCAACCTCGCGAGCAACGGCTGTGAGGTGAACCACTCGTTCTCGGCGATCCACTGCGGCTCCTGCGGGAACGTGTGCAGCGCGCCCCCGCACCGGCAGCCGAGCTGCATCATCCTCTCGTGCAGCTGGAGCGGGCCGTGCGAGGCGGGGTGGGGTGACTGCGACGGCAACTCTGCGAACGGCTGCGAGCGCCCGCTGACGACGACGACGGACTGCGGCGGCTGCAGCGCCTCCTGCGCCGCGAACCAGTCCTGCGTGGGTGGGGAGTGCCGATGAGAACGCTGGCCCTCGTGGTGATGCTGCTGTCGGGTGCGGTGACCGCGGGTCAGCCCGGGCAGCCCGACGCCGAGCTGCTTCGCGAGATCGAACGCCACTTCCCTCCCGCGAAGAAGTGGTTCGGCATGGTGGCCGATCTCGAGTTCGAGCGCGCCGCCGACGGCTCGCTCACGCCGCGCTACGAGACGCTCAAGTCCAGGTTCGTGCTCAAGCAGGATCCGGCCGGCCAGGTGGTGATGGGGCGGCTGCCGGCGTTCTCGACAGGGGCCTTCAGCGTCTGGCTCGCCGGCCATGAGGGCTTCTCGGTGCGCACCACCGAGGAGGGCGCCCCCCGACGCGCCGCCGAGCTGCTGGGCGGCCTGGTCGTCTACCGCGACGCCGTCGCCGGCGGCGACCTGCTCTACAAGCTGACGCCCACCCACGTGGACGAGTATGTCTACTTTCGAACGCCGCCCTCGAGCCTGCGCCGCGTCTTCACCGTCGAGCTCGGCCCCGGCGCCCGCGAGCTGCGTCAGGCCGGCGAGACGCTCGAGCTGCTCGGTCCCGACGGCGCGGCGCGCCTCAGAGTGTCCGCGCCGGTGGCGCGCGCGGCCGACGGCACGCGCCGCAGCGGCACCATTCGCGTGGACGGCAACCGCCTCATCGAAGAGCTCGACCTGCGTGGGCTGACGGCGCCGGTGCTCGTCGACCCCGACTGGACGACCACCGGCACCATGACGGTCTCGCACCTCGCGCACGCCGGCTGGCGGCTCGACGACGGCGCGGTGATGGGGGTCGGCGGCTGCGCGCTCGCGGCGTGCCCGGTCGGCCTCGTCGGTGAGGCGTGCACGCAGGTGGTGCCAAACACCTCGGTGTGGACCGCCGCTTCCCAGACGTGGACCTCGGGGCCGACGTTGCTGACGGCGCGCTACTCCTTCGCGGCCGTCGTGCTCGCGAACAACGAGCTGCTGGTCGCCGGCGGCTGTACGGGCTCGACCTGCAGCTCCACCACCGCGGCCACCGAGCGCTACTCGAAGGCGATGAACCGGTGGGTCTCGACCGGCGCGCTGTCGAGCAGCCGCGCCCGCCTCTCGGGAGCGCTGCTGCCCAACGGCGACGCGCTCCTCCCGGGTGGGTGCAGCGAGTCCGCGTGCCTCACCGAGGTGGCGCGCTACGAGACCGCGGCGAACCGGTGGACCACGGCCGCGCCGCTCCCCGCCCCACGCGGCTTCGCTACCACGACGACGCTCGCCGACGGCTCCATTCTCCTCGTCGGCGGCTGCGCGGACCCGCGGTGCGCCACCGTGCTCGCCGACGCGCTCCGCTACGATCCGCAGCAGAACCAGTGGCGCCCGGCCGGCATGATGCGCACCCCGCGCGCTGGGCACTCGGCGACGCTGTTGCGCGACGGCACCGTCTTCATCGCCGGCGGTTGCCAGACGGCGAAGTGCGGGCCCAACACCACCGACACCACCGAGCTGTGGCACCCGGCGCAGGGCGTCTTCGTCGACGGTCCGGTGATGCGCTCGACGCGCCACCACCACACCGCGACGCTGATGGAGAACGGCCTGCTGCTGCTCGCCGGCGGGACCGACCGCATCGACTCCGCCCGCGGCACCGCCGAGGTCTACCTGCCGTTCGCGCGCCGCCTCGCCGAGATGCCCCGCATGGAGGTGCCGCGCGCGTACCACATCGCCATCGCCCTCGAGTCCGGCGAGGTGATCGTCGGCGGAGGCTGTAACGCGGCCACGTGTCTGCCGTGGGCCGAGGTCTTCAACCCCGCTGGCCTGCCCGTCGAGCGACCGCTGGAAGACGGGGGCACGGTGGTGGTGGACGCGGGCGCCCCGACGGACGCGGGCACCCCGCCGGTGAGGGACGCCGGGACCTCTCCGACGACGCCTCCCGACCTCACGCCCTTCGAGGTCCGTGGAGGCCCGCACCCCAGGCTCTTCCGCACGGGCGCAGTTGCGTGCGCGGACGACGCCACACGTGATCTCGCGTGCCCGGTGAACGGGTGGCGCGCGCAGGACGGCGACTTTCAGCCGAACACGCACCCGCTGCTGCCACGGGCGAATGACGAGGTCTTCGACGAGGCCAGCGGCCTCACCTGGCAGGCCCGCGACGACGGCGTCGAGCGCCCGCAAGCGGAGGCCCAGGCGCACTGCGAGGGGCTCGCCACCGAGAACGCCCCGGCGGGCACGTGGCGGCTGCCGTCGGTCGTCGAGCTGGCGACGCTCATCAACTTCGGCCGCGCGAACCCGGCCATCGACCAGGCGTTCCCCGACACCTCGCGCGCCAACTACTGGACCGCGACGCCCGTCGCGAACGCGAACACCATGCACTGGTCGGTGCGCTTCGGCGTCGGCGAGGTGATGCCGATGATGTCCACCAACGGCGGGCCAGCGCGCTGCGTGCGCGGGGCGCTGAAGGTGCAGCCGCCGTCCGGGCGGGTGCGGCTGGCTGGAGCGTTCACCACCACGGACGAGACGGTGAAGGACGAAGCGCACGGCCTCGAGTGGCAGCGGGCCGACGACGGCGTGAAGCGCAGCTGGCGCGACTCCCTCGATGCCTGCGCGCGGCTCTCGCTCGCCGGGCACACCGACTGGCACCTGCCCAACGCCCACGAGCTGATGTCGCTGCTCGACTACGACGCCGTGCAGCCGACGAAGCTCGATCCGGCCTTCGAGCGCGCGCGCGCCGAGCTCTACTGGTCCTCGTCGTACAGCGCGAACACCCCCGGCCTCGCGTGGTCGGTGGGCTTCAACTACGGCGCGGTCGACGCCGTGAGCGTGCAGGGGCGGGCGCTCGCGCGGTGCGTGCGACACCTGCCCACGCCGGCGCCGCCGTGTCGCTGTGGAAGCGACGGCGGCGCGCTCCCGATGCTGGCGGTGGCGCTGCTGTGGGCGTGGCGTCGGCTACGCAAGGTGAGGACGTCATGAGGAGCCTCGGGCTGGTGGTGGCGCTGTCGTGTTCCATCGGCTGCACGGTCGAAGGCCCTGAGGGCCCCATCGGCCCGGCCGGTCCCCCCGGCGTGTCGGGGAGCCGCGGCCCGGTCGGGCCCGCGGGAGATGCCGGCCCCCAGGGCCCACCCGGCGCGCCCGGCGCCTATGTCGTGCTCTCGGAGCGCGCCAAGCGCGGCTTCGATGTCTCTCCGGTGCCGGTGACGCTCGCGGGCCTCACTCCCGCGCAGGTCGAGCTCGTCGGCCAGGGCAGCTACCTCGTCAACGCCGTCGCCGACTGCGGCTCGTGCCACGACAGCACCGGCGCCGACGGCGGCCGTCGTTTCCTCGCCGGCGGCCAGCGCTTCGCCCTGCCCCCCGCCCAGGGCGTCGAGGTCTACGCACGGAACCTCACCCCCGACCCGAACACCGGCCTCACCCTCAGCGAGGATCAGTTCCTGCTCATCATGCAGACCGGCACTGACAAGAAGAACCCGAGCTCCTCGCTGCTGGTGATGCCGTGGTTCGAGTACCGGTGGATGACGACGGACGACCTCAAGGCCGTGTTCGCCTACCTCAAGGCCATTCCCCCCGAGTCGAGCGACGTGCGGGGAGACAACAAGGGCGATGTGCCGCGCGTCACCCTGCCCACGAGCTTCACCGACGGCGACGTCGCCCGCCCGCTGCTGCCCGACTCGACCCGGGATCCCGACGGGGTGTTGCGCGGGTTCACGATTCAGCCGCTCCCCCAGCCCGACCTCTCGACGCTCCCCCCGGCCAGCCAGAGCGCCTTCGGTCGCGGCAGCTACCTCGTCAATGCCGTGGGCCGGTGCAACGAGTGCCACACCAACCCGCCGCGCGCCGCTGGCACTCACCGGATCAACACGGCCGCGTACCTCACCGGAGGCATGGTCTTCACCGCCGACGGGGGCGTGTCGACCCCCAACCTCAAGCGCTCGATGAGCCGGAACCTGACGGGCGTGGCCAACGGCTACGCCGCACCCTTCACCGAGTTCGTCACCACCTTCGCCACCGGCCACCGGGCCGGGCGGGCCGCCGAACCCATCGCCTGGCCGATGCCGACCTGGGCGCTGCGGCACCTCACGACCGCGGATCTCGAGGCCCTCTACACGTACCTGCGCCTGGCGCCGCGCCGGAGCGGCGCCGCCGACAAGCTCACCGGGGGCCCGGTGCTCGCGTGCAGCACGGTGACTGACTGCAAGGGCTCGCAGCCCGCTTGCGACACCACGGCGGGCGAGTGCGTGGGCGGGGCCTGTGACGCCATGACGAGCCCCTGCGGCGCGTGCCAGGCCTGCACCGCGAACGTCTGCGTCGCCCCGGCGGCGATGTCAGCCTGCCTCGCCTCGGGGCTGTGAGGGCGGCGCGTGTGAGAGGACTCCATGACTGACCCGCGGCCACCGACGCTCTGGACGAGGCGCGACGTGCAGACCCGCTCTGGCTGGGCCCTGCTGTCGGCGAGCCTCTTCGCCGGCTTCGGCGCCTTCGTGCGGCTGCTCTTCCCCCGCGTGCGCTCCGAGCCGCCGACGAAGGTGGTGCTGGGCCGGCCCGAAGACTTCGCGGTCGGCGAGGTGAGCGAGCGCTTCAAGAAGAGCCACCGCCTCATCGTCGTGCGCGAGGCCCTGGGCTTCTATGCGCTGCGGTCCGTGTGTACGCACCTGGGCTGCGTGCCCGCCTGGAGCGCAGCGCAGGACAAGTTCAAGTGCCCCTGTCATGGCAGCGGCTTCCACCGTGACGGGGTGAACTTCGAGGGCCCCGCGCCGCGCCCGCTCGAGCGCCTCGCCCTCGCGCTCGACGCCGACGGCAACCTGGTGGCCGACACCGCGGTGGTGCTGCGCAGCGAGCGTGGCGAGTGGGCCCGCGACGACGCCTTCGTGCGCTACCCGAAGGAGGGGCGGCCGTGAGTGACGCTGAGGCGACCGGCCAGCCCGGTGAGGCGCCTGGCCTCGTGCGCGAGGTGGTGAAGTCGGCGCTCCGGGTGGAGAACGTCGACACGCCGAAGAACCGCGTGCTGGCCGTCGCGCACACCGTCTGGCTGCACCTGCACCCGAGCAAGGTGCCCCGCCACGCGGTGCGCTTCAGCTTCACCTGGGGCGCCGGCGGCATCGCGTTCTACCTGTTCCTCATCACCGTCGTGACGGGCGTCGCCCTCATGTTCGTCTACCGGCCCACACCCGAGCACGCGTGGCTCGACATGAAGCGCCTCGACTTCGACGTGCCCTTCGGCATGGTGAACCGCAACATGCACCGGTGGGCCGCGCACGCGATGGTGATCGTCGTGTGGGTGCACCTCTTGCGGGTGTTCCTCACCGGCTCGTACAAGGCGCCGCGGCAGTTCAACTGGGTGGTGGGCGTCGGGCTCCTCACCCTGACGATGCTCCTGTCCTTCACCGGCTACCTCCTGCCGTGGGACCAGCTGTCGATGTGGGCCGTCACGGTGGGCACGAACATGGCGGCCGCCGCGCCGGTGGTGGGGCACGAAGGCCCGTTCGCAGCGCCGGGGGTCACGGCGGCGAACGACGCGCGCGCGCTGCTGCTGGGCGGGCCCACCGTTGGCGGCAACGCGCTCCTGCGCTTCTACATCCTCCACTGCGTGGCGCTGCCGCTGGCGCTGGGGCTCGGGTGCATCCTTCACTTCTGGCGCGTGCGCCGTGACGGGGGCATCAGCGGGCCCGCGGCGCCGAAGGGAGGGGCGTGATGGAGCCGCTCTGGCGCATCCTCTCGCAGCCCGACAACATTCCCATCGCGCTGATGGTGCCGCTGTTCGCGGGGCTGCTGGGGTTCTGGTGGCGCACCGCGCGGCGCAACGACGCGCTCCTGGCCCAGGGAGGCGAGGCGGCCGTGCGCTCGGCGATGGACGGCGCGGTGCCCGAGGGCACGCCGGACCCGAGGGTGCACACCTGGCCGTACCTGCTGCGCATCGAGCTCATCGCCGCGCTGGTGGTGACGGTGGTGCTGCTCGTCTGGTCCATCGTCATCGACGCGCCGCTCGAGCAGCTCGCCGACGCCGCGCGCACGCCCAACCCCAGCAAGGCGCCCTGGTACTTCCTCGGCCTGCAGGAGCTGCTCGTCTACTTCGACCCGTGGATCGCCGGCGTGCTGTTGCCGGTGCTCATCATCTTCGGGCTCAGCGTCATCCCCTACGTCGACGTGAACCCGGCGGGCAGCGGCTTTCACGCGTGGCGGCAGCGGCGCTTCGCGGTGGCCGTCTTCCTGTTCGGCTTCGTCGGCCTCTGGCTCGGCCTCATCCTCGTGGGCACCTTCTGCCGGGGGCCGGGGTGGAACTGGTTCTGGCCGTGGGAGGCGTGGGACCGCGCGCGCGCCGTGCCGATGGCGACCCGCAACTGGGCTGACGTGTTCGGCATCTCGTCTTCCTCAGGCGCGTCGGCGTTCGGCGCCCTCACGGTGCTCGGGTGGTACGGGCTGGGCCTCGTCGCGTGGTGGCGCCTGCGACACAGGCCGCTCGTCGCGCGCCTGGGCACCTCGCGCTTCGCCGTCGTCGCCTTCCTGCTGCTCACGATGCTGAGCGTCCCCCTCAAGATGGCGCTGAGGCTCGGGCTCTCGGTCAAGTACGTCTGGACGACGCCGTGGTTCAACGTCTGAAGCGCGCCGGCCGCGCGGTCGAGGCCATGAGCTTCCGCGGAGCCTTCGTCGCCCTGTCGGCGGCGCTGTTCCTCGCGACCGTGTGGACGATGTGGGACGAGGGGTGGACGCGGCGGCCGTGGAAGGCGACGCAGGCGCGCTTCAACGCGCTGCTCGCGAGCCGCGGCCAGCCGCCGGTGGACGAGGGCCTTCGGCAGGTCACCATCCCCGCGCTCGACGTGGCCGACCGCTGCCAGACGTGCCACCTCGGCGTCGACCGCGCGGGTCTCGAGGGCGACGACGTGCCGCGCGAGCTGCGCACGCACCCGCGCCGCGAGGTGCTGCTCGGCAAGCACCCGGTCGAGCGCGTCGGGTGCACGCCGTGTCATGGAGGGCAGGGGCTGCAGACGAAGGGCGTGGCCGGCGCCGCGTTCGCGCACGGACGTGACGACCCCTACTGGGAGCGGCCGCTGCTCTCGAGGCCCTTCGTGGAGACGAGCTGTGTCGCGTGCCACGCGCAGGAGCACGAGGTGCCGCAGGCGCCCCGCTTCAACCGCGGCCGGGCGCTCTTCGAAGACCGCCGCTGCCACGCGTGTCACTCGAGCCGCTTCGTCACCTCGCCGGTCGCGCTGGCGCCGCCGCTCGACCGTCTCAAGCAGAAGACGTCGGAGGCCTTCGTGGTGGCGTGGCTGAAGGACCCTCCGTCGCTGCGCCACGACACGCGAATGCCGTCGTTCTGGCCCGAGCCCGGCGGCGCGCGAGATCGGGAGCCCGTCGCCATCGCCGCGTTCCTCGGCTCCGTGAATGACGACGCGCCGCTGCCGTCTGCGGCCAGCGTGAGCGAGGCGGACGTGAAGGCTGGCGCGGCGCTCTTCGACTCGGTCGGCTGCCGGGGCTGTCACGTGCTGGGCGACGCGGAGCCGGTGGAGCCCGAGGCGCGCTTCGGGCCTGCGCTCGACTTCATCGGCGAGCGGGCGAGCAGGGCCTGGCTCGAGCGGTGGCTCGAGAAGCCGTCGGCGCTCTTCCCCGAGACGCGCATGCCCGATCTGCGGCTGTCGGCCACCGAGGTCTCGCAGCTGGCCGCCTTCCTCGCGGTGCAGGTGCGGCCGTCGGCGCAGCCCGTGTCCACGACGTGGTCGACGCCCGACGCCGCGCTCGTCGCCGAAGGCCGCAAGGCGGTGCTGCGCTACGGCTGCCAGGCGTGCCACCGCATTCCTGGCATCGCGCCTGCCGGTCGCCCGGGCCCCGACCTCGACGACTTCGGCGACCTGCCGCCCGAGCGGCTCGAGTTCGCCGAGCCGCGGCCCGCGTGCGAGTACACCGAGCGCGAGTGTTGGACGCTGGCGCGGCTCCAGCACCCGGCGGCGCTGCGGAGGCCCGGCCTCGACCTCGTGATGCCCCGCTTCCAGCTCTCGGACGACGACGCGCAGGCGCTGGCCGTCTTCCTGTTGTCGAACCGCGCGCAGCCGTCGGTGCCCCGCGTGGTGGACGAGGCGGCGCTCGCCATCGCCGCGGGCGAGCGGGTTCTCACGCGCTACAACTGCCGAGGCTGTCACGAGGTGGGCCGCGACGAGGTGAAGACGGGCGACGAGGTGCAGGTGACGCCGCGCGGAGGGCAGATTCGTCGTCGGTACGATGACGTCGCGCTCGCGCCACCCCCGCTCACCTTCGCAGGCCGCAAGTTTCAGCCGCGCTGGCTGTTCGACTTCCTGAAGCGCCCGCGCCCGGTGCGGCCGTGGCTCACCGTGCGCATGCCGACGTTCTCGTTCGGCGCGCACGAGCCCGAGGTGCTGGCCCGCTTCTTCGCCGCCAGGGACGCGCAGCCGTTCCCCTTCGATGACACGTCGGTCCCGCCGGTGCCCGAGGCCGACCAGCCAGCCGCGAGGGCGCTGCTCGAGAAGCTGCAGTGCGCGCGGTGCCACGCGGTGGGCGCAGGCGGTGACGTGAAGCCCGCCGAGCGCGCGCCGGATCTCACCTTCGCCGCCAGCCGCCTCAAGCCGGGGTGGATGCGCGACTGGCTGCGGGATCCGCAGGCGCTGCAGCCCGGCACCCGCATGCCCGCCTACTTCTTCCTCTCGGACGAAGACGATCCGACGAGCTGGAGCACGCCGTACCCCGCCGTGCTCGGAGGAGAGGTCAGCCGTCAGATCGACGCGCTGGTCTGGCTCACCCTCGACCTGGGCCGCGCGGCTCCGGTCGCCGTTCACCCCGAAGGAGCGCACCGATGACCGTCACCCGCCTCGTCTTTGCCCTCGTCGCCGTCGCCTCGCTGGCGCGCGCCGAAGATCTCTCGTCCGTTCGCGGCACCGTCGCGCTGAAGGGCGCTCCGCCGAAGACGCCCGAGGCGAAGCTGCCGCCTGACCTCGGCGAGAAGGACAAGTCGTTCTGCCTGAAGAAGTCGCCGCTCGTGCCGCCGTTCTACGTCACCGACGCGAACGGCCGTCTGAAGGACGTGGTGGTGTGGCTCGAAGGTGTGAAGGCCCCGGCGCCTCCGCCCAGCACGCCGCGCTCACTGGTGAACGTCGACTGCCGCTTCGACCCGCACGTGCAGGCCGTGACGGTGGGAGACGAGCTGAAGGTCGAGAACCGGGATCCGCTGCTGCACAACACGCACCCGGTGTACCTCGGCGACAAGAGCACCCTCTTCAACATCGCCCTCCCGGAGCAGGGACAGGAGGTGAAGAAGAAGGTGAAGAAGCCCGGCGTGCTGAAGGTGCAGTGCGACGCGGGCCACGTGTGGATGCGGGCCTTCGTGCACGTCTTCGACCACCGCTACCACGCGACGACGGGCGCCGACGGCAGCTTCACCATCACCGACGTGCCGCCCGGCAAGTACGTGCTCAAGGCGTGGCACGAGGCCGCAGGCACGCTGTCGCAGGACGTCGAGGTCACCGCGAGCGGGCCAGCGCAGAAGGACCTGAGCTTCGACGTGAAGCCCCTGCCGTGAGCGAGGCGCGCACGAACGGCGCCACGAGCGCGCTCGGCTGACCGGTCGCAAGGCGCCGTCCGCCGGGTCGCGATGGCGCCTTCCCGTCTCGAGTCGGCGGCGCTCGGCTGACCGGTCGCAAGGCGTCCGCCGGGTCGCCACGCCGCCTTCCCCTCTCGCCTCGGCCTCGCCATCGCGCCCCGCATCCCCCGGTCGCCCGACGCGAAGCAGCTGTCGGGCGTGTTGTCGGCGAACGGGGCTCCCATCGTCGCGCAGCGGTCCGAGGTGTGCGCCGCCCTCGCCACACCCGCGTCCGGGACCCGCCCGGTGCTCGTCTTCCCGCTCGATGGCCGGCGCCAGCGCCCGCAGCTCGTCCTCGACGGGGCGACGAAGCGCGGCTGGGAGTGCGCCCGTCCTCCACGGAAGGGAGCGCTGCAGCTCACGGGTCGCGCGGAAGGCGGCCGTGCTGGGCGCGTCGCCAGGCTGAGGCGGGGCGTCACTCCCACGGCGTGCGCGGGCCGAAGAGCCAGCGGAAGAAGCCGGGGCTGCGCGAGAGCGAGCGCACGTAGTGCACGAGCGCCCAGCGGTCCTCCTCCTTCGGCAGGCTGTCGCCGTACGAAGGCATGGGCGTGCCGTCGAGGCCGGTGACGAAGGTGCGGTACACGTCGGCGGGCGTCGAGCCGCCCTTGTAGAGGCCGATGGTGAAGTCGAGCGGCGGCGTCACCTCGCCGAGGTCGTTCTTCGCCGTCGACGCAGCCGGCCCGTCACCACGGCCTTCGGGCCCATGGCACTGGCCGCACTTGAGCGACTCGTACAGCGCGCGGCCCCGCTCGCGCATCGCCGGGCTGTCGGGCAGCACCGTGAGCTCGGCCGACGCCGGCACCAGCCGCTCGGGCACCTCGCCCTTCGGCCCGAACGCGAGCACGTACCCCGAGACCGCGCGCAGGTCGGCTGGCGACATCAGCTTCTCGAACGACGGCATCCACGTGCCCCGGATGCCCGTCGACACGGTGCGCACGACGTCATCGAGCAGCGGGCGCTCACCCGACTCGGTGCTGCGGAACTTGAACGAGCCCGAGACGAAGTTGCGCGGCTTCGGGTCGAGCTCGCGCGCCGAGGGACCCCGGCCATCGCCGTCGCGCCCGTGACAGGTCTCGCAGGCGTCGCGGTACACCGTTCGCCCCCGGGCGAGGTCGGCGGGCTCCTGGGCGCTCGCGGAGAGGGACAGCAGGCTGGCGAGGCCGAGCGCACGCATCAGAGGAACCCGTGGAGCTGTACGAGGAAGACGTCCTGCCGGCCCTGCACGCGCTGCGGAATGTCGTTGCGGAGGATGTAGGTGGCCGTCACCCGCAGGAACGGCAACGGGAAGACCTCGAGCGTCATCGCGAGCCGCGTGCGGTGGTCGTTCTTCACCGCGAGATCGGGGTCGTGGTACCCGAACGCGGCCCGCACCGCGACGCCCTTCGTGATGAGCAGATCGGCCTCGCCGTGCACCGCGAGCTGCAGCACCTGCGTCCGCGGCGCGCCCTTTGGGCGTTCGGTGTCGATGACGACGTCGCCCTCGGACAGCAGCGTCAGCCGGCCGAAGTTGAGCGTGCCGAAGCCGCCCGCGACCTGACGCACCACCAGGCCGGCGGCCGTGGTGCTGTCGTTCCACGAGTACGAGCCGCCGAGCCGGCCCCAGCGCGAGCGAACGCCGCCGGTGACGCAGAGCTGCTTGCGCTCGTTGTCGTCGGTGCCGCCGAGGGTGCCGTTGCTGAGCGACGCGGTGAGGAACGTGGGGCCCGGCTCGGCGCCCACCTCGACGCCGAGGTCCTGGTTGCCGAAGTTGAAGCCCGTCGCCTGGCGGATGAAGGCCTCGTCGTCTGCCAGCCGCAGCCCGAACGGCAGCAGAATACGCCCCGCCTTCGCGTAGCCGGCATACGGCAGGCCGTAGAGCAGCACGGCCGCCTCACGCGCCGACGCGCCCTCTGGACCGATCTTCTCGTCGAGGTAGAGCGAGAGGTGATCGCGCACGATGGTGAGCTCGCCGTACAGGTTCGCCTGCGGCACCCGCAGCGTGTTGCCGCCCTGCGCCTCGAGCCACTCGCCGTCGAACTTCGTCCGCACCGTCTCGACGGTCACGTGCTGGACCCGCACGTCGGCGCCCACGGAGACGTACTCGCCGAGGTTCGGGCTCACGACGCCAAGCCCCGAGGGGCGCCAGAGCGGCAGCGCGGTCTGTGAGTAGTTGGCGCCGAAGGCGTTCCGCTTCCCGCCGCCCGAGCGGTTCACGTGGCACTGGCTGCAGAGGAAGCCCTCTCGCACCGCGAGGTGCGGCTCGGCGCTGGCGGTCAGCGCGGCGAGCAGGGTGGCGAGGGCCATGCCGCGGCGGGCGTCAGTCACGAGGGGCTCCCCGGCTGATCCACCCGCGGATCGCCTCGATCTTCTCGGTCGAGAGGTAGGGAGGCTCGTTGAGCGGCATGCGCTCGCCGACGCGGCGCGGGTCCGCGGGGATCACCTTGACGTAGAGGTAGCTGTTCATCGGATCGCCCGGCTTGACGAGCTCCAGCGTCGGCACCTCGGTGGACTTCACGCCGACGATGCGCTGATAGCCGTTCACCGCGTCGAGCTGCAGCGACTTGGGGGCAGCGGCGCCCCGATGGCAATACGCCGCGCACGTCTGGGTGAAGATGTTCTTCTGAATCCACCCGAAGCGAACGCGCTCGTCCACCACCCCCGCGTCGACGCCCGCATCGGCACCCGCGTCCGGTCCGGCCCCGCCGTCCCCGTCGCCTCCGTCCACCTCGACGCCCGCGTCGGCCGCGCCTGCGTCGATTCGAAGCGGGCGACCGTCACGGTCGAGCCCTTCACCCGAGCCAGCGCAGGCCGCCACCGCCGCCGCGAGGAGGGCTGCTGCGCGCCTGGAGTGGGCCGGCGACGGGCACATGGAGGCGCCACCGTACCAACTGCCGTGACCGCACCACTTGCGGCTGATCAACCGCTCCGAACGCCCGCTCGAGCGAGGAGGGTCGCGGGGCGCGCGTCACTGCCATCGCCCAGCGCGCCGAGGGGCAGGCGTGCGAGCCGGGCGCGAACGTCGTCGGGTCGCGAGCTGACGGCGGCGCACGCTGCATCGAACCGGGCCGCGGCGCGAACGGAGGCGTTGAAGACGGCCATGTCGATGCGGCTGTCGAGGTTGGCCGCGGCCGCGCCGGTCGTCTCGATGGCGAGGAACGCGGGGCCGCGCCGGGCCGCGAGCCAGGGCGCCAACACGCCGTCCGAGACGGCCGAGGAGGGGAGGCAGCCGAAGGGCTTGAGTGAGAGCACGAGATCGACCCGGTCCTCGAGGGTGGCCTTGACGGCGCGGGCGAGCTCGAGGTGACCGCTGCCGCCGCGCACGCTGGCCGGGAAGTGGGGGTGGGAGAGGGCCGCGAGCTCCTCGGGCGGGATCAGCCGACCGGGGACGCCCACCGCCTGCGCGAGCCGTTCCCACCGGGACACCACGCGCCGATCGACCTCCGCGAAGAAGGCGGTCGCTTCGTCGACGAGGGCGTCGGCGCGGCGCTCGAAGAGCAGGTGTCGAACCCAGTCGATCGCGCGCGGGCACTCCACCACCGCGCCCAGCTCCTCGAGGCGGCGGACGAGGCCGTCGCTCGGGTCTCCGTCGGTGAGCGTCGTCCACGGCTCGCCGACGAGCACGATCGACGGCAGCACGCGATCGAGCGCGCACGGCAGCGCTCTGGCGCGCGCGCCGAGCGTGGCCAGCACGCCCTCGGTGGCAGCCTCGTCGCGTCCAGTGCTGAGGAGGTGCGCCAGGGCGTCTCGCGCCTCGAGCACGAGCGCGTCGAGCCTCGCGGGCTCGAGGACCCAGGGGCGCAACTGGTGGCCCAGCTCGGTGAGCGCGTCGCCGAGCAGGACCGCGCCGAGGACCTGGTCTGCCTCTGCTGGCGGCAGCACCGAGTCCGTCACGTGGCCGGCGAAGGCCAGCTGGCTCACGGTGTGGATCTCCAGCGCGCCGAGGCCCGCGCCCTCGAGCACGCGGCGGTACTCGAAGCCGAACGCGGCCAGCCGGCAAGGGCCGGTCGAGCCGGGCGTCAACCACGCGTGGCGCGCCGCGAACTCGGCGGCTGGCAGGCCGCTCTTGCGCGCGTGCTCGAGCACCGCGCCGACGGTGTAGTGCGCGGGGTTGCACTGGCCGTGGTTCCCGAAGGCGCGCGCGCGCCGCAGGCCTTCGTTCGTGCAGGGGTGCAGGGGCACTGCGCGCCGGCCGAGCCCTTGAAGCGCGGCCGCGCAGAGCGGGTCGTGCAGCCCGCTCAACCCGCCGACGAGCAGGGTCGTGTCCTTCACGACGGGCCGCCTGCCTGGGCGCGCTCCCAGCGCTCCACCGCGTCGAGGAAGGTCCGCAGCCGCAGCCGCAGCGAGGCCACGGGGCGGGTCTCGTCGAGATCGTGCAGCGCGAGGAAGGGACGCCCGCCGGTCCGCGCGAGGTCGGCGATGGCGCCGTACATCGAGGCGTCCTGACCGCACTTGAAGTGCGAGATCTCGATCGCCACGAGGTACGGGTGTCGGGCCACGAAGCGCGCCGCGGCCAGCTTCTCGCCGTCACCCGAGTTGGTCAGCGAAGGGGCCGCCTCGCGCAGATCGTTCACGGCCTCGCAGTCCACCGCTGCGCTCGCCTGCAGGCCCTTCTTCGGCAGCGCCCGAAGGCTCAGCGTGCTGCGGCCGAGCGCCTGCAGCTCGCTGGCGAGGTGGTGGTGGAGGCCAGGGTCCGCGTGGTACGGGCGGCCGATCATCACCACGGCGGCGCGCCGGGCCTGAAGCGCGTCGTCGATGAGCCGCGCGCCCAGCGCCTCCATCGTTGCTTCGAACTCGCGCTGCGCTTTGAAGCCCTCGACGAGGGCGGCGTCATGCTCTGGCCGGGTGAGCCCCGGCAACACCGATCGCGCGGCCTCGAAGAGGCTGGCGCTGAGCTGGGGGTGACTGCAGAGGGCGAGGGTGGGGCGGAGCAGGCGAACGCCACCGGGCAGGCGCCCCGCCTCGTCCGCGCCGAAAGCCGCCGCGGTCACCAGCGGCGTGCCGGCGACCACGGGGCATGACGCGGTGTCCACGCAGCCCACGACGGCGGTGAGCGCGTGCGTGAGCGCAGGGAAGAAGAGGACGTCGAGGGGCCGGGAGCGATCGCCCAGCATCGCGGCGACGTGCGCCTGCGCCACCTTCGCGGGGTAACACGCGTCGACGGTGCCATGGCCCCCGTGCCCGCGCCACAGCGCCTCGGACGTCGCGGCGCCGGTGGCGAGCTGCTCGCGGGGGACGCCCAGCGCCTCGAAGTAGTGGGTGAAGAGCGGGGCCGCGCGGTACATCGGCAGCACCCGCGGAATGCCCACGCGCAGGCCGGCGCCGCGAGTGGAGGCCGGCTTCACCTCGCGAACACGGCCGAACATGCGCGTGGCCTCGAGGAGGACGAGGTTGCGGGCGCCGCCGCGCTCCTCGGTGAGGTCGCGGGTCGCACCATCGCCGGCCGGGGGGCTGAGCTCGCCCCGCTCGCAGCCCTGCCCGGTGAGGATGCGGCGGGTCTCGCCGTCGGGCGTGAGGGCCGAGACCTCGACCCGGGCGCAGGCGCTCAAGCAGGAGCGGCACCGCAGCGCCTCGCCCGAGCGCGTCTCCCAGCGGGTCGTCGCGAGGGCGTCGAAGCCGATGAAGCGCGTGGGCCCCGCGGCCTCGAGCGAGAGGAGGGCCGCGCCCACGGCGCCTGCTTCACCCGCGCACGGGTGGATGACGACGCGCGCCGCGGGGTGCCGCTCGCGCAGGTACTCGACCTGGGCGCGCACCACCGCGGGGTTGCGCTGCACGCCGCCGCTGAGGACGAAGACGGAGCCCAGCGTGCGCAGATCGGTCACGGCGGCGACGTTCTCCCAGACGTTCCGCGGCAGCGTCTGCGCGAGGCCGGCGAGGATCTCGGCGGGGGTGAAGCCGTCTCGTTGAGCGGTGACGCGCTCGGT
Source organism: Myxococcaceae bacterium (assembly GCA_016793095.1). Lineage (GTDB taxonomy): Bacteria > Myxococcota > Myxococcia > Myxococcales > Myxococcaceae > Xiheimicrobium. The sequence goes on along the minus strand of JAEUJQ010000006.1, from coordinate 20,444 downwards.
GTCGAGGAAGACGGCGCACCCCACCGAGAAGGTCGGCCGCCTCGTCGCGGACAAGGCCAGCGCCCCCGACGCCTCGAGTGGTACTCCGAAGTCGCTCGCAGCCGCCTCGAGCAGCGCCCCATTCCCGGCGGCGCACTGGTGCGAGAGCCGGAAGTTGTGGACGCCATGGGCCGCGAGCACGAGCACCTTGATGTCCTGGCCGCCGACGTCGCAGACCACGTCGGCGTCTGGCACGGCGTGGCGGGCGGCGCGCGCATGGGCCAGCGTCTCGACGATCACGCGGTCTGCGCCCAGCGCCGGACCGAGCAGCTCTGCCGCGTAGCCGGTGACGCCGAACGCAGCCACCCGCCCGTCGCCGCGGAGCTGGGCCGCGAGCTCGAGCAGCACCCCGCGCGCGTCGGCGAACGGATCCTGGGTCGCCTTGCGGTAGGCCGTGGCGGCGAGGGCGCCCCGCGCGTCGAGCAACACGCCCTTCACCGTCGTCGATCCCGCGTCCAGCCCGAGGGCGAGGGGCCCCTGAGCCGGCACGCGGACCGCCGCCGGGGACTCCACGGCCAGCTCAGGTCGCGTCGCTTCCCGCTCAGCGGGCCTGGCGCTCACGCCGTGCGCCTGGAGCGACCGCCGCGCGCTTCGCCGCGCATGGGCGACCTGTTGGAGCGCGGAGTCACACAGCAGCGCTCCGAGCGCCGCGAAGAACTGGGCCCCCTCGGGCACGATGACCTCGCCCGCCGCGACGCCGCGCTCGGCCCACCGCTCGGCCAGCCGTCGCCGCCAGAGCGTCGCGAGCCCCGGGATGAAGGCGTGGGGGCCGCCGAGCAGCAGCACCCCCGGGGTCAGCGGTCGGCCGCGCGCGAGCGCGTTGAGTGTGCCGCGGACGACGGCGTCGAGCAGCCCGGCGAGCGCTTCCTCGAGGCGGCGCCCGGCCTTGACGAGCCCGATGACGTCGGCCTCGGCGAAGACTCCGCACTTGGCCGACACGAGTGGAACGGGCAGGCCGTCCGGGAGCGCGAGGCGCGTGAGCTCGTCAGCGGCGAGGCCCAGCCGATTGAGGCAGCGGTCCAGCATCGCGCCGGTGCCGGCTGCGCAGCGCTCGTTCATGTCGCTGGCGCAGTCGCCCTCGACGAAGGTGAGCAGCTTGGTGTCCTGGCCACCGAGCTCGACGACGGTGCGGGTCGCGGGGTGAAGGTGCCGCACGGCGGCGGCGACCGCCGGCACCTCGTGGATGAAGGCCGCGCCGAGCTCCTCGGCGAAGGCGACCCCGGCCGAGCCGGTCACGACCGTCGGCCCTCCAGAGGACGGGGCCCCGGCCAGCAGCCGCCGCGCGGCCTCCAGGCACCGTCCCTGGTGGCGGGCATAGGCGCGGTGCACCACGACGCCACCCGCCTGCACCACCACCTTCACGGTGGTCGAGCCGATGTCGATCCCTGTGCCTCTGGTCGAGCTCGTCGCCACGCGCTGCCGACTCTACCCGGCCCGGGGACTCCGAGGGCGGAAGAGCGCCGCAGGCTCGGCGTGATCGCCCCGGTCCGCACGACGCTCGTCTTTCGCGAGGGCTCCTCGGGCCCGCGCGGCCTCCGGCTCACCGTCGAGCTCGCCGCGCCATCGCTGGCCGCGAAAGAGGCTGCCTCGCCGCCTGCGAGAGGAAGCCCGTGGTGGACTGCGAAACCGGGCTCGAGAGAGACGCCACGCCGCTTGTCCCCTCGTCGCCGACCTGATGAACACCCCCCCATGCTCAGGTTCGCCGTCAGTTGTCTCGTGGGAGCGTTCCTGCTCGGCTGCCCGAAGTCAGCGGGGCCGGCGCCGGTGATCGTCGGCGTCTCGGTCTTGCGCATCAGCCAGCCGGTCTTCGTCGCGGCCCAGCGGGGCCTCTTCGCGAAGCACGGCGTCGAGGTGCAGCTCCGGCGCTTCGACACCGCGCAGGCCTTCGGGGACGAGCTGTCAGCCGGGCGCCTGGACGCGGCCGGCTATGTCGCCTTCCCCATCCTCTCGGCGCGCGCGGCGCCTCCCGCGGTGCGCGCGTTGACGGCCGTGGTCGAGGACGACTCACACCCCTTGTCATTCCTGCTCGTGAAGAAGGGCGCTGGAGGTGGCGGCCTCGCCTCGCTCGCGGGGAAACGGGTGGGGGTGCTGCCGACCGTGGCGTACGAGCGGTGGCTGGCGGCGATCCTCGAGGACGCGGGGGTGCCAGCCGGGGCGGTGTCGGTCGTGCCGCTCGCGCCCGGCCAGCAGCTCGACGCGCTCGCGAGCGGGGGCGTCGAGGCGCTCTTCACGGGCGACCCGATGGCAACGGTGGCGCTCGCCCGGGGGATCGCCGAGCCGGCCACGCGGACGGCGCCGGTCCCGCACGTCTTCGGCAGTCCATTCCTGTTCGGCACCTTCGCCGTGCGCGCGGCCTTCGCCGACGCCCACCCGGCCGAAGTGAGGGCGCTCACCGCTGCGCTCGACGAGGCCATCGAGCTCATGCGGTCGGACGCCGCCCTCGGTCCCGCGGCGCTGAGTGAGGTGGTGCGCGAGGCTGAGCGCCCCTTCCTCGCCAGCGCGCCGCCGACGCGCTACCTCCGTTCGACGGAGGTGACGGCCGAGGCCCTGCAGCAGGCCTTCGAGAGCGCCAGGGGCCTCTGGGGTGCAGGCAAGTGAGCGCGGTGGTGGCGCTCGAGGGCGTGTCCTTCACCCGCGCGGGCGCGGCGCTGCTGCGCGAGATCTCGCTCACCCTGTCGGCGGGCGACGTCGTGGCCATCACGGGGGCGAACGGCGCCGGGAAGACGACCTTGTCGCGGCTCGTGCTGGGGCTCGAGGCGCCGTCGTCGGGGCAGGTGCGGCGGGCACGCGCGGGCGCGGCGTACGTGCCGCAGTCGGTCAGCGACGGGATCTTCCCGTGGTTCAGCGTGTCCCGGAACGTGGCGATGGCGCTGCAGCTCGCCGGCGTGCCAGACGCCGAGGCCCGCGCGAGCGCGCTGCTCGCCGAGGTGCTGCCCGAGGTCTCGCCCTCGAGGGCCGCCTGGGCGCTGTCAGGTGGCGAGCGGCAGATGGTGTCGATCGCGAGGGCGCTGTTGAGCCCGCACGAGCTGCTCGTCGCCGACGAGCCCTTCTCGGCGTTGAGCGATGCGCTGCGCGAGCGCGCCCTCGCGGCCCTCGCCCGGCGTCGGGGCGGCCGCGCGACCCTGGTGGTGACGCACGATCTCTCTGACGCGGCGGCCCTCGGAGCGCGCGTGCTGCGCCTGCGCGCAGGGGCGCTGGAGCCCGTGTGAGCCCGGTCCGCCGCCTCGTCCCCTCGCTGCTCGTCGTGGCCATCGTCTGTGCGTGCTGGTGGGGGCTCGCGGCGGTCGAGGTGGGGGGCCGCAGCCTGGTGGCGAGCCCGTGGCAGACCGCGGCCGCGCTCCCCGGCGCGTGGCGCTCGCTGGGCGGCCACCTGCTGGCGACGCTCGGCCGGAGCGCCGCGGGCTTCCTCGTGGGCAGCCTCGGCGGCGTGGCGCTCGGCCTGCTCGCGGCAGGGCTGCGTCGGCGCGCGCCCGTGGTGGACGGGCTGCTCGACTTCGCGCGCAGCATCCCTCCCGTCGTCCTCTTCCCCCTGGCGCTCCTGGCGTTCGGGTACACCGAGCTCTCGCGAGTGGTGACGGTCGCCCTCGCGTGCGCCTGGCTCGTCGCCCTCGCCGTCACCACCGCGGCGCGCCCGCCCGCCAGCGCCCGCGCCGAGGTGCTCGGGTTGGCTGGCGCGACCCGTTGGCAGCGGCTCCGCTGGACGCAGCCGTGGGAAGGGCTGGCTGCGTTGGTGGTGGGCGTGCGCTCGGCCGCGTCGATGGCGATCATCGTGGCCGTGGTGACCGAGATGGTGGTCGGAGTGGCACAGGGCCTCGGCAGTGACGTGGTGAGCGCGCAGATCGCTGGCGACGAGGTGCGCCTCACGCTCGACGTGCTCGGGCTGGGCCTGCTGGGCTTCGCCTTGAACGCCGGCCTGAGGGCGCTCGAGGCGTGGGCGAGCCGGGTGACGGGCAGCGCGCCCGCGTGATCGGCGGCCGGGGGCGAGCCCGCTCGGGCGCCTGCCTCGAATCGGGCGGGATGCGCGAGCCGGGCGCGTTGGTTAACGTGGCCACTCCATGTCCGGCGCCCAGCAAGCCATCGTCTTCATCGTCTTCCTCGGCGTCCTCGTGACGGTGCACGAGCTCGGGCACTTCCTCGCGGCGAAGTGGGCCGGGGTGAAGGTGGTGAAGTTCTCGGTCGGCTTCGGGCCGCGCATCTTCGGCATCAAGCGCGGCGAGACCGAGTACCAGGTCGCCTGGGTGCCGCTGGGCGGCTACGTGAAGATGCACGGCGACTACCCGGGCGAGGAGCATGACCTCGACGATCCCGAGCGCCACCGCGGCCTCTACGCGGCCCCCTGGTGGAAGCGCGCCGTCATCATGTCCGCCGGGCCCGCGTTCAACCTCATCTTCCCGGTGTTCGCGTACTTCTTCGCGCTGCTGGGCGAGACGACGTACCTCACCCCGCGGGTCGGGAACGTGGCCGCCGACATGCCCGCCGCCATCGCGGGCATCAAGCCGGGAGACGTCATCACCCGGGTGAACGGCGTCGAGATCGTGCGCTTCGAGGAGATCTCCGAGGCCATCGCGGGGGTGGACTCCGCCATTCCCATCACCGTGAAGCGCGGCGACCAGGAGCTCGTCTTTCAGCTCAACCCGGTGATGACGGTGGACGAGTCGAACCCGGTCGAGAAGACGCGCAAGGGCATGCTGGGCATCACGGCGCAGGCCTCGGCGCCCGTCGTCGGTGTGCCCGCGGGCTCCGTGGCCGCGCAGGCCGGGCTCGAGACGTTCGACCGCATCGTGTCCATCAACGGTGAACCTGTCGGAGACGAGGTGCAGCTCCTTCGCGTGCTCGAGAAGCTGTCGGGTCCGCTCACCCTCGAGGTGGTGCGGCTCGAGAACAAGCTGATGGCCGGGTTGGCGTACACGCTGCCGAAGACGCTCACGGTCACACTCGAGAAGCAGCCGGGGGAGGGGCACGCCGCGCTGGGCGCCGAGCCGGCGGATCTCTACGTCGCCTGGGTGGTGCCGGGCAGCCCGGCCGAGAAGGCGGGTCTCCAGCGTGGCGATCGCTTCGTCTCGGTGAACGACGCCCCCGTGAAGTCGTACTTCCTCTTCGACATCAAGCTGCGCTCGCACGAGGACCGGCCCTTCAAGCTGACCTGGCAGAGCGGCGCCGAGCAGAAGAGCGCCACCATCGCGCGCGCCCCCGAGATCTCGTACGACGAGCTCAAGAACGAGCGGAAGACGCTGATCCTCGGCACCGCGCGCTTCTTCTCCCTCGTCGCCGATCCCGCCCCCGCCGAGACCAGGACGGTCTTCGTCGGCCCGAAGGACGCGCTGGTGATGGCGCTCAAGGAGGTGCCGAAGGCCATTCGCCTCATCGGCGTGGTGCTGGTGAAGCTCTTCACCGGCGGCGTGCCGCTCGACGCGGTAGGCGGGCCGATCGCCGTCTTCCAGGTCGCGACGAAGAGCGCCGAGGCAGGGCTCGACACCTACCTGATGAACATGGCGCTCGTGTCGGTGAACCTCGGGCTCGTCAACCTGCTGCCGATCCCCATCTTCGACGGCTTCGCTCTGCTCGCCGCGTTCTGGGAGGGCATTCGCCGCCGCCCCATCCCCATCCGGGTGCGGGAGTACGCCAACATGTTCGGCCTCGTCGTCATCGCGATGCTGCTCGTGCTGGTGTTCAAGAACGACATCACCAAGCTGTTCCGGTAGAGCCCTGCCCCGATGTGGCTGGCCCTCGACACCTCGTGTCTCACGCTCTCGCTCGCGCTCGTCCGCCCCGGCGGCGAGGTGGTGGAGCACGTGCTGGTGCCGCCACCCACGAAGCAGAGCGAGGCCCTGCCCGGGGTGATCGACGCGCTGCTGCGCAGGCACGGGCTCACCCTGAAGGACGTCACCGGCCTGGTGAGCGGCCTGGGCCCCGGCTCCTTCACCGGGCTGCGAATCGGGCTGTCGTGTCTGAAGGGGCTCGCGTACGCGCTGCGGGTGCCGCTGGTCGGCGTCTCGTCGCTGGCCGCGCTCGCCCTCGACGGCCCCGAGGACGTGGAGCTGTTCTCCGTCGCCGTCGTGAAGAAGAACGAGCTGTACCTGGGGCGCTACCAGCGGCGCGGCGTCGCGGTCACGGCGCTCGAGCCGGAGACGTCGCTGCCGATCGACGCGTTCGCGAAGCTGGTGGGAGCGACGCCCGGGGCGCGCGTGATCGGCCCTGCGCTGACTGACTATCGCCTCGCCCTCGTCGAGCGGGGCGTGCTTTCGGCGCAGCTCCTCGAGGCCCCGGTGGTGCCGTCCGCCGTCGCGCTGGCGCGCCTCGCCACCATGCCCGCCGCGTACGACGCCGACGCCCTCTTCTCGCTCGAGCCGCACTACCTGCGAGGCAGCGGCGCCGAAGAGAACCCGAAGTTCCCCCCGCTCGCGGGCGTCGAGTCGAAGGCGCGCCTGATCACGCCGAAGGAGCCCTGAAGCCATGTCGGAGCCAGTCATCGCCGTCGTCGGAGCCTCGGGCGTCGTCGGCCGTCAGGTCGTGCAGGCCCTCGCGTTGCGCGATCACCCGGCCGACGCCGTGCGGGTGTTCTCGAGCGAGCGCGGAGCAGGGGAGGAGCTGGACTTCGGCGACGACACGCTCGTCATCGAGAAGTACGGGCCGGAGGGCCTGAAGGGCGTCACGGTCGCGATCCTCGCCGTGCCCCCCGAGGTGGCCCGGCCCATCGCCGAGCAGGCGCAGCAGCAGGGCGTCTGGGCGATCGATCTCTCCGGCGCCTTCCGGCTCGATGACAAGGCGCCGCTGGTGGTGCCGGGCGTGAACGACGGCGTGCTCGATCGGCCGTTCTCGGGCCGGGTGGTGTCGCTCGCCCACGCCGCGACGCAGGCCTTCACCCGCGCGCTCGAGCCGCTGCGCGCCGCCTTCGGCCTCACCTTCGCCGACGTCACCGTGCTGTGCGGCGCGGCGGCCTACGGGAACGCGGGCGTCGCGCACCTCTCGAAGCAGACCGCCGAGCTGATGAACGGCAAGGATCCCGATCTCGAGCTCTTCCCCCACCGGCTCGCCTTCAACGTCATCCCCGCCGTCGGGCCGATCGACAACGGCCTGGCGCTGCTCGAGCGAACGCTGCTGGTGGAGTCGGCGCGCGTGTGGGGCGGCGAGAAGCTGCCTGCGCTCACCGCGACCTCGGTGCTGGTGCCCACCTACCACGGGCTCACGCTCGTCCTCTCCGCGCACCTCGGCCGGAAGGTGGACGCAGACGGCGTGCGCGCGACGCTCAAGGCCGACTCCGGTCTCAAGCTGCTCGACGAGCCGAAAGAGAACATCTACCCCATGCCGATGCTCACCACCGACGACGCCGCGATTCACGTCGGTCGCGTGCGCGCCCTCGGCGAGCGCGTGCAGCTCATCGCCGCCACCGACAACGCCTTCCGCACCGCCGACTCCGCCCTCGACATCGCCTTCGAGCTGGCCGATCGCGAGTGACATTTTGTCACTGGCCGACGCGGGCGGCGCGGTCGCCAATCAGTTGTTTCAGGCGGTTGGATGCGCTGGCGGGCTGGCAGATGGGTTGCTACGACGGGCAGTGTTCATGCGTTCCCTCGTCCTCGTCCTGTTCGCTTCCAGCGCGTCTGCGCAGCTCCCGGGCGTCGGCATGAACCTGGTGACGTTCGGCGTTCGTGAGAGCCCGCAGTCCACGACCGATCAGCTCATCATCGGGGCCTCGTCCTGCGGGGAGAGCCGGATCCTCTACTGGGTGTGGAACCAGCTTGGCACGCAGCCCTGCAACAACATGCGGCTGTGGGCGACCGAGGGCTCCTGCGGCAACCAGCCGGGCGACAAAGACAAGGAGTACGACGCCGTCACGCCGCTCCTCGTGAGCTCGCTGCGCATGGGGACGTTCACGATCAACATCAACGAGCTGCCGGGCTTCACCGAAGGCAGCTCGACACCCTGCGGAGGAGCGCAGACGCTCACCAAGGAGCACAAGATCTGCGCCGCCGTGCCGGCCTCGCTGCAGTGCTTCGGGTTGCAGACGCCGCAGACGATCACCGCCAGCCCGCTCCGCATCATCTACGACGCGCAGCCGCCCAGCGCGCCGATCATCACGAACGTCGCGCTCCAGGACAAGGCGCTCAGCCTCGAGTTCTCGGTGTCGAGCGACACCACCCAGATCGTTCCGTTCGTGCGAAGGCAAGGAGATGCCGACTTCGTGCGACGGACCACCGTGAACCTCGGCACCGGCCGATCGGTGATCGTGGACGGCCTGCTCAACGGCACCACCTACGACGTCATGCTCAGGGCCGTGGACTCCGCGACGAACGAGAGCGCCGACAGTGAGATCGTCTCGGGCACGCCCCGCCGCACGGTGGGCTTCTGGGGCGCCTACCGCGACGCTGGAGGCACCGACGCAGGCGGCTGCGCCACGGCCCCCGCGCTCTTCCCCCTGCTGGCGCTCGGCTGGTTCCTCAGGAGACGTCACCGATGATGGTCGCAGCTCTGTCGCTCGCGCTGCTCTCGCAGATCCCCGGTCAGGTGAACGCCTCGAGCGTCGCCGCCGAGAGCCCCCGCACCTTCGTGCTCGAGCTGAAGCTCGGGCCCTACAAGCCGCTCATCGACAACGCCGTCTTCCCCAACCTCGGGCCGATGGACCAGCGGCCCTATGCGCGCGTGTTCGGTGACACGCCCATGCTCATGGGAGAGGTCGGCCTCGAGTACATGATCTGGCAGCGGTTCGGCACCATCTCAGCGGGGCTGTCGGTGGCGTACGCCGAGAAGTTCGGCAAGGCCGTCGATGCCGAGACCGGCCTGAAGGCCGAGCAGTCCACCGGGCTGCGGATCCTCACCGTCCGCCCTGGCGCCTCCTATCGCTTCGACTACCTCGCGCTGAAGTACAAGATCCCCCTGGTTCCCTACGTGAAGGGGCAGTTCGTCACCATGCCGTGGTGGGTCGTGAACGGCGGCGCCCTGGAATACGCCGACGGCAGACCAGGCGAAGGCGTGGCCTTCGGGCTCGCGGGGACGGTGGGGCTCTCGCTGATGCTCGACATCCTCGATCAGCGGCTCGCGCGCGACTTCGACTCGAGCGTCGGCGTGAACCACACGTACCTCTTCGCCGAGTTCAACCTGCAGGAGATGTTCCGCTCGAGCGCGGTGCCCCTCCTCCTCTCGAGCAGGCACTGGCTGTTCGGGATCGCGTTCGATCTCTGACACACTGCGCGTCGCGTGCGGGTCCTCGTCAGCGTCGTCGTCGTGGCGGTCTCCGCCTCGTGCGTGCGCGCGGTGCGTGAGGAGCGCCGTGAACAGCCGGTGGACACAGGGCAGCTCGTTCGGCTCTCGTCAGAAGGGCCTCGGCGCTGGGACTTCGGGGATGGCGCGACCGCGAGCGGCCAGGTCGTCGAGCACGCCTTCACGAAGGCGGGCCGCTACGAGGTGAAGGCGCTCGACGGCGATCGCGTCACCGATCGCGTCTCGGTGCTGGTGCAGCCCAGGGACGTCTTCCACGCGGTCGTGCCCGGGGCCGAGGCGGTGCTGGTGTTCCGCACGCTCGATGACGTGGGCCCGGCCATCGACTTCGTCGAGCGCCTCGGCTCGGTCGGCGCCGTGCAGCGGCTCGTCGAGCGGGCGCCGGTGCTGCAGTTCGCCCTCGAGCCGGGGAGAGCCGGCGTGGCGGCGATCGATCGCGCCGAGGGCGCCGGGACCTTCCTCGTGCCCGGCGTCGAGGCGCTCGTCACCTTCTTCGGCGTGCACGACGAGGCGGGGGGCACCAAGGCGTTCCGCGAGTTCCTCGTCGATCACGGCTGGCGCGAGGCCGAGGGGCGGTTCGTCAGCCAGGACCTCCGGGGAAAGCTCTTCGCCGATCGCGGCACCGTCTGGTTCGTCACCGGCGAGGCAGACGCGGAGATCGATCGCGCCGCGGCGCTGGTGCTGGCAGCTCCGACGCAGGGGCTGGTGTCGGAGCCCGCGGCGGCGGCCGCCATCGCCGAGCTGGCGAGCGGGGGAGTCGCGGTGCTGGCGCGCCCCTCTGCGCCGTCGAGGGCCCGTCGCGTCGCGCCCCAGGCGTGGTCGATCGCCGTGGGCGCGCTGCATTTCGGCGCGCAGGAGGGCCGCCTGGTCGCGAAGCTGCTCGCCGCGGGGCCGCTCTGGAAGACGCCCCCGCGCTCGCGCCCGGCGCGGCTGCTCGCCAACACCGCGGAGGGGCCGATCGCCGCCGTCTCCCTCGATGTCCCCGTCGTCGAGGTCCTCGATGCCTTCGGGCTCGGGCCCCGGTCCGGGGAGGTCGACGACGAGGAGGTGCGCGCAGGGCTCGCGGTGTTGTCGCGCCGGCTCGATCTGTCCCTCTACGCCGACGTCGACGCGTTCCTCGCGGCCACCATTCGAGGCGGGGGCCGGCCGGCGCCGCGGGTGACGCTGCTGGCCGAGGCCGCGGTGCCCGATCGGGTGGCGGTGCGCGGCGCCCTCGAGCGGCTGCTCATGCGCCGGCGGGAGCCCGTCGACTCCGCCTCGGAGGGCGACACCACCATCTGGCGCACGGTCGTCGCGCCGCAACCCCTCGAGCTCGCCCTCGATCGCGACACGCTCTACGCGCGGTGGGGACGGCCCCTCGACGGCGCGGCGCCGATCGATCTCGTCAGCCAGCTCGCGCGGCGCTCCGAGGGCGCCTGCGGGCCGGGCCACGTCACGGCCTTCATCGACGTCGGACAGCTCGGGCGCGACCTGCTCGAGCCGCGCATGGTGCCCGGGCTCGATCCCCGGAAGGTCATCACCACGCAGGCGCTGACGTCCACCTTCGTCACCCAGCTCACCAGCGTCGAGCAGGTGTTCCTCGACCTCGCCCCGACCGCGACCGGGGCGTCGCTGCTGCTCGAGGTGAAGCTCAGCCCGCCCGAGCGCGCTCGCTGAGTCGGACCCGCTGACGGATACGCCGGCTCGGACACGCCGGCTCCGACACGCCGGCTCCGACACGCCGGCTCCGACACGCCGGCTCCGACCATCTCAGGGCGGACACGATGTCTGGGCGGACAGCCAGGCCAGCCTGGGCGGACACCATCGACTCGGGCGCTCGCGGCGAATAGGAGGCCCCGCATGGCCATCACCGTCACCGTCCGCTACTTCGCTGCCGCCCGTGAGAAGGCCGGGAAGACGACTGAGCGGGTGACGCTGCCCGACGGCGCCACCGTCGCCGCGCTCCTCACCCACCTCACGGAGCGGACGCCGGCGCTCGCGAGCCTCTCCCGGCACCTGCGCGTCGCGGTCGATCAGGAGTTCGCGCCCGACGACACGCTGCTCGCTGACGGCGTCGAGGTCGCGCTCATTCCGCCCGTCGCTGGAGGCAGCGGCCTCTTCCGCGTCGTCGATCGCCCGCTCGTCCTGCAGGAGGTCATCGACGCCGTCTCGGGCCCCGGCCAGGGCGGGGTGGTGACGTTCTCCGGCGCCATCCGCGCCGTCTCGAAGGGCAAGGAGGTCGCTCACCTCGAGTACGAAGCCTACCCGCCGATGGCCGAGAAGCAGCTGGCCCGCATCGCCGGCGAGGCGGGTGCCCGTTGGCCGGGCGTGCAGCTCGCGATCGTCCACCGGGTCGGCCGCCTCGTGCCTGGTGAGCTCGCCGTCGTCATCGCCGCCTCGGCGCCCCACCGGAAGGAAGCGTTCCTCGCCTGCGAGCACGCCATCGATCGCCTCAAGCAGGACGTCCCCATCTGGAAGAAGGAAACCACTGCTGACGGCGCAGTGTGGGTTGGCCTCGGCCCCTGACGCTGCTAAGGCTTCAGGTCTCTTTCCGGGCCGACGTTCGTTCCTCGAGGAAACGGTTCATGCGAGTTGAAATGCGACTGGCGCTGCTTGGCGCTCTGGTGGGGTTCATGGCGGCGCTCACGCCGGCCTGTGTGAAGCCCTGTGGCCCCGACACCTGCAAGACGGGGTGTTGTGACTCCGCCGGCAAGTGCCAGGGCGGTGACGAGGTGGCCGCCTGCGGCACCAGCGGCGCGAAGTGCTCGGCCTGCGGCGACGGCCAGGTCTGCACCGACAAGGCCTGCGTGACGCCGATGATGATGATGGTGGACGCCGGCCCCGGCCCCTGCAGGAGGGACGCGGACTGCGCCATGGACTCGCGCGGGCCCATCTGCGAGCTCGACGGGGGCGCCTGCATTCCCCGCTGCAAGACGGACATCGAGTGCGCCCGCTACAAGAACGGCTCGATCTGCGACTTCATGAGCGGCAAGTGCGCGCCGGCGCTGGTCGGCACGCGCCTCGGCCAGGGCTGCAATAACGACGCGGAGTGCCAGGAGGCCTTCGACTCGGACGATCCGTGCTTCTCCGGCGGCCCGGGCTGCATCTGCAACCGGGGTGACGCGCCCGCCGCCACCAACGCCCAGGGCACCTGCCGCCGCCGCCTGCAGCCCTGTGAGGAGTGCGTGAGCGACGATCAGTGCGGCAACGACGGCATCATCTTCGGGCCCCCCGGCGGCATCGGCGTCGGCAAGTGCGCCGGCTTCATGGGCGACACCTCGGGCAAGAAGTACTGCCGCTACCAGAAGGTCGGCCAGTGCCCCTGCGGCACCATCGACGACGGCTTCGGCTACTGCGCGCCCCAGTCGAACAGCTGCACGCAGGTCGGCTGCAACGAGGACAAGAACTGCCCCTCGGGCTCCGTCTGCACCGTGAGCAACCCAGACGCGGGCGCTGGCTCCTGCGGCGGCATCTGCGTGCCCCGGTGCCGCTGGGACTTCGTCGAGAAGAAGCTGGTCGAGCCCGGCTGCAAGCCCGGCGAGGTCTGCTGGGTGGACTCGAAGAACCTCGACCCGGCCTCGATCTTCTACGGCTCCGGCCGCTGCAAGCCGCCCTGCAACGAGGACAACGACTGCCGCCAGTCGTCGATGAACCCGTTCGGCGGAATGAACCTCACCTGCCGCGCCGAGAAGGACCGGTCGGGTGGCGACACCGCCAAGCGCTGCCGCGCCAACGGCGCCTGCATGGACAACGCGGAGTGCCCCGAGAAGGCGAACCCCGACGATCCGTACCTCGGCTACTGCGATCGCGGCACGTTCATCTGCGAAGACAACACCTGCCGCACGGGCGACGACCCGGTCACGGGCCAGCCGTACCGCGACTGCCGCTCGCCCTTCGCCTGCACCTTCGAGGGCGGCATGAACATCTGCAAGAAGCAGACGTGCGTGCAGCAGGGCGGCGCGGGTAACGCCTGCAGCACCGGCGAGTACTGCTGCGGCGAGGACAAGAACGGCGACAACATGCCCGACCCGTGTCCGCCGCTGTCGGAGCAGAACGACGTCGGCTGCTACCGCGCGCCCGAGCCGCCGTTCTGCTCGACGTGCATGAGCGACCAGGACTGCAACAACAAGCCCCTGCCGTCGTGGCTCACCGGCGCCAACGCCTGTCCGAACGGCAGCCTCTCGCCCTCGTGCAGCCCGCTGCCGATGAAGTGCATCGTCGGGTTGACGAACCCCATGTCCGGCGCCCAGCTCACGGTGTGCGCGCCGGCGACGGTGAACGATCGCTCGGCGGTGTCGCCCAACACCTCGCGCACCAAGGCCGACCGCGGCTGCCCGGTGAACTACGACGAGCAGGCCCTGCGCGTGCAGCGCGGCGGCAGCCAGCCCGACTCCTGCGCCACCGACATGGACTGCCAGGTGGGCGCGCCCATGGGCCGCTGCGGCGCCGATCCGAGCCGCCGGCTGCCTGACGGCGGCCCCATCAGGACCTGCCTGTGTCCTGCGGGCTCCGGGAAGACGCAGTGCCCGAACGACTTCGACGCCGGCATCGAGTCCGAGTGCCTCGACGGCGTGCCGGGCAGCCCCAGCGTCTGCATCGAGTCCTACGTCTGCGTCTTCCCCGGGACCCGGTACATCCAGCCGAGGGACGGCGGGTTCGGCTGCGGGCTCCCGCCTCCGTGACGTGAGCGACGGGCCGGCCTCGATCACCTTCGTCACCAGCCGCTGCCGCGTTCACGGGCAGCCGGAGGTGACCATCACCTTCGCGGACGGGCTGCTGGTTCCCGACAGCGAGCGCCTGCTGCTCGGCCACCTCGAGGAGTCGGTCGCGAGAGGCGCCCGCTTCTCGGCGGGACAGACGCTTGCGCTCGGTGGCCAGGTGCTGCGCTTCACCGCGCGCGCCGACGGGACCCTCGGGCTCGAGGAGCAGGTGCCCGCGCCGACCGAGCAGTGGATCGAGGCGGTCGATCGCAGCGTGCGCGAGGTGATGCTGCAGAAGTTCATCTGCGAGAGCGTCGGCCTGCCGCTCACCTTCCCGCCGCCGCGTGCCTCGCTGCTGGTGGCACGCTGCGCCCAGGACGCCGACGCGGTGACGCTCACGCGGGTGGACGCGGGCGACCCGAAGGCCGATCTGTCAGGGTGGCAGTTGTCGTGCGCCGAGGAGCATCAGCACGACGAGCGCTTCGTCCTGCCGGTGCTCGCGCTGTCGGCCCTCAAGCCTGCGCTGGTGCCATTCCTCGCGCTGCCCCCGGGGACGGTGGTGCTGGTGACGCCCGGGCCGGCCCACGTCTTCTTCGAGGGCGAGCAGCGTCAGCCGTTGCCCGGGTCCTTCCTCGCGAAGCGGAACGAGCGGGCGCAGCGGTCCTGAGCGGTGACAGTGACGGCCCGCTCGCGCGTTGGTGCGCCAGGGGCGCACCAGCTCCGGCGACTGGAGAAGCGACGCTCGAAGGTCACCAGCGTGTCGAGCGCAGGCCTCGACTCACTGTCAGCCCCGGCGCCAGGCGCGAGAGGACTCGACCACCGCCCGGTACGCTGAGAGCTCGCGCTCGGTGCGCTCCGCGGTCCACGCCAGGCGCTCCGCCATGCGCGCTGCGATCGCTGGAGCGACGCCCAGGCCCTGGTCTCTCGCGCGCAACACGAGCGTGAGGCGCCGTGACAGCACGTCGTCGAGGGTCTGCGCGAGCTCGACGTCGATGGCTTCGTCCACCTGGCCCATCAGCCACGGCAGCTCGGCGTCGACGCGCGTCGCACCGCCGTTCGTGCAGCGCGCCAGCACTGCCTTCGCGCGCGCGCCGTACATGTTCACGAAGGCGTGCGCGTGCTGCGCGGAGCCCGCCAGCCCCTCGAGGCTCTTCACGAAGGCCTCGAGCGCCTCGTCCGACTCCATCAGGCCGACCGACCCGGGGATCGGCCGCTCGCCGGTGGCCGAGGCCTTCGTCACGCCGAGCTGCTTCGCCGCGCGATCGACGACCTCCGCCGCCATGGTGCGGTAGGTGGTGAGCTTCCCGCCGGCGATGGTGAGGAAGCCCTTCCGCTCCACCAGCACGTGCTCGCGCGACACCTGCGAGGCCCCGGCGCCCGCATCGGGTGGCTTCAGCAGCGGCCGCAGCCCCGACCAGGTGCTGATGACGTCGTCGGGCGTCAGCTTCGCCTCGGGGTAGTAGTGGTTGGCCGCGTCGAGCAGGTACGTCACGTCGGCGGCCGTGGGCTCGACGGTGTCGGGCCGGCCGTCGAAGAAGGTGTCGGTCGTGCCGATGGCGGTGCGCCCCAGTCCCCAGGGGATCGTGAACATCACCCGCTTGTCCTTCGGGTGCGCCATCACCAGGGCGTTGCGCGCAGGCAGGCGCTGCTCGTCCACCACCAGGTGGATGCCCTTCGTCGGCTTGAGCAGGGGGGCCTCGTTCGCGAGCGCGCGCACCTCGTCGCTCCAGGGGCCGGTGGCGTTCACCACCACCTTCGCGCGCACGTCGAAGCTGGCGCCGCTCAGGGTGTCGGTGACGGTGACGCCGGTGATCGCGTCGCCCTGCTTGAGCAGCGCGCCGGCGCGCACGTGGTTCGCGATCACCGCGCCGAGATCTCTCGCGTCGAGCGCGTTCTCGAGGGTGAGGCGCGCGTCGTCGGTCATCGCGTCGTAGTAGAGGATGCCGCCCGTCAGCCCCTCGCGCCGCAGCGTGGGCTCGAGCTCGAGCGTCTTCTGCGCGCGGTACGTCTTGTGGTTGCGGTAGCCGCCGAAGAAGCAGAGCGCCTCGTAGAGCCACAGGCCCACGTCGAGCGTCACCAGCCAGCGGCGGTCGCCCTTGAAGTGCGCGACGAGGAACGGCAACGGCCGCACCAGGTGCCGGGCCAGCCGCATGAGGCGGTTGCGCTCGTTGACGGACTCGAAGACGAGGCCGATCTCACCCAGCTCGAGGTAGCGCAGGCCGCCGTGAATCAGCTTGGTGGACTTCGAGGAGGTGCCCGACGCGAAGTCGAGCTTCTCGACCAGCGCCACCTTGAGGCCGCGCAGGACTGCGTCGCGCGCGATGCCGACGCCGGTGATGCCTCCGCCGACGACGAGGACGTCGAACGTCTCGTCAGCGAGGGCCTTCAGCGTGCGAGCGCGGGAATCGACGGCAGCGGTCACCCGAGTGTCATACGACGCGGCGCGGCATTTCTCAGCTAATTCAGCTCGGGGGGAAGCGCCTGGCGATCGCCTTCTTCGTCGCCGCGTCGAGGGGCACGTAGTCGAGGGTCAGCGTCTTCAGCTTCGGCAGCTCGAGCAGCCCCGGCGGCAGGCTGGTGAAGTCGTTGAACCCGGCGTGCAGGACCTCGAGCTGCTCGAGGGCGGCCAGCTTGTCGGGCAGGGCGGTGAGCGCCAGCCGATCGATCGCGAGCTCGACCAGCCCTGTCAGGCGGCACACCTTCTCGAGGCCCCTCGGCGCGTGGTGCTTGTCGTCCTTGCGGTGCAGCGGCGTCACCCCGCTCGTCCACGGCTGGTAGCCGATCGACAGGCGCCTCAGGTTCGGCAACGCGAGCAGCACGTCGGGGAACACCTCGAAGCGGTTCGAGCTGAGGTCGAGGTCCTCGAGGGCTGTGAGCTCGGCGAACCACGGCGGCAGGCTCGACAGCTCGTTCATCGCGAGCACCAGCCGCTTGAGCTTCTCGAGCCCCCGCAGCGACGGCGGCACCTCGCGCAAAGGCCGCGCCCCCCGCACGTCGAGGGTCTGAAGCGAGGTGTTCATCCCGAGATCGAGCCGCTCGAGGTCCTTGAGGGCAGAGAACGAGCCGGGCAGCGTCGAGATGGTGTTGAGGTGGAGGTCGAGGCTGCGGAGCTTCGTCAGCTGGCCGATGGAGTCGGGCAGGGCGGTGAGGTGGTTGTGGCGCAGGTCGAGCGTCTCGAGCTGGCGCAGGCGGCCGAAGGCCTCGGGCAGCGCCTCGAGCTCGTTCATCGACAGCTCGAGCGCGGTGAGGCCCTCGAGCTCGAGCAGGGGCTCGGGGAAGCGGCGCAGCTTCTTGTTGGTCAGCTTGAACCGCGTGGGCGACTTCCCCTTGAGGGCCTTCTCGGCGAGCTGGTTCGCCCGGGCGGTGAGGGCGGCGACGTCGTGGGGATCTTCACCCAGCCAGCAGGCGACGCGCTCACCGCGGTTGGAGATCACGAAGGCGTTCGAGCCGCACGCGAAGGCGAGCCGCTTGCCCGCGGCGAAGGGCTGGCGCGGCTCGGTCCCCGGGACGGGCGTGATGACGATGGCTGGCACGCCGTGCTCGAGGCGGGCGACGCGGCCACCGGTGGCCACGAAGAGGGCGCCGTCGAGCCAGGCGAGCCCCGAGGCGTACTCGAGCTCGGCGACGACCTCCGAGGTGCCCACGCGGATGACGCGATCGGAGCCGCTGGCGATCAGGGTGCCGTCTTCGGGATCGTGAGCGAGCGCGATCGTCTCGGCGCGACCGCGGCGGACCCACCGCTCGCCGTTGTGTTCGCACAGGTGCGCGCCGTCGTCGCCCGAGTCCACCGCGGCGATGAGGCCTCGCGGGCCCTCGAGGAGCAGGAAGACGCTGTTCTCTTCCTCGTCGTCGAGGTCCTTCGCGAGGGCCCGGCGCAGGCCCTCGTCACGCACCCACTCGCCCGAGCCCTCGTCGAGGCGCGCGAGGGAGCAGCCGACCCCTCCGGTCCAGGCCGTCGCTCCGCACAGCACCGCGGACTCGACGGCGAAGCCGGTGGCCGACTCGCGGTGCTGTCGTGGTCCCGCGAGCAACGCCTTGCCCTTCGGCGACAGGGTCAGCACACGGTTGCCCGGCAGCGCGAGCACGAACGCGGCGTCGCGCACGGCGGGCAGGGCGTCGGTCGTCTTCCCCTCCCGCACCACGAGGCACGTCGTGTCTTTGCCGCGTCCAGTCAGGACCACCAGCGCGCCCGCGGCGTCCCACGTCAGCGCGACGATCCTCGGAGGCTTCGCGGCGGCCATGGGTCAGATCCGCCGGCGCTTCCCGGTGCGCTTGTACGTCAGGTAGTCGCTGACGATGGTGGCGTGATCGAAGACGAGCTCTTTGAGCGGCAGCGAGTCGATGGTGAACGCCTTCGCCTCGGCGGCGTCGTCGGTGCCAACCGGATCGCCCTCGGCCCAGCCGATGTAGACGGTCGAGATGGTGTGCTTGCGCGGATCGCGCGTGGGGTCGGAGTAGGTGAAGAACTGCTCCGAGAGATCGACCTCGAGGCCGGTCTCTTCCCGCACCTCGCGCACGCAGGCCGAGTGCAGCGGCTCGCCCTCGTCGACGAAGCCGCCGGGCAGGGCCCAGCCGAGGGGCTCGTTCTTGCGCTTGATGAGCACGATGCGCTCGCCGGGCAGCTCGACGATGCAGTCCACCGTGGGGGTCGGGTTCTTGTACGCGGCCATGCGACGACCACCCTAGCGCGCGCCGCTCAGAGGTCGATCTTCTTCTCGGCGAAGGTGGCCCCGTCGTGGCGCATGAGAATGCTCTTGCCCTCGGCCTTCGTGATGATGCCGACGGGCCGCCGCCAGATGCTCTGCAGGTTCTTGAGCGTCTCCTTCGCGTAGCCGGGGTCGAGGTCGACGCCGTCGTGGCGGTGCGAGAGCACGAGCTCGCCCTTGTTCTCCCAGTTGGCGTCCACCACGTCGATGACGGGCTGGCCGAAGTTGGTGAGCGACTGGAGCAGCTTGTTCTTCACCTTCTTGAACTCGCGGGTGGCGATCTCCCAGGTGTTCTTCTTGTCGTTGAAGTTGAAGACGAAGAGCTTCTGCTCGATGGCGAACTCGGGTGTGAGGAACTCGTCGATGAAGGTGACGTCGTTGTAGTGCTTGCGCACCTCGAAGATCTTCTCGCGGCCGGCGCCGAGCTTCTTGTCCCAGCCGCGGCGGGCGCGCAGGTCGTCACACTCGTCCCAGTCCTTGCCGAAGCGGCCCTTGTTCCACCGATCTTCGATGTCGCGGAAGAGCTCGATGCCGACCTTGTACGGGTTCAGCTTGCCCTGCTGCATGGCCATGGTGCCGGCGTGGTGGTCGGCGTAGTCGAGGATCTCGTGATCGCGCAGGGCGCGCGTCGTCATGATGGTGGAGTGCCAGTAGCTGGCCCAGCCCTCGTTCATGATCTTCGTCTGGGCCTGGGGCGCGAAGTAGTAGGCCTCCTCGCGCACGATGGAGAGGATCTCGCGCTCCCAGTCCTCGATGGGGGCGTGCTCGAGCAGGAAGGCGATGACGTCGCGCTGGGG
The DNA here is from genome assembly GCA_016793095.1 of Myxococcaceae bacterium. Taxonomy (GTDB): domain Bacteria; phylum Myxococcota; class Myxococcia; order Myxococcales; family Myxococcaceae; genus Xiheimicrobium. The sequence goes on along the minus strand of JAEUJQ010000006.1, from coordinate 1,007 downwards.
CCGCTCGGGGAACTTCTTCGACTGCTTCTTCTCCTCCTCGAGCTTCTTGCGCTCCTTCTCGAGGAAGTCGGCCGGGTTCACGTACGGCCGCATGTAGTCCTTCTCGACCTTGAAGCCCTCGGCGCGCACGTTGATCTGCGCCTCGGCCGTCTTCGGGTCGGGGTTGCGCTTGATGTGCGGCGCGTGCTGGTCGATCAGGTTCTCGAGCGAGAGCGCGACGTCGATGAACTCCTCGATCTTCTCGACGCCGAGCTTGTCGATCCACCGGCGGACGCGAGTGGCGTGGTTCGCCATCTCGTCCACCATCTTCCGGTTGGTGAACTTGAAGGTGAAGTTGTTCTTGAAGAAGTCGTTGTGGCCGTAGACGTGGGCCATCACGAGCTTCTGATCGACCTCGGCGTTGGCCTCGAGCAGGTAGGCGAAGCAGGGGTCGTTGTTGATGACGAGCTCGTAGATCTTCGACAGCCCGTACTCGGAGGACTTCGAGAGCTGCTCGTACTCCATGCCCCAGCGCCAGTGCGGGTAGCGGGTGGGGAAGCCGCCGTAGGAGGCGACCATGTTGAGCTCTTCAGTCGAGAGGATCTCGAAGACCGTCTCGAAGAAGTCGAGGCCGAAGGTGCGGGCGTAGCCCTCGATCTCGTTCTTCAGGTCCATCAAGCGCGGCGTCAGTGACTTGGGCATGGGGCCTCTATTGCAACTCGGCTTGAAGTCCAGCGTTCGACTCGGCCAGCAAAACCAGAACTCTGCTCAGGAAGTCTTGGTTCGATGAAGCTCCTACGCCATTAAACTTCTGAGCCGCAAACTCAAGAAGTTCAAGGATGTCATGTCCACGACCGCACTGTTCAACAGGGGCCGAGCCAACCACATTGGGTGCAGTTCCCAATCTGGCACCGCGATGGCGTGCGAGAACGCAGCAAGATCGATCACTTGAGTGCGGCATGAGGACCCTGGCTTGAACATCGGGACTCGCTCGCGGCAGATAACCGGCTTGTCAAGGGCTGGTTCGC
>JAEUJQ010000074.1 GCA_016793095.1 Myxococcaceae bacterium | reverse complement strand
ACGACGGTCATCTCCGCGCTGTTTGCGCCGCTCGTCTTCCTCGTACCCTCGACCTCGCTGATGGTCGTCGGCGCCGCCTGCTGGTCCGTCGGCATGGGCGCGCAGGACTCGATCTTCAAGGCAGCCGTCGCGAAGCTCGTCCCGAAGGAGGAGCGCGGCCGCGCCTACGGCCTCTTCTTCGCGTTCTTCGGGCTCGCGTGGTGGATCGGGAGCGCGACGATGGGCTGGCTGTACGAGAGGTCCATGACGGCGCTGGTCGTTTTCTCAGTCGTCACGCAGCTCGCGGCAGTGCCGCTGCTTCTCTTCGTCGGGCTTCGCCTTCGTCGCCTCGAGGGAGCGCGCCGATGAGTGACGCGACGTCCAGCCGCGGTCGAGAGGACGAGGCCCCGGTCGAGCCGCACCGACCGACCGCCCATAGCCTCCTCGAGGTGGCGGGCGCGTTCTTGCGGCTCGGCTGTCTCTCGTTCGGAGGCCCCATCGCGCACCTCGGGTACCTCCGCGCCGAGTTCGTCGAGAAGCGGAAGTGGCTGGACGACGCGCACTACGGCGACCTGGTCGCCCTGTGCCAGTTTCTTCCGGGCCCGGCGAGCAGTCAGGTCGTGTTCGCCCTCGGCATGCAGCGCGCGGGACTCCTCGGCGCACTCATCGCCTCGACCTGCTTCACGCTGCCGTCTGCGTTGCTCATGATCGGGTTCGCGTACGGTGTCGCGCGCGCCTCGGACTTGAACGGCGCGGGCTGGCTGCACGGCCTGAAGCTCGCGGCCGTCGCGGTCGTCGCGCAGGCCGTGTGGGGCATGGGAAAGAAGCTCTGCACCGATCGCGCGCGGATCTCGCTGTGCATTGGCTCAGCGGCCGTGTTGCTCGCGATGCCTGGAGCAATCGCCCAGCTCGGCGTCATCGCTTTCGGCGGTCTCGTGGGCTGGCGACTGTATCGCGACACAATCGCGGTTGGTGCTGTGCCGGGCGGGACGACCGGGCCGCGCGGGCACGTCCCTGCTGCTGCGGCGCTCATCGCGTTCTTCGCGTTGCTCGTCGCGCTTCCGGCGCTCGCCTCCGCGACAGGCTCCCACCACCTCGCCATCTTCGACAGCTTCTACCGCTCGGGCTCGCTCGTGTTCGGCGGCGGCCACGTCGTGCTCCCGCTCCTCCGCGCCGAGCTCGTGCCGCGCGCCTGGCTCACCGACGACCAGTTCCTCGCGGGCTACGGCGCCGCCCAGGCGCTGCCGGGGCCGATGTTCGCGTTCTCCGCATACCTCGGGGCGGCGATGAGCCCCGGACCCACGAGCTGGCTCAACGGGCTCTGGTGCTTGCTGGGGATCTTCCTGCCCGCATGGTTGCTCATCGGCGGGGCGCTCCCGTTCTGGCACCGGCTGCGAGCGAAGCGCTGGGCGCAGGCGGCGCTCGCCGGTGCGAACGCCGCGGTCGTCGGCGTGCTGCTCGCGGCGCTCTACAACCCGGTCTTCACGGAGAGCGTGCGCGGACCGCGCGACGTCGTCGCGGCGCTCCTTGCCTTCGGGCTGCTCGAGCACTGGAAGGCGCCGCCGTGGCTCGTGGTCGCCGCAAGCGCTGCTGCGGGGCAGTGGCTGCTCGGGGCGTGAATAGCCGCTTTGGTGTGAAAGCGGCTATTCGCGGGTGAGCCGCTGCCACGAGCCGACGAGTGCGTCGGCGGCGCGCACGACCTCGTCCTCGGTCGTGCTGCGACCGAGTGTGAGTCGAATGGAGCCGAGCGCCTCCTCGGGCGTGACGCCCATCGCCAGAATGACGGCGGACGCGCTCTCGTGCCCCTCGTGACACGCGGAGCCCGTGGACGCGGCCACCTCCGGTGCGCCCTCGAGGACGGTGTTGCCCGAGACGCGCGGGAAGCGCACGTTGAGCGTGTTCGGCAGGCGCAGCTCGCGGTGCCCATTGAGGGCGAGGCCCGGGACGCCGGCCGCGAGACGCTCCCACAAGAGGTCACGCAGGCGCTGCACGCGAGCCGCAGCGCTGTCCAGGTCCCGCCCCACCGCCTCGCACGCCGCGCCGAGTCCGACGATCGAGGCGACGTTCTCGGTGCCCGGTCGCAGCCCGCGCTCGTGGCTCGCGCCAAGCGCGAAGGGGACGAGCGGCGTGCCACGCTTCACGTAGAGCGCGCCGACGCCCTTCGGCGCGTAGAGCTTGTGGCCTGCCACCGAGAGCAGGTCGACGCCGAGCTCTCGAACGCGCACCGGAACCTTCCCAAGTGACTGCGCGGCGTCTGTGTGAACGAGTGCGCCCGCGGCGTGTGCGAGCTGAGCGAACTCAGCAACGGGCTGCAGCACGCCGGTCTCGTTGTTCGAGTGCATCACGGTGACGAGCGCGGTGTCTGCGTCGATGGCTGCCTGGGCGGCGTCCACGCGCGCGCGACCATCAGCGTCAACGCCGATGCGGGTGACGCTGCGCTCGTGCTTCTCGAGCCACGCGCACGGCCGCGCCGTCGCCGGGTGTTCGATGACGGTCGTGACGACGTGGCTCTTCTGCTCGAGCGCCTCCGTCACGCCGCGGATGGCGAGGTTGTTCGCCTCCGTGCCGCCCGACGTGAAAACGATCTCGTCCGCGTCGCAGCCGAGGAGCGCGGCGACCTGCTCGCGCGCGTGAGCGACCGCCGCACGGGCTCTCGCGCCGTACACGTGCCCGCTCGAAGGGTTGCCGAAGTGCTCGCGCAGGTACGGCAGCATCGCGTCGACGACCTCGGGCAGGAGCGGCGTCGTCGCGTTGTGGTCGAGGTAGATGGGGTCGTTCATCATGATTGAGACTCTGGTTTGCCCGCGGCGAGCGAGAGGAACGCAGCCCCTGGCGCACGAAGCCTGGTGAGGAGCGGTTCGAGCGAAGCTCCGAGCCGAGCAGCCACATCGAGCGGCGGGTAGAAGATCGAGCCGCGCGTTTCGACCACGTGAAGCCCCGCATCGCGCGCGAGTTCCGCAAGTTCACGCTGCGACCAGAAGCGAGCGCGCTTCCACGTCGACGCGCCGAGCCAGCCGCGCACGCGCCGCTCCGCGGCCCAGACGCTAAAGCGACCCAACTCACCGAGCACGAGGCGCCCGCCCGGCGCGAGGACCCGCGCCATCTCGCGCACGGCTCCTCGAGCGTCGGAAACGAAGCACAGCACCGTGACCGCGAGGACCACGTCAAAGGCGCCGTCATCGAAGGGCAGTTCCTCGGCACGCGCCTCGCGAAGCGCGACAGAGACGCCCGAAGACTCCGAGCGCGAGCGAGCCGCTGCGAGCATGGCAGGGTCCACGTCGATGCCAGTGACCTTCGCGCCTCGGCGAGCGGCTTCGATGGCGTAGGTGCCGTCGCCGGTCCCGACGTCGAGCACGCTGCGGGCGCGCAGCGATCCGGCGAGGTCGAAGACCACACGCTCCTCGACACGCTCGGTGATCTCGCCGAGGGTCGTCTGTCGCCACCGAGCGTAGGTGCTCGCCGCCACCACCGGTTCGGTCACGACGCCCACTCCTGCATCCAGGGCTTCGCCCGGTACCTGTCCCACGAGTCCGGCAGCACCGTCACGACCGGCCCGTCGAGGCCGCCGCGCGCGGCGAGCCGCAACGCGGCGACGACGTTCGTTCCAGCAGAGCCGCCCACGAGGAGCCCTTCTTCGCGTACGAGTCGCTTGACCATCGCGAAGCTCTCTTCGTCGCTGACCCGCTCCGCGCTGTCGAGGACGTCACGGTGCAGGTTCTCGGGCACATCGCTGCCGCCGATCCCCTCCACAGCGTACGAGCCGTCTGGGCCGAGCGTGCCGGTCTCGACCCAGTCGGCGAGCGCTGAGCCCAGAGGATCGGCGAGCACCACGCGGACGCCGCGAAGCGCCGCCTTCAGTCGACGCCCGACCCCCGTCAAGGTGCCGCCCGTGCCCGCGCCCGCGACGAACGCGCCGACGCAACCGTTGGTCTGCTCGAGGATCTCCGCGCCGGTCGTCTCCTCGTGGACGCGAACGTTCGCAGAGTTGCGGAACTGGTCGGTGAGGAACCAGCCGTTTTCTTCGGCCATGCGGCGCGCGACGTTGCGGAAGTTCTCCGGGCTCGCCGGCGGTGCGTTCGCCGTGATCACGACCTTTGCGCCGAGCGAAGCGAGCGCGACGCGCTTGTCGACCGACATCTTCTCGGGCATCACGCAGACAAGGTCGTAGCCGCGTGCTGCGGCGACGAGGGCGAGGCCCACGCCGGTGTTGCCGGCAGTCGCCTCGACCAGCGTCATGCCAGCGCGCAGCGCGCCGCGAGCCTCTGCATCCTCCACGATGGCGAGGGCGATGCGGTCCTTGATGGACCCACCCGGATTCAAGTGCTCGCACTTGACCAGCACGCGCAGGGGAAGTCCGCGTGCGATCCGTTCCAAGGGAACGAGCGGCGTGCGTCCGATGTGCTGCAGGATGCCTTGACGGTCGTGCTTCACGATCACCTCTACAGCCCACGCGGCCTTGCGCCCGACGGTGACGGCGGCTCCACCGGCAGCGCCTGGGCCGTCACCGAGGAAGAAGACGAAGAAGCGGCGCACCCGACGCCTCGACTGGGCCGCCTTGCACCAGCACACCTTCGGAATCGACGTCTGGCGCTGCCCCTGCGGCGGACGGCGTCGCCTTCACGCCATCCACTCCACCAGGCAGACCGCCGAGGAGCGCCTCCTCCAGCTCGGCCACCGCTTCGCACCCCGTCACATCCTCCCTCCAGCCACCGCCCAGCCCTCCCTTCCTCTGGCCGGTTGACGACAACGTCCGCCTCGCCCGCGCCGCCGCGCCCTGGCACTCCTCCGTCTCCCGCGCGCCTTTGTCCTCGCTCAGCACCTCATGGACGTACCCAGTCGACCTCTTCGACCACCGAAACCTTCCCCCCGCCGCTTGACCCTCCTCCCCGTTTCCCGCTTTGTTCCTCTTATCCTTACGCGCGCCTTCACTTTTCTCGTCGTCACCAGTGCGTCGAGGCCCGAGACAAGCTCGTCGAACTCGCTCTCGCTCAGCTGCACCGTCGTCGCGTCTCCTCGCGGCTCGGGCACGCGGAACGTCCCCCGGTCGAGCCTCTTGTAGAAAAGGCACAGCCCCGTCCCATCGAAGAAGAGCACCTTCACCGCCGCGTGCCGCTTGCCGAAGAAGACGAAGAGCGCCCGACTGCGCGGCTCGCGCCCGAGCCGCTCGACGACGAGGCCCGCCAGGCGGTCGAAGCTCCACCTCAAGTCGATGGGCTCCAGGCCCACGAAGACCTCCACGCCGCGCGGAATCACCGCTTCAGGCCCTCGAGCACGTCCAGCACTGCCGCCAACGTCTCGGTCGAGAAGTCGCCCGACACCTCCACCCGGAACTCGCCCACGCGCACCACCACCGGGGTCTCTCGCACCGCGGGCTCGTCCCTCACCACCTCCACTCGCGCCCACCGCACTTTCCCTGCTGACCGTCCTGCTTGCTGCCTCGTCGCTGTCGCCATCCGGCGACCTCATGCAGGCGATCGCGTCGACCTCAAGCACCGGTCCGTGCATCGGTTACCGCCACCGACAGCTTCGCCGCCGTGACGCCAAGGTCTCTCGACACCGCGTCGAGCGTCTCGCCCTTCAAGAGCCTCAGCACCGACTCCATCTTTCGCTTCGAAGAGAACCGCCCTCGGTCTTCCTTCTGCTTCGCCATCACCACCTCCAGAGGCGAGCTTCGCCCCAGTGAGGTGTCTCAACAAACCGTCACGCGGGGGACACCCCGTCGAGTTTCTGCGCCGCTTCGTGCAGCACGTCCTGCCAGGCGGCTTCGTGAAGCTGCGCCACTACGGGCTGCTCGCCCCGGGCAACGTCAACTCGAAGCTCGTCGCCGCGCGCAAGGTGCTCGAGGCCGTGCCGTCGATGGCGGCGGAACCCGCGCCCGCAAACGCCACCGCCGTCGTGCCGCTCACCTGGGTCGAGCTCTTGCGGGTGCTCACTGGCATCGACGTCAGTCACTGCGCGAAGTGCGGCGGCGACGTTTCATCGCGACCGCCCTTCTTTCAACGAATTCGAAGGATGGCCTCGGTCACCGAAACCAGAATTGTGCCTCCATCTTCAACCAAGAGCCCGGTCGGAAAGTCGGCAAGCTGCGCAACAACGGTGCCTTGACCGCTACCGATGACACGGCGCACCTCATACTCGTCGGCATCGGCGTACAACAGCTCTCCTGAGGCGTTTCTTGCGAGCGCCACCGGATTCGCGCCAGTGACGACGGGAACGGAACCGCACGTGGCGTCGAGATGGATGATGGACGGGCCGTTCGGGCTGGGTTCAATAACCCAAAACCCTCCTCGACTATCATGCACGACTTCGCTCCATTGCCACGGCCACGAAGGACCGCCGGCGCAACGCAGCACACCTCCATCCAAACCATCATCGGTCGAAACCCAAAGCGCCCCCGAACGGTCGAGCCACGCGAGTTCATCTCCCAGAACATCGAGGGAGACTGCGGCGGGGAAGCGCACAAATGGAATTCCAGCGTCCTGCGGGACTGGCCTATAGACCCCGCCCACCGCGACGACCCCGGAGGGCAACAAGGCGAGGCTCACCCACGGCTCTCCACCGCCCCATTGGGCAAGCGTGGTGATTGCTCCACCCCGGACTGCCCTCACGCTTTCACCCGCCGTGAGGATGGTCCCGTCGCCAAGTTCGAGCATCGCCTTGACATAGCCCAGCCCAGCGTCAGAGATGGGTCCATCGGACGGCTTTCTCGCCAGTGGCGGACCAGCGATACGCTCAGCGCCACCGTCCTCCGTCAAGAGCGAAACCGAATTCGACCCATATTGCCCAACCCACCACGCTCCCGGGGTTGCCACCGCGAAGTCGAAAATTGGGTCGGCCGACGACAACTCCACCAACCGAGTCGTGCCGCCATCGGCTTGAATCTCGTAGATTCCTTCGCGGGGCCAATAGCGCCGAGTCACCACTCGACCGTCGCGGGCCATGCGCAGGCGATCTCTGAGTTCTGAATTGAGCACTCGCACGCCCGCGTCCCAACCAATCGAGAGCAACCCGTCGGGCCCCGAAGTTACCAAAAAGCCATCAGGGGTCGGGACGAGACCGACGACGCCCCGAGGAGGCCGGGACTGTGGCCACCAAAGTTCGGTGGTGACCTCTCCACGTGTCGACACGCGACGGAATGCGATGCCTGCGTCCTGGTGGTCGGCCAGCCAGAGCGCATCGGGTCCCATCGTCATGGGCCCAATGTTCTCGAACGAGGCTTGGCTGCCAATGCCATCCCTCGCAGGGCCCGTGGCGCCTCCGACGAAAGTCGTCACGAGACCTCGCGGCGAGACTCGGCGAATGCTGCGCTTGTCCGCGACGAGCAGGTTTCCCTTGTCATCAAGTGCCCCGTCGTGCGGGAAGACAAAACGCGCCGCGGCCCCAATTCCGTCGACGTGTGCGAACTGCCCATGGCGCCCTGCAATCGTCAGGACTCGCGCGCCTGGCGTGAGTCTTCTCACCAGGCCGAAGGTCGAATCCACGAGCCAGACAGTCCCGCCCGCTTCCGGAATCAGAGACGTGTTTCCAAACCGCGCTGTCTCACCAACCCCATCCGCCCATCCGGGCCCTCCAGGAAACCCAGCGACCACCTCGAGACATCCAGTGACTTGCGGCGCAGGCCTGACGACACACCGGCCCTCGATACAGACCTCCGCGCTGCGGCAATCTCGTGCACCGCAGGCGGTTCCGTCCGGCAGAATCGTTGTGCCGCATCCCGCCGTCGGAGAGCACGACGGCGCCTCGCACGGGTTGGCCGACCACGGGCAGTTCAACAGGTCGTCGAGGTGACCGCAGCCCGTCACGCCACACACGTCGAGCGTGCACGCGTCTCGGTCATCACAGTTGTCCAGTTGACCTCGACAGGTCCCCTGATGGCATTGAGCACGGACAAAGCACGCCTCCGTCGCGGTGCAGTCTGTCCCTTCTTCCGCAGGCTCATCGAGGCAAGTGCCGAGCAAGGGGTCGAAACGAGCAACGCGGCAGACCCCTGCAGTGCAGACCGGGGGGGCGAGTCCTTCCCCCCGGAGGGAGACGTGGATTCCGTCGAACCTAAGTCCGGCGGTCGCGGCCCCCACGGCGCGAGGCGTGAAGGACACGGATAGCCCCACCGTCTCTCCGGCGGGAACATCGACCGCTCCGGGCGGCGCCGAGAACGGCGGTGACAACTCGCCGAGGTCGACGACGCGGTTCTTGCGTGATGGGTTGGCAATCGTCAACACGAGAGTTGCGGACGACCCCAGGTAGACTGGGCCGAATTCGAGGGCCTCAGGGCTGATCCGCCAAGGCTCCTCGACGACGCTCTGTACCTTGGGCCCGCACTGGCAAGCGGTGACTGGGAGCAGGAGGAGGACGAGGGTGCGCACGCGCGTTAAACCCCAAGCGAAAGCGCCGTGCGCAAGATTCTCCGTTTCATTCTCGGACATCCAGGTTGTTTTCGGCGTCAGTGCGGACAACTCGCCCGCGGCCCTCGCTCAGGGAGGGTGTTGCCTCTCTCAGCACCACTGACTGCGGGATGCTTGCGATCAACGGCATTCGTAGGTGAATCGACCGTCATGCGCCCAGTAGTCACACCCGTGAAAGTACGCGGACCAGTGCTCGTATCGGTAGAGCGTGCCCTCGATCGATTTCGTTGTAGGCTGCCGAGCACGGGACATGGCGATCGGAGCGACGATGGGGCTCGCAGCGTTCTCCCGGTAGTTCCAAGCACCCTTCAGCTGATGTCGATGTGCCTGCCAAAGCGCAACCAAGCTATGCTCGGGCTTCGACTCTCGCGGGCAACTCACGTACTCGCCGTGGTGTCGATCCTGTTCGTTCGGACTCGGGGGGGCGGTCCATAGGACACGCACAAACTCGCGGTCTCCCCAATCACTTCCAAGCCAAGGCGCTCGGTAGAGAAATTCGTATCGGACGCATTCGGCGCCGTCGGGCCTGTGGACGGGCCGATTGAACATCGTTGCGCAGCCCCCGAGCGCACCGAGCAAGCCCAGAAGCAGGGAGGAGCACGCTTTCCATGGACGCATCGAAGCCTCGTGGTGAGGGTTCACTTCTTCAGGTTCTTGATGGCGTGAGCGTCGGCTCGCTCAGCAAGAGCATTCTGTGCACCGAGTCTGCCTTCAGCGTGCTGTGCCGGCCTTGAACTCGTTCCGTGAAGCTGCGTCGCCGCTGCGGAAGGTGTCCACCAAATCGGAGCAAGCCCACTCCCCACTTGAGTACCTCCGACGACAACGCCAATTGTTCGAGATTCGGGTTGGAGCTGGAGCATTTGGATGGTCTCTACAGAAGCCTACTCGACCCCGCACGGATCGATGCGCGCGGGTCGTCGGCCAAGAGTTCGTTGAGTTGCGTCAAGAACTCGGCGACGCTCCAGGGCCGCGAAAGGTACCTCGTCCGCGAACTTCCGAAGTCCAAGCACTGGTCGCGAAGCGCTTCTTGCGCCGAGACCAAAACCACCGGACCGTTCTCATGACATTTTCTGTACAGCAGGGCAAGTTCCGGCCCTGTGATGCCGAGCATATTCACCTCAGCGATCAAGAGGTCTGGCGCTTTGAGTTCAATAACCTCAACCGCCGCGATGGAGTCTGCCATCGTCACAATCGTGGCTGCCGGGTTCCAGAGGCCGACTTGAGCGCCGGTCAATCGAGCGATGCTCGGGTCACTGTCGACGACGAGGACAAGTGGATTCACCGCGAACTCACGCCATCCAGCGAGTCAAGCAGGAGGTCCTCTCGCGAGGCAAGCTGAGGTACCGGTGCGCCGTGCACCCGGTATTCAGGACGACGGCTGACCATCGAGGCATGTGCGCTCCCGTTCTTCGCAAGCGATTGACTGTCGAAATCTGTAGCCTCATGCCTCTTCACTTCTTCAAGTTCTTGACGGCAACGAAAGTCTTACCGAAGGGATCTCGAAGGAACTTGATCTGATCCCGCTGGAGGTGGTCCTTCTCGAGAAAGGCACGCCAGACATCCGCGATCTTCCCGTCACGTGCGGTGGCGACTGAAACCCGAAGCACCGAGGCGTCGAACTTCACCACCTGCTCGTCCGACACTCGCCGCGCTCCCGTTGCCCGCTCCCATGATCCAGCGAGCCAGACCTGAAGAAGTTGCTCGTCGGGATACCGGCGGCGCCACTCGCTCCTGATGAACTCGAACAACTTCTGGCGGTCCGCCCCGCCGTACGTGTTCTTAGGGGCTGAGGCCTTTTCGGCGAGTTCGGCCATCGCCTTCTCGGCTTTGCTCTTCGTGGCCTCGAAGAGCTTCCGGGCTGCCTCGAGCCGTTCGCCGGTGACGCCGGAGTACTCAAGAAGCGCGAGACCGAAGCGAACGTCGTCGACTTTCCGCTCGATGTCCTCAAGGAACGGCTTCTTCGCGTTGATCTTCTCGTCGACGCCCTTGATCGCCGATGAGAATACCTCACTGGGGTGCTCAAGTTGCCAACCAGACCCCTGCCTGTATCGGTACAAGACATTTTCTAGGCGCACAAGAGCGTTGGCCAGTTCGGCCTCGGTGAAGGTTGCGGCCTTGTGCTTCGCCAATTGCGGAGACCAAACTTCCTTCGTCGCCTCGAGCAAGGCCCCGACCTCCTTGTACGCACGGAGGCGGGCGAACCTCAGCTCTTCGCCCATGGGAACCACTGCAGGCTTCTTGGACGAGTCGTCGAACAGGTCAGCCGCTGCGCTCACCTGCTCAAGCGCCCGTCCGTATCCGGGCTCGTCAGTGAGTCCTTGGCCGAACACGACGAACGACCTCATGAGGCCGAGGACGACCAGCCCGGTGAATTTGGAGCGTCGTGAGTAGGTGTTCGTCAAATGAGATGGAGGGGGCATGGCGGGCTTACCCGGCTCTGCATGAGCGAGTGCAGGAAAAGTGTGGACGGCGCTCGACGCTGTTTCGGGGTGCTCTCGCGGGCGCACCCGCCACGCGCTCTCGGTCACGCCGAGGACTCGTCACATCATCGCGATGCTGTGACTCGCCTGGTTCGCCGGTTCGCCTTTACGAATCGGAACGCTTCTTGGGCCCCGACGCTGCTTCAGAGCGGCGGCATCAGACGCGGCCTCCTGTGCGAACCAGGCCGCAGCATGTTTCATATTAGGATTTCTCGCTCCTCCTTGAGCCGCGTATTCTCCCGGCGCAGGCGGGCGAGCTCTTCCCTCTCGTCCGTCTTCATGCGGTCTGTGCGCTTCCCTGTGTCCAACTCGGCCTTGTCGGACTTCCAGATGGTGGATGCGGTCACCCTGAACTCGCGCGCGAGGTCCGCGGGCTCGGGCCCTTCCTTCTCGACCATTTCAAGAAGAACTCGCGGTCGTACGGCGGTCTCGTCGTCGGCATGTCGGGTCCTTCTCTCGCAGCGAGGGGGACTCAACTTCAGTCCTGCTGATGCCGCCGCTCTGAAACTGAGCCACCCGCCAGTCTGAAACTGATCCACCCCTCAACAGGGGGCGCTTGCCGGGCAGAGGCCGGTCTGCGTTCCCAGCGGGATGCTGGAAATGGATGAGGTGACGACGATTCGGCGGCTGGTGCTGGTGAAGCAGCAGTCGCAGCGGGAGGTGGGCGCACCTCGTGCCGATTCCAGTGGGTGACTCGCTGGAAGCCATCAGCGAGGCGCTGATGGCGCGGCTGGATACCGAGGCCTCGCAGAAGTGCGACGTCGATGGGCGCAGCGTCGTCGAGCTCTTCGCCGCCGAGCTGCCGGTGATGGTGCCGATGCCGAAGTGGCGCTTCGTGCCCGCCGAGGTGCTGTCCGTCGAGGCCTCGAGGAGCGCGCTCGTGAAGGTGAAGGGCGGGCACTACTCAGTCTGGAGGTCGCGGTGCCGACCGGCTTCGACGAGGCGACGCTGCAGCGTGTGCTGACGGTTCTGGAGGGCGGCTGAGGTGCTGCCGTCGTCGGTGCGCAGTCGTTCGGGTCTCTCTCCTCTGCCTTCTGCCGTCGTGGCCGGCGAGGCCGCGCACGTAGCTCATCCCGAGCGCTTCGTGCTCGGGACCCCAACCCCGCCAGCCTTGCCGACGGCGGCGTGGATCAACAAGCCCAAGTCGAAGAACGGGAGCGTGATCGCCCACGCCTAAATGCAGCACACCGGTGTCTCATTCACGTTGACAGGTTCTGCGGGCGCGTCGCTCGAAGAAGACGGCCGCTGAGCCGGTCACGCCCTGACGTCGACGCTGCGAAGAACCTGGCGCTTGCCGGCGCCTGCCGTCCCTACTTGAATGCAGCCACCCTCGGCGGGCACCTTGGGTTCCAATGCGACTCGTTCTTGCTCTTGGCGTGGTGGTGTGTGGGTGAGCGTCCGCCCGATCGCGCCCTGAACGCGCGCGCGTAGGCCTCGCCGCCGTGGCAGGCGGGCGGGATGTTCAAACGAGACGAGGCAGGGCCGAGCGGCGGGCATTGGACGCCGGCCGAGGCGCGCGCGGTGCTGGCGAGGTGGGCGGCGAGCGGGCTGACGAAGACCGCGTTCGCCGAGCAGGAGGGATTGAGCACCGAGCGACTGCGCCGCTGGGAGAGGCGCTTGGAGCAGGCGGACGGCAGCGACGAGCTCAAGGTGAAGCTCGTCCCGCTCATCGCGCGCGAGGTGCCGGCGACGACGACGGGCGCGAGCGCGAGGCTGCAGCTGCCCGGCGGCGTGGTGCTCGAGTTCGACGCTGGCCGTGTGGACCCGAGCTGGGTGGCGGCGCTCGTCCTCGACGTGACGAGGGCGTGTAGGTGCTGCTGCTGTCGAGGGCGGTACACGTGTACGTCGCCACCGCGCCGTGCAACCTGAAGAAGTCCTTCGAGGGCCTGACGAACGAGGTGCGGCAGGTGCTGGCGATGGAGCCGCTGAGCGGCCACGTCTTCGTCTTCCTCAACCGCCGCAAAACGCAGGTGAAGCTGCTGCTCTGGACTCGCGGCGGCTTCACCATCGTGACGAAGCGGCTCGAGCGCGGCACCTTCACCTTCCCCGCGCGCGTCACGGCCGAGGCGAGCAGCGTCGAGGTCGACGTCCACGAGCTGTCGATGCTGCTCGAAGGCATCGACGTCACGCGCGCGAGGACGTCACGGCGCTGGGAGCCGCCCGCGCACGCGCGCCGCTGAGGAATTTTCGCGCCCCCTCACGAAATGACGGATCCGCCGAGGGAGCAAAGACGAGAATGGAAGTGCATGGCGGCCCCGAGGACAGCGACGAAGAAGGAGCGCCGGGGCGGCGTGCTGACGATGCTGCGAGAGCTGCTGGACGCGGGCCAGAAGGACGAGGTGGTGTCCCTGGTGAGGCAGCTGGTGGCACGAAACGAGGAGTTGGAAAGGAAGCTGGGCGGGAGGATGAAGAGCAGCGAGGGCGTCTCGAGCGCCCAGCTGAAGATGCTGCTGGACGAGGCGACGGCGGCCGGTGACGAGCAGCGGCAGCAGGCCGACGAGAAGCTGCGCGAGAAGTCGGGCATCGACGAGGTGGTGGGCAACCTCGAGACGGACGAGCCGCCGAGGCGGCCGCCGCTGCGCAAGCCGGCGCCGCCGCACCTGCGCCGCGTCCCCAACCCGCTGACGGTGCCGCCGGCAGAACGCCCGTGCCCGAAGTGCGGCGCCGAGCGCCAGTGCATCGGCCACGACACGACGGAAGTCATCGACCTGATTCCGGCTGAAGTCATCGTGCGCGTCGACGCGCGCGAGAAGCTGGCCTGCCAGGCGTGCGACGGGCAGCACGTGCGCGCGCCCGCGGGCGACAAGGTGGTGACGGCTGGGCGGTTTGGCACGACGCTGGTGGCGACGCTGCTGGCCGAGAAGTACCGCGACGGACTGCCCCTCAACCGCCAGCGCGAGCGCTTCGAGCGGCTCGGCCTCCCGGTGTCGAACTCCACGCTGGCAGACCAGGTGACGTGGGCCACCGATTGCCTGCGGCCGCTGTGGCGCTGCGCCATCTCGACGGTGCTGCGCGCGACGGTGATGCACCTCGACGGCACGTCGCTGCCGGTGCTGGACGACAAGTCGCCTGGCAACCTCAAGCTGGGCAGCCTCTGGGGCTACGTCGGCGTCGAGGGCGACGTCTCGACGGCGCTGACGCTCTACTGCTCGACGGGCAAGGCGAAGGCGCAGCGCCCCGGCGAGCTCGGCCCCGAGGACATGCTGGCCCTGCGCGAGGGCTACACCGTCGCCGACGCGTCGAGCATCTTCGAGGCCAGCTTCAAGCGGCCTGAGCTCATCGAGTGCGGCTGCAACATGCACGGCCGTCGGTACTTCACGAAGGCTCTCGATGCAGGCGACGCGCGCGCCGCGCTGCCGCTGGCCGCGTGGAAGAAGCTGTACGAGGTCGAGGAAGAGGTGCGCGGGCGAAAGCCGGCCGTCGTCCTCGCCGCGCGGCAAGAGAAGAGTCGGCCCGTCTACGACGAGCTGCTGTCGTGGGCGCGCGTGCATGAGCCGCACGAGCCACCGTCCTCGATGATGGGCCGGGCCATCGGCTACCTGCTCGGCAACGCAGATGCGCTGACGCGCTTCCTCGAGGACGGCCGCATCCCCATCGACAACGGCGCGGTCGAGCGCCTGCACGTCCGCACGGCCCTCACGAGGAAGAACTTCCTCTTCGCGGGCAGTGACGCTGGCGCTGAGCGCGCCGCAATCGCCTACACAGTGCTGGGCTGCTGCGCGCTCGCCGACATCAACCCTGTCGAGTACCTCGCCGACGTGCTGCCGCGGCTCTCGCGCCGCGTCCGCCTCGCCGACGTCCCGGCGCTCATGCCGGCCGCCTGGGCCCGCGCGCGCCCGGCCCGCTGACGTACGGCCGCGCCGAGGTCCACGCTACCCGGCTCTCGACTGAAGACCTCGAGCTGCTCGTGCGCTGGGCCTACGGTCAGGTGAACGCCAACTTCGAGACGAAGCCTGCCGAAAAAGTGAAGCTCGACGCCGAACCCACCGGCCCCGTCGGGCCTCCGCGCAAGCCGCTCTGGTAGGCGCGCGGAGACGGTTGTGGGTGGGTCAGCCCGATCCGCTGACGATCGCCCCTGTCTCCTTCCTGTTCATCTCCGTTCGCATCGACCTGAATCAGGACAGTGGCCGCGCGAGGATTCGTCTCGGATTCAGACAAATCCACACACGATATAGACGAATGATTTAAGACACATTCTCGGGTCCTGAGAGGGTTTCGTGGAAAGTTCAGATACAACCACATGGATTCTGAGCGTTTCCGGGCAGTTGAACATACACCCAGATAATTCATCATGTTAGACGTGGCAGCGATCCTGCTTTGTGCCCTCCCGTCGGTCTTCATCACCGGGAGTGTACATGACGCGGACAGTTCTCGTAGCGCTGGTGATGACGGGCTGTGGAGTGAACGAGGCAAGGCTGGATGGGGCCGAGGACGTGACGACGGCGTCGGGCACCCGCATCAGCTACGAGGACTTCAAGGCGCGCTTCGCGAAGTGGGACGCGGACCGTGGCGTGTACGTCGCTGACGGCGACACCGTCTTCGTGGGCGAGAAGCAGCTCCGCGAGTTCTACGACCTCAACGTCCAGGAAGGGCAGCTCATCGTCAACCGCGTCGGCAGCACTGACGACCTGTGGGACGCGACGCGCCGACAGAACCTCTCGTACTGCGTGTCCGACGACTTCGGTACGCGCAAGGCCACGGTGGTGAGCTCGATGCAGGCGGCCGCGCAGTCGTGGATGGCGGTGGCCAACGTGAAGTTCGTCTACGTCGCTGCGCAGGACACCAACTGCACGCGCAGCAACGGCAGCGTCGTCTTCAACGTGCGGCCCATCAACGCGAACGGCAGCTACCTCGCGGCGGCGTTCTTCCCGTCGAACGCCCGCACGTACCGTGAGCTCGTCATCGACCCGTCGCTGTTCGCTGGCGGCGTCTCGGTCACCGGAGTGCTTCGTCACGAGCTCGGCCACGTGCTGGGCTTCCGCCATGAGCACACCCGCCCCGAGGCCGGCACCTGCTTCGAGGACAACGCGTGGCGCGCGGTGACGGCGTACGACTCGAACTCCGTGATGCACTACCCGCAGTGCAACGGCACCAACACGTGGCAGCTCCCGCTCACGCAGCTCGACATCCAGGGCGTCCAGGCGCTCTATGGCGCTCCCGCCACCAACCCGACGCCCACGCCTACCCCTGCGCCGAACCCCGGCGCGACGGTGCGCAACTTCCAGGACACCGTGGCGGCGAGCGCGAACAAGACCTTCGGGCCCTTCGCCGTGCAGCCCGGCACTGCGTTCCGCGCGACGATGACGGGCTCGGGCGATGCTGACCTCTACGTTCGCTTCGGCACCGCGCCCACGGCGAGCGCCTATGACTGCCGGCCTTACCTCGGCGACTCGAACGAGGAGTGCCGGCTCACCACGCCGTCAGCGCAGTCGAGCGCGTACATCACCGTCGTCGGCTACTCCGCCGCGACCTTCACGCTTCAGGTGGAGTACGTCGCGGGGGGGACGGGTGCTCCAGCGCCGTCGCCGACCGGCACGCCCACCACGGGCACGGTCTCTGGCACCGTCGCGAAGGGCGCGCAGTTCACCGTGAACCCCGTCACCGTCGTCCCTGGAACGCGCTTCGTCGTCACCATGACGGGCACGGGCGACCCGGACCTCTACGTGCGCTTCGGTTCGGCGCCCACGCTGACGGCCTTCGACTGCAGGCCGTACGCGAACGGCGCGTCCGAGACGTGCACGCTCACCGTGCCCGCTGGCAAGACGCAGGCCTTCTTGATGGTGCACGGCTACGCTGCCTCGAGCTTCACGCTGAACCTCCAGTACACGCGGCCCTGAGGGACCGGCTGACGTGCAGCTCCACCGCGACCGGGATCGACCGCGCGTCCGCCTGCCGTCGCTGAGGCGTCTTCCTCATCTCCACTGCGACCCGGGAACCGATCCGCCTGGGCTTGATCCGGCCTGGTGAGCTCCGAGAAGTCTGACCGCTCCCGTTCCGGAAACTCTGGCCGGTCGCAAGGCCGGGCGGCTGCGGCGGAAGGACGGGATGCACAGCATGACGAAGCGACAGCGTGGCGGTGCTGCGGGAGGCAGGGCTTCAGCAACCCGAGGTCGCCGAGCTGACCGGCGTGAGTGAGCGGTCGGTGCGGGGGATCGGTTGCGCGCCGAAGCGGAATTCCGTCTCATGGGTCGCCCGGAACACTGCGGGCGCCCTGGAGCATCGCCATGCTCGAACTCGAAGTGCTGCCGCTGTCTCCTCTCGAAGGAGCCGAGGTCGTCGAACGGAAGGGCGTCGGTCACCCGGACACGGTCGCAGACGCGCTCGCGGACGCCTTGAGCCGAGCGCTGTGCCGTGAGTATCGGTCGCGGTTCGGCGCCATCCTTCACCACAACGTCGACAAGGCGCTGCTCGTGGGCGGAGCGTCCGCGCCACGGTTCGGTGGCGGAGCGGTGGTCGAGCCTGTCGAGGTGTTGCTCGCGGGTCGCGCGACGACGGCCGTGGGCGACGCACGGGTGGACCTCGACGGCCTGGTGCACGAGACGGTGACGGGCTGGTTGAAGACGCACCTGCGCTTCCTCGACGCCGAGCGTCACGTCCGCATCGGGCACCGGATCCGCGCCGGCTCTGCTGACCTCACCGGGCTCTTCGCTCGGGGTGAGCCGCTCGCCAACGACACCAGCTTCGGCGTGGGGCACGCGCCGCGCTCGCGGCTCGAGCGTACGGTGCTCGCCGTGGACGCCGCCCTCGCCGAGGAGCGCACGCACACGCCAGCCCTGGGGGAGGACCTCAAGGTGATGGGCGTCGCGCGTGGCGGGCGGCTCGAGCTCACCGTCGCCATCGCGATGGTGGATCGGTTCCTCGCCGATGCCCGTGCTTACGAGGACGCGAAGGCTCGCGTGCTGGCCATCGTCGGTCGGGTCGCGCCTGAGGCCCCCGTGGTGGTGAACACCGCTGACGACCCCGCGCGCGCCCAGCGCTACCTCACCGTGACCGGCACCTCGCTCGAGGCAGGGGACGATGGGCAGGTGGGGCGCGGCAACCGCCTCTCCGGTCTCATCACGCCGTGTCGGCCGATGAGCCTCGAGGCGACCGCAGGGAAGAACCCGGTCACCCACGTTGGCAAGCTGTACAACGTGCTCGCTCGTCGCGTTGCAGAGCGCCTCACGCAGCGTGCGGGAGTGCTCGAGGCCACGTGCCTGCTGGTGAGTCGCATCGGGAAGCCGGTGCGCGAGCCTTGGTTCGCGCAGGTGAGGATCCGGTCCGAAGGGAGCGGTGGCGTGGACCCCGAGCACGCGAAGGCCGCTCGGGAGGAGCTCGATCGCGCGCTGTCAGAGCTCCCGGCCGTGACCGAGGCGCTCATCGACGGCTCGCTCGCTGGGTACTGAAGCACCGACTCGAGCAGCCAGGCGCTCCACAGGTCCGGACGAGCCCTGGCTTCGGCACCAGCACCATCGACACGAGCTGCGAGGCTCGTGGGTGAGCTCCAGGCCGCGCGCGTTCGATGACGAGATTGAGGCGCACGTACTCGCGCGCTGGTGAGCTCGAGCTGCGACGCGATGCCTCGGGGCGGCGCCTCCGGGGCCAATCAGACCTGCAGGAGGATCGCCTGGTGCACGCGCCAATCGACGCGCTGCACGCTGCCCGCGTCTTCACTCCCACCGAGCGCGAGCGCAGGCACGAAGGCGTAGCACTCGTTCGGCTTGCACGCGCCCAGCCTTCGTTTGACCTCGTCGAAGAGCTCCTTCCGCAGGAACGCCTTCTGGAACAGCGGGTCATCGAGGCCGTCGAGGAACGTGTCCACCGAGGTGCCCAGCACCGTCATCCTCTTGAAGTGAACGTCGACGACGGCGACGTCGCCCTCTCGCGCAGGGTCGCCGACGCCGAGCTCGCGCGCCCGTTCGCGCAGGTCCCGGAACACGAGCAGGTCGCCGAACGCGGTCCGCCCGATGGAGCGCCGCCCGCTCACGTTCCCCATCAGCCACTCACGCAGCTCGGCGTCGAGGGCTCCGGGCCGGGTGACGATGACGAGGCCACCCGCGGCGGCCCCTGGCGCGAGCCGCTTCACGAGCTTCGCGTAGCCCGGGTGGTCGTCCACCGACGAGGGAGCTGCCACCCGCGTCCCGGGCCTCCCCGGTCGCGAAGCGCTCGCGCGACTCCCCGGCGCCTTCGCACCTCGTCGGCCTGGAGCTGACTTCTTCGCGGCCCTCTGTTTCTTCCCCGCCGCGCTGGTTCGTCGCGTCGCCATGACATGGAGCCTGCGATTCGGCGCCGGGACTGGCGAGCAGATTCGGACTCCTCGGCCCGGAGGCCGATTCTCCTCGTCTCGGGTCCACGGCCCCACCACACTCGCGCCCGCGTCATGCCCCGGCCGTCGCTCACGTTCTTCAACGAGCAGGACTCCGACGCGCTCGCCGCGACGTTCACCCCCGCGGTCCTCACCACCTTGTCCCTGCTGAAGGCGCGCGTCGCCATGGGGCTGCGCGACCTCACGAACCTCCGCGCCGAGGTGGTGCGCCAGCTGAACGAGGCCGGCATCCCGGTCATCGCGTGGGTGCTGCTGCCCCGTGACGAGGGCTACTTCGCGACCCACACCAACGCCCCGCTGGTCGAGGCAGCGGTCGAGCGCCTGCGCACGTGGGCCGAGAAGGAGCGCCTCTCCTTTCGTGGCCTCGGCCTCGACTTCGAGCCCGACCTCCGAGAGCTCGAGCGGCTGATGGCCCAGCCCGCGCGCACGCTCGCGCGCTGGCTCTTCCGGCCCGGGCGCGGTCGCCTCGTCCTCGAGGCACAGCAGCGCTACCAGGCGCTCGTCGACCGGCTGCGCGCCGACGGTCTCGAGGTCGAGACCTACCAGTTCCCCTTCATCCTGGATGATCGACGCCGTCGCTCGCACTTCTGGCAACGCACGCTGGGCGCGCTCGCGCTGGAGGCCGATCGTGAGGTCGTCATGCTGTACACGAGCCTCATGGGCGCCGCTGGACCCGGCCTCCTCGCGCACTACGCACGCTCGAGCCGCGCGGTCGCCGTCGGCAGCACCGGCGGCGGCATTGACCCGTTTCCGAAGCTGTCCTGGCACGAGCTCGAGCGGGACCTCGTCCAGGCCGCGCGCCACGCTCCGGACGTGCATGTCTTCAGCCTCGAGGGGTGCGTGCAACAGGGTGTCACAGACCGGCTCCTCACTGTCGAATGGGATCGCCCGATTGCAGGAATCTCAAGAGGTCAGCGGTTCCTCTCACGCATGATCGCCAGCGTCAGCCTGGGGCTCGCGCGCCCTGGCTGAGTGAAGGGGCGGCAGTTGGCTTGTGCCGGGCCTCCCAGGTTGTAATGAGAGATCCCCTGACGTGGGAGACAGTGGACGTGACACGCCTCGTGCAATGGCTTCTGGTGATGACAGCGGGTGGCGCCATCGCCACCCCGTTGACCCTGGAGCACGTCGTCGAACGGGCCGGCACCAGCGCGCCTGAGGTCGTGCTCGCCGCGCAGGTCCTGCAGCAGGCCGAGGCGTCGCGCGTGGGCACAGGGGTCTTCCTGCCCACCAACCCCCGCCTCTTCGTGGACTACCGTCGCCTCGCCTCCCCGCCGCCGCAGGACCCCATGAACGGCTACAACCTGGGCCTCGACGGGACGCTGGAGGTCAGCGGCGCCGGGTTTCTTCGCCTGGAAGAGGCCGAGCGACGCGTCGGCCTGGCGCGCAGCGAGCTCGTGGCCGTTCAGACCGAAGCGCGGATGAACGCGTGGGTCGCCTTCGTCGAAGCGCAGGTCGCTCGCGAACGCGTGGCCATGTTCGAACAGGCCCTCGAGGTCGCCACGCGGGTCGAGGCCGCGACGCGCGAGCGATTGAAGAACGGCGTCTCCGGTGAACCGGACGTGGCGGCCGCCCAGGTCGAGCTGGCGGCGGTGCGGCACGAGCTGGAAGACGCTCATCGCCTCAGGCACCTCGCGCACGCCCGGCTCCGGCATGTGCTCGACCTCGACCCCGACACCGTCCTCGAGCTCGATGCCGCCCTGAAGGAGCCCACCGACCCGGGCCCGGAGGACGAGCTGCTGCGCCGCGCCCTCGAGCGGCGGCCCGAGCTGGCCACCGTCAGGGCCCGCCTCTCGCTGCTCGAGTCGACTGATGCCCGGTTGTTCCGTGAGGCCTTCCCCAAGCTCACGTGGGTGATGGGCTTCGACGCCGCGCCCGCTTCTCCCGTCTTCGGCTTCGCAGGCCTCGGCGTCGAGCTGCCCATCGGCCAGCGCAACCAGGGCCCCCGCGCCATCGCGCGCGCCCAGGTCGAGACGGAGCGCACACGCCTCGAGAACGAGCTGCGCCGCGTCCGACGAGAGGTCGCCACCAGCCGCCGCGCCTACGCCGTTCGCATGCGGCAGCTCGCGACGCTGACCCGCGACGCCCTGCCTGCCGCGAACCGCAACGAAGACCTGGTCGAGGAAGGCTGGAAGGCCGGCCGCTTCGACATCTTCAGGCTCACTGCCGCCACCCGCGAGCTGAACCGTGTTCGGCGACAGCAACTCGAGACCCTGCTCGCCGCCTGGACCGACTACGTCGAGCTCCAGCGCGCCTCAGGAGGACTGTGATGACCGAAGACGCCCTGCCCCCGCCTCCTGAAGTGCGCATGAAGCGCTGGCCCCTCATCGTGGGGGGCGCGGTGCTCGCGCTGCTCGTCGCAGCGCTCCTCTTCCGCCCGTCAGTCGAGCCGGCTGCACCTCCGCCTGACAGCAGCCGCGGCACGCCGTACCTCGACGGAGAGTTCATCCGCTTCTCTTCGGCCTTTGCGCAGCGCGAGAAGCTGACCTTCACCGCGTCGAAGGACGAGGAGCTGACGCCGACGCTGCAGGTCACCGGTGCAGTCACCTACGACGCCCGGCGGGTCGTGGCCATCGGCGCGCGCATCGCGGGTCGCGTGCGCACGCTCGCGAAGGTCGAGGGGGAAGACGTGAAGGCCGGCGAGCTCATCGCCGAGCTCGAGTCGGTGGAGCTCGGCAAGGCCCAGGCCGAGGTGATGAAGGTGCGCGCCCGGGAGAAGGTGGCTCGCCTCGATGAAGAGCGCGAGCGGCGCCTCGCGGACGCGAAGGTGTCGGCCGAGCGCGACGCCCAGTTCGCCAGAGCCAACGCCGAAGCGCTGACGGCTGAGCGTGTCGCGGCAGAGAAGGCGGTCGAGGCGCTTGGTGGGACCGTTGATGGCGAGCTTGGCATCTTGCGCCTGCGGAGCCCGCTCACCGGCCGCATCGTCGAGTCCCACGTGAAGCGCGGCGAGACCGTCGAGCCTGCCGATACCCTCTTCGTCGTGGCCGACCTGTCACAGGTCTGGGTCGAGCTCGCCGTCTTCGAGCGCGACCTGCCTGCGGTTCGTGAAGGTGACACGGTGGACCTGCGCATCCCGTCCGCGCGCTCGGTGTCCATGTCCGGCCGCATCGCTCACATCTCCGAGGTCATCGACACCGAGACCCGCAGCTCGCACGTGCGCGTCGAGGTGGACAATGCCCAGAAGCTGCTCAGGCCCGGCCTCTCGGTCCTCGGGGTGATCCACGCCACCGGCCCCCGCGAGTCGTTCCTGTTGGTTCCCCGCGCCGCCGTCACCCGCGTCGATGGTCGTCCCACCGTCTTCGTCGAGGTGGGCGAGGGGGTGGTTGAACCACGCCCCGTCGAGCTGGGCATTGAAGACAACGATCACGTCGCCATTCTCAAGGGCTTGAAATCAGGAGAAAGAGTCGTCTCGACTGGAGTTCTCGCCCTCAAAGCCGAAGTGTTCCGCTGATCCACGCATGGGGCTACCAGCCCCGCTGAAACTCTGGTCTTCTCAGAAAGTGGTCGGGGAAATGTCCCACGAAAACCGGCCTGAGAGTCCTCTCTCCATACCCGCAGTCAGGAGGAACTGAACATGCTCATCAACAAGAACCTGAACAACGTCATCCAGGGCGCAATGATTCGCGGACAGATCGCCGGTGCGAAGTCCGACGGCCGCGTGAGCACCCAGGAAGCCAACGCCCTCATCGCCCGCGCGAAGGCCGGTGGCGTACAGCCCTCCGAGCTCGCCGCGCTCCGCCAGCTCGCGCTCGAGTCCCGCAGCAACAACAAGTTCGACGCTGGCGCCAAGGCCGCGTTGAACAACTTCCTGGGCAACTCCGCTGACCGGTCGTTCGCCGCTGGTCGCCTGCCTCCCGAGGCCAGCCTGCCGCAGCGCCTGGGCATCTTCGGGCTCGGTGGTGCGTTCGACAAGGCCCGCCTCTCGGCCCTCGACAAGCACTTCAAGTCGGACGACGGCCGCATCGGCAAGGGCGAGGCCCGCGCGATCCTCCGCAACATCTTCAAGGACGGCAACGTCTCGCCGCAGGAGCGCAGCTACCTGCAGTCGAAGCTGAAGGACCCGAACGTCAGCGCCGAAGCGAAGAAGGACATCCGCATGATCCTCTCGCTCCTCCCCGGCGGCCGCATCACGGGTGACGGCATCTCGATTCGTCCGCCCTGGCCGCGTCCGTTCCCCGGCTTCCCCACCCTGCCGAAGCCGCCGAAGCCCTACATGCCCCCCATCATCTTCACGGGTCCGCCGACGACTGGCTCGACCGGCAGCACGGGCAGCACGGGTGGTACGGGCAGCACGGGTGGTACGGGCAGCACGGGTGGCACGGGCAGCACGGGTGGCACCGGTTCGACGCCCTCGACGGGCAGCATGTACAACGGCAGCTTCCCGGCGTACCCGACGCCCCCGAAGGACCCGAAGGACCTCGCCGCGCAGAACAAGTACCAGGAGGACATGTACGCGTTCCAGCAGGCGCAGCAGCAGATGAACACCTTCTGGACCACCATGCAGAACGCGCTGAAGTCCATGGGTGAAGTCGCCATGGGCGCCGCCCGCAACCTGCGCTGATCAGTCTCGAGCTGAGCAGCACCAGAGGGCCACCTTCACGGGTGGCCCTCTTCATTTGGTGGCGCAGATTGCGGTGCGCGGGCCGGTCCTCGTCGCGATACCTTCGCCGCCATGCTCGCTGCCATCATTCGCATCTCGGTCGAGTACCGCACTGCGGTGGTGGGCGGTCTGCTCGCCCTTCTGGCTGGTGGGCTGTTCGCTGCGCGGACCCTGCCCATCGACGCCCTGCCGGATGTGTCGACGGTTCAGGTCGCCATCATGACCGAGGCTCCCGGGCTGTCGCCCATCGAGGTGGAGCGCATGGTGACCGCGCCGATGGAGCTGGCGCTCAACGGCATTCCGCGCCTCGTCGAGCTGCGCAGTGTCTCGCGTGCAGGGCTCTCGGCGGTCACCATCATCTTCGAGGAGGGCATGGACGTGTGGTTCGCGCGGCAGCTCGTCTCCGAGCGGCTGCGCGAGGTGGTGCCCGAGCTGCCCGCCTTCGTGCCGCCGCCGCAGCTGGCCCCCGTCTCGACGGGTCTTGGCGAGATCTTCATCTTCGTGATGCGCAGCGAGACGGGCGACCACTCGCCGATGCAGCTGCGCACCCTGCTGGACTGGGAGGTGGTGCCCCGCATCCGCGCCGTCCCCGGCGTCATCGAGGTCAACACGATGGGTGGCGACCTCAAGCAGTTCCACGTCGTCGCCGACATCAACCGCTTGAAGGCCTACGGGCTCACGCTCACCGAGGTTCGCGACGCCTTGCGGAACGCGACCTCGGCGGTGGGCGGCGGGTACATCGAGCGCGCCGGCGAGGTGCACCTCGTGCGTGGCAACGGCCTGCTCGCCAGCGAGGAAGACGTGGCGAACGTGGTGGTCCGCGGCGGCCAGGCGCGCGTGCTGGTCAAGCAGGTGGCGGAGGTCAAGGTGGTGCCGGCGCTGCGCTACGGCGTGACGACCCGCGACGGCGAGGGAGAGGTCGTCACCGGCACCGTGATGATGCTGCTGGGCTCGAACTCCCGCGAGGTGACCAGGGCGGTCAAAGCCCGGGTGGCCGAGGTGCAGAAGTCACTCCCGCCAGGGGTCCGGCTCGAGGCCATCTACGACCGCTCTGACTTCGTGGGCCGCACGCTCGAGACAGTGCTGAAGAACCTCGTCGAAGGCGCGGCGGTCGTGCTGCTGGTGTTGGCGCTCTTCCTCGGGAGCCTGCGTGGGGCCGTGGCCGTGGTGCTCGGCATTCCGGCGTCGATGTCCATCGCCCTGTTCGGCATGCACGTCTTCGGCGTGACCGGCGACCTCATGTCGCTCGGGGCCATCGACTTCGGCTTCCTGGTGGACGGCCCCATCGTCGTCCTCGAGGCGGTGATGGCCGCGCTCGCGGGTCGCGTCATGCGCGACGAGGACGAGCGCATGGCCGGGCTGGCGAAGGCCGCCGGCCCCGTCGCGCGGCCAGTGGCGTTCTCGGTCGCCATCATCATGCTCGTGTACCTGCCCCTGCTCGCGCTGCAGGGCGTCGAGGGGAAGATGTTCCGGCCGATGGCGACGGTGATGGCCTGCGCGCTCTTCGGGGCGCTCTTCTACTCAGTCGTCCTCTTCCCCGGGGTGCTCTCGGTGCTGATGGGTGACGTCGCCCACGGGCCGAAGTGGCTCGAGGCGGTGCGGCGGCGATACGAAGCCACGCTCCCGACGGCGCTGGCCTACCGGGTACCGCTGCTGGCTGGCATGGTGGTGTTGTTCATCGCCTCGATGGTGGCGATGGCGGGGCAGGGCGCCGACTTCGCGCCGCGCATCGACGAGGGTGACGCGGTGCTCACGATTCGCCGCGCGCCCTCCATCGCGCTCAGCGAGGCCGGCCGGCTCGACCTCGAGGTGGAGAAGGTGATGAAGCGCTTCCCCGAGGTCATCACCACGCTCGCCTTCACGGGGCGCGCCGAGCTCGCCTTCGACCCGGTCGGCAACGACAACACCGACATGCTGACGCGCATGCGGCCGAAGAAGGACTGGAAGACGGCGAACGACCTCGACGGGTTGTCCGAGGCCTTCAAGAAGGCCGTCGAGGGCGAGGTGCCGGGCACGTTCGTGTCGGTGAGCCAGCCCATCGAAGACCGTACGAACGAGCTCATCTCGGGCAGCCGCGCCGACGTCGCGATTCAGATCTTCGGGCCGGACCTCGAGGTGCTGGTGGACCGCTCGAACAAGCTGGGGGAGCTCGTCAGGCGGGTGCAGGGCACGGGCGACGTGCGCATCGAGCGCCTGCTGGGCATGCCCAACCTGGTCTTCACTCCAGACCGTGAGCGGCTCGCGCGTTATGGCGTCGAGCTCGCGTCGGTGTTCGAGACGCTCGAGGCCGCGCGCTCGGGGGTGAGGGTCGGCGTCATCTACGAGGGCCCACGCAAGTTCGACCTGCGGCTCACGGCGCCGCCCGCCGAGGCCACCACCGAAGCCTACGGTGACCTCTTCGTGGGCACCCGGGACGGCGAGCTGGTGTCGTTGTCGGAGCTGGGCAAGCTCGAAGACACCGAAGGGCCTGCGACGGTTCGCCGCGAGGGCTTCGCGCGCACGGTGCGCGTCGAGGTGAACCTGCGTGGCCGCGACCTGGTCTCGTGGGTCAGCGAGGCGCGGGCGCTCGCCGACAAGGAGCTGGGCCTGCCGACCGGCTACACGACGACGTGGGGTGGGCAGTTCGAGAACTTCGAGCGCGCCCAGAAGCGCCTCGCCCTCGTGGTGCCGCTCGCCGTCCTCATCATCTTCTCGATGCTGGTGCTCACCTTCGGCTCGGTGCGACTCGCGGGGGCTGTCTTCTCTCTGGTGCCGCTCGCCCTCATCGGCGGCGTCGTGGGCCTCATCGTGCGCTCGATGACGTTCAGCCTGCCCGCGGCGGTGGGCTTCATCGCGCTGGCCGGTGTCGCGGTGCTCAACGGCATCGTCATGACGACCGAGGTCCGCCGGTTCATCATCGAGGGCTTGCCGCTCGCGACGGCCGTGGTGCACGGAGCGTCCCACTCGTTGCGCGCGGTGCTGACGACCGCGGCGGTGGCGGCCTTCGGCTTCGCGCCGATGGCGCTGTCGACGGGCGCGGGCAGCGAGGTGCAGCGACCGCTCGCCACCGTCGTCATCTTCGGCATCGGCGGCGCCACGCTGCTCATGCTGGTCGTCTTCCCCGGCATCCTCCAGCTCGCGCTGAAGGGCTGGCAGCCGGAGCACCGCATCGTCACCGTCGAGCAGGACCCGGAGGGCTCCCCGTCATCGCCCTCGTGAGGCAGACGTCGCGTGGGTGGTTTGGGCTGTGCTGACGGGAGAAGTGTGGAACCCTCCGCCCGCCCCGCGCGTCCGTGCGCGCGGCCGAGGAGGTCGTCCATGCCGCTCGCATTCCCCGCCGTCGTCGTCTGGCTCGGCGCCGTTCAGTCGCCCATCTCACAGGTGACCGTCTTCACCGACCAGGCGCGGGTGGTTCGCCAGGCCCAGGTGACCGCGCCTGGCGTCGTGGAGTTCCCACCGCTGCCCGACACCATCGACGCGTCGTCCGTGCGGGTCGAGGCCCAGGGCGCCGAGGTGCGCCGCGTCGAGCTGGAGCCGCTGACGCCCGAGGCCTTCCGCACCGCCGAGGCGAAGCAGGTGCTGGCCGAGCTCGACGCGGTGGACACCGAGCTCGCCAGGCTCGCGAGCGAAGCCCAGGCCCTGCGCGAGCATCGTGAGGTCCTGTCCAGGCTCCGCCCGGTGTTGCCCCCCGCGGACAACGTCCGGCCGCTCCCGAAGCTGTCACCGCAGGGGTGGGCCGCGGCGCTGCAGTTCCAGGCGACCCAGCTCGAGGCGGCGCAGAAGAAGCTGCGTGACGTCGAGCTGGCCCAACGCGCGGCGATGAAGCGCCGCGACGCGCTCGTGGACAAGGCCGACAAGCTGGGCAACCCCGAGCGGCGCAGCGGGTGGCGGGTGGCGGCGGTGCTGGCAGGCGGCGGTCAGGCCACCGTCTCCCTCACGTACCTCGTGCGCCGCGCGCGCTGGACCCCGACGTGGGACGTGCAGCTCGACCCCGAGAAGAGCCTCGTCACCGTCTCGCTCGCGGGGCTCGTCTCGCAGGAGTCCGGTGAGGACTGGGACGACGCGCAGCTCACCCTCTCGACGGCGATCCCCTCTTCGGCCGTGAAGGCGCCGAAGCTGCTCACCTGGAAGATCGGCACCACCGAGCGCTTCATCCCCACCCCGACGCCGGTGCAGGAGCTCGTGCGGGTGGTGCCGCCCCTGCCGCCGCCGGTGCCCGTGCGCACGGAGGAGGCCCTCGTGCGCGGGTGGCTGGCCCAGTCTGCCGGGCGGGCGGTGCCGGCCACCCTCGAGGAGCCCGCGAAGCCGGCCCTGGGCTACCGCGCGGGTGAGGAACAGACGAAGCGCCGCGCGAAGGAGCGGCCACCGCCACCGCCGCCTCCGCCTGAGCCCATGCCGCGGCCGCAGGCCATGGGGCCCGCGCCGTCGATGGCGCCGGGAGCCGCCGTCAGCGGAAAGAGCTTCAGCTTCGCCGATGAGTCCGTGGAAGGTGACCTGGCCCAGCCCGAGTCCGAGGCTCGCGAAGAGACCGCGCTGACGACCCTCTCGGTCGGCGGTCGGACCCGCAGCGACCGGGCTGCGTCGCAACCGGTGGCCGCGTTCTCGTTGTCCCCGCCGCCCGGCTACCGGGCCCCCACCTACGGCGCCGACAGCCCGGTGACGCTCGCCGGCGGTTACGACCTCTCCTTCGGCTCGAGACAGAAAGAGACGATCCCCTCGGCGAAGGGCGCGCGCCGGGTGGCGCTGTGGAGCCAGCAGTGGCCCGTCACCGTCGAGCGCAAGGTGTACCCGGCCCTCGCGAAGGAGGCCTACCTCTCGGCCGAGCTGAAGAACCCGTCGCAGCAGGTGCTGCCGGGTGGCCCGGCGACGTTGTCCGTCGGCGCTGACCCCGCGGGCACCGCGCAGCTCAAGCTCGTCTCGCCTGGCGAGGCGTTCACCCTGCCGCTGGGCCTCGACCGCGCCATCAAGACGGTGCGCAACGTGCAGGTGGTGGACGCGACCGAGGGCGTGGTGTCGAAGGACGACGTGTCGACCTACGCCGTCACCATCGAGCTGGTGAACCCGTACCGCGCGCCCGTCGCGCTGCGCGTCTTCGATCAGTGGCCGCTCGCGCAGCCGAACCAGAAGGACGTCGAGACGAAGCTGCTCGACTCGAAGCCTGGCGCCATTCAAGACGCGCCCACCGGCCGGCTCGAGTGGCGGCTGACGCTCAAGCCCAACGAGAAGCAGGTGCTGACGTACAGCTACCAGGTGAAGCGCCCGAAGAGCTGGCGCCTGTACCAGCAGGAGGTGCGGCCATGATGACGACGACGCTGCTCCTCGTGCTGGCCTCCACCACGTCGCCCGACGAGGTGGTGGTGTTCCCCGACCGTGCGCAGGTGACACGCGTGACGCCGGTGACGTGCGGCACGCGCACGGCCCTCGTCTTCGAGAACGTGCCGCCGGCGGCGCTGAGTGACTCCTTCCGTGCCCGCATGTCCGAGGGCACCGTCGATGGGCTGCGCGCCGAGCTGGTGAGGCAGGAGAAGGTGTTCGGCGAGAAGGCCCAGGCGCTCGAGAAGAGGCTCGAGCAGCTCTCGGACGAGGGCCGGGTGCTGGACGACCAGCTCGCGAAGGTCGCGGAGCAGCGTGAGTTCGCCCACCGCCTGCGCGACGTCGCCGAGCAGGGCCTCGCGCGCGAGCTGGCCGCCGAGAAGCCCGACGCCAGGGCCTGGCAGTCAGCGCTCGACACGCCGCTGGCCACCACCCTGCAGTCCGCGAAGCAGGCGTCGGAGCTCGCGGCGAAGCGCCGTGAGCTGAACCGCCTCATCGAAGACGTGCGGCGGCAGCTCGACGAGGTGCGGGTCGGCGCGCAGAAGCAGACCTTCCGCGTGGAGGTGCTGGTGTCATGTCCGCAGGGAACGTCAGCGAAGCTGTCGCTCACCTACCTGGTGGGCGGCGCGTCGTGGACCCCGGCCTACGAGGCGCGCGCCGCCGAGAGCGGGAAGGCGGTGGACTTCGCGACGTTCGCCACCGTGACGCAGGCCACCAGCGAAGACTGGACCCAGGTGAAGCTGACGCTCTCGACGGCGGTGCCCGCTCAGAACGCGACGCCGCCGACGATGAACAAGCTGCTGGTGGGCGCGACCGAGCGCGCGCCTGAGAAGAAGGTGCTGACGCGCCGGGACGAGTACGTCGAGACGGCGTCGGTCGCGGCCGCGTCGACGCCGCTGTCGAAGGAGGGTGGGCTGGTGGCGAAGAGCCAGGGCCTGTCGGTGCAGCTCGAGGTGAAGGACCCGGCGAAGGTGCCCGGTGACGGCGCGCCGGTGCGCCTCTTCGTGGGCGAGACGAAGCTCGCGGCGGCGTTCGAGCTCAAGGTGATGCCGAAGCTGTACCCGGTGGCCTTCCGCGTCGCCGAGGTGACGAACTCGGGCGGTTGGCCGTTGCTGCCGGGCCGGGTGGACGCGTTCCGGTCGACCGGGCTCGTCGGGCGCTACGACCTCGAGCGCGTCGCCCAGGGCGCGCCGTTCTCGCTCACCTTTGGCATCGACGACACCATTCGCGTGAAGCGCACCGTCGTCGAGGAGCTGAAGAAGGACCAGGGGCTCTTCAACTCGAAGAAGCGCTTCACGTACGTCTACAAGTTCGACCTCGCGAACTACGGGAAGGCGCCCGTCGAGCTCACCGTGGCCGACCACCTGCCGGTCGCCGAGGTGAACGACCTCGACATCGCGCTCACCGAGAAGACGACCGCGGGCGCGCAGGTGAACAAGCAGTCCGGCGTCGCGACGTGGAAGGTGGCGCTCAAGCCCGCTGAGAAGAAGACGGTGGACTTCGGTTTCCGCGTCGACGTGCCGACCAGCTACGACATGGGCGGGCTCTGACGCGACGGGCGCGCACGACGTGTGCTGACTCGTGGCGTACGCCCGGCGTCACCCGCGGGTGACGTCGTCGAATGGGTCAGCGGCTCGCGCACCCACTGTGCAGTCGAGTGGGCGCTGGGCTGTCAGCATCCGGTGCACCCGCACGAGCATGGCCGCGAAGAGCGTGGGCGGGTTGCTCAGCCCGGTCGCTGGCATGCGAGCTGCTCTCTGCGGGGGGGTGCTGAAACGCGTGCGTGACACCCTGGTGCTCCTGGCCGTGGTCGCGGGGTGCGGAGCCGTGCCCGAAGCGGACGAAGCCGAGCCCGAGCTGCTGGTCTCCTCCATCCACCAGGGGCTGGTGACATGCGCCGAGCGGCAGGACACCGGCTACCGCAACGGCTCGGCCTTCCCCATCACCGTGGTAACGGCCGATGGCAGGCCGGTCGAGCGCGACACCGCGAACGCGTACGCCGTCATGCAGCAGGCGGCCGCGCAGGCGGGCGTCACCATCACCGTCGTCTCGGGCTTCCGCACCATGGCCGAGCAGCAGTACCTCTACGCCTGCTACGTCAACTGCAACTGCAACAACTGCAACCTCGCGGCGCGGCCGAGCACGTCGAACCACCAGTCCGGCCACGCGCTCGACCTCAACACCAGCGCGCCGGGCGTGCTCACCTGGCTCAACGCCAACGGCGCCCGCTTCGGCTTCTCCCGCACGGTGCCCAGCGAGCCCTGGCACTGGGAGTGGTGGGGCGGAGGCCCCGGCAGCGGGCCGTGCGGCCTCACGCGCGACAACTGCACGACGGGCGAGGCGCAGGGGTGCGGCACCTTCGGGTGCGGGTGCGTGGACCACCAGTGCTCGGGCGGCTTCTGTCCCGGCACCGGCTGCAGCGCGCAGCACGCGGCCGACTGCGGCGCCTTCGGGTGTGGCTGCAGTGATGGGGAGTGCCGTGGCGGTACCTGCGAAGGCTCGGGCTGCACGGCGAAGGAGACGATGGACTGTGCGGCGTTCGGCTGTGGCTGCGTCGACCACCGCTGCAACGGCGGCGCGGCCTGCCCGGGCACGGGCTGCACCTGGCGGGAGACGCGCGACTGCGCGCAGTTCGGTGTCAACTGCGCCGACCACCAGTGCTCGGGCGGCTTCGGGCCGGGGAATGGCTGCACCGGCAAGGAGACGAGCGACTGCTCGGCGCGCGGCTGCGGGTGCGTGGACCACCAGTGCGCCGGCGGCACCTGTGCGGGTACTGGCTGTACCGCGCGTCAGACGCTCGACTGCGACGGCGCGGGGCAGGCGTGCGCGAGGGGTCGCTGCGTGCCGACGCTGACGCCGCCCACCCCCACGCCAGACGCCTCCGTACCCCTCACGACGCCGGACGCCTCCGTGCCTCTCCCGACGCCTGACACTTCCGGGCGTGTCGCCGCGCCCGATGCCTCCGTGCCTCCGCCCACCGCCGCCGACGCGGCTCCTCTGGAGGAGCCCGCCTCGCGCGCCATCGAGTCAGCCATCGCCGCGACGCCGGACGCCGTGACGGGCAGCTGCAGCAGCGCTCCCGGTGTCCTTGGCCTCGCCGCGCTCGTAGCGCTGCGCCGTCGCCCGCGCCCGGCGCCGACCCTTCGGTGAGCGGTTCGACTGGAACGCCGGCTCCCAGGGCGAGAGGGTGATGTTGGCTGGCGAGCAGCATCGAGGGGGCTGGCTCGTGCTTCGCCGAGCTGGGCGCGCACGTTCCTCGAACAGGCGCCCGGTGTGCGACGGCTCGTCGTTCGAGCTCGTGGCGCGCGCTCTTCGACAGGTCGGTTGGTAGCGCCGGTGACCGCGACGCAGGAGCACGGAATGCGCGCACCCTGCTCGGGCCTCGCGCTACCGTGCGCGCATGACCGACGACGTTCGCGAGACACACTCACTCGACGAGTTCGACACCGGCACGCTGTTGTTGGTGATGGCCGACGGCAGCTTGCAGGTGCAGTTCCGCCTGATGCCACCGTCCTGGACCGCCGATGAGGCGGCCTTCGAGGACTTCGACGAGCAGCTCAGCGAGGCGCTCGACGTCGAGGTCGAGGCGCTCGACAAGGAGCTCTTCTCCATCGCGGCGCCCCGCCCGGACACGCTGACGCGACTGCGAGACGTTCTGCTCGCGCGACGGGCGGCCACGTCATGAGGCCCGCTCGTGTCACGCTGTTGCTCGTCTTCACGTCTGGCTGCGCCACCATCTTCACCGGCACCCGCCAGGACCTCGGCTTCACCTCACGTCCGGCTTCGTCGACGGTGGTGCTCGGCGGCGCGCCGGCCGAGGTGCTCGCGAAGGTGAAGGACGTCACCGCCGCGAAGGACTTCTTCGTCAAGCTGTTCTCGCCCCTGTTGCCGGACGACGCGCGACGGTTCCTCGAGGCGCTCAACCCGGACGAGCTGCTCTCCTTCATCGTGGCAGCGGCCAACCCCACCGCGGCCACCGCGTCGACCGTGGACACCGTCGGAGACGTCTACGCGAGGGCGCCGGCCATTCTGCGCGATGTGGTGGCGAAGAACGTCTTCGTTCAGGGCTTCGGCGCGACGCCGCTCTCGCTCTCGTTGAAGAAGGGCTCGGAGTACGCCGCCATCAGCTGGGCGCCGGGACGTCGCGCGCGGCTCCTCATCGTCGAGACTCGCTTCAACTTCGTCGCGCTGCTCAACATCTTCACGCTGGGCGTCGGCTTCGTCGTCGACCTGCTCACCGGAGCCATGTTCAACCTGACGCCCGAGCAGCTCGAGTGGGAGCTCGCGCCGCTCGTCGATGGCATGCCGTGACCAGGCCCGCGCCGCAGGAGCAGGTCGTCGGTCGCTGACGAGCCTGGTGCCTGCGCGCTGGATCGGGTCGTCCACCTGGCGCGGACCACGCCGAGCCGTGCTCGCTGCGTGCCGAACGGAAGGAAGAAGGTGACGCGCCCGAGTGAAGAAGCCACAGAGGGGATTTGGTCCCCCGCCTGTAAAGGGCGGTGCTCTACCGTTGAGCTACGACCCCGCAGGTGTGGGGTCGGCAGGAGTCGAACCTGCTGCATCCAGAGTGCGTGTAGGGCCTCATCGGCCGGGCGCGTCGAAGGGGACGACGCCAGAGGGCCGCGCGTCCTGACACGCCGCCATCCCCGAACGTGCACCGACTCCGGCGAGGCTTCGACGCGGCGTGGCAGGAAGCGCCCGCTCGCCGCTATCTCCGGTGCGCCGGGTCCGCTATCAGCGCGCGACCGTGCGTCCAGCGCTCCTCTCTCTCGTGGTCTTCACGGCGTGCGGCACGCGAACGCCGACCACCACCGAGATGACGTGCAGCGCGCCCATGTTCGGCCGGTTGGTGACGCAGAGTGGGCTGACGAACGCCCAATGCAGAGCCTCGTGCGGGTGCGGTGGAGACGGCTTCACGCCGACCGAGTTCACCCCTGACCGGCTCGAGCGCCTCACGCAGTGGACGCTGCTCGACGCTCCTCCCGACGTGAGCGTCGATCCATACACCCAACCCGTGCCCGACGTGCCGCCTGGCGTCTGCGCGGTGCAGGTGGTGGATGAGAGCGCGAGGACGTACCGGCTGAAGACGTTCTCCACCGAGGCCGAAGCGAAGGCTCAAGGCGCGCGAGTGACGCACCTCGACTCCTGCGGCGCGTGCTCGACGCTCGCCGACCTCGCCGTGTTCGGCCGCGAGGCGGACCTTGGCCGGCGCGTGCAGGACTGCGGCGTGAAGACGGTGACGGCGGGCCTCGAGGCCAACGTGAAGTGCCTCACCGACCTCGGCTTCACCCAGGCCTGCGCGCGCATCTGGGGGTACAACACGCGGTTCACGCGAGGGAAGTGCCTGGGCGTCTGCTTCACCCTGCTCGACGCGCCGTACCACCTCGCCGATGGCGGCGTGAACGAGTGCCTCGCCTGCGACACCCGTGAGGCTGGGGCGATCTTCCGCGTCGCCGCCGGGAGAACCCGCAAGAACACCGCGGTGCCATCTGCCCTCTGCCAGCCGTGCGCCGAGGTGCCGCGCATCACGCACGAGTGGTGAGCAGCCGCGCAGCGCTGGCCGCGTCGATGAGCTCGGCGAGCGAAGCCTGGAGCGCGTTGACCTCGCCATCGGTGGCGCCGTTCCACCGCCGCACGAACCAGCAAGCCGTGTGCGACGCGACGATGGTCGGGAACTCGCGGTGAGCCGCCGCGCAGCGCTGGCCGCGTCGATGAGCTCGGCGGGCGAAGCCAGGGCGCGCAGCCCTCGCCATCGGTGGCGCCGTTGCACCCGAGCCCGCATGAACAGCGAGCGTGTGCGACCCGACGACTCATGGTCGCAGGCCCCGACACGGAACCTGTGAGCCCCTCCTGGGCACAGCCCGAGCCTCGCGCCCAGGAAGTCGTTCGCCACGTGGAGGTGACAGCCTCGAGGGCTCGCCCAGCGGCAGCATTGCCCGTCCGTCGAGCCTGAGCGGTGGTGCTCGGAGCGGGCCTGAACCGTCGGTGATGTCGCTCCACCCGACGAGCACGAGCGGGCGCTCCTCGTCGGACAAAGGCGTCAGCAGCACCTCGACCGGGGTCCGGTCGCGTCACCGTCACATGCGGATGCGCTTGCTCTCGGGGTCGTAGAAGGGCCGCAAGGACACCGCCGCAGGCACGCGCGCGTCGGCGACCTCGATCTCCCACGTCGCCTTCTCGAGGTACTCCGGCGTGAGCGGTTCACCCGCCTCGACCATCGCGAGGCCCACCGCGCCACCGAGCGTGTGTCCCCAGGACGCGGAGCGCACCGTGCCGACAGCCTTCCCGTTGCGCCACAGCACCTCGCCGTGGAAGAGGAACTTCGTCGGGTCCTTCAGCAGCACCGAGACGAGGCCGCGCGTGAGGGGGCCCGCTTCTTTCTGCTTCACGACATGCTCGCGCCCGAGGAAGCCGCCGGGCTTCTTGAGGTCCACCGCGAAGCCGAGCCCCACCTCGAGCACCGAGTCGGTGTTGTCGATGTCGTGGCCGTAGTCGCGGTAGCCCTTCTCCATGCGCAGGCTGGCGAGCGCCTTGAGGCCCGCGTGCTTGAGGCCCAGCGCCTTGCCGGCCTCGGTGAGCCGCTCGTACACGTGCACCGCCTGCTCCGCCGGTACGTAGAGCTCGTACCCGAGCTCGCCGAGGTAGGTGATGCGCAGGCACAGCGCGCGGGCCAGGCCGATGTCGAGCTCCTTCGCGGCGCGGAACGGGAAGGCCGCGTGCGAGAGGTCGGCGCTGGTGACGGCCTGGAGCAGCTCGCGGGATCGGGGGCCCTGCACGTTGAGCTGCGCGAAGCCGGAGGTGACGTCGGTGACGAAGCAGTGCGCGCCGTCCGGCGTGTTGCGGCGAATCCACGTCTCGGCGTGGCGGTGCGCGGTGTCGGAGGCGACGACCAGGAACTCCTCGTCGTCGAGCTTGGTGACGGTGAGGTCGGCCTCGAGCGTGCCGAAGCGGTTGAGCCACTGCGTGTACGTCACGCGGCCCGCCTGCCCGTCGACGTTGTTGGCCGAGATGAAGTTGAGCACCTTGCCGGCGTCGCGGCCCTGCACGCGGAACTTCGCCATGAACGACATGTCCATGAGGATGACGCCCTCGCGGGTCGCCTTGTGCTCGGCGGCCCAGTGCTCCCACCACGACGGCTTGCCGAAGGTGAGGGGGCCGGGCTCGGGCTTCGAGCCGTCGGGCGTGTACCAGTCGGCGCCCTCCCAGCCGCTGACGTCCTTGAAGTACGCGCCGCGCGCCTCGAGCTGCGCGTGAATCGGTGAGCGCTTCGCCCCGCGCGCGGTCTTCATCGAGCGGTACGGGTAGTGGCACTGGTACACCATGCCGAGCGACTCCACCGTGCGCAGCCGCCGGTACTCGGGGTTCGACTGGTAGACGTGCAGGCGGTCGATGTTGAAGCCGGTGATGTCGACGTCGGGCTGGCCGGTGATGATCCAGTTCGCGAGCACGCGGCCCAGGCCACCGCCGGTGAGGATGCCGATGGAGTTGAGGCCCGCGGCGACGAAGTAGTTCTTCAGCTCGGGCGCCTCGCCGACGACGGGCGCGAGGTCGGGCGTGAAGCTCTCGGGGCCGCAGAAGAACTTCTTCACGCCGACCTGCATCGAGATGGGCACGCGCGACATGGCCGTCTCGAGGTACGGCGCCATGCGGTCCCAGTCGGGAGAGATCTCTCCGAACGAGAAGTCCTCGGGCACGCCGCCCACCTTCCACGGCGCGCAGACGGGCTCGAAGAGGCCGATCATCAGGCCGCCGACCTCCTCGCGGTAGTAGCCGTGGCACTTCGGGTCTTCGATGACGGGCCAGTCGGCCTTCAGGCCGGGGATGTCTTCGGTGATGAGGTAGTAGTGCTCGGCCGACTGGAGCGGCACGTTGATGCCCGACTTCGCCGCGAGCTGACGGGCCCACATGCCGGCGCAGTTGACGACGTACTCGCAGGCGATGTGCCCGTGCGTGGTGTCCACGCCGGTGACGCGGCCGTTCTTCTTCGTGACACCCAGCGCCGCGACCTGCTCGAGCACCTTCGCGCCCTGCAGGCGAGCGCCCTTCGCGAGCGCCATCGTGGTGTCCACCGGGTTCGTGCGGCCGTCGCCCTTCACGTAGAAGCCGGCGAGCACGTCGTCGGTCTTCGCGAGCGGGAACAGGTCCTTCACCTGCGACGGGCTGAGCTCCTGCACGTCGATGCCCTTGTAGCGGTTGTACGCCGAGACGCGGCGGTACTCCTCGAGGCGGTCCTTGTCCGACGCGAGCTCGATGAAGCCGACGGGCTTGAACCCGGTGGCCTGCTCGGTCTCGGCCTCGAGGCGTGAGTAGAGGTCGCGCGTGTACTTGCGCATCTCGGTCGAGGTGTCCGAGAGCGAGCCGAACGTCACCATGAGGCCGGCCGCGTGCCAGGTGGTGCCCGAGGTGAGGCGGTCGCGCTCGAGCAGCACCACGTCTCTCCAGCCCATGTGCGCGAGGTGGTACGCGACGGAGGTGCCGATGATGCCGCCGCCGATGACGACGACGCGGGCCTGGGAGGGGACGCTCGGAGGGCTCATGGGAGCCGTCTACCTCAGACGCGAAAGGGATCGAGCGCCGGAGACGTCGCCGTTCTGAGCCGTCGCGCCGCGCGAGACATGTCATCATCGGTCGGCGATGTGGCCGCTGCTCATCTGCGCCGTGCTGGCCCAGGCCGACGTGTCGGCCGACGCGCCCGACGCGGGTGACGCCGAGGGCCTGCTCGTCGCGCCGGCCCTCGACGGTGGTCTCGACCTGCACAGCCCGCTCGTGAAGGGCGGCGTCACGCTGACGAAGCCGCCGTTCCCCATCCGCTTCACCGGCAACCTCGTGTTGACCGACGACGTCTACCGCGCGGTGCTCGACGTGCCACCAGAGGCCTTGCCCGAGCCCGACACCGCGCAGCTCGTCGCCGACCAGGTGCAGCGCTTCCTGCTCAAGAGCGGCTACGAGCTCGCCACCGTGCAGGTCGTGCTCGAAGACGGCGGGCTCTCGGTGCGCATCGACGAAGGCCGCCTCGAGAAGGTCGTCTTCCGCGGGCGCTTCACGCTGCCGATGCTGCGCTTCAAGATCGCCGTCGACCTGCCGAAGGACGTCTTCAACCGCCCGCAGCTCGAGCGCGAGGTGGCGCAGCGCGCGAAGGAGCTGGGCATCGAGGCGCCCGCCTGGGAGCTCATCGAGACCGCGTCGCCAGAGCACGAGGGCGTGCAGGTCGAGGAGACACCCACGCTCGTCATCGCGGGGCGCTCCATCATCCGCCCGAAGCAGCGCTTCGAGCTGCACTTCACCTTCGGCGAACCCGCCTGGAGCACCGGCCTCGGCGTCGACGTGCGCACGAGCTGGATGGACGGCCTCGAGATGGGGCTCAACTACCAGTCGAAGGGCCTCGCCTTCGCCGACGACCGCTGGCGCGTGGCCCTCATGGGCGGCCTCGGCCTGCGCAACGACCTGCCCCAGAACAACGTCTACGTCTTCCCCTCGCGCGTCATCGGCGACGCCATCTGGTACTCGCCGCCCATCGACGAGAGCGGCACCACCCGCGGCTTCCTCTCGCTGCACACCGAGGGCATCGCCCGGCAGCGGCGCGACTTCGGGCTCGAGAACTTCTTCGCCCTGCGCAGCGAGCTGTCCTTCAACGTGCAGGTGCGGCCGCACCGGGCCGTGTCCGTCTTCGCCGGCGCCGGGCTGCAGTACTTCCTCGTCGGGGGGTTGGCCGGGCCCCTGGGCACGCCCTCGCCCATCACCGTGGCCGACCCGACCCGCCTGCGGAACTTCGTCGAGGGGCGGTTGGACCTCATCTTCTTCGACGGCGAGTCTCGCTCCGATCGCCGGCACGCGCTCTTCATCGAGGGCCGCCTGTCGGCGAACCTCACGCGCTTCGACCTGCCCCCGTTCGCCGAGGCGCGGCTCGGCTACCAGCTCGTCATCCCCATCGGGTGGCACGACGTGTGGATCCGCGGCAAGGCCACGTGGATGAGCGGGGACGTGCTGTTCCCCTTCGAGGAGGTGCTGGGCGAGCACCTGCCCGCCGTGTTCGGCGACATCTGGGTGCAGAAGGCCGGCGGCGTGCGCGCCGAGTTCCGCTACAGCCTCGTGCGCGACGTCTTCAAGGTGGGCCTCTTCGCCAACGCCATCGCCTTCGGTGAGGAGCAGCGCGACACCGGGCGCACCACGCCGCGCTTCGGCGCCGGCATCGGGCCCACCACGCACGTGCTCATCGAGGGCATCTTCCAGCTCGACGTCTTCCTGAACTTCTCGCTGCTCTCGAGCGGGCGGTTCAGCACCGGCCTGCTCGTGTGGCTCAACAAGGTCTTCTGATGCGATAGGATCGCCGTATGTCGATCTCGAAGGGCTCAGAGCGGGTGAAGGCGTGGATCTATGTTGTGATCAACCCGTGGTGTGAGGCACTCGAGGTTGAGAACCAGCTTCTCGCTTCCGGGAACACGACCTTCCGCTGGACCAGCCAGAAGCTTGAGTACGTCAGAACGGTGGCTGAGCACCTCTCCGGAAGAAGTGCTCGACTGATCCTGGACGATCTCACACGTGGCGAGCCGGGAATGGCCGACTTCGTGAAGGTCCACGACGAGCCCGTCCGCGAACTCGAGTTGGCGGCTCGGGACGCGCATCGTCTGCTGAGCAGCGACGCTGGCTTCCGTGTCGACATCGAGCGGCTGGTTGTCGCCGCCCCGAACGTCGTCCCGAAGATGGAGACGAGCGAACTCGTGAAGTGGGCCGCGCAGCGAGTCATCAACAATGGCTGTGACGCCTCCGAGCGGTGGCAGGACTACGCCTTCTGGGTTCTCCACCAAGGCACGCTGTTGACCCATCGCGAGCAGATTCCGGAGGTCACTCGGATCATCGGCGTCTTGAGGCAGAAGAACGAATGGCTCCTCCAGTTGCTGACCGACACGCGCAACAAGTTCGTCGAGAGCTACGACGTGCCGCCCGCGTTCGTGGCTTGAACTCATGGCCGACTACTGGCTCATCGACACCAACCTGCTCGTTGATTGGGCTCTCTTTGAGATGGATGAACAGTACCCAGCCCTCGCGCTTGGCGAGGTCGTCAGGGGCCTGCAGTACCTCTCCCTTGCCATGTACCGTGATTATCTCGCGGAGAAGCTCGACGAACGCCGTGTGGCGACGTCCGCCTCCGTCGCGACCGAGGTTGGGTGGGTCGGACGCCGGCTGCTCCGGAAGGGTGGTTCCGGCCCTTTCCTCGAGTCGTTCCACCGAATCGCCACGCACGCCAAGCTCGAGATTCGTGACCCGGCGTTCGAGGACGTGCATCGGCTTAGCCAAGCAGGTCGTTTCAACGAACAAGGACACACGGACGCGTCGCTCGTCGTGCTCAGCGAGCGCCTCTTCGCTCAAGGACACCGTGCGACGATCCTGACCGGTGAGCGAGCGCTTGAGCACTGGTGCGCGATGAACAACGTGCCAGCGGAGCGCTTCACCTTCGAGGGGCGCTGACGCCGGCGTGAACTGAAACGACGTGTTTCGGGCTTACGCTGCGCGCATCGCCGGCAGCGCCAGCGCCACCGCGACGAAGTGACAGACGGCCGCCGCGACGACGAAGGCGTGGAACACCTCGTGGTAGCCGAAGACGCGCGGCCACGGATCCGGCCGCTTGAGCGCGTAGGTGAGGGCGCCCAGCGAGTAGAGGACGCCGCCCGCGCCCATCCACGCCAGCACCGGCGTGCCCGCGACACGTCCGATGGTCGGCAGGTAGAGGAGCGCCAGCCACCCCATCGCCAGCGCCAGCACGGCGACGAGCCACTTGGGTGCGTTGATCCAGAAGAGCGCGCGCGCCACCCCGAGCGCCGCGCCGACCCACGCGACCGTCAACATTACCCGCGCGGTGTCCGGCGGCAGCGTCAGCGCGAGCGGCGTGTACGTGCCGGCGATGAGGACGAAGATGGCCGAGTGGTCGAGCCGCCGCATGCGGGCGCGCGCCCGCAGCGACCAGGTGGGCCGGTGGTAGAGGGCGCTCGTGCCGAGCAGCATCGCCAGGCTCGCGGAGTAGATGGCGCAGCCCACCCGCGCGTCGGTGTTCGGCGCCGCCAGCACCAGCAGCGTCCCCGCCGCCAGCGAGACGAAGAAGAAGACCTGGTGAGACACGCCGCGTAGCAGGGGCTTGGGGAGCGGGAGCGGAGCGCTCGTCATCGTCGAACTCATGGCCTCACCGTGCGCATCGCACGTCATGGGGGTGTCACCAAGCGCGAACGAGCCGCCGAACCGATCAGTCCGTCAACTCGGGGGTATGCGCCGCGGTCTTCCCGTCCGCCCCGCGACTCCACGGCGGTGAGACGGTCACGGCGGGTCGACCCGCAGCACCGCGCCCGCGAAGTCGAGCACGTAGAGGTCGCCCGCCTCGTCGAGCGCGAAGCTCACCGGCAGCACCGGCCACTTGCCCAGCGAGGCGGGCTGCACGAGCGCGTCTCCGTCGCCGGGCAGGTCGAGCGCCCACAGCTTGCCGAGGATGAAGTCGCCGAAGACGTACTTGCCCGCAAGCGCCGGCACCCGCGCGCCCGTCACCACCACGCCGCCCGTCACCGACTGGCCCTCGTCGTGGCCATACTCGAAGAAGGGCTCGCGCAGGCCGGCCGTCGCACAGGCCTCCCTCGGCTCGAAGCAGTGGCGCCCCTCGCGCACGCTCCATCCCAGGTTGTCGCCCTTCGCCGCGAAGCCCACCTCCTCCCAGGCGTCCTGGCCCACGTCGGCGACGACGAGGCGGCCGTCGGGCGCGAAGGCATACCGCCAGGGGTTGCGCAGGCCGTACGCCCAGACCTCGGGGCGCGCGCCGGCCCTCGAGACGAACGGGTTGTCGGCCGGCACCGAGTAGCCACGGCCGTGCTCCACCGCGTCCACGTCGAGGCGCAGCAGCTTCCCCAGCCACGTGCCGAGGTTCTGTCCTGCCTTGTCGGGGTCGTTCTTGAAGCCGCCGTCACCGAAGCCGACGTACAGCCTGCCGTCGGGACCGAAGGCGAGGTGGCCGCCGTTGTGGTTCGCGTAGGGTTGCTCCACCTCGAGCACCACGCGCACCGGCTTCACCTGCGCCGAGCGGAGCGGCGCGGGCCCGGCGCTCCACTCCTCGACGCGGCTGATGTCCTTCCCGTCCTTCTCGGTCGTGTAGTTGAGGAAGAAGCGGCGGTTCTCCACGAAGCGCGGGTGGAAGGCGAGGCCGAGCAGGCCCTGCTCCGAGGCGGTGTTGACGTTCACCGCGACGACGTCACCGCCGTCGCCCGTCGCCGGGTCGAACCACTTGAGCGCACCGGTCTTCTGGAGCACCAGCGCTGTGTCCCGCTCTCCGGGTACGAAGGCGAGGGTGGTGGGCTGCTCGAAGCCGCTCGCGAGGCGCGTCAGCTTCACCGCGAGGTGCGCGCGCTGCTCGTCGGGGCCGGCGAAGGTGGCCTTCAGCTCGCTCGGGTCGCCCTGCGGCTTGTAGCGCTGCGGGTACAGCTTCGTGGCCGTGCGCATCAGCGCCTGGCAGGAGAGGAGCGCGACGACGACGACGGCGGCGACGGCGACGAGCGTCCAGCGGGCCTGGCGTGACATGCCGCCACTGTGCCGCGTCGAAGCAGGCCCGTCACGGTTCGCGGAGCGATCCACTCGCACCGGCCGCGGAGGGCAGGGGAGGTCGTCGGGCCAGCCTCCGAGCGCGCCCGCTCCCCGGGGCAGGACCACTCCCGCCGGCTGCTGCCCTTCCCCTCGAGCGCTGTGGCGCCTCGCCCGGCCCTTCTTCGCGGCTGGCCGGCGCCAGCACCGGAGCAGGAGGACGGGGCTCGGCGCCGTCGCGACGTCCGCAGGTCGTTCGCCACGCGCGGCCGCTCACGCTACACGGCCCTCATGAACGAGACCCACCCGCCCATCGCCATCGCCTTCTTCATGGCGTTGTTCCTCGCGGCGCTCGCCGGCCTGCTCTACGTGCTGTCGCCGTTCCTCGCCGACCTCGTCCTGGCCTTCATGTTCGCGAGCCTCGTCGGGCCGCTCCACCAGCGCCTGCGCGCGAAGTGGCCGAAGCACCCGGGCCTGGCGGCGGGGCTCCTCACGGCCCTGGTGGCGGTGGCGGTGCTGGTGCCGTTGGGCTTCATCGGCGGCAGCCTCTCG
Source organism: Myxococcaceae bacterium (assembly GCA_016793095.1). Lineage (GTDB taxonomy): Bacteria > Myxococcota > Myxococcia > Myxococcales > Myxococcaceae > Xiheimicrobium. The sequence goes on along the minus strand of JAEUJQ010000074.1, from coordinate 3,541 downwards.
GTGCAGGCCACGGCCTTCTACGAAGACACCCTCAAGGGCTTCAGCCGCGAGCAGTTCGACTCGCTCCTCTTCGGCGAGGGGTGGTTCGCCCGCAACGCGCGCGGGGCCGCCGAGACCCTCGGCGCCACCTGGACGCCCCAGGTCCTCGACGGCTGGCTCTCTCGCGCTGCCGGCAGCGTCGCCACGTTCATCTCGGCGCAGGTCAACGCCGTCGTCACCAACGTGCTCGCCGCGGGGCTGCACTTCGTGCTGATGCTCTTCATCGTCTTCACCATGCTGCTCGAGGGCGAGCGGCTGCGGCGCTACGCCTTCGCGACCTCGCCGCTGCCGGACGACGAAGAGGCGCGGCTCATCGGCACCTTCGTCGCGGTCGCGCGCGCCACCTTCTTCGGCAACGGGCTGGGCAGCCTCATTCAGGGCGTGCTGGGCGGGCTGTCGATGGCGGTGCTGGGCTTCACCTCGTGGGCGCTGTGGGGCGCGGTGATGACGGTGCTGGCGTTCCTCCCCCTCGTGGGCATCTCGCTGGTGACGGTGCCGGCGACGGTGGTGCTGCTCGCGCAGGGCCGCTACGCCGCCGCCGCCGGCTTCCTCGCCTTCAACATCGCGCAGGGCCTCTTCGTCGAGAACGTCGTGAAGACGAAGCTCATCGGCGCGCAGATTCAGCTCCCGAGCCTGCTCATCTTCCTCGGCATCGTGGGCGGGCTCGCGCTCTTCGGAGTGCTCGGCCTCGTGTACGGCCCGCTCATCGTCGCGCTCTTCCTCACCCTGTCGGAGCTGTACCACCAGCGCTACCGCCAGTTGCTGGTGGGCGGCGCCTCGACACCGCCGACCAGTTGACGGCTCGCCACGTCAGCGGCGGTGGCGGCGACGACGCAGCGCGCCCAGCAGGCCGAGCAGCGCGAAGGGCGCGAACGCGTCGACCGACGAGCAGCCACAGCCCGAGCCGGGCGCGTTGACGGCGCCGCCCCCCGCGGTGCCACCGGCGGCCGTGCCGCCACCCAGCAGGCTGTTGCCGCCGGCCGCACCACCGGCGACGCCACCGCTCGAGCCGCCACCCATCCCACCGGCCACACCGCCGCTCGCCCCACCGCCCATCCCACCGGCCTCACCGCCCGCGGCGCCGCCGCCCGTCGAGCCGCCGCCCATTCCACCGGCCTCACCGCCTGCGGCGCCTCCGCCCATCGAGCCGCCGCCCATTCCGCCAGCCATTCCGCCAGCCACGCCGCCCGCAGCACCGCCGGCTGAGCCTCCCCCCGCTCCGCCCGCCGAGCCCCCCGCCGCTCCTCCGCCCGTCATGCCACCCGTCACCGTCACGCTGGCGAAGCCATTCACCCCGGTTGCCGTGGCCGTCACGGCGTTGGGGAACGAGCCGGCCGTCAGGCCCGCCGTGAAGAACCCGCCCGCGGTGATGGTGCCTGCGGCCGGCTGGGAGGCCCACGCGAAGCCGATCGGCACGGCGTTCATGAAGGCGTCGCGGGCTTCGGCGGTGAACTGCTGCGTCGTGCCGGCCGCCAGCGTCGCGGACGACGGCGTGACGACGACCGACAGCACCGGCCCCGGCTGCACCTGCACGCTCGCGAACGCGGTGAGGCCGTTCGCCTCGGCGCGCACGGTGTTGGCGAAGGTGCCCGCCGTCGTGCCCGCGGTGAAGATGCCCGAGGCGTTGATGGTGCCACCGCCGCTCACCACGCTCCACGTCGGCGTCACGGGCACCACCACGCCCATCGCGTCCCGGCCCGTCACCGTGAAGCCCGACGTCCCGCCGGCCTGCACCATCGCCAGCGGCGGCGCGATGGTGAGGCTCGCCAGGGCGCCTGCCTGAATGGTGACGTTCGCCGAGCCAGCCACCGTGCCCGCCGTGGCAGTCACCGCGGCGTTGTACGTGCCGAGCGTGGCCGAGGCCGTGAAGGCCCCGCCCTGCGTGATGGTGCCCGCGGCCGCGGTGGCCGACCAGGTGAACGTCGATGGCACCACGTTGTTGAAGCTGTCGCGCGCCTGCGCGGTGAACGTCGTCATGCCGCCCGGCGCCAGCGTCACCGCTGCGGGAGTCACGGTCACCGTCGCGACCGGGCCCGGCGTCACCGTCACCGACACGGTCGAAGAGGCGGTACCCGAGCTGGCGCGCACCGTGTTCGCGAAGCTGCCCGCCACGTTGCCCGCGGTGAAGAGCCCCGCCATCGAGATGGCGCCGCCGCCGTTGACGACGGACCAGGTGATGGGCGCGCCGGGGACGACCTGCCCCATCGCGTTGAGCGCCGTCGCGGTGAACTGCTGCGTTGCGCCGACCGCGAGCGAGGGGCTCGCCGGCGAGATGGTGATGGTGGCGACGCTCCCACCGGTGCCGCCGGTGATGGTGACGCCCGTCGAGGCCGACACCGTGCCCGTGCCTCCGGGCGTCGCCGCCGTCACGCTGTTCGGGAAGGTGCCGTTCGACTGGCCGGCGGTGAAGATGCCCGCCATCGAGATGCTCGAGCCCGGCGCCGTCGTCGTCCAGGTGATGGGCGCGTTCATCACCGTGTTGCCGCAGCCGTCGGCCGCCGTGGCCGCGAAGAGCTGCGTCGCGCCCGCGGTGACGGTGGGGTTCGTCGGGTTCAGGCTGATGGCCGCCACGTCACCGGGACCGACCGTCACGTCGGTGCGGCCGGTGATGGCGCCGGACGTCGCCGTCACCGCGTTCGCATAGAGGCCGCGCGTGCAGCCGGCCGTGAAGAGGCCCGTTGAGGTGATGGAGCCCGCCTGCGGCGTCGCCGACCACGTCACCGTCGCGCCCGGCAGTGGGTTGTTGCAGCTGTCGCGCACCGCCGCGGTGAACTGCTGCGTGCCCTGCGAGCGCACCATCGGCGCCGCGGGCGTGATGGCGATGTTGTTCGCCGCGCCCAGGGTGATGGTGACGTTCGTGCGGCCCACGACGCCGTTGGGCGCGGTGGCCGAGACCCCGTTGGTGACGGAGCCGGGCGTGCAACTCGCCGTGAGCGTGCCCGTCGGGGTGATGGCGCCGGCCTGGGCCGTGGCGCTCCAGGTGAAGGTCGTCGCGACCGGGTTGTTGTTCGAGTCGAGCGCCGTCGCACCGAAGGCGATGGTGCCGCCCGCGGTGACCGAGGGGTTGATGGGGAACACCACGACCGTCGCGATGGGGCCCACCGTGAAGGGGAAGGCTCCCTGGTCGATGACCATGCCTCCTGGAACCGCTCCAACGCGGCCCGCGCCGATGCACGGCGACGTCGAGGTGAGGGTGAGGTCGCGCGTCGCGCCGTTGGTGAACAGCGGGTTGGCCGACTGAGAGCCGGCGCCCGCCGACACGTCGGCGTAGTTGTTCGAGGCGGTGCTGGCGCCCGTGGGCGGCATCAGCAGGCCCGTGCCCGAGTTGCCCCAGACGTCGTTGTAGCTGGCGGAGAGGGAAGGGTTGGTGCCGCAGAAGGTGTAGCGGCGCAGGCCGACGTCGCCGTTGTGCGAGACGATGGAGTTGGTGACGGAGATGGAGCCCGTCGAGCCACAGCTCGACAGCACGCCGATGCCGGCGTTGTAGGCGAGGGTGGAGCGG
>JAEUJQ010000065.1 GCA_016793095.1 Myxococcaceae bacterium | reverse complement strand
TCAGGTGGTGGCCTGCTTCCGGGCTCTCCGGCGATTACCCGTGCGGGACTTTCACCCGCTGGTGAAGTGCAGCGTGACTCCGCCTCCTGCTCGGCCGGTCGCCCGTCCGTCGGCTCTGAGTCGTCACGACGCACCATGCGGGGACTCCACCACGCGTCGATGCAGAAATGGTGCAGACGGCGAGGCTTGTTTCACGCCGTGGCCGGCGTCGGAGGACTCCGCGCTGGCGAAGCGGCTCGCGGGTGGCCTCATGCCCGTCGGGCCAGGGCGAGCGCGCCAGGACTCCGCGCTGGCGAAGCGGCTCGCGGGCGGCCTCATGCCCGTCGGGCCAGGGCGAGCGCGCCAGGAGTCAGGCCTTCGCGCGACGGAAGAGCAGGTCGGGCCGCTTGCCCAGCCCCATCACCGCCGCGGTGCGCACCGCCGACTCGAACTGCCACGGCAAGCTGTAGGCGCCGCCGTGGATCTGCTGGCTCCGCAGCGCCCGCGCCCGGTGGGCCTCGGACTCGAAGGCCCGGGCGCTCGAGCCCGGTGCGTCGGGGTTGAGCAGGTCGTGCAGCATCAGCAGCGCGCTGAGGGCCCGCGTCGTCTCAGGCCGGAAGATCCGCACGCCGAACGCAGGCGCGCCTCTGAAGGCGGCCTGGAAGAGCGGGTGCGAGAGGGAGCGCGTCTCGGTGATGCCCGCCACGTTCGCCGAGACCGTCACCGGTCGCCCGGCGAGGCCGTCCACTGCCAGCACCTCGGAGCTGACGAGCTTGGTGAGGTACTGCGCCGCCTGGTACGCGGCGCCCTGCAACGAGATGGCGCCCCGCGCGACCTGCGCATGCGGCTGCCCGTACGAGCCGGGGCCTTTGAGCGCCCGCGCCGCCGCGAACCCGCGCTGCCACCAGGCTGGAGCCGCCGCCCTGAGCGACGCCGTGTCGAGGTCCTCCGGCTGCAGCTCGCCCGGCGAGGTGGGCGACACGTAGAGCGAGACCGTCTTCACCACGCCAGGGCCCGCGGAGTGGACGACCGCGTCCATGCCCGCGGCCAGCCGCAGCTCGCGACCTGCGCCTGGCGCGTAGGCGAAGAGGCCCACGTGCACCGGGCCGTCCTCCGCGAACTCCTTCAAGGCGGCCAGCACCGCGCGCGGGTGGTTCAGCACGTCGTCGCCGCCCCTCGTGGTGACGAGCGACCCCTCGAGTCCACCTGGCGCCTTCACGTCGAGCCAGCGCACGGTCGCTCCGGCGGCGAGCAGCACGGGCACCGGAGACAGCTCGGCGCCAGCGCCGATGACGGCGAAGCGATGGCCTGAAAGGTCGAGCCCGTCGGCCGAGCGCTCCACCACCCACGTCAACGCCTGGTGGGCGGCGTGCGTCAGGTGATGCGCGTCCTTCAGCTGCGCGATCGCCTCGAGCACCTCGCGCCCGCGGTACACCCTGCCGTCGAGCGGCACCTCGGGCACCCACCTCCGCGTCCCTCCCGTGCGGACCTCGGCCAGCGGCGGGGCGGCGGGCTCCTCGAGCGCGGCCAGGAGCGGCACCCCGTCGAGCAGCAGCGCGGCGTTCGTCGCCTGCACCAGGTGGCGCGCCACTTCGACCCGACGGACGGAGGCGACCCGCGCGGCCTCGAACCGCGTCACCACGTCACCGAAGCCGTCCTTGAAGCGCTTCGGGTCGGCGGGCACCTGCGCCGCAGCGAGCTCGGGGAAGCGCGCCATCGCGTCGAGCAGCACCCGATGGAGGAAGGAGGAGCCGGTCTCTCCACTGCCGAGCTGCACGCCTGCGGGGGTCGCCATGGGCCGGGCGCCCTACGACGTCGCTCGCGCGTCGGAAACCGGGCCGCGAGGAACCTTGGCTGACCTCTGGAAGCAGACACGATTCCCTGCACACCTGCGCCAGTCCGGGGGTTCTGCAGTCGTCCACAGGAGACGCCCATGATCCGTCTGTCCATCGCCCTGTCGTGCCTGGTGTGCGCCTGCGCCCCCGAGTCGTCGCCTCCCTCCAGCGTGTTGATGGAGGGTGCTGCCGAGGTCCAGGGCATCAAAGGCCTCGAGCGCCTCGAAGGATCCGGCCCGTACGTCGCCGGCCAGGTCGAGCGCTTCCGGGTGCACGTGGACGACAACGAGGTGGCGCGGCTCGCGTGGTCGGCCTCGGGTGGCACGCTCTCGGCCTCTGGGCGCACCGCCGAGTGGAAGCTGCCCGCAGCGTCGGCCGCCCAGCTGATGGTCCACGTGGTGCGTCGGGATGGCGCCGAGGGCTCGGTCACGTGGCAGTTCGGCGTCACGCCTGCCGTCGACTCGAACCGGCCGCAGACGGCGCAGGCGGCGTTGCTCGCGATGCCGATGCCGGTGCTCGACGGCGGCTCGCTCGAGGTCTCGGGTGGCGCGTGTGAGGTGCGTTACGAGGGCACGACCAACAACGTCGCCATCGCCTTCACGACGGCGACGCACCCGGCCCTCATGTACGGTCGCTGGAACGGGTCGACGTGGGCGCTCGAGGTGGTGGACGCGCTGGGCTTCAACACCGGCGGCCTCATCACCCAGCACGTCTCGATGCAGGTCGAGGCCAACGGCACCCCGCACCTCGTCTACGTGCGCGAGGGCACCGTCATGTACGCCACGAAGGTGGGCGCCTCGTGGGTCCGCGAGCG
>JAEUJQ010000034.1 GCA_016793095.1 Myxococcaceae bacterium | reverse complement strand
CCGCTGCTGAACCGCCCGCTGCTGAACCGCCCGCTGCTGAACCGCCCGCAGATGAGCCGCCCGCTGCTGAGCCACCTGCTGCGGAGCCACCTGCTGCTGAACCGCCCGCTGCTGAACCGCCCGCTGCTGAACCGCCCGCTGCTGAGCCACCTGCCGCTGAGCCACCTGCCGCGGAGCCACCTGCTGCGGAGCCACCTGCTGCGGAGCCACCTGCTGCGGAGCCACCTGCTGCGGAGCCACCTGCTGAGCCGCCACCGCCCGACCCGCCAGCCGCCGCGCCTCCTGCCGAACCGCCGCCAGTGCCGACGAAGCCGCAGCGACCGGCCTGGCAGATTCCGCTGTTCGGGCACGCCTGGCACTGGCCTCCGCGCTCGCCGCAGGCGCTGTTCGTCATGCCGGACTGACAGACTCCGGCCTGATCACAGCAGCCGAGAGCGCACGTCGATGGTCCGCAGACGGGCGCGGGACCGGTGCCGCAGGCGGCGAGCAGAGCTCCTGTCGTGGCGAGGAGAAGCGCTCGGCCGGTCACGGCTGGCAGACGACCGTCTCGCCGCTCACCATGCAGGTGCGGCAGACGTTGGTCTTCTTGAGCGTCCCGTCGAGGCACTCCAGCGTGGCCTTGCCGTCGGCGGTGCACAGCCCCTTGCGCTCAGCGGACGAGGCGCAGGCGTCGTTCTCGACGTTGCCCGTCATGTCGCACTTCACGACGTCGCCCTCGCGCTTGCAGCCGAGCGTACCCTTGCACGGCAGCTCGACCCACTTGCCCACCTTGCACTCGAGGGCCGCCGTGCCGCTCGCGCAGAGGAAACCAGTGACGTTGCACGAGTCGCCCGCCTTGGGCGTACCGCAGCCGACGGCGAAGAGGCTGGCGAAGAGGGAGACGAGCAGGAGGTGGCGCATGGAGGAGGAGGCAGCGGTGGGAGTCGGCCCGGAAAGCGCGCGCACCATCGGGCCCCGCGCCCATCGCGTCAAGCAAGAACCTCTGACCAGAAGCGGCGGAAGTTGTGGCCGAGCACCTTCTCGACCACCCGCACCGGCATGCCGCGGTCGAGCAGCGTCGCGGTGAGCTTCTTCAGGTCGCGCACGTCACGCATGCCCTGCGGGAGGGGGATCATGCCGTCGAAGTCGCTGCCCAGCGCCACGCCGTCTTCGCCCATCACCTTCACCGCGTGCTCGAGGTGGCGCGCCACGTCCGAGAGCCGCCGGCCGCCGAGGAACTGTGGCGCGAAGATGACTCCGACGACGCCGCCCTTGTCGGCGATGGCCTTGAGCGTTCCGTCGTCGAGGTTGCGCCAATGGTCGGTCGCGCCCTTCACGCCGGCGTGGCTGCAGAACGGGCGAATGCGCGGGTGCCGGAGCAGCTCGGGCAGCATCGCTGGCGAGGCGTGGGCCACGTCGATCGTCATCCCCACCACGGCCATGGCGTCGAGCACCTCACGGCCGAGCGCCGTCAGCGGCCGGTTGCCCATGAGCGGCGTCGAGGTGCCCCCGAGCTCGTTGTTCGCGAGGTGCGTGAGCGACATGAAGCGCACGCCGCGCTCGAAGAGGGCCTTCACGCGCCCCACGTCGCCCTCGATGGCGTGCGCGCCTTCGATGCCCAGCACCGCCGACAGTCGTCCCTCCTTCAGGTTCGCGTCGAGGCCTGCGCGTGTCCCCGCGACCGCGGCCAACCCGCCTGAGGTAGCGCAGAAGCCCTCGAGCCGATCGAGCTGCCACAGGCATCGGCGCCATTCGCCCGCGCGGGCGCTCGCCGGCCAGCGCTCCTTCAACATGAAGAGCGGGAAGCCGTCGATGACGGGGAGGCCGCGCGTCACGATGGTGAACGCCTGAATCTTCACGCCCGCCTCGCGCAGCCGCGGGAAGTCCACGTGCCCCTTCTCGGACGCCACCGACAGATCGCGGTTCCACATGAGCGAATCGGCGTGGCCGTCGGCGATGGGGACGCGGCGGTGCAGCTCGTCCAGGTCGATCACCCCCCCGCGTCTACCTCAACCTGGCCGCGGGATCGCCCACTCTGCCAGGCGAGCCTCCTCGCCGCTTGCTCCGATGGGGCCGCGAGTGCAAAAGGCCGGGCATGCAGATCGTGCTCAACGGCGAGCCGCGCGAGATCCCCGACGGGGCCAGCATCGTCGCGCTCCTCGAGCACCTCGGCATCGATCGACAGCGCGTGGCGGTGGAGCTCAACGAGCAGGTGGTGCCGAAGGCGAAGCACCCGACCACCGCCCTCAAGGCCACCGACCGCGTCGAGATCGTCACCTTCGTGGGTGGCGGCTGACCACCCGGGAGAGCGCCATGGACAAGCCCTTCACCATCGCCGGCGTCACCTTCACCTCGCGCCTCATCATCGGCACCGGCAAGTACCCGAGCCACGAGGTGATGAAGGCGTGCCACGAGGCCTCCGGCGCCGAGCTGGTCACCGTCGCGGTGCGGCGGCTCGATCTGAAAGCGCCGAAGGAGCAGTCGCTCTTGTCCTTCATCGACACCACCCGCATGCGGCTGCTGCCGAACACCGCCGGCTGTTACACGGCCGACGACGCCGTGCGCACCTGTCATCTGGCGGCCGAGCTGGGCCTGTCGAAGTGGGTGAAGCTGGAGGTGCTGGGCGACGAGAAGACGCTCTTCCCCGACGTCGAGGAGACGGTGAAGGCCGCGCGCCAGCTCGTGAAGGACGGCTTCACCGTGCTGCCCTACACCTCTGACGACGTGATCGTCGCGAAGAAGCTCGAGGACGCCGGCTGCGTGGTGGTGATGCCGCTCGCGGCGCCCATCGGCTCGGGGCTGGGCATTCGCAACCCGCACAACCTCCGCCTGATCCGCGAGGCCGTGAAGGTGCCTGTCATCGTCGACGCCGGAGTCGGCACCGCGAGCGACGCTGCGATCGCGATGGAGCTCGGCTGCGACGGCATCTTGATGAACACCGCCATCGCCCAGGCGAAGGAGCCGGTGCGCATGGCGCGCGCGATGAAGCTGGCGGTCGAGGCCGGGCGGGAGGCGTTCCTGGCCGGGCGCATTCCCATGAAGGCCTACGCGTCGGCGTCGAGCCCGCTCACGGGCCTCGTGCAGCAGTGACGCCGCTCCCCTTCTCGCTGATCGTCATCACCGACTGGGGGCTGGGCCGTGAGGTGTTGCTGCGACGGCTCGAGGCGGCCCTGGCGGCCGGGCCCGGCATCGCCGTGCAGCACCGACACCCGGGCGTGAGCGATCGGCTCTTCTTCGACGAGGCGGTCGAGCTCGCTGCCGTCTGCGGGAAGGCCAACGCGCCGCTCTTCATCAACTCGCGCCTCGACGTCGCCCTCGCGCTCGGCGCGCACCTGCACTGCACGTCGACCTCGCTCACGCCGCGCGAGGGGCGGCGGCTGCTGCCAGGCCGGTGGATCTCCTGCGCCGTGCACTCGGCCGACGAGGACGTGGACGGAGCGGATCTCGCGCTCGTCAGCCCCGTCTTCCAGCCGGGCTCCAAGCCGACCGACTCGCGACCGCTGCTCGGCGTCGATGGGTACGCCCGGCTCACCAGCGCGCTCCCCTGCCCGGCCTTCGCGCTCGGCGGCATCGAGCCGGGGAACGTGGCAGACGTGAGAGCGCCGGGCGTCGCGGTGATCTCGGCGGTGCTGCGGGCGACGGCGCCAGCGGCCGCCGCGAAGGCGCTCCTCGCGGGGACTCAGGGCCCGCCCCAGGACGACGTGCGCGCCCGATGTCCAACCCGCGGCGCCCTGCTTCGTCCCCCGGAGTGACGCCCCCCTTCACTTCGGAATGATGAGGGCCAGCCACCGCCCCCTGCTCGCCGTCGTGCGGGCCGCGCGGTGGAGGTCCAGGAGCTTCACCTCGCCCGCGTCCAGCGCGACGACCTCGAGCCTCGCGGCGAGGTCATACGAGTCCTCGCCTTCGCCGATGAACGGCAGGAGGCCGTCCGGTGTCGCCACGCCGGTTGCCTGCACCGTGCCTCGGGTCGCCTGGCAGCTCTCACCGCACTCGTCCTCATCCACGAGGACCACCGGCGCGAGTGCGAAGTGCGCCGCGAGGGGTTGGAGCCAGGAGCTGAGCCTGGCTCCCGGATGGTCGGCGGACGCCTGAGTCACGAGGGCGAGCCCACGAACCCCGGCCGCGCGCGACTGCCGGCCCAGCACCATCAGACTCGCTGGAGTCGCGCGTTCACCCAGCCCGACGACCACGAACCCGGTGGGGATCCTGCCGCCCGTGAGGACTGGCCACGAGGCCTCGTCCGCCAGCGCTTCGCGGCTGAGCTGCACGGGCTGTCCATCGGACGCCCGGGTCAGGTGCTCTTGAAGCACCAGTCTCGGAGTGCCGGTCGCCGAGCCCGGGGCGACGAGCAGGCGGGGAACAGGCACCTCGCGGAGGATGAAGTCGACAGCCGGGCCAGAAGGCGCGAGCTTCCAGTCAACCCACCGCGCCTCGGCGAGGCACGCCGCGAACGCCAACGCGACGAACACCTTCCGGTTCGGCGCCAGCAGCGCCCCTGTCACCATCAGAGCGAACAGCGCGGCGGTCAGCACCGGCACCAGGCTCGACGCAGCGACCCACACCTCAGCGAGCGGGCGCACGAAGTACGCCTTGTCGCCAGGGCCTATGTGCAACGCGGCGCTCGCCATCGCCGAGGTCTCGAGGCGGTCCACCGTGAAGGCACCACAGAGGAAGAGGAGGGCTGCCCACACACCGAGGGTGACGAGCGCCGTTCGGCGCAGCGATGACGAGAGCGTCAGCAGGGTCGTCGCCAGGAAGCCCGCGAGGACGACCGACGTCAGGATTCCGAAGCCGACGAAGATCAGCCCGCTCTCTATATTGAGGACGACCAGGGCGCCGTTGAGGCCGCCTGTGGTCTCCATGATGGTCCTCGAGCGCCCCTGCTCGGCGGTGAGCGTCACGATCGTCGCGAGCGCCGGGCCGGTGATGGCCGCGAGCGGCGTCGCCGCCAGCGCTTCTGGCACACGCCGCGACACGAGCACGAGGATCGCGAAGACGACGAACGAAGGAGCAGCTCCGGCCAACATCCACCAGAACATGCGTGGTTCGACGACGTCCCAGAGGTGACTCGTCGCCCACACCGACGGGAGCTCGTCGCCAGTGCCTGGCGACCCGTCGAAGAGCGTCATGAAGAGCACCCTGGCGAGCGCAGCCGTCACCAGCGCGAAGGCGGCGAGGGAGCTCAGGAGGAGGATTGGTCGTGGCGTCCTCATCACGCCTCCGAGCGGAGCGTCACCAGGAGACGCTGAACGACGTCGCGGGGACCACGACACAGCGGCCGTTGGGCACCTCGGTGTCCGTCGTGCCGTTCCACTCCTTCAGCGTCACTCCCGTCACCGAGCCGGAGAACATCCCCGTCGTCGTGCTCGCCGTCGCTGTGGGGTACGCGACGGACCCCGACTGGGCGAGGTAGATGCGAGCGCAACCAGTGCGATCAGCACCAGTGCAGTTCTCGAAGTAGCGCATGCAGGCGATGCACGAGTTGTAGTTCGCCGTGGTGAAGCTGCCGGAGAACGGCACCATCACCGTCATCCCGGTCGGCCGCACCAGCTCGAAGTCGAGCGCGTTGATGTTCGCGCTGACGCCGCTGGGCGAGGTGAAGCCCGCCGCGTTGAAGGCGCCGCCGCCGAAGGTCGTGTACTCGGCGACGTCCGCCACCCACGGGGTGCCGGGCAACGAGCTCGGGACGCTCGACAAGGTGGTGCAGCTGCCCGAGCCGCCGCCCGTCGGGGAGCCTCCCCCGGTCGGGAAGCCGCCGCCGGTCGGGCTGCCTCCACCCGTCGGGCTCCCGCCACCGACGGGAGGCGTTCCACCACCGGCGCCGCCGGGGATGCAGAAGCCGCCTGAGCAGGTGTTGTTGGGCGCCTGGCAGGCGAAACACACCGCGCCCGCGTTGCCGCAGAGGTTGTTGTTCTGCTGCGAAGTGCCCGCGACGAGGCACTGGGTCCCGTTGAAGACGCAGCCGTTCGTGCACGAGGGAGGTGAGCCACCGCCGGTCGAGCCGCCGCCGGTCGAACCGCCACCAGCGCCCCCTCCCACCCCACCGGTACACCGCTGTGCCGTGCACGTCTGGCTGACGCCGCAAACCTGGCACACGCCGCCGGTCGTGAACGCGCTCCCGCACGCCGCAGGGCTGTTGCCGGAGTTGCAGATCCCCTGCACGTCACAGCAGCCCGACGGGCAGGTGGTGCTGTTACACGCGGTCGCTCCACCGCCGGTCCCCATGCCGCCGCCGGTCCCCATGCCGCCGCCGGTCCCCATGCCGCCGCCGGTCGCCGAGCCGCCGCCGGTTCCTCCGAAGCCTCCGCCCGTTCCCGTGCCTGCGCCCGTTCCCAGACCGCCCTGGCAGGTGCCGCCGAAGTCACAGGTCTGACCGAGGCTACAGCTCGTGCACGCCGCTCCCCGCGCGCCACACTGGGACGGCGTGTTGCCGGACACGCAGCGACCGCTGACGTCGCAGCACCCGGTCGTGCACGTGGACGGACTGCAGCGGCCGCCACCACCGCACGAGGCCGAGCTGAGGAGGAACGACAGACCGACCGAGACAGAGAACCAGAAGACGCTCGAACGCATGGAGCTTTCCAACCCGAAGAAGAAGCCTGGCGACCCGTGTGCACCGGCCAGCCGCCGTCGGAGGTCTGTACCATAGTCCGGGCCGGGCACGACAAGCGCGCAGAGGCCGATCGACTCATGTACCCGGTGGACTAGGCTCCCGCGCCGGCCATGGCCGTCCTCCAACCGCTGTCCATCGGTGAGATCGTCGATCGCTCAGCGTCGTTCTGGCGCTCGAACTGGCGAGGGCTCTTCCAGTTGTTGCTGGGCTTTCAGCTCGTTCAGTACATCCTGGTGAAGAGCCTCGAGCTGATCGTCGATCGCTCGTTCCCGGCCGCGAAGAACCCCGCCCAGTTCGTCGAGCTGTTGAAGACCGAGCCCTCGACGTGGACGCCGCAGGCCTTCTCGCTGATCGCGCCGCTGGCATTGATCGGGCTGGTGTACGCGTTCGTCGGCCAGGTCTCAGGCGTGGCGTTGACGAGCTTCGTGTACCCGCGCCTGACGAGGCTGGGCGCTCCGGCCGTCGGTGATGCCGTGAAGGTGTCGCTGAGGCGCCTGTGGCCGACCCTGGGCATGTTCTTCCTCTCGCTGGCCTGGAGCGTCGTCGTCGGCCTGCTCTTCATGCTGCCGGGCTCACTGGCGGTCGGCGCCGGCGTCTTCCTCTCGCTCAACGACAACCGCGGCGTCGGCGCGGGCCTCTTCCTGCTCGGCACCGGCCTCTTGCTGGCGGGCGGCGTGGTGCTGATCCTCTGGTCCATCATCCGCTTCGTGCTGGCCTCGCAGGTGCTGGCCGTCGAAGAGGTGTCGGCGCTCGGCTGCTTCAAGCGCACCGGCGCGCTCTCGAGCGGGCGCATCGGCCCCGGCTTCATGGGGCTCGTGAAGGGCCGGCTGACGGTGCTGATCACGATCATCGCCTTCATCCTCATGGTGGTGGGGCTGGTGACGGGACTGCCTGAGCTGCTGGTGAAGGCCCTCTTCGGCGAGCTCAACCCCGCCAGCCCGGGCGCGCCCCCTGCCCCACAAGCGCTGGTGGTCCCTGCGCAGCTTCTTCAGGTGGTGGTGGGCGCGGCGATGGCGCCGCTGTACGTCGTCTTCCAGGTCGTCTTCTACGTGGACATGCGGGTGCGACGGGAAGGCCTCGATCTCGAGCTCGCGACGAAGGCGGTGGGGGCGTGACCGTGCTGCTCGTGGCGATGCTCGCCGCGTGCCCGCCGTCAACCGAGGCGCTGCCAGAGGCCCAGCGAGCGGCCGCCTGCCAGGTGGACGCGCGCTTCGAGCACCTCGACGTCCGGCCCGACGCACAGGGTGAGCTCGCCGCCATCTACGCGAGGCCGAGCTTCCGGGGCGCGCACAGCAGCCAGGCAGGAGATCTCTTCAAGCGCCTCAAGGCGTGGCTCGAGGCGATCTTCGAGACCTCGGGCGCCGAGACGTACTCCAACGTCACCCGCGTCGTCGTGCTGCTGCTCGCCAGCTTCGTGGTGATCGCGGTGGTCGTCCGGCTCACCGGCAGGCGGCTGAGGCGCCCCCGGGCCCCCGAGGTGCAGCCCGCGAGCGCGCTCGAGCTCGACGATCCCGCCAGACACCTCGCGCGGGCGCAGGCGCTGCTGCCCACCGACGCCCGGGCGAGCGCGCGCGAGGGGCTGCTCGCGATCCTCGCGGCCCTGGAGCGGCAACGCCTGGCGCGACCCGACCGCGTGAAGACGAACCGCGAGCTGGCGCGGGAGCTGCCGTCCCGCGGGGCTCCGCCGGCCCTGGTGGAAGCGGTGACCGCGCAGCTCTCGTGGTTCGATCGGGCCTGGTACTCGCTGGAGCCGTTCGATCCGACCCGCGCGAAGGCCTTCGTCGAAGAAGCAGGGCGCCTGGTCGCGCAGGTGGCGTCCCTCGGCGCGAGGGAGCCGGCGTGAGGCTCGGGGCGTGGCCCTTCTTCGGCGGCCTGCTGCTCCTCGCGCTGGCGGTGGGGCTGGCGGCGGGGGGCGACGAGCAGGTCTCCGCGGCGCCCGTCGTCACGAACGTGGGTCCGCGAGGGCTCAAGGTGCTCCACACCTGGCTCTCGGAGCGCGGCGCCGACGTGCGGGTGGGGCGGGACGGGCTCGAGCAGATCCCCGAAGACGTCAGGACGGTGGTGATCGCCGCGCCGACCGCCTCGCCGTTCGACGACGCGGACGTGAAGGCGCTCGGGGCGCTGCTCGACCGGGGGGCGACCGTGGTGCTGCTGGTGGCCCGGCAGGGCGCCAGGCAGGTGTTCGCGCCCCTCGCGCACCTGCGCCCGGGACCGACCACGCCCTTCGAGCCGGTGCCGCTGGACGGCGCCGGGACCACCGTGCAGGTGGAGCACCAGCTCGGGCCGCTGCGGGGCGTGCGGGAGCTGCGGGTCGCGGCGGACTCGGCCATCCGCGTGACCGATGAGGACGCGGTGCCGCTCACGACTCCGCCGGTGCTCTGGCTCAAGCCGCTGGGGCGCGGTCAGCTCTTCATCGCTGCTGGCGCCGACCTCGCCGAGAACGCGCGCCTCGATCTCGCCGACAACGCCACGCTCTGGCTGAACCTCGCGGCAGACGGCCCGCTGTGGATCGACGAGACCCTCCACGCCGTCCGCACCCGCAAGACCCCGACCGTCAACCTCTGGGCGTCGGGCCTGCAGTTCCTCTTCGCGGCCGCCCTCTTCGTCATCGCGCGCGGGAGCCGGCTCGGCCCCCCTCGCGAAGAGCCCTCGGCGCCGCTCCGCTCGTCCACCGAGTACGTCGAGGCGATGGCGCGCCTCACCCAGCTCTCCCGCCTCGAGCCGGAGCTCGTCGAGGCGCTCCGCCGTCAGGTGCGCCTGACACTCCACGAACGGCTGGGCGTGTCACTGCAGCTGCCGGACGGGGAGCGCGCCCGGGAGCTGGCCGCGTCGCTGACGCTCTCGCCCGCAGACGCGCACGCGCTCTTCGTCGAGCCCGACTTCCTGAAGCTGTCGCGGCTGGTGGCGAAGCTCGAGGGGCGCCTCGCGGGCCGCAAGGACGCTTGAAGCGACTCGCGAGGCTGGTAAGGGCCGGGCCGTGTTGTCATCGCAGCTCGCCGTCGAGGCCCTCGACATCAGCAAGCGGTTCGGCGCTCGATGGGCGCTGTCCCGGCTCAGCTTCTCGCTCGCGCAGGGGAGGTCGCTGCTGCTGACCGGGCACAACGGCTCGGGGAAGACGACCCTGCTCCGCCTGATCGCGACGGCCTCGTTCCCCACGGCGGGCACGCTCAAGGTGCTCGGCTTCGACTCGCGGTCCCAGCGCGCGGAGCTGCGGCCCTCGGTCGCGCTCGTGTCGCACGCGTCGTTCCACTACGAGGATCTGACGGCGGCGCAGAACCTGCTCCTGTCGGCCCGCCTGCTCGCGGTGCCACAGGCCCACCAGACCGTCACGCACCTGCTCGAGCGCATGGGGCTCGCCGCGCGCGCCGACAGTCCGGTGCGACAGTTCTCAGCCGGCATGCGCAAGCGGCTGGCGATCGCGCGCCTGCTCATGAAGGCCCCGAAGCTGGCCTTGCTCGACGAGCCGTTCGGCGAGCTCGACCCCGCGGGCATTCAGCAGATGGAGGGCCTCATTCGCGAGCTGCAGGGCCAGGGCACGTCGGTGGTGTTGGCGACGCACCTCATCGAGCAGGGCCTGACCCTCACCACGGAGAGGCTGCACCTCGAGGGCGGCAGGAAGGCGGCGACGTCATGACGCCTCGGCTGTCGCTGGTGGCCGCTGCCTGGTTGGTCTTCAGGAAGGATCTGCAGATCGAGTGGCGCACCCGGGCGCGCCTCACCGCCCTGCTCTTCTTCTCGCTCGCGACGCTCTTGCTGTTCTCGTTCGCGATGGGCCCCGACATCACCACGCTGCGGGCGCACGCTCCCGGCTACCTGTGGCTGGGCCTGTTGTTCGCGTCGATCCTGTCGCTCGGCGAGTCCTTCCGGGTCGAGAGCGAGAACCAGGCGCTCACGGGCCTGGTGCTCACGCCGGTCGAAGCGCGCGCGATCTTCCTCGGCAAGGTGTTCGGCAACGCGGCGCTGCTGTTCCTGTTGTCGCTCGTGCTGCTCCCGGTGACGGTGGCGCTCTACGACGTCGAGCTCGGCCGCGCGCCCCACCTCCTCGTGCTCGTGCTGCTCCTCGGTGCGATCGGCATCAGCGCGCCCGGCACCGTGTACTCGGCCATCTCGGCCAACGCGCGCGCGCGTGACGTGATGCTGCCGCTCCTGCTGTTCCCCGTGCTGGTGCCGTTGTTGCTGGCCGCGGTGAGCGCCACGAAGTTCACTCTGCAGCCTGACCCCCAGGAGCAGCTGGCCTCATGGCTCAAGTTGCTCACCGCTTTCGATCTCATCTATTTGTCCGTCGGGTTCCTGCTGTTCCCGAGAATCGCAGAGGAAGACTGATGCCAGCGTTCGTCACATTCACCCTGTTGATCGTCGTGCTCAGCGCGGTCGTCGCGCACGTGGTCGTGGCGAAGGTGCGCCCGTGGCTCTGGAAGCTGGTGGCGGCGCTGGGCACGGTGATGCTGGTCGGGCTCTGCTACCTCGGCCTCGTCTGGGCGCCGCCCGAGCAGTACATGAGCAACGTCGGGCGGATCCTCTACGTGCACGTGCCGCACATCTGGGTGGCCCTGGCCGCCTTCACGCTGAACGTCGGCTGCGGCGTCGCGTACCTGTTGAAGAAGTCGTGGGTGACCGACGCCCTGGCCGAGGCGTCGGCCGAGGTCGGCGTCTACTTCGGGGCGGCAGGCGTCGCGATGGGCAGCATCTGGGCGCGTCCGACCTGGGGCGTCTGGTGGGACTGGGACCCGCGGCTCATCTCGACGACCGTCATGCTGCTGGCCTACGTGGGCTACCTCGCGCTGCGCAGCTTCACCGAGGATCCCGAGCGGCGCGCGACCTGGAGCTCGGCGGCGGCGATCCTGAGCTACGTGTCACTGCCCATCGTCTGGTACTCGGTGCGCTGGTGGAACAGCCTGCATCAGGTGCAGTCGAGCACCTCGACGGTGGACAAGCCGATGGGGCAGGTCCTGCTCTGGGGCCTCGTCACCATGCTGTGCTGGCTCTTCGTCTTCATCGTGAAGCGCTACGAGATCGCCCGCTCGCGGCAGACCGCCGCCATGGAGCTGCCGCCGCTCGAGGCGCCGCGCCCGGAGGCCGCATGAAGTCCACCGCCCTCGCGTCGCTGTTGGTCGCCGCCTCCGCCCTCGCCGACATCGGCCCGCCGGAGCCCGAGGCGCCGCCGGCGGCCCACGCGCCCGCCCCTCCCCAGCCCTCCGAGCCACCTGCGCCGACCGCCGCCGCGGCCGCCCCCACCCCGGCGCCTGACGCTCCCGCAGCGCCTCAGCACCCCGTCGGCATCGAGAAGGCGATGGCCAGTGGGGTCATCCAGGGCGGCTGGGAATACGTCTACGCGAGCTATGGGTTGGGCGTGTTCGGCGTGCTCGCCTTCGCCGCGTCGTTATTCCTTCGTCGTCCGAAGCCTCAGCCCGGGAGCCCGCCGTGACCGCCGAATCGAGAAACCGCCTCATCGCCATCGGCGCGATCCTCGTCGCCGGCGCCGCGCTCGCGTGGATCGCCTTCGGCAACATCGGCCAGAACCTCGTCTACTACTGGAAGCCGTCAGAGATGATCGCGCAGGGCGACAAGGCCTTCGGCGCGACCATTCGCCTCGGCGGCGTCGTGGTGCCCGGCAGCCTGGTCTGGTCGGCCGAGCACACCAGCCTCACGTTCGAGGTCGCTGACACTCACCTGCCCACCGCGCCGAAGGTGAAGGTGAAGAGCGACGTCACGCCGCCGCAGATGTTCCGCGAAGGCATCGGCGTCGTCGTCGAGGGGACCTATGCGCCGGACCTGGTCTTCAAGACGAACCGGCTGATGGTGAACCACTCCAACGAGTACCGGGCGCCCGGCGCTGACGGCGGCATGCCGGCGGGCGACTGGAAAGAGTCGCTCACCCAGGCCGACGAGAAGAAGTAGCCGCGTCGCCGGTCAGCGACCCATCGTCGGCCGCGGCATCGCGCCCGGCGGAGACGCGGGCCTGGGCTTCCCGGCGGCAATCCACGCCTCGACGAGCGCCAGCTCCTCGGGCTCGAGCGCCGGCAGCCCCAGCGGCATTCCCAGAGGGGCGTCTGCTGAAGCGTCGAGCGTCGAGCTGCGCCCGTCTTCGAGCGGCTTGACGAAGTCGCGCTGGTTCTCGTGCACGCGCCGCTTCAGCACCTCGAGGAGCACCGGCTCCCCCGACTCGCCCTTGCGGAAGATCGAGCGGTACTCGCCGTCGGGCCCGATGGAGCCGTTCATGACCTCTTCGTAGCTCGCCAACGACAGGCCCACGCCCTTGAAGCCGAAGCCGCCGGTGTTGCCCGGCCCTCCGTCGCCGTCCGCGAAGTCGGCGTTCGAGTGACAGTGCCAGCACACCTTGCGGAAGACGCGCGCGTCCACGTCTTCGTAGCGAACCGGGCTGCGTCGCTTCGCAGGCGCCTTGAGCGACGGCGTGGAGGGGGCCTTCACGGGCGCTGCCAGCGGCGCGGCGAGCACGTAGTCAGCCAACAGCGCGGCCTCGTCGGCGGTCAGGCCGAGCGACGGCATGGCCGCGCGGGCGTTCACGGCGCGGGGATCGAGGAGGAGCTGCACCACCACCTCCCGGTTGAGCCGCTGCCTCGCGTGGCGCAGATCAGGCGCTCGCGCGTACACGCTCACGGCCGGGCGCTTGAAGGTGCGCAGCGCCGCTGGCTGCGAGCGGAACCGCGCGTTGCCGAAGAGGTGGCAGGTGGCGCAGCCCTTCGCGTCGAAGAGCGCGGCGCCCTGGGCGAGCCGCTCAGCCGGGGGCGTGGGGAGCGGCGCATCGGCGCTCAACCCGAGCCCGCTCACCAGCACCTCGACGTCGGCGTCGCTCAGACGCAGCCGCGGCATGGACTCGGCCAGGTGGGGACGCAGATCGTCCGGGGCCTTCAGCCAGCGGCGCAGCCACGAGGCGCGAAAGCGCGCCAGGCCCACCAGCGGGGGCACGTCGACGTAGAGGGTCGCGGTGCGGCGAACGAAGCGATCGAACGCCTCGCCGTATTCGGCGTGCCCCTGCTTCATGCGCTGCGGATCGCTCGCGGCGCTCGAGAGGTCCACGTGACAGCCGGCGCACTGCTTCGCCATGGGCGGCGGCGCGACGTTCTCGACCTCGTGGCAGCGGTGGCACTCCAGCCGGACGAGCGCCTCGGTCGCGTTCGGCGCTCCGGCCAGCACCACCGCGACGAGCGCGGGGACCATCAGGACCGCGACGAGGGCTTCGCAGGAGTCGGGGGCGACTTCGGCGCGGGCTGCGGCCCGGTGAGGGAGCGGCGCAGCTCCGTCGCCTCGGGGTGACCGGGCTGCAGGCGCAGCACCTCGTCGCACGCGGCCCTCGCGCCCTCGACGTCACCGGCCCGGGCGCGGGCGCGGGCGAGGGCCGTCAGCGCGTCGGGATCGGACAGGAGCCCGTCGGCGAACAGCTTCTCGGCCACTGCCTTCGCGTCGGCCGCGACCTCGCCTCCAGCCTCGCCGCGGCGCAGGTGCGACTCGGCGAGCTTGGCCTGCACGAAGGGGTCCTTCTTCTCCTTCACCACCGCCTCGAAGCTCTCGATCGACTTGTCGAAGCGCCCGAGCTTCAGGTTCGCCAGCCCATGGGTGCGCAGCAGCGCGCGGCGATCCACCTCCGAGGGCTGCGCCGCCAGCCCACGCTCTGCCAGCGAGACCGCCTCGGTGTAGTGCCCTTCGCGGTGGGCGCGCATGGCCTTCGCTACGAGGTTCTCCTTCCGCTCGAACAGCTCCAGCTTCATCCCGTTCACGCAGGCGAAGGCGGCCGGAGCGACGAGGAGGGCGGCGGCGGACACGGCGGCGGCAAGCTTCATCGGGAGGCTCCTCGGCGCAAGGGCACGGTGTGGACACCGTGAACCTCCCACAGGTTCCGGTGCGGCCCCATCGGATCAATGACGGGTCTGAGGGAGATGCGGGCGCCCCGCCAACCGTGCAGCTGAGGGGAATCAAACGGCTGCGGTATGGCTCGTCGCTGGGCCTGGACTTCGTTATGAGGCCCCCCGTGAATTCGACCCTTGGATATGGGCTGGTGCTGGCAGGCCTCGCCTTCGCGGCCTTCGCGGCCGTCGTGGGGCTGGTGACGGGCTTGACGCGTCGCGAGAACGCGCTGCCGTGGGTGCAGCGGGCCATCTATGGCTTCGCGGCCTCGATGATCCTCTCGAACGTGGTGATGGTGAAGGCGCTGCTCGAGCACGACTTCTCGGTGAAGTACGTGTCGCTGGTGGGCAGCAAGGCGACGCCCACCATCTTCACCATCGTCTCCTTGTGGAGCGCGTTGGAGGGGTCGATCCTCTTCTGGGGCGCGATCATGGGCGGGTACCTGATCGCCTTCACGTGGACGTATCGCAACGAGCACGGCCGCTACATGCAGCTCTCGCTCGGCGTGATGGCGGCGGTGGCCACCTTCTTCGCCTTCCTCATCGCCGGCCCCGCCAACCCCTGGGGCCACATTCCCAACCCGGCGTCCGACGGGCCCGGCCCCAACCCCCTGCTCCAGAACCACGCGCTCATGATCATCCACCCGCCGATGCTGTACCTCGGCTACGTGGGCATGACGGTGCCCTTCGGGATCGCCGCCGGCGCGCTCTTGCGGGGCGAGCTGGGCGACGCCTGGCTGGTCCCGCTCCGGAAGTGGACCCTGGTGCCCTGGCTCTTCCTGTCCATCGGCATCATCCTGGGCTCCTGGTGGGCCTACGCGGTGCTCGGCTGGGGCGGGTACTGGGCGTGGGACCCGGTCGAGAACGCGTCGTTCATGCCCTGGCTCACCGCGACGGCCTTCATGCACTCGACGATGGTGCTCGAGCGCAAGAAGTCCCTCAAGCTCTGGACGATCGCGCTCGCCCTCGGCAGCTTCGTGCTGACGATCATCGGCACCTTCATGACGCGCTCGGGCGTCTTCAACTCGGTGCACGCCTTCACCCAGTCGGACATCGGCCCCACGTTCCTCATCTTCATCGCGATCGTGCTCGTCTTCTCGGTGCTGCTGTTGACGGTGCGCGGGCACCTGCTCATCGCCGAGAGCCACCTCGAGACCGTCTGGTCGCGTGAGGGCTCGATCCTCGTCAACAACCTCGTCTTCGTGGCGCTCACCTTCACGGTGCTGCTCGGCACGCTCTTCCCGCTCGTCACCGAGGCGCTGCAGGACAAGAAGATCAGCGTGGGCGAGCCCTACTTCAACACCATGGCGCTCCCGCTCGGGCTCTTGACGCTCTTCCTGATGGGCGTGGGCCCGATGCTGCCGTGGGGCAAGGCGGACCCGAAGGTGCTCAAGCAGCAGGCGTACATCCCCGGTGGGCTGGGGCTGGCGACGCTCGTGCCCGTCTTCTTCTGGCGCTACGCGGTGTGGGAGCCGTTCGGCACCACCACGAAGTCGCTCGGCGCGTTCCTGGCTCACATGACGAGCGGCGACTGGATGGCCCTCGCCACCTTCGGCGTGGCCGTCTTCGTCACCGTGGTGACGCTGCGGGAGATGTTCCTGCCCGCGCAGCAGCGCATGGTGGAGACGAAGGAGTCGCTCTTCACCGCGCTGGTGGTGTCGGCGAGCCGCGCGCGCCGGCGCTTCGGAGGCTACGTCGTGCACCTCGGCATCGTCGCCATCATCGTCGCCATCGCCGCGTCGTCTGCCTACAAGGTCGCCGCCGAGCGGACGGTGAAGGTCGGCGATTCGCTGAAGGTCGGCCAGTACACGATCCGCTTCGACGGCCTCGCGAACGGACGGGAACCGCACCGCGACTGGGTCGCCGCGAACCTGACGGTGATCGGCGCTGACGGGAGCGAGTACAAGCACGTGGGCGCCGACGCCCCGCGCATGAACTACTACGAGCGCTCGAACGACCCCATCGGCTCGCCGCTGGTGCAGGAGATGGTCTGGCGCGACATCTACGTCTCGCTGCGCACGTACGATCCGAAGGCGCAGACGGCCACCTTCAACGCGTGGGTGTTCCCGCTCGTCGGGTGGATCTGGTACGCGATTCCGCTGCTGGTGCTGGGAACGCTGATCGCGCTCTGGCCTCAGCGCAAGACGATCGCCGTGGTGAAGGCCGACGCGCCCGCCGCCGCCGCCGCGCCGGGGACGCCATGAAGCGCCTCATCGGCCCCGCGATCGCCCTGGCCGTGATCGGCCTGCTGGTCTTCGTGCTCGCGCGAGCGTTCGGCAACGATCCTCACGAGGTGCCGTTCCTGCTGTCGGGGAAGCCGGCTCCGAACTTCAAGATCAAGCGCCTCGACACCGACCAGGAGGTCACCCTGGACGAGTTCAAGGGCCGCCCCATCGTGCTGAACTTCTGGGCGACCTGGTGCGGCCCCTGCAAGATGGAGCACCCGGTGCTCGAGTACGCGTGGCGCAAGTACGAGAAGGACGCGGTGTTCCTCGGCATCGTCTTCGAGGACAACGAGCAGAACACGAAGCGCTTCCTCGAGGAGAACGGGTGGTCGTTTCCCCAGCTCTTCGATCCGAAGTCGACGGTCGCGGTGGACTACGGCGTCTCGGGCGTCCCCGAGACCTACTTCATCACGCGCGAGGGCATCATCCAGGGCAAGGTGGCCGCGCCCTTCTCGCACCCGATGCAGATCGACGAACGCATGAAGGGGATCCTCAAGTGACGCTCGCCCTCGTCGTCTCGCTGATCCTGGGCCAGGGCTACGCGCCGCAGCGCCAGGGCCTCGACCCGCTCGAGGCCGAGAAAGAGGCCCGCGTGATGCGGCTCGGCAAGCAGCTGCGCTGCGCCGTGTGCCAGGGCGTGTCGATCGCCGACTCCCCCGCCTCGATGGCCCGTGCGCAGCTCGACAAGGTGCGTGAGCTGGTCGCCGAGGGGAAGAGCGACGACGAGATCTACGCCTACTTCGTCGAGCGGTACGGCGAGTGGGTGCTGCTCCAGCCGACCGGGGGCGGCCTCAACACCGTGCTGTGGCTGGGACCGGTGGCGCTGCTGGTCATCGGGCTGGTGGTGATCGTCGCCCAATCGAGGCGGAAGGCCGCGGCAGGCGCGACCCAGCAGACGCCGACGCCGGCCAGCGGTCTCGACTCGGCGCCGGCAGCCCCGGCAGGTGTTCCCGACGCGTCCCCGGCAGCCGCGGCAGGTGCTCCCGACGCGACCCCGGCAGTTGCGCCCCCCACCGACGACGCACTCCTGGCGCAGGTCCGCGCCGACCTGGAGAAGTGATGGCAGCGCCTGAAACGAACTGGCTCCCTGGTCTTCTGGTGTTTGCGGCGGGGGTGGTGGGCTCGCTCGCCTATCTCTTCGTGGCGAAGCGCGGGGGCCCCGAAGCGGCAGCGCCGTCGGATGATCTCGACGCCCGCTACCAGGGCGTGATCGCCGAGCTGAAGGAGCACGTCGCCAACAAGCACCTCCTTCCGGCCGACAGCTGGGAAGCAGAGAAGCGGCGGCTCGAGGCGCTCGCGGTGCAGTTGCTGAAGCAGCGCGACGCGCAGAACCACGAGAGCCTCAAGGCCGAGGCGCGGGCCGAGAAGAAGGCCCAGGCCGCGGCGGCTGACACCGGGCTCCTCGCGCAGCAGCCCCAGCTCAAGGGCGCGCTGCTCGGCGGCGCGGTCGTGCTCTTCTTCGCGGTGCTGTGGTTCTCGCTCAACGAGGCCACCCGCCCGCGGACCGAGGGCATGGGCGTCACCGGCATGAACCCTGGCGGCGGTGAGCAGCCGGTCGCAGAGCAGCCCGCGACGCCTGAGGACGATCAGCGGCTCCAGGCCCTCCTCGGCGCGGTGCAGCGGACTCCCGATGACATCGACGCGCTCGCCGAGGCGGGGCTGTACCTCATCAGCAAGCAGGCCTTCGGTGAGTCCCGCCCCTTCGTGCAGCGCGCGACGATGCTCGACCCGTTCCACGTGAAGGCGCGGGTGTGTCGCGCGATCCTCGTGGCCGTCGATGGCGACGTCGCCACCTCGATGAACGAGCTCGAACGGCTCGGCACCCTGTACGCCGACGGCTGGCCAGCCTGGCTCTATGCGGGCATGCTGTCGATGGACCAGAACGACCCTGCCCGCGCGGTGCAGAACTTCGAGCGCTACCTCGCGACGGCGCCGCCGACCGACGTTCCGCCGATGCTCCGGATGGCGATCTCGCAGATCAAGCAGCAGATGGCTGGGGCGCGCCCCGCCCAGTAGCACCACAGCCCCACGCTGGACGGGCGTCCACCGCCCTCAGGTCGCCGCGCGTGCGTTGTGCGGCGCCGGGTCGATGACGTCCTTCGGGCCAGCAGCCGTGCCCGCCTGAAGCGGTGTCGTCGCGCCCAGGTGCCGCTCGAGACACGCGTCGAGCGCGGCCACGGTGATCGGCTTCGTGAGCATCTCGTCCATGCCCGCCCCGAGGCACTTCTGCCGTTGGACCTCGGTGGCGTGCGCGGTCAACGCCACGACGGGGACTCTCACCCTGCCCTGCTCTGCCTCGCGGATTCGACGCGCGGCGGTGAGGCCATCGACGTCGGGCATCTCGCAGTCCATCAGCACCAGATCGAACGCCTCGCGAGCGAGCGCGTCGAGCGCGGCCCTGCCCCCATCGACGACGAGCGTCTGGCACCCCAGCATGCCCAGCATCGCGCGCACCACGGTGCGGTTGACCGGCTCGTCGTCGGCCACCAGCACCCGCACCCGGGTCCACCGCGCGACAGACGGGGCGGCTGACGGGGCGACGGCAGGCTCCAGGAGCCGAGGGAGCGTCGCGAGCACATCGCAGCGGCGGAGCGGGGTCGCGAGCCGGGCCACCCCCGGCGGGTCCTTCCAGTCGACGCCCAGGCTCATCACCTCTTCGCAGATCAGCGCGGGCAGGCCCGGCGGCCGGGTCGGCCCCACCCGGCTCCAGGCGACGTCGTCCACGACGAGCAGCGCGGCAGCGTCGTCGGGCGTGAAGGTCTCGACCGCCTGCACGAGGAAGCCGGCCCCCTCGAGCCAGCGCATCAGGTTCGCGCGGTTGAGCGCGTTCGCGACCAGGACCACGGCGCGTCGGCCCTGGCCGAGCGACGGCGGTGAGTCGTCTTCTGGCAACGCCTCTCGAGCGAGCGGACTGGTGAACGAGAACTCGGCCCCCTTCCCCGGCTCGCTCTCGACCGCCAGGGCCCCGCCCATCAGCGCGACGAGCTGCTTCGAGATCGACAGCCCCAGCCCGGTGCCCCCGTAGCGGCGGGAGATGGACGCGTCACCCTGCTCGAACGAGATGAAGAGGCGCGCCTGGTCGGCCGCCGCGATGCCGATGCCGGTGTCCCTCACCCGGAAACGAACACCCTCGGGCTGAACGAGCTCGACCGTCACCACCACCTCGCCCGTCGCCGTGAACTTGAGCGCGTTGCCGATGAGGTTGGTGAGCACCTGCCGCAGGCGCAGCTCGTCGCCCATCACCCGGGTGGGAATCCGGGGATCGAGCGAGTAGCCGAGGAAGACGCCCTTCCGGGTCGCGGTCACCGAGAAGAGCGCCATCAGCCCCTCGAGCAGGCTCTCGAGCCTGAAGGGCGCCTGCGCCAGCGTCACCTTGCCCGCGCCGAGCTTCGCGAAGTCGAGGATGTCGTTGATCACCGAGAGCAGCGCGCGACCTGACTGATCGGCGGCCTCGAGCAGCCGGGCCTCCTCGGGGGGCCGCGCACCCGCCAACAGCAGCTCGATCACCCCCAGCATGCCGTTCATCGGCGTGCGGATCTCGTGCGACATGCGCGCGAGGAAGTCGGTCTTGGCGGTCGAGGCCTGCTCCGCGCGAGCGCGAGCGTCTTCTGCGCGATCACGCGCCGCGGTCAACTCCGCGACGAGCCCCTGGTTCTCGAGGGCCAGCCACAGCGAACGTTTCACCGTCTGTGCCTGCTCGTCGCTCGTGCGCAGCATGACGATGACGTAGAGCGCCAGGAGCGCGGACGTCAGGGGCCCGAACCTGGGGAAGGCGAAGAAGACGCTGACCGACAGCATCGCGATGCACGGCAGCATGTAGGCGAGGTAGGCAGCCCGGAGCGCGCCCAGCGTGCTCACCGCCGCTCCGGTGAGCCCCGCCGCCACGACACACAACAAGAGGATCAGCTCGAGGGGCGCGGCCGGAAAGACGAACAACCCCATCGTTCCCCAGGACGCGCCGCCTGCCAGGCTCGCAGCGACCGTGAGATCGCGCCAGGCGTCGATCGAACGCCGCTCAGGCCAGCGATCGAAGCTGCGTCGGAGCAGCCCCCGCCAGACGTAGACGAGCACCACGAGGGCGAAGGGGACGAGGGACGACAGGGGAAGACCGGCGACCTGGCAAGCGCCGCCGCACAGCAGGGCGAGCACGATGTTGCCTGGCTGGCCCGTGCGACTCTGCCGGAAGAGCAGGCGGACCTGTTCGGCCAGGAGCCGCGGATCGTCCGGCACGGAAGAAGCCTGGGGCACCCACCAAACGTACTCCCCGGCCACCGCGCACGCGACCCGTTGCCGCGTCAAAAGCCTGACGCCCGTCCCTGCCTCTGCCTCCGCCGAGCGCTCAGCCCGCGCCCTCGCCCTGCCCCAGCACGGGCGCGAAGCGATGGTACGCGACCGACAACGCCAGCACGAAGGCCATCGCCGCGACGCCGAGCAGCGACACCCACGGCGGTGGGGCCGACAGCGCCAACCGCAGCAGCACGGTCGCGACCGCCAGCCCCGAGTTGCGGAAGACGATGTGGTAGCTCGCGCTGTAGCGGAGCGAGATGAGCACCACGAGCACGTCAGCGAAGATCAACACCGTGTAGAAGGGCTCGAAGAACGGCGCCGTGTGGAGCTCGACGAAGAGGCCCGCGAGACTCCGCAGCGCGAGGCCGGCGAGCACCAGCAGCAACAACAGCGCGATGCCCTTCTTGGCGACGATGAAGCTCTCGCGATCCTGCGCGTCGTCGGACAGCGGCCGGTGCTTCTGGCTCGCGTAGTAGAAGCCCAGCCCGACGAAGATCAGCAGCGCGCCGCCCGCGTACGACAGCATCGGCACGACGGCCTCCTTCGCCTGCTCCCAGCGCACCGGCTCGTCCAACCCACCGAACGGCTCGAACGAGTGGCGCAGCAGGATGAGGGAGAAGATCTCGAACTGCTTGCCCGCGGCGTTGGCCACCGACCGCGCCAGCGCGAAGACGAGCCCCGTCACCTCGTAGGCGAGCAGCAGGATGAAGGCGAACTCGATGGCGTGGAAGTGGCTGCGGGGCAGCGCGCGCGCCACCGCGTCTCCCAGCACGCCCTGGCGACCCAGCTCGATCACCAGCAGGGCCAACGCGAAGGCCCCGACGAGCGCCAGGGCCAGGAAGCGGCGGTGCCGCGCGCTCTCGAACGCGGCGTGCAGGGCATCGTAGACGCGGACGAGGGGCTGCATGGCAGGGGCCGGTGAGAGCCACCGCCCCCGGTCCGGGGTTCAGCGGCGGGCGATCGCGCCCACGACCGGCTGGGCCGCCTGGAGGAGCGAGACATACTCGAGCCGCTCCGCGTCCTCGCCGGCCGCGCTCCGGGCGATCTCGATGATCGCGTCCACGCTCCAGCCTCGCGCGTGCTCGCTCTGCCGGAACACCTCGGCCCCGGCTATCACCGCCGTGGCGAAGCGGAAGTCCTTCGAGGTGCCGTCGAAGCGCGCCGCCAGCATCGACGCCTTGAAGGGGAACGCCGCCTCGGCGGCCTCGACCCCCCGCGGCTTCTTCGCGCGGAGCCGCACCGTGCACAGGCCCGCGCCGGCGCCTGGCTTCAGCTCGACCTCGTAGAGGGCCGTCACCGTGTGGCCGGAGCCGATCTCGCCCGCGTCCACCTTGTCGTTGCGGAAGTCCTGATCGGCGATGTCGCGGTTCTCGTAGCCGACGAGGCGGTACCGCTTCACCTGCGCGGGGTCGAAGTCCACCTGCAGCTTCACGTCCTGGGCGATCACCTCGAGCGTGCCGCCGAGCTCGGTCTGGAAGAGGCGCTTCGCCTCGAACAGCGAGTCGACGTAGGCGTGGTTGCCGTTGCCCTTGTTCGCGAACTGCTCCATCACGTCGTCCTTGTAGTTCCCCATGCCGAACCCGACGGTGGTGACGGTGACGCCCTCTTTCACGTGGCCGGCGATCAGCTCGAGGATCTGCTTCGGGCCGGTGGGCCCCACGTTCGCGTCGCCGTCGCTCAGGATCACGACGCGCGAGAGCGACTGCCCATCGAGCACCTTCGTCGCCTGCTGGTAGGCCAGCTCGATGCCCGAGGCCATGGCGGTGGAGCCGCCCGCGGTGAGCGACTCGATGGCCTCGTGGATCTGCGCCTTCTTCTCCATGCCGGTGTGGGGCAGCACCAGGCGCACGCCGCCGGCGTAGGTGACGAGGGCCACGGTGTCGCCGTCGCGCAGGTTGTCCACGAGGATGCGAAGGGCGCGCTTCGCGAGCGGCAGCTTGTCGGGCGACTGCATCGAGCCCGAGACGTCGACGAGGAAGGTGAGGTGCGCCGGCTTGCGCTCCGAGATCGACAGGCGGCGGCCCTGCACGCCGACGCGCAAGAGGTGTTTGCCCGGCGAGAACGGCGAGGGGGCGGCGTCCATCGTCACGCCCAGCGCGCCACCCTCGGGCTGTGGGTACGCGTAGCGGAAGTAGTTCACGAACTCCTCGACGCGCACGGACTCGCGGGGCGGCAGCTCACCGGCGAGGATCTTCCTTCGCGCGACCGCGTAGGAGGCGGTGTCGACGTCGGCCGCGAAGGTCGAGAGGTGGTCCTTCTCCGTCTCGATCCACGCATTGACGCCGTAGTCCCCGTAGGACTCGGTGGTGGACGAGTCGCCAGCCGGCATGCCGAACGCGTGACCGGGGGAGCCCTTCCCCATCATCGCCCGGCCCCTTCCCATCGCCACGGTCTGACCACCGAGCACGCCCGCGCCGGAGCCGATGCCCAGCCCCTTTCCGCCGCCACCCGCGCCCATGCCTCGCAGGCCGAGCCCACCGACGCCTGAGGCCGACCCGACCGTGTCGCCGGCCATCGCTGAGGAGCCCCTGAGCGCGTCCTGCAGGTCGGGGGGAGCCGACTTCGCAGCCAGGGCGGGGTCGGCGCGGCGCACGGGAGCGAATTTCGAGGCGTGCTCGGGCTCGGCCTTCTTCGCTTCCACCTTCGCCTCGGCCTGCTCGACCTTCACCTGGACGGGGGGCGGGGCCTGGGCCGGGGGCTCGGAAGGAGTGGGCTTCGAGCAGGCGACGAGACACAGCACCGCGAGCGCGGGCAGACGCATGGCAACTCCGGGAGAGAGGTGGGGCCCGCCGCTCAACGACGGGCGGCGAGACAGACACCAGCGCTCACGCCCGGTTCCCGGCTACTTCGCGGGCGGCTTGTCGACGGGGTGTCCGGCGGCCTTCCACCCCTTCATCCCCTCGGCCATCACCGCGACCTTCGTCCACCCGGCTTGCGCTGCCCGACCGGCAGCGTCATGGGAGGCCGTTCACATTCGACTCGTGCAGTAGAAGACGAGGGGACGATCCTTGTCGGCGGGCAGCTCGGCGAGCGGGTACTCGTGAAAGTCAGTGAGCAGCACCGCGTTGGGGATCCAGCCGGCGCCCTCGCGGTACTCAGGCGTGTTCGCGTCCACGGGCGTCGCCTCGTTGGCCGCGAAGCGCGCAGCGGCGTCAGCCACCGCGATCTCGACCGGCGCGGGCTTCCTGCAGCCAGCCACCACCAGCACCCATGAGAGCAGCACGAGGCGTCGCACGAGCGGGTCGTACGTGCGTCCGGGCCGCCCCGCAACTGCCGCGTCGAGCAGTGAAAAGTCCCAGCGCGGCACGCTCGCTCGACTCACCCGACATGCAGGCGATCGATGTCGTTTCTGATGCCTGGGGTGCCCGCACTCTGGGAGGCTCGGCCGCGATGGCTCCGGCGACCGCGCGCTTCGACGAGCTCTACCGGCGCTTCGCTCCGGCGGTGTTCCGGCGCGCGAAGTCGCTGCTCGGGGGCGACGAGGCCGAGGCGCGCGACGTCACCCAGGACGTCTTCCTCGGCTACTTCAAGCTCGAGGCGAAGCTCACCGGCGCCGCGAGCGCCTTCACGGTGCTGTACCAGATGGCCACCTACCAGTCGGTCGATCGGCTCCGCCGCCGCGCGCGCTGGTCGGGCCGGCTGCAGCCGCTGCACCATGACGAGGAGCACGAGGGACCGGCGCTCCAGCTCCCCTCACCCGAAGACGGCGCCGCGCGGGTCGAGGCCACGCACGATCTGGCCCTCCTGACGAAGGGGGAAGACGAGCAGACGCTCACCTGCGCCCTGCTGTACTTCGCCGAGGGCTACACCACGCAGGAGATCGCCGACACGCTCGACGTCTCGCGGAAGACGGTGAGCCGCGCGCTGGCGGCGTTCGCGGCTCGCGCGACGAAGCGCGCCGAACGCCTGACGCCGAAGGAGGCGACATGAGCGACCAGCGGCCCATTCCCCAGGCGCTGCTCGAGCGCTACGCAGCGGGTGACCTCTCGGGTGAAGCGCTGGAGCGCGTCGAACGGGCGCTCGCCTCGTCGCCAGCCGAGAAGGCGCGGCTCGACGAATTGCGCGCTGACTCCGCGGCCTTCCTCGTTCAGCAGCCGCCGGGGCCCGTGGCCGCGAAGCTCGAGGCGCCCGCGCGGCCGCGGTGGATGTTCTGGGTGCCGCTGGTCGCGCTCGCGGCCGGCCTGCTCGTCTTCATCGCCGCGCCTCCGGTGGAGGAGCCGGACTCGAGCGTGAAGGGCGCGGTGGGGCTCACGGCCTTCCGGCAGCGCGCTGACGGGACGGTGGAGACGCTCACCCGCGGCCAGCTCGTGCGCCCCGGAGACGCCGTGCGCTTCCAGGTGACCGCGCCCGGGCCCGGCTTCGTGGCAGTGCTGTCCCGCGACGGCGCGCGCAAGGCCACGACGTACCACCCGTTCAACGGCCCACGGGCGGTGGCCTTCGACCCGAAGCAGCCGCTGCTCGAGACCGCGATCGCCCTCGACGACGTGAAGGGGCGTGAGACCGTCTGGCTGGTGTTCGGCCAGCAGGCCTTCGAGCTGGCGCCGCTGATGAAGCAGCTCGAGGAGGGTCGCGAGCCGTCGGCGGCCGGGCTGTCGGTCGCCTCGCTCGAGTGGATGAAGGAATGAGCGCCCCTCATCGAGGGGGCTCCCCGCTACCGCGAGGACGTGACGGCATGGTACGGCTGTGGTGACCGTGCTCTCCGTCACTCACAGGCTCGCGCGGCTGGCCCTGCTGGCCGCGATCGCGCTGGGCCCGGCGGCGCGCGCCGAAGAGCGCTTCGCCCTGCTGATCGGCGCCAACCTCGGCTGGGAGAACGACAAGCCGCTGCGTCACGCCCAGTCCGACGCGGAGCGCGTCGCCGCGGTGCTGGTGGAGCTGGGGCAGTTCCCGAGAGACCGCGTCACCGTGCTGAAGGACCCCGACACGGCGGTGGCGCGCCTCAAGCTCAAGGAGCTCTCGGAGGCCGCGCGGCGCGTCGATGGCCCCTCGCTGGTGTTCGTCTACTACTCGGGCCACGCAGACAGCCGCGTGCTGCACCTGCGGGGCGAGCCGCTCGGCTTCGACGAGCTGTACCAGGCGCTGCGCGACACCCAGGCCACCGTGCGCGTGGGCGTGTTCGACGCGTGCCAGGCGGGCGCGATCCTCTCGACGAAGGGCGGCAGGCCGGTGGCGCCCTTCGACGTGAAGGTGGTGGACGAGCTGACCGTGCGCGGGCTGGCCGTGTTGACCTCGAGCGGCGCTGACGAGCTCTCGCAAGAGACGCGCGCGCTCCAGGGCTCGGTCTTCACGCACCACTTCGTCTCGGGCCTGCGCGGCGCCGCCGACGGCGATCAGGACGGCCAGGTGACGCTCTCGGAGTCGTACCGCTACGCGCACCAGCGCACCGAGGTGGACACCGCCGCCACGCTGGTGCCCCAGAAGCCCGCCTTCCGGTACGAGCTCAAGGGCCAGGGCGATCTCGTCATGAGCTGGCCCGCGAAGGCCACCGCGCGCCTGGTGCTGCCGAAGGGCGCCGGGCAGCGCTACGTGGTGGTGGACGAGCAGGAGCGCCTGGTGGTCGCTGAGGGCAACACCGACGCCGAGCACGCCCTGGCGATGGCGCTGGTCCCCGGGAAGTACGTCGTGAAGCAGGTGCTCGCGGACAAGCTGAACGTCGCCGCGGTGACGGTGAAGCCCGGCGTCGAGCTCGACGTCTCGACGCTGACCTGGGCCGCCTCGCCGCGCAGCGCCGGCTTCGTGAAGGGTGTGGAGCTCGTCGTGCACCCACGCACGGCGTTCTGGTTCGTGGCGGGGGCCGCGGTGCTGACCGGTACCGCCTGGGCGATCGCCGGGGGCCGGTCGCTCACGCTGCGCAACGACTACGGCGCCCTGCCCCGCCCACTCACTGCCGACGAGTCACGCGCGCTCACCGGCTGGGCGCTCGCGTCCGACATCTCGATGGGCCTGACCGCCGCCCTCGCGCTGGGAGCGATCTTCACGTGGTGAGACCGCTCGTCAGCGCGGCGCTGCTGCTGGCGTCGGCGTGCACGATCTCGAGTCCCTTCGGCGTGGAGTGCGTCTCCGATCAGAACTGCGGCTGCGCGAGCTGCTGCATCGCATACCGGTGCACGGCGTACGGCAGCCTCGCGCTCGATGCGGGGAGCGGCGTTGACGGAGGAGGCAGCTCCGACGCGGGGGCGCTGACGTGGACGGTCTCGACCTTCGCGGGCGGCCAGCGGGGCGCCCTGGACGGGCAGGGAGTGAACGCGCAGCTCAACTCACCTTCGGGGCTCGCGTTCGACTCGACCGGCGCGCTCTTCGTCGCTGACAGCGCGAACAACTGCATTCGCCGCATCGACGCCGACGGCAACGTGAGCACCTTCGCCGCGGCGGCCATCCCCTGCGGAGGCACCGCGCTCGACGATCCGAACGGCCTGGCCTTCGACGAGGCCGACAACCTGTACGTCGCGAACACGGGGAGAAACTGCATCATGCGGGTGACGCCAGCAGGCCAGGTGTCGGTCGCCGCTGGCCAGTGCTCGCAGCAATCGAATGAGTGCCTCAACTCGCCGAACCCGGTGCGCCTGTCCCGCCCGCTCGGCCTCGCCTGGGCAGATCCGTTCCTCTACGCGACCGAGACCTCGGCGAACCACGTCCGCTGGGTGAACGTGCGCGGCGGGACCGGGGGCGTGCTCGCCGGTCAGGGCTTCGGTTCGGCGGTGCTGGCCGATGGCACCTGCGGCTACGACAGCGGCTGCACCGGGTCGCCGTCGGGCGCCACGTTCTCCGGCCCGGCCGGCCTCGCGGTCGCCTCGCCGGGCGTGCTGTGGGTGACCGACGTCTACAACTGCGCGCTCCGCCGGGTGAGCGTGACGCCGGGCTGCGCCGTCGCCACCGTCGGGCGCTCGGGCTGCCCCATGTTCGTGTCGGAGAACACGCAGGGCATCCTTCGCAACGCGTTCGGGGTGGTGGCCGGGCGCGGCCCGCTCGCTGGCTTCGCCGTCGCTGCCGACACCGGGAACCATCGCATCGCCCTCATGAGCGAGACCGGGGTACTGACGCCGCTCGCCGGCACGACGAAGGGCTTCCTCGATGGGGCCGCGGGCCAGGCGCAGTTCAACACGCCGTACGGCATCGCCATCGACAGCCGCGGTCGCGTCTTCGTCGCCGACACCTTGAACCACCGCATCCGCCTCGTCTCGTGGGAGGTCCGGTGAGCCGCCTCGTCGCCCTGCTCGCGCTGGCTTCGGCGTGCGTGCCCACGGGCGGCTTCGATGCCGGAATGGCGCCCGCGACGGACAGCGGCGTGACGATCGCTGACGCAGGCTTCGACGCGGGGCAGCCGCAGAGCCCCTGGGTGCTCGAGGACTTCGCCGGCACGGGCGCGCCGGGGCTGGTGAACGGGCCCCTGGCGCAGGCTCAGTTCAACCAGCCGACCGCCCTCGCCATCGACGCGCTCGATCAGCTCTACGTCGCCGACACCGGCAACCGCGCGATCCGGAAGATCGACGTGAACGGGGTGGTGTCCACGGTGGTGGCGAGCGGCCTCGTGGATCCCCGGGGCGTGGCCGTCGACGCGCGCGGCACCGTCTACGTCGCCGACACCAGCGAGCAGTGCGTGAAGCAGTTCAGCGCGGGCAGCCTGCGCGACTACGTCGGGACCTGCGCGATGGGCGTCATGGGCTTCCGCCGCTGCTACGACTCGGGGCCGGGGACGGTCGGGCCGGGCGACATCGCGGGCCCGATGGGGCTCTGGGCCGACTCGGACGCGGGGCTCGTCTACATCGCCGACGCCGAGCACCAGCTCGTGCGCTTCGCCGTGATGGGTCGGCGCGAGCTGGGCACCCTCGCGGGCCGGGAAGACTCCACCGCCTTCGTCGATGGCGCGTGTGGCCGGAGCTACTGCTGCGGCGCCTCGTTCAACCTCGCAGGCTGCCGGCCGGCGCAGGGCTCGATCTTCCGCGGACCTGCGGCGGTCGCGCTGGCGTCGTCGGGAGATCTGCTGGTCGCCGATCGCGGCAACTGCGCCATCCGTCGCATCAGCACCCCGTCGGCGGCCGCCTGCCGCGTCTCCACCCTCTTCGGGAGCGGCTGCACGCCAGGCGCCCCGCTGAACCTCTCGCTCAACTCGCCGCTCGGCGTCGCCGGTGGGCCAGACGACGTCGTGTTCGTCAGCGACACCGCCAACCAGCGCGTCGTGCGGCTGGACCCGACGCTGCCCATGGCGACCCGCCTCGAGGAGCTGCCCGGCAAGGGCACGCTGTCGAACCCGTGGGGCCTGGCGGTGGACTCGACGGGGCGCGTCTTCGTCGTGGACTCGGGCCACAACCGGATTCGCGTCTTCGTCCCCCGCTGAAACTCATTTGTCCCAGCGGTCCCGGGTCCGCCGACACACGCGCCATGAAAACCTGGCTCGCGGTGGTGGTGACGTTCGGACTTCTCGGCTGTGGCCCTGCGCTCCCGGAGTGTGTCTGCCAGGTGGCGACGCTCTCTGGCACGAAGGAGGTCTCGTGCGGCGGCGCGCTCTGCGACGGGGTGGACGGCTTCCGGTGCAGCGCGACGGGCGTGCTCTCGCGGGCGTTGGACGTCTGCGGTGGCCAGCAGCAACAGCAGCCGGCGCCCACCTGCACCCGGCGGACCTGCATGGGCCTCTGCGGGACGGCGAGCGACGGCTGCGGAGGGACCCTTCAGTGCGGAGGCTGCGGGGCCGGGGAGAAGTGCGGCCCCTCGAGCCAGTGTGAGCCGCTCTGCGCGAACGTGACCTGCCCGGGGACCCAGCGCTGCGAGCCGGCGACCGGCCAATGCATCGCCGACGCGTGCAGCCAGGCCGGCGCGATCTGCGGCGTGGTGAACGGCCAGACCTGTGGAGCCTGTCCACAAGGCTCGACCTGCTCCGCGGCGCGGACGACGTGCATCGAGGCGGTGGCGACGCTGCCGGCGCAGTACGTCCACTCGGTCGCGCTGATCGGCGCCCAGCTCTACGTCACCAGCACCGCGTCGCTGAACCAGTCGGCGCGGGATCTCTCAGCGATCGACCTCTCGACGAAGCAGGTCCGGCCGCTCGCCAGCAACGTGGTGCTCTCACCCCTGGCGACCGCGAACGGCTCGCTGCTCTGGGGCGAGGCGATGGGCTTGCGACGGCTCGAGCAGAGCGCGACCCAGCCGGTGACGATCGCGGGCCTCGACTCTGGCTGCTCCGACCTCGTCGTCATGGGCGCCTTCGCGTACTGCAGCGTCGGCGGCAATGCGCGCTACGGCGTGTCGAGCTTCGGCATCAAGAAGCTGCCGCTCGCCGGTGGCACGGCGACCTTCGTGAAGTCGTACCTGAACTACGCACGACTGGCCGCCGTCGCGCCGTACCTCTTCTACGTCGGCACCACCGACAACCAGTACTCCTTCAAGACCCTCGGAGCGGTCGACTCGAGGGACGGGACGGACCAGGTGGTGCTCTCGGGTGGGGTGCTCGACAGCGGCTTCGTGTTGGCTGACCCCGACGCCTACTACTTCGTGGAGTATGGCAACTCGACCGCGACCCTCGGCCGCGTTCCGTTCGACGCGACGACGACGACGCCGCTCGTCTCGGGCACTGGCTTCAGGCGCGACACCACCGTGCTGCGGGCCGGTGAGCTCTTCACGGTCGCGAAGGTCGGGACGCAGGAGGGCCTGTGGCGGATCCCGCTCGCGGCGCCTTCCTCGCGCAGCCTGGTGCTCACGAGCACGGACCTGCAGTGGACGGCCAACGGCGGGCCGAGCCACGTGCTCGCCAACGGCTCGGGTTGGCTGTTCGTCTCCGGCGCCACGGTGTACCGGACGGTGACGCCGAACCAGTGACGTGACGCCCTCGCACCCTGAAGGCCCGGCCGGCGCCGAACGCGCGGCGACCTCCAACGGCGCTCGCTCGTCGTCTACACTCCACCAGCTTCAGGCGCGGCGACGCGAGCGTCAGCCGTGGCAGGCACCGACGCTGGGGGACCGATGAGCGATGACGCGACGGAGGAGCTGAAGCGACGGGTCGAAGCCCAGCAGGCGGCCGCGCGGAGGGACGTCGAGCGACGGAGCAGGACTGAGGGCAGACGGCATGAGAAGGCGCTGCGACGGCGCGCCGAGAAGCTCGAGGGGGCCCGGCGGGCGCCGGCTGGCTTCTTCCGCTCCATGCGCTTCTGGGGCCTGGCCTTCGCCGGCCTGCTGATGCTCGTCGCCCTGCTCGTCATCGTGATGGAGGGCGACCCGGCGACCCAGGCGCGCTACCTCGCCCCCTTCGCGGTGATCTGGCTCATCGCCTTCGCGGTGCTGTGGGTGGACTCGGCGACCTGGCGCCAGCGCCTGCCGTTCGTCGTGGAGGGCGATCTCGAGATCGAAGGCGAAGACCGGACCGGTGACAGCGAGGTGCCGTGGATCGCGGTGAAGGTCGAGATCGTGCTGGCCCAGGGAGGCTCCCACGAAGCGGTCGGGCACACGCTCCAGCTCCTCGCGAGCCGGGCGAACCGGCTGCTCGCGGACGACAAGGAAGCGCGGTTCGGCGGCGCTCAGGTGTGGCGCCCTGGTCAGTCCCAGGTGGCTGGAGAGACCGACCCGTCCTTCTGGACGACGCGCGTCCTCGAGCGCTGGCTGCGCAACGAGGTGCGGCTGCTGCACCGGGGAGTCCCCGTCGCGAAGGTGAAGGTGCACGCGCGGTACACCGGGAGCGGTTACCGCATCTCGACCGACTGAAGCGACCAGCGTCAGGGCCCGGCGTCACGCGCGGCCGCGAGACACGCGAGCAACGCGGGAGTCTGCGTCCACCCGCACTGCCCGCCCGCCTGCCGCTCGCACGTCGCGGTGCGATAGCAGCCGTATTCGGTGCGCCACTCGCACGTGCTCCCCAGCGGCTGATCGGCGCAGAGCTGGCCCGAGCACCCTCCGCGGAAGCACGGGAGCCCGCCGTCAGGTCTCGGCGGAGGATTGCACGCACAGACCTCGCAGCCGGTCAGCGGATCCCTCGCGAAGCCGTACTGACACGCGAGCGTGCAGACGACTGGAGGACAGGCGCCGGCGTCTCGCGTCGGCGGGCAGACGAACTCACAGCGCGGCCCTGTGCGGCCAACCCAGGTGCCATCGGGACACTGGAACGCGTCCTGTGCGCACGCCACGCCCGCGTCACGAACGCCTGCGTCGACCGGGCAGACGAACTCGCAGCGCGGGCCGGTTCGCCCGACCCAGGTGCCATCGGGGCACTGGAAGGCGTCATCGGTGCAGACGCCGCCGTCCGAAGGAGGCGGGTTGCACGAACACGACTCACAGCCGGTGGACGGATCGCGCACGAAGCCGAAGGGGCAGTACAGCGTGCACACGACGGGAGGACAGGCGCCGCCGTCACGCACACCGGGACAGACGAACTCGCAGGCCGGGCCGGTGCGACCGACGACGGTCCCATCGGGGCAGCGGAACGCGTCTTTCGTACACCCGATGACGCCGCCGTCTCCGGGGCACGGAGCGAACTCACACCGCGGGCCGCGACGACCGACGAAGGTGCCGTCAGGACACCGGAAGGCATCCTGCGGGCAGACGTGCCCGCCGTCGCTCAGGCCGCCATCGCTGGGACAGACGAACTCACAGCGCGGCCCGGTGCGGCCGACGAACGTCCCGTCAGGGCACTGGAAGGCATCGGCAGGACAGGCGACCCCACCATCGGGGCACACGAACTCGCACCGCGGCCCGGTGCGGCCCACCGCGGTGCCGTCCGGGCAGATGAGCGCATCGTCGGTGCAGACGACCGGTCGACCACAGGAAGCGACGATGACGACGACGGAGAGGGCTGCGGTGAGGAGAGCAAGGACGGACTGAAGCGATCGCATGGGACCTCCTGGGCGACGGCCCACCCATGCATGGCTCGACGAGGGGCTTCCGTTCAAGCCCGTCGAGCTCGCGTCGTGATGACGATCAAGCGACGGCCTCAGCCTCAGCGCCCCGCCGAGCCGGCGTCGGGCGCGGGCTTGAGCGCGTCGGCGAAGGCGAGCACGCCCTGCACGTACGCGTCCTCGTGGTTGTAGCCCCACACCGCCTTCGTGCGGTCGTCCTTGAAGCCGTGCGCCTGAAGGTAGCGCCCGATGGAGGCGATCGAGTCGTCCATGTCGAAGAGATCGATCTGCCCGTCGCCGTTGCCGTCGTCAGCCCAGCGCAGCGACGCGGGCATGAACTGTGGGAAGCCCAGCGCGCCGGCCCAGCTACCCTTCACCTCGAGGGCGTCGATGCCTCGCGTCTTGCATTGCCGCAGCAGCGCCAGCAGGTTCGCCCGCGCGCGGTTGCGAATGGACTCCACGCGCCGCGCCTGAGCCGCGGGGCTCGCCTTCTTCTTCTCGTCGGCCTTCGACAGCGCCACCGCGCTCGCCTCGTCGATGAAGAAGGCTTGCGAGGTGAACACGTTGAACGCGCGGTAGTCGCCCGTGATGGTGCCCAGCTTCGACTCCCACATGAGGATGCCGACGATGACGTTGCGATCGACCCCGGTCTTCTTCTCGACCTCCTCGAGCTTCGCGGCGTGCGCCTTCACGAACGCGCGCCCTGCCTCGACGCGCTCGGGTTTGAGGAAGAGCGCCATCAGATCGAGGTGCTCCTGCCGGTGACGGCTCACCATCGAGGGCGCGACGATCGACACCGTCTTGTCGCCGTAGACGAGCTGCGCCCGCGGGTCGTCGAGCAGGGCCTGGGCCTCTTCAGCCGAGAGGGGGGTCTCACCGACGCCGCCCCCCTTCGCGGTGAGATCCTTCACCAGCGCGGCGCGGGCGGGCGAGCCGCTGGCGAGCTTCGCCGAGAGCGTCCACGAGGCGGGCACGGCGGCCGAGAACCCGCCGTCCCACGTGCCCCCATCCACCCGGGCTGGCCCGCCATCGGCAGGCGCTCCGCCCGCGTCGGGAACGGAGCCGTCCACCGCCGCGAGCGCGAGCAGGGGCACCACCAGCACCACCGTCATGGTCAGTTCCCGCCTTCTCCAGCGAGGTAGCTCAAGATCACCTCGTCGAGACTCTTCTCGCTGATGAGATCTTCACCGAAGAGCGTCTCGACTCCGACGTTGTTCTCCTTCGGCGCTTCCTTGAGGTTGCGGGCGGCGAGGACCTCGGGGGGCAGCTCCTTGGGCGCGAGCTGGGCCTCGATGAGGGGCATCTCGGGCTCGACGGGCTTCTTCGGCTGCGTGTGGATCTCGCCCGGCTGGTACGACGTGGCCGAGGCGTTGTTGATGTTGTCGTAGGTCCCGTTGATGAGGTTCCGCAGCATCTCCTTGTGCTGCTCCTCCATCAGCTCGCGGACGAGCTCGGCGAGGTTCGGCGCCTTCACGATGTTGACGTACGAGCCCTTCTTCGTCGCGAGGATGTTCCCGCCCACGAACAGGTGCGTGATGATGTGGGGGTTGTTCACGCCCGAGTCCTCGGTCTGGACGTGGTACACCTTCCCCTTGTGTTTGATGTTGTGGTTGAAGCCGGTGACGGCCTTCTCGAACGTCTTTGCCATGGGGCTGGGCTGGCAAAGTAGCAGAAGGCCGCAGGGTCCGAGAACTTTCCGACCGCCCTCGCCGATCAGCGTGCGTGATGCCGCGCCAGATCGTCCGGCGTATTGAGGCTGTCGAGCGCACCCGGCTCGAGCGCGACGGTGGCGTGAGGCACCGAGCTGATCAGCGAACGGAGCGAGGGCTCGTCTTTCAGCGTCGCGCGCCACCGTGCGCCGAGGTTGGTCCGGTAGAGCGCGAACAGCGGCTCGAGGCGACCGTCACGGGTCGCTGCGACCACCTCGACGTCGTCCCGCGCTGCCGCTTCCAGCAGCTCGCGATGGCGCGCCTCCAGGGCCGGCATGTCGGAGGCCACGACGAGGACCCACGGTGTCGCGACCGTGAGCAGCGCGGTGACGACCCCGCCCGGAGCGCCCCGCCCCGCCTCGACGTCCGGGACACAGCGCAGCCCCGGGAACGCGTCTGGCCGCTGGGTCACCACCACGACGCTCTCGCCTGGTCGCGCCAGCCGGAGCAGGCGGGTGAGCACGGTCTCCCCTTCCACCTCGAGGTGGGCTTTGACCCGGCCTCCCAGCCGCCGGCCGAGGCCTCCCGCGATGATGGCCAGTGAGACCGCGTCCATCCCCCCCATCATGAACCCAACCCCCTGGAATCAGAAATCGTTCAGGCCCACCTTGACGGGAAGTCCGCGACTTCCGTACACCTCCCCACCGTCGTTCACCCTCCTTCCCCTGAGGAAGCACATGGCCGACCACCTCCCGCCGCTCGCCCCCCGTGAAGTGCGGACGCGCGTCGCGATGCCAGTGCAGCCGCCGGTGCTGAAGCCGTCGCTCATCCCGTACGACGTGATGCAGGAGGTCGAGCGGCAGACGCGGCCGACCGCTGATCAGGAGCCCAGCACCTCGCCGCTCGAGATGCCTGACGATCTGCCCATCTTCACCGAGATCGACGCGGATCCCGAGGTCGCGATCTTCGCGCTCTCGCAGGTGCGCCTCTTCAAGGATCTCCCGGTGGAGTCCATCGAAGCGCTCGCGCAGGGCGCGAAGCAGCTCGAGATCCCTGACGGCGAGTTCCTCTTCCTCGAGGGCGACGAGGCGCGCAGCTTCTATGTCGTCGTCGAGGGCACCATCGAGCTCCTGCGCCAGAAGGACGGGCGTGAGGTGGCGCTGCGCCACGCGAACCGCGGTGAGTCGCTGGGGCTGTTCGGCCTCTTCTCGGCGCAGCTGCGGG
Organism: Myxococcaceae bacterium; assembly: GCA_016793095.1. Taxonomy (GTDB): domain Bacteria; phylum Myxococcota; class Myxococcia; order Myxococcales; family Myxococcaceae; genus Xiheimicrobium. The sequence continues at coordinate 76,158 of JAEUJQ010000034.1, read as the reverse complement.
CGGCCTCGAGCCGCGCCATCGGTGACTGCGTGCTGATCGAGGTGTCGGGCGAGCGGCTGCAGGAGCTGCTCGACTCGGACGACGTGCTGCACGAGCGCGTGCTGCAGATGCACCGCGAGCGCCTGCTCGAGAGCTTCATGGCCTCGCGCCTCTTCAACGACATCGACTCGATCGCCCGCGCGCGCCTCATCGGCCGCTTCCGCAACCGCACGCTGCAGGCGAACGAGCAGCTGATGGCGCCCGGCGAGGTGACGAACCTGGTGGCGGTGGTGACGCATGGTTCCCTGGTGCTCGAGGAGCGCGCCCGGCCCGGTGAGCAGCCGCGCTCGTTCGAGGTGACCCCCGGCCAGTTCCTCGCGGTGACGGCCGCGATGACGGGCGTTCCGGGGCGGCTGCGCGTGCTCTCGCCGGAGTTCGCCACGCTCGCGGTGCTGTCACACAAGGACTTGAACGAGCTGCTGCACGACTACCCCGCCCTGCGCACCCTGCCTCAGCGGCTGCCGGCGTTCGCCCGGGCCCTCGACAAGACCGTCTTCTGCGGCGCGGTCGGCGTGCCGGGGCTCTGACGTCGTCGATGAGCAGCGAGAACGGCTCCCTCTGCGCGACCCACCCTGAGCGGGCCGCGACCGGCGTCTGCGAGCGCTGCGGGGTGTTCGGCTGCGGCGAGTGCCTGACCCTGCTCGGCGAGCTTCGACTCTGCGCCGCTTGCCGTGCGCGAGAGGCGGTGGGCCTGCCGTCGCTGGCGGGGCGGGCGCGGTTGGCGATGCCGTTCGTCTGGGCGACCGCGGGCCTGGGCCTCGTGGTCAGCCTGCTCAGCTTCGGGGTGCCCGCCGAGGGCAGCGAAGACCCCGGCGCCGTGCCTCAGGTGGTGGCGCTGGGGTGCTCCGGGATCCTCTACCTCGGCGTCTTCATCACTGGCGTGGTGCTCTTCTGCCGCTGGTTCCACCTGCTGGTGCGACACGCGAAGGCCGGCGGCGCCCCGCTCGACACGACGCCCGCGGCGGCCGTGGGCAGCTTCTTCATTCCCTTCGTCAACCTCGTGCGCCCGTACGCGATCGCGAAGCAGATCTCGACGACGTCCACGGCGGCCAGCGCGGTGGGCCAGTGGCAGGCGCTGTGGATCGGCGCGAACATCGTCACCAACGTCGGCGCGCGCCTCGAGGGGAAGACCGGCTCGTCGGCGGGAGAGCTCATCGGGCTGTTCGGCTCCCTGCTCTTCCTCGGCGCTGCCTGGGCGTGTCAGCGCGTCGTCGCCGAGCTGACGAAGACGACCGAGCTCACGCCGGAGTCGTCAGGGCCTTCGGCGTCGGCGCCGGCGCCTTCCGTTCCCTGAGCGCGAACCAGCCGCCGAGCGCGAGGATCGCGACGCTCAGCAGCGTCCACAGCAGGGCCCAGACGATGGCGGGCACGATGGTGACGTTCGCGAGCAGCTGCGCGTCGCTCATCGCCCGCACCTCGCGGGTCCAGAGATCGTCCTTGAGGTCCATCGCCGCGTAGAGCGCAGTGAAGGTGGCGATGAAGAGGTTCAGCCCGCCGACGAACTCGAGCGGAAGCCACCGCGCGCCAGCCGCGAAGAGCACGGCCATGCCGATGCAGAACCCCAGCGTGAAGAGATCGCGGCCGTAGAAGAGCGCCATCACGAGCAGCCACACCGCGGCCGCGCCGAGCATGAAGCGGCGCGCGTTGAAGCGGTACGTCAGCACCAGCAACGCCACGGCGATGATCGCGCTCCCGACGTAACCTCCCGAGTACACCAGCACCTTCGCGAAGAAGCCCTGCGGGATCGACGACAGACACTCGCCCGACTGGTTGAGCCGCACGGTGACCTGGTTCACCTCGCCGCCCACCAGCTTCGCCGCCAGCGCGTGGCCCGTCTCGTGCCCCATCACCGCCAGCAGCTTGAAGGGGGTGAGCACCGCGGAGTCCCACAGCAGCACCGACGCGATCACGATGCCGACGAGGGCGATGAGCCGGCCGACGTGCAGCTCGCTGCGGTCCATTGGCACAGACCTCAACACATCCGGGCGCGGCGGTGTTCCGTCACGCTCAGGTGCGCGGCCGGTTCCGGTGCGCCAGGAACGCCTCGAGCTGGGCGAGACGGAAGTATGGGTTGTTCGCCCGCTCGCGCCCGAGCGACGACACGGGCACGTCTCCATAGTCGTGCCCCGGGTACAGGAGCGTCTCGGGCGGCAGTCCCCCCAGCACCCGGTGGAGCGAGTCGAACATCTGCGCGGCGTCGCCTCCCGAGAGATCGCACCGCCCACAGGCGTTCACGAAGACGGTGTCGCCCGAGACGAGCGCGCCCCGACAGAGCAGGCACTGGGAGCCCGGCGTGTGCCCCGGCGTGTGCACGCACGTCACCTCGAGCGGCCCCACCTTCACCGCCTCGCCTGGCTTCACCCGCCTCACCGCGCTGCCGAACTGCTGCACCGCCTCCGAGAAGTCCACCTCGGCGCCCTGCACGTAGACCGGCACGTCGCGCGCCTTCAGCAGCTCGGGCACGCCGTTGAGGTGATCGAAGTGGTGGTGCGTGAGGAACGCCGCCGCGAGGCGCTTGCCGTCGTGCTCCACCGCCGAGAGGATCGCCGAGACGTCCCACGCGGGATCCACCACCGCCACCTCGTCTGCCCCCGCCGCCCCCAGCAGGTAGACGAAGTTCTTCATCGGCCCGAGCTCCAGCTGGCGTGCATACAGCCCATCTGCTTTCGTCTGGCGCATCATGGTCCGTTCGTCGTCGCTCATCGTCGCGCTCGCCGCGTCCGCTGCCTTCGCGCAGAAGCCTGCCATCACCTACAAGCCGCCGCCTCCCGGAGAGGACGATCGGCCGCTCATCACCGAGATCGTCGCCGGGTCCCAGGGCAGCGACTACGCGTTCAAGATCGAGTTCAACAAGGAGCCCTGGGGTGAAGGCTGCGCCAACCGCTGCGCCAACGCCACCATCTTCCTCGACACCGACAACAACAAGGCCACCGGCCTCAAGCTGAAGGACCCGAAGGCCGCCGAGACCGGCGCAGATCTGGCGGTCACCATTCAGGGGGTGAAGGTCTACAAGGAGACGTCGAGCCGTCCCGTCCTCAAGGTGCGGGTGCGTCAGTACGCCGAGGACTCGACCGACATCGACCAGGGCCGTGAACTCGGCGAGCTCGACCCCGTTCAGGACAGCGAGCGGGTGCTCGCGCAGGGGACCAGCGTCTTCCTGCTCATCGACGCCAACGTGGGCGATCTGCCCACCGCCTCGAAGGCCCGCGTCATCTACCACCCACCCGACTCGAAGGCCCTCGTGGGCACCATCGGCGGGCTCGCGGCCGGCGCCAGCCGCATCGAGCTCTTCAAGGACGGCAAGCTCTCCAACCCCGTGAAGAAGAAGAAGACCGACTACGAGAAGCTCTGACCCCCGCCCCTCTGACCGACGTCAATCAGACCCTGACAGGGGGGTGACAAAACCGCCCCACACTGGCAGACGGAGTGTTGAGCTGAGTCACAGCCGGGGGCACGGGCCATGAGCAACGAGAAGCTGAAGCTCGAGATGCAGGACGCCAACGCGCTCGCCGCCGGCTACCACTCGTGGTGGCGGTACGTGGAGATCGGCTCGATCTTCGCCTTCTTCATGCTCATCGCGCTCATCGTCCGCCGCTCCTGGCAGGTGAGCGAGGGGCGCGGCTTCCTGATCGCGTCGGCCTTCATGAGCGGCTACGTCATGGCCGACTTCATCTCGGGCTTCGTCCACTGGATGGCGGACACCTGGGGCTCGACGAAGCTCAAGATCATCGGGCCGGGGCTCATCCGCCCCTTCCGCGAGCACCACGTCGATCCAAAGGCGATGACCCGACACGACGTGATCGAGACCAACGGGAACAACTGCCTCATCTCGCTGTGGGTCGGCGCGATCTGCGTCTTCATGCCGCTGGAGAGCGACGGCGCCCTGTCGCCGGTGCGCATCTTCCTGATGGTGTCGCTGGGCTCGATGATCTTCTGGGTGATGATGACCAACCAGTTCCACAAGTGGTCGCACCTCGAGGGAAACGAGCTGCCCGGCCTCGTGCGCTTCCTGCAGCGCGTCCACCTGATCCTGCCTCCGCAGCACCACGACGTTCACCACACCGCGCCCTTCGACAAGTACTACTGCATCACCACCGGCTGGCTGAACTGGCCGCTGACGAAGCTCGGCTTCTTCAAGGGCCTGGAGCGGCTCGTCACGATGATGACCGGGCTCGTTCCGCGCGCCGACGACATCGGCCTCGATGCCGCCCTCAAGGTGGCGCCTCCACCGACGGACGCGCAGCCGGAGCCGAAGCACGCGCAGTCCTGACGGCGGCGCGAAGGCACATGGTGCGGCTCCGCTCGAGGCACCTCACGAAGGGCTCGAGATGGCGCGCCGTTCGCGGGCTTCGGTTCGGGCTCCGGCATGCCCTGCTCCGCGCAAGCGCACGCCGCAGGCTCAGGGATCGCAGCGACGCACGCAGGCGTTGTTGACGCACCTCATCGGGGCCACCGTTCCGTTCGCGCACGTCATCGGCGGGGGCGGCTGGACTCCCGCAGGGCAGTCGCTGTCGTTCACGCACGCCCCGCTCTGCGTGCAGCGGAAGATCGCCGCGTCGCACTCGGGACAGGCGTCGCGGCAATAGGTACCGGCCGGGCACGAGCCGGGGTTGAAGGTGCAGGCGAGGCCCTCCCCGCGCGCGCAGACCCCCTCGTGGATGATCGTCGCTCCGCCGGTGGTGGCGTGGCAGCGATTCTGGAAGGTGCGGGCGTCGCCGCGTTCGAGCTGCGCGCAGACGGGTTGATAGACGGCAGGGCACGGCCCGCAGGGGATGCAGCGCACATCGAGCATGCAGCCGCTCATCGGGTTCGGCGCGGGCGGGCTCGCGCACTGGCCCATCTGGCAGAGCGGCGGAGACAGCACCGGGCAGCTCTCGCAGCAGCCGGTCGAGCCGCACGTCGTCGTGCCCAGGTTGCAGTCGGAGACGGAGGTACAGGTCGGCAGCGGGCCGCACAACCGGGCGCACGAAGGATCAGCCATGTCCACCAGCCCGTTGCAGTTGTCGTCTCGGCCGTTGGTGCAGTTCTCCCGGGCGCCGGGGTGAATGAACGGGTCGAGCGGCGCGCAGTCCCCGCCCGGAATGCCCTGGCACTGCTGCGGCAGGTACCCGTCGCCATCGACGTCGACACACGCCGGCGCCTCGCACCGCGACTGCGGACAAGGACAGCGGAGGCAGACCTGCGTCACCATCACGCACTGCGTTCCGCGCGGGCAGGGCCTCGTCTGCGAGCAGCCCTCGGCGCACTCCGAAGAGGCGCCGCAGTCGTAACAGAGCTCGCCCGCGCCGCACTGGGCGTCCGAACGGCACGCCGGCCCGCCGCCGGTCGCCCCACCTGCCGTACCGCCCCCCGTCACGCCGCCCGCGGCTCCGCCAGCCGTCCCGCCGCCCGTCGAGCCACCCGCCGTCCCGCCAGCCGCAACACCCCCGCCCACCACGCCTCCGCCAGCGCCGCCGCCGATCACTCCACCGTCGCGCTCATCGACGGGCGCGAAGCAGGCCGTCACCAACACCACGCAGCTCATGAGGGTTCCACGCATGTGGGAGGGCACAGCATGAGGTGTGCCGCCCCACGCCGCAGAGGGCTCGCCGGGTTGCACCTCGCCAGGCTGGCGCTCGACGGATTTCTGAGGGTCTTCGGGGGCGCGGCGCGCGTGGTATGCGCGGGCGGCCATGACGCTGCTGCGCGCCTTCGACGTCACCGTCACCTTCGGAAGCCGCACGCTGTTCGACGCGGTCGAGCTGGTGATCGAAGAGGGCGAGCGGGTGGGCCTGGTCGGGCTCAACGGCAGCGGCAAGTCCACCCTGATGAAGGTGCTCACGGGCACGCTCAAGCCCGACTCGGGCACGCTGCAGGTGCAGCGGGGCACGCGGGTCGAGTGGTTGCCGCAGGAGCCCACCTTCCCCGACGGCGCCACGGTCGAGAGCGAGCTCGAGGTGGCGCAGGCTCCGCTCAAGGCGGCCCTCGACGAGCACCGCGCCCTCTCGGCCGAGCTCGCGAAGCACCCGGGCGACGCGGCCACCCTCACGCGCCTCGCCACCCTGGCCGAGTCCATCGAGCGGCACGGCGGCTGGGACACGTCCTTCCACGCGAAGAAGCTGCTCGATCGCCTCGGCGTGAAGGACTGGGCCCGGCCCGTCGCCGAGCTCTCCGGCGGTCAGCGCAAACGCGTGGCCATCGCGCGCGCCCTGCTCTCCCAGCCCGACCTGCTGATGCTCGACGAGCCCACCAACCACCTCGACGCCGAGACCGTGGTCTGGCTCGAAGAAGAGCTCGACGCGTTCCCGGGCGCCCTGCTGCTCGTCACCCACGATCGCTACTTCCTCGACGGGCTGGTCGATCGGATCGTCGAGGTCAACGCGCCCGGCACCGCCGAGCCGGGCCTCGTCAGCTACCCCGGCAACTACGAGACCTACCTCGAGCAGAAGATGGTGCGCCTCGGGGAGGCGTCGCTGGCCGAGCACAAGCGCCAGCGGTGGATCGCCCAGGAGGTCGCCTGGCTGCGCAAGGGCGTCGAGGCGCGGCGCACCAAGTCGAAGGCCCGCATCGAGCGCGCGCGCAAGCTCCTCGCCGAGCGCGGCTTCGTCAGGCCGAAGGTGGCGGACCTGCAGGTCGCGACTGCGCCACGCCTGTCTCAGACCGTCATCGAGGCGAAGAAGCTCGGCAAGCGGTTCGGCGAGCGCACCATCTTCAAGGACGTCGATCTGATCGTTCAGCCCGGCGAGCGGATCGGCCTCGTCGGCCCCAACGGCGTGGGGAAGACGACGTTCCTGAGAACCCTGCTGGGAGAGCTCGCGCCCGACGCGGGCAAGCTCACCATCGGCCCGCGCACGAAGGTCGCCTACTACGATCAGCAGCGCGCGCAGCTCGACGAAGAGGCCACCGTGGCCGGCGCGGTCTGGCCCGACGACTGGGTCACGCTCGGCGGCGGGAAGGTGCGCCTGTCGGACTACCTCGACGACCTCGGCTTCCCCGTGCCAGCGCAGAAGCAGCAGGTGAAGGCCCTCTCTGGCGGCGAGCGCAACCGACTGCTGCTCGCCCGCGTCTTCCTCGAGGGCGCGAACGTGCTGGTGCTCGACGAGCCCACCAACGATCTCGATCTCCAGACCCTCAACGTGCTCGAGCGGTTGCTGCGGGAGTTCGAGGGCGTGGTGCTGCTGGTCACCCACGACCGCTACTTCCTCGACAAGGTGGCGACGTCGATCCTCGCGTTCGAAGGTGACGCACGGGTGGTGCGCTACGAGGGCAACTGGTCGATGTACCAGCGGCTGCGCCCGCAGGCGGCCACCGAGCCGAAGGCGAGGCCCGCGCCGAAGCCCGACGCCCCGCCAACCGTGAAGAAGCCGGGGCGGCTGAGCTACAAGGACCAGCGCGAGCTCGACGGCATGCACGCCGCCATCGAGGCCGCTGAGGCGAAGAAGGCCGAGCTCGAGCGCCGCCTCGTCGAGCCCCAGGTCGTATCGAACGCGAAGGAGCTCACCGCCTTGTCCGCCGAGCTCGAGGTGGCCTCGCGCGAAGTCGAGCGCCTCTACGAGCGCTGGCAGACGCTCGAGTCGCAGCTCGAGGGCTGACCGAACCGATTGACCCACGCCTCGTTGGCCGCCATGAACGGCCCCCGCAATGTCCTTCCTCAACACCGAGTCCCTCGCCGCGCTCCTGTCGCTCACGGCCATGGAGGTGGTGCTCGGCGTCGACAACATCGTCTTCATCTCGATCGTCGCTGCGAAGCTGCCGCCGTCGCAGCGGCAGCGCATCGTGCGCCTGGGGGTGCTGGCGGCCCTCGTGCTGCGGGTCGGCCTGCTGTCGATGCTGTCGTGGTTGATGGGCCTCACCGCGCCGCTGCTCGTGGTGTTGGGGAACGAGCTCACCGGGCGCGATCTCATCCTGCTGGCGGGCGGCCTCTTCCTCATCTTCAAGGCCACCCGCGAGCTCTACGCGAAGGTCGAGGGCCAGGAAGAGCAGGACGCCGCCGCCGCGAACGAGCTCGACGACGAGGTCGCCGATCTCGCGAAGAAGCGGCGTGGCGCGATGTCCGTCATCCTCCAGATCCTCGCCATCGATCTCATCTTCTCGCTCGACTCGATCATCACCGCGGTCGGCATGGCGCAGGCGCTGTGGGTGATGGTGACCGCGATGGTGATCGCGGTGCTGTCGATGATGATGTTCGCGAACGCCGTCGGCGGCTTCGTCGAGCGCCACCCGTCGGTGAAGGTGCTCGCGCTCTCGTTCCTGTTGATGATCGGTACCATGCTGGTCGCTGACGGGCTCGGCACCCACGTGCCCAAGGGCTACGTCTACTTCGCGATGGCGTTCTCGCTCTCGGTCGAGCTGCTCAACCTGCGACGCGCGACGAAGGACAAGGCGCACGCCGGGAAGGCCGCCTCGTGAGGGGCGCAGAGATCGCGATGGAAAGGGCCGGAGCCTTCAGGTAGAGCCACGCGTCAGGCGCACATGCGCCATGAAGCACGGAGGCGGTCTTTGCGGGAAAAACTTCAGGCGCTCGCGGCCCTGCAGAAGGTCGATATCGAGGTCGCCGCTCTCAAGAAGAGCGCAGACGCATACCCGAAGGAGATCGGCGAACTCGAGAAGCAGCTCGCGGCGGCGAAGACGGCGGTGGACGCCGAGCGCACGAAGCTCGACGAGCTCGAGAAGCAGAAGCTGCACCTCGAGCAGACGATCACGGAAGACAAGGACAAGGTGCGCAAGTGGGAAGCGCGGCTCACCGAGCAGCGCTCGACCCGTGAGTACTCCGCCCTCGCGCGCGAGATCGACATCGCCAAGAAGGGGCAACAGACGATGGCCGAAGAGGTCGTCGAGCTGGGCCGCCAGGCCACCATCCAGCGCGAGGCGGTGCGCGCGAAGAACGAGGACTTCGCCGAGAAGTCGAAGGGCCTCACCGAGAAGATCGGCGCCCTGAAGGGCAAGCTCTCGGCGGCCGAAGCGGCCGTGCGCGCGCTCGACGGCGATCGCGAGGGCGCCGCGAAGACGGTCGATGCAGCCCTGCTCAAGCGCTACGACGTGATCCGCAAGAAGCGCATGCCCGCGCTCGCTCCCGTCGCCGCGCCGGGCATCTGCCGCGGGTGTGGCATCACGGTGCGCGCGCAGTTCTACAACACGCTCGTCGCCTCGAAGGGCGTCGACACCTGCCCCTCGTGCTCACGCCTGGTCTACGCACAGGAAGTGCTCGAAGAGCCGGCGCCGAAGTAACGTCGGACCTGCATGACGGCGAAGTCGAAACCGTTGAGCGGCCGCGCGCTGTCGAGCGCGGTGCTGCGCTTCATGGCGCGGGAAGACCCCCTCGTCACCACGCTGGGCGCGTTCCCGCAGCTCGACCGCGCCCGGCTCCAGCGGATCCTCGAGAAGGCCGCGACGCTGATCGACGGCGCGAACGGTGAGGCGCTCGCCGAGCCGGCGCTGTCGCGGGTGCGCGTGTACTCCGACGGCGCCGCGCGGGGAAACCCGGGGCTGGCGGGCGCGGGCGCGGTCCTGGTCGAGCCCTCGGGCCAGGTCGTCGATCGCATCGGCAAGTTCCTCGGCACCCAGACGAACAACTACGCCGAGTACATGGGCCTGCTCCTCGGCCTGCGGCGCGCCCGCGAGCTGTCCGTGCGCGAGGTCGAGGTCTTCGCCGACTCCGAGCTCATGCTGCGCCAGCTCGGCGGCCGATACCAGGTGAAGAGCGCCACGCTGCGGCCGCTCTACGAAGAGGCGCTCTCGCTGCTCAACGACTTCGAGCGCGTGAAGCTGGTGCACGTGCCGCGCGAGATGAACCGCGCCGCCGACGAGATGTCGAACCGCGCGATCGACGAGCGCCTCTGAGCGGCTGACCGGCGTCGGGGGTTTTCCGTTGGCCGGCCCGGGGGCACCCTCTTAGGGTGCCGCTGCTTCAGTCCTTCCCAGGAGATCTCCATGGCGCCCCGTCCCTTCCACTTCTTCCGCGCTGGCGGCTTCGACCAGGTCCGCTTCGACACTGGCGCCGATCTGCTCGCGCTCGGCGAGCTGGACCAGAAGCTGTGGGTCGCGCTCGCCTGCCCCACGAAGGGGCTCGCCTTCGACGCCCGTACGCTCGAGCTGATCGACAGCGACAAGGACGGCCGCATTCGCGCGCCCGAGCTGATCGCCGCGGTGAAGTGGGTCGGCGGGCTGCTGAAGAACCCGGACGATCTGCTGAAGGGCTCGGCCGAGCTCTCCCTGTCCGCCATCAGCGTGGCCAGCGACGAGGGCAAGAAGATCGTCGCGGCGGCGAAGACGGTGCTGGGAGGCCTCGGCAAAGGCGCCGCGGGCTCGATCTCGGTCGGAGACATGGCCGAGGCGACGAAGGCGTTCGACGCGCTCTCGTTCAACGGCGACGGGGTGCTGCCGCCAGGCTCCGCGAAGGACGACGCCTCGAAGCAGGTGCTCGACGAGGTGCTCGCGACGCAGGGCGCCGTCAAGGACCGCTCCGGCAAGGACGGGGTGGACGGCGACAAGGTGACCGCCTTCTTCAAGGAGGTCGCCGCGCACGTCGGCTGGCTCGCGAAGGCCGAGGGCAACGCGTCGCTGCTGGTGCTCCAGCAGGACACCGCGGCCGCCTTCGACGCCCTCAAGGCGGTGCGGGCGAAGATCGACGACTACTTCGCGCGGTGCCGGCTCGCGGCCTTCGACGAACGCGCGCTGCAGGCGCTCAACCGCGAAGAGAAGGAGTACCTCGCCGTCGCCGCGAAGGACCTGACGATCACCGCCGACGAGGTCGCCTCGTTCCCGCTCGCGCGCATCGAGGCCAACAAGCCGCTGCCCCTCGCCGAGAACGTCAACCCCGCGTGGGCCGGCCCCCTCGCGACGTTCGCGGCGAAGGTGGTGAAGCCGCTCCTCGGCGACAAGAAGGCGCTCGCCGAAGCCGACTGGCTGTCGTTGCGCGCGCGCTTCGAGCCCTTCGAGGGCTGGCACAAAGACAAGGCCGGAACCAGCGTCGAGAAGCTGGGCGCCGAGCGGCTCAAGGCGCTGGCGGCCGAGGGCGCACGCAAGCCGGTGGACGCCCTGTTCGAGCTCGAGAAGGCCGAGGCGGCCACGGCGGCGGCGCTCATCTCGGTCGAGAAGCTGGTGCGCCTGCACCGCGATCTGTTCCGCCTCGCCAACAACTTCGTCTCGTTCAAGGACTTCTACGAGCGCAAGGAGAAGGCGATCTTCCAGGTCGGCACCCTGTTCCTCGATCAACGCGCGTGCGAGCTGTGCATCCGCGTCGAGGACGCCGGCAAACACGGCACCATGGCGCCGCTCTCGCGCGCGTACCTCGCCTACGTGGACTGCGTGCGGCCGGCGACCGGCGAGAAGATGACGGTGGCGTGCGCCTTCACCGCCGGCGACTCCGACAACCTGATGGTGGGCCGCAACGGGCTCTTCTACGACCGCGACGGCAAGGACTGGGACGCCACCATCACCAAGATCGTCGACAACCCGATCTCCATCCGACAGGCGTTCTGGGCGCCCTACAAGAAGGTGATCCGCTTCATCGAGGAGCAGGTCGCCAAACGCGCCCAGGCGGCCGACAGCGACGCCAGCGAGAAGCTGACCGGCAAGGTGACGGCGGTCGGCACGGCCACCGAGACGGGCAGCTTCAAGCCCCCCGAGAAGAAGTTCGACGTCGGCGTCGTGGCAGCCCTGGGCGTCGCGGTCGGCGGCATCACCGCGGCCCTCGGCGCGCTGCTGCAGGCCTTCTTCGGGCTCGGCTTCTGGATGCCGCTCGGGGTGGTGGGCCTCATGCTGCTGATCTCCGGCCCGTCGATGCTGATCGCCTGGCTCAAGCTGCGCCAGCGCAACATCGGCCCGCTCCTCGACGCGAACGGCTGGGCCGTGAACGCGAACGCGCGGCTCAACGTGCCGCTCGGTGGCTCGCTCACCCGCACCGCGGCGTTGCCCGCCGGGTCGCGGCTGGACACCGTGGATCCCTTCGCCGAGAAGCAGCGCCCGTGGGGCTGGTACACGGTCTTCGCGGTGGTGCTGGTGCTTGGCGGGCTCTGGTTCTTCGGCAAGCTCGACAAGTACCTGCCGCCGGCCGCGCGCAGCGTCAGCGTGCTGGGCAACCTCTCGCCTGCGGCCCCCAACGTCGAGAAGGCCGAGGCCCCGAAGGACGCGCCGAAGCCCGCCGACGCCCCGAAGCCGGCCGAAGGCGACGCCCCCGCGAAGTGACGGGGCAGCTCAGGGCGCCGACTCGAAGCGGGCCGGGCCCTTGACGCTGCCGACGCAGATGAGGCGGTAGCCCTGCGCCTTCTCGGCGTCAGACAGACAGGCCTCGTCGGGCACGGCGATGTCGCCCGAGTGCAGCTTCACGCGGCAGGCCCCGCACGCGCCCATCTCGCAGCCCGCCGGCAGATCGTACCCGGCGCGTCGCGCGGCGTGCAGCACGTGTTCGCCCGGCTTCACCTCGAAGGGCTTCACCTTCCCGTCCTGCATCAGCTCGAGCTGAACGCCGGGACCGTCGCCGACGACCTCGGCGCTCGCGGTGAACTTCTCTTCGAGCACCGCGACGCCGGGCCACCTCGTGAGCGCCAGCTCCTTCACGTTGTTCATCATCGGCTCAGGGCCGCAGGTGGCGACCAGCGACGGCGCCTCGAGCTTCTCGAGCAGGGAGCCGAGCAGCTCCTTCGTCAGCGGCCCCTGGGCGTCGTCGGTGACGTGGACACACGCGAGCTTGCCGCCGGCCTTCTTCTCGAGGGCGTCGAGCTCGACCTTGAGGATCTGCTCCTGCGCCGACCTGTTCCCGGTGATGAGCGTGACGGGGAAGGGCCAGCCGCGGCCGTCGAGGGTGTGCAGCCACGAGAGGAAGGGCGTCACGCCGCTGCCGCCGGCGACGAAGAGCGCGCGGGTGACGTTCGGCGGCATGAGGAACTGCCCGTACGGGCCCTTCACCTCGAGGCGCGCGCCGGGCTCGAGCTTCCCGGTGAGATACCCGGACACCTTGCCGTTCTCGACGCGCTTGACGGTGAGGCGGAGCGGCTGGCCCGGTGCGCGGCTGAAGGAGTAGGCGCGCCACGGCATCGACGCCTCCGGGCGCAACAGGACGAACTGGCCAGGCTGGAAGTCCAGCGTCGCGTCGAGGCCGAAGCTGACGGTGCTGGGCGTCTCCTTGACGACCTCGGTGACCGTCCAGGTCGAGACGGCCGCGCCGCCGCCCTGTGACGCTCCCGCGCGGCGGGACGCGATGACGGCGAACACGATGATGAGGACGACGACGATGGCGATGATGACGACGGGCGACATGCCCGCGTCTTTGTCGCGTTGCGGGCGGCTCGTCCAGCGGATTGCGGGCGGCTGCCCTGCCCTCACGCGCCGACGACTTGCTCCTCCTCAACCGGCGCTCGGACGGCTGCCGAAGCGGCGGGACGCCTCAGGGTTTCGCGGGAGCGGCGCGCTGCCGGCGCTCGTCGAGCCAGAAGACCGCCGCGAACGCGAGGCTCACCGGGAGCCCCAGCGCGATGATGTTCCAGTTGTCCTGATCGAACATCGGCAGGACCTTCACGACGACCCCGAGGAGCCCCGTCGCCGACAGGATCGTCCACGTCCACTTGAGCAGCGGCTTCGCTCGCCGCGCCCCCCACATCAGCATCACGCCGAAGGGCAGCGCGCCGAAGGTGATGGGGTTGATGACGAAGAGGTTCTCGTTGCGATGCGCCACCGTGTGGTTGGTGAAGAGCCCGACGATGAAGAGGAAGACGCCCAGGCTCCCCCAGCCAAGCCCCAGCACGACGTTGAGCAGCCCAGACAGCACGCGCGGGGCCCGCTTGCCGTCCCGGCCCCAGTGGCCCAGCGCGAGGGCGAGACCGCCCAGCGCGCAGGAGAAGGCGAGGATGCCGGGGATGAAGTTCGGCGGGACGTCGGGTGGCGGCGTGCGGTCGGACTTGTAGTAGTTCCACTGGGTCTTCACCGCGGGCACCACCGTGCCATCGGGCCGCTTCACCTGCAGCGCGGCGAGGTGGCGCTCGAGCTCGTCGGGCAGGAACGCCGCGTTCTTGATCGTCGCAGGACCGTCGAGCTCGTCGTTCTGCAGGTAGTCGAGGACGAGGCTCATCGGCAGGTTCACCATCGAGTACCGCCGCGTGTGCTCGCGCAGCGTGAGCTTCGAGGGCTGCTTCTCGTACTCGAGCAGCTGGCCACCGAACGCCGCGTCGACGATGTCGCGTGGGCGGGTCGAGCAGTTGTCGTTGTAGTGGTGGTACAGGTAGACGCGGTTCTCGGGCAGCACGTTCGTCGAGAGCGCCCGCGCGACCTGCATGGCCTGCTCGGGGAGCAGGTTGAGCTCCTGAATGCGGATGTCGCGCTTGAGGTACTGGTAGAGCCGGTACGTGTACTGAATCGAGTCTGCCGAGACCCAGAACTCGAGGCGGCCCTGCACGAAGCGGTGCACGAACCCTTCGTCGAAGCTGAACATGCCGTAGTTGAAGAGCAGCCCGGTGTTGAGCCGGGTGTCCTCCACGACGAGCGCCGTGTGGCCCCACCACTCGGTCAGGGTGTCACCGGGGCTGAAGGTGACGAGCGAGATGCGCAGGTCTTCCGCCCGGCTCTGCCCGGTCAGCCACGGAGGGCTCGCCTGAGCGAGCGCCAGCTGAGCAATGAGGGCGGAGAGGAGCATCGGTGCGGCCATAGCGCGCCGGTGCAACAGCGGCCAGCGTCCGCGTATTCGCTACTGCTTGAACCAGCGGTTCTCCGCCGAGTCTCCAGCGCTCTGCTGCGACTGGGAATCGACCCGCCGCGTGAGCTCGATGGGCTGCTGCTGCTTGTTCGGGTCGATCCCCGCGTTCCGGAGCGCACCGGGCCCGGCCACCACGACCGACGGCTCGGGCGCCGCCTGCGCCTGCACGAGGGGCTGCGCGTCAGGCGGCGTGGGCATCGCGGCCTTCACCGTCTCTTCGCGACGGTCATGCGACTCGTCGTGCTGATCCTGCTGCGGCTGGGCCGGCGCGGCGCCCCGCGTGAGCATCTGCATCACCGCCTCACGCACGAGCTGGCCGACCGAGTTCCCGGTGCGCGTGGCGAGCTGGGTCAGGGCGTCGGCGAGATCCGGCGTCACCCGGAATGACAAGGTGCGCACCTGCTGAAGGGTCGCGGACAGGGCCTCGAGCGCGGCGCTGGGCCGCGCGACGTTGAAGTCGCCCGAGTCGATCATCGACTTGATCTTCCTGGCCAGGTCCTCGCGCGTGTACCAGGCGCCGTCGAGGAAGATCGCTTCAGCGTCGACGTCGATGGGCAGTTGGTTCATCCCCGGAGAATCCGATCTGCACCCGCCTGCGTCAAGCGGTCGCGCGGGAATGGGGCCTCGTCTGTCAGCGTTGTGTCAGGTCGCAACTTCGCTTGATTCCATGCGTTTTCTCGACGAATGGTGGGCACCGTGACGCAGGTCGCGCTGCTCCTCTCGCTCCTCGGCAGTCTGCCCGACGCCACCGACGCAGGCGTGCTGCCGCCGCTGCGTGTTCAGCAGCGCGTCACGCCGGCTCAGGCCAGGCTGGGGGAGCCCTTCGTCGTCGAGATCGTGGTCACCCACGAGAAGAGCCAGCGGTACGAGCTGCCTCCGCCCGGCGACCTCGGCGCCTTCGACTATGTCTCTCAGGATCGGCAGCGCGTGGACGGCGACGAAGCGTCCATCACCACGTTCAAGGTGACCCTTCAGGGCTTCGAGCTGGGCAAGCAGCGCACGCCCACCCTCGAGCTGGAGCTGGCTGACCCCGCGGGCACCGTCAAGATGCCGGTCAGCGGGACCGAGGTGGAGATCCTCTCGACGTTGCCCCCCGACGCGAAGGATCAAGGCGCCGACTTCTACGACGTGCGCAAGCCCGAGGAGCTGCCCGTGCGCACGTGGCGGCTGATCTGGGCGCTGCTCATCGGGCTGGCCGTGGCGCTCGCGTCGTACGCGCTCTTCCGCTGGCTCAACCGCCCCCGGCCGGTGGTGACCGCTCCGGCGAAGCCCCGGGAGCCCGCCCACGTGCGCGCCCGGACGGCGCTCGACGCCCTGGCCGCGCAGAACCTGCCAGCCCAGGGCCGGGTGAAGGAGTTCTACTTCCGCCTCTCGGAGATCATCCGCAGCTACCTGGGCGAGGTGTACGCCTTCGACGCGCTCGAGAGCACCACGCCCGAGCTGCTCGAGGCGCTGCGCGCGAGGCACACGCCGGGGTTGCCGATGGAGGCCCTGAAGGACTTCGCCTACCAGTCCGACTTCGTGCGCTACGCGAAGCAGGAGCCCGGCCCCGACGAGTGCAAAGGCGCCCTCGAGCTGGGCTACCGCATCGTGCACAGCACCGTCGCCGCGCTCGCCGCGCCCAGGCCAGCGGGAGGTGACGGTGCCTCCTGAGACGCCGACCCTGCTCGACGAGCTGCGCGCCTTCTTCTCGGGCTACCAGCAGCCCCTCGCGTTCCTCGTGCTGGCGGTGGTGCCGCTGGTGCTGGGCGTCGTCTGGCTCGAGCGGCGCACCCGCGCGGTGCTGCGGTTCTCGGCCACCTCGCTGCTCGCGAAGCAGGGGCGCGGGCCACGCGCGTACCTGACGTGGCTGTTGCCGGTGATGCGGCTGACCGCGCTGGTCCTGGCCGTGGTCGCGCTCGCGCGGCCGCAGGAGCAGGACTCGAAGATCCGCGACGCGTCGGTCGAGGGCATCGACATCATGGTGGCGCTCGATCTGTCGACCTCGATGGAGGCCGCCGACTTCAAGCCCAACAACCGCCTGCACGTCGCGAAAGAGGTGCTGGTGGAGTTCCTCTCGAGCCGCGCGAACGATCGCGTGGGCCTCGTCGTCTTCTCGGGCGCGGCCTACACCCAGGCGCCGCTCACGCTCGACTACGGCGTGCTGAAGGAGGTCATCCGCCAGCTGCGCACGCGCGTGCTCGAGGAAGGCACGGCCATCGGCGACGCGGTGGCGACGGCGGTGAACCGGCTGCGCGACTCCGACGCCAAGAGCCGGGTGATCGTGCTCATCACCGACGGTGACAACAACCAGGGCACCGTCTCGCCGATCGACGCGGCGAAGGCGGCGAAGGCGCTCGGGGTGCCCGTCTACACGATCCTCGTCGGCAAGGGCGGCAAGGTGCCCTTCCCCGCTGGCCAGGACCTCTTCGGCAACACCGCCTGGCGAGAGGTCGAGATCCCCATCAACCCGGAGCTGCTCCAGGAGATGGCCCGCCTCACCGGTGGCGAGTACTACCGCGCGACTGATCGTGAGGAGCTGAAGGCGAACCTGCAGAAGGTGCTCGACTCGCTCGAGCGCTCGAAGATCCTCGAGGGCGGCGTCATCACGAACTACCACGAGCTCTTCCACCCGTTCCTGCTCGCGGCCTTCACGCTGCTCGCCCTCGAGCTGCTGCTCAAGTCCACGGTGCTGAGGGTGTTCCCGTGACGCCCTGGCGGTTCACCTTCCTGGGCTACAAGCTCGGGCTCGCCCAGCCGCTGTTCCTCGCGCTGGTGCCGCTGGCCCTCCTGGCGGGGCTGATCGTCATCATCCTCGCGGTGCGGCGGCCGACGGCGCTCGGGAAGGTCATTCCGTCGCGGCTCGCGAACGTGCTGGCGCCCGGCGTGTCGATCGTGCTGCCCGTGCTGCAGCGGCTCTCACAGACCGCGGCCCTCGCCTGCTTCGGCCTCGCGCTCGCGCAGCCCCAGTGTGGCGAGCGAGCCGAGGTGGTGAAGCGGCGAGGCATCGACGTCGTGGTGGCCCTCGACGCCTCGAAGTCGATGCTGGCCCGCGACGTCGCGCCGTCGCGGCTGGATCGCGCCCGCCTCGAGCTCACGACCCTGCTCGACGAGCTCAAGGGCGATCGCGTAGCGGTGATCGCCTTCGCGGGTGACGCGTTCATTCAGTGCCCGCTCACGAGCGACTACGGCGCGGCCCGCATCTTCCTGAGGGCCATCGACCCCAACCAGATGCCCCAGGGCGGCACCAACATCGGCTCGGCGCTGCTCCTGGCGCGGCAGGTGTTCGACAACGCCGACCGCGGCTCGAAGGACAAGGTGATCGTGCTGCTCAGCGATGGCGAGGATCTGAGCGGCGCCATCGACGAGGGCATCGAGGCGCTCAAGGAGATCAACGCGAAGGTGCTCGCCGTCGGCATCGGGAGTGACCAGGGCGAGCCCATTCCCGTGCTGTCCGACAAGGGCGAGGTCGTCGGCTACAAGAAGGACGAGAACGGCACCACGGTGATCACCCGGCTCGATCGCGCCGGCCTCACCCGCGTCGCCAAAGACACCGGCGGCGAGTTCTTCTACCAGCCACGCGCCGTCGCCATCCCCGACGTGGTGAAGGTGATCGACGCGCTCCAGAAGGCCGAGCTCGAGAGCAAGCTCACCATGAAGTACGGCGAGATCTTCCAGCCCTTCGTGGCCCTGGGCCTCTTCTTCCTCGTGCTGTCGATGCTCATCGTCCCGTCGTGGAGGTGGGCGCGATGAGACCGGCCCGGACCCTCGCGCTGCTGGCGCTCGTCTTCGGGTCGGCCATGGGCCCGCTCGAGAAGAACCACGACGCCATCGACGAGGGCATGCAGGCGTACGAGGCGGGCGAGTACGAGCGCGCGCTCGAGCGCTTCGACGCCGCTCAGCGCGACAAGGGCTCGGACCCGCGCGTGCACTACAACCGCGGCCTCGCGCTGCACAAGCTCGGCCGCGCCGACGATGCGAAGCAGGCCTTCACCCGCGCCCTCGAGCTCGATCGCTCGGGCGAGTACGCGGCGAAGATCCACTACAACCTCGGCACCATCGCGGCCGTCAACGGACAGAAGGACGAGGCCGTGCGCGAGCTGCGCCGCGCCCTCCGGAAGGACCCGACCGACGCGCTGGCGCGTCACAACCTCGAGGTGCTGCTGCGTGATCTGCCGCCGAAGAGCCAGGCCGGGAATGACGGCGGCACGCCCGACGGCGGGAAGGCCGACGGGGGCAGACCAGACGCCGGCTTCGACGGCGGCCTCGCAGACGGAGGCAGCGACGCGGGCTCGCCAGACGGCGGAGGCCGCGATGGAGGAGAAGGTGACGGCGGCTCCCCGACCGATGGAGGGAGCGACGGCGGCCAGCCACGCGACGGCGGCCAGGGCGACGGGGGCTCGGGTGACGGCGGTCAGGGCCAGAAAGATCAGCGCGGCGACGCCGGCGCCGACGGCGGCCAGGGCGACGGCGGTGACGAGGGCGATCCCACCCAGCGCTCGGACGGCGGGAGCGACGGCGGCGTTGAGGCGCTCGGCGACGCGGGCGCCGAGCTCGAGCCGATGGGCCTCACGGACGGCGGCATGACCCCCGCGGAAGCCGAGAAACTGTTGGAACCGCTCAAGCGCAACGAGAAGAATCTGCAGCTCTGGCGCTTCCGCCAGAAGACGAAGAAGAACGACCCCCATGGCAAGGACTGGTAGCGCGCTCGCCATCACCGCCTCGTTGCTCGCGGCCGGCCCTGCCCTGGCCGCCGAGCTCGAGTTCTACATGACGGTGGACCGGAACAAGGTCGGCACCGAAGACACGTTCCGCTGCGAGATCGTCGTCAGCAACGCGCCCGAGGGCGCCGTGGTGCAGTTCCCCACCCCTGCAGACTTCGAGGTGCTCTCCCGCAGCGAGTCCACGCAGATGAGCTACTCGGTCGGTCCCGGCGGCATGGGACAGATCAAACAGGTGCGGAAGTTCACGCTCGTGATGCGCGCCAATCGGGCCGGAGCGCTGACGATCCCTCCGGCGGGCCTGCAGACGGCGGCGCGCACCTACAAGACCGACGCGATCAAGGTCGAGGTCGTTCCCGGCCGCCTCGCCCCCGAGCCGCGCCCGCGCCAGCCTCAGGCCGCCAACCCCTTCGGCCTGCCTCCCGGCTTCCCCTTCGGCGACGAGGACGACGACCCCTTCGGGTTGCCGCGCGCCCTGCCTGATCCGTTCGCCGACGATCCCGCGATTCCACGGAGCGACTCCGATCTCTTCCTGCGCGCCACGCTCGATCGACCCGAGGTCTTCGTCGGCGAGCAGGTCACGCTGTCGATCCTCATCTACTCCCGCATGGATCTGATGGGGGTCGACTCCGTCACCATGCCGAAGCTCGAGGGCTTCCTCTCGCAGGAGATCGCCTCGCCCACCAACCTGCACGCAGAGGATCGCGTCGTCGGTGGGGTGCGCTACCGGGCCTACCTGCTGCGCTCGAAGGCGCTCTTTCCGCTCAAGCCCGGTGAGCTCAACATCGAGGCCGCCGAGGCCGACATCGCCTCCGGCGTGTACCCGTTCAGCCAGCGCAAGCTGCACCGGAAGAGCAACACGCTCGCGCTCAAGGTGAAGCCGCTGCCGGCGGGCGCGACCAACGTGGGCCGCTGGCGCCTGTCGTCGACGGTCAACCAGTCTGACATCGCGCTCGGCGAGCCCGTGCAGCTCAAGGTGATCCTCGAGGGCCGCGGCAACCTCAAGAACGTCACCTTGCCGAAGCTCGAGGCGCCGGCGTCGTTCCGCGTCTTCGACCCGCAGCAGACCGAGAAGTCGTCGATCAAGAACAACCTGGTGGGGGGCACGCGCACCGTCGAGTACGTGCTGGTGCCGCAGCAGACCGGGCGCTTCGAGCTGCCAGGGCTCACGCTCGAGTACTTCGACCCCGAGTCGCAGCAGCGCGAGAAGACCTCGACCGACCCGATCACGATCACCGTCCGACCGGCGGGCACCGGGGCGCAGGCCCTCACGGTGCCGGCGAACGACACGCCGCAGGGCGAACCGGCAGCGCGCAACCAGCTCGTCGGAGGGGGACTCAAGTCGCTGCGCCACACGGCGCGGTTCTCGGAGGCGCACGCCGTACCCTGGAGACAGCCCTTCTTCCTTCCACTCAGCATCGCGCCCGTCGCCCTCGCGCTGGCGCTGGGCCTCGTGTCATTCGTGCGCACCCGCGCGGGACAGGAAGACGAGGTCTCGCGGCGCAACAAGCAGGCGAAGGCGGCCCGGAAGCGGCTCGCGCAGGCCGAGAAGCTGGCCGCCGCGGGGAGCACGATCGAGTTCTACGCCGAGGTGGACAAGGCGCTGCGCAGCTTCCTCGAGGCCCGCTTGTCTCAGAACGTCACCGGCCTCACCCGCCCGCAGCTCGACGACGCGATGAAGGCCGCCACCGTCAGCGAGGCAGTTCGCGCGCGCGTGCTGGGCGTCTTCGAGACGTGTGATCTCGGCCGGTACGCGCCAGGCATGGGGGACGCCTCGGCCAGGCGCAAGGCCCTCGAAGACGCCGTGCACGCGATGGAGGTGTGGCCGTGATCGCCCTCGGCCTCACGCTCGCGCTCGCCTACACGCCCGCCGAGGCGCAGGCCCTCTTCACCGAGGCGAACGACGCCTACTACCGGCAGGAGTACTCAGCGGCGAAGGACAAGTACGAGCGCCTCATCGCCGCCGGGCAGAGCGGACCAGACGTGCTCTTCAACCTCGGCACCACCCACCTCGCCGCGAACGAGCTGGGCCCTGCGATCCTCTTCCTCACCCGCGCCGCGCGGCTCGCGCCGTCCGATGACGACATCGCCGCGCAGCTCGCGGTGGCCCAGCAGCGCCAGCTCGATCAGGTCGTGGGCGCCGAAGACGCCGAGCCCTTCCTCCAGCGCCTCGGGCGCGCCGTGGACGAGCGGCTGGTGAGCTGGGGCTTCCTCATCGCCTGGTGGGTGGCGTTCGGGCTGTTGTTCGTCTTCCTGCGCGGCAGCTCGCACCGCTGGGCGTTCGGGCTCGCGACCGCCGCCGTGTTCGCCGTCGCCCTCGGCCTGGGCGGCCTCGTCGGTGTCCAGGCCTGGGTCAGCACCTCGGTGAAGGAGGCGGTGGTGATGGCGGCCACCGCGAAGGCGCGCGAGTTCCCCGGCGACACGGCGAAGGTGGCCTTCGAGGTCCACGCCGGCCTGCTGGTGCGCGTGATGGAAGACAGCGGCCGCTTCGTGCGCATCAGGTTGCCGAACGCGCTCGAGGGTTGGGTCGAGAAGGAGCAGGTCACCCCCCTGTGAGGCCCCGATGATCGACGTCGTCGACGCAGTGAAGGTCTACCGCCGCGGCCACGGCGAGGTGCGCGCCCTCAACGGCGTCTCGCTCTCGGTGCCGAAGGGCCAGTTCCTCTCGGTGATGGGCAGCTCGGGCTCGGGCAAGTCCACCATGCTCAACCTGCTGGGCGCCCTCGACGTGCCGACCCGGGGGACGATCCGCATCGACGGCAAGGAGATCAGCAAGCTGCCGGACGACGAGCTGAGCCGCTTCCGCCGCGATCACCTGGGCTTCATCTTCCAGTTCTTCAACCTGCTGCCGACGCTGACCGCGATGGAGAACGTGCTGCTCCCAGCGCTGCTGGCCGGCAAGTCGCGCGACGTGGAGCAGCCGAAGGCCCAGGCCCTGCTCGAGCAGGTCGGCCTGAAGGGCCGCTGGCACCACCGCCCCGATGAGCTCTCGGGCGGCGAGATGCAGCGCGTGGCCATCGCCCGCGCCGTGCTGGGCGAGCCGTCGGTGCTGCTCGCCGACGAGCCCACGGGAAACCTCGACTCGAAGACCGGCGCCGAGGTGCTGCGCCTGATCCGCGACGCCACGCGGCAGCGCGGGCTGACCGTCGTCATGGTGACCCACGACCCGAAGGCCGCCGAGGTGGGCGATCGCCTGGTGCGCCTGGCTGACGGTGTCATCGTGGGTGACGAAGCCGTGCGCAGTGCGGCGTGACCCGCTGGTGCGTCCCGACCCACGCACCGGCTCCTGCCATCGGCTTGGCAGATCGCGCACCTGCCGCTATATCTGAGGGGTGGTGGGGGTTCTCCTGAAGCAAGGGAACCGCACGTGGTACGCATCGCTCCAGACGTCGGCCGCAACTTCCTCTTGATGGAGCTCTCGGGGCGCCCCGGTCCAGCGGACGTTGCCTCGGCCATCGAGCAGGTCCGTCAAGCCATCGCCCGCCTCCGATCGCCGTTCGACGTCTTGTCCGACGTCCGCGAGCTCGAGTCGCTCGAAGACCTGCCGCAGGCGGAGGCCCGCCGCATCGGCGAGCTGCTGGCGAAGGCGAAGGTGCGCCGCGTGGTGCGCGTCGTCGGGAAGTCGAGCAGCGCCGCCATTCAGATGGAGCGCATCGCCCGCATGCTGGGTCACTCAGCCCACCTCGCCTTCTCGCGTGAAGAGGCCGAGCTGCTCCTCGCCCAGCGCTGACACCGGCGCACTCCCCTCTCCGAGACGACCGGGACCGGTTCTCCGCGACACTCTTTGAGGGCGCGGGGCCGGGGTGGGCGCTAGGGTGCCGACGCCGATGTTCGCCCTCCTCCGGCTCGTCTCGCTCCGCCATGTCTCCGACAGCCCGCTCCGCACGGCCATCACCGTCATGGGCGTGGCCGTCGGCGTGGCGACGCTCGTCGGCATCTCGTCGATCAACCGCTCGGTGACGAACGCGTTCCGCTCCACCATCGACACGGTCGCGGGCAAGGCTGACGTGTCGATCGCCGGCACCACGGCCGGCTTCCCCGAGGAGCTGCTCGAGCAGGTCCGCGCGGTGAAGGGCGTGCAGCACGCCGCGGGGACACTGACGGTCGTGGCCCCGGTGAAGGACAGCCCCGGCGAGTCGCTCTACGTCATGGGCATCGACTTCCTCGATGACGGCTACTTCCGCTCCTACGAGGGCGTCGATCGGGACGTGGGCAAGCTGAACGACGATCTCGAGTTCCTCAACTCGACTGATCGGCTCCTCGTCTCCGAGCGCTTCGCGAAGGCGAAGGGGCTGACCGCCGGCTCCACCCTGCAGCTCCTCACGAAGGACGGCGCGAAGGACTTCGTGGTGCACGGACTGCTCAAGGAGAGCGGGCCGGTGACGGCGTTCGGCGGCTCGGTGGGCGTCATGTTCTTCGCCTCGGCCCAGGAGGCCTTCGGGCGCGGGCGCGTCTTCGATCGCATCGACGTGAAGGTGGACCCGGCGGTCGGGTGGGAGCCGGTCGTGACCGACCTCCGCGCCCGCCTCGACAAGGGCTACGAGATCGACCGCCCGGACAGCCGCGGCGCGAGCGTCGAGACGATGGTGCGCAGCTTCCAGCTCGGCCTCAACCTGGGCAGCGCGGTGGCCCTGCTGGTGGGCGTGTTCCTCGTCTACAACACCGTCTCGATCAGCGTGCTGCAACGACGACGGGAGATCGGCACCCTGCGCGCGCTCGGCACCACGAAGCAGGACATCAGGCTGCTCTTCGCCATCGAGGCCGCGGCGCTCGGCGCGGTCGGCAGCGTCATCGGCATCCCCTTCGGGCTGGTGGTCGGCCGCGGCGCCATCTCGTGGGTGAGCGACACCGTCTCGCAGCTCTACGTCAAGGTGAACGCGCAGGACGTCCAGCTCGGCGCGTTCGAGATGGCCGTCGGCGCGGCGCTCGGTGTGGTGGGCAGCATCTTCGCCGCCTTGCGCCCGGCCGTGGTGGCCTCTGGCGTTCAGCCCGTCGAGGCCCTGCGACGTGACGTGGCGGTGGGCGCGGGCGCCGTGCAGGTGCGCTCCTGGCCCACCTACCTCGGCCTCGCTCTGTTCGCGCTCGCCTGGCCGGCGACCTTCATCGAGCCGCCGCGCGAAAACATGCCGGTCGGTGGGTACATCTGCATCTTCTTCATCCTGATGGGCGCGACGCTGCTCTCACCCATCCTGCTGCGGCACCTCAATGGGCCGCTCGCCGGTCCCGGCCAGGCGCTCTGGGGCTTCCCCGGACGCCTCGCCGCCGACAACTTCGCGCGCGCGCCCGTGCGGACGTCGGTGCCCGTGTCGGCGCTCTCGGTGGGCGTGGCCATGAGCATCACCGTGGCGTCATTCATCACCAGCTTCCAGTCGAGCGCCGAGACGTGGATCCGACAGGCGATCCCGGCCGATCTCTTCGTCACCTCGTCGGCCAAGGTCGCGGGCGTCCAGAACCAGCCGATGGCGTCGACGGTGGGCGACGAGCTGGCGCAGCTGCAGTTCGTCGACGCGATCGATCGCATTCGCGTCTACCCGGCTGACGTGCTGGGGCTGCGGGTCTTCATCATCTCGCTCACCCCGGAGATCTACGAGCGGCGCGGCAAGCCCACGGTGATCTCCGGCTCGTTGCCAACCCCTGCCGAGCGCGAGCGGGATCTCGTGACGGTGAGCGAGAACTTCGCGCGGCGGCGCAAGCTGTCGGTCGGCGACCGCTTCGAGGTCTCGACCCCAACGGGCGTGAAGCAGTGGACCGTCGGCGCGGTGATCATCGACTACACGTCGGATCAGGGGTCGATCATCATCGAGCGCAAGCACTTCATCCGGCAGTTCCAGGACGACCAGGTGGACAGCTTCCACGTCTATGTCGATGACTCGTCGAAGATCGAGGCCGTACGTCAGGCGATCACGGCGCGGTTCGGCAAGGCGTTCGACCTCTACGTGTTGTCCAACGTCGAGCTCCGCGACGAGGCGATGAGCATGGTCGGCAGCGCCTTCAAGGTGACGTACGCGATGGAGCTCGTCGCCGTGCTGCTGGCCCTGCTGGGCATCGTGAACACGCTGCTCGCGGCGGTGCTGGATCGCACCCGGGAGATCGGGTTGCTGCGGGCCATCGGCGCCGACCGCCGCCATGTGCTCAAGCTCTTCGCCGCCGAGGCGAGCTTCATCGGGTTGACCGGCGGCCTCATGGGCGTCGCCGTGGGGGCCGTGGTGGGGTTCGTGCTGACGAAGGTGGTGGGCGTTCAGGCGACGGGCTGGAGCTTCCCCTTCCAGTTCCCGTGGCCCACCGGCCTCACCATGCTGCTGATCGCCATCGTCGCGTCCACCCTCGCCGGGCTCTACCCCGCCCGCCGCGCGTCGCAGCTCGACGTCGTGGAAGCGCTCGCCTACGAGTAGCGCCTCCCATGCGATCAGGGGCAGATCAGCCCACCTCGAGACGGGCTATGCTGCGCCCGCCATGGGCACGCCGTTCCGCATCCTGGTGGTGGAGGACGAGCCCGTCATTCGCGAGCTCGTGCGGAGCATGCTCAGCGAGAACGACGTGGTGGTGGAGACCGCGGCCAACGGCGCTGAGGGGCTGAAGCTGGCGCGCACGCAGTCGTTCGATCTCATCCTGCTCGACGTGGTGCTCCCGCAGCTCGATGGCATCACCGTCTGCCGCATGCTCAAAGCCGACGCCAACACCACGAAGATCCCCCTGCACATGCTGACGGCGAAGGCGAAGAAGAGCGACGTCGAGGTCGCCATGAAGGCCGGCGCTGACGGCTACATCCACAAGCCCTTCCGCGGGGCCGAGCTGATGGACCTGGTCTCGGCGTTGCGCGCGAAGAAGCCAGCCTGAGCCCTCACCGACCGATCACGGCAGGCGCGGGTGGAGGAAGCGCGCGAGCGCGAACATGTCGTCCCAGTCGAGCTGGTCGAACTCGACGGCGATCGCCTCTTCGTCCCGCCGACGCACCGTGGCCTTCGTCACGACCTCGCGATCGTCGGGCAGCGGAATGGCCAGCGTCAGGCGCTCCTCGGACGCGAGGAAGTCCCCCACCACCCGCAGCCCCTGCATTGACAGGTTGTCGGCCTTCGCGAGGACGGCCTTGCCCTGCGTGAAGAGCTTGACCATGAAGCCCGCATCGACACGGGGGTGACTGCGCGTGGGAGCTGGCGGCTGGGCAGTGATGCTGATCATCGGGTTCCTCGCGGCGTGGGGTGCAACAGCGATGCAGGAGGATGGATCGGCCTGTCGTGATCGCAATTTTCCGGCCGGCAGCCCGCGCAAGTGGCTGATCAGCGACGTCTGGGTGATCAGGTGACGCGGCCGAAGATCGGTCTGGTCTGCAGCGGCGGTGGGGCGCGGGGTGCCTGGGAAGCGGGCATCATCCGCTACCTGCGCGAGGAGCTCCCGCCCGACGTCCGGCCGTTGGTGCACTTCGACATCCTCGCGGGCACCTCGGTCGGAGCGATGACGTGCTGCTACCTCGCGGCGACCATGGACACTCCGGCCGAGCAAGGGCGCGGCCTCGAGTCCCTGTGGACCAGCCTGTCGCTCGAGCAGGTCTTCCGCGTCGCCGGCGAGTCGGCCTGGAGCGTCGGCCGCAAGCTCTGGAAGGCGACCCGACGGAACGAACGCCCAGACGGGTGGCGGCTGTACGATCTGCTTCACCCAGAGCCGCTCGAGCAGTTGGTCCATTCACGCATCGACTGGTCGCGCATCGCCGCCAACCTCGCGAAGAAGACGTTCGACGCGATCGCCGTCACCGCGACGCGCATTCGTGACGGGCGCAGCCAGATCTTCGTCCAGCGCCGGGAGGCTGGCCTGCCCGAGTGGAGCCGCGACCCGTGGACGGTGGCGACCGAGGTCGTCCTCGGGCCTGAGCACGCGCTCGCCTCTGCTGCGATCCCCCTGCTCTTCCGCTCGGCGAAGGTGGGCGACGAGTACTACTGCGACGGCTTCGTCCGGCAGAACACGCCGGTCGCGCCCGCCTTGCGCCTCGGCGCCGAGCGCCTGCTGATCCTCTCGCTCGGTCACCGGCCCCGCGCCGCGATCGAGCCACCGAAGCTGAAGGAGCTGCCCACGACCCCCCAGGTGATCGGCAAGGTGCTCAACTCGCTGATGCTGGACCGGCTCGATCACGATCTCGCCCGGCTGCGTCGGATCAACGGGCTCGTCGAGCGGGGCCGGCAACTCGGAGGCGCTGCCTTCGTCGAGCAGCTCAACGCGGCCCTCGTGTCGACCCGCGGGCAGCCGTACCGCTTCGTTCATGAGCTCGTCGTGCGGCCATCACGCGATCTCGCCGAGGTCGCGCGACCGCACCTCGAGGCCCGCGCGAAGAAGGAGTCAGACGAGGCGCTCCCCACCCGCCTGCTCCACCGCCTCGCTGGCAGTCAGCTCCTCAGCCAGGCCGAGCTCGGCAGCTACCTGCTCTTCGACGCCCCCTACGCGCGCGACCTCATCCAGCTCGGTATGGACGACGCCCACCTGCGGCGCGAGCACCTGCTCGAGTTCTTCGCGCGGGACTGAGGAGTCTTCTCCGTCGGATGACGATTGCCTCGCCAATCCAGGTGGTTGGCGCCGGCATGCTTGCTGCTCTGCGTCCCTCCACCAACTCGCTGGAGGAACGCACCATGAGCCGCATCGATCAGATCGCCGTCACCCCCACCGTCGCGCGCCAGAGCCAGAAGCAGGAGTTCGGCGAGGTGCTCAAGACCTCTCTGCAGCAGGGCGTCAACGCAGTGGGCGTCGTGAGCGGAGCGGTCCTTGGCAGCATTCCGGGCGCGGGCGTGGTGAGCGCGGCGGTCTCGGCCGTCACCAACTTCGCCGGCCAGGGCGCACGCTCGGCCTCGGCGGCGTCGAGCGGCATCATCAACGTTGGCGGTGGAGCGACCGCCGGTCTCGGCTCAGGCGGCATCGCCGCCCCGGCCGTCGCGGGAGACATGGCGGGGATGATGGGCGAGATGCGCGCCGAGGCGAACCGCTCGATGGCCATGCAGATGGCGATGCAGCAGGAGAGCCGCGAGTACAACACCATCTCCAACGTGCTGAAGGTGCGGCACGACTCGGCGAAGGCCGCCATCAACAACATCCGCTGAGGCACGCCATGGCCATCAATCCACTCGGTGGCGTCGGCCCCTCGGGGGTCTCCGGCGCCGGCTCCGTCGGCAAGCCCGCGGACAGCTTCAGCAAGGTGATGAAGGGCCAGGCGCAGGGCGCGCAGCAGCCGCAGCGCCTCGAGAACGCCCCGCTCCAGGCCCAGCAGCAGACGCACTCACAGGCCGTCGAACGGGCAGCGCCCTGCCGCGCGGAAGCGGTGTCGACGACGAAGGTGGGCGCGGCGGTCGAGACGAAGCAGGTCGCCGGGAAGATGCTCGATCAGGTCCAGCAGGCGCAGGCACGCATGGACCAGATCCTCGAGCTGGCGGAGTCGGGGAAGTCGTTCAGCCCGGCCGAGCTGCTCTCGCTCCAGGCGCACGTGTACCGCGCCAGCCAGGAGCTCGACCTCGCCGGGAAGGTCGTCGAGAAGGCCACCAACGGCGTGAAGCAGGTCCTCCAGACGCAGGTCTAAGGCACGCCATGAACTCCCTCCCCCGAAGCCTCCTCCTTGCCGCCACCGTCACCGTCGCTGCTGGGTGCAGGTCGCAGATCCAGCACGGCCTCGACGAGCGCGACGCGAACGAGATCGTCACCGAGCTCACCTCCCGCGGCTTCGAGGCGAAGAAGGTGGCTGAGAAGGGCAAGAAGCCGACCTGGGCCATCGAGCTCGACGACGCGAAGACGACCGACGCGCTCCGGGTCCTCACCGAGCTCAAGCTGCCGCGAAAGGCCCGCAAGACGACCCAGGCGATCGTCGATGCCGCCAGCCTCATCGAGACGCCACAGGCCGAGAAGCTGCGTGCGCTCGAGGCCCAGGAGGGCGACATCGAAGAGGCGCTCGAGACGATGGACGGCGTGAAGTCGGCCGCCGTCGAGCTGGTGGTGCCCGCGCCGCCCCGCCCCGGGAGCACCGCCACCCCGTCGAAGGCCTCGGTGCTCTTGCGCGTGCAGCCGGACGCCCTCGAGCGGCTCCAGCAGCAACGCAGCGAGCTGCGCGCGCTGGTCGCCGCGGCGGTGGACGGGCTCAATGCCGACGACGTCGTCCTGGTGCTGGACGTGGTGGGGGTGCAGGCGCCGGTCGTGGCACCGTCAGTCGCAGCGCCGCCAGAGAGCGGTCTGCGCGCGATGATCGTCGTGCTCGGTCTGGTGCTGGCAGTGCTGGCCGCTGCGCTCCTGGTGCTCTTCTTCCGCATGCGCAAGAAGGAGCGCCGTGCTGCCGCGCCCGTCGCCGCCCCTCCCGCCCCGCAGCGCCCGCTGATCTCGGCGAACGTGCAGCGGAAGGTGGCGTGACGTGGCCGCCGACACCCCGACGCGCCTCGGCCACGCCTCGCCCCTTCTCAAGGCTCGGGTCGGGAAGAAGGACCCGGCGCGCGTGATGGGCTTCGTCGAGCAGACGACCCTCTTCGTCGTGGCCTTGAAGAAGGAGCGGGCCACCGAGCTGCTGGAGGCGTTCGGGCAGGCCCACCGCCAGCGCGCCCGGGTGTTCGCCCAGCAGCTCGCCGACCTCGACTCACCCACGCGGCAGGCGCGGCTGGCCCTCGAGTTTGGCCCGCGCGACGGCCTTCGGGAGCGCGTCGAGCGGCTGCTGAGCTCGAGCCCACCCGCCCTGCGCGCCGCCCTCTGCGCTCAGCTGCCCCCCGCCTTTCGACCGGCTTCTCCACCTGCGGCCACCCCGGTGAGTCCCGCGCTGAAGGCCCTCGCGGCGCGCCTGGTCCGGGAGACGCTCCGCTAGTCCCGGGCGCGAGACTGGCTGATTCTCTCGTCTTCTCGGGTGGTTGCGCTGGCATCAGGGGTGAACTCTCGCGCTCCCATGCGAGAGACGAATCACAGACCGGAGCCACCGAGGAGCGCGGGCCGCACGAAGCACCGCGAAAGGCGAGAGACCACGACCGTCGTGGGGCCGGCTCCTGACGAGGTGAGCGCCCCTTCCAGGCCCCGTGCGCGACGGGTCACCCTGGTGCCGCTCAAGCGCTTCAGCCGCGCCCACCTCGACCTCGTCGCGCGTACCTCGGTGCGAGACGAGGCGATGGCGGCGCTGGGACGGGCGACGGCCGCACTGACGGAACAGCTCGGAGAGCCGGTGAGCGCCCTGGCCCGGCTCCGCGACGCGACCCTGCAGCCGCTGCAGCACCTCGCGAAGGACGCGGTCTTCGTGGTGGTGGAGCTCTCGTCGGCCTCGGCCATGGCCGTCGTCGAGCTCGAGGGTCCCGTGGTCAGGCACCTGCTCCAGGTCGCGGCCGGGAGTGACGGGAGCGCCGTCGCGGTGACCAACCTGACCCGCGTGGAGAGCGCCGCGCTCGGCTGGCTCGCGCTCAGCACGATCTCCGGCCTCCGCGCTGCCTCGGAGTTCGACGCCCGCTTCTCGCCGCGGCTGGTGAACGTCACGATGGACCGGGGTGAGGCCCTGCGCAGCATCGACGCGACCGTCAGACACCTGGCGATCGAGCTTCAGCTCTCAGGCACGCATCCGATCGGCACCGCGCGCGTGCTCGTCCCCGCGAGGATGCTGCAGCTCGCGATTCAGTCTGCTCCGGTCTGCGAGCCGCCGCCTCCGAGCGAAGCCCTGCTGTCGTTGGTGCTCACCGCCGGGGCGCGCTTTGGCCGGGCGCAGCTGCTCCGCGCCGACGTAGGCGACCTCGCCGCGGGCGACGTCATCGTCTTCGCGGGCACCCGGCTTCACGAGGGCCGGTTCCAGGGCCCGGCCCGCTTTCTCACCCGCTCTTTCGAGCTGTCCGGCGAGCTCGGCGCCGATGGCTTCGTCGTCTCCCGGGCTGCCCCCCTCACCACGGAGAACCCCATGTCCACCAGCCTCAACGTCGCCGTCGAGATCGAGCTCACCTCCATCCAGCTGCCGATCCGCCACCTGGGCACCATCGCCCCCGGCTCCATCCTGCCGCTCCACATCAACGCGGCGCAGACGGTGACGCTGCGCATCGAGGGCAAGCCGGTCGCGCTCGCCGAGCTGGTCGAGGTCGAGGGCGAGATCGGGGCTCGCATCACCGCGATGCTCGAGGACGTGCCGTGAACGCGCTCTCGCCCCGCCAGAAGCTGCTGGTCGCGGCGGTGCTGACGGTCGCGCTCGCGATGGCCACCGCCGTCTCGAGTGGCTCGATGACGACCGCGGCGCGCATCCTCCTGGGCGCCGTTGTGCTCGGCGGGCTGGCGCTGTGGGCCATGAGGGGGCGTGGCCTCGAGCTGCCTCGACGCTTCTCGAAGGTGCCCCGACTGCAGGTGGTCCAGAAGGTGGGGCTGTCGGCGCGGTCGGGGGTGGCGCTCATCGAGGTGGACGGACGGTCGTTCCTCATCGTCCACGGCGACGGAGGGACCCGGATTCGTCGCGTGTCTTCTCGCGCAGCTGTGATGGCGCAGGCGCTGAAAGAGGACAGGCCATGACCCGCTTCGCCCTCCTCGCTTTCGCCCTCCTCCCGACGTTCGCGGCAGCCCGCGAACCAGGCACGCTGCAGGTCGAGTCCGGCTCGATCGCCAGCAACCAGGTGCAGATGATGGGCCTGATGGCCGCGCTGGCGCTGGTGCCGTTCGCCATCGTGATGCTGACGAGCTTCTCGAAGATCGTCGTGGTGCTCTCGATGGTGCGGTCGGCGCTCGGCACCCAGCAGGCGCCGCCGACGATGGTGCTGACGGGGCTCGCCGCGGTGCTGAGCGCCCACGTGATGGCGCCGACCATGGAGCGCATGTGGAACGCCGGCCGCGCCGCCGAGGCCGAAGTGGGCATGGGCCGCGAGCTGGTGAGCCGTGCAGGGGAGATCGTGGGGCCGCTGCGCGAGTTCCTCGTGAAGCACGGCAGCCCGGAAGAGCGGGCGCGCTTCGTCGACATGGCGAAGGAGCTGCGGGGCGCCGACCCCTCGGCGCAGGTGAGCGAGGACGATCTGGCCATCGTCATCCCCGCGTTCGTCATCACCGAGCTGAAGGAGGCCTTCATCATCGCCTTCCTCATCTTCCTGCCCTTCCTGGTGCTCGACATGTTGCTCGCGAACGTGCTGCTCGCGCTCGGCATGCAGACGCTCAGCCCGAGCCAGGTGAGCCTGCCGTTCAAGATCCTCCTCTTCGTCGCGGTCGACGGGTGGGCGCTGCTCAGCCGCGGCCTCATCCTCGCGTACCGGTGAACGGCCATGGACACCGCCCTGATCCTCTCGCTCGCCCGTGAAGCCCTGCTGTTGATGGTGCTCGCATCGACGCCGCCCATCATCGCGAGCCTGCTCGTCGGGTTCCTGATGAGCCTGATGCAGGCCGCCACGTCGATCCAGGACAGCACCCTGTCGGTGGTGCCGAAGCTCGGCGCGGCGGTGCTCTCGCTGGTGGTCGCGGGGCCGTGGATCGGCCAGCAACTGAGCCGCTTCGCGACCCAGCTCTTTCTCGTCCTGCCGGACATCGCGTCATGAGCGACCTGGCGCAGGAGCTCACGGCCGGGCTCGTGCAGGCGCACGTCGTCTCCGTCGCGGTCATCGCCGCGCGGCTGTTGCCGGTCGCCTTCCTGTGCCCGCTCCTCGGCGGGCAGCTCGCGCCGACGACGGTGAAGCTCGGCCTGGTGCTGTCGCTGTCCCTCTTCCTCCACCTCCCGTGCGGTGTCAGCGCTCCGCCGGTGGGCTCGGCGTTCGCGTTGGTGGCCCTCGTCTTCCGGGAGTTCGCTCTGGGCACCACCATCGGGCTGGTCGCGGCGCTGCCCTTCGACGCCGCGCGCATGGGCGGACGCTTCATCGATCTCTTCCGCGGCTCCTCCGCGGAGGCGGCGCTGCCGATGACGGGCTCGCGCGAGTCGGCGAGCGGCGACGGCCTCTACCAGGCGCTGCTCGCGCTGGCTGCGGCGGGCGTGGCGATGCCCCTGGTGCTGGCGGCGCTCTTCCGCAGCTACGCGCTGATCTCGCTGGGCGGGTTCTCACCCTCGGAGGAAGTGGTGACGCAGGTCGTCTCGCTCGTCGGCGGCGCCTTCGGCACGGCGCTGGCGCTGGGAGCGCCGATCGCCGGGGTCTCACTGGCAGTGGACGCAGTGATGGGCCTCGCCTCGCGCGCCGCGCCCAGCATGAACCTGCAGGACACCGGAGCCCCGGCGCGGATCCTCGCGGGCGGCGCGGTGCTCTGGCTGTCGATCGGCGTCGTCAGCGAGCGCCTCCTCGCGGCGGTGGTGGCGTCGCCTGACGCGCTGCGCTCGGTGTTGGAGGCCGGCCGATGAGCGAGAAGACGCATCAGCCCACCGAGCAGAAGCTTCGCCAGGCGCGCGAGCAGGGCAACATTCCGAAGAGCCGCATGCTGCAGGCGGCCGCGGTCACCCTCGGCGGCCTCGCGGCGACGATCGCGTTCTCCCGACAGACCAGCGCGCACCTCGTCAGCTGGGCGCACCGGCTCCTCTCGCTCCAGGGTGGAGCGCCCGAGGCCGAGCTCATCGGGGCGCTGAAGGTGCTGGGCGTGTGCCTGATCCCGACGCTGGCCGGCGCGCTGCTCGGAGCGCTCGTCGCAGGCGCGCTGATGGCCGGCCTGCAGCTCAACCTCTCCCTGGTACAGCCGAAGCTCGAGAACCTGAACCCGGCTCAGGGCCTCAAGAAGATCTTCAGCCCGCGCCAGGCGGTCGATCTGTTGAAGGGGCTCGTCGTCGCCGCGGTCGTCAGCTTCATCCTCTGGGGCGCGGTGGAAGACGCCGCGCAGAGCACCTTCCGGGCGCTGAGCCACGACGCGATCACCAGCTTCCGGGTGCTCTTCACCCACCTGTCCCCAGCGCTGTTCAAGGCAGCGGCGGTGCTCGTGGTGCTTGGGCTCGCGGACTACGCCCTCGCGCGGCTGCGACACACGAAGGATCTGATGATGACGCTCGAAGAGGTGAAGCAGGAACACAAGAACAGCGACGGCGACCCGCACACGAAGGGCAAGCGCAAGCAGCTGATGAAGCAGCTCGCGATGGGAGGGCCCGCGCGGGGCGTGAAGAAGGCCACCGCGGTGGTCGTGAACCCCACCCACATCGCCGTGGCGCTCCGGTACGACGAGTCCGAGTGCGAGGCTCCGTACATCGTCGCGCGCGGTCGCGAGCTCGACGCCCTCGCGATTCGCCGCGAGGCCACCGCCCTCGGCATCCCGATCGTTCGGGACGTCCCCCTCGCCCGCTCGCTCGTCCACTACGACGTGGGGGAAGAGGTCCCAGAAGAGCTCTATCAGGCGGCGGCCACCGTCCTGCGGGTGGCCCTCGAAGAGAAGACCGCCGCAGCCCAGGCGCTGGCGATTCGCCCCGAATGACGCGGACCTGCACAGGCACAGGGGCTGCACAACCCGGGTCCATGAACGCCCCCACGCCCCACCCAGACCAGCATCCCCAACAGGATCAAGACGTTCCAGCCGAGCTCATCCTCGCGGCGGTCGCGCTGCTGAAGCTCGCCGTCGAGACCGTGTCCACCGGGGAGGACGCGCCATGAACGGGCTGATCGATCGAGCGCTCTCGAGGGCGCGCACCCAGTCGGACGTCATCCTCGCGATCGTGATGGCCGCGATCGTCGGCTCCATGATCGTTCCGCTCCCGCCGTGGCTGCTCGACGTCGGCATCGCGATCAACCTGGCCGCCGCCCTCGCGCTCCTGGTCGCCGCGCTCTACGCGAAGGACGCGCTCAAGGTCGCGAGCTTCCCGACGCTGCTGCTCATCACCACCCTCTTCCGGCTCTCGATGAACGTCTCGTCAACGCGGCTCGCGCTCAGCGAAGGTCACGCTGGTGAGATCATTCAGGCGTTCGGCGAGTTCGTCGTTCGCGGGGACTACGTCGTGGGCGCGGTGATCTTCCTCATCCTCACGCTCGTGCAGTTCCTCGTCGTGGCGAAGGGCGCCGAGCGCGTGGCCGAGGTGAGCGCCCGCTTCACGCTCGACGCGATGCCAGGCAAGCAGATGTCCATCGACGCCGACCTGCGGGCCGGCGCCATCAGCCAGGACCAGGCCCGCGCCAAGCGCCGCGAGCTCGAGCGCGAATCCCAGCTGTTCGGCTCGATGGACGGCGCGATGAAGTTCGTGAAGGGCGACGTCATCGCGGGGCTGGTCATCACGGCGGTGAACCTGGTCGGCGGCATCGTCATCGGAACGCTCCAGAACGGCATGACGGCGGCGGAGGCGGCCAGCACCTACGCGCTGATCTCGATCGGTGACGGCCTGGTGTCGCAGATCCCGTCGCTCTGCATCGCGGTCGCCGCCGGCCTGGTCGTCACGCGCGTCGCCTCGGAGTCCGAAGAGGCGTCGTTGGGCAGCGACATCGGTTCGCAGTTCTTCGGCCAGTGGAAGGCGCTCTTCGTGGTTGCTGGGCTCTGCCTGCTGCTCGCGTTGATGCCCGGCATGCCGCACCTCACGTTCGTGCTCATCGCGGCGGGCCTCGCGGCGGTGGGCTTCGGGCTGAAGCGGGTGCAGGAGAAGCCTCAGGCGACCAACAGCGTGACGGCATCGGCGCCTGCCTCGGCCGAGAAGAAGGGCCCCGACCTCACGCCGGGGGTCTCGCCGCTCACGCTCGATCTCTCGGCGGATCTCACGTGGCTGGTCGAGGAGCTCGAGGGCCGGTTTGTCAAAGACGACCTGGACGGCGTGCGCGAGCGCGTGCACCAGGAGCTCGGCGTGCGCCTGCCCGGGTTCCGCGTGCGGACCGGCGCACCGCTGCCCGCGGGCTCCTGGGCGTTGTCCATCGACGAGATCCCTGCTGGGCGCGGCACCGTGGGGGAGGTGCGCTTCGTGACGCCGTCGTCGGTGGGCGATCTGCAGGTCCTCGGCATCAGCGGCACTCCGCTGGCCGACAGCGGCCTCGGGCGGGCGCTCACCATCGTCTCAGCGGCCGACGAGCCGAAAGCCCGCGCCGCGCAGGTGCCGCTGCTCTCGGCGCGCGACTACGTCTGCGAGCACCTCGTCGTGCTGCTCCGCAAGCGCGCGCACCAGTTCCTCGGGGTCTCGGAGGTGCAGGCAGCGCTCAACGCCATCGATGGCACCCACGGAGCCCTGGTGAAGGAAGCGCTGCAGAAGGTCCCGCTGCCGTTGATGACGGACGTCCTGAAGAAGCTGCTCACGGAGCAGGTCAGCGTGCGCAACCTCCGGGCGATCCTCGACGCGCTGGTGTCGCCGAGCACCGCGGGCGACGCGCTCCAGCTGGCAGACCGGTGTCGGCAGGCGCTGTCGCGGCAGATCTCGCACCAGTACGCCCCGTCTGGCTCGCTCTTCGCCTACCTGGTGGATCCGGGCATCGAGGAGACGCTGCGCACCGCTGGGCCGGCCATCGATCCTCGCGAGGCCGGCGCGATCCTCGAGGGCATGAAGTCGGTGGCGCGTCAGGGTCGGGCGGTGCTGCTCGCCTCACCCGACGTGCGCCGGCTGCTGAAGAAGCTGGTCGAGGGAGCCTTCCCCGAGGTCGCGGTCCTCACCTTCGCGGAGCTCGACCCCGAACTGCAGGTCCGTCCGATCGGTCGCCTCGCGCCCGTTGGGCAGTGAAGCGCGGCGCACGAAAAAGCCCTGGTCGCGCGCGTCGGGCGGCCAGGGCAGCGACGTCACAGCACCCGGTCAGGGATTCGATGACGGCAGCGGCGGCACCTTGCCGTCGGGGCCGGGCCGGTTGACGCGGTCCTTCAGCTCCTTGCCGGCGCGGAAGCGGATGCCGCGCTTGGCCTTCACCGGAATCGGCTCGCCGGTCTTGGGGTTTCGGCCCTGGTAAGCGCCGTAGTGCTTCACGTGGAAGGCGCCCAGCCCGCGAATCTCGATGTTCTCTCCCGCCACCAGCGCGTCCTTCATGGCGTTGAAGATCACATCGACCGTGGCTTCCGCCTGCTTCTGCGTCACGCCCTTCTTCTGCACCAGGATGTTGACGAGGTCGGACTTGAGCACCGCGTACCCCCTTGAGATCGGGTCGATAGGCCCGGAACCACTGAGCTTTCGAAGGAGGTTACCCTCGGAACGGTCAACCTCGCAAGAAAGCTACGATTTTGGTCCCTGCTCTGGCAGGAGGGCCAGGTCGGCCCACGTGATTCTCTTGAGCTTCTCGACACTTGCCTCATCGGCGGCGGTGAAGAGGCGGGCGACCTCGTCGAACTGGCCGGTGCGCGAGGTGCGCTCGCGAGACAGCGAGCGGGCGGAGCCGCCCACCGCGACGGAGATGTCGGCGACGCTGAGCTCGACGAGGTCTTTCGCGGGCACCAGGGCGTTGGCCTCGAGCTTGAGGAGCCCGCCGCGGGAGAGCTGAGCGACGCACTCCTCGATTCGCTGGGTCGGGAGTCGGAGCTGCGCAGCGAGCGCGAGGGAGGTGGGGCCGGGCACCTGGGCGACGTGCGCGCGGGCCACGAGCTGGCAGATGCGCGTGGCGATGAGCTCCTCACTGCGGGGGTGCGCGAGCAGGTCGCGGAACTCGTCGTGGAAGTCCGCGTGCTCGACGGCGTAGGCGAGCCGCGCGCCGCTCAGGATGACGTACCAGCTGACGTAGACCCACGTGAGGAACAGGGGCGCGATCCCGAGGGAGCCGTACACCGCGTTCGCCGAGAAGAAGATGCTCGCGATGCCGCCGTAGACCCGGCGCGCGATCTCCCAGGCGATGCCCGCCATGGCGCCGCCGACGAGGGCTGAGCGCCACGGCACGTGGGCATGCGGAGCGATCTTGTAGAGCAACGAGAACACGACCATCGCCGAGAGGATCGCGCCCAGCGTGAAGGCCAGGCCCGAGAGCGGGAAGTTCAAGACCACCAGCAGACGCTTCATGCCGTCGCTGCCGAGCAGCGAGACGGCCATCGCGATGGGCCCGACGATGAGGACGCCGAGATACAGGCCGAGCGTGCTCAGCACCGGCCGTGAGCGGCGCACCGCCCAGACGTCGTTCAACGAGGCGTCGAGGTGTCTCAGCATCACGCCCGACGAGACCAGCAACACGAGGAACGACAAGCTGGAGCCGGTGGGGGAGTTCGCCGCGGCCTTGAACTCGCGCAGCGCGCGCTCGGCCTGGGCTCGGCCTCCGGGGTTCAGCAGATCCTCGAAGAACTTCATCACCAGCGCCTCGACCTGCGTCGAACCGAACGCGTGCAGCAGGGCGAGCACCACGGCCGCCAGCGGCACCAGCGAGGTCAGGGTGATGAAGGTGAGGTTGCCGGCTCGCAGGGCGAGCTTCTCGCCGCGATAGCCGATCACCACCGCGACGAGCAGCCGCCAGACGGCCTTCAGCGTGAGGGCGCGACCCTGTCCGACGGAGGCCTGGGCCTGGTTGGCGGGCTCCGTCGGTGTGTCAGGCGTCGTCTCCACGGCCCGCTCACCGGCGCACGAGAATGCGCTCGAGCAGCTCCTTCGACACCTGGGTGAGCTCGACGAAGACGACCCCCATGCCCTTCTGTCGGCCCCGATCGACCACGCGAACGACCTCGCCGACCCCCTCGATCGTCTCGAGCTCGTCCTGGATCACCGTGAAACGCAGGTTGACGCGCGTGCCCACGGGGAGCGGCTCAGCCGAACGGACGAAGACGCCCGACCGGCTGATGTTGGTGACGTACTCGTTGATGAACTGATCGACCGTCGCGAACTCGTGGTTGATCGTCTTGCGCGCCGAGATCCGGCGCTCCACCGTCTTGGGCATCGCTCACTCTCCCGAGGCGAGATCGTCATCGCGTCGCCCACCACCCGGAGGCGCCGAAGGCCGGGGACGGTTCTGGTTCTGATTGCCGCCGCCGCCGCCACCGCCGCCCCGATCGCCTCCACCCCGATCGCCTCCACCCCGATCGCCACCACCCCGATCGCCACCGCCACTCCGCTCGCCCCCGCCGCCACCCCGATCGCCACGATCACGATCGCGGTTGCGGTTTCGCCGCCCGCCGCGATCCCGGTCGCCGCCACCGCCGCCCCGTTGCTCGAAGCGGTTCGACTCCTGGTTCTGCGGCCTGCGCGCGGGTCCGCCGCTCATCTCGAAGTCGACGACGCTGGTCGCGACCATCAGCTCCACGCCGCTGACGGGCCTCGCGTAGATGTCGTACTGCTCACGGTGGTACTGCGGCTGGGCGCGCACCTGGATCGTCTTGTTGTAGCGATCCATCAGGTGGCGCAGCTCCTCGCGCTCCTCGCCCTGGAGCACGTTGGCGACCTCGGTCTGGCACTGCACCACCAGCGTCGGGTCCTTGTACGCGGGCCCCGAGCGGCGCAGCTCGCGGAAGATCTCGTAGGCGACCGTGGTGGCCGACTTCACCGCCCCCTGCCCGTTGCAGTAGCCGCAGTCCTCGTGAAGCACCCGCCCGAGCGACTCACGCACGCGCTTGCGGGTCATCTCGACGAGGCCGAGCTCGCTGATGCGCAGCACGTTCGTCTTGGCCTTGTCGCGCCCCAGCGCCTCCTGCAGCGACTTGAAGACCTTGTCGCGGTTCTGCTGCTTCTCCATGTCGATGAAGTCGCAGATGATGATGCCGCCGATGTTGCGCAGCCTCAGC
Source organism: Myxococcaceae bacterium (assembly GCA_016793095.1). Lineage (GTDB taxonomy): Bacteria > Myxococcota > Myxococcia > Myxococcales > Myxococcaceae > Xiheimicrobium. Next base: position 36,267 of record JAEUJQ010000034.1, on the reverse strand, counting down.
TGGTAGACGATCTCCTTCGAGGCCTCGGTGTTGATCTTGAGGATGGTGTCCTCGAGGTTCTTCTTGCCGACGTAGCGGCCCGAGTTCACGTCGATCGCGGTCAACGCCTCGGCCTGATCGATGATGAGGTAGCCGCCGGACTTGAGCCACACCTTGCGGGCCGACGCGCGCTTGATCTCCTCCTCGATGCCGAAGGCGTCGAAGATCGGCTCCTCTCCCTCGTGCAGCTTCACCCGCTCCTTGAGCGCGGGGTCCTGGGCCATCACGAAGCCGAGCACGCGGTCGTACTCGTCGCGATCATCGATCACGAGCTGCTCGACGTCCTGGGCGAAGAGGTCGCGGGTCGCGCGCAGGATCAGATCGAGATCCGGGTGCACCAGGCCGGCCCGGTGCGTCTTCTCGCTCTTGCGAACGGTCTCGTTCCACACCTCGATGAGGAAGCGGATGTCGGCCTCGAGCTTCTCGCTGGGCACGTTCTCGGCCACCGTGCGCACGATGAAGCCGGTGCCGGGTGGGCGGAGACGATCGACGATCTCCCGCAGCCGGCGGCGCTCCTTCTCGTTCGCGATGCGGCGGCTGATGCCGACGTGATCGACGGTCGGCATGAAGACGAGGTGCCGGCCCGGGATGGAGATGTGCGAGGTGACGCGCGCGCCTTTGGTGCCGATGGGGTCCTTCGACACCTGCACCAGCACCTCCTGGCCGACCTTGAGGAGCGCCTCGATCCTGGCCTCCTTGCGTGGCTCGGCCTTCCGCTTCTGCTGCTGGTGGCGCGACCGCTCCCGCTCCCGCTCCTGCTCCTTGAGCTTGAGATCGCGAGGGGCCTGCGACCGGGGCAGCTCCACCGCGCCCTCGACGACGGGGGCGGCGGGCTCGGAGCCGGCGGCCGGAGCAGCAGGGGCCACGGAGTCGGGCGCGGGGGCGGCGGGGGTGGCGGACTCGACGGCCGCCTGCACGACCTCGGCGCCCGACGGGGTCACCTGCGCCAGCTCCTTCGCCGCCTCGACGACCTCGACGCCCGACGGCGTCACCTGCGCGAGCTCCTTCGCTGCCTCGACGACCTCGGCGCCCGACGGGGTCGCCTGGGCGTCCACCTCACTGCTCACGCGGCCATCTGCCGGAGCGACGTCGGGAGGCGGGGCGCTCTCCACCGCGTCCGGTGACGGAGCCGACGGTGCGGCCGCGGGCACGTCGGCATCGGTCTCTTCGGGCACGTCGTTGACGTCGTCGTCGTGCTCGCCTTCCGTCAGATCGAACTGGTGCCGCGTGACGTCGGGATCGAAGAGCACGTCGCCCACGTAGAGGAACGCCGCCTTCTCTTCCCCGATGTCCACGAAGGCCGCCTGCATGCCCGGGAGCACGCGCGTGACGCGCCCCTTGTAGACATTGCCGACGATGCCCTTGTCCTTCTTCCGCTCGAGATAGAACTCAGCGATGCCGCCGTTCTCGACCAGCGCGACCCGCGTCTCGCGGCCTGCCGCGTTGATGACCAGAATGCTGCCCATGTGATGAACCTGACTGCGTTGTTGGCGCGACGGCCGGCTCCGGACGGGAAGCGGAGTGGAACGGCGCCAGAACGAACGCGAAAGGCTGGAGGCTGGCCCGCATGGCCGCCCTCGCTCGATGCACACCGTCACCCCGACTCATTCGTCGGGCCTCGAGTGTGTTGCCGCGAAGGTCGACCAAACGCTGGACCTCCTGCCGGTGAAGAAAGCCGCCCGGGGGAAGTGGGGGGCGGAAACCCGTGTGGTTCCCCGGTCTTGGGCGGTTCAGCGTGCCGTCGAGCGGGGCCCGTCAGAAAAGGTTGGAAACGGGACGGAGTCTGTCACGACTTGGTGCCCGATGGAAACGCTGAAGCGATGAAAAAGCTGTGCTTCAGGCCTGGGCCTGGGGCTTCTCGAGGCGGGGGGCCCCGCGCCGCCACTGCAGTCGCAGCCCCACCCACTGGGGCCCGAGGAAGATGCGGCGGGTGTCTTCGAGCCCCAGCTCGAGGCCGGCGAGCCGGACGAAGTCTTCCGTGGGAGCGCCCGGCGCCTCCCCCGTGGGGAAGACGACCCAGATGGACCCGGTCACGCTCATCAGGGGCATGTGGCGGGTCAGCAGGTCGAGCACCTCGAGCTTCTTCTCGGTGAAGAGGATGATGGCGTCGAGGCCGGTCTTCGCGGAGTCGATGAGGGCGGCGCCTTCGGGCAGCGGCAAGAGGGCCTCGAGGAAGCCCCTGGGCGCGTTGCGCACGGACACGTTCATGCCCGCGCGGATGCCGAGCAACGACGACAACGGGGCGAGGAGGTCGGGGGGCCCGAAGCTCATCGGCGCACCTGGAAGCCGGCGACGGTCGGGTCGGGCGCCGCCTCGAGCTCGGTCACCTTCGTCACCCGCGCCTCTTCCGGGCCGACGCGGCACCACGCGACATAGGCGTCCACGGCTGACGGAGGCCCCGACGCGAGCGACTCGACGTCGCCGTTGGCCAGGTTCCGCACCCACCCCGACACGCCGAGCCGGAGCGCCTCATCCCGGGCGCTGGCCCGGTACGACACGCCCTGCACGAGGCCTTCGATGCGGAGGTGAACGGTTCGAACAGTCACGGCTCGATCGCGCATAGCACGGCGACCCGCGTCAGATGTACCCGAAGCGGCGGCGCAGCGCCCACTCGGCGCCCATGATGAGCACCATCGCGGTCAGCCAGTACCAGCGATCCCACAGCGGCTGATCTCGCGAGCGCCCGACCTCGACCAGCGGCGGCTCGCGCAGGGGCACCTCGGACAACGCGAAGGACGTCGAGTCGAAGAAGGCGCCGGCGGTCGTCTTCGCGATCTCTTCGAGCAGCTCGGCGTTGACGCGGGCGTCGGCGAGCTCGGGGCCCGAGGCGCGCACCGCGACCGCGTCGGACATCTCGCCCAGCACCTTCTCGCCAGCGCTCGCCCGGCCGACGATCTTGTAGGGCCCCGCGGGGATCGACGGGAACTCCACGTGGGCGGTGCCGTCGGCGGCGGCGGGCACCGTCTGCTTCGCGATCACCTGCCCGTCGTCGGCGGAGACCAGCTCGATGGTGACCTGCGCGCCCGCCACGGGCTGGAAGTCGCTCGAGCGCGCGACGGCGGAGACCCCGACCGGTTTGCCCGGCTCGACGGTCGGCGCGTCGGCGCTCACCGAGGTCGCGGTCAGCTCGGGATCCCTCACCAGCCAGCGAACGGCGCTGCTCCACAGGCGCTCGTAGACCCGCGTCTGCGCGCCCTCGGCGTGCGACGTGAACGCCCACGCCCAGCTCCCGTCGGTCGTCAGGGCCATCACCCGGCCGCGGCCGTAGTCCCAGATGGAGAGCACCGGGGCGTTGCGGCCGTCCACCATCGAGAAGGGGTTGTCGAGCAGCACCGTCGCCCCGGGCCGGGCGCGCACGGTGTTCATGCCTGGAACCGGCGGCAGCGCCTCCCAGGCGGCCTCGGTGGACTGCGAGCCGGTGCCCAGCGCGGTGATGGGGTGCCGCGCTCCCTCGGGCGTCAGCCGCACCTTGAAGGGAGCCGGGTCGGACGGGCCCGCGGTCGCGACGGGGAGCACGTCTGCGAAGGACGTGAAGCGCGCGTCGCCGAAGGTGCGATCGCCCCCGACGTAGGCGAGCGCGCCACCGTTGAGCAGGTACTGCTTGATGGAGTCCTCGTACTGGCTCAACGAGATGCTCAGGTCGTCGTTGTTGAAGTTGAGGATGGCGAGCAGATCGAAGGTGTGCACCTTCTCGCTGAAGATCTCGTCGCGCGGGAAGGGAATGAGCGACAGCTCGTCCTGCGAGACCATCGTGTCGTCAGGCGAGTTCCGCAGGATGTAGAAGCTGATCAGCTCGACGTTGGCGTCCTGCTTGAGGAGCCCGCGCAGGAAGCGCTCGTCCCAGGTGGGCCGGCCGGCGACCAGCAGCACGCGGACCCGATCCCGGATCACCTTGAGCGTGAAGGCGCGGCTGTTGTTGGCGGTGACGGCCTCGTCGCCGAAGACGGGCACCGAGACGGTGTAGACGAAGCGGCCGGTCTGATCGGGCGCGAAGGTGAACTTCGCCACCTGCACGTCGTCGTCGGAGGCGAAGCGGAGCGGCGCGGTGGCGACGACGCGCCCCTCCCGGCGGAGGGTCGCCTGGGTCGCCTGGCCCGAGAAGCCGCGCGCGCGCACCTCGACCTCGGCGGTGATGCTGTTCCGGACGAAGGCGAAGTCATCGACCTTGATGCCGTCGATGGCGAGATCCTTGAGGCCGCCCTCCCCCACCGCCACCGTCGAGACGGGCACGCCGAAGTCCTGCAGCACCTGGCGCGCGCGCGCGCTCATGCCCTGGGCGAGCTCCCCGTTGTCCGCGCCGTCGGAGAAGAGCAGCACCCCGGACAGCTTGCGCGCGCTGGTGCCCTCTGACGCCTTGAGCGAGCGCAGCGTCGAGACGAGATCGGTCTTCCCTCCTCGCGCGGGATCGTCGCCGATCGCCTTGAGGGTGAGGGGCGCGAGCTCGGGATCGAAGCCGATCAGCTCGAACGAGAACCGATCCTTCAGCGCGTCCATCTCGGGGGCGAGGCGGTTGAGGGCGTCGGCGACGGCCTGGCTGCGGCTCTGCTGACCGGCGGCCACGGGGAACGTCATCGACGCCGAGCGATCCACCAGCACGGCGACGCGGTTCTTCACGCGCGCCACCTGCACCCGCCGCATGCCCGGCTCGAAGAGGAAGAAGAGCGCGCAGAGCGCGGCGAGCAGGCGCAGGCCCCAGAGCGCCCACTTCCGCCGAACGATGGGTTCGCGCGCCACGCCCACGCAGGCGAGCACCGCCGCCACCAGCACCGCGACCGACAGCGCGGCGAGGGCCCACGATGGCATCGTGGACAGGCTCACCAGCTTCCAGGTGTCGACGGCGCCCTGTTCCACGCGGCGTCAGCGCCTCCGCCGCATGATCTCGAGGATGTGCACGCCGTCGTCCTTGTAATCGAGGCAGAGCGCGTACATCGCGACGTTGATGGCCAGCCGGGTGGCGTACTCGCGTTGCCGGTCACCGCCGGGCGTCACCTCGAACTCGAACGAGCCGGACTCGTCGCGGGCCAGGGCGCCCATGACGTCGTTCTGCGAGTACAGCACCGCCGCGCGCTTGCCGATCGTCCACGCGTCGAGCTGCGCCGAGGTGAGCGTGCGACCGAAGGCAGAGTCGAGCAGGAAGAAGGACTTGAAGACGACGTGCGTGGTGGGCAGCGGCTTCGGCGGGACCTGCGGCAGCACCCTCGCCATCTCGCGCCGGAAGCTGGCGTCGAACCCGCTGCCCGAGGAGCCGTCGTTGGCGTCGGCGAAGACGAAGCCGCCGAAGGTCAGGTAGCGCCGCAGGTTCTCGACCTGCGCGGGCGTGAGCGGTGGCAGCTCGCGGTCGCTGGAGAGGTAGAGGAAGGGCAGCTCGAACAGCTTCGGGCTGTCGAGGGGAATGGCGCGCGCCTCGAGCACCGCCTCGACCGAGGTGCGCCGCTGGAGCTCCCACGCGAGACGCCTGAGGCCGGAGGCCCGCACGTCCCAGGTGCCGGGGTGTTGAGCCACCGCCGGGATGAACCGCGACGCGTCTCCAAAGGCGCGGGCCAGCGCCGGGGCCGCGAGCGCCGTGAGCACCACCTGTCGCCGGGTCATCGAGCGAGCCACGCCGTTGGAACGCACACCGCCTCCCGTCGTTCCCTTATTACGGAATGGCGGCTGACGCCCGTGCATGTGGGCGTGGCGCGCCCGCCCATGCGGGGAGCGCTTCACGAGGCCCCGAATCACGCTATACGCGCGCGCATGGCGAAGGCGTCGAAGAAGGCCGAGATCCGGGAAGAGAAGGCCCCACAGAAGTCGGTGCTCGCGGTGGCTGCGGCCGCGCTGGAGTCGGGCGACGTGGTGACGGCGCGCGCCCTGGCCAGGGCCGTCATCGAGGGCAAGAAGGGCGCTGACGACGACGCGGTCGCGAAGCGGCTGGCGAAGGAGTACTCGGCCGAGACCGAGTCCGTGGGCGAGCTGCCCGAGCAGGTGGCGCAGGCCATCGTCGATCGCACCATCGTTCCGCCGAAGCCCTACCTCTACGCCGCCATCTGCCTCGCGGTGTTCCTCGTCCTCGTGTTCCTCGCGCGCAGCCGCTACGCCGCCTGACCGGAGTCGTCTTGGAGACGTTGCAGCGCGCCCTCGAGCCCTACCGGCACTTCGACCCCGCGGGGTGGATCAGCCTGTTCCGCTTCCTGCCAGTCTGGGCGGGGCTCCTCGCGACGGGCGTGGGCGTCGCGATGCTCCTGCGCGGCGGGGGCGCCCTCTTCCGGGCGGTGGCAGGGCCGCTGGGGCTGGTGATCGGGCAGATCTGGATCGGACCGCTCGCGGCGCGGCTGGGCTTCGCGACGCAGCAGCAGCAGATCGCGCTCGGGGCGTCGGCGCTGCTCTGCGTGCTGGGCTTCGTGGTGCCCGCCTCGACGGTCTTCTTCGGCTTCGGGATCCCCATCGGGCTGGTCGCCGCGAACCTGGCGGGCCCCGACTGGCTGCTCGGCTTCGTCCCAGCCTTCATCGTCGGAGGCGCCCTCGGGGTGGTGCTGGAGCGGCCCGTGAGCGTGCTGCTCGCCTCGCTGAGCGGCGGCTGGCTGGTGTTGATCGGGCTGATGTCGGGGCTGTGGCCGTTCCTGCCGTCACTGGTGGAGCGGCTGGCCGGGCTCTGGCCGGCCGCGGTGTCGGTCGCGTCGTGCTTCGCGGTCGCCGGCTTCGGGTACCAGATGTTCGTGCTGCCTCCGCCCGAGAAGCGGGCAGAGCTCAAGCGCGAAAAGGCGATGGCGAAGCGCGCAGCCGACGAGAAGAAGGCGCTCGAGAAGCGGTGGGCGAGCTACACGAAGCAGTCGGGCAAAGAGTGACGACTCGCGCGGCCTCGTGCTAGGGCCCGCGCTCGTCATGGGTCAGCCGAAGCGCAAGGAGAAGGAGGAGTCGGTGGAGTCATCGGCACCTGCTGCAGCGAACACCCCCGAGGGGGCGCCGCCAGCGGCGTCCTGGCAGAAGCCCGGCCCGCTCTCGCGGGTGACGGTGGGCGTGCTGGTCGGCGCAGCGCTGCTCTTCAACCTGCCCCTCATCCACTACTTCGGGTTCCGTGGGGAGCCGGCCGCGCCCGTGGCCGTCCCCTACGGGCCGCAGACGTTCGACAACCCGGCCGCCGTCGAGACGGACTTCTGGTCCACGGGCGGGCTGTGGCGCACGGTGAGCGGAGAGCTCTTGTCGCCGGGCGTGAAGAACAACCCGCTCTGGCTGAAGGCGAAGCTGCCCGAGAACGTCGCGGTCGAGTTCGACGTGCGGTCGATGTCTCCCGAGGGCGACATCAAGTGCGAGATCTTCGGTGACGGCAGCGATCACGCGTCCGGGTACGTGCTCATCCACGGCGGGTGGAACAACTCGATCAGCATCATCGCCCGGCTCGACGAGCACGGCGCGTCGCTGGCGGCGCTCCAGGCCGAGGCCGGCCGCATTCAGCGCGAGAAGGGCCTGCCCGACGCCGATCTCGTGAAGACGGGCGTGTTCCGCGAGAACACCCGCATGCGCGTCGAGGCGAACCCGTTCCCCGTGCAGATCGGCAAGACCGAGCACTGGCGCATCGAGCGGCGCGGCTCGCTCATCACCTGGTCCATCGACGGGCGCGAGTTCATGCGCTTCGACGACCCGTTGCCGCTCAAGGGCAAGGGACACGACCGGTTCGGGTTCTCGAGCTGGGAAGCGCAGCTCTTCTTCGACAACCTGAGCATCACCCCGCTCTGAGCCGCGAGCACTCCTCGCCGCGCGCCGGGCGGCTATGCTGCGTCGATGCGCTGCCGCGTCCTCCCATCGACTGTGCGCGGCGCCCTGCTGGTGGTGCCGCTCCTGCTGACTGCCTGCGGCCCCAAGACGATGGACGCCCGCCTGCGCGACGCGGAGCGCACCGCTGACAAGGCCTCCACCGCGCTGGACGACGCCGCGCGACACGCTGAAGCGCTCGAGCCCGGGGCGATGGAGCGTTCGCTCGACGAGGCGAAGCGGTTGCTGCTCACGAAGGACCTCGAGCTGCACCCCGAGGCCCAGATGCACCTCGACCGCTACAAGGAGCTCGCCGCGAAGCTGCCGGTCGTGAAGGCGAGCCGCGAGAAGCGAGACCTCGACCAACGCCTCGAGGCCGCCCGAGACGCGATCGTGCCCCGGTCGCGCGCCGCAGCCGACGCGCTCGAGCAGCTGCCCGCGGCGAACCCCTCGACGGCCCAGTGCGACGACGCCGAGGCGAAGGTGAACGAGGCGCGCAAGGCCATCGACGGCTCGCAGGAGCTCTTCACGAAGGACGCCGACTTCGCGAGCTGGGCGAAGAGCCAGCGCTCGAAGAACGAGAAGGGGCTCGACGCCATCGCCCGCTGCCGCCGTGGCGCCGCGTTCCTCGAGGGGCCGGTCGCCGCGTGGACGAAGGGGCTCGCCGCACACGCGGAGGCGAAGAAGGTGAAGGACGTCGCGGCGCGCGTGCCAGGCTTGAGCGACGCCCGCACCGAGCTGTCGCGCTGCGCGAAGGACGCGAAGAGCTTCGAGGCGGATCAGGCCACCGCGGCGACCGCCTTCGTCATGCCGCGCGGCAAGGCGCAGACGCCCGCCCAGCTGCGGACGACCTGCGAGAAGGCGCTCAAGAAGGCTGACGCCGACCTCCAGAAGGCCGGCGCTGCCGCGAAGAAGGCGGCGAAGAAGAAGAAGTGATCAGGTCGGTTCGTTCGAGTGTCCGCCCTGACGGCGCAGGAACGTGGGGATGTCGTACTGGTCCTCGTCGAGCGGAAGGGACGACGAGTCTCGCGTCACGATCCGCGGCGACTGCGGGCGCTCGGCGGCGTTGAGCTGCCGCGCCCCGACCTTGTTGGGCACCAGGGTGGCCACCTGCTCCAGGGCCTCGGGCGCCGCGGCGCGCACGACCGTGGGCGCCATCGACATCGTCGAGGTGGCCTGCGCGCTGACCGTCACCGGCGCCATCACCGCCGGCATCGACGGCACCGAGGTGGTGCGACCCGGAATGAGCGAGGCCTGCACCGGGCGGAACTCGCCCGAGCCGCGCGAGGCCTGCTTGGCGTCGCGGCCCACGAAGCCCGTCGCGATGACGGTGATCTTCACCTCGTCCTTCACGTTCTCGTCGACGAGCGAGCCGAAGATGATGTTGGCCTCGGAGTCCGCCGCCTCCTGGGCGATCGAGATCGCCTCGTGGATCTCCTGCAGGGTGATGTCGCGGCCCGCGGTGATGTTGATGAGCAGCCCGCGCGCGCCGTCGATCGTCACGTCTTCGAGCAGCGGCGAGGCGATCGCCTGCTCCATCGCGCGCAGCGCCCGCTTCTCTCCCTGGGCGCGGCCGGTGCCCATCAGCGCCAGGCCCTGCTCGCTCATGATCGTCTTCACGTCGGCGAAGTCCACGTTGATGTAGCCGTGGTACTGGATGAGATCGGAGATGCCCTGCACGGCGTGCAGCAGCACCTCGTCGGCCTTGCGGAACGACTCCAGCAGCGGCAGCGGCTCGGTCTGCAGCGTCAGCAGCCGCTGGTTGGGAATGGTGATGAGCGTGTCGACCGCGGCCTTGAGCTCCTGGAGGCCCTGCTCGGCCGCCTTGCGCCGCCGGTTGCCCTCGAAGAGGAACGGCTTGGTGACGACGCCGACGGTGAGGGCGCCGAGCTCGCGGGCGATGTCGGCCACCACCGGGGCCGCGCCCGTGCCCGTGCCGCCGCCCATGCCGGCGGTGACGAAGACCATGTCGGCGCCCTCGAGCAGCCGGGCGATGTCGTCCCGCGACTCGGTCGCGGCCTGCCTGCCCATCTCGGGGTTGGCGCCGGCGCCCAGACCGCGGGTGAGCTCCTTGCCGATCTGCAGCCGCGTCGGCGCCTTGTTGTTGGCGAGCGCCTGCACGTCGGTGTTGAGCGCGATGAAGTCCACCCGCTCGAGGCCTGACTGGATCATCGTGTTGACCGCGTTGCTGCCGGCGCCGCCGACGCCCACCACCCGGATCTTCGCTGCCTGCTTGCTCTGCTCGAACTCGTTCATGGGAACCCTCGAAAGTCGTGTTGGGAAGACCGGGCAGAGCGCGACTCTTGCCCGGCGTGGGGACCCCGCAAGTTTTCAGCCACGTGGCTGTAGCGGGGTGTAGGTGACGCGGCGCTGGCCGCGGGCGGTCAGAAGACCTCCTGCAGCCACTCCCCCATGCGGCGCTTCACCTTCTTGAAGACGTTCTCGCCCTCGCGGATGCGGAACATGCGCCGGTCGAGGTTCTTCGCGCCGTAGACCACCAGGCCGACGCCGGTCGCGTACACGGGGCTCTTCACCACATCGACGAGGCCGCCGATGCCGCGCGGCACGCCCCGGCGAACCGGCACGCCCATGATCTCCTCGGCGAGCTCGGCCATGCCCGGCAGCAGCGTCGAGCCGCCGGTGATGACGACGCCCGACGCGAGCAGCTCGGAGAAGCCGTTGCGCTCGATCTCGTGGTGCACGAGCTGGAAGATCTCCTCGACGCGCGGCTCGAGGATCTCGGAGAGGATCTGCCGGCCCATCACGCGAGGCTCGCGGCCGCCCACCGAGGGCACCTCGATCATCTCCTGCTTGTCCACCATCGAGGTCAGCGCGCAGCCGTGCTTCTGCTTGATGCGCTCGGCCTGCTCCATGGGCGTGCGCAGCCCCATGGCGATGTCGTTGGTCAGGTTGTTGCCGCCGAGCGCGATGACGGCCGTGTGCACGATGGAGCCGTTCTGGAACACGGCGATGTCGGTGGTGCCGCCGCCGATGTCGACGAGGCAGACGCCCAGCTCCTTCTCCTCGTCGGTCAGCACGGCCTCGCTCGAGGCGAGCGGCTGCAGCACGATGTCGGCGACGTTGAGGCCGCCGCGGTTCGCGCACTTGACGATGTTCTGCGCGCTGGTGACGGCGCCGGTGACGATGTGCACGCGCGCCTCGAGGCGGGCGCCGGTCATGCCGAGGGGCTCCTTGATGCCGCCCTGCTCGTCCACGATGAACTCCTGCGGCAGCACGTGAATGACCTCGCGGTCGACGGGGATGTTCACCGTCTTGGCCTGCTCGATCACCCGCGCGATGTCGGCGTCGCGCACCTCACGGTCCTTGAGCGCCACCACCCCGCGGCCGCCGAAGCTCTTGATGTGGCCGCCGGCGATGCCCGTGTAGACGTGGGTGATCTCGGTGCCGGCCATGGCCTCGGCCTCGTCGATGGCCCGCTGGATCGACTGCACGGTGGACTCGATGTTGACGACGACGCCCTTCCGCAGCCCGCGGGAGGGGTTGGTGCCGATGCCGATGATGTCGATGCCGTCGTCGGTCAGCTCTCCGACGATGGCGCAGATCTTCGTCGTGCCGATGTCGAGCCCGACGATGATCTCTCCTCCCCGCTGCTTCGCCATGGTGTCTCTCCCTGCCCCGCCTCTCGGTGGGGCCGCTCGCTGCAAGGCCGTCGTCCCCTCTCAGGGCTTCGGGCCGTTCCTGTTCGACGTGCGCACGGCGACCCAGTCGGGGCGGGTGCGGTTGTCGAGACGAATGACCTCGGCGGTCAGCTGCTTCGCCGAGAGCTCCTTGCGGACGCGGGTGAGCCGCTCGAGCGCAGGCTCGACCTCGGCGTCACCCAGCACGACCTCCTGTCCGCCCGTGGTGACGAGCGTGAGGCCGAAGTCCGACACGTTCACTTCCGAGGCGCCGAAGCCCTTCGAGGCCGGCGAGCGCGCGTAGGCGTCGAGGGCGGCGAGGGCGCGGCGGAGGGTGGCGCGGGTCTCGTCGGGCCGCGCGAGGAGCGCTTCCCGCTCGACGCCGGTGAGGAGCGGCAGATCCATGCCCTCCCCTGCCTGGGCCCGCTTGAAGGGCTCTCCGTCGGCGTTCACCAGGTAGAGGTCGCCGAGGGAGACCAGGGCGACAGGGTCATGCTCGACGAGCTCGACGGTGAGCTGCTCGGGCAGCGTGCGCCGGGCCGAGACGGACTTCACCCACGGGTGCGACGACAACGCGCGCTCGACGCTCCCGACGTCCATCGCGATCAGGTTCGACCCGAGCACGAGCCCGCCGAGCCTGGTCACCTGCGCATCAGTCACGCGCGCGTTGCCGACCACCCGGACCTTCCGGAGGCTCAGGTGTTCCGTCGTGGTCGCCCACGCCCAGCCCTTCCAGGCGCCCCAGACGAGGCCCACCGAGAGCGCCGTCGCGCCGAGGGCCTTCACGATCGCCGGCCCGTGGTGCCAGACGGACGCCTTCAGCTCGCTCGTCTTCTTCGCGAGATCGACCTTCCGGCGGTTGCGACGGGAACGAAACATCGACCGGCGCATCGTCAGGCTGGTTTCACGCCCCCGCAAATTTCTGACCACAGCGATGTGGCTGTAGCAGCCGGAGGCGGTGGGGCCGCGGTGGTTGACCGAGCGGTGGGCCCGGAGAGCCGGGGCGAGGGCATCAGCCGGGCTCATCGGAACACTCCGATGCGCTTCACCTCGGGGGTGAGCTCGACGCCGAGCTGCTCGCGCACCCGTTGCTGGGCCAGCGCCATCAGCGAGGTGACGTCGAACGCGGTCGCGGCGCCGAGGTTCACGATCCAGTTCGCGTGGAGCGTGGAGATCTGGGCGCCCCCGATGGTGTGGCCCTTGAGGCCGGTCCTCTCGATGAGGGCCCCCGCGGCGTGGCCAGGCGGGTTGGTGAAGACGGAGCCGAAGTTGGGCTGGGAGAGCGGCTGCGTGCGCTTGCGGTAGCCGAGGTCGGCGTCCATCGCGGCCTGGCTCGCCTCGACGTCGCCCGTGGGCAGGCGGAACTTCGCGCGGGTGATGACGGCGCCCGGGGGCACCTCGGTGTGGCGGTAGCGGTGCGGGGGCGGCGCGATCCACCCCACCCCGTCCACGGTGGCGACCTCGACGGCGACGACGCGCGACATGGCCTCGCCGTGCTTCGTGCCCGCGTTCATGGTGACGGCGCCGCCGATGGTGCCGGGCACGCCCGCGAGGAACTCGGCGCCCACCAGCTGGTACTGCTTCATGAGCGTCACCAGCCGGGCGATCGAGGCGCCGGCGCTCAAGGTGAACGTCCCGCCCGCCTCGTCGAGGGCGACCTCCTCGCCGAAGGTGGACGCGGGCAGCTTGACGGTGAGGCCGGGCACGCCGAGATCGCCCACCAGGGTGTTGGCGCCGAGCCCGAGGATCGACACGGGCGCCCCCTCGTCGCGGGCGAGCCCGAGCGCGGTCACCAGCGTCTGTGGGGTGCGCGGCCGCAGGAGCAGCGCTGCCGACCCGCCGACCCGCACGGTGCACCACGGCGCGAGCGGCTCGTCGCGCTTCACCTCGGCGCCCACCTCGCGCTCGAGCCACTCGGCCAGGCTGCGCGGGCGGATGACGGCCACGGCGTTCACCGGCCCTCGTCCGCTGACAGGGCCGAGAGCAGCTCGGGCCCGGTGTTGGTGATGTCACCCGCGCCGAGGGTGATGACGATGTCGCCGCTCTGCAGGCGCGGCTTCAGCGCGCTCACGAGATCGGCGCGCTTCTCGACGAAGGTGACGTCAGGGTGGCCGTGCGAGCGGATCGCCTCGACCAGCCGATCTGACGTGGCGCCCACGATGGGCTCTTCGCCCGCGGCGTAGACCGAGGTGAGGAACACGGCGTCGGCGTCATTGAAGGCGCTGCAGAAGTCCTCGAAGAGGTCGTGCGTGCGTGTGTACCGGTGCGGCTGGAACGCGACGACGATGCGGCGGCCGAACGCACGCCGGGCGCCCGCGAGCGTGGCCTTCACCTCGGCCGGGTGGTGCCCGTAGTCGTCCACCACGGTGACGCCCTTCGCCTCGCCCTTCACCGTGAAGCGTCGCTGCACCCCGCCGAAGTCCGCGAGGGCCTGGCGCACGACGTCGTGCGGCACGTCGAGCTCTTCGGCGACCGCGATCACCGCGAGGGCGTTCATCGCGTTGTGCGCGCCGACCATGCGCACCGAGAACTCGCCGAGATCGTGATCGCGCCGGAACGCGTGGAACCGCGTCGAGAACCCGTCGAGGGTGATGCCCTCGAGCCGGTAGTCCGCCGCGTGGCTCGAGCCGTAGGTGACGTAGCGCTTGTCGAGGTTCGGCAGCAGCGCCTGCACGTTGGGGTGGTCGAGGCAGAGCACCGACAGCCCGTAGAACGGCACGCGATTGCAGAACTCGACGAAGGCCGCCTTCAGCGCGTCGAGGTTCTTGTAGTGATCCATGTGCTCGGGATCGATGTTGGTGACGACCGCGATCGAGGGGTGGAGCTTGAGGAAGCTGCCGTCGGACTCGTCGGCCTCCACGACCATGAGCTCGCTCTTCCCGAGCTTGGCGTTCGAGCCCAGGACGTTCACCTTGCCGCCGACGACGGCCGTGGGATCGAGCCCCGCGGCGTTCAGCACCTGCGCCACCATCGAGGTGGTGGTGGTCTTCCCGTGCGAGCCGGCGATGGCGACCGAGTACTTGAGGCGCATGAGCTCGGCGAGCATCTCGGCGCGGGGAATGACGGGGATCTTCCGGCGCTTCGCGGCGACGACCTCGGGGTTGTCCTTCTTCACCGCCGACGAGATGACGACGACGTCGCAGCTCGACAGGTTCTCTTCGCGGTGGCCGAAGCCCACGCGCGCGCCGAGCGAGACGAGGCGCCGGGTGACGTCCGACTCCTTCAGGTCGCTGCCCGAGACCTGGTAGCCGAGGTTCAGCAGCACCTCGGCGATGCCCGACATGCCGATGCCGCCGATGCCGACGAAGTGCACGCGCGCGGCGTGGCGCGACTTGAAGCGGCTGCCGAGGGGCGATTGAACCGTCATGACTTCTTCTCCGTCTTCGGGCGCAGCGGCTCGCCGTCGCGTTTCTGGCCGGTGAGGGCGCCCCACTTCGTGAGGCACAGCTGCTGGAGCACGTCGGCGATCTCACGGGCCGCCTCGGGTCGCCCCAGCAGGCCCGCCGCCTTCTGCATCTTCTCGAGGCGCGCCGGGTCGCGCTTGAGCTCGAGGATCGCGCCGGCCAGCTTCTCGCCGGTCAGATCGGCCTCGCGGAACATGAGCGCGGCGCCCGCGTCCACCAGGGCCTTCGCGTTGACTGCCTGGTGATCGTCGGTCGCGAACGGGAACGGCACGAGGATCGACGCCTTCTTGCAGGTGGTGAGCTCGGCGATGGTGGTGGCGCCAGCGCGGCAGACGACGAGATCGCAGGCCAGGTACGCCGCGCTCATGTCGTCGATGAACTCGCGCACCTCGGCGTCGAAGCCCTTGCCGTCGTAGCCCTGCTTCACGACCTCGAGGTCGTTCTTCCCCGTCTGGTGCACGAGGCGCAGCGAGCCCTTCTCGCTGGCGAGCTGCCCGAGCGCCTCGACGACGCGCGTGTTGAGCCCGCGGGCGCCGAGCGAGCCGCCGAACACCAGCACGGTGAACTTCTCGTGCGCGACCGACGGCTTGAGGAAGTTGTCGAGCAGCGCGCGGCGGATCGGGTTGCCCAGGACGTGGGTCTTGCCTCGCCCGAAGAAGCGCGTCGTCTCGTCGAACGAGAGGAACACCGCCTTCACGAACTTCCCGAGGATCTTGTTGGTGAGGCCGGGCAGCGCGTTCTGCTCCTGCACCGCGGTGGGCACGCCCAGGAGCCACGCCGCCATCACCACCGGCCCCGACGAGTAGCCGCCGACGCCGACCACCACGTCCGGCTTGTACTTGCGCACCAGCGACAGGGCCTCGATGAACGAGAGCGGCAGCGTGAGCAGCCCCAGCACGAGCTTCACGAAGCCCATGCCCTTGAGCCCGCGCGAGGTGATCGCCTCGAAGACGAAGCCGTTCTGCGGCACCACCCGCGCCTCGAGCCCCCGGGTCGTCCCGACGAAGACGACGTCGTTCTTCGGGTGGCGCGTGACGACCTCCTCGGCCAGCGCGATGCCGGGGAAGAGGTGCCCGCCCGTACCACCGCCGGCGATCAACACCCTCACGCGGGGGCCTCCGCGCCGCCCACCGGCAGCTCGGCCTTCGACACCTTGACGGCCTTGACGCGCCGCTTGCCGCCGTCGGCCGCGCCGCTGATCGACAGGAGCAGGCCCGCCGCCCCCATCAGCATGATGAGCGAGCTGCCGCCGTAGGAGATGAAGGGCAGCGTCAGGCCCTTGGTGGGCACGAGCCCCATCGCCACCGACATGTTCACCACCGCCTGGAAGCCGATGAGCGTCGTGAGGCCCAGGCCCAGGTAGGTGCCGAACGGCTCGGTGGCCGAGAGCGACGCGCGCACCCCGCGCCAGATGACGACGCCGTAGAGCGCGATGAGCGCAGCCACGCCCAGCAGGCCCAGCTCCTCGCCGATGATGGCGAAGATGAAGTCGGTGTGCGCCTCGGGCAGGAAGAAGAGCTTCTGCCGCCCGTCGCCCAGGCCCAGGCCCGTCATGCCGCCCGAGCCGATGGACATGAGCGACTCGGCCACCTGGTAGCCCGAGCCCTGCCGGTTCGCCCACGGGTCGAGGAACGCGGTGATGCGCTTCATGCGGTACTCGCTGGTGGCGATGGCGGTGTACGCGAAGGGGATCGCGAGCAGCACCGAGCCGACGAGCCACGACAGCTTCGCTCCGGCCGCGAAGAGCATCACGAACATCAGGAACAGGAGCGCCACCGAGCTGCCGAAGTCGGGCTCGAGCATGCACAGCACCACCAGCACGCCGGCGAGGCCGAGGTGCGGCAGGAAGCCGATGGAGAAGTGCTGCACCTTCTCGCGCTTCTTCGCGAGCGAGTACGAGAGGTAGATCACCCAGGCCACCTTGGCGATCTCGGCGGGCTGAATGGACACGCCGGGGAACCGGATCCACCGCTTGGCGCCGCCCACCTTCGTGCCCAGCCCGGGGATCAGCACCACGATCAGCAACAGCACCGCGAGGATGAGGAGCGGGTACGCGAGCCGCGCCATGCGCCGGTAGCCGAGCTTCATGGCCACCGCCATCGCGCCCAGGCCCAGCGCCGCGGCGAAGGCCTGCCGCTTCAGGAAGAAGAAGCCGTCACCCAGCTTGTCCTGCGCGGTGATCGCGCTCGACGAGTACACCATCACCAGGCCGAAGCCGACGAGGCCGAAGATGGCCACCAGCAGCACCGGGTCGTACGAGAGCGTCGCCCTGCGAGAGTCGTTCATCGTCACAGGCTCCTCACCAGCGACTTGAAGGCGTCGCCGCGGTGCTCGAAGTGGTTGAACTGGTCGTACGAGGCGCAGGCGGGCGAGAGCAGCACGATGTCTCCCGGCTTCGCGAGCTCGCGCGCCCGCTTCACCGCGACGTCGATCGTCTCGCACCCGTGCACGGCGAAGCCCTTGAAGGCGGCGGTGATGGCGGGCGCGTCTTTGCCGATGGTGAGCACGCCGAGCACCTTGCCCTTCGCGGCCCCCACCAGCGGCTCGTAGGGCGCGCCCTTGCCCTTCCCTCCAGCGATCAGCCACACGCGGCCTGGCAGCGCGTTGAGCGCGACGAGCGAGGAGTCCACGTTGGTGGCCTTGGAGTCGTTGAGCCACTCGACGCCGTCGAGCTCGCGGACGAACTCCATGCGGTGCGGCAGCCCGGGGAAGCCGTCGAGGCCCGCCTGGATCGTCTCGGCCGTCGCGCCGGCGAGGTGCGCCAGCAGGGCCGCAGCCATCGCGTTCTCGAGGTTGTGTTTGCCCCGCAGCGCCCGGTTGCGCAGGTGGAAGACGGGCTTGTCACCGAAGGTGAAGATGAACTTCGAGCCGCCGCCCACGGCCTGTCCGGCGAAGCCGGCGTTGGTGCGCAGCGCGTCGGTGGTGAAGCCGTAGACCGGCACCTTCGCGGCGCGCGCGAGCTTCACGACGTGGTGATCGTCGGCGTTGACGACCGCGAAGCCGCTCGGCGGCTGGGTCGCGAAGATGCGCGCCTTCGCCAGCCCGTACGCGTCCTGCGAGGGGTAGCGGTCGAGGTGGTCGGGGGTGAGGTTCAGGATCGCCGAGCCCAGGAACGACGCCTCGACGAGCCCCTCGAGCTGGAAGGACGAGAGCTCGACGACGTGCATCGCGTACGGCGCGCGGGAAGGGTGCTCGTACGCCCGGGTGAGCGCGGTGCCGAGGTTCCCGCCGACGAAGGTGTTCGGCTCTTGCCGCGTCATCAGCTCACCGAGCAGCGCGGTGGTGGTGCTCTTCCCGTTGGTGCCGGTGACGCCCAGCATCGGCCCCGCGGCGGCCGGCCGGGTGCGCCAGGCGAGTTCGATCTCGCCGTACAGCTGCGCGCCGGCGTCCCTCGCCGCGACCAGCTCGGGCTTCGACAGGGGCACGCCCGGGCTCACCACGACCGCTTCAGCGCCTTCCCAGAAGCGGGACGGGAAGACGCCCCTCGAGAGGGCGAAGCGGTCGGAGTCGAACGGCGCGCTCGCGTTCGGGTTCTCGTCGAGCGCCAGCACCGAGGCGCCGCGGTTGAGCAGCAGCGACGACGCCGCCAGGCCGCTCTTGCCCAGGCCCACGACGACGAAGCGCTTCCCGGTGAGATCGGTCATCGGCATGGCGTCACCGCAGCTTGAGCGTCGCCAGCGCGACGCCCGCGAGGAGGACCGAGACGATCCAGAAGCGGATGACGATCTTCGTCTCCGACATGCCGGCCTTCTCGAAGTGGTGGTGCAGCGGCGCCATCAGGAACACGCGCTTGCCGCGCAGCTTGAAGCTGGTGACCTGGATCATCACCGAGAGGATCTCGGCGAGGAACACGCCGTGGATGATCGCCGAGACGATCTCGTTCTTCGACAGCATGGCCACCGCGCCGAGCGCCCCACCGAGCGCGAGCGAGCCGACGTCACCCATGAAGACGCTCGCGGGGAAGGCGTTGAACCAGAGGAAGCTGATGCCAGCGCCCATGATCGCGGCGCAGAACACCGCCAGCTCGGCGCCGCCGTCGACCCTGGTGATGCCCAGGTACTGGTGCACCGGAACGCCGACCAGCTGGCGCACGCCGTTCACCGTGGCGACGTCGGCGATCTCCACCGTCGTGCCTGCCACGTAGCAGAGCACTACGAAGACGAACGCCGAGATCATCGTCGGCGCGATCGCCAGCCCGTCGAGGCCATCGGTCATGTTCACCGCGTTCGACGTCCCCACCACGACGAACCACCCGAAGAAGACGTACAGCCAGCCGAGGTCGGGGTTCGCGTACCGCGTGGGGATGAAGGGCACCGTGAGCGTCGTGTCGATGAGCAGCTTCGGCGCGCCCCCGCTCCAGTCGCAGAGCAGCCCGAACACGCCGACCAGGTAGAACGCGGTCTGCAGCACGAGCTTGTAGCGGCCCGCGAGGCCCTTCGAGTTGCGCTTCGACAGCTTGAGGTAGTCGTCGAGGAAGCCGGTGAAGCCGTAGCCGGCCGTCATCAGCAGCGCGACGAGCACGACGCGGCTGCGCAGGTCGGCGAAGAGGATCGTGGCGACGAAGACGGCGATGAGAATGAGCGTGCCGCCCAGGGTGGGAGTGCCCTTCTTCTTCTGGTGCGACTCGGGCGTGTCTTCGCGCACGTTCGACACGCCGTACTGCGCGCGGCGCAGGCGCTCGATGAGCCTCGGGCCGATCAGCATGCCGACGAGCAGCGAGGCGACGAAGCCCGCGACGATGCGGAACGTGGGGTAGCGCAGGAAGTTCAGGTACCGGGCGGCGTCCTGGTCCTTCAGCCACTCGTAGAGGAAGTAGAGCATCGGTCAGTGGCCTCCCGCCGAGGGCCGGCCAGTGAGGGCGTCGACCACGCGCTCGAGCTTCATGCCGCGGCTCCCCTTCACCAGCACGACGTCGCCGGACTTCAGCTCGGCGGCGAGCCACGCGTTGAGCTCGCCCACGTCGGTGAAGTGCCGGGCGGCGGTCCCCAGCTTCTTCCTCGCCTGCTCCCACGCGGCCGCCATGCGGGGCCCGAAGAAGGCGACCAGCCGCGCACGATCGCTCGCGGTGACGCCCATCTTCGCGTGCGCCGCGGCTTCCTCACTGCCCAGCTCGAGCATGTCGCCCAGCACCGCCACCGGTCGGCCTGACGAGGCGAGCGTGGCCAGGGTCTCGAGGGCGGCCTCCATCGAGGCGGGGTTTGCGTTGTAGCAGTCGTCCACCACCGTCACGTGGTTGGGCGCGTCGAGGAGCTGCAGGCGGCGCGCGTGGGCCTGCGCCGACTCGAGCCCGCGCACGCACTCCTCGATGGAGTAGCCGAGCGCGAGGCCCATCGCGAAGGCTCCGGTCGCGTTCATCGCGTTGTGGTCGCCGACGAGGCGGAGCGCCACGGGCACCGTCTGCCCACGCGCCGAGATGGTGAGCGCCAGTCCGTCGCGGCCCTGCGTCGAGACCGACACCAGGCGCACGTCAGCGGCGTCAGCGCGGCCCCACGAGAGCGTCGGCCCCTTCGCGCGCTTCGCCTGTGCGGCCACGCGGTGATCGTCCAGGTTGACGACCGCGGTCGCGCGGGGGGCGAGGCCCTCGAAGAGCTCTCCCTTCGCGAGCGCCACGCCCTCGATCGACCCGACGCCCTCGAGGTGCGCGGGCTGGACGACGGTGATCAGGCCCGCGTCGGGCCGGGCGATGTCCGTCAGCCGGCCGATCTCTCCGGGGTGGTTCATGCCCAGCTCGATGATCGCCGCGACCTGTCGCGGCTCGAGGCCGAACAGCGTGAGCGGCACGCCCACCTCGTTGTTCAGGTTGCCGTGCGTCTTCAGCGCGGGGCCGCGCGTCTGCAGGATCGAGGCGATCAGCTCCTTCGTCGTCGTCTTGCCGTTCGAGCCGGTGACCGCGCCGATGGGGAAGCTGAAGCGATCGCGGTGGGCGCGCCCGAGGCGACCGAGGGCGTGGAGTGTGTCCTTCACCTCGAAGACGGTGACGTCCTTCCCGGCGAGCGCGGCGGTGCGACCGGCCTCGACGATGACGCCCGCGGCGCCGGCGTCGACGGCCTGCGCGAGGTAGTCGTGGGCGTCGAACGTCTCTCCTTTGAGCGCGACGAAGAGGCAGCCCTTCACGAGCTGCCGGCTGTCGGTGCACACGGCGTCGAACGAGGCCCGTCCGCCCGCGCGCGTCTTCCTGGCGCCGGTCGCGTTGCACACCTGAGAGTCGGAGAAGCGGACAGCCATCGTCGGTTCGCGGTCAGCCCAGGGCCTTGCGCGCCTCCTCGAGATCGTCGAACGGCGACTTCACGCCGTTCTGTTCCTGGTACGCCTCATGGCCCTTGCCGGCGATCAGCACCGTGTCGTTCTCCTTCGCGAGCGAGATGGCCGTGCTGATGGCCGCCCGCCGATCGGCCTCGACGAGGTAGCCCTTCTCGCCGGTGCGGGCCTTCGCGGCGCTCATGCGACGCAGCCCGCCCTTCTCGAGGCCGGGCAGGATCTCGCTGATGATGTCGTCGGGGTCCTCGCCGCGGGGGTTGTCGGACGTGACGATGGGCAGATCGGCCATCGCCGCCGCCTCGCCCATCAGCGGGCGTTTGCCGGAGTCGCGATCGCCGCCGCAGCCGAAGACGACGAGGAGCTTGCCCTTCGTGACGTGGCGCGCGGAGTCGATGGCGCGCGTCAGGGCGTCGTCGGTGTGCGCGTAGTCCACCAGCACGGTGACGCCGCGCGCCGAGAGGCGCTCCATGCGGCCGGGCACGCGGGTGACGCGCTCGACGCCGTCCTGCACGTCGCGCCGGGAGGCCCCGGCGGCCAGCGCGATGCCCGCCGCGGTGAGGATGTTGTCGAGGTTGTGGGCGCCGACGAGCTGGCTCTTGATCGGAATGTCGCCAGCCGGCGTCTTGAGGGTCGCCTTGATGCCGCTGGTCGTGAGCTCGACGGCCCCGCAGCTCACCTCGCCGTTGCCCTTCGCCGAGAACTTCCACGCCATGCGCTTCTGGCCGCGCAGCTCGCTGTAGATGCGGTTGGTGTACGTGTCGTCGCCGTTCACCACCGCCACGCCGCCGGGCGAGAGGTTCTCGGTGAAGAGGCGCCGCTTCGCCTGGAAGTAGGCCTCCATGTCCTTGTGGAAGTCGAGGTGATCGCGCGAGAGGTTGGTGAAGCCCGCCGCGCGGAAGGTGAGGCCGTGCACCCGGTCCTGCGACAGCGCGTGGCTCGAGACCTCCATCACCACCGTGTCCACGCCCGCGTCGAGCATCTCGCGGAAGGTGCGGTGCAGCTGGATCGGGTCTGGCGTGGTGTGGGTCGGGTCGCGCCGGCGCCCCTGGAACCGCACCTCGATGGTGCCGAAGAGGCCGCACACCGAGCCGCCCGCCGTCATGATGCTCTCGAGCAGCCAGGCGGTCGTCGTCTTGCCGTTGGTGCCCGTGACGCCGAGCAGCGAGAGCTCACGCGCCGGGTTCCCGAAGAAGTTGCCCGCGACCAGGGCGACGGCCTTTCGGGACGAGGGGGTGATGAAGAGGGGCACCTGCACGCCGGGCACGGGCTTCTCCGAGAGCACCGCGACCGCCCCCTTCTCGACGGCCGCGCGGACGAACTGCGTGCCGTCAGCGGTCGTCCCGGGCACGGCGATGAAGAGATCGCCCGCCTTCACCTCGCGGGAGTCCGTCGAGAGGCCGGACACCTCGACCTTCGCCTTCGACGAGGCGACCGGCTCGGTTGCGACTCCCGCCAGCACTTCGGTGAGCTTCATCGCGTGTCCTTCTGGCCGCGGAGTCCGGGCCTTCAACGGGTGACAGAGGGCAAGTTGCCTGCCAGCTCCAGGGTGATGCGGGCGCCCTTCTCGACGAGGCTTCCCGGCGCGGGGGACTGGGCGACGACCCGCCCGGAGCCGACGAGGCGAGGCTCCAGAGCCACGGTGAGGGCCTGCGCGACGGCGGTGCGGCCGCTCTGCCCGGTGAGATCGGGCACGCGAACGGCGCCGGCGGCGGGCGCCTCGGTGACGGCGTCGAGGCGCTCGATGGCGGCGACGACGGCGGACTTCTCGGGGCGCTGGGGCAGCTCGGGCCGCTGCACGACGGGCTCGGAGGTGACGGGGATCGCGCGCGAGGGTGGCACCGCCAGGTGGGGCATGGCGACCTCGGCGATCTCCTTGAACGCGGGGGCGGCGACGAGGCCGCCGTAGACGTCCGTCTTCGGCTCGTCGATGAAGACGGCGATGACGACGCGGGGGTCCTCCGCGGGGACCATGCCGACGAAGCTCGAGAAGCGCTTGTCGGAGTACCCCTTCGCCACCGGGTCCACCTTCTGCGCGGTGCCTGTCTTGCCGGCCACTCGGTACGCGTCCATGCGCGCCCTGGGCGCGGTGCCGCCCTTCTCCACCACGCTCTCGAGCATCGCGACGACGGTGCCGGCGGTCTTCGGGGAGACGACGCGGCGCACCTCGGTCGGCCGGTTCTCGAGCAGCACCAGCCCGTCGGCGTCGACCACCTTCGCCACCACGTACGGCTTCATCAAGACACCCTTGTTCGCGAGCGCGCCGTAGGCGGCGGCCACCTGCAGCGGCGAGGCGGTGAGGCCCTGGCCGAAGCTCTGCGTCGCCAGCGCGATCTCGGCGCGCGGGAAGGGGACGACGCCCTTCGCCTCCCCTGGCAGCCCGAGGCCCACGCGCTCCGCGAAGCCGAAGCGCTGCCAGGTGTCCACGAGCGTCTCGCGGCCCAGCTTCTGCCCCACCTTCGCGGCGCAGATGTTCGACGACACCTGCAGGATGCCGCGGGTGTCGAGCGCGCCCCAGGGGTGGGTGTCATGCACCACGTGCCGCCCCACCGCCCAGTTGCCGTTCTCGCAGTGGAACGTCGTGTTCTCGGCGATCACCTTGTCCTCGAGCGCGCGGGCGATCACGAAGGCCTTGAAGGTGGAGCCGGGCTCGAACGCGTCGGTGACGGACCGGTTGCGGAGAGCGTCGGCGGTGACGCCCTGGGGGGCGTTCGGGTTGAAGCGCGGCGCGTTGGCGACGGCGAGCAGCTCGCCGGTCTTCGGGTCGAGCACCACCGCCATGCCCGCCACCGCCTTCGCGTCCTCCACGGCCTTGAGCAGCGCCTTCTCGGTGACGTACTGGAGGTGGCGATCGAGCGTGAGCGTCACCGATGCCCCCTGACGAGACAGCGGGTCTTCGACGCCGTCGGTGAGCACCTTGCGGCCCTTCGCGTCACGCACCGAGGCGCGGCGGGCCTTGTCTCCCGACAGCTCGTCCTCGAAGGACAGCTCGAGGCCGTCGAGGCCATGGGAGTCGGTGCCGACCAACCCGATCACGTGCGCGGCGAGCTCGCGCTGCGGGTAGAAGCGGCGCGGCTCCTTGGTGAACCCGAAGCCGGACAGGCCGAGCGCCTTCACCTTCTCGACCTCGGTCTGCGTCACCTGGCGCTTCACCCACGCGAAGCGGCGGCCCTTCGCGAAGCGCTCGAGCAGGTCCTTCTGATCGACCTGGAGCGCCTTCGAGAGCTTCTTCGCGACGTCGCGCGCGTCGGTGAGCATCGAGGGATCGACCCAGATGGAGTCCACGTCGACGCTCTGCGCGAGCGGCGTGCCGCGGCGATCGAAGATGTCACCGCGGCGCGCGGGGATCTCGAGCTCGCGCAGGTACTGGTCCTGCGCCATGCCCTGCAGGCGCTCGCGCTGGTGGATCTGCAGGTTCACGGCGCGCGCGAACATGCCGCCCAGCAGCGCGACGAAGACGAAGCCCACCAGCGACACGCGCACGCGCATCCACCTCGTGGGGGCCTCGACCTGCGGCTGGTGGTTCTTCAAGTCGCGCATGAACGCTCGCTTCACTTCTTGACGTGGAAGACCTGCGCCGCCGACGGCGTCACCATGCCCAGCTTCGCGCGCGCCACCGCCTCGAGCTTCGAGGGCCCCTTCAAGGTGGCGAGCTCGAGCTTCAGGCGATCGTTCTCACGCATCAGCTCGGTGCTGTGGGTGTCGAGGCGCGACAGCTCGTAGCCCTGCGAGACGACCAGGACCCGCGAGGTGACGTGGATGATGCCGACGAGCGCGAGGAGCGACACGGCCAGCGCCGCGGGCAGGATCTCACCGAGGATCACCGAGAGCGGCAGGCCGCCCCGGTTGCGGGCTTCGATCACGACGCTCATGGCTGCGCTCCGAGCTTCTGGACCGCGCGCAGCTTCGCGCTGCGGGCGCGGGGGTTGTGGGCCACCTCGGCGTCGGTGGCGACGATGGGCTTCCTGGTGAGCGGCTCGAAGGTGGCGACGGCGCGGCTTGGGATGGGCAGGCCCTTCGGCGCGTCGTCCACCTCGCCGCAGAGGCGCTTGAACGCCTGCTTCACGGCCCGGTCTTCGAGGGAGTGGAAGCTGATGATGGCGGCCACGCCACCGGGGGCGAGCAGCGTGGGCAGGGCCGATAGCGCGGCGTCGAGCTGCTCGAGCTCGTGGTTCACCGCGATGCGCAGCGCCTGGAAGGTGCGGGTGGCGACGTGCACGTCCTTCGGCCACGCGCGGCGGGGCACGGCGCGCTTGATGGCGTCGACCGCTGCGGCCGTCGTCCT
Source organism: Myxococcaceae bacterium (assembly GCA_016793095.1). Lineage (GTDB taxonomy): Bacteria > Myxococcota > Myxococcia > Myxococcales > Myxococcaceae > Xiheimicrobium. The sequence goes on along the minus strand of JAEUJQ010000034.1, from coordinate 10,918 downwards.
GGGCTGGGCCGCCTTGAGCTCGCGGGCGATGGGCCGTGAGAAGCGCTCCTCGCCGAGCTGGTAGATGACGTCGGCCAGCTCGGCCTCGGGCAGGCGGGCGATCAGGTCGGCGGCGGTCTCGCCCTCGTCGCCCATGCGCATGTCGAGCGGCCCGTCGTGCTGGAAGCTGAAGCCGCGCGCCGGCGTGTCGAGCTGGGGCGACGAGACGCCGAGGTCGAGCACCAGGCCCCCCACCGGCGCGTCGATGAGCGCGCCCACCTGACCGAACTCGCCCTTCACCGCACGGAACCGCGACCCGAAGCGCGCCAGCCGCGCGGTGGCCGCCTCGAGCGCGTGGGGATCACGGTCCACCCCGATGACGGAGCAACCCGCCTCGAGGAGCGCCTCGCTGTGACCTCCACCTCCGAGCGTACCGTCGACGATCACCTGAGCGCCCCTCTGCGAGAACAGCCGCACCACCTCGTCCTTCAAGACGGTGAGGTGCGTGAACGACACGTCAGCCCTGCACCATCACCGCGTCGCGGAACGCCCGCTGCGCATCGGACACGTCGGCGAAGAAGTCGAAGGCGCCGTGGGCGCCGGCCGCCTGGAAGATGGTGAAGAGGTAGGACGACAGGCCGGCGATCTTGATGTCGCCGCCCAGCTTGCGGAACACCTCGGCGCGCCGCACGAGGGAAGGCACGCCGCGATAGTCGAGGTGCGTGACGCCCTGCAGGTCCATCACCAGGTCGGTGACGCCGTCCATCGACAGGCGCGCGAGCATCTCGCCGATCTCCGACATCTCATGGCGGCCGATCTCGCCGTCGATCACCATCGTCATCGCCTTCGGGCGGGCGACCGGCTTGGCGCTGCCGGCCAGGGAGGTCCGCATCACGTCCATCGTCGCCAGCTCGCTCATCGTTCGTTCCCCTCGTTCAGTCCCATTCGAGAAAGTCAGCCCTGCCTCAGCTCGGTCAGCACCCGCATCACGTCGGCGGAGTCGGCGGTGGTGCGAGCCTCGGCCTGGGCAGCCTCCCAGCCGGCCCTCGACCAGAGCTCGATCACCTTCACCATGCCGGCCCAGATGACGTCCTTGTCGAGGTGCGCGTGCGACCGGAGCGTCGGTGGCACCAGCACCCGGCCCAGCTTGTCGAGCTGCACCTCTTGCGCGGGCGCGACGTAGAGCCGCAGCAGCGACTTCACGCCGGGCTCCATCGGGTTGCGCCGGGCGAGGGCGGCCTCGAGCTGCTCCCACTCCTTCACCGGGTAGCAGTGGAGGCAGGCGTCGAGCGACGTGGTGACGATCAGCCGCTCGTCGTACTGGCCGACGAGCACCTCGCGCAGCTTCGCCGGGAAGCTCGTTCGCCCCTTCGCGTCGATCTGATGCTCGTAGACGCCCCGGAACACGCTCGGCCCGCCTTGCTCGGCGACGACCCCTTCATGCCACTCACTGCGCGATGAATGGGATTCTGATCCGCCAGTTACCACTTCTTGCCACTTCGCCGGCGAAATTACGGGCCGTTGCGAGTGCGGTCAAGAAACGATGATCCAGCCTGTAGCGAATCGTAGGGGCGGGTGAGCGTTGGGCGGGATCGCCTGGCGACGCCGAAATGACGGCGTGTGCACGGCCTTGAGGTGAAGTAGGCCCCCACCCTGTGTCACCACCGTCCGGCGGGCCGATCCGCCTCAAAGTCGGGTACAAGACCCCCGAGACGCTGCTGGGCGAGCTGACCAAGAGCGTCGGCCGCGGCGGGGTGCGCATCGAAGCGAAGCGGACGGTTCCGGTCGGCACGAAGTTCGTCTTCGAGCTGAAGAGCGTGGGCGTCAAAGAAAGCGTCGAGGTCAACGGGACCGTGCAGACGGTGACCGAGACGTCGCCCGGCAAGTACGTCCTGCACATCCGCTATGAGCCGCCGCGCAACCGGCAGGGCCTCGACGCGGTCTTGAAGCGCATCTTCGAGGCGACGACGGCCGACAAGCGCCGACGCGCGGCCCGGGTGCCGCTGCACGTGCGCGCGACCGAGAACCGCGCCGACTCGCCCGTCTACCGCATCCGCGATCTGTCACGCGGGGGCATGGGGCTGGACGTGGAAGGCGGCACCCTGCCCGCTCACATCCGCGTCGGCATGCCGGCGCTGGTGCAGATGCGGCTCACCACCGGGCAGCTCGCCGCGCACGGGCAGATCATCTGGGTGATCGAGCCTGATCAGACGAAGGCCGTGCCCGGCCGCGTGGGCGTGCACTTCTCGAACCTCTCTCCAGCGGCGGCGACGATGCTGGATGATCTGCTGACCCTGAAGGCGCTGCCGCAGCCCCCGTGGATCGCCAGGCTCGCGTTCGGGAAAGACGCCCTGCAGACGAAGTGAGCCAGACGATCACTGGACGAAGACGACCCCGGTCGGCTCGGTCTCGTTCAACCCCATCAGCACGTGGTGGCCGAGGAGCAGCGTCTCGAGGTCCTTCGGCCAGTAGCGCAGCGGGAACAGGCGCTTGCTCTTCAGCTCGCCCAGGCGCAGCACGGGCCCCTCGTCTCCATCGGACGAGAAGCCGATCAGCAGGCCCTGAGCGTCCTCTGCGTGCACGCCGTACTCAGGCTCGTCGCGGGTGACTGCTTTGATGGTACCGAGGCGGTGCGCTCTGGGGGGCTCGTCGGCGCCCTTCGTCGTCGAGGCATGGGCGAGGAACTGCCGGCCCGGCAGCGTGCGGTCGGGCGACCTCTCGAGCGCCGCCAGCCGCTCCTTCTCGAAGTCGGGGGTGTACCGCCGCCGCAGCACGGGCGCTTTCGTGGGCACGAGCGCGCCCGCGCGGTACCCGTACTCGCGACCCACGAAGAAGAGCGCCTTGTCCTTCTCGAGGTCCTGCCACGTCCACTCGGTGACGAGCAGCGTCGTTGCCTTGAGCGCGTCCACGCCGAAGTCGTGGGCCACGAAGTGAACGGCGACGTCTTCCTTCCCATCGACGATCGACACGGACCAGGAGCGGATCGCCATGCCAGCCGACTCGCTCATCACGCTGGCGACGAGCAGCTCCTCTGCGCCGTCGGCGTCGAGCTCGGCCCGGTGCACGCGGAAGTCGGTCACCTCGCCGAGGTGGCTCGTCGTGGCCCACATCACCCGGCGCTCCCCGGGGCGATCGACCACGATCAGATCGAGGGCCTGGGCCGAGGGGGCGAGGCACTTGCAGACGCGCACGTCGTCAGCGCTGGTGCAGGCGGCGCGGGCGCAGTTCTCGAGCGCGGTCGGAGCAGGTGGCGGGAACGGGGTGGCGGCGAGCAGGAGCTGAAGCAACATGCGTTCGTTCTCCCTCAACCGCGGGTCGGCGAAAAGATGCCCGGCATCGGAAGTTGCCCTGCGCACCGACCGGCAGCATGGTGGCGCGTGATGATGCTCCGAATCGTGACGCTGGTCGGGCTGCTGGGTCTCGCCGGGTGCGGCGCCACCATTGGCGACGCCTGTACGACCGCGAAGGACTGTGGCTCGGGGCTGTGCCTCAACCGCGACTTCACGCCGGGGGGCTACTGCGCGCTCGGCTGCGTGCTCGGTGGCGCCGCCTGCCCCGCGGGGAGCGTGTGCGTCGACGACGCCGTCGGCCGTGACTCACCGGGGTGCCTGCGCAGCTGCCGCTCGAGCCTGGACTGCCGCGAGGGGTACATCTGCCGCACGGAGCGCAGCTCGCCGACGCCGGTCTGCGTGGGCCCCGAGGGCATCTGATGGGTGTCCCGCTGTCCGAGCGGGTGGTGTTCTCGAGCGTGTTCGAGTCGTGTGTGCGGCTGCTGGCCGCGAAGAAGCCTGGCGCCCTGGAGCAGGTGCGCGCCGCGGGGCTCAACCCCGGCAAGCTGCAGCCCGCCTACCCTGCCGAGACCTGGCGCAGCATCTCGCGGATCGCCGCGCGGGCGCTCTTCCCCACGGAGTCGCCCGAGCGCGCCGACTTCCTCCTGGGTCAGGCGTTCATGGACCAGTACGCGCAGACGATCATCGGAGGCGCGCTGATGGCCACGCTGCGCATCATCGGGCCCCGGCGGGCCTTCAGCCGGGTCAGCCGCTCGTTCCGCACCTCCAACAACTACATGGAGGATCGCGTCACGGCCCACGGGCCTTCGGACTACGAGCTGTGGCTGAACGAGACCCTGGTGCCCTACGTGAACCAGGGCGTGCTGCAGGCGACGCTGACGGCGATCGGCGCGCGCGGCTGCACCATCGACGTGGTCGCGCTCGACGCCGAGGGCGTGACCTATCGCTGCCGGTGGGAGTGACTCAGTCACCCACGAACATCATCAGCGGCAGCAGCCAGATCAGCGCCTTCACGAGAAGGGCGCAGACGATGCCCAGGGCGAGCCCGGCCAGCAGGTGGAGCGCCCGGGGCTGCCGCGGGGCCGGCGTCGTCACGGCGCCTTCGTCCTCGGGCGGGGGTAGACGAGGCAGGCGACCGGAAACCACGCAGTGTCAGCGGCCTTCCAGTTGGTCGCGACCGCCCGGCTCACCTGCGCCAGCTCGGTGCCGAACGAGGGCACGAAGCAGAGCTCCTTCGTCTTGAAGTGCAGGGCGACCTTCTCGATCCCCCGCGAGAGCGTCTTCAGATCGAGCTGCCCGCCCCGCACCGGCACGGTGGGCCCGTTGGGATCCTGCCCCTGGAGCTTGCCGAGGTTCGTCTGCACCTCGAAGCCATCGGCGCGCTGAATGACGCGCACCTTTCCCGGCTCGGGGTCGTCGATCCACGACTGGAACGCGCCCTCGTCGCGCAGATCGATGGGCCAGGCGATGGGCTTGTCGGGGTGCATCAGGAACGCGTCGGCGCCGACGTCGTCGAGCGCCGCCAGCACCGGGGCGACCTGCACGAGAAACGTCTCGCCCACCGGCACCAGCAGCACGTCGTCGTCCTGCTTGACGCTCTTCAGATCGAAGGGCGCACCGTTCGAGGTGACCTTCTCGCCGTCGAGCTCGAGGCGCACGGCCTGCTCGGGCGGCGACGGCCCGACGACGTCGAGGGGCACGATCTGGAAGATGGCGTCGCGCTCGTCTGCGATGGAGGCGTCGGTGGGCACCCGGGCGCCCTTCACCTGCTCGAGCGGCTCGAGCCGGGGCGCCGGCGGCTTCTTCGGCCCGGCGTCGACCGTCGATGACGAGCGGCAGGCGGCGCCGGACAGGACCAGCAGGGCGACGACGACGGGTCTCACGGCGTACCTCCATCGTGCGGGAACAGGGACCGGGCGCACTTCGGCTCGAGCAGGCCCTGGGTGGCGGCGACCTGCGCGGCCTCGTGCGGCTGGCCGAAGAGCGTCATGCCGGTGAAACGCGCGGCGTCTGCAGTCCGCCCCGCGTCGCGGATGAAGATCGCCTTCACCCGCTCGGGGAACTCGGCGCGGAGCTGGGCGTAGACCTCGGGGTCCTTCTCGCCCGAGTCACCCACCAGCACCACCGGCCCGGGCAGCGCCTTGAGCAGCGCGCGGATCACGGGCTGCTTGTAGTCGCTCAGCGTCGAGGGCCCCAGGTCTCGCAGGTAGAGGCCGAACACGGGGAAGTCGTGTCTCTGCAGGAAGCGCGACACCCGCGCGACGTACTGCACGGGGGAGCCGCTCACGAGGGCGAAGACCGGCTTCGACGGCTTGTCGCGGAGGCACGCATAGAACCCTGCCATTCCCTCCACGACCGGCTGGGTCAGCTCGTCCTTCACCAGCACGTTCTCGACGAACTTGCCGCGCTCGAGCACGTTCGACACCGCCAGCGTGTCGTCGAAGTCGCTGATGACGAAGAAGGGAGCATCGGGCGCCATCACGTCCACCGTGGCGCGCCCGGGCTCGGCGCCCTTCACGCCAGCCTCGGCGGTCCACAGCCCGGTCGGGAACCCGGTCTTCGCCGCCGTGAAGGTCGCCTCGAAGTTGCCGTCGTGGCCGCTCTTCACCACCGCCTGCTGCCCCTGGAAGCGCACGTCCACCTCGGCGCCTTCCCAGTTGCTCGTCGTCAGCCGGCGCAGGTTCTTCGACAGCGACGAGCTGCCGGGCCCGGGGCCGTTCTTCAGCACGCGCCCGGACAGGGTGACCTGGGTGGTGGTGCCGACCGCGGGGAACAGCAGGACGACCGGCGCGGCCAACGCGGGCGCAGAGGCGATGAGCGAGGCGAAGACCAGGGCGCGGAGCACCGGGGGATCATACCGATTCGGTGCCCCTGTGCCTCGCCGAAGGCGCCGGGTTGCTTGTCGACTCACGCCCCTCGCGGGAATACGGTGCGCGTCCGTCTTGCCACCGTCGTCGGACATGCAGTTCGGAAAGTACGAGCTCATCGAGCGCATCGCGGCCGGAGGCATGGCCGAGATCTTCCGCGCGCGCTTCTCGCCCGCGCCAGGCGTCGTGAAGCCGGTGGTGATCAAGAAGATCCTGCCGCACTACGCCGCGAACCGCGCCTTCATCGCGATGTTCACGAACGAGGCGCGCATCGTGATGGGCCTGTCGCACGGCAACATCGCCCAGGTCTTCGACTTCGGAGACGTGGACGGCGACTGGTACCTCGCGATGGAGCTGGTGGACGGCCAGCCCCTGTCGAAGGTCGTCAAGCGGATGCGGGCGATGGGCCTGCTCACGATGCCCGCCGAGCTCGCCGCGTACGTGACGGCCGAGATGCTGAAGGGCCTGCACTACGCGCACACCCGCCTCGACGAGCAGGGCCGACCGCTGCACATCGTGCACCGGGACGTCTCCCCGCAGAACGTGCTGGTCAGCTACGAGGGGCAGATCAAGCTGGTGGACTTCGGCATCGCGCGCGCGCGCAACGCGGGGCGGGAAGACACCACGTCGAACGCGGTGAAGGGCAAGTACGCCTACTTCGCGCCGGAGCAGGCCCGCGGGAAAGACCTCGACGCCCGCACCGACGTCTTCGCCTCGGGCATCGTGCTGTACGAGCTGCTCACGGGGCAGCTGCCCTTCCAGGGCCGCATGATGGAGGTGCTGACGAAGATCGTGCGTGGGCAGTTCGCGCGACCGACCGAGCTCGCGCCCGCCATCCCCAAGGCGCTCGAGGCGATCGTCCTCAAGGCGATGGCCCTCGAGGCGTCGGAGCGGTACCCCAGCGCCGAGGCCTTCCAGCAGGATCTGACGCGCTACCTCGCGGTCCACCACCCCGACTTCACCCCGACCGAGCTCTCGCACTTTCTCTCGCTGCTCTTCGAGTCGGAGCTCGTGAAGCTGGGGCGGCCGGTGCAGTTGCCGCGTGAGTTCTCGGAGAAGGCCCAGCGCTGGCGACGCGGCGCGCCGGTGCCCGAGCCCGAGCCCGAGTCGAAGCCGCCTCCCGGCGAGGATCCCGAGGAGGAGGTGCCCACCGAGATGGTGGACCTCGAGAGCGTTCGCGCCGAGCTGCAGCCCGCGCCCGCCTCACCGGCTGGGGGCGATGACGCGCCGACGAAGCCGCTCCGGGTGCCTGACTCCATGCAGCCACCGCGGCCGTCGAGGCCCGAACGGGGCCCGTCGAGTCAGGCGGTGCGGGCGGCGCCGGTGCCGTGGGTGCGGGCGATCATCCTGGCGCTGGCCGCGGCCCTGGTGGGCTTCGCCGCGGTGTTCCTCGCCGTGCGCATGTCGCGCAGCACGCTCGAGGTCGTCTCGCTTCCTGCTGGCGCGACCGTGCGGGTCAACGGGCGGGCGGTCGAGGAGAAGACCCCGCTGCAACTGCGCTCGTTGTCGAAGGGCCTGTACCGCGTCGAGGTGTTCGCCGAGGGCTACAAGGTCTGGTCGAACGACGTGCCGCTCAAGCGCGGCCAGCACCTCGTGATCGACGCCGTGCTCGAGCGGCCCCCGCCGCCCCCACCGCCGAAGCAGCCCGACCCGCCGCCGCTGCCGAAGAAGGAGGAGCCCCCTCTGCCTCCGCCAGTCCCCGACGCCGTCTCCTGGCCCGTGAGCACCTTCGAGCTCGACGCGGCCAGGCACCGGGTCGATCTGTCGAAGGCGGGGGCCCTCAAGCTGCCGCTCGACGAGAAGCTGACGTACCGGGTGACGCTGAGCCGCGGCCCTGAGCTCGGCTGGGGCTACTACGTCGTCAACGCGGCGGGCGCGGCGCCAGGCCCGCTCCCCACCAGCCCCCAGCAGATCAAGGGCGCGAACCGGCTGTTCGTGTTCCGGGTGCCGACGTCCACTCTCGCCGGGGTGACGAGGCCCGAGGAGACGAAGCCACGCACGCTCACGGTGGAGTCGAGGGGCAAGCCGAAGACGTTCAAGCCACCTCTGGCGCTCACCGTGGCGCCGGAGTCGAGGGTGACGTTGAGCGGGCTCGACCCGAAGGCCTGGTACGAGGTGACGGTGCGGCAATCGGTCTCGACCCCCGCGCGCCTGCGGGCCGGCGGTGCGATCGTCACCCGCTGCGTCGTCGGACACCCCACTCAGGGCCTGCTCGTCGCGGAGCTGAACAAGCCGCTCGTCGTGCGGGACGCGGCGCAGCTCTTCTTCACGCTGCTCGACGACACGTCGGACGATCAGGAGGGCCGGCTGATCATCGAGGCGAAGCAGGTGAAGAAGGGCGCCAGGCGCTGAGCGTCCGCCACCCGCACGCTGCGACGAGCGCCGCGCCCACCAGCCACGGCAGCGCGTAGCGGGGGTTGGCCTCGAGCACGAGGTGCGCGAGCCACGCGAGGGTCAGCGGTGCGAGCCCCCAGCGCACCACCGGACGGACACGCCACAGGGCCCACCACGCGAGGGTGACGACGCCGACCAGCCACGCCTGAGCAAGCGCTGCCATCGCCTCGCCAGGGGCCTTCAGAGCATTTCGCAGCGCGAACCGCACTCCGCTGTCCCCCTGCCCCCACTGGCGCGCCACTTTGCCGAGCACCAGCTCCGTGACGCCTGCCTCGGCCCAGCGCAGCCGCACGAGAGCCCACGCCTCGTCGTCCGCGACCCGCGCCCCCGCCACGAACCGGTTGCGGAGGTACGCCTCGTAGTCATGCTGGTTCCAGGCGCCCTGGGTCGCAGCGTTGCTCCCCATGAGCGCCGAATAGGCGAGCGAACCACGGGCGAACGTGTCTCCAGTGAGCCGGCGCAGCGCCAGGCTTCCGCCCAGCGCCAGCGACGCCCCGACGACGAGCGCGAGCGCGGCCCGATACCGGCGCAGGGCCACCAGGAGCCCGAGCGCCACCAGCAGTGCGAGTACGCCGGGCGAGCGGACCGCGATGGCCGCTCCGATCAAAAGGCCCGCCCCGAGGGCCCGACCGGAGCGCTTCGTCAGAGCCCGCTCGAGGCCGACCCACACGAGCGGAGTGAACAGCAGCTCGCTGGCCAGCAGGGAGCTGTAGGCGACATGATCCGGCCACAGGGCAATCGCCAGCGCAGCGAACACGCCCGCGCGCCTCCCTGACAGGCGCGTTCCCAGTCGGAACACAGCCGCGATGAGCCACATCGCGAGGGCGACGTTGAGCCAGCGCCCCACCGCCGGCGCAGCGCCGAACACCAGGTAGGCGCCTGAGAGGAACTGAGGGTAGCCGACCTGGTGGAGCACGAGGGGTGCGTAGAGCCGCTCGTTCAGCTGCCCCTCCACGGCGCGCACCGCGAACGCGTGGTACGCCGCGAAGTCGCTCCCCGGCTCCGTCGGAACCGCCACGATCCACGCGACCCGCACCAGCGCTCCCAGCAGCACGATGGCGGTCAGCGGGGTACGAGCCTCCACCCGCCTCGCGCCCCAGACAGCGAGGAGCAGCGCGACCACCCCGAAGACGCTCCAGCCGCCACGCGCGATGAAGGCGAGCATCACGACCAGCACCACGGCCCCCACTGCCACGCCTGAGAGCCACCGCGCCGCGCTGATCACCTGCACTCCTGATCACGTCGCGCGACGTGGCGCCCTGTAGCCGAAAAATTGATCACCCCGCCAACGCTCCTACCATGTGCGCATCTTCCCTTCACACGAGGTGACGCACATGAAGAAGCTCTTCGCAGTGGTGACGATGGCGGTGGTCGCGGCGGCTGGCGCGGTGTTCGCGGGTCCCTCGAAGCGCGTCAGCAACGACGAGGTCGAGCGCGTGATCGACGCGCGCCTGCACCAGATGCTCGTCAAGCTGAACCAGTCGAAGCGGTGAGCAAGCCGGGCGTTCTCAGCGCCTGAGAACCCCGATGAAACGCGGTCGCGACAGTTGATTCGTCCGGCGGTTTTGCAGCAGAACGCCGAGCCGATGCGCCTCTCCCACTTCGTCGCCGCGTGCAGTGCCGTCGTCGTCTTCTCCTTCACCCAGGCGTGCGGCGGCAGACAGCCCACGCGCTGCATGACGAGCAGCGACTGCGGCCCGGGTCAGGTGTGCAGCGCCGGCACCTGCCAGACGCCGCTCTTCGATGCCGGGAGCGGGGGCAGCGGCGGCGGCTTCTTCCTCTTCGATGGTGGAGCGGGTGGCGGTGACGCCGGCGGAGCTGCGGCGGGCGGCACCGGCGGCGGTACGGCGAGCGGCTGCAACCCACAGAACTGCGCGGCGGGTTGCTGCGACATGAACGGCGTCTGCCAGGGTGGCACCACGCGCACGGCGTGCGGCATCGGTGGCTCGGCGTGCGTCGTCTGCGGGCCTGGCCGAATCTGCCAGACGGGGGTGTGCGCGAGCCCGATGGGTGGTGGCTCGGCGGGTGGTGGAACGGGCGGTGGGTCCGTCGCGTGCGGGCCGATGACCTGCGCGAGCGGCTGCTGTGACACGACGGGCCTCTGTGTCGCCGGCACGACGAACCAGGCGTGTGGAACGGGTGGCGTCGTGTGCATCGGCTGCCTCAGCGGGAACGTCTGCAGCGCAGGCTCCTGCGTGCCCAACACCGCAGGTGGCTCCGCCGCGGGCGGCTCGGCGGCGGGCGGCTCGGCGGCGGGCGGCTCGGCGGCGGGCGGCTCGGCGGCGGGCGGCTCGGCGGCAGGCGGCTCGGCGGCAGGCGGCTCGGCGGCAGGCGGCTCGGCGGCAGGCGGCTCGGCGGCAGGCGGCTCGGCGGCAGGCGGCTCGGCCG
>JAEUJQ010000021.1 GCA_016793095.1 Myxococcaceae bacterium | reverse complement strand
CACGAACCTCACGTACTGCCCGGGCACGGGCATGCAGAGCTGCGTGGCGCAGAAGCCGAACGGCCAGTCGTGCATGAACGACAACGAGTGCCTCAACGGCGACTGCAACGGCGCGTGCACCAACGCCTGCTGGCGCTGAGCTCGGCCGCACGAGAGGCGCGCCAATCGGGTTGACCGTCGAGCCGCTCCAGGGGACCGACCCGAGCGGGCGTTAGAGCGTCCGGGCTGCTCGTTGTGCGCGCATCGCTGACGGGCGCTGGCTCAACCTCGGCACGCACCAGCTCTGCTCGACCAGTCTCTCGCTGAGGGGAGCTTCGCGAGCACGAACGACGAACTCGCACCTGCGCCGGGGGCGCGTCCACGGGGCACGACCGAGCGTCAGCCAGCCGGCTTCAGCATGTGCGCGAGCGCCCGCTCCCACCGGCCGGTCGCCCGCAGGATGAGCTCGATGAACTCCCGCGCGGCGCCGCGCCCGCCCGGCGCCTTCGCGACGTAGTGCACCGCCTCGCGCACCTCGTGGGCCGCGTCGCTCGGGCACGCTGAGAGCCCGCATGGCTGCATCGCCGGCAGGTCGTTCACGTCGTCGCCCATGTAGGCGGTCTCCGACGGAGGGACGCCCAGCTCGGCGCACAGCTCGAGCAGCGCAGGCCCCTTCTCGCGCCGGCCCTGGAACACCTTCGCGACCTTGAGCTCGGTCGCGCGCGTCTCGACGATCTTCGACGTGCGCGCGGTGAGGATGGCGACCGGCAGGCCCGTGAGGCGCGCCAGCACCATGGCGTGGCCGTCCTTCACGTCGAAGCGCTTCATCAGCTCGCCATCGGGGCCGTACCAGAGCCCACCGTCCGTCAGCACGCCATCGACGTCGAACACCACCAGGCGAATGCCGCGAGCGCGCTCTCCGGGCGTCACGGCTGGTGCCCCAGCGCGCGCCGAATCGCGAGCACGTCTCTCAGCGTCTGCTCGAACAGCTCGAAGGTCAGGCTGCATGGCCCGTCGCACGGCGCCTGGTCGGGATCCTCGTGCACCTCGGTGAAGAGCGCGTCGATGCCCGCGGCCGCCGCCGAGCGAGCGAGCAGGCCGACGAACTTGCGCTCACCAGCCGTCTCTCCGTTGCCGGCGCTGGGGAGCTGCACCGAGTGCGTCGCGTCGAAGCAGGTCGCGAGCCCGGCCTCGCGCATCACCGCGAAGCCGCGCATGTCGACGACGAGGTTGTTGTAGCCGAACGTCGCGCCGCGCTCCGTCACCAGCACGTTCGGGTTGCCGGCGTCGAAGGCCTTCCGCGCGCTGTGGGCGATGTCCTTCGGGGCGACGAACTGGCCCTTCTTGAGGTTGACGCCGCGCCCCGACTTCGCGACCGCCACCACGAGGTCGGTCTGCCGGCAGAGGAACGCGGGCACCTGGATGACGTCGGCCACCTCGGCCACCGCCGCGACCTGCGAGACGTCGTGCACGTCGGTGAGAATCGGGACCTGCACCTCGCGCTTCACCTGCGCCAGCACCTTCAGCCCCTCGACGAGCCCGGGCCCGCGGAACGAGCTGATGCTGGTGCGGTTGGCCTTGTCGTAGCTGCACTTGAAGGCGAAGGGCACGCCGAGCTTCGACGTGAGCTCCTTCAGACGTCGGGCGTGGCGAAGCGCGTGGTCTGCCGACTCGATGACGTCGGGGCCGGCGATGACGAAGAGCGACCGTCCGGGGCCGACGAGGTGGCCTGCCAGGGTGATGGGGAGCGCCATGCCGCCGCGTGTAGCGCAGCGGCGCTTCGGGCGCGACGGGACACGAGTCGGGACACGGGTCGGCAGTCGAAGCGGCGAGCTCCACCCCACGCACCAGGTGAAGCAGGCATGGTGGCGATCGCTCGCCCGCTCGGGGGGCGGCCTGGTCGCTGTTGGCCCATATGGCGCACATGGCGCCGACGTCGCAGGAGGCCGTGCAGATGCCGCCCGTACGCGAGCCCCACTGGCACACCTCGGTGTTGTGCCGCACGGCTGACCTCGACACCGTGCGCGATCGCTTCGTCGTCGATGCCGAACCCATGGCAACGCGGCTGGGCCCCGGCCTGGACAGCGTCAGCCCAGACAGCGCGCATCGGGTGGGATGCTGTGCGCTCGGCTGCGCGATGTGCCCGGAGAGCGCGGGCTGTGTCATCCTCCCGCAAGGACCTCATGCGCCAACTCCTGGTCGTCGCCCTCCTCGCTGCCACGGTGTGGAGCTGCAACTGCGGCAGGGCCGCCGTCGTCGAGACGCGGGGCTTCTTCAAGCTGAACACGCCGGCGCTCGACTTCGGGCCGGTGACGGAGTTCTCGTCGAAGACGCTGCCGCTCGAGATCGAGAACACCGGGCGCTCCGAGCTGCGCATCACGGCCGTCACGCTCGAGAGCGGCAGCAGCGGCGACTTCACGCTGTCCGACGTGCCGTCGACGGTGCCGGCGGGGGCGGTGGTGCCGATTCAGGTGACGTTCTCGCCGCGCGGCGCGGGCCGCGACACCGGCTCGGTGCGCATCGAGACCGACGACGCCGACGCGCCCTCGACGCTCGTGCCGCTCACCGGAGGCCCCATCGCGCCCGCGCTCGCCTTCGAGCCCGACCCGCTGGTGTTCGCGCCGGTGACCGCGCCGCTCGTGAACCGCACCGCGACGCTGCGCAGCGTGGGCCAGGCGACGCTGCACATCACCGCCATCGGCGTGAGCCCCACGGGCAGCCCCGACTTCTCGCTGACGCCGCCGATGCTGCCCCTGTCGCTCATCCCCGACGCGTCGGTGCCCGTCTCCATCGCCTACGCGCGCAGCTTGAGCACGGCCGAGGGCCGGCTCGAGGTGGTGAGCGACGACGCCGACGCGGGCTTGAGGAGCCTGCGCCTCATCCCCGACCCGGCGAAGGTGTGCGGCGACGGGCAGGACAACGACCTGGACGGGCTGACGGACTTCCCCGACGACCCGGGCTGCACGAGCGCGGACGATGGCGACGAGTACAACCCGCCCGAGTGCGTGAACGGCGGCATGCAGCCGTGCGGCGCGTCGATGGGCGTGTGCCGGCCGGGGGTGCGCTTCTGCGCGAACTCGGTGTGGGGCGCGTGCGACGGCGGCGTGCGCCCGTCGATGGAGCGCTGCAACGGCCTCGACGACGACTGCAACGGCATGTCGGACGAGAACGTGTCCGAGCTGTGCAGCATCAACGGCTGCGCGGGCGCGCGCGCGTGCGTGCCGAACTCGGGCGTCGACGGCGGCTCGTTCACCGCGTGCATTCCCGTCAACTCGATGCCCGAGCAGTGCAACGGGCTCGACGACAACTGCAACGGCTCGGTGGACGAGGGCGTGGTGCAGGCGTGCACGGTGTTCGGCTGCACGGGCGTGCGCATCTGCCTGCCGGGCGGCGACGGCGGCTTCACCTCGTGCATGCCCACGAACCCGCTGCCCGAGACGTGCAATGGAATCGACGACGACTGCAACGGCCAGGTGGACGACCTGCCCGACCTCGCCTGCGGCATCGGCCCGTGCCGGCGGCTCGCGGCGGCGTGCGTGGACGGCGGCGTCGGCACCTGCACACCGGGCACCGGCTCGATGGAGCTCTGCAACGGCGTCGACGACGATTGCAACGGCACGGTGGACGACGGGGTGGGGCAGCTCTCGTGCGGCGTGGGCGCTTGCGCGCGCATGGTGAACGCGTGCCTGCTCGACGGCGGCATGACCATCTGCGTGCCGGGCATGGCGTCGCCAGAGACCTGCAACAACGTGGACGACAACTGCAACGGCGCGACCGACGAGCAGGCCGATGGCGGAGCGCTCTCCCGCACCTGCTACACAGGGGCGCTGACGACCCGGAACATCGGCGTGTGCCGTGACGGCGTGCAGACGTGCGCGAGCGGCTCGTACGGCGCCGCGTGCCCCGGTGAAATCGTCCCCGGCAGTGAGCTGTGCAACTCGCTCGACGACGACTGCGACATGACGAGCGACGAGGGGCCCGACGGCGGGCCGCTCACGCGCGCCTGCTACACCGGCTCGGGCAGCACGCGGAACGTCGGGCGTTGCCGCGATGGAACGCAGACGTGCGCGGGCGGCATGTACGGCGTCACATGCCCCGGGGAGGTGTTGCCGGGCGTCGAGTCCTGCAACGCCATCGACGACAACTGCAACGGCGCGACCGACGAGCACCCGGACGGCGGGGCCATCAGCCAGGCCTGCTACACCGGGCCGGTGGGGACCCAGGGCGTGGGGCCGTGCCGGGGCGGCAACCGGTTCTGCTCGGGCGGCATGTTCAGCCCGACGTGCGTGGGGCAGGTGGTGCCGGCGGCGAGCGAGACGTGCGGGAACTCCATCGACGACAACTGCAACAACCAGGTCGATGAGGCGTGCGACGGCGGCGCGTGCAACATCGCCGGCGCGTGGCGGATTGACGGCGGCTCCATCAACTACATGTGCGCAGAGATTATCCCGGGATTTGCGCTGGTGAACCTGAGCATCTCCGAGTTCAGCTTTTCGCCAGCTGGTGGAACCGTGTCGATCCTTCCGCAGTTCACCTGGTCGCCAGGCCCCTCACGTCTCATTCGGGGTCCGTTCACAACTTGCCCGTCGGGGTCGATCGATGCGGGCCTCGTCTACTCGGGCACGTGCACGGAGCGGTATTTCCTTAGCGGCCGCTTCGCGGGCCCGAACACGTTCAACGGCGTGTTCTCCGCGACGTTCACCGGGAGCTGTTTCGACTGCGTCGATCAGACGATCCCGGTACAGCTCACCCGCTGAGCATCACGGCACGCAGCCGTTTTCGTACAACAGCCACCGCGTCCGCCCGATGGACGAGTCGCTGCACGAGTCGTTGTGCACGACATCGGGCCGCCCATCGCCGGTGAAGTCGAAGAGCAGGTGCGGCCAGCCGCCCGGGCACGACTGAATGGGCGCGGACAGCGAGGTCATCACGCCCGCGTCCGCCGGGAGCGCGACGTCCTGCGCTGCCGCGAAGCCCATGCGGGCGCTCCGGTGCACGAGCCAGCGTGAGGTGCCCACCGTGGCGTCCTGGCAGGTGTCGGTGACGATCAGGTCGAGGCCGCCGACGCCGTCGAAGTCGAACAGCGAGTAGTTGGGGAAGCCGGGGCCGGAGACGCACGAGAGCGGGCCTCCGTAGCCGCGCGCGAAGGCTCCGTCGAGGTACCCCGCGGGCCAGGACTTCGAGTACGGCATGCCGAAGCCCGCGCCGGTGCCCGGGTAGACCCGCCACGACTGAACGCCAGCGCTGTTGTCGCAGGTGTCGAAGAGCACGAGGTCGCTCCGGCGGTCGCCGTCGAGGTCGAACACGCCGAAGGCCGGCACGTCCTGGCCGCCGCTGCAGGTGATGCCGCCGCTGCCGAACCACGAGAACGCGTTCGTCGAGAAGCCCGCAGGCAACGTCCACGGCACCGGCGCGGCGAAGCCAGACCCGGTGTTCAGGTAGACGAACCACTTCGTGGTGCCCACCGTCATGTCAGTGCACGCGCGGGTGGCGACGAGGTCGATGCGCCCGTCACCGTTCATGTCGGCGGCGGAGTAGCGGTAGATGATGAGCTGGTTGCTCCCGCAGTACTCGCCCGTTTCCGCGAGGCCGGCCGAGAAGTTCAAGAGCGAGCCATCGCTCGGCAGCCCCCACGTGATGGGCGCCCCGAAGCCCGACGCTGACCCAGGGTAGAGCCGCCACCCCGAGACATTGCACTGCGAGTAGAGGAGGAGATCGCTCAAGCCATCTCCGGTCATGTCGAGCACGAGGTACGCGGGCGAGTTCGGCGCGCCGCAGAGCGGTGTGCCGCCAGGCGCTCTCTGGAAGGCGTACGTCCCGAAGCCAGCTGGGAGCGACACGTACACCGGCGGTCCGTAGCCGTTCGCGTTCGTCGGGTAGCCGAGCCACCGCGTCGAGCCGATCGTCGGGTCCTCGCAGAGCGAGAAGATGACCATGTCGAGGCGGCCGTCGCCGGTGAGGTCGGCGTGGAAGTAGCCGGGCCGACTCTCCATCGGTGAACAGAAGCGCCAGCCCGTCAAGCCCTCCTCGAACACGGGCGCCGAGACTGCGCTTGGTGGCAGCCCCGCGGGCAGCGGCCAGGTCCTCGCTGGTCCGAACGCGTACGAGCCGCACGTGATGCCGGCGTCCATGCTGCCTGTGCCACCTGCCGTCGCGCCACCAGCCGTTGCCCCACCGCTCGCGCCACCCCCCGTCGCGCCACCAGCCGTCGCGCCACCAGCCGTCGCGCCACCAGCCGTCGCGCCACCAGCCGTCGCGCCACCGCCGCTCGCGCCACCAGCCGTCGCGCCGCCGCCGCTCGCGCCACCAGCCGTCGCGCCACCAGCCGTCGCGCCACCGCCGCTCGCGCCACCAGCCGTCGCGCCACCGCCGCTCGCGCCACCAGCCGTCGCGCCACCACCGCCCGCGCCACCAGCCGTCGCGCCACCACCGCTCGCGCCACCGTCGCTCGCGCCACCAGCCGTCCCGACCCCGCCGCCCGCGCCACCAGCAGTCGCGCCACCACCCGCGCCACCCGCAGACGAACCAGCCGTGCCACCGGACGCACTTGCTGAGCCACCCGCGGACACTCCGTTCGTTCCTCCACCAGCTCCGCCCGGCCGACAGCGGCCGTTCTCACAGTCATCGGGGCACGCCGAGCACTCCGAAGCACCCTGGGAGCAGCCACCGAGGACGAGGACGAGTAACGCGAGCCAGGAGCGCATGTACTGACTCGTACTCGCGCTCGGCGTCGATCGCCCTCCCACGACCATGGGCCTCGACGACAGCTTCCCGGCGCGCGTCCTGTTCGCGGCGGATCCCCCGAAGAAGGACGCGGGAAAGGACGCGAAGGCCGCCGTCGCGCCGTCCGACCCCGCGGTGAGTGATGCGCCCGCCCGCCGTTCCCGCGGCCGGGTGGGCTCGACGGCATGAAGGCGTGCTTGATCGGCAGCAGCCCGCGACGCAGTGACGGAATCGCTCAGCGAATCGGAGTAGCGTCCCTGCGCCATGCCGACCATCAACCTCACGGTGAACGGCGTCCCGCGGACGCTCGATGTGCGCTCCGGCGAGACGCTGCTCGAGACGCTCCGCGAGCGCTGCGGCCTGCACTCCCTGAAGGACGGCTGCGCTCCTCAGGGCCAGTGCGGGTGCTGCCTCGCGCTCATCGACGGGCAGGCGAAGACGACCTGCGCCATCGCTGCCGAGAAGTGCGACGGCAAGCGCATCGTCACGCTCGAGGGCGTCGCGCCGTCCGACCGCGACCTGCTCGCGCGCTCGTTCGTCTCGACCGCCGGCATTCAGTGCGGCTTCTGCATCCCCGGCATCGCCTTGAAGACGAAGCACCTCGTCGAGAAGACGCCCCAGCCCTCGCGCCACGAGATCGCCACCGCCCTCGACGCCCACCTCTGCCGCTGCACCGGCTACGTGAAGGTGATCGACGCCGTCGAGCAGTACGCGCGCGCGAAGCAGGGCGAGCCGATTCCCGAGCTGCTCGAGACCGGCGGCGTCGGCGCGTCGCTGCCCCGCTACCAGGGCCTCGAGACCGTGCTCGGAGACCGACCCTACGTGGCCGACCTCACCCGGCCCGGCATGCTCCACGGCGCGGTGGTGTTCTCGCCGCACCCGCGCGCGAAGGTGAAGGGCCTCGACGTCTCGGCCGCGAAGGCGCTCCCGGGCGTGCGCTGCGTGGCCACCGCCGCCGACGTGCCGGGGCAGCGCTGGTACGGGCTGCTCTACGCCGACTGGCCGGGTCTCGTGGCCGTGGGCGAAGAGGTGCGCTGCGTCGGCGACGTGCTCGCCGCCATCGCCGCCGATGACGAGGCGATCGCCCGGCAAGCCGCCGCGCTCGTCAAGGTGGACTACGAGGTGCTGACCCCGGTGCTCTCGGTGGACGAGTCGCTGGCCGCCGGCGCGCCGCGGGTGAACCCGACCCACGACAACGTGCTGAGCCGCTCCGTCATCAAGCGCGGTGACGACGTCGACGCCGCGCTCGCGACCAGCGCCCACGTGGTGCGCCAGACGTTCCAGACGCAGCGCATCGAGCACCTCTTCCTCGAGCCCGAGTGTGCGTTCGCCGAGCCCACCCCCACCGGCCTCAAGCTGTTCACGCAGGGGCAGGGCATCTTCGACGATCAGCGGCAGGTGTCGGCGTTCCTCGCCCTGAAGCCTGAGCAGGTCGCCGTCGAGCTCGTGCCCAACGGCGGCGCCTTCGGCGGCAAGGAGGACATGTCGATTCAGGCGCACGCGGCGCTGCTCTGCTTCCTCACGAAGAAGCCGGTGCGGGTGCGGCTGACGCGCGACGAGTCCGTGCGCATGCACCCGAAGCGGCACCCGATTCGCCTCGAGTACGCGGTGGGCTGCGACGCCCGGGGCCGGCTGACCGCGGTGAAGGCGCGCCTCTTCGGAGACTCCGGCGCCTACGCCTCGGTCGGCGGCAAGGTGCTCGAGCGCGCGGCGGGCCACTCCTGCGGGCCGTACAGGGTGCCGCACGTCGACGTCGAAGCCGTCGCCGCGTACACCAACAACCCACCCTGCGGCGCCATGCGCGGGTTCGGCGCCAACCAGGCCTCGTTCGCCATCGAGGGCTGCATGGACCTGCTCGCGAAGCAGTGCGGGCTCGACGCGTACGAGATGCGGGATCGCAACCTGCTCGCCGTCGGAGATCTGTTCTCGACCGGGCAGATCCTCGAGAAGTCCGTCGGCATCCGCCGCACGCTCGAGGCCGTGAAGGACGTCTTCTACGACGCGAAGCGCGCCGGCAAGGCGGTGGGCCTCGGCTGCGGCGTGAAGAACTCGGGCATCGGCAACGGCGTGGCTGAGTGGGGCAAGTGCCGCCTCGTCGTCGAGCAGGACGGCACCGTGTCCCTCTACAACGGCTACACCGAGATGGGGCAGGGGCTGCTCACCATCTGCCAGCAGTTCGCCGCCGAGGTCACCGGGCTCAGGGCGCGGCTCTTCAAGCCGAAGGTAGACAGCACCTTCGCGCTCGGGTGCGGCCAGACGACGGGCTCGCGCGCGACGCTCTTCGCCGGCAACGCGGTGGTGGCCGCTGCGAAGAAGCTCAAGGCAGACCTCGACCTCGGCTTCGGCCTCGAGCAGCTCGCCGGGCGTGTCTACGAAGGCGACGTCGTCATCACCGACACCACCGCGCTCGGCGCGAAGGTGCCGAAGATCAAGACGCACACCGCCTACGGCTGGGCGACCCAGGTGGTGGTGCTCGACGCGACCGGTCGCATCGAGAAGGTGGTGGCCGCGCACGACGTCGGCCGCGTGGTGAACCCGAAGCTCTGCGAGGGCCAGGTCGAGGGCAGCGTGCACATGGGCCTCGGCTACGCGCTCACCGAGGAGCTGCCCTGTGAGAACGGCATGCCCGTGACCGCGAAGCTGCGCGACCTCGGGGTGCTGCGCGCGCGCGACATGCCGGACGTCGAGGTGCGGCTCATCGAGGAGCACGAGCCCGAGGGCCCGTACGGCGCCAAGGGCGTCGGGGAGATCGGCCTCGTGCCCACGGCCGGGGCGGTGGCGGGCGCGCTCGAGGCCTTCGACGGCGTGCGCCGCACCACCCTGCCGATGAAGGACTCGCCCGCCGCGAAGGCGCTGTCGGTCGGCAAGCTCAAGGGCGACCGGAGCCGCTGGCGATGATCGTGCTCGATCGTGGCGCCCTCGGCCCCTCGTTCCAGCTCGACGCCGGCCGCCTCGCGCTGGTGACGCCCGGCCCGGTGACGCGCCCTGAGCAGCGGGTGGACTGCGCGTGGGACGAGCGCGTGCAGCTGCGGCCCGGCGCTGTCAACGCCCACACCCACCTCTACTCGGGGCTCGCGCCGCTGGGTCTGCCAGCCCCCGCGCGGCCGCCCGAGAACTTCGTGCAGATCCTCGAGCGCATCTGGTGGCGGCTCGATCGGGCGCTCGACGAGAAGTCGCTGAGGGCCTCGGTGCGCTACGCCATCGCCGACGCGCTCCTGTCGGGCACCACCACGCTCGTCGATCACCACGAGTCGCCCCGGTTCATCGAGGGCTCGCTCGACGTCATCGCCGACGAGGCCCAGGCGCTCGGGATCCGCCTGGCCGTCGGCTACGGCGCCACCGAGCGCAACGGCGGCGCCGAGGAGGCCCAGCGCGGGCTCGCCGAGTGCCGCCGCTTCCTCGACGCCAACCGGCGCAGCCTCGTCCGGGGCATGGTGGCGCTCCACGCGTCCTTCACCGTGTCGGACGAGACGATCCGCGCGGCCGGCGAGCTCGCCTGGAGCCTCACCGCGCCCATGCACGTTCACGTCGCTGAAGACGTCGCCGACGTCGAAGACGCGCGCCGCCGCGGCTACGAGGGCCCGCTCGAGCGCCTGCTGCACCTCGAGGCGTTGCCGCCCGGCTCCGTGGTCGCCCACGGCGTGCACCTCGACGCCGCCGAGGTCGAGCGCGCCGACGGGGCCGGCGTCTGGCTCGTGCAGAACCCGCGCTCGAACGAGGGCAACCGCGTCGGCTACCCGCACTCGCTCAGGGCCAGCGCGCACGTCGCGCTCGGCACCGACGGCTGGCCCGCGAAGATGGACGACGAGGCCGCGGCGCTCCGCCGGCTGGGGCGCGCTCACGGCGACGACGAGAAGGCCCTCGAGGCGCGCCTCGGCGCGGGGCAGGGCCTCGCGAGCGCGCTCTTCAAGATGTCGCTGGGCGAGGTGAAGCCGGGCTTCGTCGCCGATGTGGTCGCGGGGGTCCCCGGTGAGCCTCCCCGGCAGGTGCTGGTGAACGGCCGGCGCGTGGTCGCCGACGGGCGGCTCGTCACCGGCGATCTCGAAGAGATCCGCGCGAAGGCGAAAGAGGCGGCGCCCGAGCTGTGGCGTCGCATGGAGGCGTTCCCATGAACATCGACTCCGCCAGGCTGACGGCGAGCCTCGACGCGCTCGGCCGCCTCGGCGCGTACACCGACGAGCTGAGCGGGCTGCAGGGGGTCCGCCGGCTCGCGTTCTCGAAGGAGGACGGTGAGGGCCGCCGCCACGTCGTCGCCGAGATGAAGGCGGCCGGCCTCGAGGTGACGATCGATCGCATCGGCAACGTCTACGGCCGCCGCCGGGGCCGGGACGACGGCGCGAAGCCGGTCATGGCGGGCTCGCACATCGACTCGGTGGCGACCGCCGGCCGGTTCGACGGCTGCCTCGGCGTGCTCGGCGCGCTCGAGGTGGTGAAGACGCTGAACGACGCGAAGGTGACGACGCGCCGGCCGCTCGTGGTGGCCTTCTTCAGCGAGGAGGAGGGAGCGCGCTTCGGCACCGACATGCTGGGCAGCGCCGTGGCGGTGGGCCGCATTCCCCTCGAGCGCGCGTGGGGGTTGAGCGACGCCGACGGCAAGCTGGTGAAGGCCGAGCTCGAGGCCATCGGCTTCCTCGGCGCGGCGGACGAGCGGCTCGCGGCGCCCCACGCCTACGTCGAGTGCCACATCGAGCAGGGCCCCATGCTGCGCGCCGCGAACATCGACCTCGGCGTGGTGACGGGCGTGCAGGCCATCTGCTGGCACGAGCTGATCATCACCGGCCGCAGCGCCCACGCGGGCACCACGCCGATGAGCCTGCGCGCGGATCCCGGCGTCGCTGCCTCGCGCGTCCAGCTGCTCCTGCGCGACCTCGTGAACTGCGGCCGCTTCGGCGCCGACCTGCGCGCCACCATGGGCGTCACGCGCTTCTTCCCCGGCCTCGTCAACGTGGTGCCGAACCGCGTGGTGGCCACCGTGGACATTCGCCACCCTGACGACGGGGTGCTGCGGCGCGCCGAGGCCGAGCTCGTCGAGGAGTACGAGCAGATCGCCGCCGACGAGAAGGTGACGATCGTGCACCGGCAGACCGCGCGCACGCCCGACATCGCGTTCTCGACGAAGGTGCAGGACCTGGTCGCCGGCGCCGCCAGCGCGCGCGGGCTCTCGATGCAGCGCATCGTCTCGGGCGCTGGGCACGACTGCCAGGAGCTCGCCCGGCTCTGCCCGGCCGGCATGATCTTCGTGCCCGGCGAGTACGACGGCATCAGCCACAACCCGCGTGAGCTCTCCACGCCGAAGCAGTGCGCCGACGGCGTCAACGTGCTGCTCGACGTGTTGACCACGCTCGCCGAAGAAGAGGGGCCATGACCTCGTCACGCCTGGTGCGCGCCGCGCTCACCGAGACCATCAACGCCTACCGCGACATGCCCACGCGCGCGGAGGACCTGCCCTCGCTCGCCGGCCGCCTCGAGGACGTGCGCCGCGCCAACGTCGACCACCACGTCGCGCTGGTGGCGAAGGCGAAGGCGCAGGGCGTGCAGGTCATCTGCTTCGGAGAGCTCTTCCCCGGGCCGTACTTCGCGCTCCGCCACGACCCGATGTGGACGGCGCTCGCCGAAGATGCGCGCTCCGGGAAGACGGTGACGACGCTGCGCGAGGTGGCGAAGGCGCAGCGCATGATCATCATCGCGCCGATCTACGAGCTCGATCCGTCGGGCAAGCGCTTCAACACCGCCGTCGTCATCGACGAGACCGGCGAGGTGCTGGGCACCTACCGGAAGACGCACATTCCCCACGGGCAGAACGAGCAGGGCTCGTTCCTCGAGGGGCACTACTACGACCGCTCCGACGGGCAGAACGCGCTGGGCGCGAAGAACGTGTCGAAGAACCCGTTCTTCCCCGTGTGGCAGACGTCGCTCGGCCGGCTCGGCGTCGCCATCTGCTACGACCGGCACTTCGAGGGCGTGATGTGGTCGCTCGCCAACGCCGGCGCCGAGCTGGTCTTCAGCCCCGCCGTCACCTTCGGCGCGAAGAGCCAGCGCATGTGGCACCTCGAGTTCCAGGTCGACGCCGCGCGCCACAACGTCTTCATCGGCGGCTCGAACCGCAAGGGCGTCGAGGCGCCGTGGAACCAGCCCTACTTCGGCGAGAGCCACTTCGCGGGGCCGAACGGCGTGCTGAAGAACCTGTCCACCGACCCGGAGCTCGTCATCACCGACGTCGCCCTCGGCGAGCTGTCGCGGCCCGACCCGTCGGGGTGGAACCTGCCGCGCGACCTCCGCCACGACATCTACTCGCCGCGGAAGTGAGTCAGGCGTTCACGTAGTTGATCGGCGCCGACAAGATGGAGTCGCGCAGCCAGCGGAGGATGTGCAGGTAGGTGAGATCGACCTCCACGCCCGCGTCGGCCGTCCCGCTCGGCGCCTCGAGGTTCGACACGTCGAGATCGAACCCCTGACCGCGGAAGCGCTGGCCCTCGAGCTCGAACTCCCGGCCGTTGAAGCGCCCGCGCGCGAGGCCCTGCTTGTCGAGGAAGAACCCGTCGCCCCTCGGCTCCCGCGCCCAGGTGGCCTCGCTGCCGAAGAAGCGCGGCTTGAGCACGTACGGGCCGCCGTCCTCCGGGCAGAAGACGTCGCAGTTGCCGCACTCGTTGCAGAAGTCGGCGTAGTTCGCGAGCTGGTGCTTCTCGGCGATGACGAGGGGCGCCTTCGCCTGCTTCGTCCAGCCGCCGTCGGCCGCGCGGGTCAGCGTCACCACCGGCAACGTCACCGGCGGCAGCGTGTAGGTGAAGTTCGCGTGGTTCGGGCAGACGGGCACGCACTTGTCGCAGGTGAGGCAGTCGAACAGCACCAGCTTCGAGCCCACCTTGCGAGGGGCCTTCGCGTTGGAGGCCGCGGCGTAGCGTGGGTTCTGCGTCAGCGTGCCGACGTAGTGGCGCGTGTTCGCCAGCCTCGCCGCGCTGACGTCGGCGCCGCCCTGTCCGTACGCGCGCAGCACGAAGTCGTCGAGCGTCTTCGCGCCCACCGCGTCCATGCGGGCGCCCAGCTCCTGGAAGTACGAGGCGAGCCGACCATAGCCGCCGGGCCGCAGCAGATCGGTGCACACCGTCACCGGCCCCAGGCCCAGCGCCACCGCGTCAGCGAAGTTCTTCGCGTCGATGCCCGCCGAGAACGAGACGGGCAGGCGGTCGCCGAACACCTCGCGGAACTGCCCCACCAGGCTCATCGCCAGCACGTGCAGCGGCTGGCCCGACAGGTACGCCGACCTCTCGGCCTTCGGCAGGAAGTCGCCTTCGTTCTCCACCACGAGCGTGTTCGAGAACTTCACGCCGAGGGCCCGGCCGGTCTGCTTCGCCGTCTGCTCGAGCCGTCCGATCAGCTCCACCGCCTGCTCGAAGGTCGGATCGTTCGTGAACGCGCTGTCGGGGATGCGGTAGCGGTAGCCCAGCACCTCGTTGAACAAGCGCCGCGCCTCGCTGGGGCCGTTCAGCGTCGGGTTCAGCTTGACGACGCAGTGCAGCCCCACCGCTTCCATGAGGTAGCGGGTGATGCCCTCGATCTCGCCCGGCGGGCAGCCGTGGAAGGTCGAGAGCGTCAACGTGTCCGAGATGCGCGTCTGGAAGTCGAGGTCGCGCCAGGGCTTCGGCAGCTCTCCGCGCAGCCGATCGATGGTGGGCTTCGCGTTCAGCATGCCGTGCAGGAACGCCTGCACCCGCTCGTGCTGAATGCCCTTCAGGTCGTAGCCGACGCTCAGGTCGAAGGCGAAGCGCTCGAAGCCCGGCGTGAGGCCCAGCTTCCCGCTCGCCGCGAGCACCTCGAGCAGCATCGAGGCCTTCACGTACTCTTCGAGCGACTGCTCGAGCTTGAGCTCCTGGCTCCACTCGACGTTGAACCCCACCGTGCGGACGTCGATGCAGGGGCGGGGAATGGCGAGCTCGTCCATGATCTGCACGGTCTTCAGCTCGAAGATCCGGCAGCCGCCGAGGAAGGCGAGCACGATGTTCTGCGCGAGCTGGGTGTGGGGGCCGGCGGCGGGGCCCAGCGGCGTGGCGACCCGGTGCCCGTGCAGCGTGGTCGACCAGTCGCGCGCGCCCGGCCCGGTCACGAGCTTCGCGCGCGGCAGATCGAGCACCGGGCCCTTGCCGTCGAGCTCGGTCAGCAGGCGCGAGGCGAGGCGGCCGAGCGGGTAGGGGACGAGGTGCGCCATTCGCCGGTCCTCACATCGCCGCGAGCACGCCGGTGCGGGCGTTGAACGAGTCGATCAGCGTGTCCCAGCCGCGCGCCTCGTCGTACTGCGCGTCCCAGAACGCGGGATCCCACAGCTCGCGCAGCTGCTCGCTCGTCTTCCCCTGCTGCTCGACCCAGGTGAAGTACTTGAGGTGGTGGAGCGCCTTGCGGTCTCGGTAGCCGAGCTCGCGCAGGAAGTCGGTCTTCGCGCCGTGCAGCCGGCGATCGAGATCGCGCGCCGCGTCCACCTCGCCGTACGCCCCGCGCTCGGCCTTCAGCTCCTCGAGCCGCGACGAGTACAGCGCCTCGGAGTCGGTGAAGACGGTGAGCAGGACATCGTCGCTCCCCAGCTCGTAGTAGCGGGCGAGCTTCATGGCCGAGAGCAGGTTGCAGATGCCCGAGATGCCCAGCAGCGGCAGCTTCTCGAGGACGTCGGCCGCCACGCCCTGCTTCTGGAGATACGCGTGGCCCGCGGGCTCGTTGAAGAGCCGCAGGATGCGCATCGTGTCTTCGTCGTCGATGGCGATGACGGCGTCGGTGTTACGCACGTTGTGGATCCACGGTACGTGCTTGTCGCCGATGCCCTCGATGCGGTGCTCACCGAAGCCGTTCGAGTACAGCGTCGGGCACTGCAGCGCCTCGACCGCGCCGATGAGCACGCCCGGGTACTTCTTCTTCAGGTAGTCGCCCGCGCCGATGGTGCCTGCCGAGCCGGTGGCCGACAGGTAGCCCGCCAGGCGTCCCTTCTTCGACTTCACCTTCTCGAAGACCTCGGCGAGCGCGGGGCCGGTGACGTGGAAGTGCCACGACGGGTTCCCGAACTCTTCGAACTGGTTGAAGATGACGTCGTTCGGGCGCGTGCGGCGGATCTCCCAGCACTTGTCGTAGATCTCCTTCACGTTGCTCTCGGTGCCGGGCGTGGCGATCACCTCGGCGCCGATCTGCTTGAGCCACTCGAAGCGCTCGCGGCTCATGCCCTCGGGCAGGATCGCCACCGCCGTCGTGCCCAGCAGCGCGCAGTCGAAGGCGCCGCCACGGCAGTAGTTGCCCGTCGAGGGCCACACGGCCTTCTGGGACGTCGGGTCGAAGCCGCCGGTGATGAGCCGGGGCACCAGACAGCCGAACGCCGCGCCGACCTTGTGCGCGCCCGTGGGGAAGTACTTGCCGACGAGGCCGATGATGCGGGCGTCGACGCCGGTGATCGCCTTCGGGATCTCGAACGCGTTCACGTCACCGAACAACCCCGACTTGACGTCGTTCTTCCACGAGATGCGGAAGAGGTTGAGCGGGTTCACGTCCCACAGGCCGATGCCCGGCAGCTTCTTCTTCACCTTGTCGGGGATGGTGGAGGGTTCCCGCATCTGCGACAGGGTTGGGATCACGACCCCGCGCTCGCGGCACAGCTTCGCGGCGCGATCGAGGACGGCCTCGTTGAGCGTTGGCATGGGCGGACCTTACAGCGATCGATCCACGCCCGTGAGTGGAGATGCCGTCGTTGGGCTGGATCAAGCGGCGGTGTGCGCCCGAGCGGCTACAGTGCGGGGCCGATGACCGCCTTCGTCTACCGCTGCACCGACTGCCGTAAGGAGTTCACGCGCGACGCCGTGCGCTACCTCTGCCCCGACTGCGGCGCCCGCTACCGCCCCGGCACTCCGCTCACGGGCGTGCTCGAGGTGGTGTTCGACGAAGACGGGCTCCGGCGCGTCGATCGCGCGCGGCCCGACTGGTCGCTCTTCTCGGCGGTCGAGCCCCGCTTCTTCCCGCCCCTCGTCGTCGGGCGCACGCCGCTCGTCCCCGCGACGCGCCTCGGGCAGTCCCTGGGCGTGCCGAAGCTGTTCGTGAAGAACGACGGCCAGAACCCCTCGGGCTCGCTGAAGGATCGCGCGTCGTTCCTGATCGTCGCCGAGGCGCAGCGGCTCGGCGAGCAGCGCGTCGTCTGCGCGTCCACCGGCAACGCGGCCTCGGCGCTCGCGGCGGTCTGCGCGTCGGCGGGCGTGCAGGCGCTCATCTTCGTGCCCGAGAAGGCGCCGCGCGCGAAGCTGGTGCAGATGGTGCTGTCGGGCGCCCGGGTCGTGCCGGTGAAGGGCACCTACGACGACGCCTTCAAGCTCTCGCTCGAGTTCACCGCGAAGCGCGGCGGTCTCAACCGCAACACCGCGTACCACCCGCTGACGATCGAGGGGAAGAAGACGGTCTCGCTCGAGATCGCCGAGCAGCTGGGCCTGCGTGCGCCCGACGCGGTCTTCGTCTCGGCTGGCGACGGCGTCATCCTGGCCGGCGTCCACAAGGGCTTCGTCGATCTCCTGCGCGCCGGGCTCATCGACCACCTGCCGCGGCTGTTCGCGGTGCAGGCCGAGAAGAGCGACGCCATTCACCGGTACGTGCAGACGGGCGTGTACTCCGACGCCCCGGATCCCGCGACGGTGGCTGACTCGATCTCGGTGTCGTGCCCCAGCAACGCGCACTGGGCGCGCCGGGCGATCGTCGAGACGAAGGGCGCGACGGTCACCGTCAGCGACGCCGAGATCCTCGACGCGCAGGCCACGCTGGCGGCGAGGTCTGGCGTCTTCACCGAGCCGGCCGGCGCGGCGGCGTTCGCGGGCCTCGCGAAGTGGCAGGCCGGAGCGAACGCGCTGCCGGCGAGCGCCGAGGTGGTGGTGCTCGCGACGGGCCACGGGCTCAAGGACATCGACGCGCCGCTCAAGCGGGTGACGATCCCCCCGCCCATCGAGCCCTCGCTCGACGGAGTCCCCGTCTCGTGAGCGAGCTGCGCGCCATCCTCTCCGCGGCGCGGGCGGCGTGGTCGTCGGGAGAGGTGCCCGTGCTGGCCACCGTCGTCGCGACGCGCGGCTCGTCGTACCGCAAGCCCGGCGCGCGCATGCTCGTGACGCGCGAGGGGTGGAAGGCCGGCAGCATCAGTGGCGGCTGCCTCGAGGCTGACGTGGTGCGGAAGGCCGGGTGGCTCGTCGATCAGGGCGAGCCCGTGCTCAAAACGTACGACACGTCGGCGGACGGAGAGGTCGCGCTCGGCTGTGGCGGCGAGGTGGACGTGCTGCTCGAGCCGTTCCCGAGTGACGGTGCGCTGGCGCAGGCGATGGCGCGCGTGCTCGCGACGCGTCGCCCCGAGACGAGGACCATCACCCTGCCGGGTGGGGCCGCATGGACCGAGACGCTCCGTCCTCCACGGCGGCTCGTCGTCTGCGGGGCCGGTCACGACGCGCTGCCCGTGCACAGGCTCGCGACCGGGCTCGGCTGGGACGTGCACCTCGTCGATTTCCGGCCGGCCCAGCTGAACCCCACGCGCTTCCCCGACGCCACGACGCACCTGCTCGCCTACGACGCCCTCGTCCGCCTGCCGCTGGAGGAGGGCTGCGCCGTCGTCATCATGTCGCACCACCTCGTGTACGATGGACGGCTGCTCGAGGCCGCGCTCTCGTCGCCGCTGCCAGTCTATGTGGGAGTGCTCGGGCCCTCGAAGCGCACGGCCGAGCTCCTCGAGACGCTGCCGAAGGGGCTGTCGCGCGAGCGGCTGCACGCGCCGGTGGGGCTCGCGCTCGGTGGAGAAGGGCCGGCTGCGGTCGCCCTCGCCATCGTGGCCGAGGTGCACGCGGTGCTGCACGGAGCGCCGGCGATCCCGATGTCCCGGGCGGTGAGACCGTGACGGGCGCGGTGGTGCTCGCCGCGGGCGCGTCGGTGCGGCTCGGCCAGCCCAAGCAGCTCGTCGTGCGCGACGGTGAGACCCTGGTGCACCGGGCGGCGCGCGTCCTCCTCGAGGCGGGGTGTTCGCCGGTGGTCGTGGTCGAGGGCGCGGTGGGGCTCGGCGAGGCGCTGAAGGACCTGCGCGTCGAGGTCGTCAGGTGCGCCGACTGGCAGGCGGGGCAGGGCGCCTCGCTGAAGCGCGGCGTCGCTTCCCTCGGTGCGCGCTGCGAGGGGGTGGTCGTGCTGCTGGTCGATCAGCTCCGCGTCACGGCCGCGGACGTGCGGGCGCTGGTGGACGCGCCGGGCCAGGTCGCCGCCGCGGAGTACGAGGGCGTGCTGGGCGTGCCGGCGCGGTTCTCAGGCGAGTCCGTCGACGTGCTCCGCGGGCTGGAGGACGGAGAAGGCGCCCGCGGCTGGCTCGCCCGCAACCGCGCGCAGGTGACGCGCGTGCCGATGTCGCACGCGGCCATCGATCTCGACGTGCCAGCCGATCTCTCCCGGTGACGAAGGAGGCCGCTCATGTGTGACACGATGGTCCGCGTCCTCGATGGCCGGGTGCTGTTCGCGAAGAACTCCGATCGCGAGGCGGACGAGCCGCAGGTGCTCGAGTGGCACCCGCGCCGTGAAGGTCTCTCGGGCGTCGTCGCGTGCACGCACGTCGAGCTGCCGCAGGTCGCGCGCACGCACGCGCTCGTGCTGTCTCGCCCCGTGTGGATGTGGGGCGGCGAGATGGGCCTCAACGAGCACGGCGTCGTCATCGGCAACGAGGCGGTGTTCACGAAGGAGCCCGTCCCGAAGCACGGCGGCCTCACCGGCATGGACCTGCTGCGCCTCGCCCTCGAGCGGGCCGCCACCGCGCAGGAGGCCGTCGACGTCATCACCGCGCTCCACCGCGCCCACGGGCAGGGCGGGCGCTGCGGCTACGAGGACACCGGCTTCCGGTACTTCTCCACCTTCCTCATCGCCGACCCGTCGGGCGCCTTCGTGCTCGAGACGGCGGGGACGGAGGTCGCCGTCGAGCGCGTCACCGGCGGTCGCTCCATCTCGAACGGGCTCACCATTCCCGGCTATGCCGAGGCGCACAGCGACGTGGTGAAGACCTCGGTCTCGGCGTGCCGGCTCCGTCGGGCGCGCACCGAGGCCGCCGCGTCGAAGGCGACGTCGTGTGAAGACCTCGCCCGCGCGCTCCGCGATCACGGCGACACCGAATGGCCGGTCTACGAGTGGCACCGCGGCGCGATGCGCACGGCCTGCATGCACGCGGGCGGGTTGCTCGCAGCGTCGCAGACCACCGCCTCGTTGCTCGTCGACCTCGCCCCCGGCCAGGTGCGCGCGTGGGCGACCGGCACCAGCGCGCCGTGCGTGTCGATCTTCAAGCCGTTCCAGGTCGCGCAGCCGCTCGACGTGGGGCCCACGCCCGGCCTCGAGCCCGACGCGAGTCTGTGGTGGACGCACGAGCGCCTCCACCGCGCGGTGATGCGTGCGCCGGCGGCCCTCTTCCCCGCGCACCGCGCCGAACGCGACGCCCTCGAGCGACGCGCCTTCTCTGAGGGCGTCGATGCGCAGGTCCTCTGGACCGAGGCCTTCGAGGCGACGAAGCGCTGGGCCGCCGGACTGGAGCGGCAGGACGTGCGTGACGAGCGCCCCTGGGCTGCGCGGCGGTACTGGTCGGCGCGACGGCAACCAGCGACGCGTCCGTGATGGCTCTGGACTCCGTCGCCGCTGGCAGCCGCGTCGCGGAGGTGGGGATGATGGACCTCCCGCCAGCTCGGCCGAAGCTCCGTGAGGGCTGCGCTCGACTCCGCGCGCGCCCGTTCCACGGCGTCACTGGCGGCCGCGGTCGACTACGCTCTCGCAGGTGCGCGTCCTCGCCCTCTGGTTGGCTGCCGGCCTCTGGTTCACAGCGTGTGCCCCGCCATTCCCTTCTGACGCGACCAGCTGTGAGCTCTCGTTCACCGACACCGGCACTGTCCGCGTGTTCGCCGTCGGCCATCGCTTCACCCTCGCCGACGCCGACTCCTACGAGAGCTACGAGCGCTCGTTCCGCGCCGACGCCGCCCGCATCGCGCCGTGCCTGTCGAAGGACCGGCCGAACATGCTCACCTTCCCTGAAGACTCCGGGCTGATTGCCTGGTTCATCGGGCGGCGCGCCCTGCTCGCGCGTGGCGCAGGCTCGAGCGGTGACGCCTTCAACGGGCTCTACGCCGGCTACTACCGGCAGTCCGACGCGTACCGCGCCCGCTTCCCCGGCATCTCGTCGGCGAACGGGCTCACCCTGGCGGCGTCTGACACCGCGTGGCGGGCCGTCGAGCGCACCTTCGGCGGCATCGCGAAGCGGTACGGTGTGTGGGTCGTCACCTCGGCGAACCTGCCGGTCTCCGAGCGCGTCGAGCAGGGCCCCGACGTCGCGCGCTTTCGAGACCCCGACGCGCCGGTCAGCGATCGCGGCGCCTACGTCGCGAAGGGCCCCGAGGTCTTCAACGCCGCGCTGCTCTACGGGCCTGACGGCGTCCTGCAGCAGCGCATCGACAAGGTCTTCCTCGTCGACAGCGAGGAGCAGTTGCTCGACATGACGAACGGCCGCCTCGATCGCCTGGGGTTCTTCGACCTGCCGTTCGGCCGCTTCGGCGCCGGCATCTCGCGCGACGCCTTCTACGCCCCGTTCCTCCAGCGCCTCGAGGACCTCGACGTCGAGGTGATGGTGCAGCCCGAAGCGTTCTCGGGGTGGACCATCGAGCAGCGCCCGGGAGACTGGCTGCCCGACGTCATCCTCGCGTCCGGGTGGAGCGCGACGCAGAAGTACCGGGGCCTCCGCGCCAGCGTGGCGCCGATGCTGACCGGCAACCTCTTCGACATCACCTTCGACGGCCAGGTGTGGGTGACGGAGCCGGCGCGCCCGTCGCAGCCGCTGCGAGGCTTCGTGGGCAGTGGCGTCACCCGCGGCTTCACCGCCCTCGGCCCCTGGGCGATGGCCGACCCGCTCGACGCGAACCCCAACTCGTCCCTCGAGGAGCGGCGCGCGGCGCTGCGGGCGCACGGGCGCGCGTTGGCGCCGGGCTCTCACGGCAAAGAAGAGGGGCGGTACGCGTCGTCGGCGGTCGGCGCCGATCTCACCCTCGAGGGTCTCACGGTGAGGCCCGTGTCGCGGCCCGTCACTCCCGTCGCGGGGCGCACCAGCACGGCCATCGCGAGCGCGATGACTGGCCACCAGTTCGACGTCGCCGCCTCGGTCGATCCCGCCGGCACCCTGTTCGCCGCGTGGACCGACACGCGAGACGGCGTGCCCCGCATCTACGCAGCACGCTCAACCGACGGCGGCGCCACCTGGTCCCCCGCCCGCCCGGTCAGCCCGGCGATGACGGCGCAGCGGCACGTCGCGCTCACCACCGCGGGCGTCGGCGTCGTGGTGCTCGCCTGGCACGAAGGCGCACCGGGAGCCGAGCGCGTCGTGGTGTCGCGCTCTCTCGACGGCCTCGACACCACCTCCATGGCGACGCCGGTCGACTCTCGCGGCGGCGCGCAGTGGACGCCTGCCCTCGCCGCGACGCCCGACGGCGCCGAGGTCGCGCTCGCGTGGGTGGACTTCGACGACGGCCGGGTCGCCCGCGTGCGCTTCGGCCGCAGCGTCGATCGCGGCCTGCGCTTCGGCCCCTCGGTGCGCGTGGACGCCTCGACGGAAGCACTCCCGCGCCTCAACGCGACGCAGGTGCAGCCGACCCTCGCCTGGGCTGGCCGGTGGATCGTCGCCTGGCTCGACTACCGGCAGCACGACTGGCAGGTCTTCTCGGCCTCCACGGCGCTGGACTCCGACACGTTCGGCGAGGCGGTGCTGGCGAGCTCGCCCACCGACACCGAGATGCTCTCGTGCGACCCGGTGCTCGCGGCCGACGCGAGCGGCGCGCTGGTGCTCACCTGGGACGATCTGCGGAACCGGCAAGGGCACCACGACGTGCGCGCGACGCGGTGGGACGCCGCCCAGCAGGCCTGGCAGCCACTCCCGCTGCTGGCCGCCGGCGCCGACGACGGTCAGTTCGTGAGCCGCTTCTTCCCGGCGGCGGCGATCGCGAGCGGCCGCCTGCACCTCGTCTTCGAGGACCAGTCGAGCGGTCGCAACGCGCTGGCCGGCGTGCAGGTGGAGCTCTCGAACCTCGCCCAGCGGCTCACCCCGGCGCGCGTGGACGATGCTGGCGACGCGGCGAACCGCATGAAGAAGCCGCGCCTCGTGCTGCGCCCGCCGGACGCCTCGCCGCTCGTGTTCTTCGAAGACGATCGCGATGGCTGGTCGCGCATCCGCCTCACCCGCGCGCCGTAGTCACTCGCCGCCGAACCGGTACGACGCGCCGAGCACCAGGCCAAGCGCGCCACGCCCGCCCACGTGAGCCCACTTCGCCGACGAGAAGCGCACGTCGTACGTCGGGTCGTACCAGCGCAGATCGAGGCCGATCGCCCACCGCCCCAGCAGCACCTGCTGCCCGATGCCCGGCGACCAGTGCACGAAGCCGTCCGAGAGATCGACGAGGCCCGACAGCGTGACGAGGGTGAGGAAGCGCCCCGCCAACAGCCAGCTCGCCGTCGACGTCAGCTCGACGAAGCCCAGCGGCGCGCCGCGGAAGTTGGTGAAGAGGTAGCCGCGGCCGGTGAGCGCCACCGCGGGACGCCAGCCGTCCTGGGTCAGCGGCAGCCAGGTGGTGCCGACGTCGAGGCCGGCGGTGCGCAGCGCGAGCAGGGTGGTGAGGTGCACGTGCGCCTGCACGTCGAGGCGCTCCAGCACGCCCACGCTGACGCCAAGGGTGCTCAAGGGCAGCGGCACCGGCGCGCCGATGTCGACGATGGGCCCGCCCGCCGAGGCCTCGAGCGCGACCGTGCCCTTCGGGGTGGGGCGTGCGTGCGTGAGCACTCCGCAGCCGGCCCCCGTGAGCCCGAGGAGCGCGATCGCCAGCGCGCGGTTCATGCGTAGTTCGACCAGCGCTCGAGGAGCTTCGCCGCCGCGACGTAGCTGAACGCCATGATCGTCTCCGACGGGTCCACCGATACGGCGGTCGGCAAGGCGCTCGGGTCAGTGACGAACAGGCCCTTCACCGCGTGCACCTCGTTGTTCGAGTCCACCACCGACTTCGCTGGGTCCTTCCCCATGCGGCACATGCCGGCCGGGTGCGGCGACGCGAACATCATCGAGCCCGGCCGCAGGTCGACCGTGTCGAGCTTCTTCAGCTCCGAGAGGTCCGACAGCCGCGTGCCCTTCGCGTCCGGCACGATGAGCTCCTTTGCGCCCGCGTGCAGCAGCACGGTCGCCTGCTTCTTCAGCGCGTCGCGAACGATCAGCTCGTTGGTGCCCGAGAGCGTCCAGCTCCAGATGGGGTTGCCGTCGCCGTCGAGGCGCACGCTGCCGGTCTCGACGTCGTCGATCCACGAGATGGCGCTGCCGATGCGGTGCGCGTGGTCCATCAGGTCGCGGTGGCGCTTGCCGAACCCCGGGAGCACGGCCGCGAGCGTCGCGGGAGGCAGCTGGTTCGGAAGCAGCAGGTAGCCGCCCTCGACGTAGCGGCCGTCGTCGTACCGGGCGAGGCGGTACTTCGAGGTGCCCACCGCCGCGGGGATGCCGCGCCACATCACGACGTCGCGTTCGAACAGGCCGAAGAGCTGCGGGCACGGGTTGAACTGCAGGTTCTTGCCCAGCTGGCCCGACGGGTCGGGGATCTTCGAGCGCAGCAAGAGCGGCGCCGAGTTGAAGCCGCCCGCCGCGACGATCACCACCTTCGCCTTCACCTCGAGCGTGTAGCCGAGCCGCTTCGTCGTGCGCCGGTCGAGGAAGTGCGCGAGCACGCCGGTGGCGCGGCCGCCGTTCACCAGCACCCGCTCGACCTCGCAGTCCGCGAAGATGCGCACGCCCGCGCGCAGGGCCTCGGGCAGGTGCGTCACCAACTGGCTCTGCTTCCCGTCGTACGCGCACCCCTGCATGCAGTAGCCCGAGCTGACGCAGCGGTCGTCGCGCGCCTGCACGATCGGCTCCCACTCGATGCCCGCCTTGTCCGCGCCCTCGATGAAGAGCCGGTTCATCGCGTTGCGCCGGTGCTCCTTCGCGGGGTGTGCGTTGAGCGCCTTCTCGATGCGCTCGAAGTGCGGCAGCAGCTCCTGCTCGGAGTGGGCCTCGACGCCGTGCTGGCTCGCCCACTGCTCGAGGCGGTCCTTCGGCGTGCGCAGCGTGTCGGCCCAGTAGTGCACCGAAGCGCCACCGACGCAGTTGCCGTAGGTCAGCGTCGCCTGCGTGTTCTCCGAGGTGTCGAGGCCGCGCCCGCCGTCGAGGCGCGCGAACATGTCGTCTTCGCGCTGATCGAAGTCGCCCCGCTGCGGCAGGTAGAAGCCGCCGCGCTCGAGCATGAGCACCGACTTGCCCGCGGCGGCCAGCTCCTTCGCCATCACCGCGCCGCCGCACCCGGTGCCGATGACGACGGCGTCCACCGTCTCGGTCATCGGAGCCGAGACCCGCTCGGACTCGAGCACCCGCTCTCTGAGGGCCTCATCCATGCGGTGCCTCCGGCAGGCGCGAGTCGGCGGGCGGCGCCTTGCGAGGCTGGAAGGGCCCCTCGTAGTGGATGGCGGCCCAGGTGCGCTCGTCGACGTAATAGAAGAACAGCGAGAGCAGCCGCAGGTTGCCGATCACCTGGCGCTCGAGCTCCGAGCTGCTCGTCATCATCGCCTCGATGCGCGCGTCCTGCGCCTCGGGAGCCAGCCGCGTGAAGCGCGTCGCCGACAGATGCAGGAGCCCGCCGTGCTCCATCACCAGCAGCGCGGCCTTGAGGTCCGACTGCATCCTGGGCGTGTGGAAGGCCAGCTCCCGATCGATGCGCTCCGCGACCCGCACCACCTTCGCGCCCGCGTGCGCCTCGTCGGCCGGCGGACAGACGCGCTCGCAGAGCGCCGCGAGCACGCCGAGCTCCTTCACTGACAGCACGCCCGGAGTCGCGCCCGGACACAGCGAGCGGTAGTGATCGTCGCCACCGCCACGCATCACGAGCCAGGCGCCGCCCGCGAGCGCCGCGCCAGCGATGCCTCCGAGGCGAAGGAGTCGTCGCCTGGACAAGGGGTTGACGTTGGCTGGCCCGGGAGCGCTCACGGCGCAAGTGTACCGCTCCTCGAGGCGGCCTTTCGCGCGGTTTGCCGCGAACAGTGAAGTAGCGTCGCGTCCGGGTGACGGGTCTCTCGCTCCTGGCCTCGATGATGCTCTCGGCGGCGCCCGCGACGGACGAGCGCGGCCCCGAGGAGCGTCTCGTGCAGTGGGGCCTCGCGCGCCGGGAGCTCGAGCTCGAGCCCGCCCCGGACGGACGGCAGATCGATCAGGTCTTCGTCGAGCGCGAGGAGATCTTTCCCGAGGCGAACCCGAAGTTCTTCGACATCCTCCACATCAAGACGCGGGACCAGGTGGTGCGGCGCGAGGTGCTGCTGAAGCCGGGAGACGCGTGGGACGGCCAGCGCGCGCTCGAGACCGAGCGCAACCTGCGGCGCCTCTTCTTCCTCACCGTCGCGAGGGTGGTTCCGGTGAAGGCCCCCGACGGGCGCGTGAGCGTGCTGGTCGTCACCCAGGACAAGTGGAGCCTGCGCCTGTCGAACTCGTTCACCCTCATCGGCTCGTTGCTCCAGTACCTGCAGCTCACGCTCGTCGAGGTGAACTTCAACGGCTGGGGCCAGAGCCTCTCGCTCGACACGGTGCTGCGCCTCGACACGTTCGCGGTCGGCCAGCGGTTCACCGAGCGCCGGCTCTTCGGCTCGCGCTGGAGCTTCTCGGAGGCGGCCACCCTCGTCTTCAACCGGCAGACTGGCGCCCTCGAGGGCAGCGTCGGGCAGGTCATCGTCGGCTACCCGATCATCACGCTCGACCAGCCGTGGGGCTTCTTGATCGACGGCGCGTGGAATGTGCGCAAGCGGCGCATCTTCCGTGGCGCGAGCGTGTGGCAGTTGCCGTAC
This sequence comes from Myxococcaceae bacterium, assembly GCA_016793095.1. Taxonomy (GTDB): domain Bacteria; phylum Myxococcota; class Myxococcia; order Myxococcales; family Myxococcaceae; genus Xiheimicrobium. The sequence continues at coordinate 79,020 of JAEUJQ010000021.1, read as the reverse complement.
CCGGATGAGAGCGGGACCGAGACGGTGCCGTTCCAGTTCGACCAGCGCGAGCTCGGGCTCGACGCGACGGTGACGCGGCGGTTCGGTGACGCAGTCAAGGTGGACCTCAGCCTCATCGCGGGCGCGTACGTGCGGGAGTACACGCCCATGCGCGAGTCGAACCTGCGTCAGGACCAGGCGACCTGGCTGAAGACGAACTACCTGCGGCGCACCGAAGACGCGACGTTCGTCGAGGGCATCGCCAGCGCGTTCACCAACGACTTCCGCGCGTTCAAGAACCTCGACGCCTTCGAGCTGTCCGAGGACTACCAGCTCGGCTTCCGCGTGAGCGCCGGCGCGCGCTGGGCGTTCCCCTCGCCACTGACGACCCAGCAGTTCATCGAGGTCGGCGGCAACGTACGCTACCGCTTCTACCGCTGGGACGATCTCTTCACCGTCACCGCGGCAGGCGGCGCGCGCTTCAGGCCGGGCCTGCCCACCGTGAACGAGCGCTTCGCTGCCGAGCTCACCAACTACTCACCGAGCTTCTACGGCGGCCGCGTCGTCGTCCGTCTGCTGGTGGACCTCCGCTGGAACGACCTGGACAACCGGCAGGTGTTGCTGGGCGGCTCCGAGGGGCTGCGGGGCACGTTCGCCGAGCAGTTCTCGGGCCGGAACCTCGTGCTGGGCAACCTCGAGTACCGCACGCGACCCATCGCGTTCGTGCTCGGGACCTTCCTCGGCTTCGTGCTCTTCTATGACGTGGGCTCGGCCTTCGACACCCGGCCCAACCTCCAGCACACGGCCGGCGTGGGCCTCAGGCTGCTGCTGCCGTACTTCAACTCCGAGGTGATCCGCATCGACTTCGGGGTGCACATCAACAACCTCGCGCCCGCGCCGGGGCTCGATCGGCTCAACGCGACGTGGGGGCAGGTCACGGATCTGCGCCCCGACATCCTCGACCGCACGTTGCCGCTCTGAGCCGGACCTGCCCCTCGAAGCGGCCTCCGGAGGCGGCGCGGGCGGCAGTCGAAGCTCGCGTCAGAACTCGAGCACGAGGCTGACGCGCTCCGGCAGGCCCCCGGCTGGAGCGTCCTTGAGCAGGTACTCCGGCTTCGACAGGACCGCCTGCAGGCAGTCGAGCTGGCCGCGGGTGAGATCGGCCGCGACGCCCATCGACTCGAAGTCGTGTTCGCCGACCGCGCCGGTCTGCAGCGACACCAGCGTCGTCCACCGGAGCGCGCCGGGCCGGTTGCTGCCGATGAAGCACGCCGCCAACCTCGGGCTGCGCGCCGCGACCTGCAGGCGGAACTCGTCGACCCACTCGGCAGGAGGCCGGGCGGGCGGGTCGAACGCTGGCCGCGCGACCGGCTTCGAGGCGATGACGATCTTCTTCGCGACGCGCGCCGGCGGCGGCCCCTTCTCGACCGGCTTCTCGATGCGCGCCCCCGCGTCCGCCGCGGCGAGCGCTGGAGCCGGCCCCGCTGGGCCCTCGCAGCGAATGAGGAGCAGGAGCAGCAGCAGCAACGCGATGGCGGCGACCCGCTTGAGGCGGCGGCGTTGGCGGGCCCGCTGGACGCGGGGATCGCTGCCGACCGCGGCCTCGGTCCGCGCCCTGAGCGCCCGGACGTGCGCACGAAGCGCTGCGCGACGACGGCTCATCGCGTGCCTCAGCTCGGCCCGCGTCACTCGGTGATCCTCCACCCGAAGACGAGGCGGCCCTGCTCGTCTCGCCACTCGATCGGCACGAGCTGGAAGGGCGTGAACGCTGGCGGCGCCTCGACGGCCGGAGGCGCGAACGGCCACGGCAGGGGATCGGCCGGGGCCAGGCGCAGCGAGCCCGCGAACGCCGAGTGCGACAGGTTGAGGGCGCGGCTGTCTGCGTTCGGGCCAGCGCCGCTGCCCATCGCCTCGAGCAGCGCCTGGACCCGCCCAGCCAGCTCGCGCGCGACCTTCTCGTTCGTCTTCGCCTGGTTCTCCTGCAACGCGATGCCTTCGAGCAGGGCGATGAGCTGCGAGAGCAGCGCGCGGTTGGCCCGGCGAACGTCGGCCTCCTCTCGCTCGAGCATGTCCACGAGCTGCCGCGTGAAGCGGAGCGCGTCGTAGGGCCCCTCCTGAGCGCTGGCCTGGAGCTGGTTGACGAGGTCTCCCGCCCGGCCGTGTGCGAGCGGGGCGAGGCGCTGCACCTTCTGGTCGAACGAGCCGCCACGTTGAGCCGTCTCAGCGAGCCGGTCGAACGAGCGCCCGTCGGTGCGCAAGGCCGCGGCCCAGAGCAGGTCCTCGATGATGGGGTTGAAGTCCTGACGGGGCACCAGCGCCTTCAACGTCGCCAGCACCTCGACGTTGGTCTCGTAGCGCGCCAGGACATAGGACAGCCATCGGCGCGCGAGGGGGTGCACCGTCGCGGCTGCCCTCGACGAGTCCGAGTGTTTGAGCGCGAAGGCGAAGCTGCGCAGCGCGTCTGCCAGGGCCCCGCGCTCGAGCTGCGCGACGCCGCGGTGGAGCGCGATCACCGAGCGCTCTCTGAAGCCCGAGCCCTCGTCGAGCGCGAGCAGGCGTTCGCCACGAGCGCCGCCGAAGACGAGCTCCCGGTCGGTGGCGATCTCGAGCGTGCCGATCCACCCCATCACCTCCTGGCCTTCGTTGGCGGTGACCAGCAGATCCACGATGCCCAGGGTGAGGTCGCGCAGGCCGTCGGGATCCGTCGAGTGTTGGCGCGCGTTCGCGAAGAGGAACTCGCGCCGCTGGCGGCTGAGCGTCAACCACTCGGCCGGCTGCCAGCGGAGCGTGCGGCGCAGGAACGCCACCTGCCTCGAGTCAGTCACCGTCTTCGCGGCCTGCTCGCCAGCCTGGCTCGCGGCGCCCTCCGACATGTTCGCGCCCCTCACCTCTGAAGCCGCCTCGAGCGCGACGTCCTTCTTCCGCCGGCTGCGCAGCTCGGTGAGCGCGAGCTCGAGATCGAACAGCCGCGCCTCGATGGCCGCGACCGTGGTGACCTGGTCGCGCTTCACGGTCTCGAGCGCCTTCAGCAGCAGGCGTCGCAGGAGCGGCCCCGACACCAGGCGGTCGTTGAGGTCGCCGAGCGGATCGAGCCCGAAGTCGAGCAGCGCGACCCGGGGTGAGAAGCAGAACGTCTGCGAGAAGCTGACCGACTCGAGCTCTTCGTCGTCGAGCACGTCGTGCAGGGTGATGAGGCGCTGCTGCCGCCCCACGTCGTACGCTTCGTACGGCGAGGGCAGCTCGTCAGGCTGTCGCGCGAGCAGCACGTGGTTGTGCAGCCCCAGCGGCCACAAGCCCGCGCCGGTCGCGTCATCGTCGCGCGCGAACCCGTCCTGGCAGAGGCCCATCGCCCCCGTCGCGGCCCACACCACCGAGCGGAACGGCCCGTCGTGGGTGCCGGGCTTGCCCGCGTCGGCGAGGCTGTTGCGCAGGAGCCACAGCGTCAGCACCTCGACCGGCCGCTTCCGACGGTGGGCGACGCGCGCGTTGTAGAAGACCGCCGTCTGGCGAGGCACCTCGTCGAGCGGTGACGGCTCGGCGGCGAGCGCCGAGAGCACCAGCGCCCACGTCACAGCGACGCTCCAACGGCCAGCGAGAGCTCCCACCACCAGCCCAGCCCCGCGCCGGCCATTCCCGAGAACACCGGCAGCGCCATCATCACCCGCGGCGTCACCGCGATGCCCGGCTGGAAGTAGACGTCGAGGGTGAAGCCCGCGAGCAGCCCGTACCGCGCGCGATCGACCTGCATCGCTGGCAGCCGCCGCTTGTCGAGGTTGGTGATCTCGGCGTCGCTGATGCGCGGCGCGAAGAGGGCCGCGGCGACGTCGAGCGCGGGCAGCCCGGCGAGCCCTCCCGGATAGAAGAGGTAGCGCACTCCCACGTTGGCGGTGAGCACGAGCTGTGCGGCGGGCACGAGGCCGGGTCGCGACGTCACCACGCCCTCGGCGATCGCGTAGCCGACGGTGAGGTCCACCTCGACGCGGGGCGGTCTGCCGAACTGCCGATACGGCGTGAGCGCCAGCTTGTTCGTCGCGTCGGAGCCGAAGACGAAGACGTACGTCACCGCGCCCTCGAGCATGAAGTTGCCGAGCGCCTTGCGGACGTAGCCGCCGATGCGGAACGAGGAGTAGTTGTTCAGCTCCAGCAGGCTCGAGCTGATGACGCCAAAGCCGATCCGCGAGCGCCGCCAGTCGAAGCGCACCGCGCGAGACGCCTCGCCCACCGGCCGCTCCAGCAGCGCGTCGAGCGGAGCCCGGAACCGCTCGATGCTCGTGTCTGCCGTCGGGTCGACAGGACCCGCCACGCCACCGTCCGGTGACGCGCAGAGCAGGGCGAGGGCGAGCGCCTCAAGGATCAACGGGGAAGCCCCCCTCTGGCGACACCGGGAACTTCGGGCGGTAGCACTGCTCGGCGAACGCCTGCCGGAACCCGGCGAGCGGCTGGTACACACCGGCGGAGTCGAAGGTCGGGTGATCGCAGAACCGGGTGCACTGGGTGAGCGCGTCAGCCAGCGGAAAGACCTCGCGCTTCCACTGATCGGCGCCGAGGAACCGTTGGTTCGCGCTCGCGATGCCGAAGGGCAGCGTGAAGGTCGCGACGGTCGCGGCGGCAGCGAGGCGCGACTCGTAGTCGAGCCGAAGGATGAAGGGTGACTCCCAGCCGAGGCCCAGAGAGTAGAGCTGAAACGGAGAGGCCTGGTGGAGCCGCGGCAGCATCGACAGCTGCACGATGGCCTCGGGGGCTCCGACGGGCTGCACCGCCATGCGCGCGACCCCCGGGTCTTCGCTCGCGCAGAACGAGAACGCGTCGGTCGGCTCGGCGCTGATCGTCTCGTTGTTGAAGCGCGTGACGAGCCCGATCTCACCGACGGGAATGTTCTCGGACACCGCGGTCCGCTCGGGCGCGAGGTAGACGATCTTCTTCACGCTGCCGGCCTGGGCGACCGAGTACTTCCCGATGAACGTCAGGTACTGCTGGCGCGTGGGCAGGATCGGCAGCTGGTTCAGCTTGAACGGCCCGAGCAGCAGGTCGGGCTGGTCAGGGAGCAGCGGGCAGTCGCGCTCTGACGCGGCCGGCACGACGTCGAGGTCGAACTGCGTGATGAGGCGCGACGGGCACCACAGCACCAGGGTCTTCAGCGTGCCCGCCGTGACGCGATACGCCGAGCTGTCGAGCAGGAAGGCGCCGCTCACCCGCGGAGAGCTCTTGTCCCGCTCCGGTGGCAGCACCTGCTCGAGCGCCGCTTCGATGACGCGCCCGAGCCGGCCCGTGGTGTCGTCGTGGTGCACCGCCAGCACGAGGATCATGTCCTTGCCGGCCGCGCGGGTGGCGTCGATGCGCTGCTTGAAGCTGGACGCCAGCCGGTCCGCGAAGCCCACCGCCTGAAAGTCGTCGAGGCAGAGCTCGGGCGCGCCGTCGAGCTGGAGCCGCTGGAGCTGCATGTCGAGGTGCTCTTGCGAGATGACGCGGTTGCAGATGCGCAGCAGGAAGCCCACCGGCGTGTTCTCGCGAATCGGGCTGCGCAACGCGGGGAACGCCGAGCGCACCTGCGGGTTCTTCCTGGCGAAGGCCGTCGTGGTGAACTCTCCGATGGCGTCCGTCACGGTGGCGGCGGCGCAGACGAGCGGCGCGGTGCTCGCCGCGAGGGGCAGCTCGGTCGTCTCGAAGATGGCGCGCTCGGTCGTTCGGCGCTCGGGCCAGGGCAGGGCGGTCAGGCCGTTGGGGCACACGGGCGAGGCGGCGTAGCCGTAGGGGTTCTCGGCGCCGGGAAGCTGGACGTCGCCGAAGCCGGCCCCGGTGATGCTGAAGCGGCGTCGCAGGCCCAGCTCGGTCGCCTGCTCGTTGCGAATGGTGGGGAACTGGTGACGCGCGCGCCACTGCACCCGGGTGTTCGCTTCGTCGAAGACCCCGTACACCGCGAGGCTGCGCGTGCGGTGCGTGGGGCCGAGGCCCACCACGTTGAACAGCACCGGGGCATCGAGGCTCACCTGGCCCGCGCGGTGGTAGCGCAGCCGCAAGCCCACGTCGCGCGGCGGCTTGCGGACGGCGAGGCTGATGGAGCCGCAGCGTGAGGTCACGCCACAGTCCACCGGCACGTGCGTGTGCACCGGCGTGAGGTCGCCGAGCGGCGTCCAGGGCACCACCACGTCGTCCGTCCGGTACTCGAGCTCGATGACCGACTCGGGCTGCAGGCCCTGCTCGGCGTCCACCCGGTAGAAGACGAACATCGTCTGCTCGTCCTCGAACCAGCTCACGTCAGCGATCGAGAAGCCGGCGTTGATGTCGGTGATGGGCACCTTGCCGCAGCCCACGGGCAGCCCGCTCGCGGGGTCGTTCAGACACGACGCCAGCGCCGCCGCGATGAGGGCGAACGTCAGACGGGTGCTGGCGCGCGAGCCCCTCATGTCGTCAGTTCACCAACTGGGGGAACGTGAGGGCGCCCCGCGCGATGCGGCGCTTCACCGACGCCACCAGCTCGCCCTGCCCCTTGCGCGCGAGCTCGAGCTGCTCGCCGCGCGAGCCGAACGACATGCTGGCCCGCAGCGCCGTCTGCACCGACGACGAGAGCTGGTTCACGAGCACGTCGCGTCGAGCGGCGGGCTGAAGCGACAGCCAGGCCGCCAGCCCCTTCACGTCGACCTCGAGCAGCAGGTCCGCGCGCTGCTCGGGCGGCACCTTGAGCAGCATCTGCGGCGAGAGGATGTTCTCGTACCAGCCGGGGAAGCCGTCGCCCGAGAGCGCCTGCTCGAAGAGCGCGTGGCGGTCCGCGTCCTCGAGGTGCGCGAGCAGCACCGACAGCGCGCCAGCCGCGTCGAACTCCTGCCCCTGGTCCACGACGTCGGGCATCGGGTGGTGGCCGTTCTTCAGCGGCTTGCCCTCGCGCGCGTTGCCGACGGCGTCGAAGAGGGCCGCCCGCTCCTGCCTGGAGCTGCGGTTCGACTGCAGGAGCTGGTGCGCGACGCCCACCTTGAGCGGGTAGGGCAGCAGCCGCGCCACCTCGTCCTGCCGGTCCAGCGGCGAGAGCGCGTAGAGCAGCGCGCCCTGCCGCGGCGGCAACTTCTCAATCATCTGCGCGAGCGCCGCGGTGCCGAACTCGTCCTGCAGGCTGCGGTACACCTCGGTGTCGGGCTGCGCGAGCAACGACGCGGCCACCGCGTTCTGGTTGAGCGTGCGGAAGAACTGCGCGTCGGACGGCAGCGCCCCCGCGTCCAGCTGCTTGAGGAACTGCGCGAGCTCAGCCTTCTTCGGGGCCAGCGTGGCGTCGCTCTGGAAGGCCAGCGAGAGGCGATCGCCGAACAACACCGTCGCCTTCGCGAGCAGCGCGTACTCCCCCTGCCTCAACCACTCGCGCAGCAGGTGGCCGACCAGCGCGTCGTCCTTCTCGAGCGGCGCGTCGGCGATGCGCTTCGCCCAGGCGCGCTGCTGCTCGTCAGCGAACGCAGCGTCGGCGTCAGCGGGGAGCTCGACCGGCGCTTCGGCTGGCTTCTCGGCAGGCTTCTCGGTCGCCGCGTTGGCGAGCTGCGCCGCCATCGCCTTCTCCTCGAGCGACTCCTTCCCGAGGCGGCGCGCCGCCCAGATGATGGTGAGCGTGGCCAGCGTCGCGAGGAGGACGGCGATCATCCAGCTGAAGTGGGGGAGCAGCGCCTGCCAGAGCTCGCGCACGGCGACGTCGGCGTCCCACTTCGGCGGCGGCAGGGGCTCCGGCTTCGGCTCCTCCTTCTTCTCGGGCGGCTTGTCCTCCTTCGGCGGAGGGGAGTCGGCGAGCGCGGGGTTGATCGGGTCGAGCACCTGGCGGCTCACGGTGACGCGCAGGAAGCCCTTCGAGAGTCGCTGCTCGAGCCGGCGGGCGAGCGCCTCGACGTCACGGGAAGGCACGGCCTTCTCGTGCGTGAACTCGCAGCGCGCCTGGGTGAGGTAGAGCTGGGGCGCGACGGCGCCGGGCCCCTCGCCCTGGCCGAGGCCGGGCAGCGAGGTGGTGTTGGCGGGCAGATCGACGGCGAGGTGTTCCCGGTAGACGCAGCCCTTCGACGAGCACCGCTCGGGCGCGCAGTCACGCAGCAGCGCCTGGTCGAACTGCCGCTCGAGCTCGCGCACCTCGAGGACGATCTGAGGAGGAATGGTGCGCTGGGGCGGGACCGCTGGCGGGGCAGCCGGGGCGGGCGCAGCTGCGGGAGGCGCCGCTGGCTGCTGGGCCAGCCCGGCCGAGGCGACGAGGAGCACGGTGATGAGCAGTGGCGTTCGCATCAGTAGATCCTCACGACCACGCGGCGAAGGCGGGCGTTCTTCTGGTCCACCGACAGGCCGTCGAGCTCGGCGGCCGGGAGAGGTCGGGTGTCGGCATAGCCCTCGACGCGAATCCGCTCCCGCGGGATGCCGACGATCTCGAGGCGCTCGCGCACCACGATGGCGCGCATGGCGGCGAGGTCCCAGTTGCTCTGGAAGACGCCGCCGGCGATCACCGGGTTCGCGTCGGTGTGGCCCTCGACCGCGAAGCTGTAGCGCTTGCCGTAGGGCTCGAGCGTCTTGAGCATGCTCGAGACGATCGACTCCATCTCGGGGCGGATGTTGGCCTTCCCTGAGTCGAAGACGAGGCCCGAGTTCAGCGAGATCTCGAGGCCGTCGTTGGTCACGTTGGTCGAGATCAGGTCCTTCAGCTGCTGCTCGGTGATGCGCTCGTCGATCTCCTTGCGGATCGACTCGAGGCTCGCTGGCATCTCGGCGCCCGAGAGGCTCTTCGCGATCTGCTGCATGCGGCCCTTGCTCAGGTTCGCGGCGGTCAACAGCACGACGAAGAAGAGCAGCAGGTTCGTGATGAGGTCGGCGTACGAGAGCAGCCAGCTCTCTTCGGTCGCGGGTCGGCGTCGCATCTCAGGCGCTCCGGGTGACGAGCTCGTTCACGCTCTTCTCGCAGCGCTCGAGCAGCCCGAGGCGCTCGTCGAGCAGGCCGTTCCAGAAGTGGCCGATGGGCCCGGCGATCCCCGCGCCGAAGGCCACGCCGTAGAGTGTCGCGAGCAGCGCCAGCGACATCGCCGCGCCGATGTTCAGGTTCTCAGACGACATGTTCTTGAAGAGCTGGATCATGCCCGTGATGGTGCCGACCATCCCGAACGCGGGGCCCAGCTTCGACAGCATCTCCCAGTTGTTGATGGCCGGCTGCCAGTCGCTGATCTCGTCGTGGCGGAGCTCGGTGAAGACCTTCGCGCTGGCGGCCTCGGGCGCGCGCTGCAGCAGCAGCTCGAGCAGGTGCTTCGTCGAAGAGAACGCGCTCTTCTCGGCGAACGCGACGGCGGCCGACCGCTGGCCGTTCTTCCAGAGGCTGCACAGCTCCTCGCGCTCCTTCTCCATCGCCTCGGTGGTGACGTGGAACGAGCGCAGCCCGGGGATGAGCTCCTTGAGGGCCACCACCGTGCGCAGCGCGTTGCGCGCCGACGACGAGAGCAGGACGGCTGAGGCAGAGCCGACGACGACCATCACGAGGGCGTGGAGGTCGAAGGCGGAGACCGCGCGGCCGGCGTCTCTGTCCGAGAAGCCGAACCACACGATGAAGGCGAGCACGGCGATTCCGATGAGCTGCACGGTGTCCTCCAGAGACGTCAGGGTTGCTGCCGGCGCAGCTCTTCGAGCTTCTTGCGCACGGCGGGATCGCTCTCGACGGCCTCGGCCGCCTCGTAGACTTCGATGGCCTTGTCGCGCTCACCCATCATGAGCAGCAGCGACGCCCTGGCCCGCAGGAACTCGGGGTGGCTCTTGTACCGCTGGAGCACCGTCTCGCACCACTCGAGCGCCAGCGCATAGTTCCCGGCCTTCGTCGCTTCCTGCATCAGGTCGCGCGCCCGCGTGATGCTGACCTCGGGCGCCTCTTCGTCCACCTTGAGGCCCCGCGCGCGGTAGGCCTCGATGAGCGAGCCGTCGGCCTTCGTGGGTGGCGGCGGCACCACGCGCATCGGGGCGATGGTCTTCACGCCCGAGTTCCCCGCGCCGTGCTCGACGACGATGCGCTGGCCGCTCGCGAGCACCGGCACGTCGACCTCGGTCAGCACCTTGCCGTCGTTCCACCGCACCTTCATCACGGTGGTGGAGCCGTAGCCGAACGGTCGCACCAGCGTGTCCTCTTCCTTGAGGGCCGCCGTCTTCTTCACCGTCGGCTCGATGAGGTAGTACGTGTAGTTCCGCGCGGTGCACGCGCCGAGCAGCAGACAGGCCAGCGCTGGCAGGAGTCGGTTCATGGCAGGAAGGGCAGCAGCGAGAAGTTGAGCAGCGAGATGCCGACGGCGACGCGGCCGTTCGTCGAGACCGAGGCCACCAGCGCGTAGTTCGTCTTGAAGAGCGGCAGGCGCAGCATCGCGACGCCCGTGAACAGCGAGTCGCCCAGCAGCCCCATCGGCGTGTCCGGCGTGAAGGCGTTCACCACCGCGATGGGCACGCTCAGCAGGAACTTGGCGCCCACCATGAGGTTGAACGCGATGGGGATGACGCGGAAGTAGGCCACGCCCAGGCCGGCGAACGGATCCACCACCGACAGCGAGAAGCCCGACAGGTTGGCGTTGTCAGGCCCCCACTGCTCGAGCCAGTCGAGCGAGACGTGCTGCTGAGGGAGCAACCCGAGGTCCACGAAGAGGTGGGTGAGGCTGTCGCCGCGGGCGCGCCGCTCGAGCTCCTCGGCCTGGCTCACGGTCTTGCGGCTCTCGATGACCGAGGTGAGGTTCGGGTCGATGTTCTCGGCGAGCAGGATGCGGCCGTTGCGCAGATCGACGATGCGAATCGCGACGCCCTCCATCGTCTCGTCGAGCCAGATGGCGCTCACGGACCGCGCCGAGCCACCGCGCGTCAGCTCGTCGAGCCGCACCAGGTCCTGCACCGAGAGGCTGGTGGCCACCTGCTCGAGGCGCCCGTCCTCGACCGTCAGCCGCTGCGCCATGCACGCCTCGCACGCTCGCAGCGCGCCGGCCCCGAACACGCGGGACAACGCGGTCACCGCCGCGGCCGGGTACCAGGCGCGCGTCTGCTCGAAGGCAGGCAGCGTGCTCACCACCAGCGCCGGCGTGAGGTCCTTCAGCGCCAGCACGCCGTCGTTCAGCCTTCGCGGCAGGGCCTCCTCGAGGCGTGAGAGCGCCCCACGCGTGGTCTCACGCTGCGCCATCGCCGGGAGCGACGACGCCAGCACCACCAAAACGAGGGCGCGCGTCAGAAGCAGAAGGACACCTCCACGCCGAACGACTGGAACCGGATGAACCCGAGGTCGAGCACGTTGCCGATGTTGTCCGTCGTCTCGAGCGCCGGCAGCGTCTCGAGGAAGCCGATGAGGCTGATGCGGTTCTTCACCCGCAGCTCGAGGCCGATCGTGAGGATGCCCAGCGTCGTGCGCGGCTCGTTGTTCGTGTTGAGGTTGAAGATCTCGTCGATGGTGGGGTTCGTGTTGCGGAAGACGAGCACCCCGCGGCCCTGAGCGAACATCACGCCTGCGCCGACGAAGCCGTAGAGATCAGGCCAGGTGAGCGAGGTCGTGCTGCCCGAGAGCAGGCGCGCCAGCCGGCCCTGCGCCATGACCGCGACGTGCGACTGGAGCAGCCAGCTGAACCCCGCGTTGATGCTCGCGGTCCACGCGCGCGCCTGGCTGAAGGCGGCCTCGAGCCCGACGCTGACCCAGAGGAAGGGCGTCGCGTTGAACGACGTCTGAGTGCCCGGCCCGAAGGAGCGCACGCCGAAGCGCACCGGGACGAGGAACAGGCCGCGCCCGCCGAGCGCCTCGAGGTACTGCTTCCTCGCCTCGGCCACGCTGGTCAGCCGCTCCCCGTCACGCAGCATCGCTGGTGCCGAGGTCGCGGTGGTGAGCGTGCGCGCGGCGACGATGGCGAGCGTCTTGTCGAGCGTGGTGACGCGGGCCCGGAGCACCAGCGAGCTGCCCTCGGCTTCGAAGTCGAGGAAGAGGGCGTGCTTCGAGCCCGAGGCGACGCCGGCCTGGGTGAGCGACTCCGGGTCGTCGAAGCCGCGCGACACCACCGTGCCCTTCGCGCCCGAGTGCACCACCCAGGCAGAGCACGCCGGGCAGTGCACGAGCTGCACGTGCGTCGCGCGGTTCTTCGTGAGCAGCCCGGCGACGTGGTTCTCGAGGTAGGCCTCGAGGCCGGTGCCGAGAGAGACCGGCACCGAGACGCCCGCCAGCACCACCGCGGTGTCCACGTCGAAGGGTGGCTTCTGGGTCCACCCGTAGACGAGCTCGTCGAGCAGCTCGGCGGCCTGGTGCTGCACCTCGCCGGCGACCTCGGCGCGCAGCAGCTCGAGCTGGCGATCCCGGAGGTCGGCCTTCTCGTCCGCGAGAACGGCGAGCGGCAGCGCGCAGGAGAGGAGCGCCAGGGCGCGCGTCACGGCAGCCACCTCCAACCGCCGCGTACGCAGAGCCCACCGTGCAGCAGCGTCTCCTTCGGGTCGACGATCATCAGCGCGAGGAAGACGTCGTCGCCCGAGAGCACGTCGGTCGCGAAGGCGCGCGCGCACCCGGTCGGGTACGCCTCGGTCGGCAGCATCGCCGCCAGCACCGACACGTCGCCGGCGGCCAGCAGCGGGACGCGGTCGGAGACGACCAGGCCGCGCTCCGCGAGCGTCGTGCGCGCGGCGACGGCGATCTTCTGCGCGACCGGCGCCGACGGGTAGAACGCGTCGACGTGCCAGCGTGCGCCGGGAGGCGCGAGGGCGCCGGCCGATTCGGTGAGCTCGTTCACCTGCTGCGACAGGCTCGAGAGGATCGCCTCGTCACGCGCCTTCCGCTCGTCAGGCTCGAGGTAGCGCTTCGAGCACACCAGCACGTCCGTCGTCGGGCCCGCGATCTCCTTGGCGGGCGGTGGTGGCACCTGCCCCGGAAACCGCGCGGCCGCCTCGGCCTCGGGCAGGCGGTAGCAGTCGAGGTTGCGGCGCTCGGCCTTCGACTTGAAGACGAGCGGATCGATCACGCAGCCGCACAGCGTCGCCATGAAAAGCGGAGCGGCCCTCACGGCGGCGGCTCCTTGCGCTCTGGGGGCGGCTCGGTGACGAAGCTGTTCATCACCCGCGCGCGCACCTTCGCGTTGTGGAGCAGCTGCGCGAGGTGGCCGTGCAGGTCGCGGGTGAACTCCTCCTTGTAGCCGTCGCCCGTCACCTGCTCGCTCTTCGGGCGGATCAGCAGGTCGATGAGGCCGTTGAGCACCCACACGCCGAGCCCGAAAGACTGCACGAAGCGCTCCTGGAAGGACTGCTGCGCGAGCACGAAGCCCTGCGCGTCGCGAATGCGGAACTCCTGGCCGTAGGTCGTCTCGCTGATGGCCGGCACGAGCGTCAACGAGACGATGTTGAGCAGCTGGAGCAGCGGCTCGTCCTTCTGATGGACGAGCTTCGAGGTGACGTCGATGACGAACTGCGGTGCCGCCTCGCTCTGGGCTGACGAAGACACCTTGCCCGACGGCCGCACCACCTCGGTGGTGACCTGCGCGCCCTGCTTCGAGAGCGAGCTGCGCAGGTTGCGGCAGAGGACGTCAGGCTCGACGCCTTCCGCGGGGTGGCAGCGCACCAGCACGCGGGTCGCGCTGAAGTTGTTCGGCGCCTGGGGATCGACGGCAATGGGGCGCTGCAGGCCCACCAGCGGTTGGTAGACCGTCACACACCCAGTCATCGCAAGCGCCAGCAGCACCAGGCCGCTTCTCACGGCCGGCTGTGGCTGCAACCGCGAAGCCATGTCGCTCCTCGACTGACACCCGAGCTGCGGGTGCTCCGATGCCGGATCAACACTGGTTGATCAGCTCATCGCCGAGCGACGACCGTAACTGAGAGAGGGGTGCCTGACCACGACACGACTGTCAGGCCACGGTGAAGATCCGTGATCAGCCTGCTACAGCGGTGTCGCTCGGCCGGTGTCTGCAGCTCGTACTCACGGACGTCGAAGCGCAGGAGGCTCGCGCGGACTGGCGGACGGAGGCGGCAAAGGCGGAGACGCCGCAGGAGCGCGGGCAGGGGCGGAGCGCCGAAGTCGAGATCGAACGGTGAACCTCGCACGCGGAGAGGCCGGCTCGCGTCGCGACGGAGGCGCCCGCTCGGAGCGCCAGGGCTCGAGCCCGTCAAACCGACGCGTCAGAAGCGAATGCGCACGCCCGCGCCGACGCGTGAGTCGCCAGCGCTGTCGTGGCTCGCCGAGAGGGCGAAGTCGACGTTGTCCCGAACGCGCCACGCAGCCTCCGCGTTCGCGGTCGTGCGGTTCGTCTGGAAGTTGTGATCGATGCCGGCGGACAGGCGGAAGTCGTCGTTGGGGCGGTACACGACGCTGCCCCCGATGTTCTCGAGCCCTGCGCGGTTCGCGTTGACGTACGCGTTCGCCGACAGCGTGTCCGAGGTGTAGGCCGCGTTGAGCCCGGCGCGATTGAGGCCGGTCGAGTCCGCCGAGAGCGAGCCCGAGAACCGCCAGTTGTCCACCTGGTGGGTGTAGGTCGCGGAGACGGTGGGCTTGAAGTCCTTGAAGTGAGCCTGCCAGTCGCCCCGCAGCTTCACCTCGAGCTTGTCGTCGAAGAACTTCTGCTTGATCTCCGGCTTGATGCCGAGGCGCGAGAGCTTCTCGCTCCCGCCCGTCCACGCCACGTAGCCCGCCGCCGCCGCCGCGCCTGCCGCGAGCCCGTAGAAGGCCGCGGGCGAGTCGCTCTTCAGGTCCTTGATCAGGTCCTTCGCGATGTCGCCGCCGATCTTGCCGAGGTCGCCCAGCTTCGTGCTGGCGATGTCTCGCACCTGCACGCCGTTCGCCTGCAGACGCTCCTGCACGGACGCCGCGATCTCGGGCGAGAGCGCGCCGAGGGGCATGTCCTTGATGAAGTCGGTGGCTGCGTTGCGCAGCTCGGTCTGCTGGGCATCGGTCAGCACGTCGCCCTCGCGCACCGGCATGCGCCCGCGGGCCATGCTCATCGCGTCATGACCCAACGCCTGCTCGAGGCGGGTCGTGAGGCGGTCGACGTTCGCGTTGACGGCCGTGCGCACCGGGTTCGGCAACGTCGCCTGAACGTCGCCAGCGCTGGGCGGCGGGGTCGAGACGCTCGGGTCCACGGTGCCGCGGACGCCCGTGCCTGCTGCCCAGCCCGCGGGCAACGAGGTGTTCAGAGGAGCGGCCGGCCCCGACGGGGTCGTCGAGGTGGCGGCGCTGGTCGAGTCGGTGGCGGTGGTCGAGGGGAGCGGGCGGCGGCCGTTCGGGCCAGACACATTGGGCATGGCGCCACCCTAGGCCGGAGGATTAGGACTCGTCCATATGGCTACGACCGGGATCCTCGACACCGCGCAGCTCCTCGATACGAGCAAGGTGGGGGCCGAGGCTGCGAAGTCGCTCGAGAAGACGTGGAACGAGGCGAAGAGCCAACCCGACGACAAGAAGCGCGAGGTGCTCGCCCAGCTCGAGCAGCGGCGCATCGCGCTCCGGCAGGCGCTGATGGACCGCGCACGCCCCATCGTCGCCGAGCTCGCGAAGAAGAAGGGCCTCGAGGTGGTGCTCGAGAAGGGCGCTGTCGTCTGGTCGACCGGAGAGGACCTGACGAAAGAGGTCATCGCGAAGGTGGACGCCGGCGGGCCCCTCAAGAGCTGAGGTCGGCCCGCGCCGACGGCCTCAGCGGCGCTGCCGTTGCTTCACGATCGCGCCGAAGTCGCGGGTGCGCAGCTCTTCGAGCGAGAGGCCCGTCGCCTGCACCTCCGCGTCGGTGAGCGCACCGCACGACCACCCGCGCAGGAAGAAGTTGAGCAGGCCCTGGCCCGTCGCTGCGTCGTCGAAGGTCGCGCCCACGTTCGTCGCGCGCCCCAGCTGGGCGATGAAGTTCGACAAGCGCTTCGTCATCGCCTCGCGGTTCGAGCTGAAGAACGCGTACGAGAGGGCGAAGCGGGGCACGAGCTGGCCCGGGTGCAGGTCCCACCCCTGGAAGAAGCCCTGATCGAGCGCGTGCACGATGTTCGCCGCGTGGGCCCGCCAGGCCTCGTGGACGACCGTCGTGTTCTCGGCGCGCTGAGCGTCGGAGAGCCCCGCGCCCTTGTGCGGCGCGATGGGGAGCTGCGTGGTCGCGCCGTCTGCCAGGAAGACGCCAGTGCCTGAGAAGGCCGTCTTCATCAGGTGTCGCAGGTGATCGCACGCGGGGTGATCGAGCCGCTGCATCGGGGCCGCGACGTCCATCGAGGCGGTGTAGTCGTAGGCGCCGACGTGCGCGCCGAAGAGACGACCGCGGGCTGCCTCCACGAGCAGCGGGAGCAGCAGCATGCCGGTCGCTTCCCACAACCCGGGCGCGGACTCGATCATCACCTCGAGCTTGAGCGCGCCGCTCGGCAGCCCGAGCCTGCCCTCGATGACCTCGAGCGCGGCGGCGAGCGCCTCGACCTGCCGGCGATCGCTCACCTTGGGGAGCGTGACGATGAAGCCTGGAGGCGTGCGACCGCCGAGCGTCGAGAAGAACACCTCGAGGGTCCGGAGCGCCCGCGGCGCGAGCTCGGCAGAGAGCGGCTTGACGCGCAGCCCGAGGAACGGTGGCGCCTTGCCCGAGGCGAGCAGGTGGGCGACCTGCTCGGCGGCGGCGCGCGCGTGGCCGTCTTCTTCGTCGTCGGAGCGGTGCCCGTACCCGTCCTCGGCGTCGAGGCGGTAGTCCTCGACCGGCTCGGTCTCGAGCTTGTGCGTCAAGCGCGTGTGCACCTCGCTGGCGATCTCGTCACGCAGGCCGAAGACGCTGGCCAGCGCCTCGGGCGTCGGTGCGTACGCCTCGAGCATCGCGCGGGCGACCTGCCCCAGCTTCGCCGGCGTCTGGGCGGTGAAGAGGTGCAGGCCCCCGTAAACGACGTGCAGCGGTTGCCTCGTGCCGTGGTCGCCCGGGAAGCGGAGCGCGAAGTCCGCCTGCACTGCGCGCGCGACGTCGAGCACGGCGGCGCGATCGGCGTCTGAGAGGAGCATGGGCCGGCTTGTATGGCGGGCCGCCGGACAGGAGAAGCGGAGCATGGCGCCACCGCCCTCGGCCAGTCGCGAGTGACCTGGCGAACGAGGCGACCTCTCGGAACGAACGCCGTCCATCATCGGAGCGACGCGTGTCCACCAGGGTCGGGCTTGTGTGGCGGGCTGCCGCGAAGGAGAAGCGGGCCATGGCGGGCATGACGGCAGCGGACATCGAGGCGTTCCTCGCGAGGCAGTTCCCCGGCGCGAAGACCCCGAAGGTGCGCCACGCCGATGGGCGCCGTGCCGAGCTGCTGCTCGAGTACCACCCGAAGCAGCTCCGCCCGGGCGGGACCCTCTCAGGGCCGACGATGATGACGCTCGCCGACACGGCGATGTACGCGCTCGTGCTCTCGGCCATCGGCGAGGTGCCGCTCGCCGTGACGACCAACCTGTCCATCAACTTCCTGCGCAGGCCCCAGCCAGAGGATCTCGTCGCCGAGGCCTCGATGCTCAAGCTCGGCCGCTCGCTCGCGGTCGGAGAGGTGTCGTTGCGGTCCGCGTCGAGCGAGGAGCCCTGCGCGCACGCGGTGGTGACCTACTCGCTGCCGCCTCGCTGACAGCGCCTGCCGACCAGGCCGCCCTCGTTCGGCCGCGTCGCGCGCCCTCGCGAGTTCCACCTCGGCTTTCCCGGATTGAACCGCGTATTCTCTCTGCCTCATGCCACCGCGAGTCCCCGTCCCCGGTCGCTTCACCGGCTTCCCGAAGGAGGGCCTCGCCTGGTTCCGGGGACTCGCCATGGCCCAGAGCCGCGACTGGTTCCAGTCCCACAAGGCCGGGTACCAGCAGCTCTGGGTCGAGCCGATGCAGGCCCTCTTCGCCGAGCTCGCCGCGCCGCTGGCGAAGCTCCACGGGCGCACGCTGGGTCCGGCGAAGTTCTTCCGGCTCAACCGCGACGTGCGCTTCTCGAAGGACAAGAGCCCCTACAAGACGAACATCTCGGCGATGTTCCCCTTCGAGGGCTTCGGCCCCATGGAGGGCCCCGCGGCGCTCTATGTGCACCTCGGCCTCGATGAGCTCGTGGCCTTCGGCTTCTACGCCTTCGAGCCGGCGCAGCTCCTCCGCCTGCGGAAGAAGCTGCTCGACGAGAAGACCGGCGCCGTCATCCAGCGCCTCGTCGATGACGCGGCGAAGGTGGGCCTCGCGCCCGACGCCATGGAGACGCTCAAGCGTGCCCCCGTCGGCGTGGACCCCGCGCACCCGCGCATCGAGCTCCTCAAGCGCAAGGGCCTCGCGCTGAGCAACGCCAGCATTCCCGCGAAGGTGCGGCACACCGCTGCCTTCAAGGACTGGGTGCTCACCCAGGCCGAGGCCGCCGCGCCGCTGGTGAAGTGGGGCTTCGCGCAGAAGCTCCTCGGCTGATCCATGCACGCCCTTCGAGCCACCGCCGCCGTCGCGCTCGTGACCCTCCTGGCCACCGGCGCGCACGCCGCGGCCCCCGACGCAGGAGTGCCCATGCTCAAGCAGGACGCCGTCGCCCCCCTCTTTGGCCCCGGCCCGACGGTCAATGACCCGGGCTTCGACGCGTGGCTCCGCGCCGTCCGCGGGCCGGTGAAGCTCCCCTTCACCATCTGGCGCGAGCCGCGCCGCGTGGGGGCCATCGGGGTCCACGCCTCGCCGCCCGCGAAGACCGTGGGCTTCAGCGACGGCGCCCTCGGGGTGCCCCTCGACGAGCGCCTGCGGATGCTCTGCGGCGACGCCGAGCCGTGCCGCGTCTGGCTCTCCGGCCGCTTCGGCGAGGCGATGCCGCTCCCGGTGCCCGAGCCCGAGACCAACTTCAACGTGTACGCCGTGCACGAGCGCGTCGAGGGCAACGGGCCCCACGGCGCCCAGTCGGTGCGCGGGCCCGACTGCCTCGCCATCCGCGCGCTCAAGCCGCTGCACTGCGCGCGGGGGCCGAAGCGCTGCGAGCGCTGCAAGGCCGCCGAGGCGAGCCCCGCGGTGCCGAAGCTGCTCGATCTCTGCCCCTGGGGCGAGGTGGCGCGGCCCGTCATCGAGCTGAAGCGCGGCAGGGAGACGCAGTACCGGCCCTATGACGTCATGCGCTCCTTCGCCGACGCCGCCGAGGCGCGCGCCTTTGCGCAGAAGCACGGGCTCACCGACGTCGAGCTGCCGTAGCGCGCTCGCCGCGTCCTCCCGTTCGGGAGGCGCTCGACCTCCGAGCCCACGGACGGGCCCCCGGTGCGCTCCAGCTCGGAGAGTCTTCAAGGCCTCGGGCTGCGCCTCGAGCCTCTGCTGGCCGGTGTCGCACGCGCGGCCTCGTGTCGACGAGGACCGACCTCTGGTGCCCTTCGTCGACCCGGATGACGAGCGGGTGGTCGACCGGAGAGGTTCCTGCTCGGCTCCGCCTCAGCGCTGACAGACGATCCCGGCGTCACCCTTCACGCAGGAGAGCCCCTGCTCGCAGCCGACGCCCGCCGGACAGGCCTCGCCTTCTTTCAGCCGCGTCGCGCAGGTGGCCATCGAAGCCGGTGGACACCAGAGCTGGACCTGGCAGTTGCGATCGCTGCCGCAGGGCGCGCCGCCCGTCCCCACGTTCGCCAGCTCGCAGACCGGCGGCTGCCGGCCGGTGTTGCAGACGAGCGCATCGTTGCAGCGGTAGCTGGGGTTGAGCAGGCCGCCCTCGACGATGCACGCCGCACCGGCCGAGCCGCGGTTGTCGCATGCGGTCGCCACCAGAAAGAGGAGGCCAATCGCTCTCCGTCGCGCCGCGACCAGCATGAAACGCCGCCCGCCGCGGCTCGACGGCATCGAATCACGTGGGCTCGGTGCTTTCCGCATGGACAGACCGTACGTCACGGCGCGAGGAAACGCCCGGTCAACGCCCACCACGCCGGCACCGTCGCGAACGAGGCGAGCGCGCCCACCGCCGCCAGCGCGGCCGAGAGCGGCGCGGCCAGTCGGTACTCAGCCGCCAGCACCGCCGCCGTCACCATCGGCGCCATCGCCGCCTGCGCGACGGCGACGCGGTCGTTGAGCGTCAGCGCTCCGCCGCCCGTCGCCAGCAGCACGCCCAACATCGCCGCTGGCGCGACGCCCAGCTTCCAGCACAGCGCCGCGAGCAGCTTCCCCCGATTGCCCGCGAGCCCGGCGAGCTCCAGTTGCCAGCCGACGGAGACCAGGGCGAGCGGCGTCAGCATGTCTGCGAAGCGCGCGAGGAGCACGTCCACCCCGGCGGGAAACGCCACGGGGCGCAGCAGCAGCGCGAGGGTGAGCGCGAGGAAGGGCGGGAACGTCACCACCCGCTTCACCACCACCGAGGCGCGCGCCCGCTCGCCACCGAACAGCATCGCGAAGGGCAGCGCGCCCGCCGCGAAGACGAGGAAGCTGCCGAGCTGATCGAACATCACGGCCGGGCCCACGGCCGCGGCGCCGCCGAGCATCTCGACGAGCGGCACGCCAACGAAGGCGGTGTTCCCGAGGCCCACGCTGAGCGCGAGCGCGCCAGCCACCTCCCGCGTCGCCCAGCCGCGCCTGACCGCGAAGACAGCCGCCAGCGCCGCGACGCCGAAGAGCGCCCACAGCACCGCCGCCCCGAGGAGGAACCGCGGCTCGAGCGGCACCGCGTGCACGGCCTTCAGCACCAGCGCCGGAAGCGAGACGTTCAGCACCCACGCGTTGAGCACCTTCGGCGTCTCTCTGGGGATCGACGAGACCCGCCGCGCGAGGGCCCCGAGCGCGAAGCACCCGAGCAACAGGCCCAGCATCAGCGCACCGCAGCCAGGGTCGCGACGATGGCCTCGCCGTAGAGCGCGAGGCGCTTCCTCCCGAAGAAGGGCAGGGCGACGAGCTGCTCCGGATCGCGTGGATCGAGCGAGGCGATCTCGGCCACCAGCGGGTTCGACAGCACCACCGAGCCCGTCACGTTGCGCTTCGCCGCGGCCTCTTTCCGGAACGCGAGCAGCGCCTCTTCGCGGCGGCGCTTGCCTGGCTCGCGCTCGCGCTTCTCCTCTTCCTGCAGCTCGAGGCTGCCGGCGCGCTGTGCGTCGATGGCCTCACGCACCAGCGCCACCACCTCGTCACCGTGGTCCCTCGCGAACTGGCCGCGCACGTTCTTGATGCGGGCGAGGTCCTTCAGGGTCGTCGGGGCGCGGGCGGCGACCTCTCCGAGCGCGGTGTTCGACAACATGCGGCCCATCGGCACGTCAGCCTGCTCGGCGAGGCGCAAGCGCAGCGTGTGCAGGCGCTGGCCGATGGCCGTGGCGAGCTGTGCCTGCTTCGGGTTGAGCCCCTGCTTCGGGATCTTGAGCTCGGCCTTCGTCAGGTCGGGCCGCACCTGGGCCTCCGCGCACATGCGGGCGCAGTCGAGCTCGACCTCCTCGAGAATGTCGGCGTCTCGGCAGGCCTGCTTCACCATGCGCCCCAGCGTCGTCAGGTAGCGCACGTCGTCAGCGATGTATGCGCGCAGCTCGCCCGGCAGCGGGCGCACCGAGAAGTCCGCCTGTTGGTGCTCCTTCTTCAGGGTCGCGCCCAGCTTCTCGCTCACCAGGTCGCCCAGGCCCACCTTCGGCCAGTTGAGCAGCGTGGCCGCCCGGTGCGTGTCGAACAGCCCCGCCACGCGGATGCCCGCCTCGGCGAGGTACTGCAGATCGCCCATCGCCGCATGGAACACCTTGGTGCGCGCCTCGTCGGCGAACACCTCGGCCAGCGCGCTCACCCGCACCTCGGGCACCAGCGTGTCCAGAAGGAAGATGCGCTCATCGGTGCCCACCTGCACGAAGCACAGGCTCGCCCGGAAGTGGTGCATCGAGTCGGCCTCGACGTCCACCGCGAGGTCCTGCACGTGGGCCAGCCGGTCCTTCACCTCGTCGAGCTGGGACGCGCGGGTGACGTCCACCACCACTTCAGGAATCGGCACGGGCGGGCGACTAGCAACAACCGCGGCTTTGGGCTACGGGCGCGGCGCACCGGAACCAGCGATGAACGAGCTCGACAAGCTGGAAAAGAACATCGTGTCGGCCATGGGCAAGGCCATCGCCGACTGGGGCCTCGTCGCCGACGGCGATCGGATCATGGTCTGCCTGTCCGGCGGCAAGGACTCGTACACGCTGCTGCACGGGCTCGAGCAGCTGCGCCGCCGCGCCCCGGTGAAGTTCGAGCTCATCGCCGTCAACCTCGACCAGGGGCACCCCGGCTTTCCGGGCCACCTGCTCGAGGGCTGGCTGCGGCAGAACGGCTACGCCTACCGGATGCTGAAGGAGGACACCTACAGCATCGTGCTCGACAAGCTGAAGCCGGGGCAGACGCAGTGCTCGCTGTGCAGCCGGCTGCGTCGCGGCATTCTGTACAACGCGGCCGTCGATCTCGGCTGCAACAAGATCGCGCTCGGCCACCACCGCGACGATCTCATCCACACCTACCTGCTCAACCTCTTCTTCGCGGGCGCGTCGGCCACCATGCCGCCGCTGCTGCACAGCGACGACGGGCGCAACACCGTGATTCGCCCGCTCTGCTACGCCGCGGAAGCCGACATCGCGCGCTTCGCCGAGCTGAAGGGCTTCCCCCTCATCCCCTGCGATCTCTGCGGCTCGCAGGAGAACCTGCAGCGCCAGCGGGTGAAGCGGCTCGTCGAGGAGCTCTCGAGGGAGATCCCCAACGTGAAGAGCTCGATCCTCTCGGCCATGGGCAACCTGCACGTCTCCCACCTGCTCGACCAGCAGCTGTGGCGGGCGCCGACCGAGGAGGCCCCGCCGCGGGCCCAGCTGAAAGACGCTGGAGCGTTGGTGCCGCTCAAGGTAGGCGAGGCCGCGGCTGCCGCTGGCCGGGGGGACACCCATGGCGTTTGAGACGATCGAGAAGGCGAAGGCAGAGCGCAACGCGGCCCTCATCGAGGCGATGATGCTCGCCGCGAGCGCCGACGGAGAGGTCGCGCCGCGTGAGCTGCAGATCCTGATCGCCCGCGTCATCGATCGCCCCGAGTTCGAAGGCACCGACGCCGAGGCGCTCAACGCCCTCGTCGAGGCGTCGGCGAAGCGGCTGTCCGAGGCGAAGCGGCTCGAAGACGTGCTCGCCAGCCTGCGCGAGCGCCTGCCCGAGCACCGCAACCGCTTGCTCGCGTTCGGCCTCGCCGCGTCGGTGGCCTTCGCCGATCGCCGCGCCACGCGCGAAGAGCTGGGGCTGCTCAAGACGATCCAGGCGGCGCTGGGGATCTCCGAGGACGAGGTCCAGCGCATGGTGGACGTGGTGCAGAAGGGCGAGTCGCTCACCGCGGTGCTGGGCGAGCCGCCGGAGCAGCTCTTCACCGAGACGATGGTGCTGGTGGGCGCGGCCGATGGGATCGTGCACGAGGCCGAGCTGGTGACGATGTTCGAGAACCTCGCCGGCGATCCAGCGTTCGCGGGGCTCTCCAGAGCGGCCGCCGAAGCAGCCCTCAAGGAGGCGATCTCCAACCTGGCGGCAGAGGGGCTGCCGCGTCGCCTCGCGGCCCTCGCGCGGGGGCTCACCACCCGTGGTCAGCGGCGCAAGGCGTACCAGCTCGGCGTTCGGGTCGCGAACTCCGACGGCGCACCCGGCAAGGCCGAGCTGCGAGTGCTCGAGCTGCTGCAGAGCGCGCTCGGGCTGGATGATGACGACGTCAAGAAGCTGGCGGCGGAGGCGTGATGGCCACCTCGAATCCTCCCAGACCCAACCGCACCACCTTTCGCTTCGCGCTGCCGCCGACCCTGGGTGACGTGCAGGTCCGCGCCGCGCCTTTGCAGAGCTACCTGTCCGACGCGCTGGGCAAGCCGGCCGAGGTGATCGTCCCCGCCTCGTACGAGACGCTGGCGAAGGACCTGCTCGGCGGCAAGGTGGACGCCGCCTGGGCGCCCCCGTTCGTCTGCGCGCGCATCGAGGCGATGGGCGTGCGGGTGCTGGTGCGCGGCGTGCGCGGCGGAGCCTCGACCTACCGCGCGGCGCTCGTCTGCCGCGCCGACGCGAACGTCACGAAGGACTCCCTGCAGGGTACGACCGCCGCCTGGAGCGATCGCGACTCCGTCGGAGGCTACCTGTTGCCGATGGCGTGGCTCCGTGAGCACGGCCAGGACCCTGCGAAGCTCTTCTTCCGGCAGGACTTCGTCGGCAGCTACAAGGCCGCGCTCGAGCTCGTGGCGAAGGGGGCCATCGACGTGACGAGCATCTTCGCGGCGGCGGCGCGGGCGGGGCACCCCGACGTGACCGGCATCGACGAGGTCTGGGCCGGCGCGAGCGCGAAGTTCAAGGTGCTCGCCTTCACCGACGAGGCTCCCAACGACGGCGTGGCGGTCTCGATGGCGATGACGGGACCGATGGTGACCGAGCTCGAGAAGGCGATGCTGGCGCTCAAGGACTCCGAGAAGGGCGCGCAGGTGCTGGGCGATCTTTTCCACGCCGATCGCTTCGAGCCCGCGCCGCGCATGGGCTACCGCGCCCTCTACCGCGTCGCGCTGGCCAGCCTCTGAAGACAGCGCCGCGGCCGCGCGCCAGAATGCGGGCATGCGCGCGCTCGTGTTGATCGTCGTCACGGTGGGCCTGTCGGCGTGCGCGGTCAACTCCGAGGCCGACTGCCAGACGCTGTGCACCTGGTGGCAGCGGTCGTGTTTCGCCGAGACGGTGGCGTCGTGCGTGGCCGACTGCCGCGAGTCCACCGAGAGCGCGGCCGAGGGGATCAGGCGGTGCGTGCGGGGCGAAGGGTGGAACCCGACCCCGTCCACCTGTCAGAGCGCCGGGTGCTGCGTGCGCTTCGTGTACTCGGACTTCTCGTCACGCTGCGGCTGATGGCGGTCCGCCTCCCGGTGTCCAGGGCGGGAGTCGAACCTGCACGCTCGTGAAGCCACCGCGGTCTGAGCGCGGCGTGTCTCCCGATTTCATCGACCTGGACGACATTGCGGGAGTCGGAGTCGAACCGACGGCCTCCGGCGTGTGAGCCCGGCGATCTGCCTGCTGAGCTCTCCCGCGATCGAGCTCCGCCCGCCGCCGCCCAGGGCCTGACGTCACGCGCGCACGCGGCCGGCCTCGAGCTCGATGATGCTCGAGGTGAGCGTCTGGGCATCTTCGTGGTGGTGGGTGACGAGCACGGCGGGAATGGCGAGGGACTTCACCAGCGCGGCGAGCTCGGCGCCCAGCTCGGCGCGCAGCGACGCGTCGAGGGCTGAGAACGGCTCGTCGAGGAGCAGCGCGCGGGGCTCGGAGGCGAGGGCGCGCGCGAGGGCGACGCGCTGGGCCTCTCCACCCGACAACGTCGACGGGGCGCGGTCGGCGAGGTGCTCCACCCGTGCGCGCTTCAACCACGCGAGCGCGCGGTCACGGTCGTCGGGGCCGCGCGGCAAGCCGTAGGCGACGTTCTTCCAGGCGCTCAGGTGCGGGAAGAGCGCGAGGGTCTGAAACACCAGGGCCGTGCGCCGGCGGTGCGGAGGCACGAAGACGGCAGCGCCGTCATCCAGCATGGCGTCGCCGAGCGTGATCCGCGCCGTCGCTGGTCTCACCAGCCCGGCGATCGTCAGGAGCAGCGTCGTCTTCCCGGCGCCGGACCGACCCATCACCGCGGTCAGGCCGACGTCGAACGACAGCCTGACGTCGAGGCGGGGCCGGTCTGGCTTCGCGCCGGGCACCACCGCACGGACCGAGAGCACACCGGCGTCACCAACCATGCGCCCTCCGGCGAACGAGCTTCGTGCCTGCGTAGAGCGCGGCCACCGCGAGGCCCGCCATCACCGCCGCCATGCCGCCCGCTTCGGCGTCGCGGTTGGCCTGGACCGCGTCGTAGATGGCGAGCGCGCCGGTCTGCGTGAGACCGGGGATGTTGCCGGCGATCATCAACGTCACGCCGAAGTCGCCCAGGGCGCGCGCGAAGCCCAGCGTCACCCCGGCGAGAATGCCGTTGCGGCTGAGCGGCAACAGCACCGTGAAGAACGAGCGGGTGGGGCCTGCGCCGAGCGTCGCCGCCGCGCCCAGCAGGGTGGGGTCCACCTCCTCCATCGCCGCGCGCGCGGACTTCACGATGAACGGCAGGGCCGCCACCGCGCCCGCGAGCACCGCGGCGCTCTTCGAGAACACCAGGCTCGTGCCGGCGACTGCCTCCCAGCAGCGGCCCACCACCGTCTCGCGCCCCACCACGTGGAGCAGCCAGTACCCGAGCACCGTCGGTGGCAGCACCATGGGCGCGGTGATGAGCCCGTCGAGCAGATCGCGGCCGGTGAAGCGGGCGCGCGCCAGCACGCCGGCGAGGCCGACGCCCAGCACCGTCGCGAGCGTGGTGGCCACCAGCGCGACCTGGAACGAGAGCAGGAGAGGCGCCCAGCTCATCGCGGCTCCGCAGGCATGGAGAACCCGAAGCGCTCCATCACCCCGCGGGCCTCGGCCGAGGTGAGGAAGCGCGCGAAGGCCGCGCCGCCCTCCCGGTTCGCGCCGCGGGTGCACTCCACCAGCGCCTGGTCGATGGGCGCGTGCAGGCCATCGTCGATCAACGTCCAGGCGCTCGGGTCACCGCTCAGCACCAGCGAGTACGCGACGATCGCAGCGTCGGCGTTGCCCGTTTCGGCGAACTGCAGGGCCTGGCGCACGTTCTCGGCCAGCACCAGCTTCGGCTCGAGCGCGCTCCAGAGGTTCGCCCCCGTCAGCGCCTGCTTCGCTGCGAGGCCGTAGGGCGCGTGCGCAGGGTTGGCGACGGCGATGCGATGAATGCGCTCGTCGGCCAGGGCCTCGAGCGCCCGCACGCCCTTCTTGCTCCACAGCGCGATGCGGCCACGCGCCCAGACCCGCTTCGTCGTGGCGTCACACGCGCCGGCGCCGATCGCCTCGTCGACGAACGCGATGTTGGCCGCGGCGAAGAGATCGAACGGCGCGCCCTCCCGGAGTTGCTTTGCGAGGAGGCCTGAGGAGCCGAACGAGAACGTCACCTCGGCGCCAGACGCTCGCTGAAAGTCGCGACCGAGCTGCTCGAACGCCGGGGTGAGATCGGACGCCGCCGCGACGCGAAGGGGCGGCGACGCAGGCGCTCGTCGGCACCCCGGGGCGACGAGGACGAGGAGGATGAGGACGGAGCGTCGGTCCATTCAGAGGCTCCCGACGAGCTGCGAGTACGCGTAGAGCGACGGAGCCCAGCTCCCCTGGTTGGCGACCACGAAGGTGCCTGGAACGAGCAGCGCGCCGCCCACCTCGACGGACAGGTTCCGTGGAAAGACGTGCCAGCGCAGCCGCGCGTCGCCCTGCTGCCCGAGGAAGGCGCCAGCGCGGCCAGTCGGATCCCGCAGCCCGGTGACGGTCCACGCGTCGCGCGCCGAGGCCAGCCACATCACCCTCCACGCGACGAAGGCATCGACGCGCGGGTGAGGATGTACTTCGACGCGCAAGCCCGGCGTGTTGATGTTCGACCGCGGCAGCGCGCCCCAGAGGCCCGTCGGCGTCAGATCAAACCGGCGGGCGCCGAACAACGGGTCGAAGCGGCCATTCACGCCGTCGTCCGGGTTCGCATCGCCGCTCGCGTAGTCGTACTGCAGCAGCGCGCGTGGCTCCCAGGGCACGGCGAAGCGGAAGCCGAGCTCGGCGTGGGCGCCGAAGGCGACGTGCCGGAGGGGCGTCGTGTCGCTCGCCGCCGCAGTGGCGTGCGAGGCGCCGAGCTGGGTCATCACCTCGAGCTGGAAGTCGAGGGCGCCAGCGTGGGGAGCTCGCAGCGCGCGGAGGGTCTGGGTGACCAGCTGCCGGTTCGACGACGCCACCTCTCCGTCCCGTTCGTGGAGCCCGAACACCGCGGCGTCGAGCTGCACTCGCGCGTTCAACGGCCGGCTCTGCAGGAAGACACCCCAGACCAGCGCGTTCGTGTTCTCGCGATCGATCTCGACGCGTGCCGTCGCCAGCGCGTCCCGCTGCGAGGGCCGCCGCTGAACGGGGATGGCCGCGAACCCACGGACGAGGTCGCCCGCGGCGCTGGCCCACCAGGCGTCGACGCCGGTGAAGGCGTTGATGGTGTTGCGGAACTCGTTGCGCGCGACGAGGCGCCGGCTGCCGACGTCGAGGGTGAGCCTGCCAGCGCTGAGCGAGAGCGTGTCGCCCGCCTCCACCACGCCCGCGAGCCGGAGCCCGGCGTAGGCCTGCAGCGGCTCGAGCGGGTTGACGTGCGTGGTGTTGAGCGGCGTGCTCGAGGGGAACCAGCCGCGTGCGTCCTGCAGCTCGGCGCCCACCACGAGGCTCGCGAGCCGCAGCTCGGCTGAGAGCAGCGATCGCAGCGAGAGGCCCGACGAGTCTCCGTCGTGGCGGAAGTCGTGCGCGAGGTGCTCGGCGCGGACGCGGTGCTCGAGGCCGAAGCGGAGCCACGTGAGGCCGAGCTTCTCGGACGCCCGCCACGGCACGTCGGCCGGCTGCGCCACGGCGCTCGAGGCCAGGAGCAACCCGATGACGGCCAGCCCGTCACGCATCGTGCCGGCCACCCGTCACGAGCCGCCCCGTCTCGTGCACGTCGTAGCCGAGGGCAGACAGCTCGGCGCGCATGGCCTTCGACGAGAGCACGTCGAAGAGGCGCGCGATCCGAGGGTCCGCCAGGAGCGGGGCAGGCAGCACCAGGTCGAAGCGCTCCTCGGCGAGCGGGACGAAGCGCAGCCCCCAGGCGAGGGCCGCGTCACGCGTCGCCACACCCACGTCGGCGGCGTTCATCGCGATGGCGCGGGCGACCTCGAGGTGACCCGAGGCCACCAACGGTGCTGCGTGGAGGTGTGCCAGCGGGAGTCCGGCCGCACGGGCGTGGCGTTCGAGCAGCCTCCGCGCACCGGCGCCGGGCTCCCGAATCACCAGGCGAACGTCGCGTCGCGCGAGATCGCCCACGTCGCGAATGCGGCCCGCGTCATCTGGGCGCGTGAGCAGCCCTGC
Source organism: Myxococcaceae bacterium (assembly GCA_016793095.1). Lineage (GTDB taxonomy): Bacteria > Myxococcota > Myxococcia > Myxococcales > Myxococcaceae > Xiheimicrobium. The sequence goes on along the minus strand of JAEUJQ010000021.1, from coordinate 50,264 downwards.
CTCCCAGCCCGCGAGCGTCACCACGGCGCGGCCCCGGGCGCGCTGCGGCGCTGAGGCGTCGTCCACCTCGTGCACCCCGGCGACGTGGGCGAAGCCGCCGCCCAGCGCCTCGAGCGCCGCCGAGCTGGAGCAGGAGCGCCAGCGGAAGCGCCCCGGGCCCCGGCCCTGGTTCAGGCGATCGCAGAGGGGCGAGAGCCCGGTCGCGCAGCCGGTGAGCACGACGTTCTCACGCAGCTCGGGGAGCGGCCGCAGCGGCTGCACTGACGCCCGCCGCCCCTTCACCGCCCCGAGCAGGCCGTCAGCGGTCTGGCGCACCTCGTCCCCAGACAAGGGCAGGGCGACCCAGCGGTCCTCGAGGTGCGCGAGGGCGACGCGGGGACCGGCGGCCTGGGCCGAGAGCGTCGCGTCGAGGTGCTGATCCGTTGCGCCGAAGAGAGTCTCGACCGGCGCCTCGAGCGCCCGGGCGATGCGCAGCGCCACGTCCACGGCGGGCGTCGCGCGTCCCGCTTCGATGGCGCCGAGGCTCTGACGGGACAGCTGGCTCTGCGCGGCGAGCTCGCGCTGAGACAGGCCCCGGGCCTCCCGAAGCTCCTTCACCCGGTTGGGGGGCGGCCTGGTCATGACAGGCTTGCCTTACCGCATGACGCGATTGCCTTCCAGCGCGCCGTCCGGAACCCTCGATGAAATGACCATGGCTCGCCGCAGCGGGCTGAGGCGTCTTGTCTCCATGCGCCTCTCGTCACTCTCGAATGCCATTCGGACCACCGCCTCGCAGGCCACGCAGGCCGTCGAGCAGGCCGCCACCCAGCCAGCCCCCGTTCCGAGCCAGCCCACATCGCCGGTCGATGTGTTCGTCGGCGCGCGCGGGGCCAGGGAGCCAGGCAGCGCCGGCGGATGGGTGGGCGCGAGCGCCAGTCACCACACGGGCGGTGTCGACCTCCAGGGACAGGCCGCAGCGAGCGGCGCTGTCGGGCTCGCGCTCCGCTTGAGCAGGGCGGGGATCCAGGCGGGCGTCGCGGAGGCGGTGAAGGTCGGGCTCGAGGGTCGGGCCTCGTTGTCGAGCGGCCCCTTCAGCCTGGCAGCGACCGGCTTCCTGGGGGCCTCCCAGCGCCTCGCGCTGAGCGGGGGGCTCGGGGACGGTCACGCGTCCATGGGCGGGGCGGCGGAGGCCTTCGTCGGGCTGCGAGGTGGTGTGGAGGGCCGGTTCGACCACGCGCTGGCGGGCGTCGGGCTGGGCGGCGAGGTCCTGGTCGGTTTCGGTGCCGAGACCGCGCTCCATGTCGGGGCCCGCGATGGAGAGCTGAGCGTGGGAGGGAAGGTCGGCGCTGCGTTCGTCGTTGGCGCAGCGGTCGAGGGTGACGCCCGCGTGAATGTCCCCCGGCTGATTCGAGGCTGAGCGGCTGAGGATGCCGCGGAGCTCTTCAGCGCCGATACGCCGAGTGGGCGCGCGCCGAGACGCTCAGCTCTTCCATCGATCCCAGGAGCTGCTCGTTCAGCGCCTTCGCTTGCGTCGCGCAGGCCTCGAGCAGCCGGGTCGCCTGAGGTGCGACGCGCGCGGGTGAGAGCGCCTGAGCCTCGGCCTCACGCATGGCCGCCACCGCGGTGTCCATCGCTGCCGCAGCGGCGACGGCGTCACCGGACGCCAGCGCGGACTGCACGGTCGTGAGCGCCTCGACGAGCGCGTCGAGCGGTGAGCGTGGCGTCACGGCGCCACCGGCTGGGGGCCCAGCTGCGCGACGGCTGAGGTGAACGCCTCGGCGACGGGCGCGAACACCCGCTCGGCCTCACGCGCGGCCTCGGCTTGACCCGTCGCGGCCGCCTTCACCAGCCGCCCGCAGACGAAGAGGTAGACGTCCTTCAACACCTGGCCCAGCTCGGGCGCCTTCGTCACATCGAGCGTGGCTGAGAGTTCGGCGACGATGTCGCCCGCCTTCGTCATCGCGGTCTTCCCTTCGTACACGCGGCCGGCCTCGAGGTCCGCGGCGCCGGTGCGCATGTGCAGCAGCGCCTTCTCGAACAGCAGCGCCATCAGCCGCTCCTTCGAGGCGGTCTCGTTCTGGGTCTTCGCGTAGGCGCGTGCGGCGTTCATTCGTTGCCTCCGATCTTCGGGAAGGGGTTGTTCGTCAGGTAGTTGCCGATGGACTTGATGCCGCTGACGACCTGCTCCATCGCGGCGAACTGGCGGATGAGGTTCTGCCGGTAGCCGGCCAGCCGCGCGTCGAGGCGCTCGAGCTGGCTGTCCATCGCCCTGATGTTGTCGTTGAGCCCCGACTTGCGCGCGGTGATGAGGCCGTTCACCGGGTCGGTGAAGGTGTCGACGAGGCCCTCGACGACATCGCCGAGGCCCGTGGTGGCCTTCCCGAAGAGCGCGTTCACCGAGCCGGGCTCACGGGCGACGGCGGCCTGCAGCTTGGTGGTGTCGATGGTGAGCGAGCCGTCTCGGCTCGTCTGCACGCCGAGGTCCGCGAGGGAGCGCACGGTGGCCAGGCCGGGGACCGTGGTGGAGACGATGCGCTGAAGCGTGGACTGGAGGTTGCGCACGACGGCGTCACCCGCCAGCATCGCGCCGCGGTTCGACTCGGGCTTGACCGCGAGCTGCTTCTGCACGAGCGCCTGCACCTCGTTGTAGGCGGTGACGAAGGCCTGCAGGTTCTTCTGCGTGGCCTCGTAGTCGTAGCCCAGCACGACGTCTTCGGCCGCGCCCAGGCTCTTGAGGCTCAGGGTGACGCCGGGGATCGCCCCCGTCACCTCGTTGCTCGTCCGCGTCATCGGCAGACCGTCGACCAGGAAGGTCGCGTTGGTCGCCTGCTGGGTGATGCCGAGCGCGAGCGCCGTGCCCTGCGTGCCCGTCGTCGTCATCGAGATGCCCAGCGCGTCGCCCGGCGCGCCCGTCAACGGGTAGCCGGTGTCACGGTTGGTGAGCGTGAGGTAGTGGCTGGTGCCGCTCGCCAGCACGCTCGCGTTCACCGGCGCGCCCGACTGGTTGATCGCCGTCGCCACCTCGGTGAGGGTCATGCCGTCGGTGATGGTGACCTGGTAGTTCGAGCCCATCACCGAGAGGTCCAGCGTGCCGCCGGTGATGGGCGCGTCGCCGGTCGCGAACGCCTGGCTGCGCGCCTTCGCGGCCGAGGCGAGGCCGGTCACCTCGACCGAGTAGCGCCCCGCCGCGCCACCCGTCGTCGGCGTCACCGAGAAGCTCGTCGGCGAGCTCGAGGCCTTGAGCGCGAGCACGCCCTTCGACTGCAGGTTGCCGGCCGCCGTGGACAGGCTCGAGAGCTTCGAGGCCAGATCGCCCAGCAGGCTCACCTGCGCCTTGAGCGCCTGCTGCCGCTTCGACAGCATGTCGATGGGGCGCTTCTCGAGCGAGACGAGGGTGTCGATGATGTTGTTCGAGTCGAGACCGGAGGCGAGACCACCTGCTCTGAAGCTCGCGTCGATGGGCATGTGATTCCGCCTCCTCCCTCGAGTCCTTCGTCATGCGGGAACCCGCGGCGGTGGTGCTCCGCCGCGGGCCCCATCAGTCGTTCACCGCGTCGTCATCACCCGAGCAGCTTGAGGGCGACCTGCGGCATCTGGTTCGCCTGCGAGAGCACCGAGACGCCGGCCTGCATCAGCACCTGCGAGCGCGCCATGCGGCTGGTCTCTTCGGCCACGTCCACGTCGCGGATGCGGCTGTTCGCGGCGGAGAGGCTCTCGGACGAGGCCTGGATCGAGGCGACCGCCGAGGTGAACCGGTTGCCGGCCGCGCCCAGCGTCGCGCGCGCGGACGAGAGGGTCTGCAGCGCGGTGTCCAGGGTGCCGAGCGCCGTCTGCGCGTTCGCCTTCGAGGAGAGGTCCAGGCCGGCGATGCCCAGCGTTGCGGTCGTCGCGTCAACGGTGGTGACGGTGATGCGGTCGTTCGCGGCGACGTTGCGGATGCCGACCTGGAAGTCCAGGGTCGCCGCGCTGCCGTCGAGGAGCTTCTGGCCGTTGAACTCGGTCGCCTGCGCGACGCGCTCGATCTCGGCGACCTGCTCGGCGACCTCGTCCTGGATGTAGCCGCGCTCGGTGTTGCCGATGCCGTCCGAGGCGCTCTGCATCGCCAGCTCACGGAGCCGGGTGACCATGTTCGACTGCTCGTTCAGCGCCGCTTCGGCCGTCTGGATCAGCGAGATGCCGTCGTTGGCGTTGCGGGCGCCCTGGTTGTAGCTGCGGATCTGCGCCTCGAGGTTCACGCTGATGCCGAGGCCGGCGGCGTCATCACCGGCCTTGGTGATGCGGTAGCCGCTCGACAGTCGCGACAGCGACGAGTCGAGCTGGTTCTGGGTCTGGTACATGTTGCGCTGCGCGTTGAGGGACGAGACGTTGGTTCGAATTGACATCGCCATGAGGGTTTCTCCTGTTGATGAGGAGACTGGTTCGTCCCCTCCACGCTTCTTGTCGGCACCGCCTCGGATTCTCCCTAGGTGCGAGTGAGGGCTCTGATGTGGGCATCGAGCCGGCGGAGGACCAGGGCGCGCGCGACCAGCCGCTCGAGGCCGCTCGGCGGGCGTTCGTCGGCTCCACGGCCCACGGTGATGTCGAGGTGCTCGATCACGATGCGCCCGCGGGTGCCGAGGGGCCACTTCGCCGTCGTCGCCAGCGCCGCCGCCGCCCACGACAGCTTCGACTTCCCCCCGTAGCGCTCGCCGTCGAGCTCGACCTCGAGATCGAATGGCAGGTTGCCTGAGATCGACAGGGCGACGTCAGGCACGCCCGTCGTCTGAAGCGCCTGCATCACCGCCTCGTCGGCGGCGCGCACGGCGAGGGCGCACGCGTCGCCGGCCCGCAACAGGCGCTGGGCTTCGGACACGTGGGCCTCGACGTTGACGAGGGGCACCTCCTCGCGGAACACGAGGCCTGTCTCTTCGAGGTAGAGCACGTGGGCGATCGGGTCGTCGCCCGTCCACACGAGGCACTGGAGCTGCCCGGGCACCCCGGAGACCTCTCGGCTCTGCGAGGCCGCCGCCCCGAGATCGGGTGCCTCGAAGTCGAGGACGACCTTCACCGGACGCCGCGCGAAGCACTCGAACGGCACCTTCTTCATCCGCTGCTGGTCCACCGAGTAGACGAAGCCCGCGAGCTCGACCGCCAGGGTCTTCCCGTGCGGCACGGTCGCGCGGACCCGTCGCGCCAGCCTCGTCAGCCGCGCCTCGACCGACTGGGCGTCGGTGTCATGCGCCGCGAAGTCGATGGCGCTGCCCGCGAGGGTCTCGCGGATCACCAGGAGCGGCAGGTCATGGGGCTCGACCTCGCGCGCCGATGGGCGCCCGCGTGGCCGCAGGGAGATGACGAGGGACTTGTCGAACGCGACGTCGCGCCAGCGGCCCCGGTTCAGCGGATCATACGGGGGCCCGTCGAGGGGCCGCGGCGTCACCTTGATGACGAGCGACTTGCGGGCGATCGGCTCGGTGAGTCGCGTCGTCATCCGACGCCACGTCGCGGCGCCCGATGCCGGCACCCAGGGGCGCTCGAGCACGTGTGAGACGAGGGTCAGCGCGCGCACCCACGCCTGCGGGCGGTCGCGGCCGCGGCCCAGCACGCCTCCCTGGGGCAACCGGACCTCGACGGCGCCCCGGTGGGTCGTCTCGGTGAGGGGCGGCACCTCGTTGCCCTTCTTGACGCGGCCCAGCGCGGCGCGCAGCGGAGCGAGCACCACCCGCGGAAGGCCCCCGGCCAGCACCTCATGCGAGAGGATCAGCCGCAGGTGGCGTTGCTCCTCGATCACGGAGGTGCGGCGCACGGCGCGGGCGAGCTCGAGCGCGAGCCCGCGCCCCAGGGTGACGATTGCGTCGGCGGTGAGGGGCTCGGTGTGGGCCTCAGGGAGGGGCAGCGCCGGGCCGAAGTGGCGCGCGAGGCGGTGCGCGGCGAGGCGCACCCTGGGGTTCGTCGAGGCGAGCGCGCAGGTAGCGAACGGCAGCCCGGGGGTCCGCGAGCGCAGCGCGGCGCGGGCAGCGGCGAAGAGGTCGGGGTCGGAGAAGGCCGAGATGGGCATGTCGACCGCGTGGGCGAAGTCGGCCATCTCCTCGAGCTCGGCCGTCTCTCCGTTCGGCCACGGCTCGAGTGAGAGCAACCCCAGCGCGCGAGAGAAGGGCGTGGGCGCGGTGCGCCACGGCTCGGACGCGAGCGGGTCGATGGTGGGGCCGGTCGGGCCGAAGAAGACGTCCGGCAGGCGGCCGGCGAGGAGCACGCCGGTGGCGATCAGCCGCGAGCGCGACGCGGAGTCGTAGGGCTGCGCGGAGGGACCGGTCGGGGTGATGCTGATGGGGAGCAGCCGCCGCCGGAACAGGATCTCGACGGCCCGGGCCCGGGTGGCGATGCGCTGCTCGTCGCCGGGGGTGAGGTTGGGCGTCGGCACGACGTGCACGTCGAGGCCGTCGCTGCGTGGGGTGATGAGGAGCGCCGCGATCAACCTGCGGTCGCGCTGAATGCCCACCGGGGCGGGCAGATCGAACCGCCGCGCCAGCTTCATCCAGCGCAGCGAGGCCCGCACGCCTTCCACCCCGGGCGGCTCGGTCTTGAGCTGCGGCCAGGGGAAGGTGGCGTGGAAGAGCGCAGGCATCACCTCGACGGCGGCGAGCGTCGTCTCGTCGAGGGTGTGCCGGAGCACCCGCAGGCGCGCGCGGAACAGGGACATGAGGCGGCGGGTCCGGGGATCGCCGCGGCGGTCTTCCTCCGTGGGCCTCAGTCTGTAGGCGAGCCCGGCCATGGCATCACAGCTTGTCGAGGAGCGAGAGCTGGAAGCTCTTCGCCGACGCGGTGAGGGACGCGTCGAGGGCCTGCTGGGCCTGGGCGAGCCGCACCGAGGCGCCGATGAGATCGGCGTCCGACAGGTTCGCGCGGCGGGTCTCGGCGGCGAGCCCGGCCGTCATCGACGCCGCGGTCGCGGCTTCGAGGACGAGCTGGCTGCTCCCGACCGTCGAGCGTGCGAGGGCGACCTGCTTGATGCCGGTGTCGAGCCCGTCGAGCGTGCCCTGGATCTGACCGACGTTGTTCGCGGTGAGGGCCGTCGAGAGGGTCTGCAGCAGCGCCAACACGTCGACGCCGCCGCCGACGCCCGACACCGCCACGTCCGCGCGCACCGACGCGTCCGCCAGGACGCCCGGCGCCACCTCCACCTGCCGAACGCCCGTGTCACCGACGTAGGCGCCCGCCTGCGTGAAGGGGGGCGCTCCGTCCTGGTAGCCGCCGAACACGTAGCGGTGGCCCGCCTTGGTGTTCATCAGGCCGATGACGGTGGCGCGGAGCCCGTCGATCTCCTTCGCGGCGCCGGCGCGCTCGTTCGCGCTGTAGGTCGCGTTGGAGAGCTGAACCGCCAGCTCGCGGGCCCGGGCGAGGGCGTCGCTCACGCCCGAGAGGGCGGCGTCGGCGCTGCCCAGCTCGTCGAACGCTGCGCCCATCGCCTTCGTGAGCGCGTCCTCGCGGTCCCCCTGCTGGCGGGTGAGGACGATGAGGCTCGCCGCGGCCGGGTCATCTTCGGGCTTCTCGACACGCAGCCCCGTCGAGACCTCGCGCCGGGCGGCCTCGACCCGGCTCTTCGACGCCTGGGCCTCGCGGGCCGCGTTCTGGAACAGCTGGCGGTCGGTGACTCGCATGGGCCCTCCCGGCTCACTTCAGCGACATCAGGGTTTCGAGCATCTCGTCGGTCGTCTTGATCACCTTCATCACCGCCTCGAAGGCGCGCTGCGACTGCGTCAGGGCGACGAGCTCCTCGTCGATGGAGACGCCCGACACCGACTCGCGCAGGCTCTCGAGCTGCGTCATCACGGCGCCGTCCCGCTCGGCGGCGGTGCGCGCGGTCTGCACCTGGCTACCCCACGTCGCGATGGCCGAGGCGATGCCGGCGAACACATCGAGGCCGTTGCTGAGCGCCTGGCTCTCGGTCTGGATGAGGCCGAAGAGGTTCGACGCGTCACCAGGCACACCAGCGGCGCTCCCGGCTGCGGCCAGGCGGCGCGGGTCGGCGAGCATGGCGGGATCGACCGCGAGGGTGCGCGCGGCGCCAGCCCCGACGGTGAAGAGGGGCCGCCCGCTGACGCCGTCGAGCCCGAAGCCCGCCTGGTGCGCGGTGTTGACGGCGTTCGCGAAGTCGAGCGCGAGGGTGTCGAGGCTGGCCTCGGCGGTGCGCAGCGCGCCGTCCCGCGCGTCGAGCTGTCCGCCCATCGTGCCGCCCAGGGTCGAGAGCACCGCGCCCGTCGCGCTGCCCGCTGGCGTGAGCACGAGCGAGAGGTGGCCGCCGTTCGCGACGTTCACCTGGGTCGAGAGCGAGGCCGCGAGCTCGCCGTTCACCAGCGCGCCGCCGTCGAGCTGCAGGTTCACGTTGCCTTCGCCGTCGGGGATGACCTGCGCTCCAGTGAGCGAGACCAGCTCGTCCTGCACGCGCTGGCGGGCATCGAGCAGATCGTTCGGCGCGCCGCCCGAGCCCGTCTCGACCCGCACCTGCCGGTTCAGGTCCGCGAGGCTGCGCGCGAGGTCGCTCACCCGCCTGGCGTTCGCCGAGAGCTGCGTGTCGAGCCCGTTCCGGGCGTTGACGACGTTCTGCGAGGCGCGGTTGAAGGTGAGCGCGACGGTGCGGGCGGTGCCGAGGAACGCCTGCCGCGTGCCCACGTCGCCAGGCGCCTGAGAGAGCTGCCGGAGCGACGAGTAGAAGGACGAGAGGGCGTTGGTGAGCCCCGCGCCGCCGTCGGGATCGAGCGCGGTCAGGCCCTCGAGGGCGCTGGCCTGGGCGCTCGACCGGGCCGAGGCCGCCAGGGCGTCAGGCAGCTGACGCTCGACGAAGCCGTCGCGGGCCTGCGAGATGACGCCCATCGCCACGCCGCGGCCGATGAAGGAGCCGCCGAAGCGATCAGCCGGCAGGGTGGCCGCCAGGTTGCCGCGCTGGCGGGAGAAGCCCTGGGTGTTCGCGTTCTGCAGGTTGTGGCTGTGGGTCGCGGTCGTCGCGCGGTGGGCCGAGAGGCTCGAGCTGGACCAGGAGAGCAGGGCGAAGAGGTCGGCCATGGCTCAGGCCCTCCGCGAGGTGGTGACGGCCCGGCCGGGCGAGAGGGCGACGCCGTGCCTGCCGTACGCGGCGCCGTTCGCCGGCAGGCGCTGCTCGAGGCTGCGCACCAGCGCGAGGGCGCGGGTGGTGACTTCGCGGTTGAAGTCCTGGGCGTGCTGCAGCCGGCCGCCGGCGAGCTTCGCGGCATCGACGGCCGCCTGCACGCTGGCGCCCGGTTCAGGGGCCACTCGCGCCAGCGCCTCCGCGTTCGGGGCCTCGGCGCCTGCCTCGGTGCACAGCGCCCCCAACGCCGCCTGGGCCTTCTGCAGCAGCTCGTGCAGGCGCTCGTTGAAGCGGGTGCCCTCGAGGGTGGACTCCAGCAGGTGCACCGTGTCCAGGCGTCGCAGGAACTCGCGCTCCTTCTCGATGCGGGTCAGCTCTCCCAGCAGGGCCTCCTCGAGCGCAGCGAACGACGTCAGGGTCTCGGCGAGGAGGGTCATGGTGGGCTAGTCGTCGAGCAGGGCTCGCAGGCGCGCGTCCACCTCGGCGGCCTGGAGGAGCTTCTCGGCGATCTGTGAAGGGGAAGGCTTGAGCGCGCCGTTCTTGATCGACGCTTCCAGCGCCTGCAGCTGGGCCGCCCGGCCCGCGCCGGCCGAGACGCGCGCGCGATCGATGGCCTCCTTGACCTGGCGGGTGCGCTCGAGGCTGACACGATCTTCCTTCGCGCGCGTCTGCGCCGGTCCCGAGCTCGCTTGCGGCACCTCAATCTGACTGACGTCACGGACTTTCACGGGCCACCACCCTTCGGGGGGTTCTCCCCGTCCGTTTCATCGACACGCGCGCCATATTTCTGAAGGGCACGTCGTGGATCGATGGGCTGCCCGTGACTCCTCACCTCGAAGTGCAAGTGATCACCAGTGCTTCGGCCGGTGTGGCCCACCGCGCCGAGAATCTGACCCGCCTCGACCCGCTGTCCGACGCCCACCGACAGGTCGGAGGCGTGCGCATACAGGGTGGTGGTGCCATCCGGGTGGGCGACCTCGACCGCGTTCCCATAGCCACCGCGCGGTCCGGCCTGCACGACGACCCCCGCTGCCGCGGCGAGGATCGGCGTGCCCTCGCCGGCGGCGACGTCGACGCCGTAATGGAAGCTGCGACTGCCGTCGATCGGATCCACGCGGGCGCCAAAGCCGCTGCTGACGGTGCCTGCTCCCGCGACCAGCCCGATCACCTCGGCCGGCTGGGTGGCGGGCAGCGACTGTTCCAGCATCGACGCGAGGCCCAGCCCCTGACCGCTACGGGTGACGGAGCTCGCCACCGCCTCGTTCATCAGGTCCGCCCAGACGCCCGAGCCGGCCGCCTCGCCGCCCTTGAAGGCGCCGGACGCGGCGAGGAGCTGCTTCATCACCAGCGACTCGAGCTCGCGCGCTGCTTCCCTGCGCGGGTCGGTCGCGTGCTGGAGCGTGCTGGCGGCGTCGAGCAGCCCCATCAGAGCACCTCGAGGTCGGCGTCGAGGGCCCCAGCGGCGTGCAGGGCCTGGAGGATGGAGACGAGATCACGCGGCGTCACGTTGAGGGCGTTGAGGGCCTTGGTGAGGTCCTCGACGGTGCTCGTGGACTTGAGCGCGACCGCGTTGGCGCGCTCCTCTTGCGCGTTGAGGTCGGCGTACTGGGTGGCGACGGTGGACCCGGCGCTGAAGGGCGCTGGCTGGGAGATGAGCGGACGCTGGGCGATGGTGATGGTGAGCCCTCCGTGAGCGACGGTGGCGCCGCGCAGCCGCACCCGCTCGCCAGCCACGACGGTGCCGGTGCGTTCGTTGATGACCACCTTCGCGCGCTGCACGATCTCGATCTCGAGGGTCTCGATCTCGGCGAGCATGACGAGCGCCTTGCCCTTGAAGGTGTCGGGCGGCTTCACCTCGACGGCCGCGGGGTCGAGCGCGGTGGCCGAGCCCTCGCCGTACTTCGCCTCGATGGCCTGCGCGATGCGCACCGCGGTCGAGAGGTCTGGCGTGCGCAGGCCCAGCAGCACCGGGCCGCCGGGCAGCGACGGCGTGAAGGCCCGCTCGACCACCGCCCCCTGCGGCACGCGCCCTGAGTTGGTCTGGTTCCGGCGCACCTGGTTGCCGAGCGCGCCGATGTCGAAGCCGCCGACCTGCAGCGCGCCCTGGGCCGTCGCGTAGACCTGGCCGTCTGCAGCGGTCAGCGGCGTGAGGAGCAGCACCCCACCGGCGAGGCTGCGGGCGTTCCCGATGGACGAGACGTTCACGTCGAGCCGCGCGCCCGAGCGGGAGTAGGTGGCGAGGCGGGCGGTCACCATGACGGCGGCGACGTTCCGGCTGCGCACCTCGCGCGAGTCCACCTTGAGGCCGAGGCGGGTCAGCATGGCCGCGATGGACTGGCTCGCGATGACGCGGTCGGTGTCGCCGGTGCCCTGGAGGCCGACGACGAGGCCGTAGCCATAGAGCTCGTTCTCACGCACCCCCTGCACCTGGGCGAGCTCCTTCACGCGCGCCGTCGCGGCGGCCGCCGGCGTCGCGAGCAACAGGCAGACGATGATGGCGAGCGTTCGACGCATGGGCGCTCCTTCAGAACGGCCAGATCCAGTTCGCGAAGCGGCTCAGCCAGCCCTGCCGCTCGTTGTCGCTCAGGTTGCCGGTGGCGGTGAACTCGACCTCGGCGTCGGCCACCAGGCTCGACTTGATGCTGTTGGTCTCGTCGATGTCGATGGGGCGGACGACGCCCGAGATGTAGAAGTGGTGCTCTTCCTGGTTCACCAGCACCACGCGGTGGCCCTCGATGAAGAGGTTCCCGTTGGGCAGCACCTGGCGGACCACGGCCGGCACCGTCGCCATCAACCGCTCCGAGCGCTGCATCGTGCCGAGCCCCTGGAAGTTGGACTCCACGCCTCCATTCGCGCCTGCCGTGACGTCAGTACCCGGCTGGCCCGCGGCCGAGAGGAACGCGCGCACGTCGGCGGACATCTTCGAGTTGCGCTTGAGGTCGGTGTCGGCGCGCCGCTGGGCGTCCGCGAGCTCCTCGACGCGCACGACGACGAGATCGTTGGCGCTGCGGGCGCGGGCGTCGGTGAAGAGGAGGGCCGCGCGCTCGTTGGCGCGGAACAGGCTGCCCTCGGCCTGGCCCTCGGTGGTCGTGACGGCTGGCGGGGCCTCGTACACCCGCTTCTTCGGCTCGTACTTCGCGATGTGCTTGACGCCGCACGCAGAGAACAACGCGAGCAGCGCGAGCAGGCGCAGCCGCCGCGAGCCGGCCGGTCGGAGCGTCGGGAGCGGGGTGGGGCGCGGCGGCCTCGTCGTGGGCTTCATGGCGTCACCTTCAGCTTTCCGTTCACCAGCTCGCCCTCGACCCGATGGCCGTTGCCGAGGCGCGCGCAGGTCTTCGCGCAGGCCACCAACACCCCGTCCTGCTCGAGCTGGATCTCGCCGTGCTCGACGATCACGCTCACGCGGTCGCCGGGCCCCGGGCCGCTGCCGCGAACATGGCGGGCCTCGAGGACCAGCCCCTTCGCCAGGCTGGTGGCGGCGAGCGCGCCGGGGTCCAGCTCCGTCAGGGGAGCGGCGGCGCTGCCACGTTCGCGCTCCACCTGGCTGATCGCTCCCTCGAGCCGCTCGCCACCCTTGAGCGCCCGCGTCGTGACCCAGGCCGGCGCGAACACCCGCACCCGCGCCCAGCCCCGCCCTTCACAACGCCCGCGCGTCGAGGTGCCTTCGACTCCAAGGCCGAGGACCCCCGACGCCCGGGCGGCATCGTCGACGAGGACGCGCCGCGGAACACACCCGCTGGGCAGCCCCAGGTGCGACTCGACCACCTCGACGCGGTGACTCACGTCACTGGACGCCTGAATCGCCTCGATCACCAGGTTGCGGTCACCCGCAGCGAGCAGCAGCGTCACGATCCCGGCGGCCAGCGTCATGAGTCACCTCAGTGAGGTGAGGCGCTGCAACATCTGATCCGCGGTCTGAATGACCTTCGAGTTCATCTCGTAGGCGCGCTGGGTGGAGATCATGCTGATCATCTCCTCGACGGCCTGCACGTTGGAGTTCTCGAGGAAGCCCTGAGCGAGGGAACCAGAGCCCTGGTCGCCGGGCTTCACGCGCAGCGGATCCCCCGAGGCTGGCGTCGCGGCCAGCAGGTTGCGGCCCAGGCTGATCATGCCGCCGGGGTTCGGGAAGAGGGTCAGCTCGAGCGTCCCGAGCTCTTCAGGCTGATCGCGCCCCGGCACCCGCGCGGAGACGGTGCCGTCGCGCTCGATGGTGACGGACGTCGCGTCGGAGGGCACGGTGATGTCCGGCTCCACGGTCTCGCCGTGCGCGGTCACGAGCCGGCCGGTGGCGTCGACGCGGAAGTTGCCCGCGCGGGTGTAGGCGAGGTCGCCATTCGGTTGACGCACGGCGAAGAAGCCCGTGCCCTCGACCGCCACGTCGAGCGGGTTCTTCGTGTTGAGCAGCTCGCCCTGGGCCTGGGAGCGCGTGGTGGAGGCGGTGCGCACGCCAAGGCCCACCTCGAGCGGGGTGGGCGCCGAGGGGGACGTCGGGTCCGGTGCGGTGGGCACCGCGAGGACGGTGCTCATGAGATCCTCGAACTCGGCCCGCTCCTTCTTGAAGCCGGTGGTGTTCGCGTTCGCGAGGTTGTTCGCGGTGACGTCCATTCGCGTCTGCTGGGCGTCCATGCCAGTCGCGGCGGTGTAGAGAGAGCGCAGCATCGAGAGACCTCGCTTCAGGGTGGAACGTCGGGTGGGTTCCGCTTCAACGCACGCGGCCGAGCTCGTTGGCGCGCTCGTCCATGCGCCGGTAGGTCTGCACCGCCTGCATGGAGGAGTCGAAGCTCCGCTGGGCGGAGATCATCTGCACCGCCGCTTCGAGGGGGCTCGCGTTCGAGAGCTCGAGCTCACCGGGCCGCACCTTCGCCTCGACAGGCAGCGCCTGGCCGCCGTCCGTCAGTCGCAGCATCGACTCGCCGACCCGCTCGACGTTCGGGGGGAGCTGGAACAACGCGAGGCGACCGACCTCCAGGCCGTTCGACAGGATCGCGCCCTTCTGATCGACGCTCCAGGGAGCGCCGGGTGGCAGCGAGACCGCCTGGCCGTTCTGGCCCATGATCGGGCGGCCGTTAACGGTCAGCAGCCCGGTCGCGTCGGCGATGAGCCGGCCGGCGCGGGTGAAGCCCTGGGTGCCGTCGGGCAGGGTGATGGCGAAGAACGCGCCGGGGTCAGGCATCACATCGGTCTGGTTGCCCGTCACCATCGTGGCGCCTGGCCGCAGATCCACTGACGCCCTCACCACCGCCGGGTAGGCGAGCTCGGCCTCACCGGACTCGGCGAGGAACGACTGGAAGACCGGGCGGGAGGCCTTGAAGCCCGGTGTCTGGGCGTTGGCGAGGTTGTCTGAGACGGACTCGAGCTGGGCGGCGCGCGCCGCTGCGCCGTTCATCGAGACGTACATGCCGTCAGCCATGAGGAACCTCGTCTTCTTCGGGTGGGGCGCGGACCAGCTCGACGATGAAGGTGGTGCCGCTCGGCGAGGTCTCGAAGCGAAGCCGGCCACCGAAGCGGCCCGCCAGCTCGTGGCTGATGTGCAGGCCGAGGCCCGTGCCCTTGCCGATGTCCTTCGTGGTGAAGAAGGGCTCAAAGAGGTGCGCCTGGACGTGCGGCGGAATCCCCGAGCCGTTGTCCGTCACCTTGAGCAGCACCCGGTCGTCCTTCGCCTCGCCGCTCACGACGATGCGCGCCGACTTGTTGGTGGCGCCCTGCGTCGCGTCGTAGGCGTTGTCGAGCAGGTTGAGGATGATCTGCGACAGCCCGCCGGGCTCCCCGATCACCGGCGGCAGCGTCGGCAGCGACAACGACACGAGGTCTTTGCAGTGGCGCCCGCCAGTGAAGAACTGGGTGGCCTGGGTGATGGGCTGCACGGGGTCGAAGACCTGGTGGTTCTCGTCGGTGCGGCTGCGCGCGGTCCCTTTGAGCGAGGCGACGATGACGGCGATGCGCTCGACGCCCTCCATCGTCTCGGTGGCCATGTCTACGAGGTCGGTCGCGAGGGTCTTGAGGCCGTCGAGCGCGCGGTCGCGGCTCTTCGTGTCAGAGGCGGCGATGATCTTCTCGAGCGACTGGTTGAGATCGCTCAGCACGTCGGGCACCAGCGACAGGTTCGACTTCACGAACGAGAGCGGGTTGTTGATCTCATGCGCGACGCCGGCGGCGAGCTGGCCGATGAGCGCCAGGCGGTCGCGCTTGATGGCGGTGTCACGGGCCCGCTGCACGTCCGCTTCGAGCTGCTTGCGGCTCGACACGTCACGGAAGATGGCGCGCACCAGGTGCTGGCCGCTGTCGTTCGTCGTCACCCAGGCCGACACCTCGCACGAGACGCGCGCCTCGCCGCGCAGCACCGAGAACTCGCCCAGCACCGCTGCGGTGTCGGAGAGGGCCCCCAGCATCTCGTCGAAGCGCTCGCGGTCCTCCTCCGCGACGATGGAGGTGAGGCGGGTGCCGAGGAGCGAGCTGGGCGGCTTGTCGGTCAGCGCCTGGACCTGGCCGGCCGCGACCGTGATGAGGCCCTCGTCGTTCCGCTCGAAGATGGCGTCGGGCAGGTTGTCGAGCAGCGACTGCAGCGAGCGCTGATGGGCCCGCAGGGCGTTGTCGCGGCGGCTGTGAGAGATGAGGGCGCCCACCGCGTCGGCGAGGCCCTGCACCAGCTTCACCTCTCCGTCCGTGAGCATGCCGCGGGGGCCGACCACGTAGAGCGCGCCGAGGAGCTCCTCGTTCGCCTTGACGGGGAGCGCGAGGGCCGCGAGCCGATCTCCACCCCGCAGACCGCGCTCGAGCGAGAAGAAGGACCGCGACAGGTTGGCGACGTGGAGCGGTTGACCCAGCAGCACCACCCGGCTCACCAGCGACTGGCCATCGAGGGGGCGTGGGCCGAGCAGCGCGGTGTGATCGTGCGAGACGTTGACGTGGGCGAGACACTCCAGCTCGCGCCTCGGGGCGTTCAGCTCGTAGAGGACGAGGGAGGAGCCCGCCAGCGACACCGCCAGCGTGGAGAGGGCGCGGTGGGCCGCCTGCTGAGGCGTCACCGCCTCGGTCGCCGCGGACAGCAGGGACCGCATCACCCTGCTCTCTGCGCGCGCACGCGCCACGGTGTTTCGCTCGAGGATCGCGAGGTGGCCGTTGAGACAGGTGGCGCGTGAGACGAGCACCCGCACCTCTCCGTGGTGCCCGAACGACAGCGCGGTCTCGATCGGCTCGGGGCTCTGGTCGGCCCGAGCACACATGTCCCGCAGGATCCGCTCGAGCTCGAGCCCGTTCGGGCCATCGAAGAGCATCGTCGCCGAGGCGTTGTGGTGCTGGACCCGGCCCTCTTCATCGAGGTGGACGACGCCGAGCGGCAGCTCCTCGAGCATTCGCTGGAGCCGCTCGTCCACCCAGTGCTCCTGGCTCGGGCTCGGTGCGGTGGCGTTCGGATCAGTCACGCCCGACGCGCACTGCAAACGGGTTGCCTGCCAGAAGCATGACGCGAACCGGGCGACGCAACTCTTGCGACGGGTCATTCGCGATCAGGTGGGTCGGGCTGTACTCGCCTACCCTGCTCAACCGCTCTCACAGGGGACGTGCAGTGCGGGCGGAACGACGGGGGGAGTGAGTTGACCCACGCCCAGCCGCTCCGTCAGCGCGCTGACCCGGCGAAATGTCAGGGTTCTGGCGGGTGGCAAGCAGATTGCTGACGCGCACTCCAGGGACGGGAACTCACCCAACGACTCTCAGGCAGGAGCCACCATGACCTCCGCAACGGCGAAGAAGACGATGATCTGCAGCACCACCTCGGTGATGAACGAGGTCATGAAGTCGGCCCGGCGGATCGCGCCGTCCGAGGCCACCGTGTTGATCACGGGCGAGACCGGCACCGGCAAGGAGGTGATGGCGCGCTTCATTCACGATCACTCCTCGCGGGCTGCCCGGCCGTTCGTGCCGATGAACTGCGGCGCCATTCCCGAGGCGCTCCTCGAGTCCGAGCTCTTCGGGCACGTTCGTGGCGCGTTCACGGGCGCCGTCGCGGCTCGCAAGGGGCGGCTGGCGCTGGCCGACGGAGGCACGCTCTTCCTCGACGAGGTGGGCGAGCTGCCGCTGTCCCTGCAGGTGAAGCTGCTCCGCGTGCTCCAGGAGCGCGTCTTCGAGCCGGTCGGCTCGAGCGAGTCGGTCGCCTGCAACTTCCGCCTGGTCGCCGCCACCAACCGCAACCTCGAGGCCGAGGTCGAGGCCGGCCGCTTCCGTCGAGACCTCTACTACCGGCTGATGGTGTGCCCCATCGAGCTGCCGGCGCTCCGCGAGCGGGCCGACGACATCGGCGTGCTCTTCATGCACTTCTGGCGTGAGCGTGGCGAGACGAGGCCCTTCGAGCAGGCCGCGCTCGAGACGCTGATGCGGTACCCCTGGCCGGGGAACGTGCGCGAGCTCGAGAACGTCGTGGAGCGGCTGTCGGTGCTGGCGGAAGGGCCGGTGGTGCGCGCGATCGATCTGCCCGCCCAGCTCCGCAACCCGCCGCGGCCCTCGATGCCGAGCGCGCCTCTCGCCGCGCTCTCGCTCTCTGAGATCCGCCCGCCGGCCCCCACGCCGCCGGGCGCGTCCGAGGTGGTGGTGCTGCCGCCGGTCGTCTTCGATCCGCCGGTGCTGACGGTCGTTCCGCCTCCTCCCTCGCAGCCCACCCTGGTGGTGCCCGCCGCGGCCCCGATGCCGCTCCCCATGCCTCCGCCGCCGCCGTTCCCGGTCGCGTCCGCCGAGCCGACGGGGACGGTCATCGTCGGGGCCTTCGGGGCCGACGCGCCGGTGGTGCTGCCGCGGCCGACGCCTCCCGCCAACTTCCCGCTCGACCTGCCCACGCTTCTTCGCCGCATCGAGGACGAGCTGATCGACGCGGCCCTGCAGCAGGCGCAGGGCAACAAGAAGGCTGCCGCCGATCTGCTCGGGCTGCAGCGCACCACCCTGGTCGAGAAGCTGCGTCGTCGCTCGCCGCGTCCCACCCCGCCGCAGCTCATCGCGTCGGAGGGTTGACGCGCCCGCGGAACGGCGGTTGCAACCGGTGACGCCGTGCTCTCCTGTGCGCTCGCCCTCGCGCTGACTGCGGCTCCGACGCGGCCTCCGCCCCGGACGCCCTCGGCCAACGAGAGCGCGTTGCTGCTCACCGCCGCCGCCATCGAGCGGATCGAGGTGAAGATCTCGAGGCTCGACGTCGAGGTCGACACCTGGCGCGCCGAGGTTCGACTGCGGGCGAGCGAAGGCGCCGAGGCGCTGCGCAAGCTGGTGCCGAAGACGCAGCTGTGCCCCCGGCGTGTGGTTCGTGACGGCGCGCTCGTCTTGAGCTGTCGCACGGCGCGCTTCGAGGTCCACCCCCGTCAGGCTGGTGACGTGGTCGCGCTCGAGCTGGTCGAGCTGCGGGGGCTGCCGCATGACGAGCCCAGGGCGACGGGGGTGGCGTGGCACTACCCACCCGACCGTCACGCGTACGGCCGCTCATGTCCCGGCAGCCATCCGGTGGGGGTCGCCGAGTGTCTGATGCAGGCGGGCAAGCTCGCAGAAGCCGAGCAGGCTCTCCGTGGCGTCATCGAGCAGAACACCGACGCCTTCGCGATGCTGCGGCTGGGCGATCTGGTGCTGAGGCGCGACCCGCTCGAGGCGCTCGCTCACTACCAGGCCGCCGGGCGGCGCGACTTCTTCGGCCGGGTAGCGCGCGTCCGCGTGTGCGAGCTGGCGGGCTGTGGTGACGAGGACGTGCAGCGCATCTACGACCCGACGGGCATGCCGGAGCCGATGCGCACCGAGCTCGAGCTGCGGTTCGCGCGCGCGTTGTCACTGAGCGGCGATCTGAAGGGCGGGGCGCAGGTGCTGCTGGCCCGCCTCGGCGAGCTGCGCCGCGATCCGGTCTGTCCCGCCTGGCCCGAGGTGTGCGCCGGGGTGAGCGCGCGGGCGCTGGAGTCGCCGGACGTCGAGGTGCAAGCCCTCGGGCTCGAGGTCTTCCTCGGCTACCAGCGTGAGTCGGGGCCGGTGAAGGACGTGGCGTTGGTGCGGCGCGTCGCCGAGGTCTCCGCGACCTTCGGTGCGCACGCCTTCGCCGCCAACCTGCTGGCGTCGGTGACGGACCGGGTGACACCGCCGCGCCTCAAGGAGCACCTCGAGCGGCTGGTGGAGTACTACACCCGCGCAGGCGACCCGGTTCGCGCGGCGGTCGTTCGCGACTTCGCCGCCACCAGGCTCAAGGCGCCCCTCGTCGAGAAGAGGCTGCCGAAGGCGAAGCCGGAGCCCCGAGACGACGTGCTCGATCGGGCCCAGGTCGCGATGAAGGAAGCCACCCAGCAGCTCGACCTCGCCGCCGCGCTCTCGACGGTGAGCCGCGCGCGCGCCGCCGGGGTGCCAGAGCCCTGACGCCGGCGACGGGCTCGTTCCCACAGCCCGTCGCTCAGCCTGACGCTCGCGCGTTCCCTGATCCACCGCGCGCTTCCGGCCGCTGAGCGCGTGGCACGTGCCTCGCACGACCCGTCAGGCATGAAGCTCTTCGACAACGCGTTGACGCTGCTGTCACGAGCGATGGACGCGCGGCTGTACCGTCAGAACGTGCTGGCCTCCAACGCAGCGAACATCGACACGCCCGGGTTCAAGGAGAAGGACCTCGACTTCGACGCAGCGATGCGGAGCAGCGACGGCGGGGAAGCGCTGAAGGCCCACGTGAACGAGGTGCCTGGCCTCGCCGGCATGGACGACAACTCGGTCGATCTCGACCGCACGATGGTGGCGATGGCGGAGAACGGCCTGCAGTACGGCGCCGCGGCCCGCGCCGCCGGGAAGAAGCTCGCCATCCTCAAGTACGTGGCGAACGACGGCGTCGGCTGAACCCGGCTTCGGGTGAGAACCAAGGAGACGCACGATGGACTTCCTCTCTGCACTGCGCATCAGCGGCTCGGGCCTGTCGGCCGAACGCGCGCGCGTCAACGCTGCGTCGTCGAACCTCGCGAACGCCGAGACGACCCGCGGCCCCGACGGCGAGCCCTACAAGCGCATCGACCCGGTCTTCGAGAGCATTCCGGTGGAGGGCCATGAAGGCCCCGCCGAGGTGCGCGTGGCCGAGCTCAAGGCCGACGAGGGGCCTGGCAAGCGCGTGTACCTGCCGGGCCACCCTGACGCGGACGCGACGGGCTTCGTCACGCTGCCCGACGTGAACCCCATTCACGAGGTCGTCAACCTCATGTCGGCCTCGCGCTCGTACGACGCGAACGCCACCGCGGTCGACACGCTCAAGACGATGGCGCAGCGCGCGCTGGACATCGCGAGGTAACGGCCATGCTCAAGTCCATTCCCGTCAACACCGTCGAGTTCGGCGCCAGCGTCGAGACGACGTCGCCCGCTCAGGAAGCCCGGCGCGCGACCGAGGCGGGGAAGGTGAGCGAGCTGGGCGGAGCGCCGACTCACGACTTCAGCGCGACCCTGGCGAACGCCATCCGCGGCGTCGATGAGCTGCAGCTCGCCGCGGACCGCGAGGCCGAGAAGGCGGCGATGGGGGCCGGCAACCTGCACGAGCTGTCGCTGTCGCTCGAGAAGGCAGACGTCGCGATGCGGGTGGCGACGAAGGTCCGCAACAAGGTCGTCGAGGCGTACCACGAGATCATGCGGATGAGCGTCTGAGGCCAGGCCGATGGAACCACTCCAGAAACAGCTCGCCGAGTTGCCGAAGAAGCTGGCCGCGCTGCCCCGCGGGCTCAAGGTGGGCGTCGGCCTCACGGCGGCCCTGGTGATCGGCATCGCGGTGGCCGCGAGCGCCCTCTCGTCGGGGGGCGAGTACCAGTACGCCTTCACCAACCTGTCACCCGAAGACTCCGCCGAGATCGGCGCGCGCCTGAAGACCGCGTCGGTGCCCCACCGCTTCGAGGCGGGCGGCTCGGCGCTCTCGGTGCCGGCGTCGCGCGTCTACGACGTGCGGCTGCTCTTGTCGGCCGACGGCCTGCCCCGCTCGGGAGGCACGGGCTTCGAGCTCTTCGACAAGGGCGACTTCGGCGTCTCGGAGTTCACGCAGAAGGTGAACCTGCGGCGGGCCACCGAGGGCGAGCTGGCGCGCACGCTGGGTAAGCTCGCGGGCGTGCGCTCGGCGCGGGTGCACCTCGTGCTGCCCGAGAAGGGCGTCTTCCGGGGCGAGGAGCGGCAGGCCTCGGCGGCCGTCGTGTTGAACCTGCACCCGGGCCGACGCCTCGACGAGCGCGAGCTGCTCGGCGTGCGCCACCTCGTGGCGTCGGGGGTGCCGTCGCTCTCTCCCAGCGCCGTCACCATCGTCGACTCGCGCGGGTCGGTGCTGTCTGCCGAGGAGAGCTGGGGCGACCAGGCGGCGGGCTTTCAGAAGCGCCTCGAGAAGGACCTCGAGCAGCGCGTGGTGTCCCTGCTCGAGCCGGCGGTGGGCGCGGGGCAGGTGGTGGCGCGGGTGACGGCCGAGGTGGACGCGTCGGAGGTCCAGGCGACCGCCGACGCCTTCGATCCAGACGGCCAGGTGCTCAAGTCCGAGCGCGTCTCGACGAACACGCAGAACGAGCAGTCGCAGAAGCGCACGCCCTCGGGCGTGGTGGGCGCGGCGGCGAACCAGCCTCTGGGCCCCAACGCGCAGCAGCCCGGCCAGACGCAGACGAAGAACGTCAACGCGAACGAGGAGACCCGGAACTACGAGATCTCCCGCACCACCACGCGCACGGTTCAGCGGGCGCCGCGCCTCTCGAGGCTCTCGGTGGCCGTGCTGCTCGACGGCGTGGACGGGAAGCCGCGCGACGGCGCCGAGGTGCAGCGCCTGGGTGAGCTCGTCCGTCGCGCGGTCGGGTTCGACGAGGCGCGCGGTGACAAGCTGGAGATCTCGTCGGCCGTCTTCAGCCAGTCCGCCGAGCAGCCGCCCCCGGTGGTCGCCGAGACGCCGACGCTGCCGGTGTGGGCGTACGCCGCCATCGGCGCAGGCGCCCTGCTGGCGATCGGCGCCGCGCTGTTCTTCGTGCTGCGCAGCCGCCGGCCGACGCAGGCCGAGCTGGTGCTGCGGCCGGGCGCACGGGTGTCGGAGCTCGAGAGCACCGCGCGTGAGGTCGGGGCCATCGAGGCAGGAACTGCGAAGCCGGCCGAGCTGCCGGTGCCCGAGGAGCCAAAGGCCCTGCCGGACCCGGTGACGGCTGTGCGGGAGCGGGCGCGTGAGCTCGCGAAGACCGACCCGGTGCGTGCCGCCCACATCCTGCGGGCGTGGATCCAGGTCGAGAACCAGCAGGCGAGGTGAGTCATGGCCGACGGCGCAAACGTGACAGCGCAGCAGACTGGCGAGGTGGCGAAGGGGCCCGGCGCGGTTCGCGCGGCGGCGGTGCTGCTCAGCCTCGGCCCTGAGCTCGCGACCGAGGTCTTCAAGCTGCTCGACGAAGACGAGGTGCGCCGCGTCGCCGCTGGGGCGAGGGAGCTCAAGCGCACGCCGGCGCCGCTCGTCACCGACGCGCTCAAGGCGTTCGTGGACGGCATGCAGGGGCTGGCGGGCGACCTCGTTGGTGGCGACCAGGTGCTCCGTGAGGTCGCGTCGGCGGCGCTCGGGCCCGAGATCGCGCGCCGTGCGTTCGATGGCGTCGCCGCTCCGCCCCCGCCCGACGAGGTGCTGGGGCCCATCACCGAGGCAGATCCCGAAGCTCTGGCCATGGTGCTCGCGCGCGAGCAGCCGCAGACCGTCGCGCTGGTGCTCTCCGCCATGGCGCCCGATCGCGCGGCCGCCGTGATGATGCACGTCCCAGAGGCGAACCGGCCGGCCATCGTGCGTCGCATGGCCACCGTCGAGTCGGTGGCGCCCGAGGTGCTCCGCGAGGTGCGGAGCGCGCTCACCGCCGAGCTGCAGGCCGTGGTGGCCGAGGGCATGCGCCGGGTGGACGGCAAGGGCGCGGCGCTCGAGGTGCTGCGCCGCGCGTCCGCCGCCCAGCAGCAGGAGGTGATGGAGGCCATCGAGAAGGACGACCCGAACCTGGCGGCGGATCTGCGCGCCAAGCTCTTCACCTTCGACGACCTCACCCGCCTCACCGACCGCGACATCCAGACGATGCTGAAGGACGCCGACCCCAACCAGCTGCCGCTGGCGCTCAAGGGCGCGTCAGAGGAGCTGCGCGCCAAGCTGTTCAAGAACATGTCGTCGCGCGCGGCGCAGATGCTGCAAGACGACATCGCTGCGATGGGGCCCGTGAAGCTGTCGATCGTCGAGCAGGCGCAGCAGGCCATGACTCGGCTGGCGCTCGAGCTGTCCGAGAAGGGCAAGATCACCATCATCCGCGCGACGGACAAGCTGGTCTGAGGCTCTCATGTCCGCGACCCCACGCCTCCGCTCCCCCGCATTCCTCGGCGACCCGAAGGTCGAAGGTGAGGCGCTGCCAGCCCACTTCCAGCGCCTGCCGCGTCGCACGCCGCCCGCCGCGCCACCACCGCCGTGGCCCACCCAGCACCACGCGGCGCCGTCTCAGCCGCAGCCTGCGCCGGCGCCCGTGCCGCCCGTGCCGCCTGCCGTCGCCGCGAGCCCGACGCCCGTGCCCTCCCCGCTTCCGGGAGAGGGCTCGCCCCTGGCCGCGATGATGCCGCTGCCCTCGGCGCCGCCGCCGCCTCTTTCGCTCCGTGACACCCGGAAGCTGACGGCCGCGGTCGAGAACCTGCGCTCGGAGGCCGCCCGCCTCGCAGAGCAGGCCCGCGCGGACGCGCTGGAGATCGGCTTCCAGATCGCGAAGCGGATCCTCGAGCTCGAGGTCAGCGCACGCCCCGAGCCCCTCTTCGCGCTGGTTCGTTCGGCGGTCCGCCGCCTCGGTGACGCGCGCCACCTCGTCATCAAGCTCCACCCCGACGACGCCGAGGTCGTGGGCTCGACCGAAGGCCGCCAGAAGCTGGGCCTCACGCTGATGCAGGTGGACGTGGTGGCCGACGCGACCCTGGAGCACGGCGACTGCGTCGTCGAGTCCGAGAACGCGATGGTGGACGGCCGGCTCACGACGCGCCTCGAGGAGCTCAAGCGCGGGCTCGACGGCGCGCTCAAGGGGGACGCTCCGTGAGCCTCTTCGATCTCGAGGGGCTCGAGCGTGCGCTCAAGGCGTCTGAGCCGCTCCCCTTGCAGGGACGCGTGCTGCGCGCGACGGGCCTGGTGGTCGAGGCGGCGCTGCCCCGCGTGCCCGTCGGCACCTCGTGCGAGATCAAGGTGACGCCCGAGCGTCGGGTGCCGGCAGAGGTGGTGGGCTTCGCGGGCGCCAACGCGCTGCTGATGCCCTTCGGAGAGATGCAGGGCATCTGTGAAGGCTGTCCGGTGGTGCCGCGCCAGAGCGCCGCCGAGGTGCCGGTCGGCGAGGGGCTGCTGGGGCGCGTGGTGGACGCAGGCATGCGACCCATCGACGGGGGGCCGTCGATTCCCCTCACGCGCCGGGCCTCGCTCAACGGCAAACCACCACCGGCCATGCAGCGCCGCCGGATCGCCGAGCCGATGCCGCTGGGCATCAAGGCCATCGACACGCTCCTGACGGTCGGTGAAGGCCAGCGCCTGGGCGTGCTCGCGGGTCCTGGCGTCGGCAAGAGCGTGCTGCTCGGCATGGTCGCCCGTCACGCGAGCGCCGACGTCATCGTCGTCGGCCTGGTGGGGGAGCGCGGTCGCGAGGTGCGGGAGTTCGTCGAGCGCGATCTCGGCGAAGGTCTGGCGCGCAGCGTCGTGGTGGTGGCGACGGCCGACGAGCCGCCGCTGGTGCGGGTCCGCGCGGCGATGGCGGCGACGGCCGTGGCCGAGCACTTCCGCGCGCAGGGGCTGAAGGTCATGCTGCTGGTGGACTCGCTCTCGCGCGTCTGCATGGCGCAGCGCGAGATCGGGCTCGCGGCCGGCGAGCCGCCGACGTCGAAGGGGTACCCACCGTCGGTGTTCGCGCTGATGCCGCGCCTGGTCGAGCGCGCTGGCAACGACGAAGGCAAGGGCAGCATCACCGCGCTCTACACGGTGCTCGCCGAGGGTGACGATCTCACCGACCCGGTGGTGGACGCGGCGAAGGCCATCCTCGACGGGCACGTCGTGCTCTCGCGGAAGCTCGCGGGGGCAGGGCACTTCCCCGCCGTCGACGTGCTCTCGTCGGTCAGCCGCGTGATGTCCGACGTCACCGTTCCCCGTCATCGCGAGCTGGCCTCGTCGGCGCGCGAGGTGCTGGCGACCTACCGCGAGGCCGCGGACCTCGTCGAGGTGGGCGCCTACGTGCAGGGGTCGAACCCGCGCGTCGATCACGCGCTGAAGGTCATCCACCCGCTCAACGGCTTCCTCCGCCAGGAGCCCGGCCGGCATGTCTCGTTTGGAGAAGCGCTCGAGGAGCTCGGCAAGACGCTGGTCCCCGCAGGGAGCAGCCCCGTGCGCGAGCCCCTCACCAGCGTCGTGAAGGAGGCCCGTCATGCTTAGCGCCTTCGTCGTCCTCGTCCTCGCCATCGACGATCCGACGCCCCCCATTCCCCCGAAGCACCCAGACGAGCCCGTCATCGACGTGCCGAAGGGGAAGGAGCTGGGGCACGGCAACGCGAAGGACGCCGCGGCGAAAGAGGCCGCTGCGAAGGCCGCCGCCGACAAGGCCGCGGCTGACAAGGCGGCGAGCGAGAAGAGCGGGAGCGCCAGGGCCGGGAGCAGCAAAGCCGGGGACAAAGCTGCCGCAGACAAGGCTGACAGCGACAAGGCCGCGAGCGAGAAGGCCGCGAACAACAAGGCGAGCGCTGCGGTCGATCCGCTCAAGGGCGCACACGGGAACCCCGAGCAGCACGGAACGCCCGACGCGAAGCCCCAGGAACGCCACGCGTCCGCAGGCGCTGCCGATGGCGGCGTCGAGCCGCGCGCCGAGGTCGCTCCACCGCCCTCCATCACCACCAACGCGCTCTGCGAGGAGCTGCGCAAGTCGGCGGTGGCGAAGAAGGCCGCCCAGGCGAAGCTCGAAGAGGAGCGCAAGGCGCTCGCAGCCGAGCGGGCGAAGCTCGAAGAGACCGCCGCGGAGATCGGCCGGGCGCGCGAGCAGCTCAAGGAGGAGACGCTGCGCCTCGAGGCGTTGATCGAGGAGTCGAAGGGCGTGCGGCCGGCGCCGGGTGGGTACGGAGCGGCCCCGCGCGCCCCGAGCGGCCCCGTCGTCGGCACCAACGTCGTGAGCCTCGCGAAGACGATGAAGGCGATGAAGCCGGCCCAGGCGGCGCAGCTGGTGAGCCGCATGGAGCCCCGGCTCGCCGCGCAGGTGCTGCAGCAGATGAGCCCGAAGGACTCGGGCGCGGTGCTCGCCAACGTGAAGGCCGACGTCGCCGCAGATCTGGTGGCCTCGATCGCCGCGCTGCCGCCGGTCGCCGAGCCGAAGAAGAAGAAGTGAGGAGGCCACGATGAAACGCGCCCAGTCCACCCAGCTGTCGTTCCTCAAGCGGTCGCCGTCGAAGCGTCCTGAGGGCAAGCAGGGCAGGGGCTCGAGCCCTGCGTTCGACGAGGCCTTCGAGGCGGCCCAGCGCGCGCAGGTGATCCCGCTGCGGCCACCGTTGCTCGACGGTGCTTCGCTCAAGGGGGCGGCGAAGGAGGCTCACGCCACCCAGCTGAAGAGCCCCGGCGGCGAGGCGTCGGCGAGGAAGCCCGACCGCCGCGCCCTGGAGCCCGAGCCGCACTCCCGCCGCGAGGCGAACCGGCAGACCGAGCCGGGGCCCACGTTCATGGTGCCCGAGCGAATCGCGGCTCCGACGACACAGGCCGTCACGGTCGCGGGTGAGGCCACGCCAGCGTCGGTCGCGAGGCCCGTGGACCCGGCGAACGCGCTGCTGGAGCTCGCGCTCCACGACGCCTCACTGACGCTCGACGTGCAGGCTCAGGTGGTGCGGGTGGCGCTCGAGACCGAAGCGGCCGGCGCGCTCAACCTCGAGGTGCGCGTGCACGAGAACCGCGCCGATCTGCGCGTCGAGGGCCCCGCGTCACCGCTCGTCGTCGAGAACGCCCCTGCGCTCCGTGAGGTGCTGTCGAGCCAGGGCCTGTCGCTCGGCGAGTTCTCGCTGGGGCAGGGCCACGACGCGCCGGATCGGTCGCAGCCTGAGCCCTTCGAGCCCGAAGGACGGCCAGAAGCCCCACGCAGCTCTGTCACCGCGCCGACGCCCACGCGCCGGCACGAGGGTCGCATCGACGTGAAGGTCTGACACGGCAGGAGGACACCATGATTCGCGTCACGAAGCTCGACGGCAAGGAGACGGTGGTGAACACCGACCTCGTCCTCATCGTGGAGGACACGCCCGACACCGTCCTCACCTTCACGAACGGCGTGCGCATGGTGGTGAAGGAGCCGGTGGAGGAGATCATCAACCGCACCGTGCAGTTCCGCCGCCGCCTGGCGACGGGGCTTCAGGTGGTGCCCGGGAACAGGGAGCGCTGAGTCATGGACATCCTCTCAATCGGCGGAATCGCGCTCGCCATCGTCGCCATCCTCGGCGGCCAGGCGCTCGAAGGCGGCCACGCAGGCTCGCTCATGCAGTTGACGGCCTTCATCATCGTGATCGGCGGCACCATCGGCGCCGTCATGGTGGCCTTCCCGAAGGCCGACTTCGTGCGCGGGCTGAAGCTGGGCAAGTCCGTGTTCAAGGAGGAGAAGATCGACATCGGAGGCCTGGTCGCCCAGTTGGTCGAGATGGCGGCCATCGCCCGGCGTGACGGTGTGCTCGCGCTGGAGGGCAAGCTGGCGTCGATCAGCGACCCCTTCCTCAAGCGGGCGGTGGGCTTCGTGGTGGACGGCGTCGATGCGGCGGTGGCCCGCTCGGCGCTCGAGGGGCAGATCGAGGCCGAGGCCGAGGAGAACACCGTGGGGGCGAAGGTGTACGAGTCAGCCGGCGGCTTCGCGCCCACCGTCGGCATCCTCGGCGCCGTGCTCGGCCTCATCCACGTGATGGAGAACCTCTCGAACCCCGACGCCATCGGCCCCGGCATCGCCGTCGCCTTCGTCGCCACCGTCTACGGCGTCGGCGCGGCGAACCTGCTGTTCCTGCCCATGGCGAACAAGATCAAGCGCCGCATCGCCCTCGAGAAGGAGCGCAAGACGCTCATCGCCGAGGGGGTGCTGTCCATCCAGGAAGGCCTCAACCCGCGCGTGCTCGAGGAGAAGCTCAAGGCGCTCAGCGGCCATGGCGACAGCCACGGCGAGAAGAAGGCCGCCTAGGCGACGAGGCAGCGCCCCGCTTCGAGGGCGTGGTGTGGCGGGCGTGAGGGCCAGCGTGGTGGCCAGACCTGCCCGGCGGAGAGCGCCTCCCCGAGCACGCCGACCCGGGCCCTGACGCCGACGCATGGGGGCGCGACAGGAAGGGTCCGCTGCAGCGAAGAAGACACCGCACCAGGAAACCAGCCTCGGCCGGTCGCCAGGAGCGCGACGGCGGGCTCGAACGAGAAGGGGGCCGTGATGGAAGGGCGGGCCGCTCAGCCGTGTCGGCGCAGCAGGGCGAGCTCGTCGAGGGCGCGCGTCTCTTTCCGGTTCAGCTCGCGCACCACCTCGTCACGGCGAGCGTCCGCGACCCGGCGAACCGCTTCAGCGCTGTTGCGTGCCTTCGCCCACTCGCCGCGAGACGTCTCGGCGGCCTTCGAGGCCTCGTCCAGGCGGGCCTTCGCGCTCTGCACCTGCGCGACAGCGCGTTGGCGCGCGGCCTCTTCCAGGCTCCACACGGCCGCGAGGCCCGTCACGCGATTGTCGGTGTTCGCCGCGTGCTGGGCCTGCTGCAGCGCCTCCTTCGCGGCCTCGACCTGGCGCAGATCGTTCGAGAATCGCTCGAGTCGGCGGTCCTGCTCCCGCTGCTTCACCTTCACCACCACGTCGAGCCGAACGGGCACCATCACTCTCTCCTCGTCACGCAGCCGCCGTCTCCTGAAGCGCGTCCGGCAACAGTGCAGGCCACGTGCCGCGTCGAATGGGCTCGGCGAGCAGCACCGCGGCGACCTCGCGGAACGCGCGGCCCGTCTCGTCGTTGTGCAGCGCGGCCAGGAGGGGCTGTCGGCGGTTGACCGACTCGTGCACCGCGCGGCTCGCCCTCGCGTACCCGATCAACGGCGCCGGCACCGACAGGAAGTCGCCCATCATCTTCCCCACCGCCCGGAAGATGCCGGCCTCGCGAACGTCGAAGACCTGGTTGCCGAAGAGCTTCAGCCGGAACTGCTCGAGCGTCTCGCGCAGCTCGGCCTCGACCTTCGGCGAGCACCCGATGACGTCGCGCAGCAGGTGCTTCAGGCTCGCGGTCTCACCCTCGTGGCCCCGCTCGTCGAGCACCTTCTCGAAGCCGTGGGCCTTCAGGATGCGGTCGGCGATGCGGAAGACCGCGCCCTTCACGAACGCGTACGCGTTGTGAATCGACGTGAGCTGCGGCGTCATCACCACGACCTTCTGATCAGCGACGTCGAACAGATCGAGCTGGTTGAACCCGGTGCCAGCGCCGACGTCCACCACCACCACGTCGGCCTGCAGTGCGCAGAGGTGCCGAAGCAGGCGCTGCTTCTGCTGAAAGCCGATGTTCGCCGCCCCGATGATGGCCGAGGTCCCTCGCACGAGCGTCAGGCCACGAACCGACGTCTCCACCCGCGCCTCGTCGAGCGACTCGACCTCGTGATCGATGAAGGACTGCAGCGTGGGGCCGGCCTTGTCGATGCCGAACATCGTGTGGAGGTTGGGGGCGCCGAGATCGGCGTCCACCAGCACCGTGCGCTTGCCCGACTGCGCCAGGGCCGTGGCGAGGTTGCCCGCGAGCACACTCTTGCCCACGCCACCCTTTCCGCCGCCGATGGAGATGAGTCTCTCCGCCCTGGTCATCCGCACGACCTCCCAGTCGACAGGCCTGGCTGTGCAAGCCCTTTGCTCAGGCTGATTGCGATGCCCGATCAGGGGCTTCTCGGGGCCGGTCGCTGGGTCAACCCCGCCCGGGTGGGTCGATCAGCCCCCACCTCGCCTCGTCAGGTCGGTGACAGTGCGCCCGGCACGCCGGTTGCGAAACCGCTCGAGCGTGTCGATGCCTCATTCGACAGGGGGTCGAACGTGAGACGAGCCAGGGTGATGCGGACGATGACGCGCGCACGGCTGCTGGGAGATCCGTTCAGGCGCGTGAGGAGCCTCGAGCGGGCGCTGGCCGAGGCCACCGCTGAGCTCGAGACGCTGCGATCGTTGGCCTATCGGGACCCGCTCACCGGGCTGCACAACCGCCGGGCCTTCGAGCAGCGGCTGTCCGAGGAGCTCTCGCGCGCGCGGCGGGCGAAGGGCTGCTTCTCGCTGCTCGTGGTGGACCTCGACGACTTCAAGCTGATCAACGACACGCGGGGACACCAGGTTGGCGATCTCGTGCTGCGCAGCGTCGCCTCGGCGCTCGTGGAGACCTTCCGCGAGCACGACGTGGTGTGCCGCACGGGCGGAGACGAGTTCATGGTCATCCTCCCCGACGCCACCCGCGCGAACCTCGGCTCGGCGTTGGCCCGCCTGGAGCGCCGCCTGGCGGTCGCTGACTGCGGGTTCCCGGTGGTGGCGTCCATCGGGGCGGCCTCGTACGCCGTCGACGGGCGAACCTGCGAAGAGCTCATCACCCACGCCGACCGGCAGATGTACGAGCTGAAGCGTCGTCGCAAGGCATGTGGGCCTGAGTACGCGCGCTCCGCCGTGTCGATGAGGGTGGTGCATGGCGAAGAAACACAAACATGAAGAGCATGAGAACCATGAACGATGGCTCGTGAGCTACGCCGACTTCATCACGCTGCTCTTCGCGTTCTTCGTCGTGATGTACTCGGTCAGCCGCGTCGATCAGAAGCGGGTGGTGCAGGCCTCGCAGTCGATCCGCTGGGCGTTGCACTTCTCAGGCTCCGGCGGCGTCGGTGAGCTCCCCATCTTCCAGGGGCCGCCCGCGGGCATGGTCGCCGCAGCTGGCGGCTCCGGTCGCGCGACGGCGGCTCCCGAGGCGCTCAAGCAGATCGAGGCGGTGAAGCGCCGCATCGAGAAGAAGATCAAGGCGTACCTGCAGGAGCGGAAGGCCACCCAGTCGGTGGCGGTCGAGCTCGCCAACGGCAAGCTCACCATCCGCTTGTCGGCGACGTCTTTCTTCGACCCGGCCCAGGCGGCGCTGAGGCCCGAGATGATCCCCGTGCTCGACGCCATCGCGTCGGAGCTCAAACAGATGAAGCGACCCGTACGCGTCGAGGCGCACACCGACGCGTCGGGCGTCGCTTCCCGCTTCCGCAACAACTGGGAGCTCTCGGCGGCGCGCGCGTCCACCGTGACCGCCTTCCTCGAGGAGGGCCACCAGATGCCAGCCGAGCTCCTCACCGCCGCCGGCATGTCGTCAGCCCACCCGCTCGTGCCCAACGACACGCCCGAGCACCGCGAGATGAACCGCCGCGTCGAGATGGTCGTCGACTTCTACTCGTCCGACATCTCGTCCACCGTCGCGAAGTAGGGCTGCCGTCATCCCCGTGGCGGCGGGCCGGGTCGGCGTCAACCCGATGGCACCGCGGAAGTCTCTGAAACGCCTCGAGTCATCGTGGGCATGGCCGTTGCTCAGGCTCCCACCCGTGATCGAGGTGACCGAATGAGTGACGCTGCCGCCCCTGCCCCTGCTGCCCCCGGCGCCTCCGACCTCGAGGCTGCCGGCCTGAGCCCGAAGCCCTCGAAGCTGGTGCCCATCGTGCTGGGGCTCAACAGCCTCCTGCTGGTGGGCGTGCTGGCGAAGCTGTTCCTGATGCCAACCCCCGCCGCCGCGAGCCACGAGCCGCCCGCCGCAGCTCCGGCCGGTGGAGAGCACGGCCCGGTCGCGCCGATCGGCATGGGGCCGACCGTCAAGCTGCCCGAGTTCGTCGTTCACCTCAGGAACCCCGAGGCCGAGCGCTACGCGCGCCTCTCGTTCGAGCTCGAGGTCGGCGTCGAGCTCGACAAGGACAAGCTGACCGCGCACATGCCGAAGATCCGCGAGCTGTTCATCTCGTACCTCTCGGACTGCACGATGGAGGACCTGCGCGGCTCCGAGGGCATCGAGCGCACCAAGAAGGACCTGCTCAACAAGCTCGCCCAGGCGATCCCGGGCTCACCGGTGCGCGGCGTCTTCGTCACCGACATCGTCATCCAGTAGCGAACGGGAACCGACACCATGGCCACGCTGAACGCCGACGAAGTCAGTGCCCTGATGGACGCCATCAAGGAGGGTCGGGTGGCGGAGGAGCCCGCGCCCGGCGCCGTCAGCGCTGCGAACGCTGCGCCGTACGATCTCACGAACCGCGACCGCATCATCCGCGGGCAGATGCCGACGCTCGACGCGATCAACGAGCAGATCGCCTCGATGATCGGCACGGGCCTCGCGGGGCGCACCCGCCTCAACCTCAAGTTCGCGTCGACGCCTGCCACGCTGCTCAAGCTGGTGGACTTCAACTCGCTGCTCGCGCCCCCGACCATCGTCGGCGTCATCGCGCTGGGGACGGGGCAGGGCCTGGCGCTGGTGGTGCTCGAGCCGGGCCTCGGCGATGCGCTGCTCGCGGCCGCGCTGGGCGATCGCAAGGTGCGGATCGATGACGTGGGTGACGCGCGGCACGAGCTCACCAGCGTCGAGCGGCTCGTGCTCAAGCGGCTCCTGACGCTGCTCACCGACGGCATGGCGCGCGCCTGGGCCCCCGTGCTGCCCATGACACCCGAGCTGCTGCGCTTCGAGTCCGACCCGCGGCTCGCCATCATCGGCCCGCCCAACGAGGCGGCCATCCTCACCACCTTCGAGGTGAGCGGCGCGATGACCGGGCGGCTGCAGCTCGTCATTCCCTTCGCCGCCATCGAGCCCGTGAAGAAGCTGCTCGCGAGCCCGCCGCGCGTGAACGCGGTGAGCGACTCCCGCTTCGCGGCGAGGTTGGCGACGGAGCTCGCCCAGGTGCCCGTCGAGGTGTCGGTCGCGCTCGGCAAGACGCGGCTGAGCGTTCGGCGCGTGCTCGAGCTCGGGGTCGGCGACGTCATCACCCTCGACACCGACGAGGGCGCTCCGGTGCCCGTCTCGGTCGAGGGCCGGCCCAAGCTCTTCGGTCAGCCGCGCGTCGTCGGCGGCAGCCACGCGGTCGTGCTGGACGAGGGCCTCGGCCCCCCGGCTGCTGAGGAGCCGCGGCCGGACCCCGCCCCGCCCCGGCCCTCGAGCCGCTACGTCAACAAAGCCGCCTGACCTCATCGAAAGGACCGCCCGTGGAAACGCAGACCCTCGACGAACCCCGATCGAACCAGCGCTTCGAGCTGTTGCTCGACGTTCCGCTCGAGGTGACGGTGCAGCTCGGCCGCACCCGCATGACGATCAACGAGCTGCTGAGCCTCGGGCCAGGCAGCGTGGTGGAGCTCGACAAGGTGGCCGGCGAGCCGCTCGACATCATCATCAACGACCGGCTGGTGGCGCGCGGCGAGGCCGTCGTCATCAACGACAAGTTCGGGGTTCGCATCACCGACATCGTGAGCCGGGCCGAGCGCATCGCCCGGCTGCGGTAGCACGGGGGGGACCGGGAGGGGACGTCGCCCTGCTTCCGAGGAGGAGGCGGGGCGTTCGTGTCTCTTCCGCCTGACGGGTCGTCGGTTGATTGGCGCGGTCGCTGCACTGACGCAGCGGCATGAAAGACGACGCCACGCCGCTGACGCCTCCCGCCACGCCGACGACGACGAAGGCGCTCGTCGAGAGCCCAGCGCCCTCAGGGAGCCAGGGTGAGGGCGTGGTGGGGCCGATGGCGGGCGGGCTGGTGCTGGCGGTGCTCGCGGTGGTGGCCTTCGTGCTGACGCGCCGGCGCGCGCGCACCACGCGTCGCATGCAGCTCGTCGAGTCCCTCTCGCTCGGGCCCCGCCGTTCGATGTGCCTCGTGCGCGTCGATGGGCGCGTGCTGGTGATGGGCGTGAGCGAGGCCGGCGTGCAGTTGCTCACCGTGCACGATGCGCCCGAGCCCATCGAGCCGCTCGATGACGGCGCGCCCCCGACGGTCTCGCAGTTCGAGCGCCTGCTCGGGCAGTCGGTCGAGGAGCAGGACCTGCGCGCGCGCCTCGCTGGCCTGAACCGGGTGGGGCCGTGAACGGGCTCGCGCTGGCGGTCACGGAGCCGGGCGTTCAGCTCACCGTCAACGGCGGTGGCTCGGCCTCGGTGAAGCTCTTCCTGCTGATGACGGTGCTGTCGTTCGCGACCGCGCTGCTGCTGTCGATCACCAGCTTCACGCGCATCGTCATCGTCCTGTCCTTCATCCGCCAGGGGCTCGGCACGCCGCAGCTGCCGCCGAACCAGGTCGTCATCGGGCTCGCGCTGGCCCTCTCGGCGTTCGTGATGGCGCCCACCGCGAGCGCCGTGTGGACCGACGCGCTCGACCCGTACATGAACGACCGGCTCGGCGCCGAGGAGGCGGTGACGCGCGCGTCGGCGCCCGTGCGCACCTTCCTGCTCAAGCACGTGAGGGTCACCGATCTCGAGCTGTTCTACGGCGTCGCCGGCGCGCCCCGACCGGTGAGCGAAGACGAGGTGCCGCTCACCATCGCCGTCCCGGCGTTCATGGTGTCCGAGCTCACCACCGCCTTCCGCATGGGCCTGTTCGTGCTGGTGCCGATGCTGC
The DNA here is from genome assembly GCA_016793095.1 of Myxococcaceae bacterium. Classification (GTDB taxonomy): domain Bacteria; phylum Myxococcota; class Myxococcia; order Myxococcales; family Myxococcaceae; genus Xiheimicrobium. The sequence goes on along the minus strand of JAEUJQ010000021.1, from coordinate 15,666 downwards.
TGATCGACCTGCTCGTCTCGGCGATCCTGATGGCGCTCGGCATGATGATGGTGCCGCCGACGATGGTGTCGCTGCCGCTGAAGGTGGGCGTCTTCCTGCTCGCGGGCGGTTGGCACCTCACTGTCGAGTCGATCTTGAGGAGCTTCTCGTGAACGACTCCGCGGCCACGCTGTTGCGTGAAGGGCTGATGCTGGTGGGGGTCGTCGGCGGCCCCATGTTCGCCGTGCTGTTCATCCTGGGGCTGGGGGTCGGCGTGCTGCAGGCGGCCACCCAGATCAACGACCCGGCCGTGGGCTTCCTGCCGCGCGTGCTGGCCACCGTCGGGGTCGCCGCGGTGCTGGGCGGGTGGATGGTCGAGCGCCTCGCGGCCTTCGTGCGCTTCGCCTTCGAGCGCATGGCGCAGGGAGGGTGAGCGATGGAGGTGCTGGCGCCGCTCGCCTGGGGGTTCGGCCTGGTGCTGTTCCGCAGCCTCGGCTTCGTCATCGGCTCGCCGCTGTTCGGCATGACGGTGGGCCCGGCGCAGGTGCGGGTCGCCCTCGGCGCGTCGTTGAGCCTCGTCGCGTTCCTCGGCGCCGGCGCTCCCCGCGCGACGCTGCCGGCGCACTTCGGCGGCCTGCTGGTGGCGGTGCTCCTCGAGACGCTGATGGGCCTCTTCGCGGGGCTGGCGGTGCGCTTCGCGCTCGAGGCGGCGGCGATGGCAGGGCAGCTCGCGGGGCTCACCATGGGCCTCGGCTTCGGCGCGCTGCTCGACCCGCTCAACGGCGCCGAGTCCACCACGTTGGGGCAGCTCTTCCGCATGCTGGCCCTGTCGGCGGCCCTGGCGCTCGGGCTCGAGCGCGAGCTGGTGTCGTGGCTCGCGCGCTCGGTCGTCGTCGTGCCACCCGGCACCATCGAGTCGGTCACCGAGCTCGCCCGCGGCGCCGTCACCCAGGCCCTCGCCGCCATCGCGCTCGGCATTCGCCTCGGGTTCCCTTTCGTGGCCGCCACCACCCTCGGCCAGCTCGCGCTCGGCCTGCTGGGGCGCGCGGCTCAGCAGCTGCACTTCTCGAACGTCGGCTTCTCGGTCTCCATCCTCTTCGGCGGCGGGGCGCTGTGGCTCGCCGCTCCCTCCGCGCTCGCGCTGTGCGCGCAGGCGTCGCTCCAGTTCCTCCCGGGGTAGCCCATGGCCGACACCGAGAGCGATGCGGAGAAGACCGAGTTCATCTCGACCCGACGCGAGCAGGAGGCGTGGGACCAGGGCCGCATTCCGGTGGGACGAGACACCGCGGGCGTCGCCGCGATGATGGCGGGGCTCGTGAGCCTCATGGTGCTCGCGCCCAGGCTGCGCGACGCGCTGGTGACGCTCACTCGCGAGAGCCTGCAGTCGGTGGACAGGCCCCTCGCCGGGCTCGTGCGCTTCTTCTACGCGCCGTTCGGCCTGGCGCTGCTGGTGCTCGCCGTGGCCGCCGTCGCCGCGACCGCCGTCACCGCTGCCCAGACGCGTGGGCGCTTCTGGCCCGAGCTGGCGCTGCCCGACTTCGAGCGCATGACGGGCAACAAGCTGTTCCGCGCCTTCTCGAAGGAGTTCCTCGCGGACATGGGGCTGCTCTTCCTCAAGGTGGTGGCCGTCGTCGCGGTGATCGCCTCGGCCGTGAAAGAGGACCTCTGGTCGCTGCCGCGCCTGCTCACCGCGTCACCCGAGGTGCAGCTCGCCGCCGTCTTCCGTCCGATGACGCAGGTCGCGGTCCGGGTGGTGGCGGTGATGGGAGTCTTCGCGGCCGCCGAGCTGGGGCTCTCGCACTGGCGCTTCCGCGAGAAGCTCAAGATGACGAAGGAAGAGGCGAAGCGTGAGCTGAAGGAAGACGAGGGCGATCCGATGCTCAAGGGTCGCCGCAAGCGTCGCGCGCGCGAGCTCGTGAAGGGGCGCATCGCGGTCGACGTGCCGCGGGCCGACGCGGTGGTGGTGAACCCTACCCACATCGCGGTCGCGATCCGCTACCGCAAGGACGAGGGCGCGGCGCCGAGGGTCATCGCCAAGGGCAAGGGGCAGACGGCGGAGACCATTCGTGAGCTCGCGCGGGCGAACGGCATTCCCATCGTCGAGGACATCATGCTCGCGCGGCTGCTCTTCAAGCGCGTGAAGGTCGGCAAGGCGATTCCCGCGGAGACCTACCGGGCGGTCGCCGCGATCCTCGCCTTCGTCTACCGCGTCACTGGCCGCAAGCCCGGCGCCGCGAGCGCCGCGCCCCTGAAGCCCCGCCCAGCTGCTGTCTCTGAACGGAGTGGACCATGAGCACCCCTGTCGCAGCGCCCACCCAGCGCCTGCCCGCCGAAGGACTCCTCGCGCTCGCCGTGCTCGGCGTGCTGGCGGTGATGCTGGTCCCCCTGCCGCCCCTCCTGCTGGACGCGCTGCTGGCGGTGAACATCGCGCTGTCGGTGCTGATGCTGTTGATCGCCCTCGGCCTGTCGAAGGCGATGGAGTTCTCGGTCTTCCCGTCGGTGCTGCTCATCGTCACCCTGTTCCGGCTCGCGCTGAACGTCGCCACCACGCGCCTCATCCTGCTCCACGGCGGCGACGGGCCTGGCGCGGCGGGCCACGTCATCGAGGCCTTCGGCCGCTTCGCCGTCGGCGGCAGCCTCATCGTCGGCGCGGTCGTCTTCCTCATCCTCCTCATCGTCAACTTCGCCGTCATCACCAAGGGCTCGGGTCGCGTGTCCGAGGTCGCGGCGCGCTTCACCCTCGACGCGCTGCCCGGCAAGCAGATGGCCATCGACGCGGACCTCGCCGCCGGCGCCATCACCGACAAGGAGGCCCGCGCGCGCCGCACCGCCCTCGACGGCGAGGTGGAGTTCTTCGGCGCGATGGACGGCGCGTCGAAGTTCGTGCGCGGCGACGCCATCGCCGGCCTCGTCATCACCGCCATCAACATCGTCGGCGGCCTCGTCGCCGGGCTCCTGCGTGACAACCTGCCGCTCGCGAAGGCGGCCGAGAACTACACCCTGCTCACCATCGGCGATGGCCTGGTCTCTCAGATGCCGGCGCTGCTCGTCTCGACGGCCGCGGGTATTCTCGTCACGCGCGCCGCGGGCTCGGACATGGGGTCGCAGGTGTCGGGCCAGTTGTTCGGCCGCGGCCGGGTGCTCACCTACACGGCGGGGGTGCTCGGGCTGCTCGCGCTGCTGCCGGGGCTGCCGGCGAGCGTGTTCCTCCCCGTGGCGCTGACCCTCTTCGCGTTGTCCCGGCGGGCGAACCGGGTCGAGGCGGAGCGCGCCGGCCAGCCCGTCGCGAAGAAGGAGAAGGACGCCGAGGGCCGCCCCGAGCGCATTCAGGACGTGCTGCAGCTCGACACGCTCGAGGTCGAGGTGGGCTACCAGCTGCTCCCCCTCATCGACGTGGACAAGGGCGGCGAGGTGCCCGGCCGCGTCACCGCGCTGCGCAAGCAGATCGCTCAGGACCTCGGCATCGTGCTGCCCGCCGTGCACCTGCGCGACAACCTGCGCCTCGAGCCCACCGAGTACCGGGTCAACCTGCGCGGCGTCGAGGTCGCGAAGAGCCGGGTGTACCTCGATCGGCTGATGGCGCTCGACCCGACAGGGAAGACGCCGGCCATCGACGGCCTCGCCGCGAAGGAGCCCGCGTTCGGGCTGCCCGCGAAGTGGGTGCTGCTGAAGGACCGCGCGTCGGCCGAGGCGGCGGGCCTCACGCTCGTCGATCCCGCCAGCGTGCTGGTGACGCACCTGTCCGAGGTGGTGCGGCGCAACGCCTTCGAGCTCGTCGGCCGACAGGAGGTCCAGGAGCTGCTCGCCGCGACCGCGAAAGACGCGCCCAAGCTCGTCGAGGACGTGGTGCCCGGCACCGTCACCCTCGGCGAGCTGGTGCGGGTCGTCCGCGGGCTGCTGCGTGAAGGTGTGTCCATTCGTGACATGCGCTCGGTGCTGGAAGCGGTGGCCGACGGGGCTCCGCGCAGCAAGGACGTCGGCTTCCTCGTCGAGCAGGCGCGCCGGCGGCTGTCGCGGCAGATCACCAGCAAGCTCGTGGATGAGCGCGGCGTGGTGAAGGCCCTGGTGCTCGATCGACCCACCGAGGACACGCTCCGTCAGACCCTTGGCGCGCACGACGGCGAGGCGGCGGTCGCTCCCGACGTGGAAACGGCGCGCCGCCTCATTGGCGCGCTCGAGCAGCAGGCCGCCAGACTCTCGGCGGCCAACCTGCCTGTCGTCCTCATCGCCCCGCCCGACCTCCGCCGTCCACTCTTCGATTTTCTCGGGCGTTTCGTCGGTGACCTCAACGTCGTGTCCGCCCGGGAATTGACGCCCGGCACCGCCGTGGAGCCGGCCGCGACCTTGCAAGCAGTGTCGGGCAGCACACCGCTCGTGACGCGAGGGGAGAAGCGATGACGGCCATGGTGAAGACGTTCAGGGCGAGGGACACCCGCAGCGCGCTCGCCGCGGTGAAGGCGGCGCTGGGCCCTGACGCCGTCATCCTCTCCACCCAGGAGGTGGGCGGCGGCCTGTTCAAGAAGCCGGAGATCGAGGTCACTGCCGCCGTCGAGCCGCCTGCCCCACCTGCACCGACACCTCCGCCGCAGCCAGCGGCTCCGGCCCCCGCCGCGGTTCACGGCCGCGCGCGCTACGCCGGCGCGGGCCTCGAGCCACCCGTTCCTCCCAACCTCACCCCGAAGCCGCCGCCGGATCCCCAGGGGGTGGTGGCTGACGAGCTGATCGCCCTGCGCAGCGTGGTGGAGAGCATGCGTCAGCAGATGCGGCAACAGGCGCTGCGTGACAGCGGCTCGTCGCTGCGCTTCCCCGAGCCGGTGATGCGGCTGTACGAGCACCTGCTCTCGCGCGGCATCGAGGCGAGCGTCGCCGAGGAGCTGCTCCGGCTGTCGGCAGGCGCGCACGGGACGCAGCCTGGCCAGCTCTGGCACTCGGTGCGCGAGCTGCTCTCGGAGCGCCTCGTCCCGTCACGCGCGCCGTGGCTCGGCGGCCAGCGTCGGGTCATCGCCCTCGTTGGCCCGACCGGGGTCGGCAAGACGACGACGCTGGCGAAGATGGCCGCGCGCGCCCTGATGGAGTCGAAGCTGAAGGTGGCGCTCGTCACGGTGGACACCTACCGTGTGGGCGCGGCCGATCAGGTGGCCCGCTACGGCGCGATGATGAACGTGCCGACGCGGGTCGCGCACGACGCTCACGAGCTGGCGCGGTCGCTCGAGGCGTACGCTGGCGCCGACCTCGTCCTCGTCGACACCGCCGGTCGCAGCCGCCAGGACGAGATCGCCAGGCAGGCCGAGCTGCTGCGGGTCGTGCCGGGCATCGATCTCTACCTCTGCCTCTCGGCCGCGACGGGCGGGCGCGAGCTGCTCGCCGCGGGCAAGCGCTTCTCGGCGCTCAAGCCTTCGCGCCTGATCTTCACGAAGCTCGACGAGGCGGCTGAGCCGGGAGGGATCATCTCGGCCCTCGGCCCGGTGGGCAGGCCGATCGCCTGCGTCACGAACGGGCAGCGCGTGCCCGACGACATCCACGCCCTCACCACCGCGCAGCTCGTCGAGCTCGTGGCCGGCAGGTTCGAGCCGCCGGCGGCACCGTCGGTCACCCAGGTGGAGCACTGAGCAGCACAGGAGACGTCATGGACCAGGCAGAGAGCCTCAGGCAGTTGATGAGTCAGGGTCGCGGCGGCGGCGTACGGGTGATCGCCGTCACCAGCGGCAAGGGCGGGGTAGGCAAGACGAACGTCACCTCGAACCTCGCGACCCTCGCGGCGCAGCAGGGGAAGCGGGTGCTGGTCGTCGACGGCGACCTGGGCCTGGCCAACGTCGAGATCATCCTCGGCCTCACCCCCCGCTACCACCTCGGTCACCTGCTCGACGGCACAGCAGAGCTCGAGCAGGTGCTGGCGCACGGGCCCGAGGGCGTTCGCATTCTCCCGGGCGGCTCCGGCGTGCGCAGCCTCACCGTGCTCGACGACTCCCAGAAGATGCGGTTCATGTCGGCGCTCGACACCATCGAAGACCAGTTCGATCTGGTGCTGATCGACACCGGCGCGGGCATCGGCGACAACGTGCTCTTCTTCGTCGGCGGCGCGCAGGAGGCGGTGCTCGTGGTGACGCCCGAGCCGACCTCGCTCACCGACGCCTACGCCGCCGTGAAGGTGCTGTCGCTCGAGGGTGGGGTCGAGCACTTCAACGTGCTGGTGAACCCGGCGCCGTCGGAGCAGGCGGCGCGGGAGATCTACGAGAAGCTGTGCAACGTCACCCGGCGCTTCCTCAAGGCGCGCGTCAAGCTGCTCGGCTACATCCCCCGAGACGAGAACCTGCAGCGCGCGGTCCTGATGCAGAAGCCGGTGGTGCAGGCGTTCCCACAGACGCCCGTCTCGCGCGCCCTCAAGGTGATCGCAGACAAGCTGCTGTCCGAGCACCCGCCGGCCTCGAGCGTCGGCGGCCTCAAGTTCCTCTGGAACCGCCTGCTGCGGGAGACCCCGGAAGCGGCGGCAGCTCCACAAGCCTTCTGAGGGCCCGATGAACCGCGCGCAAGCCACCTACGCGATGCCGGCGAGCGATGACGCGATGATCGAGCGCTACGCGAGCCTCATCGATCGGGTGGCGCGCAAGCTCTCGGCGCGAGTGGGGCGGGATCTCGCGGACGATCTCTGGAGCGTCGGCGCCCTCGGCTTGCTCGAGGCCGCCCGCCGGTACGACGCAAGCCGGGCGGTGCGCTTCGAGAGCTTCGCGGAGCACCGGATTCGCGGGGCGATGCTGGACGAGCTGCGGAAGATGGATCACCTGCCGCGCCGGCTGCGCGCGGACACCGAGCGCGTGGACAAGGCGCGTGGGGCGCTCGGCCGCGAGCTGGGCCGTGAGCCCACCCTCGACGAGCTCGCCGCGAGGCTGGGGATCACCATCGAGGATCTCGCCGAGCTCGAGCAGCTGCGCCAGCCGCTGGTGCCCCTGGTGGAGGCGCTCGAGCTGGCCTCGGCTGAAGATGGAGCAGAGGCCCGGCTCGACAAGGCGCTGGTGAGCCGTCGCCTGGCGAACGCCATCGGGCAGCTCGATCAGCGGCTCCAGCTGCTGCTCTCGCTCTACTACGTCGAGGAGCTCACCTTCCGCGAGGTGGCGCGCCTGCTCGAGGTCAGCGAGGCCCGCGTCTGCCAGTTGCACGCAGACGCCTTGAGGAACCTGCGCGGGCTGCTCTCGACCGCCAACGCCAACGCCGCCTGAGCACCGTGGGGCCGGGCCGTCCCACGAGTCACCTGTGACTCAGGTGGGGCGCCAACGGTGGGCGTGGCGTCGAGCGGTTGGCCCGCCCGCCTGTGGGCATCGGTGCTGCAAGTCGTGCTGGGCTGAGGAGACGATGACGGACGGCGATCTGGAACGCCTCGAGCGCGAGCTGGGGAAGGAAGAGGGGGCGCTGAAGGGCGAGCTCGGCGCTCTGCGGAGCCTCGCGGCCGAGCTGGAGGCCCGCGCGCGACGAGCGCGGCAGTTGGCGGACGATCTGTCTGGCGCCAGCGCTGACGAGGTGGCGTCGCGGCTCAAGCGGGTCGTCGTGCCGGAGGTGAGCGACCTCGCCTTCGAGCGGGCCCGACGCGCCCGGGAAGACGCCATCAAGGTGCGCCGCGAGGCGACGGCGCAGCTGCGGCAGACCCTCGTGGTGACGAAGCGCCTGCTGACCGAGCTGTCGGGACAGCTCGAGTCCGACGAGCGTGAAGCGCGGCGCCGTCTCGAGGCCGACTCGCACGCCCTGAAGGTCCTCGACACGCTGCCGGTCGCTGATGAGGTGCCGGTCGGCGCCACCGCCATCGGATCGCCCCTGGGAATCGAAGCGGCGCTCACGTCAGCCGTCCTGGCCGCGAGGCCGGAGCAACGGCGCGACCAGCGGCGCGTGAAGATGCAGACCGCCGTCGAGCTGCAGACCGACAGCCACTTCTCCACCGCCTTCTCAGCGGACCTTTCGGAGGGCGGGATCTTCGTCGCGACCGTCATGCTGCAACCCCTCGGGACGGCCATCGACCTCGACTTCACCTTGCCCTCTGGCGTCGCCGTGCAGGCCCGCGGCTTCGTGCGCTGGGTGCGGGAGGTGAGCGATCAGCACCCGGACAACCACCCCGGCATGGGCATTCAGTTCACCGAGCTCGACGAGGCGGCCCGTGAGGGGATCCGCGACTTCGTGGCCCAGCGGGACCCGATGTTCTTCGTCGATTGAGCGGGTCCGCTTCGACCGCAGGGGCGCGGCGACCACCCCGCCTCACCGAGCAACCCCGCGAGCTGACGGTTGGTTTCGCGCGGCACGAACAGTGCGTCGGGTGTGGGCATGCCGCGGTCGTTCCTCGTCATCGCGCTCCTCGCCGGTCCTGCCTTCGGCTTCGAGCTGCGCAGGGACTCCCAGGGCGACGTGGTGCGATGGGAGCGCAGGGTGGAGTTCGTCGTGGACGGCAACCTGGGTCGCCTGCTCGACCTGCCCGGCGCCGTGGCCGTGGTGAAGCGCTCGGTCGCGGCGTTCGACCAGGCCGCCGCGGCGGTGGAGGTGGTGGTGCGACAGGGCGAACCGGAGCCGGGCTTCGAGCTCGGTGGCGAGAACACCAACGCCATCGTGGTGCTCAAGGACTGGCCCTTCGAGGCGCGCAACCTGGCGGCGACCGTGGTGACGCTGAACGCGAAGACCAACGAGATCATCGACGCCGACATCCTCATCAACGGAGAGGAAGCCTTCGGTGAGCCTGGCGCTGCCCTCTTCGCCGGGCAGCGGCACGATCTGCAGGCGATGATGCTGCACGAGGTGGGACATGCGCTGGGGCTGGAGCACAACGACACCGACGTGAGCTCGGTGATGTTCCCGTCGCTGCGCGCAGGTGAGGTCGGGCGTGGCCAGCTGGGCCCTGATGACCTCGCCGCGCTCGCGACGCTGTACCCCGCCCGGAAGCCGCAGCCGCCGTCAGCGCCGACGTCTTCGGGCGAGCAGCAGGGGTGCTCGTCGGCGCCGTCGCTCTCCTGGGTGGGCCTGCTGGGGCTGGTGACGCTGGCGCTCCGTGGGCGGCGCCGTCGTGCCGCGGCCCTCGTCGCCCCTGTGCTGACGCTGGTCGCCTCGTCCGGGTGGGCTCAGGCGCCGGCTCGCGAGCCCCAGGCCACCCTCGACGAGATCGCCTGGGGTGAGGTCGTGCAGACGACGTCCCGCTGGCTGCCGAACGCGCGCCTCATCGTCACCGACGTGCAGATCGAGGTGAAGCGGTGCGTGAAGGGCGCGTGCACGGAGCGGCGGCTTCAGGTCCAGATCCCCGGCGGCAGGGTCGGCGACGTCGAGCAGGTGCTCTCTCATCCCCTCACGCTCGAGCGCGGCACCCAGGTGGTGCTCACCCGCCGGGCCGGACGTCTGAAGGTCATCCCCGCGGGGAAGTGAGTCAGGAGGCGAGCGCGCGCGGGGCGTCCACGGGGTTGTCGACGGCGCGGGCGACCTTCACCAGCTTCTTGAACACGCTCGCATCGACGCCCGCGAGGACCGCCGCGGCGCTCACGTCACCTCCGGCCGCGCGCAGGGCCCGGGCGACGTAGTCGCGCTCGAAGGCCCTTCGCGCGTCGTGGAGCGGCACCAGCGGCGCGTCATCGACTGGCGGCGCGGGCGGCGGCGCCGTGAGCGTCGGCGGGAGCAGCTCGGGGCCGATCTCGTCGCCCTGCGCCAACACGACGGCACGCTCGACGACGTTCTGCAGCTCGCGCACGTTCCCAGGCCAGGGCGCGTTGACGAGCAGGCGCAGCGCCTCGGGGCTGAAGCGCGAGATCAGCTTCCGCGACCGCTGGGCGGCGTCGGTCAGGAAGTGTTGCGCCAGCCGCGGCACGTCGTCGGGCCGGGTACGCAGGGCTGGCAGGGGGATCGCGACCACATTGATGCGATAGAAGAGGTCTTCGCGGAACCTCCCCGCCGCGATGGCCCGCTTGAGCTCGGCGTTGGTCGCGGCGATCACCCGCACGTCCACCTTCACGCTGCTCGTCGAGCCGACTGGCCGCACCTCTCCCTCCTGGAGCGCGCGGAGCAGGTGGACCTGGGTCGCCAGCGGCATGTCGCCGATCTCGTCGAGGAAGAGCGTGCCGCCATGGGCCGCCTCGAACAGACCTCGCTTGTTCTTCGTCGCGCCGGTGAACGAGCCCTTCACGTGTCCGAAGAGCTCGCTCTCGAGCAGGGTGGGCGTCAGGGCCGAGCAGTTCACCGCCACGAAGGCCGATCGCGCGCGCGCGCTGCGCTTGTGAATCGCGTTCGCCACCAGCTCTTTGCCAGTGCCGCTCTCGCCGGTGATCAGCACGGTGGACGAGCTGCGCGAGACCCGCTCGATGAGCCGGAACACCTCGAGCATCGACTCCGACTCGCCGACGAGGGCGTCAGGGCGCGGCGCCATCACCAGGCGCTCCAGCTCGCTGGCGTGGCGCCTGAGCCGGCAGCGGTCGGCCGCCTTGCCCACCGTCGCCGCGACGTCGGCGAAGCTCTCGAACGGCTTGGTCACCACGTCCCACGCTCCGCGCTTCACCGCCGCCATCGCGTTTCGAGCGGTCGCGTCGCCGGTCATCACGATGACCTCGACCTCGGGCTTCGCCTGCTTCACCGCGTCGAGCACGTCGAGGCCGCTCTGCTCCGCGAGGTGGAGATCGACCATCACCACCTCGACCTGGGCCTCCAGGGCGCGCGCCTTCGCCTGCGTGTAGTCCCCGCAGCGCGAGACCTCGAAGCCCTGGTGCGACAGCATCGCCTCGACGAGCCGCTCGATGGACTCATCGTCATCGATCACCAGCACCCGTCCTCTGGAATCGTCGCTCACGTACGCCTCCCGGACCCTCATCGGCGCTTTCCGCGCCGCTCCCTAGGGAGACAGCTGACTACCCGGGGCGTCAGCGACCCGGCGGTCGGCCTTGACCTCGGGTCACGACCCCGGAGGTGCCGGCTACCCCATCAGGAGTCCGCGGAGATCCACGGGGTTCGGCGTCAACTCAACGGCGCCCGACGTGGCAGCGCGGTTGCAGCGGGGGTGATCATCCCTCTGGAGGAGCGACCATGACGGCACCGAACGAACGCAAGATCCTGATCGTCGACGACGAGGTGCATGTCTGCAACGCCCTTCGCCGCTCCCTGTCGCGGGAGGCCTACACCATCACCACCGCGAACGACCCGCTTCAGGCGCTCGAGCTGATGAAGACCGAGCGGTTCGATCTGGTCATCTCGGACCACCTCATGCCGCAGATGACCGGCCTCGAGTTCCTCAAGATCGTGCATGACCGCTACCCCGAGACGGTTCGCATCACGCTCACCGGTCACGCCGACATGCAGACGGCCATCGACGCCATCAACCAGGGCGAGATCTACCGGTTCCTCACCAAGCCCTGGGACGACGTCGAGCTGAAGGTGACGGTGACGCTGGCGTTCGAGAAGCTGGACCTCGAGCGGGAGAACCGGCGCCTGTTGGCGATGGTGCGCAACCTCTCGAACCACCTCGTTCGCATTCAGCCGCAGCTCGCGTCGCTGCGACGCGACTCGACTGGAGCGATCCTGCTCGACGCGTGACCCGGGGGGCGTATGGGAGCGCATTGGCTTGAGCAGCTCAATCGCTACTCGTGTGAGATCGCGTCGCAGCTCGCGTTGCCCAACGTGCGGCGCGTCGCGGTCAGCCGCGCGACCGAGCTCTGCGGCGCTGACGGCGCGAGCCTCTTCCTCCTCGACGCCGAGACCGGGCGGCTGAACTTCGAGGTGGTGGACGGCGGGGCCGGCGAGGTGCTCGAGCAGCGCTCCCTCGCGCCAGGCGAGGGCATCGCAGGCAGGGTCGCCGCCGAGGGAGTGCCCCTGCTCGTCGCCGACGTGAACACCTCGCGTGATCACGCCTACATCTTCGATCGCGCGACGGGCTTCATCACCGCCTCGATCATCGCCGTGCCCCTGAACTTCGGGGACACGCTGCTCGGGGTGCTGGAGTGCGTGCGCTCGACGAGCATGCCGCCCTTCACGCAGGAGGAGCTCGACCACCTCGAGGCCTTCGCGCCCCACGTCGCGGCGGCGGTGCAGCACCTGCGCACCGAGGAGTCGCTGCGGCACGCGAGAGAGAGCCTGCAGCGGAACAACGAGGACCTCGAGCGCCGGGTCGCGGACCGCACGCGCCTCATCGCCCAGGGAAAGAAGGAGTGGGAGTCGACCTTCGACGCCATTCGCGACCCGACCGTGGTGCTCGAGGGGTACACCGTTCGGCGCGCGAACAAGGCGTTCCAGGAGGCCTCGGGGAAGCGGGCGTGGCACGAGCTGATCGGGCGGCCCTGCTACGAGGTGTTCGCCGGCCGGAAGCTGCCGTGCGTGGCGTGTCCGATGGCGGGCGGGAACAAGCTCTCGCAGGTGCAGGTGAGCGGGCGGACCTACAGCGCGAGCCGGTCGCTGGCTGAGATCGGCGGCGCGCCGGCGTCGGTGGTTCAGTACCGCGACCTGACGGAGCAGGCTTCGCTCGAAGAGCGGCTGCGCGAGAGTGAGCGCCTCGCCTCGATCGGTCAGCTCGCGTCGGGCGCCGCGCACGAGATCAACAACCCGCTCTCGTTCGTCCTCACCAACATCCGCCTGCTGCGGGACTCGTTGATTGGCGAGATGCTGCCGGCGTCCCACTTCGTGGCCGAAGCGCGGGACGCGCTGGCGCGGGGAGACACGAAGACCGTCATCGAGAAGCTGAAGGCGCTCACCCTCGACCTCGGTCAGACGCCAGAGATCGTCGAGGTGGTTGACGAGGCGCTGCTGGGGGCGGCGCGCATCGGCGACATCGTGAAGAGCCTGCGCGAGCTCTCGCGCCAGGAGCAGGGGCGCATCGAGGCGACGTCGGTGGACGGGGTCGTGCAGCGGGCGCTGAACCGGGCGCTCGGGCCTTCCAGCCGCGCGTCGGTGTCCCTGGCGTCACGCTCGAAGGTGATGGTGGTGCCCTTGCAGCTCGAGCGGGCCATCGAGAACGTCATCAAGAACGCGCGCCAGGCGACCACGAGCGACGAAGGCGTGCTCATCAGGACGCGGGACACCGAGGACTCGACGATCATCGAGGTGGAAGACCGGGGCACGGGCATCGCGCCGGAGCACGTGAGCCGCATCTTCGAGCCGTTCTTCACCACGCGGCGCCTGGGTGAAGGGCAGGGGCTCGGGCTCACCGTCACGTGGGGCATCATCAAGCGCCTCGGCGGGCGGATCGACGTGAAGTCCGAGGTGGGCAAGGGCACGACGGTGTCGTTGGTCCTGCCCGCTGGAGCCGCCGCGGTCTCGAGCGACAGCTTCATCGGCGTCCCTGAGCTGCAGAGCGGCCGGTACGCGGAGCGGCCCTCGGGCATCTACGCGATGCCGCCGCCATCGACACACTGACCTGCTGGGTGAGCTCGAGGGCGAAGGGCACGCCGCGCGCACGAACCGCGCTAACATCGCTGGGTGACGATCAGGTCCGCATCGACCCTTCTCCTCTTCGCTGCGCTCACGGCTCACGCAAAGCCCCCGCCCACCCCGCGAGAGGCGGAGTTTCGCACCGTGAGTCTCACCTGGGCGGACGGCGGCGTGGTGGGGCGCGTGACGCCTCTCACCGCGAGGCGCGGTCGCAACACCAGTCGAGCTCCCTCCGTGGCCCGTGCGAACGACATGTACGCGATGGATCTCCAGGAGAGCGTGACCCAGGGCCTGGCCCTTCGAGCCGGCGAGCTTTTCGGCTCATGGCGCGGGCTCGAGCCGAGCGACCCCGTCATCGCGGAGACGGCACGAACGCACGGCGAAGCGCTGGTGCGCGCCCGAGAGGAGCTCAAGAACGGGCGCCGCTTCTTCGCGATCTACGCCTCGCTCCCGCAGCTGAAGACGGCGCTTCGACCCCTCGACGCCGAGCGACTGTCGGCTTCGTACGCGGCTGCGGGCGCGGCCGCCTACGCCTCGTTTCGGGCACGCCCGTCGGAGCTCGCCTCGAAGGACAGGATGGCCCTCGAGCTTGCGGGGTACCCCAACCTGCTCAGCAACGAGACCGACGCTCGCGCGCGCCTCGTGCTCGCCGCCCGGCAGGGCATCTACTCAACGTTCCTCGAGAGCACCTACCCGGCCGTCGGGGCGTCGCTCGACCCGAAGGGCGCCTTCGTCGTTCGCAATGCTCGCGCCCTGTCACTGCAGCTCGAGCAGGCCCGGCTCCAGGCGCTCCAGGCGTGCGGTCGGGCCAAACGCGACGCTGCCTTGATCCCCTTCGCCGCCCGGCTGCGCTACCTCAATGCCCGGGCCGCGCGCGAAGGCACCGACCGGCAGAAGACCGAGTCGATCGCGGATCTGTGGATCAGCACCTGGTGGTGTGAGGTTGCCGCGGTCGGAGGTCGGTGATGGTGCCCGCGCCACGTTCGGCGACTGACTGACGGTCGCGCAGGTCGGTGTCTGGCGCAGCGCTGGGCTTCTCCGCGCAGTCAGGGTTCTCAGGGCGCTCGCGTCATCGGCGCCGAGGCACCTTTCCATGACTTCAATCGCGCTCAGCTCGAAGTGGTGCCCCGCAGGGGGCTCGGCGGTCTCGTTGGCGGGCGCGTCGTTGCGCCTCGACCAGGTCGATCGCAGCTTCAAGGGTTGCGAGCGTCAGCCGCGCACCCCGTATCCTCGCCAGCGATCCGGTTCCTGAACGCTCTCCACCGAGGAGACCTTCACGAGGCCGGGTGGCGAAAGCTCCCCGGCCTCTTCGCGTTTCAGCGGGCGGGCGAGCGCAACCCCATCTTCGACTCCTTCCTGCCGTGCACACGCGGGTGTCGCCCATTGGCTGGGCACCGGGACGCCTTCCCGGAGAAGCGGGTTCGATTCCCGCCTCCCGCTCTTCTTCGTCGTTCTCTGACAGCGCGAGTAGCAGTGGTGAACGTCGCGCGTCCGGCAGCAAAGAGCGCGCGGCGAACAAGGACGGGATGCGACCAACGGTGGTCCAGCGGGCCGTAACCCCGCCGCTCGCAAAGCGAGCATGGTGAGTTCGATCCTCACCCCGTCCATCATCAGGGTGTAGCGAAGCGGTATCGCGCTCGCGTCGGAAGCGAGAGATCGCAGGTTCAATCCCTGCCGCCCTGACTGTTGGGAGCGTCGTCCAATGGCAGGGCCCGCGGCCGATGACCGCGTGACGGGGGTTCGATTCCCTCCGCTCGTATTTGTTGATGTCTGGTCTGTGACGCATCTGGCGAGGCGACTGCCCTGTCACGGCAGTGAGGCGGGTTCGATTCCCGCACGGACCGCAGTGCTGTTGTTCGCCGACCTGGCAGTGGTGGTCCATGCGTCCGCCTGAAGAGCGGGACATCCTGGTTCGATCCCAGGGTCGGCACATGCGCGAGGAGCTCGAGCGGTCGAGCATCGGTCTTACACACCGAGGGACAGGGTTCGACTCCCTGCTTGCGTACATGTTTCCGTAGCTCAGCCGGAACGAGAGCGCCTGGTTGCGGACCAGGAGGTCGGGGGTTCGAGTCCCTCCGGGAACGCTGCGTCGGCTTTGTACAGGTCCATCGCGGGATAGATCAGGAGGCAGATCGCCGGGCTCATACCCCGGAGGCCGTCGGTTCGAATCCGACTCCCGCAACTTGTAGGCGGTCACGCAGATCCGCAGAAATCTGGACCGTCGACCGCGCTGAGCTGAGCCGCGGTCGACGAGCCCATCGTGCGGCTACTTCTTCGTCTTGGCCTTCTTCGCCTCCTCAGCGGTCCTCCGGCGGTACGACTTGC
>JAEUJQ010000019.1 GCA_016793095.1 Myxococcaceae bacterium | reverse complement strand
GCAAGTCGTACCGCCGGAGGACCGCTGAGGAGGCGAAGAAGGCCAAGACGAAGAAGTAGCCGCACGATGGGCTCGTCGACCGCGGCTCAGCTCAGCGCGGTCGACGGTCCAGATTTCTGCGGATCTGCGTGACCGCCTACACGCAGGCCCGCTCGCGCCGGAGTACGCGGTGAACGTCAGCCCCGTCGTCGAGTCGCGCACGGAATAGCTGAAGCCATCGTCGATCTCCTCCGGCGGCTGGCCGAAGAGCGCCCAGAGCCGCGCGAGGAACGCGCCGGGGCGGTGGTCGACCCGCCAACTCCGCAGTTTCCATCCTCCGCGCCGTTTCGTCGTCAGGTTGAAGCGCACGATCGCCTGACCCCGGACCGCTCGAGCAGGTGAAACTCGAGCCGGGGCCGACTGGCGGTGCTTGAATGTGGCCCGTCATGACCGCGCGCGACGCCGTCAACGAGAGCTCCCCGCTGTGGATGGTGAGCCAGGCGCCCGCCCTCAACGAGCTCGTCATGGCGCTCAAGCGGGCGCGCGGCGAGCTCGAGACCGGCACGCAGGGTCGGCTCGTCTTCTCGCGCACGCAGCTCGCGCAGGCGCGCTCCGAGTTCAGCGCGATGATCCGCCGCGGCGAGCGTGATCTGCACGCGCTGGCAGGGCTCCTCTCCCAGGAGATCCTCGGCACCTTCGGCCTGCGCAGCTCGGCCATCGGCGAGATCGAGCGCACGCACGAGCGCTTCACCATCACCGTCGACGTGACCGAAGACGACATCGCATCGTCCACGGATCTCGATCTCGGCACCCGCATTCTCGCGCGGCTCGCGATCGCCGAACAGCGCGGGTGGATGCGTGCGGCGCTCGTCTCGAACGTGCTCGAGTACGAGCCCACGGGCCCCAACCCCTTCAACGTCTACCGCCTGCTCACCCGCATCAAGGCCGAGGAGGAGATCTGGAACAAGGTGGTTGACGAGCTCTTCGAGCTCGACAGCATCGTGCTGCGGGACAAGCAGCTGCAGCACCTCAGCCGCTACGTGAAGGACGTCTTCGGCGTCAAGGCGGTGGTCGGCTCCGAGGACGACGCGTACCGGCTGCAGGAGCACCTGCACGCGCTGCGCTTCTCGGCCGAACGGCTCACAGCTCGCGGACTGCCGGACGATCAGGCGCATCGCGCGTTCGAGTTCGTCGAGAGCAAGGACTACCTGCAGCGCCCCTCGCGCAAACAGTCGGGCTGGGTGGCGCTGAAGTCCGTCGTGCACTGGGGCGGCCGCACCTTCGAGATCCAGGTGCAGCCGTTGTCCAACTTCCTGCACGAGCGAGAGCGGCTGACCCGCGAGAGCCACGCCAGCTTCAAGTCCACCCGCGAGCGCGTGCGTGACGAGGTGGCGCAGCGGCTGCCGCTGTTCGGGTTCTATCGCGCGCTGCTGCGCTGGTTGTTCCTCGACCCCTCGTCCGAGGCGCCACGGCAGGAAGGCATCGACGTCGTGCTGGTGGAGTGAATGGCGCTGCCCGATCCAGCCGACCCGCTCGCCCCCGTGCGGACCCGCCCCGCCATGTGGATCGGCACGACTGACACTCCGGGGCTCACCCAGCTCGTCTCCGAGGCGCTCGGGTGGGCAGTGGACGAGCACCTCGCGGGCTTCGCGCGGCGGGTGGACGTCAGGATCCACGGCGCAGAGATCGAGCTTGAAGACGACGGGCGGGGCGTGCCCGGAGAGGGCGCAGGCGGCGGGCCGACGCTCGATCAGCTCGTCACCACCCTCGGGCCGCTCGCCGGAACCGCAATGCTCCGCGGCGCGGGCTTCGCGCTGGCGAACGCGCTCTCGGAGCGGTTCGAGATCGAGAGCCGGCATGACGGGGTGGCCTGGGGCGCGACGTTCTCGCGGGGGCAGGTGGTGGTGCCGGTGCACGTGCTGGGACAGACGACTGCTCGCGGTCTGCGCGTGCGCTTTCGACCCGATCAGCAGACGTTCGCCGCGCCCATCGTCGATGAGAGCGCGCTCGAGGCACGGATCGAGCAACTCGCCTGGCTCACCCCACGGCTGGCCTGGTTCCTTCAGGGCCGGTCGAAGCAGCGCGCCGATGGGCTCGAAGGCCTGGTCGTCGCGAACGCCCCCACGCCGCTCCTGCCGGGCACGCTCTTCGCGGTCGCGGGGGAGGCGCAGGGCGTTCAACTGCACGCGGCGGTGGGGCTCGCCAGCGGGCGGCGGGGCAAGCGGGTGGGCTTCGTGAACTTCGCGCGAGTGGACGGCGGAGCTCACGTGCGGGGCGTCGCCAGAGGCGCCCGGCGAGCGTTTCCCGGCGCGCCGACGTCGCTGGAGCGCCGCCTCGTCACCGCGGTGCACGTCGGCCTGCCCGCGCCACACTTCGTCGGGACCGTGCGCCGGCAGCTCTCGGACGACACAGTCGAGCAGGTCGTCCTGAAGCACGTCGAGCTGGCGCTGCGGGATCAGGACGATCTGAGGATCTCGTGGCTGCAGGCGCTCACCTGAGACGGCAGGCCGGAGCGCGGGACACGGCTCAGGACAGCGGCGTCACCTCGCCGGTGTCCATGTCGTACATGCCGCCAGCGATCTGAATGGCGCCGGCCGCCTCGAGCTCGCGCAGGATCGCGCTCTCCTGGCGGATCCGACGGAGCGTTCGGATCACGTTCTGCTCGGCGACGCGGTGCACGAAGGCGGCGTTCTTGCTGCTCCGCTCTCCATCGGTCGTCGTCACCTCGTCCGCTGCGGGAGCGATCGCGCGCAGCACCGCGGTCAGGTTGCCCAGCTCGACGCGGTCGATGGCGCCCTTCACAGCTCCGCAGTGCTCGTGGCCCAGCACGTAGACGAGGCGCGCGCCGACGACCTTGCACGCGAACTCCATGCTCCCGAGGATGTCGACGTTGACGAAGTTGCCGGCGACGCGCGCGACGAAGAGATCGCCGATGCCACAGTCGAAGACGTCTTCGACGGGTACGCGCGAGTCGAGGCACGACAGCACCACGGCCTTTGGCCACTGGCCCTGAACCGCCGCGCGGATCTGGGAGCGGTGATCGCGGTGGGTGATGTCTCCCTGAACGAAGCGCCGGTTCCCTGCGTACAGCAGATCCAGCACCTGCTGTGGAGTCATGGCCTGTTGCTCGGGTTGGGTCAGGATCCGGTCGCTGCGGGTCTGGGGGTCGCTCATGTGAAATGCCTCCTCAGCACAGGCCCATGGGGACGAGCCAGCCGTCGCGCAAGTCCATCAGCAGCCAGGCCGGTGAAGGGGCTCGCGCCCGGGCCCCCTGCTGACTAAGCACTCCCTCGTGGAGCGCTTCTCCAAGTACCACGGGCTCGGCAACGACTTCGTGGTCCTCGACCGCCGCGTGACCGGCCTCGACATCGACGCCGAGACGAGCCGCCGCCTGTGCGATCGGCACTTCGGCATCGGCGCCGACGGGGTGCTCACCATCCTGCCCGAGGACGGGGCCGCTGGGCGCATGGTGGTTCACAACGCCGACGGCTCCATCGCCGAGATGTGCGGCAACGGGTTGCGCTGCGTCGTCAAACACCTCGCTGAGAGCGGGGGTGATCGCCCCGAGCGGCTGTCCATCGCGACGGGCGCGGGCGTGCTCACCTCGGAGCTCGAGTGGGCCCACGGCGCCGTCGAGCGCGTCACCGTCGCGATGGGGCCCGCCCGCCTGAAGGAGCCGATCCTGCCTCGCGGAGGCCCCTTCGTCGGCGAGCCCATCGAGGGCGTCGTGGGCACGGCCGTCAGCATGGGCAACCCGCACCTCGTGCTGCTCGACACGCCGCCCGCCGACGCGCGCCGGCTCGGGCCCGGCCTCGAGGTGCACCCCCTCTTCCCCGATCGCACCAACGTCGAGTTCGTCGAGCCGCGCTCGGAGGGCGGCCTGCGGGTGACGGTCTGGGAGCGGGGCGTCGGCATCACCCTCGCCTGTGGCACCGGCGCCTGCGCGACCGTGGTGGCCTCAGCGCTCGCTGGCCGCAGCCCCTTCGACGAGTGGGTGCCGGTCGAGCTGCCCGGCGGCGTCCTCGACATCAAGGCCGCGAAGGATCTGTCGCAGGTCTGGCTCCGGGGCCCCGTGCGCTTCGTGTTCTCGGGAACGCTGCCGTGACGGTGTCGATCGAAGATCGCGCCCTCGCGATCGTGGGGCTCAACGACATCGAGCTGCTGCAGGAGCGGATCCTGCAGGAGCTCTGCGAGCACTGTGGTGCGCAGTCGGGCGCGCTGTGGGTCGCTGGAGAGCGCGGCGGCCTGCGGCTGCGGGCGTGGCGCGGCCTGGTGGATCGGTCGGCGTTGCCAGACACGGTCGATCCCTCGCTGGTGCAGGCGAACCCGTGGCTCGCGGGCGCGACCTTCCTGGTGCCGCTGGTGACGTCGATCGGCGAGGTGCAGGGCCTGGTGCAGCTCGGAGACTCGCTCACCAGCTTCGCCGACGAGCTGCTCCCAGCCTCGGCCCGGTTCGGCGCCTTCGCTGCGTCGTCGCTCAAGACGGCCGCGAGGTTCGCGCTGCTCCAGCGGCAGGGGCTGCGCGATCGCGAGACCGGCGCCTACACGCTCAGCTACTTCACCGACTACGCCACCAAGGAGATCTACAAGGCGCGCCGCTACGGCCGCGCGTTCTCGCTGCTGACGTTCTCGATCGACAACCTCACGTCGATCCGCACGAGGCTCGGCGCTCCGGCGGCGCGGCAGGCGCAGCAGCTCGTGCTCAGGGTGATCTCGCAGGTGACGCGTGACGCTGACGTGGTGGCGAGGGCCGGCGAGCAGGAGTTCCACGTGCTGCTGCCCGAGACCGACTTCTTCGGTGGGCTCATGTTCCTGCGCCGCGCCCTGTCGTCGTTGATCGAGGAGCCGGACGGCCGCGCGCTCGAGGCCCGTCTCCCGCTCGGGCTGACCGGCGGCTGCGCGACGTTCCCTCGCGACGGTGACGACTTCGACGAGCTGTTGATCCGGTGCCGTCGGCGCACGGAGGAGCGTCGCGGCTCGCTCCATCACCAGTTGCGGCTCGATCCGCTGTCGTTCTGGGACGAGGTGGAGCTGCTGCTGGGCAACTCGCGCTCACCGAAGCTGCCCGAGACCACGGGTGAGCCGGCCCGGCGCGGCAAGGTCGCCGACGTGCTCTTCGATGAGCTGCAGACCGAGGTCGCGCGCGAGCTGCTGCGTGAGCCTGGCGCGCGAGGGCTCGTCTACGTGGGTGGGCCGTTGATCCGCAGCGATCTGCCGGTGGTCCGCTCGCTCGACGTCTCCCCGGCGGACTTCGCGCCCCGCGTCTACGTCCTCGGCAAGCGCGCCGATCTCGTCTCGCACCCCACCATCACGCCGGTGTTCCTCGAGGGGGACGAGCACCTGGCGCGGCACGAGTTCCTGCTCTGGCTCGGCGACGGGCTCGCCTACGCGCTGCTCCAGCGCCGCGGTCGGGGAGCCACCTGGGGCTTCCACACGAGCGATCCGACGCTCGTCGAGGGCCTCGTCTCGAAGCTGCAGGCTGCGTACGACCTGCAGCCCTACTGAGGACGATCGATCATGGCCCAGGCGCGCAAGATCCTCCTCGCCGACCCCGACGTGAACGCCGTGCGGCCGTTGACGCGGGCGCTGCGGCAGCGCGGCTACCATGTGCAGTACGCGCCCGACGGCTCCCGCGCCCTCGAGGTCGCGGTCCTGCGCCACCCCGACGTGATCCTGTTCGACGAGAACTGCCGGCTGATCGAGGCCCGCTCGTTCGTGCAGATCCTGCTCACCAACCCGCGCACCGACGACATTCCCGTGGTCGTCACCACCAGCTCGCGAGAGCTCGACCGATTCCGCACCTTCCGTCACGGCGCCTTGCAGAAGCCGTTCAACCTCGACGAGGTCCTCTCGCGCATCGATCACCTCTGCCGGCGGGTCGAGGCGGCGAGGGAGCTCAAGGGTGACGCACGCGAGATCGAGGGCGGGCTGTCACAGCTGCCCTTGCCCGACCTGTTGCAGATCCTCTCGCTCAACCGCCGCACCGGCCGGCTGATGCTCACGAACGGCCCCGAGAAGGGCGAGATCCAGCTCTCGTCTGGGCAGCCGGTGAACGCGCGCGTGGGCGAGGTCGAGGGTGAGAAGGCGCTCTTCAGGCTGGTGACGTGGAAGGAGGGCACCTTCGCGTTCACGCCCGGCCCCGCGCCGCTCCGCGCCCTCGTCGATCGGGCGATGGGAGACGTGCTGCTCGAGGCGATGCGCCAGAGCGACGAGCGGGAGCGGCTGCTCGCAGGGTTGCCGCCCATCGGGCAGCTCGTTCAGCGGGCGCCCCACGCCGACGACGTCGTCGAGCCGCACCCCGTCACGGCCGAGGTGTTGAAGTGCCTGCGCGTGCCCCGGCGGATCGCCGAGGTGCTCGATCTCGCCGACTCGCCCGATCTCGAGGTGCTCGCGGCGATCGGCGCGCTGCTGGGGCGCGGCATCATCGAACGGGTGGCGGGCGCTGAGCTCTCCGAGGGGCCGCTCCTGGGCGCTGCCGAGGTGCACGCGCTGCGCGGCCGGTTGATGCGTGGCCGCAGCTCCCGCGCCACGCTGGTGACGAAGGTGGTGGTCTGCGGCTCGGGGTCGCGTGCAGGGCGGTGGCTCCTGAAGGCGCTCCCTGGCGTCGCTCCGGTGGCGGCCGAGCCTCAGGCGCTGCGCAGCAGCTTCGGCACCCTGGGGCGGCTCGAGGTGAGCGACGTGCTGCGCGTCGATCTCGTGGTGGTGCCCACCGCGGAGGCGGCGCGCCCCCTGTGGCGGCCGTTCGTGTCGGGCGCGGTCGGGGCGCTGGTGCTGGAGGACGGCGAGGGCCCGCTGAGGCTCGCGCGGTACTGCGCCTTCGAGCTGCGGCTGCCGGTGGTGATCGCGGCTCGCGCGGCCTCCCATGGCATGGTGGCGACCGATCTGGTGCCGCTCCCGCTGAGAGGAGCGCCGCTGGGCGCCGCGGTCGTCGCCTCCGACATCGCCACCGCGGTGCGAACCGTGCTCCTCGCCGCCCTGCAGGCGCCGCCGCCCGAGGTGCCCGAGACGGTGGTGTCGCGCTTCCTCGGCCTCGCGTGATCAGCGCTCGTCGGACAGCGCGCGCCTGACGTCTGGCAGCGCGAGGAGCAGCTCGAACTCGGCGTCGTCCAGCAGCGTCTCGCGCTTCGCCTTGAGGTGCACCGCCTCGAGCTGGATCCGCACCTTGCCCCCGCGCTGCGCCACCTTCGAGGCCGAGGCCCTGCCGCCGGCGGCGTGGCAGGCCGCGATGTCGTTCGCCAGGGCGCGCAGCCGCTTGCTGATGCGCAACGCCTGCCGGCCCTCGGCGTTGTCGAAGGTGTGGAAGTGCTTGTTCCTCGACATTCCGGAGGCGGGCTCGAAGAGGCGCTCCACGAGGCGGCGAACGAACGGGTCCATCGAGCCTCGAGGGTACCTCACCGGGCGGCGGTGATTGAGGGTCCACAACGCACACCCGGCAGAGTACGGTCGGCGACCGATGAGAGCGCCGAGCCTGGGGGCGAGCCTGCTGTGCCTGAGCCTGTTCTCGTGCCCCGAGGAGCGGAAGGTGGAGGAGGAGCGGCGCGTGCGCACCACCGCCCAGATCCTCGCCGAGGGCCGCGCCGAGCTGGCGAAGAACCGCCCTGATCGCGCGGTCCCGTTCTTCAAGGAGGCGATCAACGCGTCGCCCGGTGAGCTCGACCCGTACCTGCAGCTCGCGGAGGCCTATCGGCTGGCCGGGAACGAGCCGGGGGCGATCCTCACCCTGAAGCAGGCAGAGGAGGTGGCGGGCGGGAATGACCCGAGCCTCAAGCGCGCGCGCGCCGACATGCACCTCAAGCTGCACCAGTACAAGGCGGCCATCGCCGAGTTCGTGGCGCTGCGTGACATGAGCATCCTCACGGACGACGAGCTGCGCATGGTGGCGCTGCTGCTGGCGCACGACGGCCGGGTGAGCGACGCCTACGCCACCATCGACCCGATCCTCCGCCGCGCGCCCGACGATCCGGCCACCAAGACGGTCGAGGCCGAGATCCTGCTGGTCGAGGGGAAGGAGCTCGAGGCGGCGAAGCTGATGGACAGCCTGGTTCAGGCGACGCCCGATCTGACGCCCGCCCGGCTGCTGCGCGCGCGCTACTTCGTGACGAACTCGCAGCTCGAGGCGGCGGAGCAGGATCTGCTGGCCGTCAAGGAAGCGGACAGGACGAGCCCCGAGGTGGTGACCGTGCGCTCGCGCGTCTTGAACCAGCTCGGGCGCTACGACGAGGCCTCGAAGCTCGTCGAGCCCATGCTCGAGGATGATCCGCGGAACCCGGCGCTGCTGTCGCTGCTGGCCGAGACGCGGCTGCTCCAGGAGCGGGGCGTGGACGCGCAGGTCCTCATCGACAAGGCGCTGGGTGAGAACGCGAGGTTCGCGCCGGGCCTCTACGTCCGTGGCCGGTCGGTCGAGCTGGGCGGCAACATCGACGCCGCGGTGACGGACTACGAGACGGCGGTGCGCTCGGATCCCACGTTCGCGCCGCCGCTGGCGCGCCTGTGGCCGCTCTACCTGAAGCGCAAGGAGACCGGCGAGGCCATGGCCACCCTCGAGCGGCTGCTGTTCATGGGCGAGGCGACCGCGAAGGAGAAGGTCGAGCTGATCAAGCTCTACGTGGACACCGGCGCCAACCTGCAGCGCGCGAAGGTGCTGGTCGCCGAGGCCCTGCGGCGAGAGCCGAAGAACGCCGAGCTGCTCAAGCTGAAGGCGCGCATCGACCGCGCCCTCGCGCCGAAGAAGCCGGGCATCATCATCATGAAGCACCGCTGAGCGGGCGTCACACCAGGCCGGGCGGCAAGCCACCCTGCGACAACAGCGGGTCGCCGAACGACGTGACCTCGGGCCACCCCATGTAGTGGAAGCAGTACACCAGGAGATCCGAGAAGCTCTTGCGCTGCTGGCTCGCGAGGCTCACGTAGCGACCGGTGCGGAACAGCCGCTTCGCGCCACCGCCGAACATCACCAGGTTGTTCGAGTTGCCGTGCGTGTCGCCCTGCGCCAGCTCGCTCCAGTGCATGACGAGCGTGTTGTCGTAGACGGTGGTGCCGTTCCCCTCGGGGATCGCCTTGAGCTCAGTGTACAGCCCATCGACCGTGCGCTGGTGCAGCAGCCGGATGATCTGGCGGATGCGCGTGAAGGCCGTGGCGCTCGAGTCGTGCGAGATCGTGTGGTGGCCGTCGGTGAAGCTCAGCTCGCGGTAGACGCGGTCCGACGTGTTGCCCGACCAGTTGTAGTTGATGGACCGGGTGAGATCGCACGCGAACGCCATGGCCGAGATCTTCGCGAACACGCGGCCGACGTCCCACCAGCGATCGTGCAGGTAGACGTCGAAGGTGGTCCCGGTGGCGAAGGTGGTGCACTGCGGCACCTGGGCGGCCATGCCCGACAGCGACCGCTCGATCTCCCGCACCGACTCGGTGTGCTGGTCGAGCCGGCGCTTGTCGTCTGCCGACAACTTCGGCCCCAGTTCGGCGAGCTCGGCCTTCACCACGTCGAGCGCCGACTGCCGCATGCGCAGCCGGCGCAGCGCCGCCTCGCGCGCCGCCGGATCGACGCTCGAGAAGATGCGGGTGTACGCGGCGAAGGGATCGGTCTCGGGCGGGATCGGGTTCTGCGTGCCCACCGGCCCGCGGTGGGAGTGCTGGTTCCAGATGTTGTTGCTGCGATCGCCCACGCGGAAGTTGAAGTGGGTGAAGCGCACGTTCGGGTTCTCTGCCTGCACCCGCTCGCCGATGACGCGGTCGATGCTGGGGCCCATCACGTAGCCGATCGTCTGCCCCGTCTGGCCGCCGATGGGGAACGAGCCCGAGCCGGACTTCCACGGCGCCAGCGCTGAGCCGCCCTGCTGGTGGCCGTCCGCGCGCTGACCGGCGGGGAGGCGGTAGTGGTACTTGTCGACGCCCTCGACGAAGAGCATGTCGGCGCGCTGCGCCTGGTACGGCGCCAGGAACTCATCGAGCACGAAGCCCGTCTCGCTCTTCGTGGAGAACCGGCGGGACTCCTGATCGCCGTTCGCCGTGAAGACCCAGATCACGCGCCGAGGCGGCGTCGAGGCCTGCGCCCGCGCGGCCCGGGGCAGCAGCGACTCGAGGAAGGGCAGGGCGACCGTCACGCCGCCGGCCCCCAGCAGGCGTCGCCGAGAGAAGGCACTCATGGGGTCACTCCAGGCTTGAAGAGGAAGTCGTCGGTCTGGGTGAGCGCCACCAGCAGCTCACGCACGTTCCAGGCAGAGTTCTTGAAGCGCTCGAGGGCGCGCTGGCGGCTGCAGAGGTCGGTGGTCTCTTCCTGCCGGCCGTGGCTGAAGCGGAACAGCTGGGTCACCATGCACTCCCGCGCCTCGTTGCTCGTGGAGAGCTTGCGCATCAGGTCGATGCCGCTCGACACGGCACCGTCGATGTCGCGGCTGGCGTGGATCTCGCCGCTGGTGCGGATCGGCCGGCCGTTCTCCATCGTGCGCTCGCGGCCCACCGCGTCCACGTTCTCGAAGGGCTCGCCAAGAGGGTCGAGCAGGGTGTGGCAGCCCGAGCAGCTCGGGTTGGTGCGGTGCTGCGCGAGGCGATCGGCCTGGCTGAACTCGCCGTTGATCGCCCCGAGGTTGAGCGGCACGTCGTCCGGCGGCGCGGGCACGGTCTGGCACAGCAGCTGGGTGCGCACGCGCATGCCGCGGTTCACGATGCTGGTGCGGCTCTGCTTGTCGTGGCTCACCAGCGCTCCCGAGTTCATGAAGAGGCCGCCGCGCAGGCCTGAGGTGAAGGTGGTGCGCTGCCAGGTCGTGCCGGTGATGCCCGACAGCCCGTAGTGGCGCGCGAGGTCGCCGTTGACGAAGGTGACGGGCGAGGTCATCAGGGTCTCGAACGTCCCATCGCCGTCGAGCACCGACGCCTTGACGAACTGCCGCGTCTCTTCGCGGAGCAGCGTCGCGAGGGTGGCCGGCAGACCGGGGAACACCATGGCGTCGCGCCGCAGCGGATCGAGCTCGTCCACGTCCATCCACTGCTCGAAGAAGTTGAACACCCGCTCGGCCTTCCGGTCGGCGAGCAGGCGGCGGGCCTCGCGCTCGACGTCCGCCGCGGTGGAGAGCCGGCCGGTGCGGGCCGCTTCGAGCAGGGCGTCGTCCGGGCCTGCCTGCCAGAAGAGGAAGGACAGGCGCGAGGCGAGCTCATACGCCCCGAGCGCTCGAGCCGTCATGCTGCCATCGACCTCGAGCCGGTAGAGGAACTTCGGAGCCTGCAGCACCGCGCCCACCACCCACTCCATGCCCGTGCGAAAGTCGGCGCCCATCGACCCCGCACGCCAGACGGCGACGTAGCGATCGACGTCCGCGACGGGCGCCGGCCGGCGGTAGGCCCGCAGCAGGAGGCGCTCGATGGCCTGCCGCGCACAGGCCTCACCGCCCGACGTCGGGCAGGGCAGGAGGCGTGGGAGGTTGGCGGTGCTGGTGACCTGCGCAGCCACGGCCTCCGCCGCGTCCTGGTACTTCTGCATCATCACCGGCTTCACATCGAGGAAGCGGGCGGCGTTGCGGAAGCCGAGCGAGGTGGAGTCGGTGATGAACCCGGCCGACACCTGCCGCGCGAGCGCAGCGTCACCGAACAGATCCTCGATCGCGTGCTCGTACTCCTCGTGCGAGAGGCGCCGCATCGGAGCGCTCCCCGGCGCGGGCGACGGCGCACAGGCCGTCACGATCGGCGGATCGACGGGCGGGTCCATCGGCGTCACCGGCGTCACCGGGGTCGGTTGCCCCGTCGTCGGATCGACTCCGACCGGCCCCTCGACTCGCGGGCCCATGATGGCGCCCTCACACCCGACCAGGACGAAGACGGCGGCACACAGAGTCCGGACCATGCGACCTCGGGAGCGAGAGCCGTGCCATGGACGACACCCACCAAAGGCTTGATCCATCTCAGGTGGGAGGCTGGCGCCCTGAGAACCGGAGGGGGCAGGTGTGCACTGATCCTGTGGGGTGAAGTCCCCACCCATCCATTGAGAAAGCCTCAGCTTTTCGCCTTCTTCTTCCTGGTCGCCTCGCCCTCCGCGACCTCGTCGGACTTCGGAGATCGCCGTGGCGGCTTCCGCTCGTCGTCGTCCGGAGGAGCGGTCGGGGCGGGCGCTGCTGCGGGCGGTGCAGGGGCGGCAGGCATCGCCCCGGTGCGGGCGAGGGACGCCTTGAGCGCCTCCATGAGATCGACGACCTTGGCCTGCGGAGCGGGCGCCGGCGTGAGATCGACCGACTCGCCCTTCACCTTGCGATCGAGCAGGTCCTTCAGGCGCTCGCGGTACTCGTCCTTGTACTGGTTGATGTCGAAGCTGGGCTTCGCGAGGCTCGAGATGAACTGGCGCGCGAGGCCGAGCTCGGCGTCGCTGATCTTCGCCTCGGGCACGGGGATCTCCGACAGCGCCTTCACCTCATCGGCGTAGCGCAGGTACTGGAGCACCAGCGCGTTCCCCAACGGGCGGATGAGGATGAGGTGCATCTTGCCGCGCGCGACGTACTTCGCGATCGCGGCGTGCTTCATGTCCTCGAGCCCCTTCACGAGCAGCGCGTACGCACGCTCGGCGCCCTTCTCGGGGGCCAGGTAGTTGCCAGACTCGAAGTAGAGCGGGTCGACCGCCGCGAGCGGGACGAACTCGGTGATGTCCATCGAGCGCGAGGTCGCGAGCTCGAGCTTCTCGAGCTCGTCCTCGTTGATGATGAGGTACTGGTCCTTGGCGTACTCGTAGCCCTTGACGATCTTCTCTCGGGGCACCGGCTCGCCCGTCTCGGGGTCGATCATCTGCTGCTTGAGGCGGATCTTCTTGTCCGCGTGCAGCTGGTTGAACGAGATCTTCCCGGACGAGTCGCTCGCCGAGTAGAGCTTCACGGGGATGTTGACGAGTCCGAAGCTGATGGTTCCTGAACCGCTCGCGCGCGCAGCCATGATGCGCGCACGCTAGCTCAAACCGCCGCAGCCTCCAGCCCTTCAGGTCACTTCGCGTACCACATGCCGATGGTCTCGCCGGTGCGGCCGATCTGCACCACGACGCCGTCGAAGCGCGTCTTGATGCCCTTGATCTGTCCGCCGCCTTTCTTCGGCAGCGACCACACGCCTTCGGGGGTGAAGACGACCTGGATGCGCAGCGCGCGGGCCTGCACCTGCCGGTTCATCAACTGCATCGTCCAGCCGTCGGGCAGCTTCGACTGCACCCGGATGTACGGGAGGATCGCGTTGCCGTTCGCGTCGGTCTTCGAGGGCGCGCCGTGGGTGATCGCGCTGTCTCCGGCCGCGAAGAAGGGCGTCATGTTGAGCACGAACTCACCCGAGATCGGGTTCGCGTCGCCCATCGACAAGACGCTCGCCGAGTCCTCGGTGACGATCATGTAGTGCTTCTTCCCGTCAGCGCCGCGCCGGAACTCCTTGCGCTTCTCTTCGCACTGCGCGGTCATCAGCGGGCCGCAGGACCCTGCGTAGCCGTCGATGAACTCCGAGAGACTGCCCAGCTTCTCCGACGCGTCGCGCAGCTTCGCGAACTTCTGATCGACGTCTGCCTGAGCCAGCGTGGGGATGATCAGCAGCAGGGGAGTGAGCCAACGCACGGTGATTCCTCCAGTCGAGTGTCGGATTGGGTCGTTAATTTGCCTACACCATCGCACTCTGTAGGCTTCGTCACGTCACACCACACGACAGGGGTGCACGTGAGCGAGCGGCGGCAGAGCCTGAGGTTCGACAAGGTCTTCACGGTCTATCTCACCACGCAGCAGGGAATGACGAGAGGGATCGCACGGAACATCAGCTCCTCAGGGCTCTTCGTGGAGACGAGGGATCCGTTGCCGCTGGGGGCGCAGCTCAAGGTGACGTTCACTGCGGACGACGGCACCGAGATGACGGCGCTGTGTGAGGTGCGGTACCAGGTGGCGCTCAATTACTCGAACTCGCAGGGCGACGAGCAGCAGGTGATGACGACGTCGGGCACCCGCGGCGCGGGCCTGCGCATCATCGCCTACGAGACGCGCGAGAACCACCCGATGTTGCTCGTCGACAAGGAGCGCGTGCTGCATTGACGTCCTCCGCAGTGCAGCACACGCGCGACGCCCCTCGTTTCTTCACCCCACCAGGTTCGGGCTGAGGCCTCCGGGCGGGTCGATCGGCGCCAGCCAGACGACGCCGAGGGGGGGCAGGGTGAGGGCGAGCGAGGCGGGCTGGTTGTCCCACGGTCGCGGCTCGGCCTTGAGCGGAGCGTTCGACACGCCGCTGCCGCCGAACTGCTCGTCATCGGAGTTGAGGATCTCGCCCCACCAGCCGCCGGCGGGCACGCCGATGCGGTAGTCGTGGCGCACCACCGGCGTCAGGTTCGCGACGCAGATGATCTCCCGCCACGGGTTCCGGCCGCGGCGGATGAAGGCGTAGACGCTGGCGTCGGCGGCGTCGGCCTGCGCCCACTGGAAGCCGTGCGGGTGGAAGTCGGTCTCGAAGAGCGCGCCCTCGCGCCGGTAGGCCTCGTTGAGCGCGGTGACGTAGTGCATCAGCTGGCGGTGGCTCGCGTGCTCGAGCAGGTGCCAGTCGAGCGAGCGCCCCTCGGTCCACTCGTTCCACTGCCCGAACTCGCCGCCCATGAAGAGCAGCTTCTTGCCGGGGTGCGCCCACATCCACGCGTAGAGGGCGCGCAGGTTGGCGAACTGCTGCCAGAGATCACCGGGCATCTTCCCGAGCAGCGAGCGCTTGCCGTGCACCACCTCGTCGTGGCTGAGCGGCAGCACGAAGTTCTCGGACCACGCATAGAGGAAGCCGAAGGTGAGCTGGTGGTGGTGCCACTTGCGGTGCACCGGGTCCTTCTCGAAGTACTTCAGGGTGTCGTGCATCCACCCCATGTTCCACTTGTGGGTGAAGCCGAGGCCGCCCTCGGACACGGGCTTCGAGACGGCGGGCCACGAGGTGGACTCCTCGGCCATCACCACCACGTCGGGGTGCTGGTGCCGCACGGTCTCGTTCAGCTCGCGCAGGAAGTGAATGGCCTCTTCGTTCTCACGACCGCCGAAGCGGTTCGGGATCCACTCTCCCGGCGCGCGCGAGTAGTCGAGGTAGAGCATCGAGGCCACCGCGTCCACGCGCAGCCCGTCGATGTGGTACTCGTTGATCCAGAAGAGCGCGTTGGCGATGAGGAAGTTGCGCACCTCGTTGCGGCCGAAGTTGAAGATCAGCGTGCCCCAGTCCGGGTGCGCGCCCTTCCGCGGGTCGGCGTGCTCGTAGAGCGCGGTGCCATCGAACTGCGCGAGCGCGAAGGTGTCGCGCGGGAAGTGGCCCGGGACCCAGTCGATGATCACCCCGATGCCGTGCGCGTGCAGCGTGTCCACGAAGAAGCGGAAGTCGTCGGGGTGGCCGAAGCGCGCGGTGGGCGAGTAGTACGAGCTCACCTGGTAGCCCCAGCTGCCGCCGAACGGGTGCTCGGCGATCGGCAACAGCTCGACGTGCGTGAAGCCCAGCTTCGAGACGTGCTCGGCCAGCCTCGGAGCGACCTCGCGCCACGTCATGGGCCGATTGCCCTCCTCAGGCACCACGCGCCACGAGCCGGCGTGCACCTCGTAGATGCTCATCGGCTCGGTCGAGCGATCGGCCTTCTTGCGCCGCGCGAGGTACTCGGCGTCGCCCCACCGGTAGTGGTGCAGGTGGTGGACGACGGAGGCGGTGAGCGGGGGCACCTCGGAGCGGAAGGCCATCGGATCGGCCTTGAGGAACGGCGTGCCGTCGCGCGGGTGGATCTCGAACTTGTACCGGGCGCCCTCGCCGACGTCGGGGACGAAGAGCTCCCACAGCCCGCTCTGGCCCATGGAGCGCATCGGGTTGAGCCGGCCGTCCCAGCCGTTGAAGTCGCCGACCACCGAGACGCCCTCGGCGTTGGGCGCCCACACCACGAAGGACGTGCCGAACACGCCCTGGTGCTGCATCGGGTGCGCGCCCAGCCGCTCCCACAGCCGGCGGTGGGTGCCCTCGCCGACGAAGTGCAGGTCGGCCTCGCCGAGGGTGGGCAGGAACGCGTACGGGTCGCGGAGCGTGAAGGAGGCTCCGCCGGCGTAGTCCACGTGCACGACGTACGGGGGGACCTCCTTCGACGGCAGGCGGCCCTCGAAGATGCCCGGGTAGTCGGGCCGGGGCTTGAGGCCGTGGCGCTTCCCGAGGGCCTCGACCTCGACGCGAAACGCCTCGGGCCTGAAGACGCGAACGAACACGTCGGCGGTGGTGGGGTGAGCGCCCAGCAGCGAGTGCGGGTTGCCGTGTCTCAGCGAAACCAGCCGTGCCAACGACTCATCGGACATGGGCGCGACTCATCACAGGACGTCGGGAGGGGCAACGACTCTGCGCGAAGCGGCCGGCCTCAGCGAAGCGACAGCCCGAGATCGCCCTGGAAGACGAGGCCCCCGTCGTCGTCGTCTCCCGACACCACGACGCCGGCGTCACGCAGCATCACCAGCAACGCGAACGGCTCGAACGAGCCCGCCGCGCCCGTGCGGGCGGCGTTGAGGGGCAGCTGGATGATCGGCGGGCCGCCCTGATTCACCGACGCGCTCGCCACCGCTCCGCTCTCGGTCCAGTCGAAGTCGAACGCCCCCGAGACGGGGATGAAGCCGCCGTCGGTCTCGAGCACGAGCTGGCCCCCTCCGCCGTAGCCGCCGTCGCTGGCCTTCATGAACTGGGTGAAGCCGATGAAGGCTCCCTTCGGGATGAGCTGGCCGCGCAGCTCGCCGGCAGGCCGGGTCGCCGAGGTCAGCACGAACGAGCTCCTGAACGCCGACACGGCCTGGGCTTGAGGCCGGGTGAGGGGGACGGCTCCGGAGAAGGGGCTCGAGACGCCGCCATCGGACAGCAGCAGGACGTTGAAGAGGCTGCGGCCGGCCGGAGCGCCCACCATCAGCACGGCGTTGGTTGGCGTAAGGCCGGTGAACGTGATCGTCCAGCCCAGCGTCGAGACGCCCGCGTCATCGACGGTGAGGACGGCCGTCGCGCTGCCCGTCGCCATCGTCGAGACCGGCGGGACGAGCTGGCCGCCCGAGAGCCGCGCCTGGTACTCGCCGGGGACGATCCGGGCGGGCAGCCCTCCGTCGTTCGCCTGGGCGCCGCCGTCGGTCGCGGGCCTCCCGGCGTCGGTCGGGAAGGAGGGGAAGGTCGGCAACATCGTCTTGACGACGCAGCGGCCGTCTTCGCAGGTGAGGGCGCTCTTCGAGACGAGCTTCGCGCAGTCGAACTGATCGACGCACTCCTCATTGCAGCCGGGCAGGGCGAGGAGACACAGCGTCGTGACTGCGAGACCGCGGAGCATCGGGGTGCTTCTATCGAAGCGCTCGAACGGTTTCATCGGAAACACGGAGGCCGGCGCGCGCCAATTCCGCCCGCCGTGCGCTAGACAGCAGGTCGTGCGTTCTCTGCTCCTCCTCCCGTCCGTCTTCATCGTCGCCTGCGGCCCGCCAGCCGGCCCCGCGGGCCCGGTCCGTTCCTGCGAGCAGGTGATCCGCTTCGCGCCCTCCGAGAGCCTCGAGGCGGTGTCGATCCGCGGCGAGTGGAACGCGTTCGCGGCCGAGCCGATGACGAAGCGGCCGGACGGCACCTGGGAGTGGCGCAAGACGCTCGAGCCACGCGTCAGCGGCTACGGGTACCGGTTCGACCTCGGGAACGACCAGCTCATCCTCGACCCCGCGCAGGGCTTCACGCGGTGGGTCGGCGCCACCGAGCACTCGCGGCTCTTCGTCCCGTCCTGCGCCTCGCCGCTGCTCGAGGTGACCGCCTTCACGGTGACGGCCGAGGGCGCCCTCAGCGTGGCGCTCGCGGCGTCGATGGGCTCGACGAAGGCCGCGCTGGCGGCGCCGGTGCTGGTCCTCGACGGGCAGGCGCAGTCGATCACCTTCGATCGCAACACGGGGGTGACGTCGTTCACCACCGCCGGGCTGTCGCAGGGCAAGCACACCGTCAAGGTGACCCTCGAGGACTCGAACGGCGGGCGTGCCGAGCCGGTGTTGCTGCCGTTCTGGGTCGAGCGCGAGCCGTTCAAGTGGGAGGAGGCGATCCTCTACTTCGTCTTCACCGATCGGTTCCGCGACGGAGATCCGGGCAACAACCGGCCGGCCACCGGCGTCACCGCGCAGGCGAACTACCAGGGCGGCGACTTCAAGGGCGTCACCCGGGCCATCGAGGAGGGCTACTTCGACCAGCTCGGCGTGCGCGCGCTCTGGCTGTCACCACCCGACGCGAATCCCGACGGGGCGTTCGACGGCTCGTATGGGCAGAAGTACACCGGCTATCACGGCTACTGGCCGAGCCAGCCGAGGACGGTGCAGCCGCGCTTCGGCACCCTGGACGATCTGCGGGCCCTCACCAGGGCTGCGCACGCGCGGGGCATTCGCGTGCTCACGGATCTCGTGCTCAACCACGTGCACGAGCAGCACCCGTACGTCGCCCAGCACCGCGACGACGGCTGGTTCAACATCGGCAACGGCTGCGTGTGCGGCACCAACGGCTGCGGGTGGGAAGAGAAGCCGCTGGTCTGCGCGTTCACGAACTACCTGCCCGACTACAACTGGCGGAACACCGCGATGGGCGATCAGTTCGCCGCCGACATGCTGTGGTGGCTCGAGGAGGCGGATCTCGACGGGTTCCGCCTCGACGCCGTGAAGCACCTGGATCACATCGGCGGTCGCACCATCAACCAGCACCTCGCGAAGCTGAGCGCCTTCACCGGCACCGACTACTACCTCGTCGGCGAGACCTTCACCGGCAGCGATGGGCGCAGCCTGATCCGCGCCTACGTCGGGCCGCAGGAGCTCGACGGCCAGTTCGACTTCCCCCTCTACTGGCCGGTGGTGCAGGCCTTCGCGCGGGGCGACTCCCTGGTGCCGGTGGACGAGGCCGTGCGCGCGAACGAGTCGTACTACACGCCCGAGACCATCAACTCGCCCTTCCTGGGCAACCACGACGTGGCGCGCTTCATCTCCATCGCCGCCAACCAGATCGAGAACGACGCGAACGGCCAGTCCTGGGGGCCGAACAAGCCGCCGGCCACCATCGACAGCGACGAGCCGTTCCAGCGCCTGAAGTGGGCGTTCGCCTTCATCCTCACGCAGCAGGGCGTGCCGCTCATCTACTACGGCGACGAGGTTGGCCTGCCGGGCGCGGGCGACCCCGACAACCGGCGCTTCATGAAGTGGCAGGGCCTGACGGCGCGGGAGAGCAGCCTGCTCGACTTCATGAGGAAGGTCGGCACCGCGCGCCGGCAGAGCAGGGCGCTCAGGTTCGGCGCGCGCGACACGCTGCTGATCGAGCGCGACCTCTACGTGTACCAGCGCTCCACCCCGGAGGACGGGGCGATCGTCGCCATCAACCGCGGAGGCGATCGCACGGTGACCCTCGCGCCGCGCCGCGCCCTGAGCCGGCTGCCCGTCACCCTGAAGGACGCGGTGAGCGGCGCGATGGTGACGATCCCCGCATCGGGGCAGCTCACCATTCCGGCGCGGGCGAGCCTCGTGCTGGTGAAGCCCTGACTCCCGACGCACGCCGACTCGCGTGGTGGCTGCGTTCATCAGCGGCTCACGCGGCGGGCGAAGCCGGCAGCTCGTGACCAGCCTCCCATCGCATCGCGCGGCAATCGTCCGGCCCGCCGAGCGCGTCCCTGCGGCGCGTGTCGTTCGTGCGCGGTCTGCCAGCGCTCACGCGGCGGGCGAAGCCGGCAGCTCGTGACCAGCCTCCCATCGCATCGCGCGGCAATCGTCCGGCCCGCCGAGCGCGTCCCTGCGGCGTGTGTCGTTCGTGCGCGGTCTGCCAGCGCTCAGGCGGCGGTCGAGGCCGGCAGTCCCAGCCGGCTGAGCGCGTCGAGCACCCTTCGTCGCGCGTCGTTCGTGAGCGGCTTGCCGTGGCCCGCGAGGACGTGCTCGTAGCTCCAGCCGGCGCGATGGAAGCGCTCGAGGGACTGGTGCGCCCGGGCGAGATCGAGCGAGTACGCGTCGTAGGGCGGCACGATGTCCTTGATGATGGTGAGCGGCGGGCGCGCCGTCAGCAGCGTGTCTCCCGTCAACAGGCAGCCCGTCGCCGGGTGCCGGTAGAAGACGGACCCTTCGGTGTGCCCAGGCACGTGGTGCACCTCGAGCCCCGCGATCTGCTGCCCCTCTTCCAGCGCCCCATCGACGGTGACCCGCGCGGGCCAGCGGTTCTCCACGTGGCCCAGGGTGCGCTCGAGCAGTGAGCCGCGGGTCCCCAGCGGGACGCGCTTCGCCGAGCCGGCCATCACCTCGGCGTCGGCCCGGTGCGCGTACACCTTGAGCCCGAACTCCCGCTTCAGGAAGGCCGCGTTGCCGGCGTGATCGGAGTGCCGGTGCGTGAGCAGCAGCCCGGTGAGCTCCGAGGGGCGCAGGCCCGTTCGCCGCAGCTCCGCGAGCAGCTGGTAGCGCTCGGTCCAGTGCCCGCAGTCGATCAGCCAGCGATCGCCGCGACCGCCGTCGAGCAGGTAGACGTTGGAGACAAAGAGGGTGCTGAACCGGTGAAACGGGCGAACTACCGCCTGCATGGGGCTCGCCGTCAGCTCTTCTGCTTGTAGAAGAGCAGCATCGAGTAGCAGTGGAACTCGTTGTCGCTCGACTGGCAGACGACGCGATCGACGATCTCGAGGTCGGTGTTGCTCTTCAGCCAGCGGTTGATGTTCTCGCTGAGCTCTTCGCGCTCTTTGGCTTTCGTCGCCGAAAACACCTTGACGCCAGTGAACATGCGCTGCTTATCCCACGCGGCTCGCGACCCACACAAGGGCCCACTCCGACATGCTGATCGATCTCCACGTCCACTCCTACCTGTCCCGTGACTGTCCGCTCGATCCGAAGGCGGTGCTCGCCCGCGCTGAGTCCTTCGGCCTCGACGGGGTGGCCTTCACCGAGACGAACACGCAGGACGGCTGCGACGAGCTGTTCGACCTGCAGCGCTCGACGAAGTTGAAGGTCTTCGTGGGCCTCGAGCTCGCGACCGACAAAGGCCAGTACCTGTGCTTCTTCGAGAAGCCCGAGCGCGCGCCCGAGCCGGTGCAGCTGTGGGGCAGCAACCGCGAGAAGGCCTGGAGCGCCGACGAGTGCTTGCCGAAGCTGAAGGGGCTCGGGGCTGCGATCGTCGCGGCGCGGCCCTACGACAAGGAGTTCGGCAACCCCGCGAACGACTACGTGAAGTCCCTCAAGCTGCTCTCCGCCATCGAGGTCTACAACCCGAAGGTGCGCGCGGGCGCGAACGAGCTCGCCCTCGAGGCCGCCGACGCGCTCGAGCTCCCCGGGGTCGCGGGCAGTGACGCGCGCACCTCGCTGGACGAGATCGGCTACGCGGCGACCCTCTTCAAGAAGGCGGTGGGGTCGCAGGCCGAGCTGGTGAAGGCGCTCCAGGGTCGAGACTACGTGCCCGTGCAGCTCGGCACGCTGCCGCATCTGCGCCGTCCAGGCGAGGCGAAGCAGGAGGAGCAGCAGCGCAAGAAGAAGAAGCGCCGCTGGCCGCGCTGAGGCGGTCCGGGTCGGCTCACGCGTCAGGATCGACCAGCCGCTCGAGCAGCAGCGCGACGAAGCTCGCGCCGCCGCTGAAGCGCCACCCCAGGTGAGTGCCGCAGTTCGCGCACAGGGCGTACTCCCACAGACAGCCCGCGAACCAGGTCGCCTCGGCGGTGGGGGAGCCGGCGCACGAGATGCCGCGCGCGGAGGAGAAGCAGCCGAAGAGGAAGGCGACGGCGTGCGGGTTGAGCCGCAGGTGCACGTGCCGGCCGTCGATCTCGCACCGATCGGCCTGCGTGGTGATCGCGTGCGCGCACTTGCGGCAGCGCCAGAACCGGTCCACGGCTCCCGTCTCGCCGTCCGCGGTGTCGGTCTCAGGGAGTGCGCCTGGCTGGGCCATGCCGGGGCCGAGTCTCTGACGCGGGCCGGCTCAGCGTCGAGTTGACTGAGGCCGAGCCCGCCCAGGCTCCTCGTTGTCGGTGCTCAACGACTGCGCGCAGCCCCTCCACTCAGCGCACACATACGTGAAGCCTTCGGGAGAGCCCTGCGCCGTCGTGCCTCGCGACGTCGCGCAGGAGGCCCGGCACGCTGCGTTCCGGGGCGAGCGCATCCTGCCGTGCGCTACCTGAGCTCGGTCACCTTCCCGTCGAGCAGCACCACCTGCTTCCGGCCGTCCGCGTAGAACCAGGTCTCCTTCTTCGCGGACCCTTCGAGCTCGTACTTCTTCCGCTCGGGGTAGCCCCAGGCCATCTCGAGCGCCTCGGCGGACATGTCGGGCACCGCCTTCTTCTCGAGGACCGCGGCGCGCACCGCCTCGCTGAAGCCGTCGAGCACCGCCTTCGGGTTCTCCTTCGAGAGGTAGCGGTCGATCTCCGAGCGCACCTCGTTCTCGTCCTTGAGGCCGGGCCGCAGCACCAGGATGGAGGGCGGGCTCTGCTTTGGCGTGTTGGCGACGTCCAGGTAGACCCACGCCAGGCTTCGGGGCGTGTAGAGAACACGCTCGCTCATCGCCCAGGAGGTCGGGAACTCGAGCTTGAGGATCCGCACCGGAGTGCCGGGCGGGAAGATGCGCTCCGACGGGCCGGGGTTGACGGGCGAGCCGTCGGGGTTGGTGAGCAGCCTCAGCTGGTCCGGGCTGATCGGCGAGAGCAGCTTCTTCGTCGCGTCACCGAAGAAGGGCGTGGCGTGGAATGACAGCTTGAGGAAACGCTCGTCACCCGCGTACGTGCGCTGCAGGGCGGACGCCTGTTCGGGTGGCACGAAGACCTGGGACGTCGCGCACCCGCCCAGCAGCACCGTCGCCAGCAGGCCGGCCCTCACGCCGCGCTCGCAGGCGCTGCGCTGGACTTGCCCGACCCGCCCGTGGACGAGCCTCCCGACGGGGAACCGCCCGAGGAGCTCCCCGAAGAGCCTCCAGATGACGAGCCACCCGATGACGGGGCAGAGGCGCCGGACGACGAGGCTCCAGAGGACGACGAGCCCCCGGAGGAGCCGCCTGACGAGCCGGAGCTCCCCGAGCCCCCCGAGTCCTTCTTCGACGACGAATAGAGATCCGAGTACCAGCCGCCGCCCTTGAGCTGGAAGCTGGTGCGGGACATCTGGCGCTCGTACGTGTTGTCGGCGCCGCACTGCGCGCACTTCGCCGGCGCGGGATCCGAGAGCTTCTGCATCACCTCGAGATCGTGGCCGCACTGCTGACAGCGGTATTCGTAGATGGGCATCGGGGGTTCACCTCAGGTAGCGGCGCGTGAGACCCAGGCGGTCCACTGCGCGGTTCAACAAGTCGGGCACCAACGCGTGCTTCTTCGCCGTCAGCTCGATCAGCTCGTTGACGGTGGTCGCGGCGTCGGCGTTGCCGTCGAGCAGCTTCGTGACGTCGCGCGTGAGGGCGTCGGTGAAGCGCTTCTCGATCTTGAGATCGGCGAGGTAGCGCGGGCGGCCCAGCAACGACAGGCGCAGGGCCAGGTTGTCGGGGTCGAGGGCCTCGCGGACGAAGCGCTCCTTGATCTCGCCCGCCTCGCGCTTGAGCCGGAGCTCGCCGACGAGCCCGTCGATCTCAGCGGGGCGAATCCCCAGCTCCTTCGCCGCGAGCGGCGCCGAGCCCTTCGCCGAGGTCAGGGCGGTCAAGACCTTCTCGCGCTCCTTCTTCTGCATCGCGCCGAGCAGCTGGTGGCGGGTCAGGGCGCCCTCCACGTCGGCGATCGACAGCGGCGCGCCGGCCCGGCCCGAGTACCCCGTCTCCAGGGTGCGGAAGACGTGGAAGCGGGTCGGGCACTGCTCGACGAGGACCGTGAGCGCCTCTCGCGACTCGGGCTTGAGCAGCGCCTCGAAGGTGCTGCGGGACGGATCGACCCGGGTGAAGCGCCCGCGCGGCGCCGGCAGGTGTCGGCGGGGCAGAAAGGCGGTACCGGGCAGGGGCTGCTGCGGCCGCGGGCGTGACTCGGAGCCGGGCGTGCGTTTGCGGGGCGCGATGCGATCGCTGACGGTCTGGCGGGGTTTACGCGCCTTCTTCTCCTTCGCGGGGCGCGGCGCCGAGGCGCGGGGGATCGGCGCAGGCTTCACCGACGCCTGGCGATCCACGGGCGCTGAGGCCTCGTCTGCGTCCTCGGCCGCGAGCCTGGCCATGTCGTAGTAGCCGCTCGCCTGGCGCTCGGTCGCGGTCGCCACGGTCGCGCCCTGGACGAGGTCGATCACGGCGAACGGGCCCAACGGCGTGGCGGCGGGCGCTTCGTCGGTGAGGCTCCGCACCTGGGCGTCCTGCGCGTCGGAGATGAGCGCCAGCGCTTCGCGCACGAGGGCGGGTGAAGCGGGGGCCTTCGCGCGACGGCAGAAGTCGGCGAGCGCCACCGCAACGGGCGTCGGGACGTCATCCGGGTGCCGCTTGCGTTTCCAGCTACTCATGCCTGCTCTTTGCGTTGCGGGTGGCTATAAGCAGTCTCCCCAGGGTGTCAATGAACGCTCAACCAGCCACCACCCCGCCGTCCTCCGACGAGCCCAGCGTCGCCGGCGTCAAGGTGCGCCCGGTGTTGCCGCTGGTGCTCTACGCGCTGCTGGTGGGCTCGGCCCTGCTCGCGTTCTGGGCCCAGCGCGCGGACACGGCTCCAGAGCCGATCAGCCGCTTCGCCCCGTGGGCGTTCCTGGCCTTCGCGATCGGTTTCTCTGCGTACCGTCTCGCGCTGGTGGCGGCGAAGCGCTACTCGGCCTTCAAGGCGTTCTCGCAGATCCTCGTCGCCGCGCTCTTCTTCATGCTCCTGCTGCTGCCGCAGGTGGTGCAGCCTCAGCAGGGTGCGATCGCCCCGCCGGCGCTGCTCGATGATCGGGATCCGCGGGTGCGGGCGCTGTCCGCCGAGCTGCTCGGGTGGCGCGGGCAGGTGGCCGAGGCTCCGAAGCTGGTGGCGCTGCTGAGCGACCCCGATGAGCGGGTGCGCGCGGCGGCGCACGGCGCCCTGGTGAAGCTGAACGGCGGCGCCGACCTGGGCGCTGACGTCGCGACGTGGAAGGAGCGCTTCCCGTGACCGACCGCGCCGAGCGCGAGGCGATCATCCAGCGCTTCATGGACGAGCGGGGCCTCAAGTCCACGCGCCAGCGCCACCTGATCCTCGAGACGTTCTTCGACCTCGACGGTCACTTCTCGGTGGAGCAGCTCTGGGCGAAGGTGCGCGCGCACAACCCGCGCGTCTCGGTGGCCACGGTCTACCGCACGATGAAGCTGCTCGCCGAGAGCGGGCTCGCCCACGCGCAGAACTTCGGTGACGGGCAGACCCGCTACGAGCCGGCCATCGGTCGCGAACACCACGATCACCTGATCTGCACGCGCTGCGGCGCGATCATCGAGTTCGAGAACGATCGCATCGAGCAACTGCAGGACGCCGTCGCGAAGAAGCACGGCTTCAAGGTGTCCTCGCACAAGATGGAGCTCTACGGCCTGTGCCGGAGCTGCCAGAAGGCCGGCGCCGGCGCGTGAGCCGGGCAGGGCGTGCGCTCCTCGTCGTCGCTGCGCTCGAGGGCTGCGCGCACTCCGGCCAGGCGACGTTCCCGCACCGCGACGTCTTCGTGGGCACGCTCCCGCAGGACGTCGTGGGCGGCGTGCGCTTCGATCGCGCGGCCCTGCAGGGCAACGTCGTGCTGGTGACGTTCATCGCCACCTGGTGCTTCCCGTGCCTCACCGATCTCGCGACCCTCGCCCGGCTCGAGCGCGAGCTGGCGCCGCAGGGCTTCAAGCAGGTGGTGGTGGGGCTCGACCTCGAGGGCCGCAGGGTGCTCGAGCCGTTCGCCGACGAGTACCGCCTGCCGTACCCGGTGCTGGTCGGCGACGATCGGCTGCGCAGCGGTCAGACCCCGTTCGGGCAGATCCGCGAGCTGCCGGCGCGGGTGCTCTTCGATCGGTCGGGGCAGGTGATCGCCGCGTACAGCGGGGTGGTGCTCCCCGCCGAGCTGGAGCGCAAGGTGCGCGAGGCGCTCAGGTGATCAGGCCGTTGCCGGCAGACCAGCTCGAGCGCTGTCGTGTCGTTCGACGTCGCGGCCGGCCCCGCGGAGCTGCAGCTCCACCCGAGCCAGAGCCGCGCAGCCGGTCACGCACCTCGCGCACCGACACTCTGCCACCCGCGAGGCGGCGAACTCGATGGCGGGCGGGTGGCCCTCGAGGCGCTCGCAGATGACGGCGACGTCGTCGACCCTCAGGCGGTGGGCGTGGTCGCCGGAGCGGGCGCCTCGGCCTTCGTCTCGGGCGCAGGCGTCACCGGGCCGGTCGCGGTGGCAGCGTCTGCGGCAGCGGCCTCGGGCGCGTCGAGCGAGGTGGCCTCAGCGGCCTCGAGCTTCGCCCGCGCCTCCTCGGCGGCCTTGTCCTCGGCCTG
Source organism: Myxococcaceae bacterium (assembly GCA_016793095.1). Lineage (GTDB taxonomy): Bacteria > Myxococcota > Myxococcia > Myxococcales > Myxococcaceae > Xiheimicrobium. The sequence continues at coordinate 22,806 of JAEUJQ010000019.1, read as the reverse complement.
GTGCTTCTCGCGCATCTTCAGATCGCTCTCGGCGAGCTGCTCCGCGCTCGGCGTGTGCAGCTCGGCCTTCACGCCCGTCTTCTTCTCGAGATCGGCGATGGCGCGCTTCACCATGTCGTTCTCGAGCAGCGTGCGGTTGAGGCGCAGCTCGACGGCGCGGAACTTGTCGCGCGCCAGCTTGCCCTCTTCGTACACCCGCCGGGCCTCGCGCTTCTCGCGCTCGATGCGCGCCTTCACGTTGCGCAGCTCGGCGGCGAGCTCGATGGCCTTCTTCTTGTCCTGCGCTGCCTGCTGCTCGAGGCGCTGCATCTTCTCCTTCTCGGCGTCGGACAGCTCGCGGATCACCCGCTGCACCGGGGCCGCCTCTTTCTTCTCTTCGGGCTTCTCCTCGGCGGGGCGGCGCTCTTCAGTGCGCTTCTTGTTGCGGCTCTCGCCCTCGTTCTTCAGGCGCTGCACCTCGGCGAGCGCGTTGGCGAGCTCGTGGCGGGTGTTCTCGAGCTGAATCGACGCCTGCCGCTCGACCTCGGCGCGGGCCTTCACCAGATCGTCGCCGGTCTTCTCCGACTCGCGCTGATCGAAGAGCTTCTTCTTGGCCTGCTTGAGCTCGTCCTTCGCGTCGTTGTGCGCCTTCTTCACTTCCTCGAGCTCCTTCTTCTTCTTCTCGAGCTCGCTCTCGGCCTTGCTGGCGCGCGCGGCGACGTCGTCATCGCGGCGGTCGGCGCGGGGCCCGGTGTCGGTCGACTTCGCGGCAGGCGCGGCGGCCTTTGCACCGAAGAAGCCCATGTTGAAGGCCAGGCTCACGACGAGCGCGACGGCCAGGAGGACGGTGATGACGACGAGTGACATGCGTGGTTCCCCGGACTGGTACTGGTGGAGATCGGGCCTCTACCCGCCACCGCGCCCCCGGGGCAAGCCCGGTCGGTGTCCAGAGGCGCGAGCCGCGTCGGACGCGGAGGGCCGGTCGTTCAGCGAAGCTGGACGAGCCGCTCGATGCGCTCCCCGATGGGCGGGTGGGTCGAGAAGAGGCCCATCAGCCCGCCCCCGGAGAGGGGATTCACGATGAAGAGGTGGGCCGTGGCAGGCGAATGATCCATCGGCCTCAGCTTGTTCCCCTGCTCGAGGCGGGCGAGGGCGTTGGCGAGGGCCAGCGGGTCGCCGGTGAGCTGCGCGGCGGTGGCGTCGGCGTCGAACTCGCGCGAGCGGCTGATGGCGAGCTGGAGCAGCGTGGCGGTGAGGGGCGCCACCAGCAGCAGCCCCAGGGTGCCCAGCGCGGAGCCGCCCGAGTCCTCGCGATCGTCCGAGCGCCCACCGAGCAGCGCGCCGCCCCAGAAGAACGCCAGCTGCGCGAGGTGGCTGATGACGCCGGCCAGGGTCGCGGCCACCGTCATGATGAGCGTGTCGCGGTTCTTCACGTGGGCCAGCTCGTGCGCCAGCACGCCGGTCAGCTCCCGCCGATCGAGCGCCTCGAGCAGGCCCGTGGTCACCGCGATGGCCGCCTTCGCGGGCGAGCGGCCGGTGGCGAAGGCGTTCGGGGTGTCGCTGGCGATGACGTAGAGCCGCGGCGGGGGCAGCTCGGCGTGGGCCGAGAGCTGGGAGACGAGCGCGTGCAGCCAGGGCAGCTCGTTCGGGGGCAGCGCGCGGGCGCCGTTCATCGCCAGCGCGATGCGATCGCTGAACCAGTACGAGCCGAAGTTCATGAGCAGCACGAAGGCGCCGGCCGTGAGCAGCCCGCTCGTTCCTCCGAACCGCTGGCCGAGCAGCAGCACGAGCGCGCTCAGGGCGGCCAGCAGCACGCCCGTCTTGAGCAGGTTGCCGGCGCGGTGGAGCAGGGTGGTGGACTCGACGACGGTGGCGTTCATGGCTCACGGGTAAGCAACGGCGCGGGCAGGACAACCCCTCGAACGGTCAGGCGCCGTCGTCCCGGGGCCGCTCCGAGCCCACGGTCACTCGGACCCGACTAGAGAGGCGCCGCGACGAACCCCGGCGTCGAGGTCCCGGTGGTCGAGGGATTGCGCTGGTGACCTTCGCCGCGGTGCGCGCTCCCGCCTGTGAGGGTGGAGTGCGGGTCCTCGAGCGTCTCCCTGCACGGAGGCGGCGTCGCCGTTCGGCACCTCCAGTGGCGGCGAGGACGTCGGCGTCGGCCAGCAGTTCAGCAGCGTACGCAGGAAGCGCCGTGCACGTGGCGTTCGCTCTCCAGCCCGGCCTCAGGGGACGCGAGGCGAAGAAGGCGATCGCCCGACACCAGGAGCTCGAGCACCCCAGCGCCGAGCCGGGCCCGGCCCAGCGCAGCTCAGCTCTGGGTGACGCGCACGGTGGTGTTCAGCGTCTTGCCCGTGTCGGGATCCCGCGCCTCCATGCGGAGGATGCCCTCGACGTTCACGTCGAAGGTGATCTCGACCTTCACGCTGCCCGCGGGCCCCGGACGGATGCCGGCGAAGGTGAACTCGCCGAGCTGCTCGTTCATCTCCGCGGCCTCGTGATCGCCCTGGTAGATGCGCATGATCAGCTCGGTCTGGTTCGCCACGCTGGTCGTGCCGGTGATCTGCTTCGCGTTGGGGATCGGCGAGTTCCGGCCGAACACCACGTGCATCTGGCCGTCGGCCTTCTCGAGGCCGATCGCCATCGGGATCACGTCGAGCAGCTGCACCTTCAGGTTGGTGTCGTCCTGCAGCGAGAACGCGTACAGGGCGGCGCCGATCGCGACCGCTTCGTCCGGGTGGACCGCCTTCGACGGGATCTTGCCGAAGAACTTGGTCAGCCGGTCCTGCACGATGGGCATGCGGGTCTGCCCACCGACCAGCATCACGTCGTCGATCTCGCGCGTGGACAGGCCCGACTCGACCAGCACCTTCGCGACGATCTTCAGCGTGCGATCGACGAGGTCCGAGGTGAGCGACTCGAGCAGCTTGCGGGTGAACTTCATCTCGATGTTCAGGGGCTGGCCCTGAGGCGTCATCGTGATGAACGGAATGTTGAAGGGCGCCTCTTCGCGCGACGACAGATCGCACTTGGTGCGCTCGGCGAGGTCCTTGATGCGCTGCATCGCCACCGGGTCGGTGGACAGATCGATGCCCGTCTTCGCCTGGAACTCGCGAAGCACGTAGTGGATCATCGCGTTGTCGAAGTCGATGCCGCCGAGGAAGATGTCGCCGCCGGTGGCCTTCACCTCGAAGACCTGGTTGCGGATCTCGATGATCGAGATGTCGAAGGTGCCGCCGCCGAGATCGTAGATGACGACCTTCTCGTTGAGCCCCTTGCCGACGCCGTAGGCGAGCGCGGCCGCGGTCGGCTCGTTGATGATCCGCACCACCTCCATGCCGATCAGCTTGCCGGCGTCCTTCACCGACTGGCGCTGGCGGTCCGAGAAGTAGGCGGGCACCGTCACCACGGCCTTGTTCACCGGCACCCGCAGGTAGTTCGAGGCGACGTCGCGGATCTTGTTCAAGATGCGCGCGGAGACCTCCTGGAGCGTGAGCTCCTTGCGCGCGATCTCGATCGTGACTTCCTTGTGATCAGCCGAGGGCTTGACCGCGTACTGCACCACCTTGCGCATCGTCTCGACGATGTCGCTGGTGGCGGTGCGGCCGACGAGCCGCTTGGCGCCGTAGACGGTGTTCTTCGGGTTGAGCTGCCACTGGCGCTTGGCCTCGTAGCCGATCAGCTCGTTCCCCTTGTCATCGATCGCGAAGATGGAAGGAACCGTGTACTCGCCGCCCTTGTAGGGGATGAGCTTCACGTTGGGGAGGTTGTCCTTGTAGCCGTCAACGTAGGCTGCACAGGAGTTCGTCGTCCCCAGGTCGATGCCGATGATGACCTCTTTCGTCACGGCAGGGGAACTTATCGAATCCCGTTCACCTGTCGATTCGAGAATAGCCGTCCATCACGAGGTTCCAGGACGAGAGGTTGACACCAGGGAACGAGATCAGCTCGTCCCAGCCGGTCGAGCTCGCGAGATCGACTCCGACGATCTCCAGCTTCCCCTCCAGCTCGCCGGCGGGGTCCCGCCCTGGTCCAGCGGGCGCCCGGGGCACCACCACGCTCGTCTGCCCGACGGTGATGGGGAAGTAGACGGTGTGCCGCACGTCGCTGCCGGTGAGGGAGAGCCGGCCCACCTCGGCGCCGGTCGAGTACAGCGAGCCCCACTCGGGCTGGCCGGGGGTCCACGTCCTGGTGAGCGGCGCGAAGGTGCCCACCGCAGGCAGCGGGAGGAACGGCTGGACGGCCAGCTTCGTCGGCAGCGTCGCTCCGGGGAGCGCCAGGCGCGCGGTCTCGGCGCTGCTGCGGGTGGACAGCGCGACCGTCCACAGGCCCGGAGACGAGGACTCGATGCCGGCGAAGGGCACGCCGGTGCGGAGCATGACCGGCTCGACCGGCCGGGTGCCGTCGTTGCCGGGAGGTCCGGCGGTCTTCGACGCGAAGCCGGTGGGGAGCGCTCCACGGAAGGCGTCTGCTTCGAGGCCCGCCACCACCACCGTGTCGATGGTGGACGGCACCCGCGGCACCACCACCTCGGTGCGACGGGTGAGCTGCCGGTTGGGGCTCATGCTGAGCCGGGGGAAGCCCGCCCAGTCGGGCACGTCCTCCGAGCCCATGGGGCACCGCTGGGGGTTCGCGCACAGCCCGTTGCCGTTGACGTCGGCGGTGTCGGGCACGTCGAGGCGCGCCGACAGCTCGATCGATTGCTGCAGGGTGAAGTCCGCCGAGCCGAGGTAGCTCAGCAGATCGACGGACCGCAGCGTGGCCAGCTCGCTCAGGTTCCCCCGCGTGGCGAAGGCGACGGCTGGCCGGTCGCCCGCCTGCCCGAAGCCAAGAGAGCGTGGCTTCACCTCGGTCGGGATGTTGAGGCCCGGCGACGTGTAGAGCACCACCGCGCCGGGGATGGGGACGCGCTGATTGACGTTGGGGATCTCGGTGAAGACGGGGTCGCCCAGCAGGCTCGTCAGGCGCATGCCGGGCAGATCGCCGATGCCCGTGGCGATGAGCCCGAGCCAGTACGCGCCGCTCGCCCGCACCTGCTGGAACCCGATCGTCCCGTTGAAGCCGGTCGCGGCCCTGGCCGGGTTGTCGCGCAGCGGCACGTACAGATCCGTCGCGGCCGTCGAGACGATCGACACCCGTTCGTGCGTGGGCTTGCCGTCCATGCGCGTCGCGGCGCTCACCACCGTGAAGGTCGCTGCGCCGGCGCCCAGCATGGGGAACCCGGCGAGCCCCAGCGAGTCCGTCACCGCCTCGGTGGGCATCGCGCAGTCCGCGTCGAGGCAGCCCCAGACGACGGCGCCGGCGATCGGCCGCCTGCGCGCCCAGTCCACGACCAGCACGCGCCGACCCATCGTGACCCGCGGGTAGATGCGCACGCGCGCCTCCACCGGGCTCGAGAACGACATCATGACCTCGGCCTTGACGCGCACGACGCCTGGCGCCACCGCGGTCAGGCGCCCGTCGTTCGACACCGTGGCCGCGCCGCTCGGCATCCCCGCTTCGTCGAGCACGGTGAAGGCGCCACGCCCGAGCGGGTACGAGCTCTGATCGAGCCGGTAGGCGGTCAGCTGGAGCTGGAGCGTGTCGCCGACCTCCACCAGCGCCTCGGCCGGGTGGAGCCCCAGCCGCGCGATGTCGGTGCCCGAGGGGGCGTCAGTGCAGGCTCCGTCGACGCACGCCTTGCCCGCGCCGCACTCAGCGTGGCCTCGGCAGACCGGCGGCACGCAGAGCCCCGCGATGCAGACCCGCCCCTGCGTGCAGCTCGTGCTCGTCAGACAGCGATCGGTCGGCTGGCAGTGGCCCTCGGCGCAGAAGCCGTTCGGCTGCGAGGCCATGGTGCCCGGCACACCGCTCACGCAGTCGGAGTCGATGAAGCAGCGGGGCAGCTCGAGGCAGATCGACTGGCTGCAGTCGAAGCCCGGCGGGCACTGGTTCTGGCTGAACTTCTGGCAGCGGAAGTTGGGATCGCACTCGGACGAGCTGGTGCACGTCTCGTACACCTGGCAGCGCCCGAAGGTGGCGCTCGTGCAGTACTGGCCGTCGGGGCAGTCGGCCTTCGTGCGGCAGTCCGACACGGTGCACAGGCCGTCCTTGCAGACGACCCCGTCGGCGGCGCACGTGAGATCGGTGGTGCAACGCCGGGCGCAGGTGCCGTTGAGGCAGGCATAGAGCGCGAGCGCCGCTTGCGGATCGAGGTTGGGTGCGCAGTCCGTCGGCAGTCGGCACGAGGGCACGCACAGCCCCTGGGTCACCTCGCAGCGCGTGCCGTTGGAGCAGTCGCCGTCGAGGCGGCATCGCGCGCGTGCCTTGCAGACGCCCTCGACGCAGCTCTGGTTCGCCGCGCAGGCCGCGTCCGTCGTGCACCTGCACCGACCGGAGGCGCACGTGAAGCCCGAGGCGCAGTCGGTGTCCTGCGCGCACTCGGGGCGCACCTCGCAGCGGCCCCCCACGCAGGCCTGGCCATCACCGCACTCCCCGTCGTTCAGGCAGATCGGCCCGCAGGCGCCACGACGGCACCGCTGATCGGCGGGGCACTCGGTGTCCGCCGAGCACGGCTTCGAGTTGATGGCCGGACAGGCGGCGAGGGACCAGCACAGACTCACGAGGGCGAACCGGCGCATCGCGACGGACCGTGCCACACCTCTCGCGCTCCAAACCAGCGGCATCACCCGGGAACCCTGCCGGACGAGGGTGTTCACTGAAAGAGACAGGCGCGCGTTGCGCCCGTCGCGGCTGATGTGGTTTGTGTCCCGCGTTCGTTGGTGCGGCGGAGGCCACATGCGTCGAGTCGGAGTGCTGGCAGTGCTCGTCACCACGAGCGCGCTCGCCCAGGTCAGCGTCGTCAACGACATCGTCGTGGTCTCAGACCCCACGGGCGCGATCAACGGCCTCGTCAGCCTCAACAACATGTCGATCTTCCCCAGCATGCAGGAGCAGTTCTGTCGGGCCGCCTTCAACGCGGCGCGGCTCGGCGGTCTGGGCGACAACTTCGACGGCATCTTCTCGTTCACCACGAGCGAAGAGCTCACCGACCTCAACAACGTCTGGCAGGGGCCCCCGGTGCGCTTCACGGCGAAGAACATCGGCCGCGACGGCCCGTTCTTGAACACCGGCACGTACATGTCCCAGAAGCTGTCGCAGTGCGTCTTCATGGGCACGCTCGGCAGAACGTCTTCGTTCCTCGGCGGCTTTGGACCCGAAGCGCTGCCGTCGAACCCTGACTCCGCGTGGGCGCCGTCGCTGGGCATCCCGATTCCGGGCATCACCAGCCTCACGGGCGTCGAGATGCTCGGCCACGAGTACGGCCACCACTGGCTCAACGGGGTCGAGTTCGATCAGAACGATGGGCGGGGGCGGCAGCACTTCATCCGCGGGTTCAACAACGAGAACAACGAGGGTGGCCAGATGGGTTACCCGAACCAGCACTACAGCCACCTCGCCGACTCGCGCAGCGTGATGTACGGCGAGTGCATCACCGATCTCGGCAACGGGTCGTTCCGCTTCGAGGGGTGTGACCGCAAGTACAGCCACATCGATCAGTACCTCATGGGCCTGCGTGGCTCGTGCGAGGTCTCGCCGATGATGGTGCTCGAAGATCCCGCGAGCCCGGGGCGCGGCGTCGACACCATCGCGATGGGCAAGTCCTCGTCTGGACGCACCGTGAGTGGCCTCACCCGACACGACATCACCGCCGAGGAGATCCAGCGGGCCATGGGCGTGCGCGCTCCCGCGTACCCGCACGCGTCACGGTGCTGGCGGGTGGCGTTCGTCGTGGTGCTGGCGCCCGGCCAGACGACGATCCCGGTGACGATGCAGCAGAAGGTCGAGCGCTATCGGCAGCGGTGGATGCAGTGGTTCAACACGGCGACCGATGGGCGTGGCGTGATGCGAACGAACGTGTACGGCGGTGGCTGCCCCGTGCAGGCGCCCATCGCCGATCCCTGCAACCCCGATGCGGGCGTGCGCTGGCCCGACGGCGGTGTGTACGTGCCGGTGGACGGCGGCCTGCCCGAAGAGGACGCGGGTCAGCCCGAGGTTGACGCTGGCCAGCCAGAAGACGCGGGCCAGCCAGAGCCTGACGCAGGCACGACCGTGGACGCTGGTACGCAGGAGCCCGTACCCCCGCGGGACGGCGGCGTGCCCGAGTGCCTGAACTGCGAGACGACGAAGCTGCGGCCCGGGTGCGGGTGCGGCGCGGTGGACGGCTCGGCGCTGTTCGCGGTCTTCGCCCTGTTCCTGAGGGCGCGGCGACGCGTCACGGCCTGAGCACCGCCGCCTGACTGAGCTCGACCTCGGTCGGGAGCCGGAGGCTCGATGTGGTCCAACCAGACGCGAGCGCGTCGAGCTCGAGCGAGAAGATCAACGCGCGGTGCCCTGCGATCTGAGAGTTCGAGGCGCCGAGCAGGTGCAGCCTGCGGTGTCGCTTGACGAGCACTCCGCCCGACGTGGGGTTCGGCAGATCCGGCAGGCGGCGGAAGCTCTGGAGCGCACCGCTCGGCTGCACCGCCGCGACCGCGCATTCGTCGGTCGCGCCGTTCTCCAGCCGTCCGCCACACACGAACAGCTCGCCGTCACTCAAGAGGACCGCCGGGCGCTCCACCGGCCGCGGCAGCGAGCTGGTCGCCGTGAAGGCGCCTGCCTGGGGGCCAGGGCCGAGCGTCGCCACCTCGACTCGATCGCTCGGGTCGTCGTTGGGCTGCCGCCCTCCGAGGGCGATCACGAAGGTGTCGGTCGCCACCAGCGTGACGCGGCTCCGCTCGACGCCGAGGGTCCCCACCGTTCGCCACGTGGACAGCCCGCTGCCGGACCAGGCCGCACCGAGGAGCGTCTGTGACGCATCGTCGCCAGGACCGCTCAACGCGCCGTGGCCTGTGACCGCGATGAAGCCCTCGCTGACTGGCCGCGCGGGAGCAGCGATGAACTGCCACGCGGTGAGCCGATCAGCGGTGCCCCGCGCGACGTTGGAGTCATTCACCGCGACGACCTCGGCTCCGATTCGTCCAACTCCGCTCCGGCTCGCGTTGAGCGCGGGTCCTCTGGTGATCGCCGAGAAGTCCCACACCAGGAACGTGTCAGTCGTGTCGCGCGCGACGCCCAGCACGACGAACCCCGCTCCGCCCGCCGAGCCGCCACCAGAGGCGCCGCCACCAGTAGAGCCGCCACCCGCCGAGCCCCCAGCGCCGGCCCCGCCATCGCTGAGGTCGCCTGCGTCGGGGGAGCGCGCGTAGTCCTCGACGCGGAACGCCAGGGAGCATCCGCACAGGAGCGCGCAGGCCAGGGCGACGAGTGAGCGACTCAGGGGAGCCTCCCGGTCACGGCGACGTGGGCACCGCCCGAAGGGACGACCGAGATCCAGACCGGCACCTCGGGGCGGACGAACCAGCTCACCACCGCCAGCCCCGCCATCAGCGCGGAGCCGATGAACAAGCCGTCGGCGAGGGCCAGCAGCCGGGCGACCGAGGCCGCGCGCTCGACGGGGCAGGTGGGGCTGCAGCTCTCGAGGCGCGTCCGCTCGGAGAGCCCCACGCCCGCGATGATCGACGCCGTGGCGAGCGTCGCGAGCGCGACCCCGCCGGTGATCCAGGTGATCAGCGGCACGGGACGGTGCGTGGCGACCGGCGCGTCGAACGGCCCCGGCGTGGCGCCGGGCTTCGCGACGACGGCGGCCACCTTCCGCGTGCGGTCGCCCTCGAGCGCCACCACCCTGGTGGTGACCTCGGAGTACCCGGCCGCGCGAATGACGACCGTGTGGGGGCCCGGGTTCACGTCCACGGCCTTGCCGTCCAGCTTCTTCGTCACCACCACGCCGTCGAGCTCGACCGTGACGTCGGTGAGGCTCGAGCCGTCGGGCAGCCGGACGTCGAAGACCAGGCCGGGGACGAGCGCCCGCAGCTCCTCCGACCAGCGGATGCAGTCCGCGCTGAGCGCAGCCGGGCACGCGTCGGCCGAGCAGGCGAGGGCCGCGTCCCGCGCCTCGAGCAGCTTCCCCTCGCGACGCGCGTTCTGAGTCTTCTCGTACGACGCCACGCAGGCCTGGGCGCTGGGGCGCGGCTGAGCCAGCGCCGATCCCGCGAGCCCCAGGGTCAGCATTCCCATCGCGCTCGCACGAAACGCCATTCACCCCACTGTAGCCTCGTGCCACGCCGAATAGATCTCCGTCGCGCTGGTTGCTGACGTCAGTCGAAGCACGCGAGCCGAAGCGCCTGGGGCCGACGCTCGAGCGGGCTCGCGCAGCCCTGGCGGAGTCAGTCGAAGCACTCGGGGCGTGGACGCTTGATGCCCTTCGCGTCGATGCGGAACGGGTTCGCGCAATCCCGGGCTTTCTTCGCCGCGGGTCGCGTAGGTGGTGGCGTCACGGCGGGGGGAGGAGGCGGTGGGGGCAACGCAGCAGCAGCCGTCACCTGTGGCGGCGTGGGCTCCGGCGTGGTGAGGACGGGCGCCGGCGTGGGCTCCGGTGGGGGAGGGGTCTGGACGACGGGCTCGGGCGGGGTCTGGACGACGGGCTCGGGCGGCGCGCCGTCGGGCCTGAGGAGGTTGCCTGCGAAGAAGGCGACCAGGGCGAGCGCCAGCGCTCCTGCGACGAGCGGCCACCTCGGTCGCGGGGGCTGCGGCGGGCTGATCACCGCGCCCGGCACGGAGATCTCGGTCACGCCCAGGTGGCGCGGGGCTGACGCGAGCCGCGTCGGCGGTGGAGTGGTCGCGATCGCCGAGTCTTCGAGAGAGCGGATGAGGCCCGCGCGCGTCGACAGCGCCTCGGCGGCCAGGCCCTGAACGGCGGCGCCGACCTCGTGCGGCGGCGCCGATGGCTGCGCGGCCTCGAGCGCGTTCGCCATCTCGAGCGCCGTCTGGAACCGCTTGCCCGCGTCGCGCTGGAGCCCGCGCACCACCACCGCGTCGAGCGCCGCGGAGATCTCAGGCGAGACGGACGACGGCGGCTTGATGGTGGACTGCATCACCAGCCCCATCGTCCCCAGCGAGTCATCGGCCTGGAAGAGCCGCCGCCCGGTGAGGCCTTCCCACAACACGACCGCCGCCGAGAAGACATCGGCGCGTCGATCGATCCGCTGCGCCAGCATCTGCTCCGGCGCCATGTACGACAGCTTGCCCTTCACCTCGCCGTCGCGGGTGGACTGCATGCGCCCGAGCGCCTTCGCCACGCCGAAGTCGATCACCCGCGCGAACCCATCGACCCCCACGAAGACGTTCTGGGGTGAGACGTCGCGGTGAATGAGCTCGAGCTTCTCGCCCTTCTCGTTGGTCGCCTCGTGCGCCGCGTGCAGCCCGCGCAGGGCGCCGCAGACGATCGCCGACACCACCGCGGGCGCCAGCCTCGTCTTCTGCTGGCTGCCGGCCGCGAGGAGCGTCGCCAGCGACTCGCCGTGCACGTAGTCCATGACGACGAAGAGCTCGCCGTCGCCGGCCACCACGTCGAGGGTGTCCACGATGTTCGGGTGCTGAATGCGGGCGGCGATGCGCGCCTCGTCGAGGAACATCTGCACGAAGTGCGGGTCGCGCGCGTAGGTCGCGTGCAGCCGCTTCACCGCCACCGTGCGCGCGAAGCCCTCCTCGGCCACCAGCCGCGCGAGGTGCACGCTCGCCATGCCGCCCTCGGCGATCGGCGTGGACAGCACGTACCGGCTGCTCCGCTCGAGGAGTCTCCCGTCGAAGGCCACGGCCGCGAGGCTAACAGGGCCCGGCCCGAATGCCCGGTTGCTCCCACTTCGACGTGTAGGCGGTTGTGCTTCATGCCCAAGCCGATACGCTCGCCCGGTGGACGCCCGCCGCCAGCTGCACGACATCGGAGCCGCCGTCTCGAGTGACTTCGTCAAGAACCGCTCGATCCTCTCCTTCGAGGAGTACACGCAGCTCTTCCTCGGGGCGCCGCCGCAACAGCTCCGGAACGCAGCCCAGTACCTCACCGACGCCATTGATCACTTCGGCGTCGAGCAGGTGCCGCACCCCACCGGCAAGATCCGCCGCTTCAAGATCTTCGATCCGACGCCAGACGAGCCCGACGTGCGCGTGGCCGGGCAGGAGGAGGTGCAGAACGCCATCTACCGGCTGCTCGGCAACTTCGTGCGGGCCGCGCAGGTCAACAAGCTGATCTTCCTCCACGGCCCCAACGGGTCCGCGAAGTCCTCGCTGGTGGAGTCGCTCAAGCGCGGGCTCGAGCTCTACTCCCAGACGCCGCAGGGCGCTCAGTACACGTTCAACTGGATCTTCCCGAGCGAGAAGCTGGTGAAGGGCTCCATCGGCTTCGGCGGAGAGAAGGGCTCGGGCTCGTCGGGCGCGCTGACGTCCTTCGCCCACCTCGAGGCGGAAGACATCGAGGTGCGCATCACCAACCCGCTGCGCGAGCACCCGCTGCTCCTCATCCCCCTCAAGGAGCGCCGGCGCCTGATCGAGGGCGCGCTCGGCGGGCGCTCCGATCTGATCGTCCCCTCGGTGCTGCTCGAGGGCCAGCTCTCGCACAAGTCGAAGAAGATCTACGACGCGCTCCTGGCCTCCTACGCGGGCGACTACCTCAAGGTGCTGCGCCACGTGCAGGTCGAGCGCTTCTACTACTCACGGCGCTACCTCGCCGGCATCGCGTCGGTCGAGCCGCAGATGAGCGTGGACGCGGCGTACCACCAGGTGACGGCCGATCGCACCCAGGCGAACCTGCCGCCGTCGCTGCACAGCACGGTGCTGTTCGAGCCACACGGCGCCCTGGTCAACGCGAACCGCGGCCTCATCGAGTACGCCGATCTGCTCAAGCGCCCGCTCGAGGCCTTCAAGTACCTGCTCGGGTTCTGCGAGACGGGCGAGGTGCCACTCGAGCACTTCACCCTGCAGCTCGACGAGGTGCTGATCGCGTCGTCGAACGAGAAGCACCTCGCCGCCTTCAAGGAGCTGCCCGACTTCGCCAGCTTCAAGGGCCGCATCGAGCTGGTGCGGGTGCCCTACCTGCGGCGTTGGAAGGTGGAGCGCGAGATCTACGACGCCCAGGTCAACCCCCGCACCGTCGGGCGCCACGTCGCCCCGCACGCCACCGCCGTCGCCGCCATGTGGGCGACGCTCACCAGGTTCAAGAAGCCGCTCGCCGATCGGTACCCGCAGGAGGCGAGGGCGCTGATCGAGCGCCTCTCCCCGATGGAGAAGCTCCGCCTCTTCCAGGACGGCGAGGCCCCCGATCGCCTCACGCTGCAGCAACAGAAAGAGCTCAAGAAGCTGCTGCCCGCGCTCTACGAGGAGTCGGACGCGTGGCCGAACTACGAGGGCCGCTCGGGCGCGTCGGCGCGGGAGATCAAGACCGCCCTCTTCAACGCCGCCCAGTCCAACGAGCACGAGAGCCTGCACCCGCTCGCCGTGCTGAAGGAGCTCGCCGGCCTCGTGCGCGACAAGAGCGTCTACGAGTTCCTGCAGCAGGAGATCGTGGACGGCTACCACGATCACGCCGAGTTCGTCCGCGTCGTCGAGGAGCAGTACCTCGAGTGGACCGACCGCGAGGTGCGCGAGTCCATGGGGCTCGTGTCCGAGGGCCAGTACGAAGAGCTCTTCGAGCGCTACGTGCAGATGGTGAGCGCGTGGGTGAAGGGCGAGCGGGTGATGAACCGCATCACCGGCCAGGCCGAGAAGCCCGACGAGGGCCGCCTCGGCGAGTTCGAGGGCTACGTCATGCCCAAAGGCGACGACGCGAAGGAGTTCCGCAAGGGCCTCATCGCCACCGTCGGCGCCTGGCGCATCGACAACCCCGAGGGCCAGGTGGAGTACCGCCGCATCTTCCCCGATCTCTTCAAGCGGCTGTCCGATCACTTCTACGACCAGCGCAAGCGCACGCTGCGCATCAACGCCGAGAACACCCTCAAGTACCTCGGCGACGAGCGCGCCTCGTTGTCCGCGAAGGATCAGGCGCAGGTGAAGCAGACCCTCGAGCAGATGAAGTCGAAGTACGGCCACACCGAGGCGAGCGCCCGCGACGCGATCGTCTTCCTCATGAAGAAGCGCTACACGTGACCGCTCCCGCCCCCGACAGCGCGCTGCTGACGACGACCGCCCTGGCGACCCACGTGCTGCTCGAGTGCTGGGGGCTCGATCACGCGGTGCTCGACGACGCCGCTGGCCTCGAAGAGACGCTCCTGGCCGCCGCGCGCGCCGCCCGCTGTGAGGTGCTCGGCGCGGTGAAGCACCACTTCCACCCGCAGGGCGCCAGCGTCGTCGTCCTCGTCGCCGAGTCCCACCTCTCGGTGCACACCTGGCCCGAGCACGGCTACGCCGCCTTCGATATCCTCACCTGCGGGAACGCCCTGCCAGAGCACGGTGTGGCCGCCCTCCTCGAGCGCTTGAAGCCGCCGCACCACTCCGTTCAGCGGATCGCCCGCGGCCTCCAGCCGGGTCCCTTCCGTCAAATCCCCTGACGTTTCGCGAAGATGCGGCCCGTCGTCGCTGGTTCGCTGTCAGCGGAACCGTGCGAAAAGACGACGTTCCTACCTTGACCGACAGGGGGGTCTTGGGGGAGACTCCGCGCCCTTTGAGGGGCGGTACCCCGCTGGACCGAAGTCAGGAAGGCCCAACCGATGGCTGACGGACCTGTGCTCCACTTCTTTGCCGGAAAGGGCGGCGCTGGCAAGACCACGCTCGCTACAGCCCACGCGATCAACCTCCTCGAGGACAACCCGAAGGCGCGGGTGCTGCTCCTCGCGCTCGAGGCCGACAGCGGCGTGGCCGATCTGCTGAAGAAGAAGCTCTCGTCGAAGGTGACGAAGCTGCAGGCGGGGAAGGGCACCGGCCACCTGTCCGCCGTCGAGCTGGATCTCGAGGCGCTGGGCGAGGCCTTCAACAAGAAGTGGAAGCCCGCGCTGCTCGGCTCCGCCCAGAAGGGCGCCGTGCTCTCGGACGACGAGCTGAAGAAGGTGCTCGAGGCCTCCACCGCGCAGATGGGCGAGGTCGCCGCGCTCTTCCACCTCGTCGAGCTGATCGAGTCGGGCGAGTGGGACGCGATCGTCGTCGATGCCTTCTCGACCTCGCACGCGCTGCGCTTCCTCGAGCACCCCACCAACCTGCGCAGGCTGATCGCGCTCCTTCGCGGCGAGCGGCACGGGCGGCCCTCGAAGAACCACCAGCGGCCCCCGATGACGGTGGACGAGTTCGCCACGAAGGCCGACGCCGTCATCGCCTTCCTCAAGGACCCGAAGCGCTTCGCGCTGCACGTCTGCGCGGTCGCCGAGCCCGTCGGCGAGGCCCAGACGCGCCTCTTCTTCAAGGTGCTCGGCGAGCGCGGGATCCCCGTCGACGAGATCATCACCGACCTGATCGAGGACGGGAAGGGCAGCCGCGAGGTGGCCAACCGCCGCGGCCTGCAGGCGCCCCACGTGCGCAAGTACCAGACGATGCACCAGAAGGTGGCGCTGCTGCAGCGCCGGATCGTCGGGCCCCGCGGCTTCGACGAGGTGAAGAAGTTCGGGCGCGAGTGGGCGAGCGGGAAAGAGACGAAGGCGCTCCAGTTCAGCCCCGCCGAGGCGCCGCCTGCCCTCGTGCGCGCGCCCTCGATGCCGCCCATCGCCGCGCCGCCGCTGCCGCCGACCCGCTTCATCTTCTTCATGGGCGGGGGAGGCACCGGCAAGTCGTCCTGCGCCGCCGCCGCCGCCGTGACCCTGACCGAGAAGGAGGGGCCGGTGCTGCTCCTCTCGACCGATCCCTGCCACTCCCTCTCCGACGTGCTGGTGAGCCGCCTCACCGACACCGAGACGCAGGTGAAGGGCACCAAGGGCCTCTACGCGCGGGAGATCGACTTCGCCGTGTGGTTCGGCAACCTCAAGAAGAAGCTCAAGGAGCTCGCCGAGCCCCTCTTCGGCCCCGAGGCCAAGGGCGAGCCGTTCGCGCAGGACCGCGAGGTCTTCCGCAATCTCTTCGAGCTCGCCCCCATCGGCATGGACGAGCTGGCCGCGATGACCGCCCTCACCGACGCCCTCGTCCAGGAGCGCTTCAAGCGCATCGTGATCGACCCGGCGCCCGCGGGGAACAGCCTGCGCGTGCTCGAGCTGCCCGCCATCGCGAAGGCCTGGTTCAACGCCATTCACGCCATCGCCACGAAGCACAAGGCGAAGGGCGCGCCGCTCGCCGCCTGGTGCGAGGCGCAGGTGAAGCACGTCGAGCGCTTCGAGAAGGCGCTGCTCAACCCGGCCGAGTGCCGCTTCGTCGTGGTGGCCCGCGGTGAGGAGCTGGGCGTGCCGCTCGCCGAGCGTCAGGTCGAGTACCTCAAGCAGAAGAAGCTGCCCTTCGAGCGCGTGCTGGTGAACCGCGTGCTGCCGAAGACGACCTGCCCCGTCACCGAGGAGCGCCGGAAGAACCAGCTCGAGGTGGCGAAGGTGCTCGAGAAGAAGATCGGCTTGCCCGTCACGCTCGCGCCCGAGCTCGGCCGGCACCCGGCCAGCCTGCGCGCCCTGAAGGAGTTCCGCACCTCATGGTACGCGATGACGCCCACCGCGAAGGTCAAGGCGGCCTGAGGGCGGACGGCTCGTGGCCACCCGCTTCATCGCGATCGCCGGCAACATCGGCGCCGGGAAGACCGAGCTGACGGCGTTCCTCTGCCGGAAGTACGGCCTCAAGCCCTTCTACGAGCCGAACGATCAGAACCCGTACCTCGAGGACTTCTACAAGGACATGAAGACCTGGGCGTTCCGCTCGCAGATCTTCTTCCTCACGCACAAGTTCCGCCTGCACCGTGAGCTCGAGCGCGAAGACGGCACCGCCCTGCAGGATCGCACCATCTACGAAGACGCCGAGATCTTCGCGCGCAACCTCGCCCGGCAGAGGTTGATCGACAAGCGCGACTGGCAGACCTACTGGGAGCTCTACGAGACGATCGCGGCTGCGCTGAAGCCGCCCGATCTCATGATCTACCTGCGCTGCCCGGTGAAGA
Source organism: Myxococcaceae bacterium (assembly GCA_016793095.1). GTDB lineage: Bacteria > Myxococcota > Myxococcia > Myxococcales > Myxococcaceae > Xiheimicrobium. The sequence continues at coordinate 5,927 of JAEUJQ010000019.1, read as the reverse complement.
CGCTCAAGCAGCGCATCAAGCTGCGCGGGCGCAAGATGGAGCAGGACATTCCCACCGCCTACTTGAAGCGGCTGAACGATCTCTACGAGGACTGGTTCAAGCGGTACACCATGTCGCCTGTGCTCGTCCTGCCCACCGACACGCTCGACTACGTCACCGACCTCGTCGATCGCGCCGACCTCTTCAGACAGATCGAGAAGCACCTGTGACGGCCCCGAGCGCGCTCAAGGACATCTACGTGCTGGCGACGGCGGACGCGACGCCGGTCAGCGAGGCCGAGGTGCGCGAGGCCTTCGAGGGTGACGAGGTGCAGCTCTCGTTCGGCGAGGGTGGCTGCCTGTTCTCGGTGCAGGCCGACGAGTCGCGCGTCGAGGTCTTCTTCGAGACCCGTGAGCGCCCGCTCGGGTGGACGCCCGAGCTGCTCGTCGGCACCGCAGAGCTGCGGCGCGCGCTCGAGAACGCCCACGGCTTCTACCGGGTGCGCTTCCTGCCCGGGAAGCCGCAGCAGACGGTCGCCGTCTTCGAGGCCCTGTGGACCGTGCGCGGCCTCATGGAGCTCAAGGACGCCGTCTGCGTGGACGTGACGGCCTTCCGCCTGCACTCGCCGCAGGACGTCGAGGAGATCACCGAGCTCGACTTCGACATCCGCGATCACGTCACCATCCACGCGATGCCGATGACCGAGGGCTCGAGCGCCATGTGGGTGCACACGCACGGGCTCACCAAGTTCGGCACCAACGACGTCGAGCTCTTCAACATTCAGGAGGTCGATCTGCCGGCGGCCGAGACCTTCTTGCAGGAGCTCTGCACCGATCTCGCCTTCGGGCAGGGGCCGGCGCCGCGGGCGGTCGTCTCCACCAGCGTGGGGCGGCAGTTCATCCTGGTGCCGAGCGAGGAGGCGCGCACCAACGTCGCCGGTCTCGACCCCGAGATCTTCGAGGGCCACGAGGGGCAGCTGGTGGCCGTCGTCACCCCCGAGGGGAAGCACGCGCTCGGCGAGATGCTCGAGCAGTACCGGGGCCGCTTCGAGGAAGAGACCGAAGAGGAAGCGGCGTCGATGAAGGCGTTCGCCGACAAGCTGATGCCGCTCTTCAAGTCGCGCTTCCTGCGCAAGGGGCTGATGGAGCCGCTCAACTTCGTGGTGCGCGCGCCCTTCGAGGTGCACCCCGAGGGCGACGACGAGGAGCCCGAGGACGAGCAGCTGTGGGCCGAGGTGATCACCTGGGACGACGGCAAGGTGATCGGCCGGCTGGTGGACGGCGGTGAGCTGACGACCGAGTGGCGCAAGGGCGCGCACGTGGAGATCGACGAGTCGCAGATCAACGCGCTGGCGGTGACGCGCGACGGGCGCACGCTGGATCCGCAGGAGCTCCAGGCGCTCCTCGGGTCGGAGCTGCCCGCCTGACGGGACGCATCGGGGAGGAACGAACGTGGCCGCACTGCTGCTCTTGACGGGTCCCCAGGCCGGCCGGCGTCACGAGGTGACGGGCGAGGTGATCATCGGCCGCAGCCCTTCGTGCACCATCAGCCTCGAAGACGCGAAGGTGTCGCGGCGCCACGTGCGGCTCGCGCTCGAGCGAGGGGAGGCGCGCGTCAGCGATCTCGGCAGCCGCAACGGCACCATCGTCAACGGCGAGAAGATCGAGGCCGAGATGGTGCTGCTGCCGGGCGATCGGCTGCAGGTGGGGGACTCCACGATCCTCTTCGAGCCGACCGCGCGGGCGTCGCTGGCCGATCGTTCGGGCCTGGGTGACGTGAGCGGCGCGCCGGTCGAGGAGTTGCTGCCCGCCGCGGGGCCGGTCGCGGGCCTGTACCACTCGGGCGTGGCGCTCCTCTCGGCCACCAGCGAGGCGATGGTACTGCGGCGCGCGGCCGAGGAGCTGAGCCGCGGCGTCAACTCGGACAAGGCGGCGGCGCTGCTCGGCGGCACCGAGGGCCTGCTGACGGCGGCGGTGGTGGGCGCGGAGAAGGTGGAGGTGCCGCGGTCGATGGTGCGGGCGGCGCTCGAGCGCAAGGAGGCGAGCCTCGCGGGCGGCGTGCTGGTGGCGCCGTTGATCGCGTCGGGAGGCGCGCCCTTCGGCATCCTCTACGCGGAGCGGCCCGAGGCGTTCGGCCCCGAGGAGCAGCGCACGATCACCGCGCTCGGCCGGCTCGCGGGCGAGGCCTGCACGGCGCAGCGCGCGCGCCAGGAGGATCCCGGCCGGCAAGTGTTCCTCATCGGCTCGTCGCGGCAGTTCCGCAAGACGGTGGAGCAGGCCCGCCGCGCCGCCTCCACGCCCGATCCGGCGATCGTCTGGGGCGAGTTCGGCACGGGGCGGCTGCAGATGGCCGAGTACATCCACTCCCGGTCGCCGCGGGCGCTCGGGCCCTTCGTGGTGGTGGACTGCCGCAAGCACCCGACGGTGGTGGAGGAGACGCTGTTCGGCCGCACGAGCGCGCCCGGCGTTCCCCCGGCCAGCTCGGCGCTGCTCGAGGCCGACGGCGGCACGCTGGTGCTGCGGCAGATCGAGGCGCTCCCGCGGCACACCTCGGAGCGGCTCGCGCGGCTGCTCTCGCGGCGGGTCGCGCCGTCACGGCAGGGCGGCGAGGAGCCCGTGGACGTGCGGGTGATGGTGACGTGCGATGGAGCGCTGGCGACGCTGGTGTCGCGCGGGGAGATCGACGCCGAGCTGGCGAAGGTGCTGTCGGGCTCCGAGATCGAGACGCTGCCGCTGCGCGAGCGCCGGCCCGACGTGCTGCAGCTGTTCGAGCACTTCGCGGCGCGGGCGGCGCAGGCGAGGCGCAAGGAGCCGCCCCTGTTGACGCCCGACGCCCGGCGCGTGCTGGTGGACTACGACTGGCCGCTCAACGTCGAGGAGCTGCGCGGGGTGACGGAGCGGCTCGCGCTGCTCTACGCGGGGGCCGAGGTGACGGCGCTGGTGTTGCCGCCCGAGGTGCAGACCGGCGCCGCGCAGGGACCGCTCACGCTGGCGCAGCGGGTTCAGCGGCTCGAGCGCGACGCGATCGCCGAGGCGCTGCGCACGGCGCGCGGGAAGAAGATCAAGGCGGCGGCGCTGCTGGGCATCTCCCGCCCGACGCTGGACAAGAAGATCGAGGACTACCAGCTGGTGGTCGAGAAGCGCCGCGGCTGAACCAGCGCTTCCGGCTCGCTGGCCGATGACGTGCGCAGCACCACCATGGCGGACGGGTTCGTCGCGTGGCATCACGAGCGCATGAAGCTCGTGTTCTCGGCTGAGGTGCGGCGCGCGAAGCAGGCCGGCCGGCCGCTGGTGGCGCTCGAGACGTCGGTGCTGGCGCAGGGGCTCCCGTATCCGCGGAACCTCGAGGCGGCAGCGCGGTGTGAGGCGGCGGTGCGGAGGGCGGGCGCGACGCCGGCGGCGATCGCGGTGATCGGGGGGGCGCTCCACGTCGGGCTCGACGAGGCGCAGACGAGGGCGCTCGCGAAGGGCACGGGGCTGCTCAAGCTGGGCTCGCGGGATCTCGCGATCGCGGTGGCGCAGCGGCGGACGGGTGGCACGACGGTGAGCGCAACGTGTGAGCTCGCTGCGCGGGCGGGGATCTCCGTCTTCGCGACGGGCGGGCTGGGCGGGGTGCACCGCGGCGTCGCGGAGGACCTCGACATCTCGCAGGATCTGCCGGCGATCGCGCGCTGGCCGGTGGCGGTGGTGTGCGCCGGGGCGAAGTCGGTGCTCGATCTGCCGAAGACGCTCGAGCTGCTCGAGACCCTGGGCGTGCCGGTGATTGGAGTCGGGACGAACGAGCTGCCGGGCTTCTACTCGCGGGAGACGGGGCTGGCGCTGGAGCACCGGGTGGAGGACGCGTCCGGCGCGGCGAAGGTGCTGAACGCGCGGCGGGCGTTGGGGCAGGGTGGGCTCGTGTTCGCGGTGCCGCCGCCGGAAGAGACGGCGCTCCCGCGCGCGGAGGTGGAGCGGCACCTGAAGGGGGCGCTGGCGCTGGCGAAGCAACGCGGCATCTCGGGGAAGGCTGCCACGCCGTTCCTGCTGGGCGAGCTGGTGCGCCGGACGAAGGGGCGCACGCTCGAGGCGAACCTGGCGCTGCTCGAGAACAACGCCCGGTTCGCAGGGGCACTCGCGGTCGCCGCGCAGGAGGGCTGACGAGTCAGCAGGGTTCCGGCTCTACTCGACCGCTCGGAACTTGGGGACTGAATCGCCGCGTGCGGTGTGCGCGAACTGGCAATGACACTCCCCCCTTCGCCCCAAGCCAACACTCGAGGGGCCATCGCGAACTGAAACGCCCGTAGGAAGGGACTGCAGCACGCAGGGCTCGAACAGCCGCAACTCACTCGCGGAGTCGTGCGGCACGCCGGCGACGACTCAGGAGCAGTGCAAGCGCTCCGAGATCCAGAATCGATCCGGTGGAGCGACATCCACATCCATTCGTTGTCTCGCTCGACATCGTGGGTCCGCCGTCCTGCATCGCAGCACCTGGATCCGCGGTCCCGCCCCCGTCCGTCGCAGGACCCGCGTCCTGCCGACTGCCCGCGTCAGGCGCAAGGCCCCCGTCGAAGAGGCCCCCATCCGCGTTGGGGCCAGCGTCTGCACTGCCGGCGTCAGTGAGCCCGGCGTCGCGGGCACTGCCAGCGTCCACCGTGTGGCCGGCATCCTGCCCGCCGTCGGGCGGAGTTCCAGCATCGATCAGCCCACCTGCGTCTGCTTGGATTCCTGCATCCGACGCGTTGCCTGCGTCAGGCGCGACACCTGCGTCTGGCGCGATACCTGCGTCTGGCGCAACACCTGCGTCTGGCGCGACACCTGCGTCCGCTGCAGCTCCAGCGTCGGCCATGGTGCCCGCATCAAAGTAGCCAGCGTCGAGGCTCAGACAACTTCCGCTTGCGCACACGCCGCCATCGCAGCTCACGCCGTCGAGAACCGGCATGAACAGGCACGTGGTCGAGCAACCAATGGGCACCTGGCATTCTACCGGGGGGCACCATTCTCCGCGGTAGCAGGACCCTCCTACGCACTCACTCCCGACGGTGCAGGGGTCCCCGTCGTCACAGGGGCCCGTTCGTGGCGAACCGAAGCACGCACTCCAGCCCGCGTAGCCAGAGCAAATATCGTTGGCAGTGCAATCGGAGCCGTCGTCACACGGCGTGCCGGCGTCGGCAGCGACGACGGGGCAAGTGATGGACTGCCCGTCACAAAGCGCATCTTGGTCGCACTGTGCCACTGCGTGCCGACACAGGGTCCCTGCGTCTGCAGGACGATCGGGCGGGCATGTAAGCGAGACTCCGTCACACGTCTCGGCGACATCGCAGACATCGCGTCCGACGCGGCACACGTAGCTCCCTGACGAGGGCACACATTGCCCGTCTGCCGAAGCGCCCGCATCTACGCTGCATGCCATGCAGTCAGAGGTCGCGCTTCGGCCGCAGACAGAATCACAGCACACGCCGTCAGCACAGAAGGTCGTCGTGCAGTCGGAATCAAACTGGCAACTCTGTCCTTGATGGCGAATCGTCGACCGGAGTACCTGTGAGATAGGAACTACGCGGCTTCCCTCCATCGGGTCGGCGACGACGTCGTACCAGGTTACCAGTACATTACCCTGGGAGTCGGTCACAGCGCGTTGAGGGATGCCTGGGACGGCTCTGGCTACGAGCGTTGTGTCTGCGACGTCTGGCAACGCGATTCGCGAGGGCCCTGGGAACACGAGTATCTCCCGGCCCGTCCAGAGCGCGGGGCCCCCGCGGAATGGCATTGACGGTGAGGACCACCCGCCATCATGGAAACGCCTGACGAAGCCGAGTGGCGACTCGAAGTAGATTGGGTGCAGATCCCATTTCACGCGGCCTCCTTTCGCGGCGCAGCCTCGTATGGGCGCGCGGGCATGGGTGATGCTCGGAGCTTGAGAGAGGGAGCACGCGCGACGTGAGCCGAGAAGTCGTCCCACAAGCCGCTGAGCAG
>JAEUJQ010000067.1 GCA_016793095.1 Myxococcaceae bacterium | reverse complement strand
GCCAGTCGCGCCCCCCGCGACGCCCCCGCCAGTCGCGCCACCCGCGCCGCCTCCGCCAGTCGCGCCCCCCGCAGCGCCGCCGCCAGTCGCGCCACCCGCAGCGCCGCCGCCAGTCGCGCCACCCGCAGCGCCGCCGCCAGTCGCGCCACCCGCAGCGCCACCGCCAGTCGCTCCACCCGCAGCGCCACCGCCAGTCGCGCCACCCGCAGCGCCACCGCCAGTCGCTCCACCTGCAGCGCCACCGCCAGCCGCTCCACCCGCAACGCCACCGCCAGTCGCTCCACCCGCAGCGCCACCGCCAGTTCCAGCAGCGCCTCCTGCGGCTCCTCCATCCATGGAGGCACTGGAGCCACAACCTGATGCAATCGCGACGACGAGCACGGCGAATCGAACGTTCATCCGAACGACAATCGCACATCTGGTCACGCCGGCGACTCCTCGCTGCGGCGGCAACCGTCCGAGACGCGCTCGCTGGCCGGCACCCACGTTCGGGACCGCGTGACGAAGTCCTCCACCACCTTCGCGAGCGCCTCGCCGACGTCCTGCTGCAGGAAGTGCCCGCCGCCCTCGCGTGTGACGTGCGGTTGGTCGGAGACCGCGGTGAGGAACGGCTTCATCCGCGCGCCCAGCACGTCCCACGCCGGAGCTGCTGGGCGACGTTCACGCCCGGGTCAGGCGTGAGCGCGAAGGAACGAAGCGGGAGCCCGGGTGCGTGCGCTCGAGGAACGACAGCTCGTCTCCGAAGAGCAGCTCAGCCGCGCTGCGCACACCCTCCTGCCGTCGGGCGAACCCGAGCTCAATGGTGCCGCTCACGCATCGTCCGGCGCCGGCTCTTCGCGACCCTGACGGATGGAGAAGACCAGCGAGAAAGACGCTCCGAACATCAACGGCCCGGCGGTGAAGTCGACCCGCAGGCCCAGGGCTCCGGTGGTGCTGAGGTAGCCGACGGCGCCGTCCGCCGCCCAGCCGTGCGCGAGCCTGGTGCCAGGACCCCAGCTCGATGACGCGCTGAGCGCGTGGAGGTGGTAGCGAGGTCCCAGCTGGAAGAGCAGCGTTCCCCGGCTCGTCGGCCACTCCAGTCGCGCCGAGGGCCCCACCCGGAACGAGAACGCCGCTTCGAGGAAGACGACGTCACAGCAGTCCTCCGCGCCCCGCGTCGCGCCCCACACCCCGCCGGCCAGCGAGCCGACCAGCAGCAGCGGGCCCTTCACCTGCGCCCCGGCGTCGAGCAGCACGCCCCCGCCCACCGGAACGAGCGCGTTGCCCACCAGGACCGGCGACGGAGTCACCTCGGTGGTCGTCCGCACCGCGACCGCCGGAGCCACGTCGATGACGACCTGCCCGGCCTGCGCGAGCGCCAGCATGAGCACGGCTGCGTTCATCAGGTGACTCCTCGACGGCGGTGAGCACTGCTCTTCAGGCTCGGCTCAGGACCTTCGCACGAAGTCGATGACGACCTTCGCGAGCGCCTCGCCGACGTCCTCCTGCAGGAAGTGCCCGCCGCCCTCGAGCGTGACGTGCGGTTGCTGCTGCGCCCCGGGGACGATGGCCTGGAAGACGCTGTCGCCGCCTCGGGTGATGGGGTCCTGGTCGGAGAACGCGGTGAGGAACGGCTTCGTCCACGCGCCCAGCACGTCCCACGCGCGGCGGTTCGGAACGGTCTGCGGGTCGTCGGGCGTCGCGGGCACCAGCATGGGGAACTGCCGCGCGCCGGCCTTGTACGAGTCGTCAGGGAACGGCGCGTCGTAGGCCGCCACCACCTCGGGTGACAGCGGCTTCACGCAGCCCTTCGCGACGATGGCGCCCACGTCGAACGACGGCGTCGTCTGCGAGAAGTCGCGCCAGCGGAAGAAGGCCTTCGGCATCTGCTGGTCGCCCGTCGGGAGGAACGTGTTGGCCGCGACGATGCGGGCGAAGCGGGGCTCGAGCTCAGTCGCGAGGCGAATGCCCAGCAGCCCGCCCCAGTCCTGGCAGACGAGGGTGATGCCGGTGAGCGCCTGCGACTCGATGAAGGCCCGCAGCCAGTCGAGGTGCCGCTGGTATGTGTAGTCCTCGCGCTGCGACGGCTTGTCCGAGCGGCCGAAGCCGATGAGGTCTGGCGCCACCGCGCGCAGGCCGGCGCTCGCGAAGACGGGGAGCAGCTTGCGGTACAGGAAGCTCCAGCTCGGCTCCCCGTGCAGGCACAACACCACCGGGCCGTCGGCCGGGCCAGCCTCGACCCACGCCATGCGCGGGCCACCGACATCGACGAACCTCGGCGCCCAGGGAAAGTCGGGCAGCGCGGCGAAGCGCTCCTCGGGTGTGCGGAGCAGGTGCATGCACGAGACATCGCGCACCACGCCGCGAGACGCCACGACTCCCGCGCGCAGGCGCCGCACTTCGGACATGCTGCGCTCATGGCTCCCCCTGCCCTCTTCACCACGGAGTCCTTCGAGCGCGCGGCCGCCACGGCCCGGGCGCAGGGCCGTTTGCTACTCGTCGACTTCACGGCGGAGTGGTGTGCGCCCTGCAAGAACATGGACCAGACGACCTGGCTCGACGCCTCGGTCATCGGCTGGGTATCGCAGCACGCCATCGCCGTGCAGCTGGACGTCGATCAGCACGACGCCCTTTCGAAGCGCTTCGACGTGCGCGCGATGCCGACGTTGGTGCTCCTGCGTGGAGACGAACTGCTCGACCGCGTGACCGGCGCGCGCCCGGCGGCGGCGTTGCTCGACTGGCTGGAGGCGGCGCGCGGCGGCCGGAAAGAGGTCGACCTCCTCCGTGACGCGCTCGACCCCGGGAACCCCTCCAGCTGGATGGACCTCGCCCGTCACCTCATCGACGCCGGCCGCCTGGACGAGGCCCTGCCGCACGTCGAGGAGCTCTGGTTGAAGTCGGTCGAGGTCGAGCCCGCCTTCGTTGGCGTCCGCTTGTCGTTCCTGATCAACCTCATCGCTCAGTTGGTCCGCGCCCTGCCGGCCGCAAGAGCCCGCTTCGAGGCACTGCGTGACGAGCTGACACCCAGGCTCGCCACCGACGAGCGCGCGGGCGCCGACTGGTTTGCGCTGAACGACGCGCTGGAAGACGAGGCGAGGTCACTCGCGTGGCTCGACGAGGTGAAGTTGAAGCCACCACCGTGGGTCGCCCGGGAATACCGCGTGCAGACGCTGTTGATCGGCAGCCAGCGCTGGGCCGACCTGGGCCGCCTCCTGCACGACCCGGTGGCAGACCTCACCGCGCTCCTCGGCCGACAACAGGAGTTCGTCGCGAACGGGTTGCCGGAAGAGGACGTGGAGGAGCTACGCCGCTGGTTCACGAGTCAGTGCCGAGAGCAGGCGCAGGTGCTGATCAGATCGCTGCGGGCGGCGGGCCGTGACCCGGAGGCGGCCGAGGTCCAGCGGCTCGCCCGCGAGCGCGACCCGTCGGACGAGATGCGCGTGGCGACCGAGGTGGGCTAGGTTCGTCGCCTCCGAAGGCCGGTCACGCACGGAAAGACCTCGCATGTCCCGACTGCTCGTCTCCCTCGCGGCGCTCGCAGTGTCATTGGCCCCCTCGCTCGCCGAGGCATGCGGCTGCTTCGCCGTGCCCAACCCCACGGTGCCCGTCGTGCAGGCGGGTGAGCGCATCATCTTCGCGGTGAAAAACGGGCAGGTCACCGCGCACGTTCAGGTCCTGTACAATGGCGCCAACGGCCAGGAGTTCGGCTGGCTGGTGCCGCTGCCCGCCGTCCCCACCATCCAGCTTGGCGCCGATGAGGTGTTCGCCGTGCTGAACTCCGGCACGCAGCCCAGGTACCAGGTCAACCGCTCCGTCGACTCGAGCTGCCAGCTCGGTGGACTGCCAGGTGCGGGCGGCGGCACCGCGAGCGGCAACTTCGCAGGTGGCTCAGCGGGGGGCTCACCGCTCGTCGTGCAGGACTCCGTCGGGCCCTACGACTACGCGGTGCTGCGGTCTGACTCGAAGGACGAGATGCTCGCGTGGCTGATGGCCAACCGCTACTTCGTCCCCGCCACCAGCGACTCCGCCCTCGCGCCGTACATCCGCCCGGGCGGTTACTTCCTCGCGCTCAAGCTGCGGCCGGGCAACGACACCGGCGACCTGCAGCCCATCGTCATGAAGTACCAGAGCGACTACGGCCAGATTCCGCTCACCCTCACCTCCATCGGCGCCGTGCAGGACATGGGCGTGCAGGTGTTCCTGCTCGCGGCCGGCCGCGGCATTCCGCGCAACTACCACCACACCGTCATCAACGATGCGCAGCTCGACTGGCTGGGCGGCGCGGGCAACTACGCGAGCGTCATCACCCGCGCCGTCGGAGAGGCTCCGGGCAAGCACTCGTTCGTCACCGAGTTCGCCGGCTCACCAGAGCCGTTGGTGGGGGGACTCGGGTCGACGTTGCGCTTCGGCTCGAAGGCCCAGTTCGCCGCCCTGCCCACGCCCGAAGACTTCGTCGAGGCCCTCTACGCGAACGGGTTCCAGGCGCAGCAGCTCACCGGCGGCCTCGCACTCCCCGGGCCGCTCAAGGGCATCCTCTCCCGCTATCTGCCTCCGCCGCAGGGCGTGCCGCTCGACGTGTTCTACGCGCGCTACCGCTCGATGAAGGCGATGGCGCCGCCACAGGACTACCAGCCGCAAGCGATGGCCGACGCCATCTGGGAGCGCGTGGTGACGCCGGTGCTCGACGCGCGCGCGCTGCTCGCTGACTCGCCCATTCTCACACGGCTCTTCACCACCATCTCGCCGGCCGACATGAACAAGGATCCGGCGTTCTCGTTCAACCCGACGCTGCCCAACGTGTCGAACAACCACGTCGCGACCCTGACGACGGTCTGCGGCACCGCCGGCACGCGCCAGGTCCTGACGACCGAGCAGGGCTGGACGATGGAGGTCGGTGGCTCGTCGGGCATCGACCTGGCGAAGCTCCCGGCGTCCTGGCGTACCGAGCTCTTGCGCGAGGAGGGCGGGCCCGAGGTGCTGACGGACAACACGGCCCTCCTCAAGCCCATGTCGCCCACGCCGCCCATGTCCACCATGTTCACCGAGCCGCTGCCGAAGAAGACCGGATGTGCGGCGTCGGGGGCAGGCGACTCGATGGCGGTCCTCCTCGCGCTCGTGATGCTGGTGACGCTCCGCCGCCGCTGACGTCAGGGCGCGCGCTCCCACAAGCGCCACGGGGCGGCCTCGCGCAGCAGCTTCCAGGCGGGGCCGGCGGCGCCGGGCGCGGGAGGGAAGGACGGGCCCTGTCCCCGCGTGAGCACGAACGTGTAGTGCGGGCCCTCGCTCGCGTTGTCGTAGTCGTTGGGTGAGAACTCCCAGGGCCACGGGCGCATCCACGGCGCCTTGCCGTCGCGGTAGCGCAGCACCGACTGCGGCAGGTCCACGAAGGACGGCTCGTTCGGCCCGCGGTTCCACACCCGGTGCCACGCGCCTGCGTGCCCGACGATGGAGTCGTTCACCTGCCCGGAGCCCTCGTCGAAGGAGAGCTGCAGCAGGCGGCTGCCAGGCGGCAGGCCCTCGAGCACCCGGACCCCCGCGAACTCAGCCTGCGCCGCCGCGACGTGCCGCTCCACGTCCCAGGCGTTGGCGAGCGAGACGAGCACGAACGCCGCGACCGCAAGGTGACGCACGAGCCCCCGCCGCCACGAGAGGGCGAGCGGCGCCAGGGTGAGCGTCATCGGCAAGAAGCGCGTGGAGAGGCCCCACAACCAGCCCCGCGAGAACGGCAACGCGAGCGTCAACGCGGCCGTGGAGACGAAGAGGGCGACGGCGGGCCAGCGACCGGTTGACGGCTCCCGCTCACCCAGCGGCAAGAGGAGCGCCAGGCACGCGAACAGCAGCGCGGCGAGCAGCACGACGTCGAGGTCGCCGCTCCACCGGTCCATCAACCAGCCGGGCGCCTCGCGCAGGAGCCGCCCCGGCGACCACCACTCGCCCTTCATCGACACCGCGAAGCGCGAGGCGTCCACGTTCGTCACGCTGCTGAAGGCGAGCCACGCGCCGAGCGGAAGGACGAGCACCGTGAGGCTCCCCACCCGCGCCAGCACCGGACGGAGCGCCTCGCGCACCCTGCCCTTCAGGTGTTCAGCGCTCCGTTCTTCTTCGCGGGCTCCGAGGCCGCCCGTCACGCCGGCCTGGCGTGGCGCGCGCAGCTCGCCGTGGAGAACGTGAAGGGCGCCGCGCTTCCCTGCCTCGCGCGCCAGCGCCACCAGCACCGCCGCGCCCACGAGCCACACCACCGACGCGAGGTTGAGGAAGAACGCGGCGAGGGCGAGCGCGGCGACGAGGGCCTGCCCGCGGCGTGACGGCGGCGCGACGGCGGAGAGCTCGGACAGCGCCAGCACCACCAGCGGCGTCGCCAGCACGAAGGGCACGAAGCCGAGCGTGAAGGGGCGACTCCACAGCAGCGGAACGGCCACCACCACCAACCGCTCATCAAGCTCGAGCCGGCTCGCCAGGCGCAGCAGCGCGCCGACCAGGCCCACCGACGCGGCGACCAGGAGCACCTTCAGCGCCGCCGCCGGCCCACCGACGAGCGGCGCCAGCAGCGCGCCCGTCACCGCCATCAGCCAATACTGCGTGTGCAGGAAGTCCGTCTGGTACCAGTCGGCGAGCGGCCCGCCCCGCCAGAGGTCGACGAAGGTGGCGATGGTGGCCGCGTGCTCGGGGAAGTCGAGGATGGGCGGGAAGTCGTGACGCAGCGGCAGCATCGCGACCGCCGCGAGGCCGAGCGCCAGGAGCCTCCATGCGGTGCGCGACGTCACGGCCAGGCTTGTAGCCCAGCGCGCCTCGCGGGCTACTCCTCGCCGGGGGACCGGTCTTCAACCTCGCTCCACGAGCAGGCTCCACGAACGGCGGTTGCGGGCCTGCGCCGCGCACGGTACGCCCCGCTCCCCATGCTCCCCGTCATCTACAAGTTCCGCTTCGACACCGACGGCTCGCGGCTGGTGCTCTACGCCATCGCCGCCATCCTCGTCGTCTACTCGGCCTGGTCTGGCTGGCGGAACGCCGGCGGCGTCGACGAGAAGGGCAAGCCCGTCGACGCGACGCCCCAGCAGAAGCGCGATCGCGCCATCACCTACGGCATCATCGGCGTGCTCCTCGCGGCGTTCGGCGTCTACTACGCGACCGACCTCGTGGTGCCGTTCCTCGGCAAGGGCAAGAACGAGGGCGTGCCGCTGCACACCTACGGCATCCTGCTCGGCGCCGGCTTCCTCTCGGCGGTGACGGTGGCGGCGTACCTCGCGCGGCGGGAGTGGCCCGGGGAGGTGGGCGTGAAGCGGCGCGATCAGATCATGGACCTCGCGTTCTCGGTCTTCGTCGGCGGCATCGTCGGCAGCCGCGAGCTCTTCGTGCTGGTGAACTGGAAGGACTACATCTCGCGCAAGCCGGCGGAGGCGTACGCGACGGTGCTCGACCTCATCGTCGTCGCGGTGCTGGGCCTGGCCATCGCGTTCCGCAGCCGCCTCACGAAGGAGACGGCCAACAAGGTGGTGGAGAACGCCGGCACCTGGTTCATGTACGTGCTCATCGGCGGCCGCGTGCTGCTCGCGCTCATGCTGGGCGGCGGCCTCACCGCCGTCACCGACATGCTGGGCGGAGGCCTCGTCTTCTACGGCGGCCTCATCGGCGCGGCGCTGGCGTCGGTCTGGTACTGCATCAAGAACGACATCCAGTTCATGCGGCTGGCCGACCTCGCCATTCCCACGGTGTCGCTGGGCCAGGCGTTCGGCCGCCTCGGGTGCTTCTCGGCGGGCTGCTGCTGGGGCAAGCCGGCGAGCGAGGCGGCGCCGTTCCAGGTGCACTTCCCCGGCGCCCGCTCGACGCAGACGCTCTTCGGCACCCACAGTGACACCGCCAGCCTGGCGTGGAGCTCGATGGCTGAAGACACGCGCTACGTCCTCGAGAAGACCGGCGAGGTGTTCCAGCAGCTGGTGCCCGACGCCGTGCAGATCGGCCAGTGGGTGCGCGAGCACGACCACACGCTGGGCCTGCACCCGACGCAGCTCTACGAGTCGGTGGGCCAGACGCTGATGTTCGCGTTCCTGCTCACCGCGCGCCGGTGGCGGAAGTTCCACGGGCAGATCTTCGGCATCTGGCTGATGGGCTACGCGATCCTGCGCACGTCGGTCGAGCTGTTCCGCGGCGACCGCGAGCGAGGCACGTTGAACGGCCTGCTGAAGTCGAACGGCCTCGACGCGCTCGCGAGCCTCGTGCCCGACACCGCCTGGTACAACATCTCCACGAGCCAGTTCATCTCGCTGGTGATGTTCTCGTTCGGTGCGTGGATTCTCGTCTCGGGCCTGCGCGCGCGCGCGGCCGAGCCGAAGGCCGACCTCACCGCGCTCACGGCGTGAGCCCTCACGGCGCGGCTGGCGCGCCGAGGAGCATCTGCGGCACGCCCTCGAAGTTCACCTCGAGCGAGCCCGACCACGCCTCGGCCCCAACCGCCACCGGGCCGGGGGTCATCACGCTCGCCGCAGCGCCCACCTGAATGCCGCTCAACCCGATGCGCCCGCCGAACTCGAGCTCGGGCCCGAAGATGCTCACCGACCCCGAGCTGTACATGCCCGCGTCGATGGGCTGCCCGGCCGCGTTCACCGTCAGGTAGCCGCCCTGTTTGCCGCCGAGCTCGGCGATGCCCGCCTCGAGCGTGGCGCCGACGCCGAGGAACGTCGTCGTCTCGCCGGTGCGCAGGTTCTCCTCGCGCGCGAAGTTAATGCCCTCGTTGAACTCCGTCTTGATGGAGTCGCACGAGAGCTCGGCGCTGAAGAAGAACGCCTTCGTCTTCAGCTTGCCGGGCGTTGAACAGCCGCGCGCGGGCGTGAGCGGCGGGTCGGGCACCGGCTCGGGGGGCGGGCCCGGCGGCTGCGGCTTCACGCACGACGCGCGCGACTTGCCCTCGGGGTCGTAGACACCGCTCGCCATGCCCGCGCGCCACGCGGTGACGACGCCGCCAAGGGCCACCACGTCGCGCCGCACGATGGTGCGCCTGAACTCGTAGAGCATCTTCTTCGTGGCCGCGTCGCCCACTCCTTCCATCGGCCGGCCGGCCTCGAGCCAGAAGCGCTCGAGCGCCTGCTTCGTGCCGCCCGCGTAGGCCGGCCAGCTGCCCTCGAAGTGCTGCACGGCGAACGACGCGAGCGACTTGCGGCGCTGGCAGAACTCGAAGCCGACCGCCTCGATGCATTCGGGCGAGGCCTTCGGGCCACAGCGGCTGCGCGTCTCGTCGGCCTGCTGCTTGAGCGACTGGCCGTAGCGGAAGCCCAGGTCCTTCATCGTCGGGTCGAGCGCCTGCTTCATCGCCGCGGTGCGGGCGCGCATGCCCTCGTCGTAGTCGCGGTATGCGGCCCAGAACGCCGACACCGCCGGCCCGTCGGGCATCGGCAGCGTCACCGACGGCCCCAGCCGTACGCGCTGCGCCTGAGCCGTGCGCGCGGCCTTCACCGCGTCGACGGCGGCCTGGGTGCGCTTCGCGGCGCTGTCGAGCTCCTGCTTGCGCGCGACGAGCCACTCGGTGCCCAGGTTGAGGTTGCCGACGAGCTGGTCGATGCCCACGCCGACCGGCGGCATCGGCACGGTGATGGGCGTCACCCGCGGCCACCAGACGCGGCGGTCAGGGGAGGCCTCGGGCGCGGGCTGCGGCGACGGGCGGCGCTCGGTCTCGTCCACCGCCTCCGACACCACCGACTCGGTCGCCGGCGAGTGCCCCTGCCGGCGCGAGGCGCGCAGGTACTTCATGGCATCGGCGTCGCGGCCCTCGAGCGCCGCCACCATCGCCTGGCCCGACAACATCGGCCCGTAGGTGGGCACGCTCGCCTCGGCCACGTCGAAGGCCGCGTGGGCAGCGGCGCAGTCTCCGGCGCGCAGCAGCGCGTGGCCGGTGTTCGTACGTACGAGCGCGGCCTTCGTCGCCGCCGCCGCGCGCAGGTGCACCGCGACGGAGTCCTTCGCGCGCCCCACCGCCGCGAGCACGAGCCCCAGGTGCGACAGCGCGACGTGGTCGCCCGGCACCTTCCCGAGGTGCACCAGGAGCACGTAGCCCGCTCCGTGGAACGCCCCGCCGATGAAGAGCGCCGCCCCCAGGTCGGCTACGTCCACCGGCCGCTTCGCCTTCGCGATGGTGGCGTCGAGCTGCGCCACCAGCTTCGGCCCCAGCTTCGCCGCAAACGTCTTCTTCAGCTCGGCCGACAGCGTCTTCCACGGCCCGTCGGCCAGGGCCTTCGTCTGCGTCGCCCCGACACACTGCGCGGGCGCGTCGAAGGGCAGCTCGTCGACGGTGTTCGACTTCGAGGGCACCTGCTGGCCCGACTTCTTCATCATCCACTGCTGCAGCGTGCGCTCCTCGGCGGGCGTCAGGTCGTCGCCGTCCTGCATCTTCTTCATCACCGCCTTCACCTCGGGCGGCGCGCCGGCGGTGCTGCCGCCGAGCAGCTTCTCGAGCATGGCGGCGTCTTCGGCGTCCTGGTCCTTGTCGTCCTCCGGCTCGCCCGCGAAGGCGGCCCGGGCGACGAGGAGCACGGCGAAGGAAACGGCCGCGAACGGCGCACGGTGATGAGACACACGACCTCCCCGAGAACACGCGAGACGCGCGGAGGAACGACTCCACCCGCGCGCCTCGGGTCACGACTCGTCTGTTGTCCCGGCGCGGTGGCCGGGCGGCTCAGGCCTCCTCGGACTCCTTGCCGACGTTGCGGCTCGCGGCGAGCTTCTTCGCGAGGCCCTCTGGCGCGAGGTCGTAGTGCGCGAACTCCATCACGAACGAGCCCTGCCCCGCGGTGGCGCTGACGAGCTGGGTGGAGAGCGCCGAGACCTCGGCCAGCGGAGCCTGGGCGTGCACGAGCGAGAAGCCCGACTGCATCGGCTCGATGCCCATGACGCGGCCGCGGTGCAGCTTCAGGTGGCCGGTCACGTCACCGACGTTCGCCTCGGGCACCGAGACCTCCATCGTCACCACCGGCTCGAGCAGCACCGGCCGCGCCTTCTCGTAGGCGTCGCGCACGGCGAACTTCCCGGCGGTGCGGAAGGCGATGTCCTTCGAGTCCACCGGGTGGCTCTTGCCGTCGGTGATGGTCACCTTCACGTCCACGATGGGGAAGCCGGCGAGCGTGCCCTTCGTCACGGCGTCGTGAATGCCCTTCTCCACCGAGGGGATGTACTGGGTGGGGATCGCGCCGCCGAACACCTCGTCCTCGATGACGAGGCCCGAGCCGCGGGGCAGCGGCTCCATGCGCAGGAAGACCTCGCCGAACTGGCCGGCGCCGCCGGTCTGCTTCTTGTGCCGGTAGTGGCCCTCGGCGCGCGCCGTGATGGTCTCGCGGTAGGCGATGGTGGGCTGCTTCGTCTCCACATCGACGCGGTGGCGGTTCTTCAGCTTCTCGAGCGAGACGCGCAGGTGCAGGTCGCCGAGGCACGAGACGATGGTCTCGTTGGTCGCGGGGTCGACGCCGGCGCGGAAGGTCGGGTCCTCTTCGGCCATGCGCGTGAGGGCCTGCCCGAACTTGACCTCGTCCTGCCGGTTCTTCACTGCCACCGCGAGCGACACCATCGGCGTCGGGTACTTCGACGGTGGCGGCGCGAAGTCGTTGGTGAGCGAGGGGTCGTGCAGCACCTGGTTGACGTGCACGTCATCGATCTTCGCCAGCGCGACGAGGTCGCCCGCCATCGCGGTGCTCTCCATCTCGGGCCGCTCGCGGCCTTCGACCTTCAGCACGTGGCCCGCCTTGCGCAGCTTCTTGTCGGCGCCGCAGATGAACGAGGTGTTGGGCCCGAGCTTGCCCTGCAGGATGCGCAGCATCGCGAGCTGCCCCAGGAACGGGTCGTGCGTCACCTTGAAGACGTGGGCGAGGAACGGCTTCTCGGCGTCGCAGGGCACCTCGACCAGCTCGTCGCCCTTCTTCAAGCGGCGGGCGCGGCCGGCCACCGGGCTGGGCGCCTCTTCCACCAGCACGTGCAGCAGGTCGTCGATGCCAGCCTGCGTCTTCGCCGAGACGAAGAGAATGGGCACCACGTGGCCCGACGTCATCGCCTTCACGAAGTCCTCGCGCAGCCGCGGCAGGGGAATCTTCTCACCCGACAGGTACTTCTCGAGCTCGGCGTCGTCGATCTCCACCACGCTCTCGAGCAGCTCGCGGTGCACCTCGGCCACCTTGCCGAAGTCGGTCTGCCCGGCCTCGTCGTCGAAGCAGTCCACCACGTCGGTGGCGCCCTTCGAGGGCAGGTTGAGGCAGTGCAGCTCGGCGCCGAACGCCTCACGCAGGTCCTTCACCAGCTGCGGCAGCTTCTCGGGCGCGGCGTCCATCTTGTTCACCACCACCATGCGCGCGAGCCCGGCCTCGCCAGCGGCCTGGAAGAGGCGGCGGGTGTTGAACTCGATGCCGGCTCCGGCGTTCACGACGATGAGGGCCGTTTCGACGACGGGCAGCGCCGCCAGCGCCTGGCCCACGAAGTCGGGGTGCCCCGGCGTGTCGATGATGTTGAGCTCGCGCCCCTCGCGAGTGGCGAACAGCATCGCCGAGGTGATGGAGTGCTTGTGCGCCTTCGCCTCGGGCTCGAAGTCAGCCGTGGTGCTCGCCTCTTCCACCGAGCCCATGCGGGTGATCGCGCCGCAGCGGAAGAGCAGCGCCTCCGCGAGCGTCGTCTTGCCTGAGCCGCCGTGGCCGAGAAGCACGACGTTTCTGATGTCCTGCGGGGAAAAGCCGGTCGCCCTGGTCATGTGAGCCTTTCGTTCTCCGTTTCGGGCGGCACCCTAGCGCTGCGTCAGGCCGTGAAAAGCATGGAAAGTGGCGCTGCCGGCGACGGCTGAACGAGGGGGCGCACCAGCAATGAGAGCGGCTCATGCCCGCAGGAACTGCGCGCGACTGATGATCCACGCACCAGCGTTGAGGCTGGTTGCGGGACGACCCGCGCATTCTTCGCCGTCGAGCGGTTCGTTTGAGGGCCTCGCTGGGCTAGGCTCGCGTCCGTGCCAGCAGCGTTGAACACGGCCCCCGGCGGCCGGACGTCGGGGACGAAGCTCGGAGACGCCGAGAACGCCCAGAAGGAGTGTGCGGAGATCGAGGTCGAGCTCATGGAGCTCAAGGCGATGTACGAGCAGTACTTCCTCGGTCAGGAGCGCCGGCCGCCGACGGTGCAGCACAACGCCCTCAAGAAGCGCATGCAGGCGCTGCGGAACACCTTCGTGAACTCCACGCCGGTGAAGTTCCGCATTCAGAACCTGCAGCAGCGGGTGCAGACGTTCGAGCGGCTGTGGGAGCGCTCGCTGCAGGAGATCGAGGCGGGGACCTACAAGCGCGACCTCTTCAAGGCGAAGCGCCACCTCGAAGAGCGGAAGAAGAAGACGAAGGCGGGCGAGGGGCACGACGACTTCCACATCGACGAGGACCTGGACCTCTCGGATCTCGACGAGGGTGATGACCTCGACAGCGCGATGGCCGCGGCGGAGCAGGCCGTCTCGAAGCCGGCGGCGGCGGTGGCGCCAGCGGTCGCGCCCGCGGTGGCGCCGGCCATCCCGTCCATCAAGCCGCTGGTGCCGAACGTGACGCCAACGGGCGGGAAGCCGGCGTTGACGCCGGGTGGAGTGCCCGCCATCACTGCGCCCCTGCCCACCGGGACGAACCCGGCGCTCAAGCCGAACCCGTCGGCGCCCCGGCCGCCCGCCGTCACCGGCTCGAGCCCGGCGCCCAGACCAGCGGCGCAGGCGCCGTCGAAGCCCCCCGCGCCGGTCGGCTCCGACGGTGGCCTCAACGAGCAGAAGATCAAGGCCATCTACGACGCGTACCTGATGGCGAAGAAGCGGTGCGGAGAGGACACCTCGAAGCTGTCCCTCGACTCGGTCGCGACGACGCTGCGCTCCCAGGTGCCGACGCTGATGAAGCAGCACAACGCGAAGAGCGTCGAGTTCAAGGTCGTCATCAAAGACGGCAAGGCGGTGCTGCGCGCGCTCCCGAAGGAGTGAGGAGCGTGAGTAGCGGGGCCGCGTTCGCCAGAGGCAGAGAGCGCGCTCGAGGTCGGTGAGCAGCGCACGCAGAGCCGCCTGCTGTTGCACGCCGAAGCGCCACGATGTTGGAGCGGAAGTCGCGGAGGGCGAGGTCGGCGGCCTCGAGCACGCCCCTCGTCCAGCTTCGGATGGTCCATCGCCGCGCGGGGACAAGGGCTCCCCATCAGCAACGGCGTCGTCGAGGCGACCCGCAGCC
Organism: Myxococcaceae bacterium; assembly: GCA_016793095.1. Lineage (GTDB taxonomy): Bacteria > Myxococcota > Myxococcia > Myxococcales > Myxococcaceae > Xiheimicrobium. The sequence goes on along the minus strand of JAEUJQ010000067.1, from coordinate 26,391 downwards.
CGCGTGCAGTTGGGTCCGTGAATCCGGATGCGCTCGGTCGTCAATGGCTGTACGTCGCATGTCAACGATTGACGGCAAGAACGCGTCTAAACGAGACAGCGACGCAGCAGCACGGCTGGCGACACGACCCCTGCGCTCGAGTCCAGTTGCCGGGACTCACGCAGCACCCTCGTTCGCTGGGTCACGAGGTGTGCTGTCCGCATGGTCAATCATGAGGCTCCGGCGACCGGAGTGGATAGGGCTTGAGGCGACCGCCCTGAATCCGGATGCGCTCGGTCGTCAATGGCTGTACGTCGCATGTCAACGATTGACGGCAAGAACGCGTCAAAACGAGACAGCCGACGTATCGCTTTGACGTCGCCGCGCTGTCGCTCCGGGCCTCTCTCCACGCCGCAAGCCCGCCCCGGCCTCCTGACCTCCGCTCCGGCGCTTCGCCGAGCGGTTCGCAGACGGCCAGCTCTGCTGCGGCTCTCCAATTCCGACTGTCCGACCTGGGTGTGTCTGCCCGCGGCCGAAGCGTCAGTCAGAACGTGAGCTGGGTGCCTTGCGCGCCCGGCTGGCCCGGGTTGCCGGAAGACATTCCCGCGGCGCCGGCGGTGCCGCCGGTGACGAGCGAGGAGCCCATCATCGACCACGTCGAGGTCGAGCTCCGAACAAGCCCGTACGACGCGCCGCCAGAGCCCCCTGCGCCGGGCCCGCCCTGCCCGCCCGGGCCACCTGCGCCTCCCACACCACCCACGCAGGCGGTGCCCTGACCGCGCCCGTTGCCGAGTGGATCGTTGCCTCCGTACGGAGAGGCGCCACCGTTCCCGCCGCCGCCGCCGCCTCCGCCGGTCCCGCCGTTCCCTCCGCGCCCCGCTGTGCCCGCCGTCACCACGACGTTGCGTGCCGTCACCTGCGACGCTGAGAGGAAGACGCCGATGGACGCCCCTCCGCCGAGCCCGGGGCGACCTCCGAGGCCGCCGCACCCGCCGCCGCCGCCACCGCCGCCGCCGCTCCCGAAGCTCTGACAGCCCGACACCGCCTCCGCGCCCCCGCAGCCACCGCCGCCCCCGCCCCCGCCGCGACCCGGAGCCCCCTGCGTGCCCGGCTGCCCAGAGCCAGGCACGAAGCCGTTCGCGGAGAAGCTGCCCGCAGGCGCCGCGGGGCCCGGGCTGCCGGGGATGCCGCCGTTCCCTCCAGTGCCGTTCGACGCGTTCGGCGCCGGGCCGCGCCCGATCTGCCCGCTCACCCCGACACCGCCGGCTCCCCCGTTCACAGCGCCGCTCCCCATCGCGCCAGCGCCGCTCGACAGGCCCCAGACCGGCGTGCCGCCGTTTCCGCCCGGGTTCCCGCACGCGCTGGCGCCTCCCGTGCCGGCTGAGGGAGACGTGCAGCTGCCCCAGATGGCGCACGACAACGGGTTCGTGAAGTTGACTCCGCCACACCCGCTGCGGCCGTCGGTGCCCGGGTCGCCCGGAGTGCCTCCGTCTCCCGGCAGGCCGTCCTGCCCGGGCGCGCCATTCCCCGCGCGCAGCTCGAGCGCCTCGAGCGTCACGCCCTGCGAGTCCTTGATGAAGCCGCCGTACGACGACGGCGTGCCCAGCCCCGCCTCGAAGCGAATCGACTGCACCAGCAGGTTGTTCGCGAAGTCGAGCTCGAGCGCCCGCGCGCCGCCCTGGACGGTGACGGTGTTCGTCGTTGCCCGCCGCCACGTCATCGGGTGGTAGCCGCCCGCCACGTTGAGCCCCGAGACGCCCGTGAGGAGCAGCGAGCCCTGGTACGTGCCCGCCGCGAGGTAGAGGTCCCGCTTGCCGCCCGTCACCATCGCCGTCACGCCCGCGGCCACCGTCAGCTTCGGCTGCGCCTTCGTGCCCGGGTTCGAGTCGGCGCCGCTCGGAGAGACGAAGACGCCGTTCATCACCTCGCCGTCGATGCCGTCGCAGTTCGCGTCCACGAAGGACAGGTCGGGCAGGTCCGTCGCGGACATGAAGGTGCACGCGTACTCGCAGCCGTCCATCGGGTCGCCGTTCACGTCGTGGAAGCCCGCCGCGCACTGGAACTGGCACATGCCGCCCACGCACGTCGCGGTGGAGTTCGGCCGCGTACACGAGTTGCCGCAGCGCCCGCAGTGCATCGCGTTGGTCGCCGTCTCGACCTCGCAGCCGTTGGGGTGCAGCCCGTCGCAGTTCTCGAAGCCCATGTTGCACTGCGCGACCTGACACATGCGCGAGGAGCAGGTGGGGGTCGCGTTCGGCAGCATGCACACCACGCCGCAGCCACCGCAGTTGTTCCGGTCGTTGTCGATGGGGAAGCCGTTGTCGACGGTGCCGTCGCAGTCGTCGTCCACGTTGTTGCAGAGCTCGGTGATGGGCATGCCCGGCACGCACATGGTGGCGCTGCCGTCGGGGCAGCTGTCCACCGTGCGCTGGCAGGCGCCCACGCCGCACGTCACCCGATTGCCGCCCTCGTCCACCTGGCCGTCACAGTCGTCGTCCTGGCCGTTGCACGCCTCGGGCGCCGGCGTGCGTGCGTTGCAGGTGACGGAGTTGGTGACGAGGTCGCACGTCTTCACGCCGATGCAGACGCCCGCGTCATTCGCGTTGCCGCAGGGCTGCATGAGGTCGCCGCGCGCGAGACAGGCACAGCTGGCCACCATCGGAGAGCACTGCTGCGGCTTGGCCTGCCCGTCGGAGCCCCGACCGTTCACGCACACGTAGCCGGAAGGGCACGACTGGTCGAAGGCGCAGTCACGGCCGCACACGCGCTCGCCGTTCACCACGATGCACTTGTCGGCCGGGTACGGGCAGTCGCTGTCGAGGAGGCACGCCTGGCACAGCTGGCGGCGGTCCGGCTGACACGAGAAGCGGCCCACCGTGAGCTGCGTGCACACCTCGTCGCTCTTGCAGCCCACCGAGCACTTGCGCACGCAGACCGGAGAGACGCCGTCGCAGAGGCCCGTCTCGCAGCTGTCGTCACTGGCGCACGCCTCTCCTTCCTTCTTGAGGGTCTCGGTGACGGGCTTGCGGGGCGTGCAGGTGCAGCCCCAGGCGACGAGGGACAGGAAGAGCGCGAGGTGAAGGAAGGGACGCATCGGAGGGGGTGTACGGCAATTCAGGTCGCGGCCAATGTCACCTGCAGTGGACACCCGGGAGGCGCTGGTGTGCAACAGGGGTAGACCACGACCTGTCGATTGCCTGGCGGACAAACGACAGCAGCTTTGCTCACTGGCGACCGCCGCGGGCGGAGGGCGGTTCGCTGGGGAGCGCGATGACATCCGGCCGACCGCGACGACTGACTAGAGTGACGGCGTGGCGTCAACCGGACTCTGGCAGCAGGCCGACGAGGCGTGGCGACGACGCGACGCGGACGCGGCCCTGCGCGCGCTCGACGAGCTGCTCCGCGTCGAGCCGGGGCACCTCGACGCGCTCAACCTGTCCGGCTTCCTCCGCACCACCGCCCGGCCGACTGAGTGGGACGCGGGCCTCGCCCAGCTCGAGCGCGCGCTCGACCTCGGGACGAGCGACGTGCGCGTGCTCGTGAACGTCGTCAACGCGCTCGCAGCGAGGGGCCGGGGCGGCGAGGCGCTCCCTCGAGTGCGCGCGTGGACGGAGCGCCGGCCCGACGACCGGGCCGCCTGGAACACGCTCGGGTGGCTGCTGGGCGTCGTCGGCGACGACCTCGAGGGAGGCCGGGCCGCCCTCGAGCGCGCGGTGCGGGGACATCACTGGTACGGCGACGCGCGGCTCAACCTCGGCCGCCTCGCGGTGAAGCAGGAGCGCTGGGACGATGCGATCGGCCAGCTCACCCTCGCGGTGCAGTCACGCGACTGCTGGCGGCCGCACGAGGCGTGGACGCGGCTGGGCGAGCTGCACGCGGCGCGGGGCCACCTCCGGCGCGCGCTCGGGGCCCTCCGTCGCGCGGCTGAGCGGGACGATGCCCACGAGTACACGGCGGCGCTCGTCGAGCAGGTGGGCCGGCTGGGACACGCGCTGCACTCACGGCGCCGCTTCGTCCTGCACGCCGTCGATGAGCAGCACCGCAACCAGGCCCTCGAGGACCGACGCTCCGGGGTGCCGCTCGACGCGCCGCCCGAGCCGCTCTCCAGCCTGGCCGCCCGCGCGCGCTCGCTGCTCGAGACGGCGGCACTGGAGCTGCGCGCCGCCCTCGAGGCCATCATCGAGCAGGCGTCGGAGCGCGCGCTGCTGCCCCGGTGGTCCGACCAGAGCCCCTCCTTCGACCTCGAGCGCCTGGGCGGTCCTGCGGAGCGGGCCCTCGCGACGGACTGGCGGGTCGCGCTCTTCGACCTCTACGACGAGCTGCTCGACCGTGAAGAGCCCGCGTTCGACGTGCACTCCCAGAGCGGCCGGGCGCACATGGCTGCCGCGAACCGCCGGTGGGACGAGGCGTTGCTGCTGCTCGAGCCGAAGACGCGCGAAGCAGCAGAGGCCCTCGGCCCTGACACCATCGCGGCGCTGGCCGAGCGCTGGGGCGACCGCCTCGTACGCCTCGACGACCCGGTGATGGCCGACCGGTGCTACTCCCTCGCGGAGGCTCAACAGCGCGTGTTCGCCTCCTGGGCGACGGCCGGCGCCGAGGGCCTCGGGCGGATGTCCGTCGTCGAGCGGGTGGAGCGCAAACGCAGCTCGAAGGGGGCGTCGTGAACAAGCTCACGAAGGCGCAGCTCGACGCAGATGCAGCGCGCCTCGGGCGACGGCCAGCGCTGCTCGAGCGGAAGTGGCGGCGCATGTCGCGCTCGCCGTTCGCGTTCCTGCGGGGCGCGTCACCGCTGTGGGCCACGGCGCTGGCGCGGGAGCCGAGGCTGCTCCGGGGCGTTCCTGGCGTGGGCACGCTCGTGGGCGACCTCCACCTCGAGAACGTGGGCGTCTTCCGCTCGAAGGGCGGCGTCACGTTTCACGTGAACGACTTCGACGAGACGTTCGAGGGTCCCATCGCGTTCGACGTGCTGCGGCTGCTGACCTCGACGCTGCTGGCGCGCGACGAGCTGCGGGTCTCGGGCGTGAAGGTGCTGACGCTCGCGCACGCGATGCTCGAGGGGCACGCCGTCGGGCTCGCCGGTGGCACGGTGCGAGCGCCGGCCTTCGTGAGGGCCCTCGTCGCCGAGGTGAACGCGCTGCCGCCCGTGACGGTGCTGAAGAAGAAGGTCGACGCGCAGGGCCGGCTCGTGCGCTCGCTGGAGAAGACACCGCCGGCGCCAGCGAGCGTGACGAGGCGGCTACCCGCGGCCCTCGAGCAGTGGCGACGCGCATCGGGTGTGGCCCTCGAGGCGACGGCGCTCGAGGTGCTGGACGTGACCCGGCGGCTCGCGGGCACGGGCTCCCTCGGCGTCGAACGGCTGCTGGTGCTGGTGCGCGGCGACACCGCCCCGTGGCTCCTCGAGGTGAAGGAGCTCCGCGGCTCACCTGCAGACCTCGCCGCGCCCTCGGCGGACCGCCTGGTGGAGGTGGTCCGTCGGGTGCTGCCGCGGCCTCCGGCGGTGTTCGGGGCAGCGCGGCTCGGGCGCGTGCCCGTCGTCATCACGCGACTGTCGCCGAAGGAAGACAAGCTGGGCGTCGACGAGATTCCTGCCGACGCGTTCGAGCCGTACGCGCGCTTCCTCGGCGCGCTGGTCGGCGAGGTTCACCGTCGGGGTGGCGCTCAGGCCCGATGGACGGCGACGCACCGGCGCCGGGCGCTCGACGCAGCCCAGCACCTCGCCGGCCTGCACGAGACGGCCTTCCTGCACTTCTGTGAGGTCGTGTTCGACCGCTTCGGCGCCGAACGCCAGCGCGCGGCACGGCCCTGAATCGGAGCCGCAGCGCCGTGCTTTGCTCCCTTCCCATGCGCCCCCTCATCGCGACCCTCGCCGTGCTCTGCTCCGCGCTCGCCTCGGCCCAGGACGCGGGCGTGCTGCTCATCGAGTGGCCTGCCGACGCCCCGAGATTCCGCGAACCGAAAGACTCGTTCTTCTACCGGTCGGAAGACTCGTTCGGATTCCACCAGGAGGGGTCGGTCATTGCCTGGTGCAGCGTGAAGGCGCCCTGCCAGGTCGACACGACGCCGCCGGTCGAGAAGTGGATCGAATCATCAGCCAGCGAGACGCCCTCCCTCCCCAACAAGCGGGCCTCCGTCGTGGTGCGCCCGGGGAAGGACCCGGGCCGCTGGAGCGGCCGGACCTGGACGGCGCCCCCGACGACCCTCGAGCTCTCCGTCTGTGAGGGCAGCTGGTGCAAGCAACCCGTCGTCGTCTCGGGTCGGCTGGACCCGCGCGTGCGGGTGTTCTGGTCAGGCGGCCTGAAGCGCGTGGCGTGGCTCCTCCAACCGCCGGGTCGCGAGCCCCGGCCTGCCCGCGTGGTGATCATGAACGCGCGCTTCCCCCAGGCCCAGGTGTTGGCCGATGCGTCGACGCAGGGCGCGGTGCCCGCCGTCACGCGAGCCCTGAGTCCGGGCTACGTGAGCGTGAAGTCCACCGGCGTGGCGAAGAAGGCACGCGAGACCTCGGTGGTCTACGCCCGCTCCTTTGACCTCGAGGAGGCCCGGCGCATCGCCGCGCTGGTCCCCGGCGGCGCCTCGGTGGAAGAGCTCACCTGGGCGACCGAGGCAGAGTTCGTCATCGCCCTCGGGGCGTCGGTGCTCGGGGGGCAACCATGAACCAGGTCTTCGTCGCCGCCCTGCTGAGCGCCGCCACCGCGGCAGCGGCCCGCATCGAGCCCCTCGGCTGGGCGGACGACGGCAGAACGTTCGTCTACCTCAGCGTGGAAGAGCGGACTCGAGAGGTCCAGCTCTGCCCGTTCTCGGTCCGCAGCGGCACGTGCACCGAGCGCCTCGGCACGCTCGACTACGACCCGAAGAAGCCGCTCGCCGGCCAGGTCCCCAGCTTCGATGCCTGGCTGAAGGCGCACCCGCTGACGGCCTTCGGGCCAGCCAGCCGCACCTCGCCCGACGGCAAGGCGACCATCGACGTCGAGGCCGACCCGCGCGCGCCCGACCGGGGCTGGGCGCTCGTCGTCACGCGCGAGGGCACAAAGAGCACCGTCTTGACCTCGTTTGGCGACGGACTGGGCGCGCTCGCGACGTGCAGCTCCTTCGACGTGTTCTTCAGCCCCGCGAACCGGCACGCGGTCGTCGTCGTCTGGGACGGTGTCGGCGACGCGACGGTGGTCAGCATCGGCGTCGGTCTTCCCCGCGTGGGGTTCTTCGGCGCCCCCGAGGTCGCGGATCAGATCGAGGCCGCCGGTGCGTCGGTCGTGCGGTACCCGTTCGTGAGGAGCCTGAAGACCAGGCCACGCATCGTCTTCTTCAAGGGCGCCTTCGAGGGGCTGGCGAAGAAGGTCTCGACCCTGGTGCCCGACGCTGGTGTCAGCCCTGCCGACACCCTGCGCGACGACGTCGAGGTGGTGGTCCACCTCCCGGCTCCGGAGCGGTAGCAGGCCCGCGCCTCAGGGGCACCCGTCGCCGAGCTGCACGACGACGTTCTTCGTCGCCACGCCCAGCAGCAGCTTCGCGCTGAAGCAGACGTCGGCCGAGCAGAACCCCTCGGCGGTGAGCGTCAGCTTCGTCGGCTTGCATGCGTTGATGAGCTTGCGGAACGGCTCCGTCTGCGTGCGCTCCACCTCGTCGAGGCAGGCGTTGAGCGCGGTGAAGACCTGGGTGCCGTCGGCGACCTCGAGGCGGCTCGAGGTGCACGACGTGCGCAGCGACTGCCGCTCGAGCCCCTTCGTGCAGGTCGCCTCGATGGCGAGGCCGGTGAGGGTGACGGAGCCCGTCGCCGCGGAGCAGCCCGTGCCGGGGCCGATGTCGCTGTACTCGGCTACGAGCTCGAACGACCCCGACGCGATGCAGCCCTGCGAGAGGTCGATGCCGGCCTCCTTCAGGTCCTTGCCGAAGTCGATGGTGCCCGAGCCGAAGGGCTGCCCGTTGCACACCCTCGTCGAGTCGACGCCGACGGGCGTGGTGGTGGCGAGGCGGCGGTCCTTCACCTCGATGGTGGTGGGCGCGCAGCCCGCGAGAACGAAGAGAACGGACAGAGCGGTCGTGCGCATCACAGACCGACCATACCCGGCCGCGGGTCCGGGCAGGTTGAGCCGCGCGACATTCCCGGCGCCCGGGATGCTGTACGAGCAGGAGGACGAGGCACCGTTCGAGAAGAGCAGCGCGGACTCCAGGAGCGTGGACGGCGCGCGGCGAGTGCGGTTTACGGGCGCGCCATGGCCATTCGACTCGTCGTCACCGACATGGACAACACGCTGTACTCGTGGATCGACTACGTGGTGCCGGCGGTCGAGGCGATGGTGGACGCGGTGGTGCGCGCGACCAGCCTGCCTCGCCTGCGAGTCGTGCAGTCGCTCAAGGCCGTGTACACGAAGTACGAGTCGAACGAGTACCCGTTCGCCCTGCAGGAGTCGTCGCTGTTCCAGGAGTTCCCCGACTTCGGCAGCTTCGACAAGCTCGTCATCGAGCCGGCGCGCTCGGCGTTCTCGGAGGCGCGGCGCAAGTACCTGAAGCCCTACAAGGGCGTGATGGACACGCTCACCGCGCTCAAGGAGCGGCGCCTTCCGGTAGTGGCGCTGACCGACGCGCCGAGGAACCCGGCGGAGCAGCGCGTGCGGCGGCTCGGCGTCGATGTGCTGCTGACGTCGATGTACACGATGCCGGGCTTCACCTTCCCGGCGGGGCCTGACGGCGAGGCGCTGGTGGCTCCGGACATTCTGCAGAAGCAGGAGAAGGGCGCGTACAAGCCGGCGTGCCCCGTCGTCGAGCTGCCGCGCGACCACGAGAAGCCGAACGCGGCGGGCTTGAGGAAGATCCTCTCGACCTACGGCATGCAACCGCACGAGGTGCTGGTGGTGGGCGACTCGGTGAAGAAGGACATCGCCATCGCGAAGGAGCTCGGCTGCCACGACGCGTGGGCGGAGTACGGCACGTACGTGTCCACCGAGTACCGCGAGCGCCTCGACATCGTCTCGTCGAACGCCATCACGCGCCGGCACGCGGCGAGCGTCTTCGAGCAGGGCGCGCAGCAGGTGAAGCCGACACGCACCTTGTCGAACTACGGGCAGGTGCTGGAGATCATCGACGCGCTCGCGAAGTGAGTTGCCCGGCCGGGCGAATGCGTGAATCCTCGGCGCCCATGTCGAGACCACCGCTGCTCGCCGGACTCCTGGTGTCCCTCGTCGCGCTCGCCGAGCCGACCTTCTTCATCCGCACCCGCAACGCCCGCGTGCAGAAGGCGCCCGGGCCGACGGGCGAGGTGCTCGTCATCCTGCAGCCGGGCGCGACGGTGGAGTGGCACGGCCCCGACTCCGCGAACCCGAGGTGGCACAAGGTGACGACGGCGAAGGGCGACGGCTTCGTGCTGCGGGCCGCGCTGTCCGAGACGCCGCCGCAGAAGGAGCTCACCGCGCGTGACGGTGGCGCTCCGGTGGACGTCGAGGCCTTCGTCTCCTCGGGCGCCGGCGTGCGGGCCTTCACCGAAGCGGCGACGTCATACTCGAAGGAGAAGGTGTACTTCTCGGCGTACGACCAGCTGCTCGTGAGCGAGGCCATCGCGCGCTCGGTGACGGACGAGCGGCTCGCGGCGCACGCGAAAGACGCAGGCCTCGAGGTCGTGGTGGGAGGTGCGCCATGACTCGCTTGCTCCTCGTGCTGCTCGCGGTCGCGGTGAGTGGCTGCAAGACGATGCCGAAGAACCTCGACGACTGGTTCGCGCTCGCGCGGGAAGGGAAGGACCTCGCGTCGCGCCTGCAGGAGCTCGAGAAGCGCAAGGCCTCGTGCGACGCCATCGAGAAGAACGAGGTGGCGTGGGACGAGGAGCGGGCCATCGGCGGCGCGACGGCCATTCGCTGGGTGCAGCAGCTCGGCGGGCTCGTGGTGACGCCTCCGCCGGGCGCACGGACGGACGACCTGCCGTCCATGAACGCAGCGTCACTCACCGACGAGGGCGCGAAGCTGACGACGTACGTGAACACGGTCGGGAAGAACCTGGCAGCGCAGTCGAGCCGGCCGTCGCTGCCGTGGACGTTCGCAGTGCTGAAGAACGAGCAGCCGAACGCGTACGCGGCGCCGGGCGGCGTCGTGCTGGTGACGAAGGGCATGCTGGCGCAGTGCGAGAACGAGGCGCAGCTCGCGGGAGTGCTGGCGCATGAGATTGCCCACGTCACCGGCCGGCACGCGCTGCACGACTACCGCGCGAAGAAGACGCGCGAGTGCGCGGGCTCGTTCATCAAGGCGCTGGGCGACGAGACGGGCCTGTCGTCGATGGCGCGCGCGCGGCTGGAGTCCACCGCGAAGGCGTTCGAGGGCTTGCTGCAGAAGTCGAGCAACGGCTTCATCGACTTCGGGCAGAAGGGCGTGAACGTCGACGCGCTGGTGACGCTGGTGGACGAGCAGGCCGACGCGCTGCTCACGAACGCGTACTCGCGAGAGGCGGAGCTCGAGGCCGACGCCGAGGCCGCGCGCCTCATCGCGAACGCGGGCTACGACGTGGGCGAGTACAAGAAGCTGCTCGCGAAGCTGCCGAAGGGCGGCGTCATCGGCAAACACCCTCCGGCGGACGAGCGCACGAAGTTCGTCGAAGACGCGCTGGCGAAGTCGAAGACGCTGCCGACGTCGGGGGGCGTGAAGCCGTCGCTCCAGCAGCGGTGACGTTCCGTCAGGTGGGCTTCAGGGCGACCGCGCCGTAGAAGTCGTCGACGCTCAAGGTGACGCCGACCCCTGGAATCAGCACCGACTCGCCGGGCCGGAACTCGCGCGTCTCCCAGCTCTTCAGCTTCGAGCCCAGGCGAATCGTCGTCTCGGCGGCGATGGCCGCGTGCTCCGGCGTGCCTCCGGCCATGCAGAAGGGCTCGCCATCGAAGTACTCGAGCTTCACGACGGAGATCTCCGCCGCGCTCAGGTAGTCCTGCATCGAGTAGTGCAGCCGCCGTTGCGCCCAGTAGCGCTCGCTATTGGGCACAGCGAAACCCCCGCCCCCCGTCGGCGAGCGATGGACTCGCGACCCGGAGCGAAGCGCGCAGGACGTCTTCACCGTCGCGCCACCCACCCCCGCGGAGCTCCAGCTTCTCCATCTTCGACCTCCAGTCGCCTACGCCCACCTCCACCATGCCGTAGCTGGTCGCCGTCCACTCCGAGACGTTCCCGGCCATGTCCATCAGGCCCCAGGCGCTCACGCCAGCGGGGTAGGAGCCGACGGGGAACGTGCCATTGGTGAAGACCGGCGTCTTGCCCGACGCCGGGTCAAGCCAGATGCTCGCGAACCTGGCCTTGCCGGGCGGCCGGCTGTTGCCCCACGGGAAGATGACGGGTTGGCCGGACTTCGCCGCGTATTCCCACTCCGTGCCTGAAGGCAGGCGGCCAGCGGCCCACTCACAGAAGGTCGTGGCCTGTTCCCAGTTCACGCAGTTCACCGGGTGGTCGTCCGGTGAGCCAGCGTGACGGTCGAGCAACCGCTGTCTGGAGTTGCAGTGCTGATCGACGCTCTTGATGCCGCTCTGCGCGGCGGTGCACCGGCCCTCAGCCACGCAGGCCTCGTACTGCTTCACGGTCGTCTCCGTCTTCGCCATCCAGAAGCCTGTCACCGTCTTCGTCACCACTGGCTTCTCGTCATCGCGACACTCCTTGTCGCTGGGCACACAGCCCTGCTCGAAGGTGCCAGCCGGCATCCACACCCAGGTGATGCCTGTCCTCGAGTCGAGGCGCGTCGTGCCGGGCTGCAGCGTCGCCTCCGCTGGCAAGGCGACTCGCGCCCGCTGGAGCTTTCTCATCACCTGCTGGGCCTTCCCCGCCGCCACCACGCCTCTCCACTCCTCCGTCGAGTAGCCCTCCCGGCTGATGCTGACGACGTACTCACCGGGCGTCAGGCCCTCCGCCTTCCATGGCAACCCGCCCTCATTCTGAAACCCCTCGGGCCCCGTCACCTTCACCTGCGCGCCCTCGGGCGTTCCCACCACCTCGAGCGAGGCCGGCTTCTGAAGCGCGAGCTCGATGATGGCGACGTCGTCTGCCGGCACCTCGATGTCCCGCGTCTGCTTCACATACCCATCGAGCGTCGCCGTCACCTTCCAGCGGCCCGGCATCGCGTCTGACTTCACCAGCGGCGCCCTCGTCGCCAGCGCCTGCCCCTTCGGGTCCACCAGGTCGAGCCGCGCGCCCGTGGGCGTGGTCTTCACCGTCAGGCTCCCCACCACTGCCTTGACGCCTCCGCTCGTCACCATCGGCCCCGGGGCTCTCACCTCCGGCGCAGGCGCCAGGCTCGCCTTCGTCCCTCCAGCCGCTCCCTTCAGCCACAGCACCACGTCTGACAGCGGCAGCTCTTCACCGGCCTTCGCCTTGCCCACCACCACGTTGACCGCCGACTCCGGGTTCAGCGTCGGCGTCTGCGTGCGCCCCGTGAGCGTGGTGCCCATCACCGAGCGAGAGAAGCCCACCACCTCTCCCGCCGTCACCTTGCCGTCGTGGTTCTCGTCGGCCCAGCCGCGCAGGCCGCCCAGCGCGAGGTAGCTGAACGCCGGCACGTCTTTGCCCGGCAGCGCGCCTGCCACCTGCCGACTCGTGCCCGCGGACAACACCACCACCGGCTTCTTCGCCGTCAGCTGTGTCTCGCGCTCCGGCAGCGTGGGCATCACGCCCTTCACCAGCAGTTCGCCCGTCGGGGACTGTCCCGAGAAGCACGCGTCGAGCAGCACGACGGAGGCCGACTGCTGGCCGCTCTCGAGCGTCGCCAGCAACTCCGAGCGCTTGAGGCTGCGAGCGGCGAAGCTCTCCATGACGTTCTGCGCGTCGGCTCCCACCAACAGCCCGTCGCTCCCGTCTTCCGAGGGCGCGCCGTGCCCGATGAACACCACCCACAGCATCCCGCCGGGCTTCACCTTCGCCACCGTCGCCTTGAGCTCCTTGCGAATGCTCTCGAGCGCCGCCTCGGTGTTCTGCAGCCACGTCACCTGCGTCACCGGCACGCCGCGCGTCTTCACCAGGTGCTGAAACCACGCCGCCGCGTTCTCTTTGGCGCCGGGAATGCCGGGGAGAAAGGCGTACGTCTCGAGGCTGACGAGGAGCGCCGCGTCCTTCTCGCCCCCGCCCTGCGGAGCCAACGGCACGGCGAGCGAAGGCCACTGGGCGAAGGCGGACGAGGCGAGGAGCGTGACGAGCAGGAGCGAACGCACGAGCTGCGACCGTACCATGGTGACGAGCCGCCGAATTCGGCACACTGCGACCATGCGCTGGCTCTCGCTGCTGCTCCTGGTCGCCGGCCCTGCCCTCGCGCAGTGGCCGACCATCGACACCTCCACGCCGAAGCAGGGAGGCGGGGAGAAGGACGCGGCGCTCCTCATCAGCATCGAGGACTACATGGTGCTGCCGGACATCGGCGGCGCGACGCAGAACGCGTCCGACTGGTACCTGCACCTCACGAAGACGCGCGGCGTGCCGGCTGCCAACGTGCTCTGGCTGAAGGACAACGAGGCCACGCTCGAGGGCATCAAGGTGGCGGCGGAGAAGGTGGTGCAGCTCGTCAAGCCCGGCGGCGTGCTGTGGGTGCTCTACGTCGGTCACGGCGCGCCCTCGGACACCGGAGAGGACGGGGTGCTCGTCGGCGCCGACGCTCAGCAGACGACGCTCCAGCTCTACGCGCGCAGCCTGCCGAGGAGCGCCCTGCTCGAGACGCTCCAGCGCGGCAAACAGGCGCGCACCTTCGTCTTCCTCGACGCGTGCTTCTCGGGGCAGGCCAGCACCGGCCAGTTGGCGACCGGCATGATGCCGACGCTGCCCGAGAAGGAGCGCTCGCTCTCGTCGAAGTCGGTGGTGCTGCTCACGGCGGGCACGAGCCGCCAGTTCGCCGGTCCCCTGCAGGGCGAGGCGCGGCCCGCGTTCAGCTACCTCGCGCTGGGCGGCCTCCGGGGGTGGGCAGACGACGATGGAGATGGCTCCATCACGGCGGGCGAGCTGGCGAGCTTCAGCAACGCGGTGCTGCGCAGCACGGTGAACGGCCGCGTGCAGACGCCGACGCTGAACCCCGAGTCGGCGAGCGCGGTCGTCGTGGGGAAGGTGAGCGGCGGCCGGCAGAGCTTCCCGTTGAGCGACATCGTGGTTTGGCTGAAGGGAGCGGCGGGAGGGACGAAGGCGAACCTGGAGCCAGCGCCGGAGGTGAAGGCCACCGGCCCGAAGGTGACGAGCGGAGGCGTGAAGGCGGTGGTGGGGAGCCTGACGGTGAAGACGACGCCTGCAGGAGCGCGGCTCGACCTGGTGGACCCGAAGGGGCAGGCGCTGGCGACGCGGGCGCCGCTGGTGAAGCCCGACGCAGTGCCAGGACGGTGGAAGGTGACGGCGACGCTGGACGGCTACGCGACGCAGACGCGGGAGGTGGACGTCCCGCCCGATGACGTGGCGTTCGTCGAGGTGACGTTCCAGAAGCCGGCGTCGCTCGAGGTGGTGGGCACGCCTGAAGGTGCGCTGGTGCGGGTGACGGGGCCGGAGGGCTTCAGCAAGGAAGGCGGGTTGCCGTGGAAGGCGGAAGGCCTGACGCCGGGCGAGTACACGGTGAGCATCAGCCGCGACGGCTACACGGGCGAGGGCTGGACGGGAATGGTGGCGGCGGGGCAGGCGCAGCGGGTGACGACGAAGCTGAAGCGCGCCGACGTCAAGGAGGCCGGGGGCACGCGAGTCGACCCACGCACGGGCATCACCTGGGTGTGGATGCCGCCGGGCACCTTCGCGCAGGGCTGCGTGCCGGGCGACGGCGAGTGCGACCAGGACGAGAAGCCGGCGCGGACGCAGACCGTCACCGGCTTCTGGATGGCGAAGACGGAGACGACGGTGAAGCAGTTCGAGCAGTGCGCGCAGGCAGGCGTCTGCGCGGCGAACCTCCGCGAGCAGGACACGGCACAGAAGACCTGCAACTGGAAGAACGGCCGCGCGGCGCACCCGATGAATTGCCTCAACTGGGAAGAGGCGGGCGCCTACTGCCGCTGGGCGGGCGGGCGGCTGCCGACGGCGACGGAGTGGGAATACGCGGCGAAGTCGGGCCGGCCCACCATCTTCCCCTGGGGCGACGCCCGGCCGGACGGGCGCCTGGCGAACTTCTGCGACAGAAAATGTCCGGAAGCGCTCGCGAACCCGAAGAAGTGGGAAGAGAACGGCTGGGTGTCGCGGCAGGTCGATGACGGCTACGCCGGGACAGCTCCTGTCGGCTCGTACTCCGCGGGGGTGAGCGGCTGGGGCCTGCTCGACATGGCCGGCAACGTCTGGGAGTGGACCGCCTCGGACTACGACGCCAAGACCAAAGAACTACGCGGGGGCGGGTGGGGCTACACACCGATCAGCCTGCGCTCCTCGTACCGGGACAGGGTCGCTCCGTCGCTCAGGGATGACAACGGCGGGTTTCGCTGTGCCCAGTAGCGAATGAATGTGGAGCTCTCGAATGAACGTGCTGAGTTCTGGTTTCTGCTTTTCTGATTCCTGACGACGGCTGTTGGCGTGCGTCGGAGGCGAGTGAACGAAGTGAGCGAGCCTCGCGAAATTTTCGGGGCCGACCAGCAGCCCTGGGTCTTCGCGCGGCTTTACGCGGCGTGGAAGCAGGCAGCGAAGGGCAAGCGCCGCCGGCCCGACGTGGCCGGGTACGAAGCGCGCCTGGGTGAGCGGCTGGCGGAGCTCTCCGAGCGCCTCGAAGCCGGCGCCTGGCGCCCCGGCGGCTACCGCACCTTCGAGCGGGTCGAGCGCGGCAAGCGACGCCTCATCGCCGCCGCGCCGTTTGAAGACCGCATCGTCCACCACGCGCTGGTCAAGGTCGGCCATGCCGCTGTTCTGCCCGAGTCGGACCGCTCAGAGTTCTGCGAACAGGTCCACCAGCGGCACCTTGAGCGAGCGGAAGACGCGCGACCGCACCGTCCCGCTCACGCGCAGATGTGACACCTCGCGGTAGCTGCCACCCTCGAGCGCCAGCACGAGCACCGACCGCTCGTCCGGGTCGACCGCCCAATACTCCGCGACGCCGAAGCGCTCGTAGAGGTGCCGCTTCAGCACGAGGTCCTGCGACGCGTTGTTCGGAGAGACCACCTCGATGATCAGGTCGGGGACCCCATCGACGCCACGACGGGTGATGATGCCGCGCCGTGCGTACTTCACGACGACCAGGTCGGGCTGCACCGTGTTCGTCGGGTCGAGGATGACGTCGATGGGGCTGGGCAGCACGCGCGCGAGCTTGCGGTTGCGCAGTTGCTCCCGGAGCTGGCCGCCGAGCTCGAACACGACGGCCTGGTGCTGACTGGTCCGCGCTGGGGACCGGAGGAACTCGCCTCCGATGAGCTCCCACCGCCGTCCGTCGTGCGGCAAGAGCGCATAGTCCTCGTAGGTCAGGGCCAGCCGTCCGCGCGTCGTCGCGGTCACGGTTCCAGTCTCTCTCGATTCGGGCGTTCCGTCACGCTGACCAGCTCGAGTTGAGGCACACTGCCGCCATGCGCTGGCTCGCACTCCTGACATTCCTGTCGATGCCCGCTCTCGCCCAGTGGCCGTCCATCGACGCGCCGCTCCCGAAACAGGGTGGCGGAGAGAAGGACGCGGCGCTCCTCATCTCCATCTCCGACTACGCCTTCCTGCCCGACGTGCCCGGCGCGAAGGAGAACGCCGCCGCGTGGTACCGGCACCTCACCACCACGCGCGGCGTCCCGGCGACGCAGGTCACCTGGCTGCAAGACACCGACGCAACTCTCGAGGGCGTGCAGGACGCGCTGGCCGAGCTGCCGAAGAAGGTGAAGCCCGGCGGCACGCTCTGGGTCCTCTACATCGGACACGGAGCCCCCTCTCAGGACGGCAGCGATGGCGTCCTCGTCGGCGCCGACGCGCAGAACGTCGTGCGCTCGCTCTACGCGCGCAGCCTGCCCCGGCAGAAGCTGCTCGACGCGCTCTCGGCTGGGCCGCACGCACGGGTCGTCGTCGTCCTCGACGCGTGCTTCTCGGGACAGTCGGGCTCGGGCCAGCAGCTCGCCACCGGCACCATGCCCACGCTCCCCGAGAAGGAGTCGCTCGGGAAGGCGAAGAAGCCGCTCGTGCTGCTCACCGCGGGGACGAGCCGGCAGTTCGCCGGGGCCCTGCCCAACCTCGAGCGGCCGGCCTTCAGCTACCTCGCGCTCGGCGCCCTGCGCGGGTGGGCCGATGACGACGGTGACGGCGCGGTGACCGCGAGCGAGGTGGTGACGTTCACCAACGCGGTGATGAGCACCACGCTGCGGGGCCGGCAGCAGACGCCGCAGCTCAATCCACCGGCCGCGAAGGACACCGTCCTCGCGAAGGCGGCGAAGGGTGAGCGCCTCGACCTCAGCCAGGTGGTGGTCGCGCTGCAGACTGGCGGTGCCTCCGCGCCCCGCAGGACGCCTGAGGTCGAGCCGGCAGGGACTCCCATCGCCCCGCGCGCGCCTGTCGGTGACCGTCAAGCTGGAGACTCCGTCTCGGACCAACGCACCGGCATCGTCTGGCGCTGGATGCCGGGAGGCCGCTTCACGTTCGGCTGCTCTCGAGACAAACCGGCCTGCACGCCCGAGGAGCCTGTCTTGTCGGCCCGCTCGGTCTCGGGCTTCTGGATCGCCGAGACGGAGACGACCGGCGAGCAGTTCGAGCGCTGCGCGCTCGCCCGTGGGTGTGATTCGAGCGTGGGTTCGCGTGACAGCCCGGAGAAGCGCTGCAACTTCAAGACGGAGCGGTTCGACCACCCGACCAACTGCGTGACCCAAAGTGATGCCCAGGCGTTCTGCCGCTGGGCAGGCGGCCGGCTGCCGACCAGCGAGGAGTTCGAATATGCAGCCAGGAGCGGCAAGGCGGTCTTCTACCCGTGGGGCTTCGATGAACCCGATGGCACCCGCGCCAACTACGGCGACCAGAGCTTCGCGCGCGCGCTCAAGCCTGCGACCAGGGCTTCGCTGCTCGCCGACGGCCTGCTGAACCCCACCTCGAACGACGGCTTCGTCGCGACGGCGCCGGTGCGCAGCTTCCCGAGGGGCCGCACCGAGTGGGGCCTCTTCGACATGAGCGGCAACGTCGCGGAGTGGACGAGTGACACCGTGGGCGAGCTCACGGTCTTCCGGGGTGGGCACTATCAGTACCCACCACAGTGGATTCATGCGTGGCAGACCGACGGAATGCCCCCGACGGAGTGGCAGCCCATGGTCGGCTTCCGCTGCGTGAGGGACCCGTGAGCCATGCGAGGATGACGGAATGACTTCGTTGCTCCTCGCGCTGCTCGCCGCCGGGCCAGCCGACGCCATCTGCAGCATTCAGAACCCCAACGCCGGCTCGTGGCGTACGGCGACCGCGGTGGTGCCGAAGTCCGCGCCCAACGCGCAGGAGCTCGCCCAGCGCGAGGCCCGCGCGAAGCTGCTCGCGCGCCTCTGCAACGAGGCCGACTGCTCCTCGCTCGAGCCCTCCATCTACGACTGGAAAGCTGGCGCCTCTGCGGACTCGCTGTGCGCGGGAGCGGCCATCGAAGAGAAGGACTTCGCGACCTGGCAGCGGCGGCGCGACGTCGCGACCACGGAGTTCCAGACCGCCCTCACCGGCGCCGTGTCGAAGCTCGCCGAGCGACTCAAGGCGGCCGCGAAGAAGGGGCCGCCGCTCGTCATCATCACCGAGGTGCTCGACGACGGCTCGCTCGGCGGCACGCGCTCGAGGTGGGGACGGCTCGCGCTCGAAGCCGCGCTGCACGACGCCCAGGTGGACCTCGCGTCGGAGCGCGCCGCCGGCTCGGCGGGTCGCCTGCGCGCCTCCATCGAGACCATCGACGCTTCTCGCTCCGAGTTTCAGGTGAGCCTCGAGCTCGGCGACCGCGTCATCCCCGGCCCGCGCTTGTCCTTCGCGGCCGACATCGCGCCGAAGGGCCGTCGCGCCACCCGCGCGCTCGATCGCGACCCGCGCGTCCGCCTGTCGGTGGACACGAAGAACGGCGACCTCTGCGACGGCATGACGACGAAGCTGTGGCTCGAGACCGACCGCAAGCGCTGCGTCGTGGTGCTCGACGCGTGGGCCGACGAGGCGCTGCTCACCTTCCCCAACAGCCAGCACCCGTCGTGCTTCGTGTCCGGGCGGGTCGCCGTGAATGGGGAGAAGACGTTCAAGGTAGTGGCGCTGCCCGGCGTCGATGAGGAGCGCTACGTCGCCATCGCGGTCGATCGGCTCGAGCAACTGCCGGTCCCGTTGCAGGCGATGGTGAAGGGCGCGCCGAAGACGGAGTCGTGCAGGTTGTCGGAGCGGCAGCGCGAGCTGCTCGACGCACCCGTTCCTCAAGGCGTCGCGCGAAGCGAGTACCGGTTCAGGCTGATGACGTCGGGCCCGGCGTGTGAGGGCATCGAGCGGCTCGAGCCGGCGGAGCGGCAGGCGTACGCCGATTCGCTCGGTGAGCTGGCGGCGTGTCCGTGAGCCTCAGTCACAGCAGAGAATCGGGGCGCTATTGCCACATCCCGAGTACTCGAATTGACCGCTCGTTCCGCCCCAGGTCTGACCGTAGTTGTCGCCGGCTGTACTTCGGAATCCACTGCAGTCCCGGTGAACGTAGCTGGTGGCCGGCGGGTCGTAGGCTCCGATGACCCAGCCCGCTGGCACCGTCATCCCGATGATGTGCGAGGTGAGCGCCTCGTGGTTGGTGCACTGGTGCGCCGTTGGTGATGTGCAACTCTGCTCGCACAGCAGCTTCGCCGCTCGGTAGCCCGTCAGTGCACCTGCCTGTGCCGAGAATGAGCCAGTCGTGGCTCCAGTAGGGCCGCAGTACAGTCCCTGAGCGGTTGTCCGCTTGCCCATGTGCGAGAAGACCACCCGCTTTGACTCCAGTGCGTAGGGTTGGGCTCGCACGCGCACGCGCGGAAGCGCGACGACGAGGTTCACTGTCACTTCGATGAACGCGGCTGACGACGAGCGAATGGCCCGAGCACACACGCCGGTGAGCGGGGCCTCGAACGCAGTCCCTTGAACTCGGGCCTGGACTGGTGGGCAGAGGAGAGTGCCCGTCCCAGCGGCCTGAGCGTCGTACACCGAGACACTCACAGCCGATCCGGCGGCCGCTCCCTCGAATCTGCCGGCGTAGACGAGCGCCTCGTCGTCGCTCGGAACATCCGCGAGCGCGCTCGCGCTCAGGAAGGCGGCCAGCACCCAGGTCCGTCTCATGATGTTCCTTTCCCACGGCAGGTTCACTGCTCCGTCCAGATATCACACCGATGACGCCTGCCGTCATCGACGATTCTCCGCACCGCGTTCCATTCTGCGTCGAAGAAACTCGACTGCCGCTGAAGGCCTTCGAGCGCGCCGCTTTCGACTCCGACGCCGCGACCGCACTGCTGGCAGGTCATCGCCGCCTCGATCGGGCCAGCCGTCACTCATCAGCAATGCAGCCCGCGGCTTCCGCAGGCTCCTTACTCGCGCCAGCGCGACGTGGTTGAGTCAGCGGTTGGGAGGGGTTCTTTATGCGATTCAGTGTCCGCGTCGCAGTGCTTGCGGTGGTGGTGGCCGGATGTCCCCCTGAGGAACCACCTCTCACCGGAGCCAGTGGAGTGGTGGGTTCATCGGGTGGCACGGTCAGCTCACCGAGCGGTGCTTCGATCGAGGTGCCTCCCGGGGCCGTGAGCGGCGACACGACGCTGCAGATCGAGCCGCGCGCCGAGCCTCGAACGCCCTCGCTCCCCGCGTCGGCGACCTCGCGGGCCGAGGTCTGGACGTTCACACCCCACGGCCAACGGTTCTCGCAGCCGGTCACCATCAGGGTGCCGTTCCGCAACACCGGGGAGGCAGTGCTCCTGGTGTCGTCCCAGCCCGACGGTGCCTGGCAGCTCGTGCCGGGGTCGCGAGTCGAGGGCTCGGCCGTCGTGGCGCTGGTCGATCACTTCTCGTACTTCACCGTGATCACCGGCGTCCTCCCCGACGGCGGACCCATGGGGTGCGGGCCGATCAACTGTGCCGGGTGCTGCACTGCCGCCGGAACCTGTGAGCCAGGCACCGCGCAGGTGATGTGCGGCGGGGGCGGGGCGTTGTGCACTGTGTGTTCGCCGGGGGAAGCCTGCGCGATGGGCCTGTGCCAGCCCGCCGGCTGCAACCCGACGACCTGCACCGGTTGCTGCCTCGGCACCATCTGCATGAGCGGACAATCACCGATGGGCTGCGGCGTCGGGGGCGTGGCGTGCTCGCTCTGTACTGCGCCGACGGACACCTGTGCTGGCGGCGTATGCCAACAGCCCGACGCAGGGCCGGCGTGCGGACCAGGCACTTGCGCAGGCTGCTGTGTTGGCAACAGTTGCCAGGCGCCTTCCGCCGTTGCGTGCGGAACCGGCGGATTCGCCTGTGTCACCTGCGGCCTGGGCCAGACGTGCTCGGGTGGAGCGTGCGTCGTCCCCGACGCCGGCGTGTGTGGGCCCGGCACCTGCACAGGGTGTTGTCAGAGCGGGTTCTGCCTCACGGGCGCTCAGACGGGAGCCTGCGGCGTGGGCGGCGCGCAGTGTCAGGCCTGCGCGATGGGCGACGTGTGTTCTCTCGGCGTCTGCACGACCCCCGGCGACGGCGGCTCGATGTCGTGCGGCCCCGGTACCTGCGTGGGGTGCTGCTCGGGCAACACGTGCGTGACGGTGCCGGGCGTCGCGGCCTGCGGCGGAGGTGGCAGCGCGTGCGTTGCCTGTGGGGCCTCGCAGGTCTGCATCGGCGGCACCTGCCAGGCCACCTCCGACGCGGGCAGCTGTGGGCCGGGAACCTGCTCGGGCTGCTGCAGCAGCGGCGTGTGCCAGCCGGGCACCCTTCCCGCGTTCTGTGGAGCCGGTGGCGCCCTCTGCGCGACCTGCATGCCGGGCGACGGGTGCCTGACGGGCGCCTGCGTGCCACCGCTCGACGGCGGTTTCGTCTGTGGGCCGTCGACCTGCGCGGGGTGCTGTGCGGGGAACCTCTGCCTGCCGGGGACGCTGGCTGGCGCGTGCGGGGTCGCCGGCGGGGCCTGCGTCACCTGTGCCATGAACGAGCCCTGTTCGCTCGGGCTCTGCCAGAGCATCGACGCGGGCGTGCCGCGAATGGCGTGGATGTTCCCGAACCGAGGGCCGGTCGGATCGCTCGTGAGCTGTCGGGGCACGGGCCTGAGCGGGATGACCGTCGCGCAATGGGGCCTCTTCTTGATGCCGGTGCTGCTCACCACTGCAACGGAGGTACAGGTGGTGGTCCCAGCTGGGGCCGCGCTTGGGACAACCGCCGAGATCACGTTGATGACGCCCTCGGCTGCGTCCGTGTCCTGCGGGAGCTTCACCCTCACCGGCGCCGACGCGGGCCTGGGCTCAGCCGACGGCGGCGCTCAGGTCACCGGGTTCGCCCCCACCCAGGGCCTGACGGGCACAGTCGTCACGCTCACTGGATCGGAGCTGCAGACCTTCACCGCCGTGCGGTTTCAGAATGCGCCTCAGGCCATCGTCGGCGGTAGCGCGGTCGACATGACGATCATCGTGGGCGGGTCGGCGGGCGTCGCGCCGTTCGAGCTCTCAGCGCCATCCGGAGTGACGGTGTTCACCGCGTCCGACTTCCGTTTGCTCGCGAGTGACGGTGGTACTGGTGGTGGCAGCGCGGGCGGGGCCGCTGCCGGTGGCGGCTCGGCCGGAGGCGCTGGAGCGGATGCCGGAGCCGATGCTGGCGCGGCGGGCGGGGGCGCGGCGGGCGGGGGCGCGGCGGGTGGGGGCGCGGCGGGCGGAAGCGCCGCCGACGGCGGCTCCGGTGGCGGCACAGGCGGGGGCTCGGCGGGGGGCGGTGCGGCGGGCGGCGCCGCGGATGCTGGCCCACCGACCGGAGAATCGTGTCTCACCGCCATTCCGGTCGGCCCGGGGGACACGAGTGGCACCACCGTAGGTGCGGCCTCCGACTTCTCGTTCTTGACGACCTCGCCTGCCCCAGCAAACACCGCGACCGCCTGTCGCGGGACGCCCACCCCGGGGCCGGATCTCGTGTTCAGCACCACGGTGCCTCAGGGTCAGTACCTGCGCGCGCAGCTCACGACACCGTTCCCCGACGCGGGCGGGTTCTGGTCGGCGCTCCTCGACATCGTGCCCGGCGTTTCGTGGTGCAGCTCGCTCGCGGCGCTCACCATCGACGGCGGAGTCCCTGCGACCTTCTGCGCCGGCAGCGACCCGGCCGGGCTCAGCGTTCAGCGCGCGGGCTTCTACAACGACACGGCGGCGTCGCAGACCGCGTTCCTCCTCGTGAAGGGCGCAAGCGCGACCGCGGCGGGAGGGTTCACCCTCACGACCGCAGTGAGCCCGCTCCCCATCGGCGAGCGCTGCGAGGCGCCGCTCGTGCTCGACGGCGGGTCGGTGACCCTCTTCGTCGGCTCGTCGTCCGTGAACGACTACTCGGGCGTGGGCACGGGCTGCGCCTCCGCATCGAACGGGCCCGACGTCGCCGTGCAGCTACCGCCCCTTGGCGTGGGCCAGCGTGCAACCATCGTCGTGCAGCCGGATGCAGGACTCGACGTCTCGTTGAGCCTCGCGGCCTCCGCAACTGACTGCCGCCAGCGGGCCTGTAGCTCGACGGTCAACAGCGGCGGCGCGGGCGTCGCTGAGCGGCTCACCACCGTCAACCGGGGAATGGCGGCGAGCGACCTCATCGCCCTCGTCGATACGGCCCTCACCACGTCAGCGGGTGAGGTCACCATCGCGGCGACCATCGACACGCCGCCCATCGGCGATCGGTGCGATATCGCGACGCCCCTCATCCCTGGAACGCCCCTCGTCGGGGAGACCCTCGCGAACAACACCAACGACTACACGACGAGTGGGACGAACTGCTCGACGACCTTCGCCGGCCTGGACCGCGCCTACGCCGTCGTCGTGCCCGCGCAGCACAGCCTGTCGATCCTCGTGCAGCCCGAGGCGACCCTGAACACCAGCCTCTCGCTCGCGCAGACCGCCGCCAACTGTGACGCGCGGGTGTGCCTCGTCAACGCGAACCAGGGCGCCGCTGGCCAGGCTGACTCCTTCACCCTCAACAACGCCAGCTCGAACCCACAGACCTGGTTCGTGGTGGTGGACAGCGCGACGGGAACGGGCGCGACGTTCGACCTGTCGGCCACCGTCACCCCGCTGGCCACGGGTGACAACTGCGCGAACGCAACACCGGCGGACCTCGACGGCGGCGTTCTGTCTGGTCTGGGGAGTGCGGGCTACACGAACGACTACTCCAGCGGCACGGCGTGCGCTTTCCTGTCCGGGAACGACCGGGCGTTCTCCTTGACGATTCCTCCAGGGCAGCGCGGCGTCTTCCGCGCGATGCCCGACGCCGGCCTCAACGTCTCGCTCAGCCTCATCGGAGCACCCGAGACGAACTGCCAGGGGGCCATCACCTGCCTCGCCGGTGTCGATGCGTTCGGGGCGACGACGCCACCTGATCGGACGGAGGTGCTCACCCGGATGAACTCGACGGGCGCCGCCCAGACCGTCTTCGCGATCGTCGACACCTCGGGGGTGGGCTTCTTCGACTTCCAGGCATTCCTCGACACCCCGGTCCCGGGCGACCGCTGCGAGGCGCCACTCGTGCTGACTCCAGCGGTGGCACAGCCCGGAGACTTCGCGGCGTTCGTGAACGACTACTTCGGCGCGGGCTCGGGGTGCTCGGCGAACGCCGCCCGCGCGGACGCGGTCTACCGGCTCACCGTGCCGGACGGCCAGGAGGTCGATCTCATCGTCACCCCAGCCGCCGGACTCAACACCAGCCTCTCGATCGCGACGAGCGCGAGCGCGTGCGATGCCCGCAGCTGTGTGGCGACGTCCAACAACGGTGGGGACGGTCTGCCCGACAGCCTGCGGTTCGCCAACCGGAGTGGTGGAGCGATCGACTACCTCGTCATCGTCGATCACACGACGGTGGCGCCGATGAGCAACCCGCCGACGGGCTTCACGCTGCTCGCGACCTTGCGGCCACCTGCCAGCGGCGAGACGTGCCAGACCGCTACGACGCTGACCACGCCCGTGGACGGGGAGTCTCTCGCGGGCTTCTTCAACGACTACCAGTCTGCGAACAATTGTCTGTACTCGTCTGGGCCCGACCGTGTGTACGCCGTCTCGGTGCCGCCGGGGCGAACCACGTTCACGCTCACGCCCGACGCCGGACTCGATCTCGCCGCCTCGATCGTCGACGCCCCGGCCGCGACCTGTGATGCGCCAGCGCGCGCCTGCGTGACGGGGGCCAACGCCGGCTCGGGCGTCGAGCGGCTCGCGGTGTCGAACACTGGCGCGGGCCCTCGAGACGTCTTCCTCGTCGTCTCGGCGAGCTCAGGCGCGGGCCTCTACAGTGTCGCTCAGACGACTGGTCCGATCGTGCCAGGCGAGGACTGCGACTCGGCCGAACCGATGCCGACCGACGGCGGGCGTCTCTCGAGCCAGACGACCTTCAACTTCGCGAGCGAGTACGGAGCCGTCACCTCGAATGGGTGCATCGGCAGCACCGGCCCCGACCGGCTCTACCGGGCGACGGTGCCACCCGGGCAGCGCTTCACGGCGACGGTGTATCCCGACGCGGGGTACGACCCGCAGATCGACCTGATGGTGGGAGGCCTCGGCGCCTGCAGCCGCCGCGAGTGTCTCGGCGCCAACGGCCTCCTCGGAACGGGGGCGGCCGAGACCGTCGACTGGACCAACGGCAGCCCCGCGCCGGTCGAGGTCTTCTTGAACGTCGATGGAGCGTTCTTCACGGGGCCACAGGGCTCGGGCAACTTCGACGTCGTCGGGTCCTTGTCGGCCGCGCTCCCTGGCGACACCTGCGACAACGCGCTGGCCGTCTCGAATGGCACCCTGCTGTCGGCGAGCACGGCCCCGAACACGCGAGACGTCGTCGTGCCTGTGGACGCGAACGGTTGCCAGACGGTCGTGGGCCGCGATCTCGTCTACGTGGCGTCCGTCCCCGCAGGCCAGACACTCGACGTGCGGTTGTCCGGCGTGAGTGGCAACCCGAGCGTGAACGTGATCGAGGCGCCGGCGTCGCGCTGCGGTCTCTACCCCGTGTGCGTCGCGAGCGCCGACAACCCGGTGTCAGGAGGGAACGAAGCGCTCCAGTGGACCAACCCAGGTCCAGCCTCCCGCCAGGTGTTCATCGTCATCGGCCCGGCGAACGGAGCGTTGACGGTGGGCTTCAGCCTGGCGGTGTCGATCTTCTGAGAGAACCCCGCGGTCGCGAGGGCGTCGCCACCAGCACTCCCAACACTCCTGCCACCTGCCGCTACAGAACCTCCGGCCTTCGGACCCGGCGTCACCAGTGACTGGGTCAACGGACGAGCCACCGGGCTGAACCTCGATGGGTGCAGATCCCATTTCACGCGGCCTCCTTTCGCGGCGCAGCCTCGTATGGGCGCGCGGGCATGGGTGATGCTCGGAGCTTGAGAGAGGGAGCACGCGCGACGTGAGCCGAGAAGTCGTCCCACAAGCCGCTGAGCAG
>JAEUJQ010000040.1 GCA_016793095.1 Myxococcaceae bacterium | reverse complement strand
AGGAGCGGCGTTGCGCCGCTCTGGAGTTTCGTCCGACATCCGCCGCTAGGTAGCCTGTTCTTGGCTCTCCTCGGCAGAGGGGCCTCCTCCGCGTGGGAGAGCTGAGACAACTGCGCGAACGCAGTTTCTCCCACGCGGAGGAGGCCCCTCTGCCGGGAGAGCCGGTGAGGCTACCGAGCCCCAGGAGAGAAGGTGGTGCTTTCGGCACCTCACTCACTGACGTGACAGGAGCGGTCCAGGCGGTCGAGCAGGAGGGAAGTCGTGACGAACCGCATCGACGACCACGTGCCCGCGGCGCCGCCCGCGCTGACGAACCGGGCGCCTCCCCGCAAGCCCCTCACGGAGGCCGAGCGCGCCGAGCGTGAGAAGCAGCGCACCGCCGCCGAGGCCCGCTGGCTCGAGATCGAGAGCAAGGGCGGCGTCGACGGCTGGGTGCGCGCGAAGCTCATCGAGGCGGGCCACACCCCCGACGCGGCCGCCCCCGCCAACGAGGACGAGAAGAAGACGTTCAAGGAGAAGAAGGGCGCCGAGCGCGCCGAGCGCAAGAAGCTGAAGGCGCTCGCCAACGAGGCCCGGCGCTTCGGCACCATCGGGTACCTCGGCAATACGGTTCACTGGGACGAGCTGAAGGACGCCGATGACTTCGACCTGAAGGACCGCGCCCAGCGCGCCGAGCAGAACGGCTTGCCGCCATGGGAGACGGCCAACGAGCTGGCGGCCGCGATGGAGCTGTCGCTGTCCGAGCTGCGTTGGCTCACCTTCCACCGCGAGGTCGACACCGGCTCGCACTACCACTCGTGGAAGGTGCCCAAGCGCACCGGCGGCGAGCGCACCATCACCGCCCCGATGCCGAAGCTGAAGGCGCTGCAGCGGTGGGCGCTCGAGCAGTACTTCGAGAAGCTGCCCGTGCACGCGGCCGCCCACGGCTTCCTGCCCGCGCGGAGCGTGCTCACCAACGCGCTCGCCCACGTCGGCGCCGACGTGGTGGTGAAGCTCGACGTGAAGGACTTCTTCCCCACCGTCACCTGGCAGCGCGTGAAGGGCCTCTTGCGCAAGGCCGGCGTCACCGAGCCGGTCGCCACGCTGCTCGCGCTGCTGTGCACCGAGGCGCCGCGCCAGCTGGTCGAGTTCAGGGAGCAGACCCTCCACGTGGCGACGGGGCCGCGCTGCCTGCCGCAGGGCGCGCCGACGTCTCCGGCCATCACCAACGCGCTCTGCCTGCGCATGGACCGGCGGCTGTCGGCGCTCGCGCGGGCGCTGGGCTGCACGTACACGCGCTACGCCGACGACCTGACGTTCTCGTTCAAGAAGACACCGGAGCGGAAGCGGCTGGCGCTGGGCATCCTCGTCGAGAAGACGAAGGACGTGCTCAAGAGCGAGGGTTTCACGCTGCACGCGAAGAAGACGCAGGTGCTGCGGCGTGGCGCCGCGCAGCGGGTGACGGGGCTCACCATCAACCCCGCAGGGCCGCAGGTGGCGTCGGCGCGGGTCTCGCGTGACGTGCTGCGACGGCTGCGCGCAGCCATCCACAACCGGCAGAAGGGCAAGCCGTACCGCGAGGGTGAGTCGCACGCGCACCTGCAGGGCCTGGCCGCCTGGGTCTACATGAGCGACCCGAAGAAGGGCTCGAAGCTGCTCGAGCAGGTCGCTGCGCTCCCGCGAGCGTGAAGTGGCAGACACGACCGTCGGGTGGCGGCGTCTCGTCTTCGGATCGGCCGCTCCGCGGTTCGCGCTCGTGCTGGGCGCGCTCGTCGCGCTGCCGTTCTGCTTCACCGGCTTCTTCGCCGACGACTTCCTGCACCAGGCGCTCTTGCGGGGCCTGCCGGGCTTCGCCGCGGGAGACCGGTGGAACCTCTTCACCTTCGTGAACGGAGACCCCGCGGTGGCCAGGCCGCTCATCGAGAACGGCCCGTTCCCCTGGTGGACGCTGCCCACGCTCAAGTTCTCGTTTCTGAGGCCGCTCACCGCCCTCATCGCCAACGTCGAGCACGGCCTCGTCGGCGGCAACGCGGTGCTGCTGCACCTGCACTCCATCGCCTGGTACGTCGCGCTCATCGCCGTCGCGAACCCGGTGCTCGCGCGAGCGCTCCGCACCTCGACCGCCGCGCCGCTGGCGATGATCCTCTTCGCCATCGACGACGCGCACGCGGTGGTGGCGGGGTGGATCGCCAACCGCAACGCGCTCGTCTCGGCGGTGTTCGCGCTCCTCGCGCTGCTCGCGCATCTGCGCTGGCGAGAGGAGCGCTGGTGGTGGGGCCTTCCCCTGTCGATGGGGGCCGCCGCCCTGGGGCTCGCCGGGGGAGAGTCGGCGGTGGGGGCGCTGCTCACCATCGGCGCCTGGGAGGTGACCCTCGGGCCTGGCGGGTGGCGTCGGCGGTTGCTCGCGCTGGCGCCCATGACGCTCGTGGGCGTCACCTACCTCGTCGTCTACAAGCTGACGGGCTCGGGCGCGGCGGGCTCGGAGATCTACAACGACCCGCTGGCCGAGCCGTTCGCCTTCCTCACCCGCGCACCGCCGAAGGCCCTCGCGCTGGCGGGGGCGCAGTTCCTCGGGACCACCGCCGACCTCTGGCTCATCAAGGTGGCGCTCCGGCCGGCCCTCGTGGCAGCCGGTGTGGTGGCGCTCGCGGCGGTGTCGTGGCTGCTGCGGGCGCTCTGGCCTGACTTCACCGACGACGAGCGCCGCGCGCTGCGTTGGCTGGGCGCGGCCTTCGGTGCGTCGCTGGCGCCGGTGCTGGCCACGTTCCCGCTCAACCGGCTCTTGCTGGTGCCCTCGGTCTTCGCCTCGGCCATCATCGCGTTGGTGCTGGTGCATGGGTGGCGCGCACCAGGCCGCGCAGTGCGCTGGGCCACGCGCGCCCTCGTGGTGCCCGCGGTCGCCCAGTGCGCCGTCATGTGGCCCGTGAATGCCGGAGTCTACGGCGTGGGCTCGTCTCTTCAGCGCTCGATGGCGATGGAGACCGCGCTGGGCGACGAGGCGCTCGCGGGTCACGTGCTGGTGTTCGCCGCGCCCGATCCCTCTGCTGTCCTCTACACGTCGATGATCCGGCAACTCCACGGCAAGCCAGCCGCGAAGTCGTGGGTCACCGTCTCGTTCGCAAGCTCGGCGCACCGGCTGACGCGCCGCTCCGAGCGCGAGGTCGAGGTCGAGGTGACCGACGGCCAGATGCTCCAGTCCGTCTTCGAGCAGCTCGTGCGCTCCAGTGACGTGCCCGTGCCCATCGGCTACCGGGTGAAGCTCGCGCGCGCGACGATCGAGGTGACGTCGCTCGATGGCGAGGCGCGGCCGAAGACGCTGCTGGTGACACTCGATCAGCTCCCCGACGGCGCCACCTTCACGCTGGCGCGCTGGGATGACGGCGTGCTGGGCCCGTTGGAGTTGCCGGCGGTGGGCGAATCGCTCGTCTTGCCGAGGGCGACGGGGCTGCTCTCGCTCTGACGTTGCTCAGGTCTGCGGCTGGCTGGCCCCCTCGAGGATGACGAGGAGCAGCACGTACTGGCCCCACGCGTCCTTCGGGTTGCGCTCGCTCGCCACGACGAAGAGCACCTCGAGCGAGTCCTTCGAGAGCACCTCGTCGGGCCAGTTGATGTCGTCGAGGTCGACGGCGGGAATGCGCCAGCCCCGCACGGGCCGCTGGGTCGTGGTGGACGCGACCGACATGAACTTCTCGAGCGCCGTCTCCGAGTCGTACTCCCGCTTCGTCACGGCCTCTGCGTAGGTCGGCTCCGACGACGAGGGCAGCAGCACCCACTGGACGGGCTTCTTGCCGTTCCGTTGCCGCTGGCCGTTGAGCGCGGTGAGCACCTTGTCCGCCGTGGCCGGCCAGGTCGGCGGCTGAATCGGGTCGTAGGTGGACACCAGCGCAGCGAGCACCGGGCCTTCCTGCAGCAGGCCGACGGCCAGCACGCCCGCGCGCGCCGAGAGCAGGTCGCGCCGGTAGCCAGGGGAGTCGAGCATCGACGAGAGCAGCTCGGACACCGTGGTGGCCTCGCCGAAAGACGCCGCGAAGCTGCCGTGCATGATCTCCTGATCGACCCGCCAGCCGGCCATCACGCCCAGCGCCAGCTTGTCCTCGAGGGCGTCGTCGTCCTTGAGCATCGCCTCGAAGTAGAACGGCGCGAGCTCTCTCAGGTCGTTCGACTGCGCGTCAGACAGCGTCAGCGGCCTGGCGCCGAGCTGGCTGCGCACCGAGTTGAGCTGCGCGATGAAGTCTCCCGGCGTCGCCCCGGGCGCTGCGGCGACGAGCGAAGGGGCCGTCCAGGTCGTGACTGGAGCGCCCGATGGCATGGCGAGCACGCGCACCACCTCGTAGCCCAGCACGCGCCCCTTCTCGCGAGCGCTCACCGAGATCCACGCCGCCGCGTCGTCCTTCGCGACGGGGCACTTGAGCTCGAAGGCCGGCGCTGCCCTCGTCTGCGTGTCGACGCAGTCGGCCGTTCCGGCGCGGCCCTGGTTGGCGGTGCCGAAGATGGTGTCGGCCTTGCGGGTGCTCACGCCGCGCACCCAGACGAAGCCGTTGGCGTCGGGCTTGAGCGACACCGGCTCGAGATCGGTGTGGTCGCGCACGTGGGCGATGGCGACGACGACCTGCTCGCCTTCCCGAACGAAGGCGATGCCTGCGCGTTCACCCGCGCTCACCTGGCTCGCGAGCTTCTCGACCTGCTCCTTCCACCGGGTCAGCAGCGCCTCGTTGGTGGTGTCCGTCGGCGCCTTGCCGGTCAGCCAGAGGGAACCCACGCCGGGCGTGGTGACCCCGCAGCGCGCGCTCATGAACGTCCGCAGCGCGCTGGGGGCGCGGGCGCCTTTGAGCGCGAGGAAGCGGCCCAGCTGCCGCGCGACGCAGGCGAGCGGCTCGGACGCGCGGAAGCCCTTCGTGGCCGCGGTGTCGAGCAGCACCTTCGCGAAGAGCGAGCCCGTCTCGTGAGGCCCGTCGGCGGTCGTCTCGGGCAGAGGGCCGACCAGCTCCCAGGAGTCGATGGCGATCGTCCCCTCGGTGAAGACCTTCGCGGGCTTCGGTTGCGCCATCACCTGCTTGAGCTCGTTCTCGGAGGTGAAGCGCGTCGAGCTGCGGGAAGCGGCGCAGCCGAGCATCAAGCCGAGGCACGGGAGGAGGACGAGTCGCATGGCGCGGCAGCATGGAGGGCTCCGGCGTCGATGCAAGCGCCTTCGTCAGCGAAGGAACCCCGCGTCGGGCGAGACCACGATGGTGAGCGTCTTCACGTCGAAGAGCCCGCCCCCCACCACCGGCACGGGACCGACGGTGACCTCGACGCGCGTGACTCGCGACAAGTCGAAGCCCGGCGATTGCTCCCGGCTCCAGCCGGTCATGCCCGCGAAGGGCAGCGCCGCGCGGAAGGTGCCCTGCTGCGCGAGCTGGTTCATAGTGGGCGAGAGGCGCAGGTAGTGCTGGTTGAGCGGTCCGCACAGGGTCACCACCGGCCCCGGGAAGTGCGAGGTGTTGAAGAGGTTCGACCCCAGCTCGGTGCGATCGCGGAGCACCAGCTCGAGAGCCGTACGCCGGGAGAGGTCCCACTCGGAGCCGGGCTCGGCCTCGGCGAACCACGTGTGGCGCAGGGGCACCATGGTGCTCGTCTCGGCCTGGGCGCCCACCCACGCGGGGTTGAACCAGCTCTGCGCGTCGTTCGACGGCAGGCCGGTGAGGCAGCGCTGCGGCAGCAGGCTGGGCTGCATGGTCGACGCGATGGGCGTCCGGAACGCGCCCACCTGCACGCGCGGCGTGTTGAGGAAGCTCGTGGGGCCGCCGCAGCCAGGTGGATCATCCACGAGGCCGTTGCAGTCGTTGTCGAGGTCGTCGCACCGCTCGAACGACGGCCGGGTGCGCGGGACACAGACGAGCTCGTTCAACTGGGTGCCCGCGTTCCGGCGGCACTCGAGGCCGCCCAGTCGGCACACGCCCACGCCGCCGTCGCAGCCCACCGTGGGGCTGCCCGTCACGCCAGGCGTCTCGGCGTCGGCCAGCGGCGGCTCGTCGGTGACGCCATTGCAGTTGTCGTCCACGTTGTTGCAGCGCTCCCGGGCGCCGGGGAACACGTCGGGGTTCATCGTGTCGCAGTCGCCCGCCCGTGGCGCGGTGCCAGCCGGCTGCCCACAGGCCATCGTCACGTCGCCCGGACCGTCGGAGCCGAAGCCGTCGCCGTCGAGGTCGCGGTACCAGGCCGACTGCGGCATCAGGCCTTCGTCGATCACCCCGTCACAGTCGTCGTCGAGGCCGTTGCAGCGCTCCGGCGCCCGCGGGTTGACGGGCACGCCGCCGTCCGGGTCGTCGTTGCAGTCGAGGGTGACGCGCCCGCCGTCGAGAGACTCCGGCGCCCAGGCTTCGCGCTGTGGGAGCGCGCAGAAGAGCCGCGGCTGCCCCGCCCCCGAGCCGTCTCCGTCGAGGTCCCGGTAGAAGCGCCTCGGCGCGCCCGAGGGACAGACCCCCTCGACCGGCAGGGTGGGACAGGCGGGCGTTCCGCCGGGCTGACAGCACACGCCGTCGTCGCAGACGAGCCCTTCGGCGCAGGTCCCGTCGCTCGCGCAGGCATACGGCCCCGTCGGCTTCCAGGGCTCGAGGCAGGCGCCCCCGAGGAGCGCCGTCGCGGCGACCAGCCTCGTCAGGTGCGCGCGGGTCATTTCACGAACCCCGTCGGCGCGCGCACGTTCAGCTCGTAGTTGGTCCCGAGGAAGCGCACCTGAATCTCGACGCGGCGCACCCGGCGCGTGTCGAAGCCGCTGCCGAGGCCCAGCACGAAGCCGCCGTCAGGCTGGGTCGGGTCGAGGTGAAGCTGGCCGGTGAAGGAGGTGTCGTTCAGCTGGAAGGAGGTGGTGTCGCGCTCCCACCGGTAGCGCACGAGGTCGGTGTCAGCCTCGCCGCAGAGGTAGACGACCGGGTGCACCCCGTCTTGTCCGGCGCCGGTGCCGGCCTGGCCCCAGAGGCCGCGCGTCGCGTTGGGGTTCGTCCCGCTCGCGCTCCACGAGAGCAGCAGGCGCAGGTTCTCGGCCGACAGGTCCCACCCCGCGTCGGTGGTCGTTTCGGCCCACCAGACGAGGCTGACGTCGGAGTTGGTCCGCGTGCCCGTCAGGCGTCCGCCGACGTTGGTGCCAGCCACCGTGATGCGGTTCTTCTGGCAGCGGTCGAACAAGCCAGTGCCACCGGGCACCGTGCCGCCGCCGTAGCGCAGGTTCGCCTGCCCAACGAGGGACGTCGGGCCGCCGCAGCCGGGCTGGTTGTCGAGGGCGCCGTCGCAGTCGGTGTCGATGCCGTCACACACCTCTGGCGATGGGCCACGCAGCGCGGTGCAGACGGGCTGCGCGCCGGTCGGGCAGGTGAGCACACCGTCGACGCAGATGCCCCGCGCGTTGGGCACCACGCACGGGAAGCGCACGGGCTCCGAGACGAGCTGGGTGTCGGCGTAGCGGGCCGCGAGGCTGCTGCCGTCACAGTCGTCGTCGATGTTGTTGCACCGCTCGCCAGCGTCCGGGTGCCGGGAGGCCTCGAAGGGCGCGCAGTCGGCGATGGCTCCCGCGGCGCGCACCGTGCCCGGCGGGGCCCTGCACGCCAGCACTCCGCCGTCGAGCTCGGGGTACCCGTCGCCGTCTTCGTCGCGCACGAACAGCTCGCGGTTGGTGAGCCCTTCGTCGATGACGCCGTCGCAGTTGTCGTCGATGCCGTTGCACTCCTCGGCCGTGTCCGGGTTCACCTCTCGCTGCGAGTCGTCGCAGTCGGGGCGCGTGCCCTTCGCCGCGTAGCCCTGGGGCCGGTCGCAGCGGATGACCTGCTCGTTGGGGTTGCCGAAGCCGTCGCCGTCGCGGTCTCGCAGCCAGATGTCGCCTCCGCCTCCGCCTGGACAGGTGCTGTCGGGGTTGCGCAGGGTGGGGCACGGCAGGACGCCGGGCAGGCAGCAGACGGCGGGGCGCCCGTGGGCCTGGTCGCAGGCGTAGCGGGCGGGGCAGGTGCCATCGGCGTTGCAGGCGTACAGCTTCGCCGGCAGCGTCGGCTCGAAGCACGCCGTCACCGTGGTGAACGCTGCGATGGCGGCGAGGCGCTTCATTTCAGGAACACGTCGACGACGAAGAGGCTGACGCCCAGCGCGAGCAGAGAGCCGCCCACACCGAGCAGCACGTTGCCGGTGGAGGCGTATTGGCGCGCCTGCGTGTGCGCCGCCTGCACCTCGGCCAGAGTGCTGCACGCGCGCGCGTCGGGTGTGTCGCAGGCGGTGAGGCCGATTCCGGTGCCGCGGCTCAACGCCCCGGCGATGAAGCCCGCGGCCACGGTGCCCGCGCCGGCCATGAAGAGCCCGTAGCTCGCGTAGCGGAGCGCAGTCGGACCGCTGTTGGCGCGGGTGGCGACGAGGGCGGGCGCGTCGAGCTCGAGGGGCACCCGGCCTGCTTCGGGCACCTCGAGCCGTTGCAGCACGGCGCTGCCGTCGGGGAAGACGACATCGACCTGGTGGACGCCGGCGGGCACCGGCACGAGGTCGCCGCTGCGCGCGCTCAGCACGCGGCCGTCCACCTTCACCACCGAGCCACCCTCGACCCGCACGGCCATCGCGCCGAAGCCCTTCCGCATCCACCCGGGGAGGAGCTGCTCGAGGGCCGCCTTCATCGAGGGCTCGAGCGCCTCGGGTGGCGTCTCGCCCTTGCGGGTGCCGGCGCGCTCACCGTCGAGCCAGAAGGACAGCTCGAAGACGATGCGGGTGTCGCTGCCCTTGAGGTCGAGCAGCGCCACGCCTGGAGCGCCGGCCGCGCCCACGAGGTCCGCCGCACAGTCGTCGCACTTGCGCGGCGCGCCCTTCTTGAAGGGAGCGCCTTCCTTCACCGGTGCACCGGACAGCGCCTTCAGCGCCGCATCGACGGCCCGCTGGGCCTTGCGGGCGGTCGCCTCCGACGGCCCGTTGGAGTCGAGCACGGCCGAGGTGAGCGCCTGGGCGCTCGACACGCTGGAGACGACGGTGACGGCGACGAGGAGGAGCCTCACGCAGCCGATGTGTAGCGCCCTTCTCTCCGTCTGGAAACGCGGCGGCGCCTCACTGCGACTGGATGCGGAAGGTGCCTTCCTTGCAGCCGACCTGCACTTCGTTGATGAGGTTGGGCGCGGTCGGGTCGAAGACGAAGAGGTTGACGGGGAACTCACGGCGCGCACCCGGCACGAGCGAGGGGAACATCATGCGGCGCTGCCCCGGCGCGAAGAGGGTGCAGTTGTTCCACGCGAACTTCGAGGTGTTCGTCAGGTAGACGGACCAGATGGGCTGGGTCTGGAGCTTGAGCAGCCCCGTCATCGAGCCGACGGCGGGAGCACCACCCCTCGCGGGCGTGCCCGTTCCCGCGCTGGCGGGGGCTGCGCTCGAGGCGTCGAGGGCCGCGAACCGGGCGCCGGCGGCCTTGCCTGCCTCGGGGTCGAGCAGCACTCGCGCCAGCTTGCCCTGCACCTCCATCACCGTCGCGGTGCCCAGCTTCTGCCGCTTCCCGTCGTTCTGCGGTGGGCCGACGATGACGAGCTCTTGCCCCGCCACCAGGCCCTCGGGCTTGCCCGCGCGGGCGTAGGTCTTGTCGCCATCGGCGAAGATCTCCACCGCCTTCTTGACGTCCAGGGCGTTGCTCGGCGCGACGACCTCCTTCACCTCGCCGATGGCGACGAAGCGATCTCCCGACGCGGCTGACGCCTCCGCGTCGAGGGCGAGGCGCGCCATCTTCGGGAACACCTCCATCACCGTGCCGGTCCCCAGCTTCGTGCGCTTCCCGTCAGCCGTCGGGCCCGAGACGATGGTGAGCGTCTGGCCCACCACGAGGCCTTCGGGCGTGCCCGCGCGCGCGTACGTCTTGTCAGCGTCCTTGAAGAGCTCGACGGCCTTTTTCACCTCGACCGTCGAGGGGCCGCCGGTCTTCGGCGCCGCCGTCACCTTCACGTCGCCCAGCGCGGCGAAGCGGGCCCCTTCGGCCTGCGCGGCGGCCTCGTCGAGGGCCACGCGCGACATCTTCGGGAACACCTCCATCACGGTGGCCGTGCCCACCTGGGTGCGCTTGCCGTCGGCCTGGGGGGCCCCGACGATGACGAGCGTGCTGCCGACGACGAGGCTGTCACCCTGGCCCGCGCGGACGTACGTCTTCCCTGCGTCGACGAAGAGCTCGACCATCTTCTTCGCCTCCACCACGTCTCCCGCGGCGGCCTTCACCACCTCGGCGACCGGCGGCACCACGACGGGGGCGACCTCGGGCGGCTCGTTGACGGGCGGCTCGTTGACGGGCGGCGTGTTGGCAGGCGGGGCGTTGGTCGGGTCCGTCGTCTTCACCGGCTCAGCGACGGGGTCGAGGGCCTTCGTCGTCGGGGCGGGCGTCGCGGGCGGTGTCTCCACGACCTTGTGACGAGGGCGCGTCAGCACGTACGCCCCGCCGGCGAGCAGGAGCGCGGCGACGAGGCCTGCGCCGATGAAGAGGGGTGCCCGGCTGGGCGGAAGTGCTGCGGCCTGGAGTTGTGCCGTGGTCATGGGGACTCCCTGGGGTGGAGGTGGTGAGGCTGGCGTCGCACGTTGCACAGCGCCGTGCTGGCCGGTTGGCTTGACGAGGGTCGGGTCGGTTTCTTCGGCCGAGGCCGGCGTCGCGAGCCCGTCGGTCTTCGCGTGCGCGACGCCGGTCGGCAGCCCACGAATGGTCGACACGCGGGTGAGCAGCGCCTGCGTTGACTTGAACTCCGACGCGCAGAACTGCTTCACGAACTCGCCGACCTGCACCTTCGACGGCATGCCTGACAGCTTGAGCAGCTCGTCGAGCAGGGCGCGCGCGAAGTCGTCGGTGCTGGCGTAGCGGTGCTCGGGCTGCGGCGCGAGGGCCTTCAGCACGACCGTCTCGAGAGACTGGGGCACCTCGGGCCGCAGCGGGGCGAGCGGCTTGAGCGCCGGGTTCGCCATCGCCACCACCATCTCGGTGAGGGTGCCGCGTGGGACGAAGGGACGGTTGGCGAGCAGCTCCCAGAGCACGATGCCGAGCGCGTACTGGTCGGCGCGGTGGTCGACGTTCTCGCCGCGGGCCTGCTCAGGGGCCATGTAGCCGAGCTTGCCCATCACGGTCGGAGTGCCGGTCGCCTTCGAGCGGGCCTCGGACTTCGCGATGCCGAAGTCGATGACCTTCACCTCGCCCTCGTACGACACCATGAGGTTCTGAGGGCTGACGTCGCGGTGCACGACGTTCAACGGCGAGCCGTCCACCGCCGTCTTCCGGTGCGCAGCCCCGAGCCCCTCGGCGGCCTGCTGCACGAGGTAGACGCACACGGGCAGCGGCAGCGCCTGCTCCGACTCGCGCACGTGCTGGTGCAGGCGCGCGAGGTCGATGCCTGCGACGTACTCGAGCGCGAGGTAGAGGGTCTCGCCCTCCTCGCCCATGTCGAACACCTGGGCGATGTTGGAGTGCTGCAGCTGCGTCAGCACCCGGCCCTCATGCAGAAAGCGCGAGACGAACGACGCGTCCTTCGCGATGGCGGGCAGCACCGTCTTGACGATGCAGAGCTTCTCGAAGCCACCCGTGCCGGTGAGGCGCGCCAGCCACACCGCGCCCATGCCACCTTCGCCGAGCTGCTCGAGGAGCTCGTATCGACCCAGCTTGTGAGGGCTCGCCATGCGTCAGACCCGATATTGGTACGGGTTGGACGATTGGCCACGCGGTTTCTGCACGGGCTGGGGAAGGCCTGGCGGCCGCCGAGGCATCAAGGGTGTGCGCCTGCTGCTGACCCTGCTCCTCGCCACCGCGCTGCCGGCCTCGGCGCAGTGCGACGCGCGGAAGTGGCGGGCTTTGTTGGGGACTCGCAGCGCCTACCCGGTGACGGCGAAGTCCACCGAAGAGGCCCTCGCTCATCCCGCCTTCGTCAGCCGGTTCGCGTCCTTCGTCAACTCGAGGTTCAACCCCGAGCCTGGCCGCAACCACGGCGCAGACGCCAGCTGGTACGTGGTGCAGCACGTGCTGGCCAACGATCTGCCGTGGCGCGACGTCTTCGTGGGTCGGTTCAACGTGCCGAACAAAAACTACCCCACGGTGCAGGGAGACCCGAACGGGCTGGGCTACTTCACCAGCGAGGGTTGGCTGCTCCGCTACGCCGGCAACGAGCCAGACGGGTGGATGCTGGTCGCGGCCAACCGCATTCTGCAGAACACCATCGGGAGTGAGCGGGTGGCGGCGGCGAACAACTCCGACGCCGACATTCCGAACAACGCGCAGGGACGACAGGCGGCTGCGTGCGCTGGCTGCCACTACGTCGGGCCCTACGCGCTCGATCACGTGGCGCGGGTCCTGCCGCGCAAGCAGGTGATGAACGGTCGGGCGACGTTCCTTCCGCCACCGGGAACCCCGCAGCCCGTGCTGAACCGCTCCGTCTCCACCACCCGCGAGCTCGTCGAGACGCTGGTGGCGTCTGACGCCTTCAACTTCTGGACGTGTCGGCTCGCCTTCGAGTTCGTGTACGGGCGGCCCGAGTACGCCTGTGAGGCCGCGCTGTTCGACCGGTGTGTCGATGCCTTCGTCGCGACCGGCAAGCTGCAGGCGGCGGTGAAGGTGCTGGCCGACGATCCCGCCCTCTGCGGAGGGCCGTGAGATGCGTCGTGTGCTCGTGCCGCTCACCCTCGTCGCGCTGTCGTGCGCGGGCAACATCGTCGGCGGCAGCGCCGGCTCGCCCGAGGAGCTCGTCTCACCCGGGTCCAGCCGCGAGCCCGAGCCGGTGGTGCGGCTGCCTGCCGCGGTCGCGTGCAACGGCACGGTGACGGGGCGCAGCTACCGCGGCTTCGATGGTGCTGCGCTCGACGGCGATCGGCTCCCGCTCGCGGCCGGGCAGGATCTCGCGCGCCTTCGCGATGGCAGCGACCTCGGCAACTTCTTCGAGAGCCGCGGCATCCCCGGCGCGCGCGTCACCGACAGCGTGGTGCAGACCTTCGGCGTCGTGCCCGAGCACTGGTACGCCAACACCCAGGCCAGCTTCGCGTCGGTCTACGCGGCGTACGCGATGGCCTTCCACGGCTGCCTCGAGAAGGCGCTGCGGCCCGTGAACTACCACCCGTTCGGCCACGCGGACTTCGCGAGCGCGCCCAACGCCGCCTCGGCGCCGCGCCAGTGCCAGGTGATGGGGCGGCTGCTGTGGAAGCGGGAGATGGACGCCGAGGAGCTGTCAGCCTGCGTGGACTACGCCCTCGAGGTGCCGTCGCTCGAGCCCGAGGTGAAGCGGCAGTGGGCCTATGTCTGCGCGTCGGTGGCGGGCGCGGCGAGCTTCCTGGTCTTCTGAGAGGAAACGTCATGGCGCTCTCGCGACGCACGCTGATGCAGGCAGGGCTCTCGGCGGCGGGCGCGTCGGTGCTCCCCGGGCGCGCGTGGGCGCAGGCGTCCGAGACGCCGACCCTCGTCATCGTCAACCTGCCTGGCGGGCTCCACTCGCTCGGCGCGCAGGCCGACTCGTTCATCCCGAAGAACGTGTTTGGCTGCACGGCGACGAACTCCCGCGACCTCGGGAACGGCGTGGTGATCGACCGCGCGACGTTCGGCCAGCTCGACGACGCCACGCTGACGAAGCTGTGCAACCTCGGCGTGTGGCACGGCATCAGCGCGCACGACCTCGCGCAGCATGCGCTCTTCATCGATGGCCGCTCGAAGAGCCTGCCGCTCCAACTGGCCCACGCGATGGGCGGGCAGTCGCCGGTGGCCTGTGCGCTGCTGGGCCGCTCGCTGGCCGGGCGCCACGAGCCCATCGGCGCCGCGAGCCTGCAGCGCGTGTCCGACGCGGGGGGCGTGCTGGCGGCGCTCGGCGCGTCACCGGGTGGAGAGTTCGTGCCCCAGCGAGCCCCCGCCCTCGCTGGCTTGCGCGCCTCGGTGCGCATGTCGGCGCCGACCCTGGCGAAGAACCAGCGCTCGCTGTCGTCTTTGACCGGCGGCCTCACCGGCGTGGTGCGGGCGCTCGCGGCGCCACCGGTGGCGGTCGATTGGCCGTCCATCGCGCAAGCGTACGGG
This sequence comes from Myxococcaceae bacterium, assembly GCA_016793095.1. Taxonomy (GTDB): domain Bacteria; phylum Myxococcota; class Myxococcia; order Myxococcales; family Myxococcaceae; genus Xiheimicrobium. Next base: position 38,270 of record JAEUJQ010000040.1, on the reverse strand, counting down.
CTGTCGGCGGGCTCGACGCTGGTGAGCGGGTTCGCCAGCCAGTTCGCGACGGCCGAGCTGCTCATCCACGCGGGGACCAGCGTCGTCATCATCAGCGCTGGTGGCCCCGGCTGCACGCTGGGCTGGGACACCCACGGCGACCCTGATGGCGCCTGCGCGCGCGCTGGCTTCAACGACGTGCTGCTGCCGTCGCTCAAGGTGTTCCTCCAGCGCACGCTGGCGATGCAGGGCCACAACGTCGTGACGGCCCTGGTGGGAGACTTCACCCGCGCGGTGGGTGGAGAACACGCGTCGATGCTGGTCGCGAGCGCGTGGGGCAAGCACCTGCGCGCGGGCTCCACCGGTGGCTTCACCATCGGCGGCGCCTACAACAGCTACACGCCCACGAACGGTCAGCGGCCGGGCGTTCAGCAGCTCTGGGCCTTCTTCGCCGCGGCCGCGGGGGTCTCCTCCTCTCCCTTCGGCGCCAACCCGCACCCCTTCGCGTGACGTCCAGCTCGACGTGCTTCCTTCTCCGGCCCGGCCGCCTCATCGGAGCTCGCGGGGAGGGTCGAGCGTCCGTCCGAGGAGTTCGCGGAGCTCAAGAGCCCGTAGTTCTCGGTCACCATCGGGTTTGTTGTACCTGCTCGCCAATGAGCTGCTGCCTCTTCTCCGCTCCTCCGCGGTGGCGAAGGCGAAGGCCGGCGCCCTCTGATCGGCTCAGGACCTCGACTTGAGCGCCCGCGTCACCGCCCAGGCGGCGAGGCCGACCGCGAAGATGGCCGACACCCAGAGGCTGAGCGAAGGTATGGCGTAGAGGCTCCCGCTTCCGAGGGGCACGTGCAGCCCGGCCAGCTTCGCGAGCACCGCCTCGTGCGCCGGGTCCGCGGCGGTCCCGAACTTCACGAGCATGAGGCCCGACGAGGTGAAGCCGACGTACAGCATCCACGCCGAGGCGACGAGGTAGAGCCCGGCGCTCGCGAGGCCCACCAGCGTGGGCCGGACGCCGTTCATCGGCTTCACCGCGAGCTTGAAGAGGCCGGCGACCGTCAACGCCGCGAAGAAGACGAGAATGGCGCCGACATTCGACAACACCGTACGCAGCTCGTGCGTGAAGAGCACCGCGAGCGACAGCGCGCCCTGCAGCAGCACCGCGGCGGTCGGCGGCCTGCCCTCCACGCCCGCGAGGACCCGCGGCAGCACGCCGTCCCGCGCCATCACGGCGTAGACGCGCGGGCCCACCAGCGTCATCGCGCTGATGGCCGAGACGAAGAGCACCAACGTCACCACGCTCATCACCTTCGCCGCGCCAGGGCCCAGCAGGTGCGCCATCACCGCCTGGCCGAGCGTCACCTGGTCGTACTGCGCCGTGCCCGAGGTGAAGGCGTCGTAGCGGAACACCACCGTGCCCTGCTCTGGCGTGAGGTTCGCGACGAAGATGAAGTTCACCACCAGGTAGAGCACCCCGACGATGAGGCACCCCAGCAGCATCGCGCGGGGCACCGTCGTCTGCGGCTCCCTGAAGTCGTCCGCCGCGTACACGGCCGCGTTCCAGCCCGAGTACGCGAACGCGATGTAGAAGAGGCTCGACGCGAAGCCGCTGAGCGACTCGCCCTCGAGCGACGGCGGCTGCCACGCGGGCCAGGACAAGGAGCCCGCGAAGAGCCCCACGAGCACGAAGCCCGCGAGCAGCGCCACCTTGACGGCGACCAGCCCGTTCTGGACCCGCGCCGACAGGTGCAGCCCCAGCGCGTGAAGCACCGTCAGCGCGATGATGAGCGCCGCGCCGAACAGCCGTGGGTCGAGCGAGGGGAAGAGGACTCGCGCGAACGCGCCGGCCGCGAGCGCATCGAGCGCGATGGGCGCTGAGAAGCCAACCAGCAGCGAGCCCCACCCCGCGACGTACCCGAGCGCCGGGTGCAGCAGGCTGCCGACGTAGCGGTACTCTCCACCCCCTGACGGCAGGAAGCGCGCCACCTCGGCGTACGCGCGCGCCCCGGCGAGGGCCAGCACGCCGCCGACGACCCAGGCCAGCACGATGGTGCCCGGCCGCATCGACTGCGCCATGAAGCCCGTCGAGAGGAAGACGCCCGCGCCCACCATGTTCGCGATGACGAGGCCGATGCCGGACCAGAGGCCGAAGGTGCGGGTGGTGCTCACGGAGTCGCGGGGTGTACCCCAGAGCTCCAGTGAATACATGCGCACCGGAGGTCGTCGATGCCAGCCGGAGACCTCGATGCGGACGACGCTGGCGGTGCTCGCGATGCTGGGAACGGTGGGCTGTTCGGCGGCGTACCGCGCGGCGAGGCAGGGAGACGAGGCGCTCGAGCGCGGCGACCTGGACTCGGCCGTCGCGCACTACTGGTCCGCCTGCCGGCAGAGCGGCGACAAGGAATGGTGCGAGCGCGCCGACCGCTTCTACGGCGACCTCGAGGCGACGCTGCTCGACGAGGCGAAGCCGGTCTGTGGCACTGTGGGCGAGGAGCGCCGGTGCCTCGCCATTCTCAACCGCGCCCGCCGCGTGAAGGACGCTCCCCGCCTCGCGGCGCTCGCCGACGCCGCCGGCGCCACCTGGCTCGACACCTGCAGTCAGCCCGTCATCTCGACGCCGGTGGACGCGGTGGTGCGGGTGCGGTGCGTCGAGGCGCTCCGGTCTGCGGTGTCCACTGCGGCCTACCTGCAGCGCGTCGGCCGGGAGCGGCGCGCGATGGCCGACTTCGTCGCCCAGCAGGCGAAGCAGGCCTCGGCGCAGGGGCTGCTCGCCAACAGCCTCGGGTTGTCGGCCTTGACGCGCTGTCTGTCAGGCGACGTCGAGCCTCCGCTCCCGCTCGACGTCAAGCGGCAGGAGCTGGTTGAGCGGCTGAGGGTTCGCACGAACGTCGCCACCGACGGCGTGGCGTCAGCGCAGCAGGTCTGCGCCGGGCTGACTCGCCTGTCGAACGGCCGGCTCTCGTGCGCGTCGGGCTCGGAGCTTGGCCTGCGCGTGGGGCTCACGCGCAGTGAGCTGACGCACGACATCGCCGACACCGTGCACGACGTGACGTACGTCGCGCGCCGCGACGTGCATCAGAACCCGGAGTGGCGAAGGCTCGACCGGCTGCGGGAGCAGGCCGAGCACCGCGCCCGCGAGGCGAAGCTGAACGCGAAGCTGGCGGCCGACGACTGCGAGCAGGCGCGCAGCGACCTGTCCCGGGTGAAGCGCTGCCGCGACTGCGAAGCCCGCCGCACCGAAGAGGCGCTCTGCCGGCGCGCGTCGACGCTCGATGACGTGCGGCGTGAGGCGGTGCGCGAGCTCGACGACGCCGAGCGCCGCGTGCGCACCACCGACCGCGAGCTGGTGACCGAGGTGACCGACGTCTACCGGTACACGCGGCGCACCCACACCTGGCGGCAGAACTTCCGCCTCGTCATCACCTCGTCGAACGCCGCGTTGCCCACTCGCGACGTCACGTTCGAGGTGGCCCGCACCGGCGTCGAGCAGCCCAAGTTCGCGCCGGCGGGCGTCGAGGGGCGTGTCGCGCGGGCGCCGGGGCAGGCCGAGCTCGACGACGAGGCGCTCGAGTCGCTCGAGACGGCGCTGGGCGCGTGGGTGAAGACCTCGCTCTCGACGCTCGCGCGCGCGAAGGACGCGCAGTGCACCGAGCCGAGCCCCGGCCGGGCCCTCGAGTGTCGGGTCGCGAGCGCGTTCCTGCGCGGCGAGGAGCCGGGCCGCTTCTACGTCGCCGAGCTCGGGCGCGACGCCGACCGCAAGGCCGCGTACCCCGCCGCCGCCTGCGTCCCGTGAGTCACCGGGGGCCGCCCGCGAGCCGCCGCTGGAATGACTCGGGCGTCTCGAAGCTCAACGTCACGTCGCCGTTCTGAAGCTGGGACCCGGCGGCGAGCTCGACGCGGCCGCCCGTGGTGGCCTCGAACGACCACCGCCCCGCCGTGCAGACGAGCAGGCCGAGGTCGCGGGAGAAGGTGACGTCGTCGATGACGACGGAGCAGCCATCGGCCCGCCCCACGCGCAGCGGACCGGCGCCGAACAGCGCGAAGCAGACGGGGTCGCTCCCGACGGACTTCGGAGAGCCGGCCTTCGACGGCAGCAGCGTGTCGAGCACGTTGCGCTCGGCCGCGTCGCCGGCAGGCCGCTGCGGGCCCAGCTCCCAGACGAGCCAGGGGTGCGGGTAGCGGGTGGCGAACCCGGCGCCCAGCACGAGCGCCTGCCGCTGCAGCACCGAGAAGAGCATCATCGGCATCGGGGGCGTGCGGACGACCGGCGCCGGAGGGGCGGGTCGGGCCGCGGGCGTGGTGCGCGGCGAGGGGCTCGAGGGCGCAGCCTGGGTGGCCGGGGTGGCGGCCGGCGCGCCGCGACGGGCGACCCGCGCGAGCCGCTCGACCAGCGCGGGCGTGCTGCCGTGCTTCAGCGCGAGCCTCAGCTTCAGGTCCGCCGAGTCCCAGCGGCCGGCCTCCTCGTCTTCGCGCGCCGACGCGAGGAGCTCTTCGAGTCGCTGGTCGGGTGACGCCTTGCTCGATGGAGAGGTCACGCAGAGGCCTTTCCGGCGGGTGCTCCCCGACGATACGCCGGGTGTGGCTCCCCGGCCCAGCGGCTCGTCGCTGGCGTTCGTCCGCTGCGGCCTCCGGGGCCGGGGGCGCCGGGCCAGGACGCGCGCCGGCACGCGGAGCCGTTGAATGGCCTCTGGTCGTGCTACGTCGCGGCGCCATGCTCCTGTCCGTCCTCGCCGTCGTCCTCGCCCAGGCCCCGGCCGCGCCCGCCGCGCCGTCGTCCGAGCCGCTCGACTTCACGAAGCAGGCGAAGCTGCTGTTCCGCGTCGTCGCCTGCGCGGGTGAGGAGCCGCTGCCGGCGCACATCGACCAGAAGGTGGTGGAGGCGCACTGCAAGGAGCTCAACCGCCGCATCGAGAAGTACCGCAAGACGTGGGTCGGCGAGGCGATGCCCTTCATTCAGCGCCTCAAGCCCCAGGGCCTCCCCACCACCGTCGTGTACCCGTTCGGTGGCGGAGACCTGATCTCGGCCCTCACCACCTACCCGGAGGCCACCGACATCACCACCATGTCGCTCGAGCACGCCGGCGATCCGCGGCGCATCGACAGCGTCAACTCGAAGTCCCTCGCCGACTCGCTCGCGCTCATCCGCTCCACCTCCTCGGGCCTGCTCGTCGCCAACGACTCGAAGACCGAGAACCTCATGAAGGGGCAGCGCGGAGAGCTGCCGGGCCAGCTCTCGTTCTTCCTCATCGGGCTGGCGGTGCACGGCTTCGAGCCCGTCTCGCTCAAGTACGTGAAGACCAACCCCGACGGCACGCTCCGGTACCTCACGGCGGCCGAGCTGCAGGCGTCGGAGGAGAAGCACGCGAAGCTGCTCCACAAGGCGTGGGTGTCGCCGGACTTCTCGGAGGCCTTCGACAACCTCGAGCTCGTCTTCGTGAAGAAGGGCGAGGACCCGAAGACCCAGGCGCGCGTGCACCGGCACTTCGCCCAGAACCTGTCCGACACCAACTTCGGCCAGGACGAGGGCATGAAGCAGTACCTCGAGAAGAAGGGCCGCATCGTCGCGATGACGAAGGCCGCCAGCTACCTGCTGTGGCGCGACCACTTCTCCACCATCCGCACCTACCTGCTGGCCCACATGGAGTTCATGGTGAGCGACTCCACCGGCATTCCGCCGAGGTTCGCCACGAAGGCGGGCTTCGAGCAGCAGGCCTTCGGGAAGTTCAACGAGTCGTTCCTCGGCGCGAACCCGCAGTACAACGAAGACTTCCGCGCGCTGTGGAAGACGGCGAAGCCGCTCACGTTCCGCTACGGCTACCTCGACAAGAAGCTGTCGATGCACATGCTGGTGACGCAGAGAGCGAAGCCGGTCGAGCCTCCGAAGCCCTGACGGCGTGCTGGCGCTCCTCGCCACCTTGAGCCTCGCGCAGGCGCCGGAGCCACCCACGCCGGCGGTCGCCGCCGTCCGCGCGACGAGCGAGTCGGAGTTCGTCGATCAGCTCAACGAAGACGGGCGGCATCTGCGCTTCGGCACCCGGGACAAGGGCGCGGTGCACGTGTGGAGGCCGCGCGCCTACAGGCCCGCGACGGCGGTCACCGTCATCTACCTGCACGGCTTCTTCACGGACGTCGATCGCGCGGTGCTCGAGCACAACCTGCTGGGCCAGTTCCGCGACTCCGGGAGGAACGCGCTCTTCGTCGTGCCCGAGGCCCGCAGCGGCCGCACCGACCCGGTCTTCTGGGCGGACCTGAAGGCGCTGCTCTCGCTCGTCCAGCAGCGCACGAAGCTCAAGCCGCCCGAGCGCGTCGTCGTCATCGGCCACTCGGGCGCCTACAAGACGGTGGTGGAGTGGCTCGAGCACGAGCCCCTCGAGCAGGTGGTGCTGGTGGACGGCCTCTACGGCAACGACGAGGAGTTCCGCGACTGGGTGAGCGCCGCCGAGGAGGGGCGCGCGCGCCAGTTGGTGCTCGTCGGCTTCGACACCCAGCAGCGCACCGAGTGGTTCCTCAAGAAGCACCCCGACGCCGTGAAGTTCGACGACCTGCCGTACCTGTACGACGAGCTGCCAGCGAGCGTGCGCAAGGCGAAGATCGTCTTCTTCCAGTCCGAGCGCTTCGACCACATGGGGCTGGTGACGAGCGGGCGGCTGTTGCCGTGGCTCCTCCACGCCTTCCGCTGAAGCCCGAATCAAGCGGGCGTTGAAATGAGGCTTCGTCTCACGGGTTCTCAGTTCGACTTCGCCTTCGTTCGGCCGGCGCTCCTCGGCCTCAGGTGATGAAGTGACGTTGCCTCGTCGACTCCGCCCTCACTGACGGCTTCGGCTCACGTGACCGTGAGCACGTTGCTCAACACGCCCTGCGGCAGGCTGGGATCGCCGAAGTCGTTGAGCAGCGAGCCGTCGGCCTTCCGCACGCCCACCGCGCTGGCGATGGTGTTCAGCACCAGGTTGTTCGTGCGCCGCTGGTGATCGAGGTGCACGCCCGTGCGCAGCGCTCCGCCCGCGCTGCCGGCGATGATCCACGGCGTGTTGTCCGCCGAGTGCGGGGGCCCGTTGCCCAGGTCGTTCACCCAGACCGCGGCGCAGTCGTCGAGCAGGTTCGGCCCGTAGGCAGAGGGGTACGAGGCGAGCCGGTCGAGCAGGTACTTGAACAGGCGCAGCTGAAACCGATCGACCTGGTGGTGCAGCTCGACCGCGTTGGGAATCGGCTCACCTGAAGAGCCGTCGGAGTTGATGCGGTGCGAGATCCAGTGGAAGCGCGGGTAGCGCGTGCCGCCGATCTCGTACTGCGTCTGGTCGTTCCCCTCGCCCACCTGCAGGGTCGCGACGGAGTTGAGCTGGCAGTGAAACGCCCAGGCCGCGACGTCCATGAAGCGGCGAACCACCTCGGGCCGCACGTCGTTGCCCTCGGGGCTGGTGATGGCGCGCACCTGCGTCACCTGCATCGGGTCGAGGTCGCACGTCATGCGCAGCTCGGTGTCGCGCACCGCGTCGAGGTGCAGGGCGAGCCGGCGCTTGTCGTCGGCCGACAGCTGGGCCTTGCCGGACAGCTCGCGCAGCTGCTCGCGCACGAAGTCGTTCACGCTCTTGCGGCGCTCCACCACCAGGCGCTGCACCTCGGGCGGGGCTGACGCGAGGCCGGTGAGGCGCATGAAGGCGTTGAGCGGAGAGCGCTCGGCCGGCGTCCGCATCTCCGAGGCGCTCCACGAGAGCCCTTCGGCGATGTACGTCTGGCGTGGCCCCGCCATGAAGGTGAGGGGCGCGGTGCCGGCCGCGTTGTTGGACTGAGCGATGCGCCAGTCGATCGACGGGCCGCGGGCGCGGGGGCTGTTGCTGGTGCCGCCGGTGTGGTTGGCCGCCGTCAGGAGTTGCGGCAGCGCCTCGGCGTGCCCGCACGCGTTCCGGGGAAACTGCAGGCGGACGTTCTTGATGAGGACGAGCTGGGAGGCGTAGCTCGACAGCTCGGTCGTGGCCCGGGTCGCGTTCGCGCCCGACGACATCGCCGCGGTCGTCACCGGCCCCGTCATCTCGGGCCAGAAGCGCTCGGGGTCTCCGCCGCTGTTCTGCACGATGCCGTTCCCGGCGCGCACGAAGATGGCGAAGCGCTTGCGGGCGGCCTGCCCCCAGGCGGCGCGGGGCAAGAGCGACTCCAGCGCGGGGAAGGACAGCGTCACGCCACCGACGCCCTTGAGCAGCAGCCGTCGCGAGAGGCGGGTCGTCATGGCGTGCCTCCTTCGGCGCGGCGCGCCCGGAAGGCGTCGCTCGCCACCAGCTCCTCGAGCAGCGTCAGCACCGCCGCGTCGTTCTCCCGCGACTGCCTGGCGAGGCGCTCGACGAGGGGACGCTCGGACTCCGCCATGCGTCGGCCGTACAGGTACTCGAGCCAATGCTGGAAGTAGCAGGCGTGCGCGGCGTTCGACTCGGCCATCTTCGCGCCGAACTCGCTGGCGCCGGCGAACCGCTCGAGCTTCTCGTCGAACATGAACTCGCCGGTCGCGTCCACCGGCAGCGAGCGCTCGGTGTCGCGCCAGCGCCCGAGGGCGTCGAAGTGCTCGTAGGCGAAGCCCACCGGGTTGATGAAGATGCTGTGGCAGCCCTCGCCGCAGGTGCCCCTCCCCGTGAAGGCGTCGATGCGCTGCCGCAGGGTGCGCACCACCATCGGGTCCTCTGGCGGCAGCATCGGCACCACGTTCGGCGGAGGCGGGAGCCCCGAGCAGAGCAGGCTGTGGTTGACGAAAGTCCCGCGGTGAATCGGGTCAGAGGTCGTCGAGGTCGCGTTGACGGCGAGGAACGCCGGCTGCGTCAACAGGCCGCCGCGCCGGGCGTCGGTGAACGACACCTTCGAGAGCGTCGCGACGCCCGTGAGCCCGTATACGCGCGCGGTGTTGGCGTCGAGGAACGAGTAGGGCGCGGTGAGCAGGCTCTTCACCCCTTCACGTTGGTCGAGCACGACGTGGCGGACGAAGGCGCGCTGCTCCTCGGCCATCGACCCGCGCAGCGCCGTGGAGAACTCGGGGAAGAGGGTGCTGTTCCGGGTGACGTCGAAGACCTTCTGCACCTGCAGCAGCTGATCGTGAAACGAGGTCACCGTGTCGCTCGCCCGCGGGTCGCTCAGCAGGCGGCGCGCCTGCGCGAGGTAGCCTTCTCTGGTGCCGAGCTCGCCCGAGGCCGCGGCAGCGAAGAGCGCGTCGTCGGGCATCGTGCGCCAGACCGCATACGAGAGCCGGCTCGCGACCTCGTACGGGTCGAGGGGCACCACGCCCAGCTTCACCTCGGTCCCGAGCTCGGGCCGATAGAGGAAGTGGGGCGACTGCAGCAGGGCCTCGAGCACCAGGCGCGGGCCCGCGAGCGCCGGCGAGACGTTCGGCGTGAGGGTCGTCGCCTGGCCGTGGAGCGCGGCGAGCACCATCACCTCGGCGTCGGTCGGGGGACGGCGGAAGGCCCGCCGGGCCAGCGCCGTCACCTGCCCGGTCGCGCCCGCAGGCACGCTGCCGCCGAAGGTGCGGCTCAGGGCCGCCATGTCGGCGGTCGCGGCGAGGGCGAGCTGCTCGGCGGCCCGCTGGTAGTCGGCCCAGACGGTCGAGTCCACGTTGAGCAGGGCGCCGTTCGTGTCGAAGCGCGCACCCGTGCTGTCGGCGACGAAGGTGCTCGCGACGTTCGGCCTCGCGGGCAGGCGCAGCAGATCGGTGACCGTGTTCTCGTACTCGACGTTGTTGAGCCGGGGCAGCCGGGAGGAGGGGCCCGGGGACTCGACGGCGGGGTCTCCCGGACGCCCGGTGCCGATGACGCCGCCAGTCAGGCTTCCCTCGCAACCCGCGAGGGCAAGGACGCAGAAGAGGAGTGGACGCATGCGGAGGTGCGATCAGCCTAGCCACCACCCCTCACCCGCGCATGGGGGGCGGTGTCCTACCTGTGAACGGCAGTGAGCACCCCACGCCAGGGGGGACGGCCGAGGTCCAACAGCCGCTCGAAGACGAGCATGGCGCTGGCGCCCGCCACGGCGAAGGCCACGGCGGCAGGGTGCGGCGACGACCACGCCGCGAACGCAGCGCCCGCGACGATGACGAGGGGCCGCGCGAGGGTGAAGGGGCCCAGCACGAGCACGGTGGCGAGCACGCCGAGATCGAAGTGGCCGAGCAGGTAGAGGCCGAGCGCCAGCAGCACCACGGTTGCGTAGACGCCGTACACGAGCACCATCACCTCGCCGGCCGCGACGATGGCGCTGAACGCCTCGGCGTCGTGTGCGCGCACCGCCATCGTCACGCCCAGGAACCCGGCGGCGACGACGAGGGCCAGCAGCGCGGCCCGCCTCATCGAGGCCGCGTAGTAGGCGCGCAGGAAGAGCCGCGGGTTTCGCCCCGCGGCTGCGCGGAAGCCGCACAACGTTCCATCGACCACCACCAGCAGCGCGAGCAGCCAGGGCGTCACGTGAACGCTCCCAGCCGCTGGCGGCCGTCACCCAGGGCCGAGAGGAACGCCTGCTCGATGGCCGCGTCGACCCCGACGACGGTGTTCAACGTGCGCAGGAGGGGGAGCGGCGAGGGTGCGCCGTCGAAGAGCGCGAACCGCAGCGGCCTCCCCGTCCTCCTCGCCGAGTCGAGCAGCGTGGGCGCAGGGTGGGCACGGACGGCTGAGAGCACGCCGTCGTGCTTCGCGAGCGGCTCTCGCATGCGGGCCTCGTGGAAGAGCCACGCGCCGAGCGGGGCCGCCCACGACGCCTTGATGTCGCAGTGGAGCACCCCCCGTGCGCCAGCGCCGGCCTGCCGCTCGAAGAAGCGATCGAGCGCGTCGCCGCGGAAGTGGTGCAGCACGCCCGTCGAGATGAACACGTGCGCGCTCCGCTCGAGCGTGAAGGCGTTGGCGACGCGGAAGCGGCAGCGCAAGCCCTCCTCGACGCTCAGTCGCTCGGCGAGGCCGATCAGCGCCGGGTTGAAGTCACACCCGAGCAGCTCGACGTCGTCGCCCAGGCGCCCGTACGCCGCCAGCCACCGCACGACGAAGCCGAGCCCGCAGCCGATGTCGACGACGCGCAGCGGGCGCTCGGGGGTGACGGCTCGCAGCACCTCGAGGAGCGGTCGCAGGAGCTGGACGAGCCGCACGCCGTTGCGGAACTCGAAGGCGAGGCGCGTCAGCTCGGTGTGGGCCCGCAGCAGCACGGCGTCGATGGCGGCCTCGTCGAGCACGTCCTGCCCGGGCAGCCCGTCGACGATGCGCCTCGCCTCCCTCATGCCGTGGCGCTCGAGGGGGGCGAGCACGGCCGCGCGGCGCACCGGCCGGCGCTCGAGCGTCTGGGCGTCGACGTCGAGGAGCAGGTCGCTGAGCTCGGGCCAGTCAGGCGTCATGCGGTCTCCGTCACAGCGTCATCAGCAGGACCGTGAGCACGACCGCGAAGAAGACGAGCACCAGCGCAGCCGAGACGATCAGCTGGTTGAGGGCCTCTTTCTCCTCGGGCGTCTCGGCGCCGTCTCGCAAGAGGTGCAGCACGTTCCACACCATGTTGGCGCCCAGCTTGCCCTTCCTCCCGCGCCGGTGGGCGCGCTCCTCTTCCTCGTTCTTCTGCTTGAGCAGCTTGTCGTGCGCCGCGCTCACGGCGATGGACGTCGCGGCGTTGGGGTTGGCGGGGTCCTTCTTCGCTGGCCCCTCGAGCGAGACCTCCTTCGTGCGCTGCCGCAGCTCGTCCACCGACTTCGAGTCGAGCAGCGAGCGGCCCAGCTCGACCCCGTTCTGCCCGGAGGTGCGATCGACGAGGGCCTTGAAGCCACCGTCGGTGAGCGCCTTCTCGAACTGCTTGAGCGCCTTCGCGTGCTCCTCGGGCCGCATGGGCGTGACCGGCGTGTCTGGCAGCCGCGCGTGGCTCGTGAGGTCGACGAAGCGCTCGGCGTAGGCGACGAAGAACTCCATCAGCCGCTCGGCGTTCTCGTCCTTCGGCAGCCGCTCGTCGGCGAGCTGTGGCTTCATCAGGGTGAGATCGGCCGCGAACCGCGGGGCCAGCGTCTTCGGATTCGTGAGCGACTTCGGGTCGGGCAACAGGGCCTTCACGTCGAGCACCGGGCCGCCGCTGCCAGTGAGGGCTTGCCGCAGCGACGCGCCGAGGCCGTCCTTGAAGACGTCGTGCAGGGCGGGCTCGGCGATGAGGCTCTTCACCTCGGCGGCTTCGTGGGGCTTGAGCGCGCCGGTCTGCGCGGCCTCGAGGAGAGAGCTCGCCGCCGCGCGGCCCTGGGCCCCACCGAAGCGCACCGTCCTGAGCAGGTCCGTCACGGCCATCTTTCGCAGTCTCGCTCAAGACGCCCTGTACGACGAAGCGGCAGACGCGCCCCGGCGCGCTACAGTGGGTGCAATGAGCGACAGCGACGGTGGGTCAGGGGCCGACAAGCGCCGGTTCGCGAGAACGGCGCTGTCGCTCCTCGTCCAGTACCGGTTCAACACCTTCGAAGACTTCCTCGCCGAGTACTCGGTCAACCTCTCGGCGGGCGGCATCTTCATCCGCACCGATCAGCCGAAGGCCGAGGGCAGCATCATCTACCTGCAGTTCTCGCTGAAGGACGGCAGCCGCCTCATCGAGGGGATGGGCCGGGTGGTGCGGGTGAACCCGGCGGGAGTGCCAGGCCGGGTCGCGGGCATGGGCATCGAGTTCCTCAACTTCGACGAAGACTCGACGCGGCTCATCGAGGAGATCGTCTCGGGCCGGCAGGCGAAGAAGAACTGACTCACCGCGGCGGCTCGGGTTGAATGGCCTCGTGACGCTCCGCGGCCGCCTGCTGCTGGCCTTCCTGGCCCCGACCCTGGCGCTGCTGGCGCTCGGCGGCTTCCTGCTCTTCCGGGCGAGCCGCAACGTGCTCGAGCGACAGCTCGGCGAGGCGCTCTCGGCCACGGCTTCCACCATCGCCGCGCAGCTGAGCCCCGAGCGGGTGCTCTCGGTGACCGCCGACGACGCGGTGGGCGAGGGCAGCCGCACCTGGCGGTCGCTCAAGAAGACGCTCGAGGTCGCGCAGGCGGCCTCGGGTGCCCGGCGCATTCTCGTGTTCGACGCCGAGCGGCGCGCGCGGCTGGACGTGGGTGGGGGGCTGCCGCCGGGCGCCGAGGTGCCGGAGTTGCTGCGCGACGCGCTCGAGCTCGAGGTCGTCTTCGCCGGCCAGCGCAACGCCTCGCAGGTGCTCTTCAAGGGCACCGACGGCGCCTTCTACAAGACCGGCTACGCGCCCATCGTCCAGGACGGTCGAACGGTCGCGGTGGTGGCCGTCGAGGGGAGCGCCGCCTTCTTCGGGCCGCTCGCGGACCTGCGGAACGCCTTCATCGGGCTCGCGGCGCTCACGCTGCTGCTCCTGGCGGTCGCGGCGGTGCTGTCGGCCCGGCAGGTGTCACGCCCGCTCGAGGCGCTGGTCCGCGCCGCGCAGTCCATCGGCCGGGGAGACCTGTCCTCGCCGGTCTCGACGGCTGCGAAGACGGTCGAGGTGTCGGCCCTCTCTCGCGAGCTCGAGCTCATGCGCGCGGGGCTCGAGAGCCGGGACCGCCAGCTCAAGATGATGCTCGGCGGCGTCGCGCACGAGGTGAAGAACCCGCTCGGCGGCATCGAGCTCTTCTCGGGGCTGCTCGACGAGGAGCTGCGCAGCCCCTCCCCCGGCCTCGCCGAGTCCCGAGAACACCTCGGGCGCATCCGGCGCGAGCTCGACTACCTCAAGCGCATCGTGGAGGACTTCCTCGCCTTCGCGCGCGAGCAGAAGGTGACGAGGACCCCGTTCGACGCGAAGGCCTTCGTCACCAGCGCCGTCGGGCACCTGCAGGGAGAGGCCGCCGGGCGTGGAGTGACGCTCGACGTGGACGTGCCGGCGCTCAGGCTCGAGGGCGACGAGAGCCTGCTCACCAGCGCCCTCGTCAACCTCGTGAAGAACGCCCTGCAGGTGTCGAAGGCGGGCCAGCGCGTGCGGGTGGTCGGCCGGGAGGAGCGCGACCACGGCGCGCTCGAGGTGCACGACGAGGGGCCGGGCATCGCGGCGGACCTGCAGGCGCGCGTGTTCGAGCCCTTCTTCACCACGCGCGAGAAGGGCACCGGGCTGGGGCTGCCGCTGGCGCGCAAGCTCGTCGAGGCCAACGGGGGAACGCTCTCGCTCGAGTCGCAGCCGGGTCGAACGGTCTTCCGCCTCACGGTGCCGCGCGCGAGCTGAGCCGCGCGCCCCGGCTCACTCCTCCACGAGCTGCGCGAACGAGTGGTACTTGTTCTCGATGACGTTCACGTAGTCGACGGGCTCCTGGCACCGGCAGAAGCCGCCACGGACCCGTCGGGCGTACTTCGGCCGCGCGAGCAGCGCCATCGCCTTCTCGACGTTGTTCGCCCAGACGTCGGGGTCGAGCTTGAGCTCGACAGCCAGGCGCCGCGCGTCCTCCACCCGGCCGAAGCCCGCGTTGTAGGCGGCGAGCGAGAACCGCACCCGCTCGTCGAGCGGCAGCGCCGGGTCGAAGCGCCTGAGCAGCGTCGCCATGTACTTGACGCCGGCGTGCGCGCCGATGGCGGGCTCATACAGCCGGGTGAAGCCCATCTCCTTCCCGGTCGCCGGCATCACCTGGAAGAGCCCCTGCGCACCGACCCACGAGGTGGCCTTCGGGTCGAAGCGGCTCTCTCGCCACGCCTGGGCCGACATGAGCCGCCAGTCGAAGCCGTACTGCGCCGAGAGCTTCTTGATGAGGCCATCGTACGGTGAGAGCGAGCCGGTCTTGAACGAGTCCGCGGTGCGCGCGGCGACGGCCTGCTTCCGGTTCTCGAACGAGCGCTTCTTGATGACGTTGTACTCGAGGCCCCGGTACGTCTTCTTGACGAAGGCGTTCACCGCCGCGAGCAGCTTCGGGTTCTCGGTGCGGACGGCGAAGGCGATGGGGCGGTCCAACGAGAGCGCGAGGCCGGCGCGGACGTCGCGACGGGTGAGCAGCTCGGCCTCGAGGAAGTGGCTGTCGGCCACCGTCAGGTCCTGCGCGCCGCTCGCGACGTCGGCGATGAGGTCCTCCACCTCGAGATCCTCGTCGGCAGGCACCACCGTGAAGCCGTACTTCGTGGCGAGCGGCGCGAGCGTGGCGGCGTACGACGACGAGGGCCGCACGGTGACGGTTCGGCCCGCCAGGTGCTCGAGCGCGGTCACGGGCGTGCCCGCGTCTGCAGCGCTCCGCTCGACGATCACCTCCTTCACGAAGAGGTAGGGCGTCGAGAACGCCACCTGGGCCGCGCGCTCGGGCGTGACGGTGAGCGACGCCGCGATGAGGTCGCCCTTGCCGGCGCGGAGCATCGGCACCAGCGCTTCGTAAGAGGGCGCGACCACCACCTCGAGCCGCACGCCCAGCTGTCGCGCGAGCAGCTTCGAGAGCTCGTAGTCGAAGCCCAGCCGCTCGCCCTTGTGCAGATAGAAGGTGACGGCGTTGTTCCTGGTGAGCAGGCGCAGCGTGCCGCGCTGCTTGATGGCGTCGAGGTCGCCGGTGCTGTCCACGCGCGCCTCGAGGAAGGAGCGCTCCATGAGGAACGCGTCGAGCTGCGAGCGGAGGGTGGTGTCTTTCGGGTGGAGCGCGAACGCGATGGGTCGCTCGGTGGCGATGGCGAAGGCCGCGGTGAGGGCCGGCGTGTACGCCGTGATGGCCTCGTAGCGGCGGCTGTCCACCACGGTGAAGCGCCGGGCGCCTCGTGAGACTTCCCACGCGAGCTGATCGGGCGGGAAGGGGCCGTCGAGCTGCTCGATGGTGAGGGCGATGCCCTTCGCCCTGAGGGCCTCGAGCGACTCGACGAAGGCGCTGCCTCTGGCGATGTGCACGGTGGCGCCGGCGAGCGCGGCGGGGCTCGCGGGCACGCCGCCGTCGATGGCCTGCGTCACCAGCAGCTCGTCAACCACCTCGGTGGGGCGCGTGAAGGCCACCAGCTTCTGCCGCGACGGCGTCACCGTGAGGCCCGCGGCGATGACGTCGCCCCGGCCGTCGAGCAGCGCAGGGACGAGCTCGTCGAAGCGCTCGATCGGAACGCGCTCGAGCGCCCAGCCGTGACGCTGCGCGAAGAGCTCGAGCAGCTCGAGCTCGTGCGCCTCGGGGTTTGCCTGCGGCGGCAGGAAGCCGTCGTTGAAGAGCCGCACCAGCACGCGCAGCTTGCGCGGGGCTCCGCCGTCGGGCCGCGCGGCCGCTCCAGCGTCGGGCGCGGCCAGACACAGTCCCAGGAAGAGGGCGAGCATTCGCACGACTCTAGCGCCGAGGCCGGCACGGGGGCGCGCCGGGCTCCTTCGGCGGGGGCCGGGCGCTGCTGAGGCGAAGGCGCTGCCTCGCGCCGCCCGCCGGGCCTCCTCTCGCGGTCTGGCCGGCCTTCGGAGACGGAGCACGACGGGCAGGCGCGAGCACTTCGGTGGGAGGTGGAATATGCACGCCGCCGTGAGCCTCTGCCTCGCCTGCGGCTTCTGCTGTGATGGCACGCTGTTCGACCGGGTTCCCCTCGTCGAGGACGAGCTGCCGCTGCTCTCGTCGGTGCTGCAGGTCGCTCCCGGGGCGCATCACGCGCGGCAGCCGTGCCCGGCGCTCGAAGGGCGGAGCTGCCGCGTCTACGCCGAGCGGCCGCTCACCTGTCGTCGCTTCCGCTGTCTCCTCCTCGAGGCGCACGAGGCCGACGAAGTCTCGCTGGCCGGTGCGGTGGAGGTCGTCGCTTCGACGCGGGCCCTGCGCGCGAAGGTGGCCGAGGCGCTCGGCGTGCCTGACGCGGGGACGGTGGTGGAGGCGGCGCGCGCACCCGGGGTGTCTCAGGCCGCGGCTGACGCAGTCGCGCGGCTCGACCGGCAGCTCGCCTTCCACTTCCTGGGACAGCGCTCACGCCGCGCGCGGTGAGCGTCGGCGCAGCAGCGAGGCCAGCGCGAGGGTTGCGAAGAACGTGCTGGCGTCGACGGACGAGCAGCGGCAGCCGCTGCGCGCGCTGAGGCCCGGGCCTCCCCCGCCATCGGTCATCATCGTCTGTCCGGCATCGCCCACGTCGCCGCCGTCAGGTGGTGGGCGGCCGGCGTCGACGGGGCTCCCGGCGTCGCTCGTCGGCGCGCCCGCGTCGGGCCGCGTCGAGCCCGCGTCGGGTGGCGGGCCGGCGTCAGGCGCCACCGCGCCCGCATCGACGCCGCCGTCGGGCGCTGGTGCGCCGGCGTCTGGCACGGCGCTCGACCCGCCGTCAGGGAAGCAGAAGATGGGCGGCGCGGCGGCGTTGCGTGGCACGGGAGCGAGCGCCTCGAAGTCGTCGGCGTTGCGGTCGGTGTCGAGGCACCCCTGGGCTCTGCGCACGAGGCCCGCCGTCACCGACGCGGGCGGCGCGGGGGCGCCCTCGAAGCAGTTGGCCGTGCCAGAGCCGACGAAGTCGATGACGCGTGACGCCTCGGCGCCACTCAGCGGGCACGTCGTTCCGAGCGCCGCCGCCCCCGTCACCAGGGCGAGCTTCAGCTCCGAGCGCGCGAGGTCGATGAAGGCGTTCGACGTGTCGGGTGGCGGCAGGGGGGCGCCGATGGTCGTCATGCCCGAGGTGAAGGCGACGAGGTGGTAGCCGCCGGCCGGGACCGACGCGGTCGGCTCGAAGTCCGCGACCTGCCAGTTCGAGCCCATGAAGGCAGCGTGCTGGAGCGTCAAGGGGCCCAGCGCGATGGGCTGCCCCGAGACGTTGTGCAGCTCGACGAAGTCCGTTCGGAAGGCCGGCGTGGACCCCGTGCCGATGACTCCGCCGGCGCCGAACACCGCGCTGATGACGAGCGTCGTCGAGGGCAGCGGCTGCCGCAGCACGCCCACTCCCACCTCATCGGGCGCAGGCCCGCACGCGGGGAACAACAGCACCATCAGCAGTCGCAGTCGCACCGGCGCACTTCACCGCGTCGCGCGCACGCGTGCCACCTGCTCGTTGACGAGCCGGCGCACGCCGTCAGCCGAGAAGGGCTTCTCGAGCACCGGCCGCTGGGCATCCTGGAGCGCCTCCCGCGCGTTGGGGCTGAAGGCGCCGCCCGTCATGAAGACGAGGCGCTCGGCCAGGCCGGGGTGGCTCGTGCGGAGACGACCGTAGAGCTCGCCGCCCGACATGTGCGGCATCATCACGTCACAGAAGATGACGTCGGGGGAGAGGCCCGGCAGCTCGGCGAGCGCTTCCTGCGGCTCGGTGAAGGCCTTCACTTCATGCTGGCCCGCGAGGACCCGATGCAGCGCCGTCAGCACGGAGGGCTCGTCGTCGATGAGCACCACGACTCCGCGCGCGTGCGCCACCGTGGGCTCGACGAGGGGGACCGGGCTCTTTCGCGCCTCCACCGCGCCGACGGGCAGCACGACGCGAAAGGTGGTGCCCTTCTTCAGGGTGCTCTCGACCTGAATCGAGCCGCCGAGGCCGCTCACGATGGTGTGGCAGATGGACAAACCCAGCCCGGTCCCCTGGCCCACCGGCTTGGTGGTGAAGAAGGGGTCGAAGATGTGCGGCAGCAGGTCGGGCTCGATGCCGTGGCCGGTGTCGCTGATCGACACCACCACGTTCCCGTTCGGGTCCACCCCCGTCGAGGCCACGATGCGGTGGCGGCTGAGCTCTCCTTCGGGGAGCGCCTGGGCCGCGTTGATGAGCAGGTTCAGGAAGACCTGGCTCAGCTTGCCCTCGTTGCCCCGCACCAGCGGCACCTCGTCGAAGCGTCGCTCGAGCGAGGCCCGGTGGCGGATCTCGTTGCGCGCCATCGTGATGGCTGACTCGAGCACGCGGCGCACGTCCACCATGGCCACCTGGTCGTCCTGGGCGCGCGCGAAGAGCTTCAGGTCGCGGACGATGGTGCTCACCCGCACCGAGCCGGACCGCGCGTCGTGGAGCGCCTCGAGCAGCTCGTCGAGCGAGGCCATCGACGACTCTTCGCGGATCCGCCCGAGCTCTTCGATGGCGAACTGCAGGTTCGAGGTGATCCACGCGAGGGGATTGTTGATCTCGTGAGCGACGCCGGCGGCGAGGGTGCCGACCGACGCGAGGCGCTCCGTGAGCGCGAGGCGCGCCTGCAGTTGCTGTTGGCCTGACACGTCGCTCATCTCTCCGATCAGCCGGGTGGGAACACCGGTCTCGTCGAAGAGCAGGTGGCCGCGATCGACCACGGTGGCCCACGTGCCGTGTTTGCGTCGAAACCGATAGGTCTGGTTCCAGGCGCCGCGGCGCTCGGTGATGGCCTCCTGCAGCGCGGCGACGACCCGCTCACGCTCGACCGGGTGCAGGCAGCTCTCCCACCAGTCGAGGCTCATCGCGTGGCTCTCGTCGTAGCCGAACACCTGCTGCATGCGCGGGCTCCACTCGAGCGTGTTGGAGCGGAGGTTCCAGTCGTAGACGACGTTGGTGCTGGCCTGGCCGACGAGGTGGTAGCGCTCGAGGGTCTCCGTCGTCGCACGGGCTGAGCGCGCGTGCTCGATGGCGAGGGCTGCGAAGCGGACGATGGCGAAGGTGTGGGCGACCTCGAGCTCGACGGGCCGGTGGGCTCCCCGGCCCCAGGCCACCAGGACCCCGAGGGACCCTCCCGAGCGGGCGAGGATCGGCCAGGCCCAACACTGTCGCGCGCCGGCCTGCTGAGCCGCCTCCCGCTGCGAGGCGAAGCGCGGGTCCATCGCGACGTCGGAGGCCACGGTGAACTGCTTCTGTTCGAGTGCCTGTCCCACGACGCCCAGCTCCGCGCTGGGAGCGACGCCCCGCCAGGGCGCGAGCAGCGGCTCGGGTACGTTCGGCGCGGCCCCCACCCGAAGCAGCCCATCGTCACCGATGAGAAACACGGCGCACATGGCGTCGGGCAACACCGAGGCAGCCGCCCGGCACACCTCGGTCAAGACGCGGGGCAGCTCGCCAGACAGCAGCACGTCCACGAGCTCGAGGCTCACACGAGAGAGAGGAGCGGCGCTCTCGAACGTGACGAAGACGTCTTGCGCGCCTCCCATCGCCGAGACGGCGAAGAGGCGGGGACCGACTCGAAGGCGGCCCTCCGCACGCCCTGCTCGACGGGCTTCGGCGATCAGCGGCAGCAGGTCGCGCAGCGCCTCGATGGACTCCAGTCGGGCGCCCTGGAGCAGGCGGGCGTCGAGGTCAGACGCTCCGTGCGAGACGGAGGAGACGGAGTCGTCGGCTGACACCAGCATCGCCACCTGCATCGCTGAAAGCATAGCCAACCAGCTGAGTGACCGCCTCGGTCGTTCATGACCCACCCGATTCCAGCGCCACGGTTGTCAGCGCGACCGCTGGCGGCCACGAGCGCCTCACCAACCGGGCCGAAGGCAGTGTGACGAGGCCGAGGCCGCGGTCACCCGGGCAGGTGTTGCGGCGCTTCGCACGCCAGCGCGACGAGCCAGCCCAGCCGCGCCTCGTCGAAGGCGTTCACTGTCGAGTGCTCGGCGTCGACGATGCCCACCACGGAACCGTCGCGGCCGAAGAGCGGCAGACAGGCCTCGCTCTGCACCTTCGGATCACACTCGTACCAGGCGCCCCCGGCGCTCACGTGGGCCTTCACGTCGGCGATGAGCCTGGGAGTGCCAGAGAGCGCCACCGCGACGTTGGTGCTCTTCGCGGCGAAGGCCTCGGTGAGAGGGAACTCGGCCCGGCTGGGCACTCCCCGTGACGCGAGCTTGACCAGCGCGCGCCCAGAGCCTCTCGCGCGCGCCTGGTAGATGCCGAGCCAGTCCAGGCCGGCGTGCTGCTGCGCGGCGTCGAGGAAGCCGTTGAGCACCATGAGCGACAAGGTGGCGCGCATGCCGCGGCTGCCGAGGGCGTCGGTGAGGTCGTACGGCGTCGGAGCGAGCTCGTCGACGAGGCTGCAGGCGCCGTCGTCCGACAGCTTCGGCACCTTGTACGTGTACAGCCGTGACAGGGCGTGCGGCGTCGCGGGGATGGACGCCTTGCGCGCCTCCTCGAGGACCTCCCACAGCTTCGTCTGCGCCTCTCGCACTGCGCGTTCAGGAACGACGAGCCCGGTGCGGGACAAGTAGGAGCCAGGGTCCATGGTGCGGCATGCTGGCCCGGCCGGGCCCAGCGATCAACGCGCAGTCGCCCACGTCGCGTCGAAGGTCATGCCGGCCCTTCGCAGCCGCTCGACGAGCGTCATGCCCATCGCGGTCGCAGGCGTCAGCACCCCAGCCCGTTCCGGCAGCGAGGCCTCGTCCTGCGCGAGGCAGAGGGCCGCCTGGGAGAGCATCTTCGACGTCTCGCCGTAGCCGGGGTCCGACGTGCCCGCGACCGTGCCGGTGACCCGGCGCCCTTCGACCGTCTCGGCCTCGATGCGAACGCGGAAGGAGCCGGCCTCGCGGCGTGCGCGGTCGGGACCCTCTCCAGGCTGGGGCAGCCTGCGCCGAACGAGGTCGCGCGTGGGCGTGAAGAGCTGTGACGCCACCAGCGCCGCGAGGCCCGCCGTCATGCCCGCGCCAAAGAGGAGGCCCTTGAAGCCGGGCCTGAGCAGCGACACCTCGCGGTAGTCGAGCCGCTGGCCCCACGCGTAGTCGAGCAGGGCGTTCGAGCGGCGCACGACGCGCGTGTTCACCGACGCCATCATGAAGGGCGCCGTCCACCCTCCGAGGAAGTCGTCGTACCGGAGGCTGGTGAGGTCCCGCTGGCGGCCGAGGTCGGCCTCCTTCGAGCGGTCTGGGCTCAGCGCGTAGGGGTCTGCAAAGAGGCGACGCACGGCGCGGTCGGCGGTCGCCTCCTCGACGGCGTTCAGCATGGAGGCGACCGTGCCCCCGCTGGCGGCGCCCTTCAGCTTCACCACCGCGAACGTCGCCCGCACGAGCTGTCCCGAGCCGCCCTCGCGCTTCACGAAGTCGTGGACGGTCGCCATGCCGAGGTCGGACGGAATGGAGTCGAAGCCGCACGCGTGGACGATGCGCGCGCCGGTGGACCTCGCCACGCCGTCGAAGGCGTCGATGGAGCGCCGCATGAACTGCACCTCGCCGGTGAGGTCGCACAGGTGCGTGCCGGCGCGGGCGCAGGCCTCGACGAGCGGGAGCCCGTACTTCGCGTAGGGCCCGACGGTGGTGCACACCACGCGGGCCTGGCTGGCGAGCGAGTGGACCGACGCCGCGTCCGAGGTGTCGGCTCGCAGCGCCCCGAAGCGCGCACCCGCCCCGCCGAGCGAGCGCCTGACGCCCTCGAGCTTGTCGGCGTTGCGGCCGGCGAGGGCGATGCGCAGGTGCGCCGGAGCGTTGGAGGCCAGGTACTCGGCGACGAGCGCGCCGGTGAAGCCGGTCGCCCCGAAGACGACGATGTCCCACGGACGGGTGCTCATGAGGCCGCGCGTGTAACGACCCCTGCGGACAAACGCGAGCGGAACACCGCGTCGTCGCCTCCCGACCTCGGGGCGCATTGCCTCCGCCGAGCCGACTGCAGCCCGGCAGCGTGGTACCCTCTCGACATGCTCGCTGCAGTCGTCGTCTCTCTACTTGCCGCCGGCGACGCCGCTGACGTCGCTGCGCTCGTGAAGAGCGGGAAGACGTTCGCCGAGAAGGGCGACTCCACCTGGACCGAGCAGCGCTACAACGCCTACAGCAGCGAGGTGAGCGCCTGGCAGAAAGAAGCCGCGGCCGTGCAGGCCCGGCCGACCCTCGCGAAGAAGGACGCCATCGCGCTGCTGAACGTCCGCGCTCTCGTCGCGGACAAGTACCGCGTCGTTCTCTCCACCGCGCCCGTGCCGAAGTCGATGGAGCTGCTGGGGGCAACGGCCGCGTGGAAGGACTCCATCGCGAAGTGGCAGCGCTCGCTCGCGGCCGAGTCAGCCTCTCTGAAGGAGCAGGCGAAGCAGCTCGCGAAGTAGACAGGGCGGCCGACGGGCCGTGCGGGGGTCGCATGGCGCACTGCAAGGGCATCGCGGTCCTCGCTCGGGTGAAGTGGGTGCAGGTGCATCACGGCGCCGAAGGCTCGCGACGTTTCCTCGAGGCGCTGAGCCCCGCGACGCGCGAGGCGCTGGAGCAGCACGTGCTGCCTCACGGCTGGGTCCCGATGGAGCACTTCATCGAGCTCAACGTCGTCGCGGACCGGCTGTTCGGGAAGGGCGATCTCACCCTCTGTCGGGAGCTGGGCGCCTGGGCGGCGCAGGAGAACCTGCCGAAGCTCTTCAAGCTCTTCTACCGCTTCGGTTCGCCCACCTTCATCTTCGAGCGCGCCGCGAAGCTCTGGAGCGCACACTACGACTCGGGGACGCTCACGCTGGAGGAGCCGTCTGACCACGGCGGCCGGCTGGTGCTGGCCGACTTCGCGACGCCGCACCGGGCGCACTGCTTCTCGGTGCTGGGCTGGGCGCGGAAGTCCGTCGAGCTCGCCGGCGCCACGGTGACGTACGCCGAGGAGGAGCGCTGCCGGACGCTGGGCCACAAGGCCTGTGAGCTCGTGCTCCGCTGGGAATGACCGGTTCTTTTCGACGAGGCCTGAGGCATCCTCCCCTGCGATGAGCCCCATCATCGAGCTGCGCGACGTCCACAAGGCCTTCGGCGACAACCAGGTGCTGCGCGGCGTCTCGCTGGCCATCGCCGAGGGCGAGACGTTCGTGCTGTTGGGGCGCTCGGGCTCGGGCAAGACCGTGCTGCTCAAGCTCATCGAGGGACTCGTCCACCCGGATCAGGGGATGGTGGCCCTCGAAGGGCACGACCTCGAGACGGCGACGGGCCGGGAGCTGCGGGAGCTGCGCGGGCTGTTAGGCATTCAGTTTCAGTCGGGAGCGCTCTTCGACTCGATGAGCGTGTTCGACAACGTCGCCTTCCCGCTCCGGGAGCGCCGGCTGCTCCCGACCGCCGCGGCCATCGAGCGGCGGGTGAACGAGACGCTGGCCCTCGTCGGCCTCGCGGACGCCGTCGAGAAGCTGCCGGCCGAGCTCTCGGGAGGCATGCGCACGCGGCTCGCCTTCGCCCGGGCCTACGCGGTGCGGCCGAAGATCCTGCTGTGCGACGACCCGACGGCCGGGCTCGACCCCATTCTCACCGAGGCGGTGGACGAGGCGCTGCGCATCGGCAAGCGCGAGCTGGGCGCCACCATTCTCCTCGTCACCCAGAGCCTGCCGACGGCCTTCGAGCTCGGCGACCGCCTGGGGCTGCTCCACGAGGGGCAGCTCGTCGCGGTCGGTCCGCCCGAGGTCTTCAAGGCGTCGCCGCACCCTGCCGTGAAGGCGTTCCTGCACGACTGGCTGGCGCGGCGTGAAGACACCACGGGCGCCGCTCCCGCCTGAGGAGCGACGCCCGCGTGAGCTGCCGTCGCTGACTCAGCTCTTCGCGAGCTGCCGCAGCACGTACTGCAGGATGCCGCCGTGCCGGTAGTAGTCGAGCTCGTTGGGCGTATCGATGCGCGCGGTGACGGTGAACGTCTTGTCGCCGCCCTCGCCCTTCGCGGTGACGGAGAGCTTCTTCATCGGCGCCATGTCGGTGGCGACGCCGGTGATGGAGAACACCTCGGTGCCCTTGAGGCCCAGCGCCGCCGCGTCCTGGCCGGCCTCGAACTGCAGGGGCAGCACGCCCATGCCGATGAGGTTCGACCGGTGAATGCGCTCGAAGGACTTCGCGATGACGGCCTTCACGCCGAGCAGCATGGTGCCCTTCGCCGCCCAGTCGCGGGAGGAGCCGGTGCCGTACTCGGCGCCCGCGAGGATGACGAGGGGCGTGCCTTCCTTCTGGTACTTCATCGACGCGTCGTAGATGAACATCTGCTCACCCGACGGCATGTGCTTCGTGAAGCCGCCCTCGGTCGGCGTCACCAGCAGGTTCTTGAGGCGGATGTTGGCGAACGTGCCGCGCATCATCACCTCGTGGTTGCCGCGCCGCGCGCCGAACGAGTTGAAGTCCTCGGGCTTGACGCCCTGCTCCTTGAGGTACAGCGCCGCGGGGCCCTTCTTGTCGATGTCACCGGCCGGCGAGATGTGGTCGGTGGTGATGGAGTCGCCGAGCAGCGCCAGCACCCGCGCGCCGGCGATGTCCTTGATGGGCGCCGGGTCCTTCGGCAGGTTGTCGAAGAAGGGCGGCTTGCGCACGTACGTCGACCTCGAGTCCCACTCGAACGTCGCGCCTTCCTTCACCGCGAGGGCCTGCCACTGCTGGTCGCCCTTCAGCACGTCGGCGTAGCGCTTCTTGAACTGGTTCGCGGTGACGCTCTTGAGCGCGGCGGCGATCTCGTCGTTCGTCGGCCACAGGTCCTTCAGGAAGAGCGCCTTGCCGTTCTTGTCGTGCGCGATGGGCTCGCTGTTCGGGTCCCAGTTCGTGTGGCCAGCGATGGCGTAGGCGACGACGAGGCCGGGGCTCGCGAGGAAGTTCATGCGCACGTGCGGGTGCACGCGGCCCTCGAAGTTGCGGTTGCCCGAGATGACGGCCGCCGCCGCGAGGCCCGACTCGACGATGGCCTTCGTCACCGGCTCGGGCAGGGGGCCCGAGTTGCCGATGCAGGTGGTGCAGCCGTAGCCCACGACGTGGAAGCCGAGCGCCTCGAGGTACGGCATGAGGCCCGCCTCGGTGAGGTAGTCGGTCACCACCTGGCTGCCGGGCGCGAGCGACGTCTTCACCCACGGCTTGACGTTCACGCCGAGCTCGACGGCCTTCTTCGCGAGCAGGCCCGCGCCGAGCAGCACCGACGGGTTCGAGGTGTTGGTGCACGAGGTGATGGCCGCGATGACGACGGCCCCGTTGGTGAGCTCGTAGCTCTGCGGGCCCTGGGTGACGGTGGCCTTCGCGGCCAGCTTCGCGTCGCCCTCCTGCACCTTGAGGATGTCCTTCACGTTCTTCGGGAAGGACGCCTTCATGTCCTTCAAGAGCACCCGGTCCTGCGGGCGCGCGGGCCCGGCGAGGCACGGCTGCACCGTCGACAGGTCGAGCTCGAGGGTGTCCGAGAACAGGGGCTCGGGCGACGCCGCGGTGTGGAAGAAGCCGTTCTCCTTCGCGTAGGCCTCGACGACGGCGACGTGCTCGGGCGAGCGGCCGGTGAGGCGCAGGAAGTTGAGCGTCTCCTCGTCGATGGGGAAGAAGCCGATGGTGGCGCCGTACTCGGGGGCCATGTTCGCCACCGTCGCGCGGTCGGTCAGCGGCAGCGAGGTGATGCCCGGGCCGTAGAACTCGACGAACTTGCCCACCACGCCCTTCTTCCGGAGCATCTGTGTCGCGGTGAGCACGAGGTCGGTCGCCGTCGCGCCCGGCGCCAGCTTGCCGGTCAGCTTGAAGCCCACCACCTGCGGAATCAGCATGGTGATCGGCTGGCCCAGCATCGCCGCCTCGGCCTCGATGCCGCCCACGCCCCAGCCCACCACGCCGAGGCCATTGATCATCGTCGTGTGCGAGTCGGTGCCGACGAGCGTGTCGGGGTACAGCGCGCCCTCGGCCGACTTGAAGATGCCCTGCGCGAGGTACTCGAGGTTCACCTGGTGGCAGATGCCCGTGCCCGGCGGCACCGCGCGGAAGTTCTTGAGCGCCTTCTGGCCCCACTTGAGGAAGGCGTAGCGCTCGGTGTTGCGCTCGAACTCGATGTCGACGTTCTGCTGGAACGCGCTCTTCGAGCCGAACTTGTCGATCATCACCGAGTGGTCGATGACGAGGTCGAGCGGGCAGAGCGGGTTCACCTTCTGCGGGTTGCCGCCCATCGCGGCGAGGGCCTCGCGCATGGTGGCGAGGTCGACGACGACGGGCACGCCCGTGAAGTCCTGCAGCAGCACGCGCGCAGGCGTGAAGGAGATCTCGGTGTCGGGCTCGGACTTGGGGTTCCACTTCACCAGCGCCTCGACGTGGTCCTTCTTCACCACGCGCCCGTCCTCGAAGCGCAGCAGGTTCTCGAGCAGCACCTTGAGCGAGAAGGGCAGCGTGTCGATGCTCGGGAACTGCTTCGCGAGCAGCTTCAGCGAGAACGTGTCGTAGGGGACTCCACCAACGGTGAGCTTCGTGCGGGTCTTGAAGGTGTCGATCTGGGCCATGGCGGAGCGCGTTATTTCGCCCCGGCCGGTCGATCGCAACGAAAGAGCACCGTGCTGCCGTGCGGAGCCGGGCCGGGGCAGTTACAGAGGCGCTGTGCGTCCAGGGCTGCTGCTGCTCGTCCTCGCTGGCTGTGGGCCGATGGGCACCGGGCCACCTGCGCCGCTGACGCCGGGGGCCGTCTTCCTCAGCCGGGGAGACCCGTTCCTGCCGGGGCCGCTCGAGGTCACCCAGCGGGACCTGCGCGAGGGCGAGCTGGGGGCGCCGAAGCCGGTGCGCGTGACCGCTCCGACGACGCCGGGCACGTACCCGGTGGTGCAGTTCCAGCACGGCTTCTTGAGCGACCGCCGCACCTACGACGAGATCCTCGGGCACCTCGCGTCGCACGGCTTCGTGGTGGTCGCGCCGCAGCTGTACCCGGCCGACGGCGTGCCGCTGGGGAAGATGACGGCGCTGGAGGAGGCGAAGGCGGCGAAGCAGGTCGCGGACTGGGCGCAGGCGTTCGCGGCGGCGGTGATGGGCAGCGCGGCAGACCCACGGCCGCTCGGCGTCGCCGGCCACTCGCGGGGAGGCAAGGTGACGTGGCTGCTCACCGCGCAGCTCGGGCAGCCGGCGCGGGGCATCGTCGGCGTCGATCCCGTGGACGGGAGAGGCGGGCCCCTGCTCTCGGCGCAGCCCGAGGCGTTGCCCGGCCCCCTCGACACGGCGCCACCGTCGCTCGTCGTGGGGATGGCGCTCGGAGGCGCCTGCGCGCCCGAGGGTGACAACTTCCAGCACTTCTTCGACCGCACCACGCCGCCGACGAGGCTGTTGCTCGTGAAGAACCAGGGCCACGCGGACATGCTCGACGCCGACGTCGGCACCGCGGGCCTGTGCGCCGAGGGCCCCGACCGCAAGGAGACGCGCCGGGTGACTGGCGGCGCGCTGGCGGCGTTCTTCCGCTGGCGCCTGCAGGACGACGAGGTCGCGCGAAGCTTCCTCGACTCCGACCTCCTCACGACGCTGGAGGTGACCCGTGCGGCTCGCTGACTCGCGCGCGCCGCTGCTGGCGGCCGACGTGCCCACGACGCTGGAGGTGACCCGTGCGGCTCGCTGACTCGAGCGCGCTGCTGCTGGGGGTGCTGCTCGGCGCGGGTGTGCCGACGTCGGTGCTGGCGGCCGACGTGCAGGTCGCGCCGGATCCCGTCCCGTCACGCGACGTTGATGTGTCGCCACCATCGGAGCTCGGCTCCGCGACGGACGCACCCACAGCGTCGCAGCCCGGCTCCGCGACGACACCGGCTGACACGCCCACTGCGACAGTGCTCGTCTCCGCGCCTCCACCCGCTTCCCGCAGTGCTCGGCTGTTGGCCGAGGGCGCCGTCGGGGTGGGGCTGGGCGTCGCGACGCCGTTCGCGCTCTACGCCGGCTTCACGGCCATGCAGTCCTTCGTGGGCTTCTTCGCGGGCTTCCTCTCGGCGACGGTGGTGGGCGTGGTCCTCGCGCCCATCGGCGTGCTCGTGGCGGGGCGCCTGCTCGGCGCCGAAGGGGGCGTCGGTCGTGGGGTGGTGGGCGCGCTCCTCGGGCTCCTCGCCGGCCTGCTCATCGGGTTGCCGCTGGCCACGCTGCCGGGCGCCGGCTTCCTCGTGGGCCTCGGCCTCTTGTGGGCGCTGCCGGCCGCCGGCACCCTCATCGCGTTCGAGTGGGGACGAGCGCCGCCCGCGAACCCGGGGCTCGTCGTGCTGCGCTTCTGAGCGCGGCTTGTGATGTCGCGCGGGCCCTGTCACCCTCGAGGGCCATGCGCCGGCTTCCCCCGATCGTCCTGGTGCTGCTCGCAACCGTCTCGTCCGCCCAGGTGACCTGGCGCGGCGACTTCGAGACCAGCAACACCTCGCAGTTCAACTACCTGCTCAACCCCACCATCACGGGCCGCCCCTACCTCTCGGTGGTGCGCGACGTGGTGGCGAGCGGCACCTTCGCGGGCCGCATCGAGCTGCACGACGACGCGCGCTGGTCGAACGGTCTGCGCCGGGTCGAGGTGCAGCACTCTCCAGCGATGGGGCGGACCGCCGCGGGCGCGACCCTGTGCTTCGGCTGGAGCTTCCTCGTGCCGCAGCCGCTGCCGCGCTCGCCCGAGCAGACCATCGGCTACTGGGAATCGAACACGAGCTACCAGCAGCTGATGGCGTTCGCCGTCATCGGCAACGACCTGCGCTTCTCGACGAACCGGCCGACGTGGCGCGCGCACTGGACGGGACAGGGCGTGGTGACGCCCGGGGTGTGGCACCGCATCGCGATGTGCGTGCTCTGGTCCACGGACCCGATGGTGGGCACCGTGGACGTCTGGTTCGACGGCGCGCAGGTCGTCCGCAGCGTGCGGGCGCAGACGCTGGCGGACGCGAACTCCGCCTTCGTGCAGATGGGGCTGTTGCGCGGGAACCTGAACTTCGCCGACGTGCCCGTCATCTACCTCGACGATGCCCTCGAAGGGCTGCGGCCGGGGGACGTGCAGCCGGTCGCCCCTGATGGCGGGACGATGCCCGTCGACGGCGGAGCTCCAGTGGACGCGGGCGTGCGCCCCGACGCGGGACTGCCCGGTGACGCCGGCGCCCCGTTCGACGCTGGCGCGCCGCAGGGTGACGCTGGTCTACCGCCTTCGTCCGATGGAGGCACCGGTACGGATTCGGACGCTGGAGACCTCAGGGGCCCCGAGACGGCGACCGGCTGTTCGTGCGGGCTCGGGGGTGAAGGCTGGGCCCTCCTCGCCCTCGTCGCCCTGGTCACGCGTCGGCGGCAGCACGAGGTCGAACGCTCCGCGGGTGTCTCATGCTGACGCTCGCGGCCGTCGCGCTGCTCGGGAGCGCGCCCTGGACGTGCGACCGTGAAGACGCTCGCATTCGCCGCCACCTCGCCGACGCGCTCACGCAGCTGCGAACCACCACCCCGAGCGGGCTGACGGGTGCGCAGCGGGTCGCGCGGACAGAGGTCATTGCGCTGCTCGATGCCTACGCGGCAGAAGGCCGGTTCCCCCGACGTCAGGGCACGCCGAGCCCCGTCTTCGTCGATGAAGCCGGTGCGCACTGCGCGATGGGCGCCCTCCTCGCTGGCACCGGAGCGAGCGCTCTCGTCGAGCGCATCCGCCTGGCGCGGAACCTCGAGACGGTCGGCACGCTGGCGAACGAACCTGGGCTCGCGGAGTGGCTCGTCGCGCATGGCATGACCGCTGAAGAGGCCGCGCTCGTGCAGCCCACCTACTACCGGTGCGTTCCGCCGCTGTTTCACTGCGCGGGGGGAACCGGCGGGTGGCTGGTGGTGACGCCCCTGGCCGCTGACGGGGGACACACGCCGTTCCTCTTCGCCGAGTCGAGCGGGATGCAGTGCCGGGGTGAGCCGTACACCAGCCTGGGCGGAGCCTGGACAGGCGAGGAATACCGCCCCTGGGTCGAGGGCGCGCCCGTCGGCTCAATCTTCTCGGAGAGGCTCGGAACGTTCGCGACCCAGGACGGAGAGCTCCCGCTCTCGGTCGCCCCCTGCTCCGCACCCGTCGTGCTGACGCCCTCGTTGCTCGCCGCGCCAGACCGCCAGACGTGCATGAAGCGGGCGATTCAGAGCGACCTGCGGTGGCTCATTCCCACCTGTTCGACTCACAGGAGCGCGGAGGACAGTCTCGCCTGCCACCCAGAGGGGCGACGCAGGTCAGGGCTGCTCCCGCGTCGGGGAACGCTGCAGGCCGTCGTCGAGGCTGAGCTCGGAGCGGGCTTCTTCCAGGACGCCGGCATCACGCCAGCGATGTTCGCCGCTGCCGAAGCCCTCGCGTGGGACGAGAGCGACGATGGGGGCGTGGCGCGCTCGCCCGCCGATCGGTCCCGCTACCTCCGCTGGATTCCGGGGGGCGACCCGCAGTGCGTGGCGGCGCGCGACGCAGGCGTTGACGCGGGCGCCCCGGCCCGCCCCGACGCCGGCTACGATGGTGGTGTCGCCGCGGACGCGGGCGTCCCTGCCCCGACGGCGCGAGACGCGGGTGACGACGCCGGCCCGGCGATCGAAGCGCCCCTCGAGCTTCCCCGGCTGACGAGCGGGAGCGGGCCGGTCGCCAGTGGCTGTACGTCAACGGGCGTGAGCGGTGGTCTGCTGCTCGTGCTGCTCGTGGTCTCGCGCCTCAATCGCAGGTCGACGTGAGCACGACGGGGATCGAGACGCGCGTCGCGCCCTGCACATCGGTCGGAGGCGGAGTACCGCCACGTGCACACGAGTCACGGTAGCCCGCGCTGCCGGTCTGCGTGGGCAGCGCGTTCAGGTCGTCGTCGAGGAACGCCTGACCCTGGTAGGTCCCTGCGTCGACGCAGCCCAGGTCGATGACGTACCGCGCGTCGAGCGGCTTCATGTCAGCGTCGTTCACCACGGCCCGCGCGGCGACGATGGTCGGAGACGACGACGCCACGAGCACGCTCCCGATGAGCGTCCCGACACCATCGGCTTCCATCGGCCACACCACCCACGGCTGCATGCCCGCGTCGGGGCTCCTCGTGACGACGAGCTCCACGCAGGTCCGCCCGGTGCCGCAGGTGCACGGGGCCGCCCCTCCGCCCGTGCCGCCTGAAGAACCGCCTGCCGCGCCCGACAGCCCTCCCCCAGCGCCGCCTCCGCGGGTGCCTCCATCAGCGAGCGATGGCCCAGACCCGCAGGCCAGCACCACGACAACGCTCATCACCACCAGCACGAGCCTCATGCCCGCGTGGTAGCACAGGCGAGCTGCCCGCAGCGCCTCACCACACGCCGGGCATCGTCCGCGAGCTCACGCGGTGTCCTCGTTCGCGCAGCGAATCGACGACGCTCCTCAGCCGACCCGCTCGGGCCCCGACGCGATCACGCCCACTGGCTGCGCCTCAGCCAGCTTGTTCAGCTCGTCCTGCAGGATGACCACCGCGACGATCCACGTGACGCCTACCACGAGGCTCGCGAGGTCGAGCGCCAGCACCATCGTCGCCTTGTCCTCGTGCGCGCCCTTCAGCGCCCGCATGCGCTCGGTGACGAGCTGCGCGTTGCGGTAGTGCGCGTAGATGGAGAAGAGGCCGCACGTCACCAGCGAGAGCAGCAGCTCGAGCCCCGGGTTCAGGTCTTTTCCTGTCACGGCCTTGAGCTCATCGGTCGTCTTGTACTGCCAGTAGAGGGCGTAGAGGCCGCAGGTGAAGACGGTCAGCAGCGCGACGACGACCAGGTCTCTGCGCGTCATGCGTCACTCCAGCGTCGAGGCGAGGTCAGCGCGCTCCTGCATCGCTCGCAGCTGACACGGGTGCGCCTTGGTGGGGAAGAACTTCTCGACCCAGTCCAGGGTCGCCGACGCCGCCTCGTACTTGCCCTGGTTGAACTCACCGCGCGCCTGCAGCAGCAGCTTGTTGCACTGCAGGTCGAGCTCGCGGCGCGCCTCGTTCATCTTGTCGCGCGCGAGCTGGTACACGGGGCCCCGTTCCGCCGGGTCGAGCGCCTCGTAGGTGAGCCACGCCTCGCGGAACGCCTTGTAGGCCTCCCACCGGTTCGACGCGCCGATGTCGCGTTGATCCCACTTCTGTTCGCCGCGCTTGTAGCGCTCGTTCGCGTCGGCCTTGAGGCCCACCGGGTCCTTCTCGGGCAACACCGTCACCTCGATCCACACGTTCCAGATGCGCCACCGGTCCGTCTCGGGTGGGTTCTTCACGTTGTCGAAGATGACCGAGTTCACCTGGTTGCGCTTGATGTGCTTCGAGGGGATGAGCAGCTCGACGGTGCGCTCGTTCACCGCCAGCGTGTCGGGCGGCGCGAACCCCATGTCGATGCCGTTGACCACGATGCTCACCTCGTTCTCCGAGAGGTCGCTGCACTGGTAGTGGAGCACCACCATCACCTCGACCGGCGACTTCACCTGGAAGTCGAACTCCTTCTGATCGACGCGCTCGTAGCTGACGCCGTCGCCGACGCCGTAGCTCTGGTCCATCGGCTCATCGAGCAGCTCCATCATCTCCGGCGCCTTCTTCTTCGCCTCCGGCGGGATGAGCACCGACACGAAGAGGGCCAGGACCAGCAGCAGGAAGAGGCCGCCGGTGCCGGCGACGATGACGCGCTTCGGCTTCGAGGCGTCGAGCCAGAACAGCTTCGCGGCCCCGACGGCGCCTCCACGCTTGAGGCGCGCGCGGTCGGCCGCTGAGAGCCGCTGCTCCTGGGCCGCCCCGCCCACCTTGACGGTCCCGAGGTCGGTGCCGCTGTCCGGCGCCTCCACCGCGGCCGCGTCGAGCTTCACGATGGGGCTCGGGCCACTCGGTCGGCTCGAGCGCGGAGGCTTCGGCGCGCTCGGCCGTGGCCCGCTGAGCACCGGCATCATCTGGGTCGAGCGGCGCTCGATCTTCTCGCGCTCCCCGGTGTTGACGTTCTTGGGCAGCATCGCCACGCCCTTGTTGCGCGAGCGCTTGAGCTCGGAGGCGTTGACGACGCGGGTGTGCTGGCCCCCCTCGGCCGGCGCCGGCTCGGGCTCGTCGACGGTGTCACCGGCGACGGAAGCGAAGGTGAACTTCACCGGCCCCAGCGTGATGGCGTCGCCGTCCTTCAGGGCCTGCTTCGCCACCTTCGAGCCGTTGACGACGGTGCCGTTCGAGCTGCCCAGGTCCTCGATGTGGAAGCCGGCGCCCTCGTCGAAGATGCGCGCGTGCCGTC
Source organism: Myxococcaceae bacterium (assembly GCA_016793095.1). Classification (GTDB taxonomy): domain Bacteria; phylum Myxococcota; class Myxococcia; order Myxococcales; family Myxococcaceae; genus Xiheimicrobium. Next base: position 4,752 of record JAEUJQ010000040.1, on the reverse strand, counting down.
GCGAGACGCCCGCGTCGTACAGAATGACGTCGCACTCGGGCGTACGGCCGATGACGACCGAGCTCTGGTCGAAGAGGAACTCGCGGCCAGCCTCTTTGCCCTCGGCGATGACGAGTTGAAAGCCCATCGAATGAAGCCGCTACTCTAGTGAGGCCCCGGCGGCTTGGGCAACGCTTCGAATCGCCCAGTCGGGCCGGGTGACGACGGCGTCACCACCAAACGACAGGACCCAGCCGGTGAGCCAGCGTGGGTTCTCGCCTGGCACCTCCACCTCCACGCGGCCGTCGGCGAGCGCCTTCGCCTCGGGGCCGAAGCGCTCGCGGACGTAGGGCGCGACGGCGGGCTCGAAGCGAACCGTGACGCGCTCGTGCGACTCGGCCGCGCCGGGAATGGTGGCTCGTCGGTGTGGGGTGGGCGCGAAGGTCTCGCTCGTCACCTCCGGAGGGCCCATGCGGTCGAGGCGAAACAGCCGCTCTCCAGCGCGCGCCACGTCGAAGCCAGCGAGGTACCACTGGCCCCGGTGGCTGAAGAGCTCGGCGGGCTGCACGCGGCGGCGCTCGGGCTGCCCGGTGCTCGTCGGCAGGTAGTCGAAGGCCACCACGCGGCGCTCGACGATGGCCTGGCTCAGCGTGGCGAGGCCAGACGGCGCCTCGAGCGCCACGTCGAGCCGCTTGCCCATCTCGCGGAAGCGGGTGACGGCGTGGGGCGGCAACACCCGCTCGAGCTTCTCGATGGCCGAGCGCAGCGCGTCGTCCTGCCCGGGCTTGAGCAGCGCGGCGGCGGCGGCGAGGGCGACCCCTTCTGCGGCGGTGAGGCGCGGCGGGGCCGACAGCCGCTGGTGGAGGTCCACGTACACACGGTCGTCCTCGACGTAGATGTCGATGAAGTCGTCGGGCTGGAAGGGTGGCCGGCCGACGAGCGTGAGCAGGTCGAGCTCCTCCAGCAGGGCGTCGCGGCTGAGGCCCAGCTCCTTCGCCACGTGATCGACCGTGAGGCCCGGGTTGCGCGAGACGAAGGGCACGAGGAAGAGCAGCCGGCGCAGGCGCTCGTAGACGTCGGTGCGGCCCTCGCCAGTCATGGGGCCTCCTTGACGGTCGGGTGGGCGGCGAGCACGGCACGGGCGAGCTCATGGTGGCGCTCCACGGCGCGCGCCGGCCCCAGCACCTTCGCCGCGGGCCCCAGCGACAGCACGTACTTCACCAGTCCGTCGAGGTCGGTCGCCTGCACGGTGACCCGACTCCCGCGAGGGTCGTCCGCGGGCGTCGAGGGGAACAAGGTGCCCGCGAGCGGGCTGAGCTCTCCGGTGAGGAGGACGTCGACCCTCAGCGGCTCGTGGAAGCGGTGCTGCCACGGCCAGGTGGCCACGTACTCGTCGAGGGAGAACGACGCGGGGACTTCGTAGTCGGGAGACCTCGGCTTCGCGGTGTTCACCGTCACCTTCCGCATGCGGTGCACGTGGAACGTGCGGATGCCCTGGCGCAGGTGGCAGTAGCCGACCAGCGTCCACAAGCCGCGGCGCAGCGCGAGGCCGTAGCCGTCCACCACCCGGTGCGAGTGCTCCTTCGTGCGCGGCGACCAGTAGTCGAGGGTGACGGACTTTCGTGAGCTGATGGCGCTCCAGAGCGCGTCGAGGCGCGCGGGCAGGTCTCTGGTGTCGGCGACGCCGCCCAGCTCGAGCCGCACCTTCGGCGCCGGAGGCGGGCCGCCAGAGAAGAAGCCGATCTTCCGCAGCGCGTGGGCGAGGTCCTGACTGCCGGGGAACGCGCCCGAGGCGAGCGCGGCCGAGCCGGCGGCGTAGAGCACGGCGAGCTCCTCGGGGGTGAGCGACACCTCGGGCAGGTAGTAGGCATCGCGCTCGACGAGGTAGCCATCGGGCCGCTCGTCGTCGCCCTTCACGAAGGTGAGGGGAATGCCCAGCTCGAGCAGCTCAGCCTTGTCGCGCTCGAACTTCCGCTCGCACGCCTCGGTGGAGCCGACCCCGTAGTCGTCCTTGAACGTCTCTCGCAGCTCGTTCCACGAGACGGGTTCCTTCGAGTCGAGCAGGAGCGCGACCAGGTCGAGCAGGCGTTCGGTGCGTTCCACGGCGCTCGTTCTACTGCACGGGCGCGCCGGGTACGTCGACTTCGTACACGGTGACGGCGCTCCGCGAGAGGGTGACGAGGCGGCGCTGGGCATCGAGGGAGAGGTCATCGGCCCCCACCTCGAGCGAGAGCAGCCGGGTGCCCTCGAGGTCGTACACGGCGACTGCGGAGCCGGTGGCGACGAACGCATGCCCCTTCCCATCCAGAGCGATCGCGCGGCCGTTGACGCCGGGCACCTTCGAGACGGTCTCGCCCTTCGCGTCGAGCACCAGCAGCTCGTTGCCGACGAGCACCTTCGTGCCGATGCCATCCACCGCGACGTCCTTCGCGCGCACGCGCGTCTTCCCGGTGAGCTTGCCCTTCGCGTCGATGGTGCGCAGGTCGACGTCGCCCATGCGGTCGGTGAGCGCGAAGACGGCGCCGGTCGGGTCCACCGAGAGGCCGCCGTGGTACGAGAGGTCGGGGTAGTCGCCGGCGATGGTGCGCACGAGCTTCAGCGTCGCGGCATCATACACGAGGATGTCGTAGACGCGGTTGACGTAGAGGTGGCCCTTCACGTCGACGGCGAGGCCGAACACGCCCAGCTGCTTCGTCAGCTTGTCGGGCGGCAGGGTGATGACGTCGACGTACTTCCCGCTGGCGTCGAACTTCTGCACGCGGCCAGAGCGGCTGTCGGCGACGAAGTAGCTGCCGTCGGGCGCGGCCTCGACGTGCGAGGGCTGGGTGAGCTGCCCGGGCCCGGTGCCCTCCTCTCCGAACGCCAGCACCTGGCGGTACGGCTTCGGCGGCTCGGCCTTCACCGGCAGGGGAGCCGGGGCCACCGGCGCTGGCGTCACCACGGGCGCCGGCGGGGCGGGCGGCGGCGAGCGCACGAGGAAGAGGGCCGCGCCGGCGCCGCCCACGACGAGCACGCCGACGACGACCAGCAGCAGCACGGCCACCACCGCGACGATGACGCCGGTCGAGCCGCTCCTCGGCGCCGACAGCTCGGGCGCGGCTGGCGCGCGGATGAGCGTGTGACAGTGTTCGCACTCCATCGACGCCTGGCCGTCGGCGAGCCTCGCGGGCGCAGCGCAGTTGGGACACTTCACGAGCATGAGAACCCTCCGTGGGCAGGCATGATGCTCTCAATCCGCGTACGACTCACGCCGGTTTGACGCCCACCGCATCGAAGGCCTGGAGCAGCTGCTCAACGTCCTCCCCGGTGTTGAAGACGTGCGTCGAGATGCGCACGCCCCCGCCCCTCGGCGTCGTCACCACGCGGCGGGCCTTGATGAGCGCCCGCACGACGTCTTCTGGCGGTCCCTGCACGGGCACCACGCAGATGCCGCTCGACCGCTCGGGCGCGTCGGGCGCGTTGGGGGTGAAGCCTCGTCGCCGCAGCCCGTCCCGCAGCGCGCGCTGAAGCCCCTGGACGTGCGCCAGCGTCTTCGCCACGCCGACGCGCTCGTGCAGGTCGAGGGCGGCCTCGAGCGCGTGACAGTTGAGCCACAGGCCGCCACCGCCTTCGAGCGCCGAGGCCTCGCGCCGCACCCTGGTGCCCCGGGCGACGAAGCCCTGCGCATCGTCGGTGCGCGTCGTCTCGGGGAAGGCCTGCCACAGCGACTCGGCCTTCACCGACAGCCAGCCGGCCATCGGCAGCGCGTCGAGCCACGGCTCCGCGACGACGAGCATGCCGGTGCCGTAGCCGGCGCCCAGCCACTTGTGGCTCGTCATCGAGAGGAAGGACGCGCCCAGGGCGTGCACGTCGATGGGCACGTGGCCCAGCGCCTGCGCGCCGTTGAGGGCGAGCGGCAGCTTCCGGTCCCTGCACAGCTTCGCGAGCCCCTCGACGTCCACCCGGAAGCCCGAGTTGAACTGCACCAGCGACGCGACGACGGCGCCGGTGGTGGGGCGCAGCGCCGCCTCGAGGTCCTCGAGCGGGTAGCTGCCGTCGGGCCGCCGCCGCACCCCGCGTACCGTCAGCCCGTCGTAGAGCAGCGGCACCGTGGTGGAGGGGAACTCGTGCTCGAGCGTCAGCACCTCGGTCACGCCACGGGCCTTGAGGCACTGCGCGATGACGTGGAAGCCGAAGGACGTCGACGGGGTGAAGGCCACCTCCGGCGGGCTGGCGCCGACGAAGGCCGCGAGGCGCGCGCGCACCGTCTCCTTCTGCGCCAGCCACTTCGGGAAGCCGAGGTCGCCGTGCCGCTCGCACTCCTCGACGTGGCCGCGCATGGCCTGGGCGACAGGCGTGCACAGCGGCGACGAGGCCGCCGCGTTGAGCCACACGTACTCCTGGAGAGCCGGGAAGAGGGCGCGCACGTCTGCGGGCGTCATGCCCCCGTTCAACCCGATGGGCAGGGGCCTGTCCATTCGTGCGGGTGGGCGCGGGAATTCCGAAATGCGGGAACACACCGGCCGTCGTGTCAGTTTGTCCGCGACGCGCGTGTGTGCGGGCGCGGCTGTCACTCGAGCGGCTTCGCATGACGGCGCAGATGGCTGGAATCGCTGGAGCAGTCCGCTGGTGTCGAAGTTGCTACGGGGAGCAGCATGGTGCGTCGTGACGACTCAGAGCCGACGGACGGGCGACCGGCCGAGCAGGAGGCGGAGTCACGCTGCACTTCACCAGCGGGTGAAAGTCCCGCACGGGTAATCGCCGGAGAGCCCGGAAGCAGGCCACCACCTGAGG
>JAEUJQ010000003.1 GCA_016793095.1 Myxococcaceae bacterium | reverse complement strand
CGTCGCGAAGGCGGGCGGCGGCGTCGAGCGGCTCGCGATGACGGGCCTCTTCGCCGAAGGGAAGCAGTCGTTCGCGCGGGTGCCGCTGGCGCCGTTCCTCGCGGGCCTCGCGGTGCTGCTGGTCGTGGCCGAGGTCATCGTCATCGGACACGTCGCAGCCGACGCCAGCGAGCGCGGGGCCTCCCAGCTCAGTCCCGGAAGCTCCGCCACCGAGGGCGAGTTCCGCCTCTGGCGAGTCAGGCATCGCGGCGCCGCCGCATGAGGCGCAAGGACACTCACCCGCCGGACGCAGCGAGCGAGGCCAGTCGCCGTCACCCGCAGCGGCCAGGCGACGGCGCACCAGGCGCAGGGACACTCACCCGACCGGGTGTGGCGAGGCCATCATCGGCAGCGGCCAGTCGATCGCGCACCAGGCCCATGGAGGCTCGCCCGACCAGTCAGGCATCGCGGCGCCGCCGCATGAGGCGCAAGGACACTCACCGCCGGACGGAGCGAGCGAGGCCAGTCGGCGTCATCGCGGCAGCGCACCAGGCCCTCACCGGCCGGACGCAGCAAGTGAGGCCAGTCGCCATCATCGCCGCAGCGGCCAGCAGGCGCCCGCGCACCAGGCGCAACGCCGGACCGGCTCTGGGGAGTCAGGCCTGGGCTGTCGCCATCATCGCGGCGGTGGTCAGGCGCCAGACCGTCTTCTGCTCGTCACGGCGCACCAGGCGCAAGAGGCTCGCGCGGTCATGCAGCTCACCGGTGATGCGGTCCTCCAGCACCACGTCGGGGCAGACCTCGAGGACCTGCAGGAAGACCGCGTAGACCAGGTTCAGCGACGTCTCGCCTTCGATGAAGACGCTCCCGTCGCTCGTGAGCCAGACGTCGAGCTCGCCGTGCTTCGTGACGACGCTCCAGGCGCGGCGGCCGTCGTGCGTGCGCTGCGAGAACGGCAAGTGGCCGACCGTGCGATCGACCGCCTTGAGCTGCTCCTCCGAGAACGGCCCGGCCAGTGGGGACTCGGGGCACTCGTCGATGGAGAAGGGGAACTCCCAGGACTGGCGCACCGCCCGCTTCACCTTCACCACCGAGAACTCGCGGAAGAACATGGCGCCCGGAAGACCCGTCACCGTCGCTCCGTGTGCAAACTCCGAAAGTCCTCAGAATCACGCAGCATTCTGCGGCGCGCCTGACGGAGGTGTCACACCTACAGCGACGGCGGCGGCGTGTCCGACGCTGGCTGGGGCGCAGGCTGCGGGTAGGAGGGCTGGTACGGCTGCGGCTGCACCACCGGTGTGCCCACGGGCTGTCCGGCGCCATTGACTCCGCACACGGCCACGCCATTCCCAGCGCTGCACAACCACCGCTGGCCGCAGGCTGAGACGGCGTAGCCCTTGGCGCCCGGCGTAGGCGAGGCGACCTCATGCTCGACGTTCGCAGAGGGACAGCCGCTGTGCTGCACCACGTAGTCACGTGACAACCGCCACTCGTCTCCCGAGAGGCGCACGGCGGAAGCCGACGAGCGGGGCTGCTCCACGCAGCGGAAGTCGATGACGTGCTCGATCATCGTCGTCGTCGTCGTGTTGTACGAGTAGCGGTTGTACGAGGTGGTCATGCCGCGGTTGACGTCGCGCTCATTGACGATCTCGTAGTTCCCACCGCAGTAGGTGAACATCTCCTGGTAGGCGTCCTCGCGCGTCTTGGTGCCCTCGTAGAACCGCAGCGAGCCGCCACGCCGCTCATTCACCGGGGCGTATGCGCTCGCGCCGCCGCGGGCCTCGATGGACGAGCTCGACACGCAGGCCAGCGCGGCGATGCCGGCGAGGATCGCGAAGGTGTTCCAGGTCCTCCGGGCTTCGGTCGACGGTGAGTCACCCATGACGAGCGCGGCGTAGACCACAGTCTTCCTGTCGCACAAGAGGACCGGCCTCGAACACGCGCATCCTTCGTGGTGGACGTACCGGGCGTCGTCGGTGGTGAGGGACCGGGGCCGTTCGTGCCATGAGCAGGACCGCGCGGAAGGCGTGGACGTACCGGTGAGGGACCGGGGCCGTTCGTGCCATGAGCAAGACCGCGCGGAAGGCGTGGACGTGCCGATCGTCGTCGGTGGTGAGGGACCGGGCGCCGTTCGTGCCATGAGCAAGACAGACCGGTGGAAGGCGTGGACGTGCCCCGTCGTCGTCGGCCGTTCGCCGTGCGCCGGACGGGCCGGATTGCGCGGAGAAGCCTGCGGCCCCAGCGCCCAGCCCGTGTCACACTGCGAGTCATGACGGGCAAGCGGGGGTGGCTGCGTTGGGTGGGGCTCGTGCTGGTGGCGTTCGTGCTCCTCGTCGCCTTCGCCCTGGCGCGCGTGCTCGTGCAGCGCGCCGAGCACCGCAGGCTGCGCGAGGCTGAGGTCGGGCGTGCGCCGGTGGCGGCGCCGAAGCGCTTCGAGAAGGCCGTCACCCGGCCCGTCGTCGCGGCCGACGCCACGGCGTGCGTTCACGGCCAGGTGCTCGACCACGGCGCGCCGGTCGCCGACATGCAGGTGTCCATCCCTGATGACGTGCTGTCGGTGAGCGGCGCCTGCGCGTGCGCCGGCTGTCGCTGTGCAGAGGGGCTCGAGCTGCTGGTCGCTCAACCACGCGCCGGCCTGCTCGCCCCCGTCAAGAGCACCACCTCTCGCGCGGACGGCACCTTCAGCCTGTGTGGCCTCGAGGCGAAGACCTTCAGGCTGGTGTGGGGCGAACACGAAGACGGCCGGCTCGCCCTGATGAAGGAGGCGCCGGAGGTGCGGCCGGGCTCCTGGGTGCCGCTCGAGGTCGTCAACCTGGTGCCCACGCCCGGCCTCGTGCGCGCCCAGGAGCGGGGCCTCGAGGGTGCGCGGATCCTCGCCTGGCTCCGGCCGGGCTTCACGGTTCGCGAGGTGACGAGCGACGCCGCCGGGCGCTTCTCCCTGCCGCTCCTGCCGGGCGGTGCGGTGCTCTTCCTGGTGGTCGCGCCTGGCCGCCGGCCCGTGATGCTCGAGCGGGTGCCGGAGGCGGGAACGCTCGTCGTGCTCGACCTCGACGAGCCGTACGAGCTCACCGTGAGAGCCCTGCACCGCGGTGAGGGCGTGGCAGGCGCCGAGGTGACGGTCGGCAAGGAGCCGCCACGCACGACGGACGAGCAGGGGCTGGTGCTGGTGAAGGACCTGCCCACCCGGGAGCGGCTGAGGGTGACCGCGCGCAAAGGCGAGCTGATCGGGACGGCCGCCGTGTGGACGCTGCCCGGCGCGTCGCAGCGCCTCGAGCTCAGCTTGAGCGCGGGCGTGCGCGTTCGCGGCGCCATCGTCGACGAGAAGGGCGGGCCGCGCATCGGGCGCGTGCGCGGGCTCGGCGCGGCGGCGCTCGAGACCGACGCCAGGGGCCGCTTCGAGTCCGAGCCGCTGGAGGCCTCCCGCGACGTGTACCCGGAAGCCGTCGTCGAGGGCTGTGACGCCGACCGCTCGACCGCGCTCCAGCCGGGCATGGGCGACCACCTGCTCCTCAAGGTGCGCTGCGAAGCGACCGTCGAGGGCATCGTCCTCGACGCCGACGGCGCGCCCATCGCGAACGCCGTCGTCACGCTCCAGGCACCGAAGCACACCGAGGCGGTGGGCACCGACGCGGCCGGGCGCTTCACGTTGCACCAGCCGGCGGGCAGCTACCGGCTCAAGGTGACCCACGAGCGCTACCGCTCGGCCGAGCAGCCGCTCACTGCGCCGGCGAAGGACGTGACGGTGGTGCTCGACGCTGGCGGCTCCATCTCGGGCCGCGTCGTGGACGGCCAGGGCAGGCCTGTGGCGGGCGCCGAGGTGGTGGGCGTGCCCGCGATGCTCGAGGACCTGCTCAAGGAGCTCGAGGGCGGCTCGTCGAAGACCACCACCGACGCGCAGGGCCAGTTCCTGGTGCCCGGGCTGCTCGCGGGGCGATGGGTGCTCGCCGTCACCGGCAACTCCCTGCCCACCACGCCGTCCGACGTCGTGGTGCTCCAGCCAGGGCAGCACCGGCAGGGCCTCGTCATCATCGTCGAGGCGAAGGTGGACCTCAGCGGCGTGGTGCTCGACGAGCGCAAGCAGCCGGTGCCCGGCGCGCGGGTGCGGTGGGACCCCGTCGATGAGGAGGCCGCGATGAGCGCGCTTCTCCTCGACGCGGTGCAGGGCCGCATGGACGACGCCCTGCGCTTCATGCCGTCGCCCGCCTTCTCCGACGCCGACGGGCGCTTCGAGCTCAAGGGGTTGCCGGTGTCCGAGCTCAAGCTCGACGTGTCTGCCGCCGGCTTCCGTGACGCCGAGCTGGAGGCCACCAGGGGCAGCCGCGTGCAGGTGACGCTCCAGCGCGTCGGCGGGCGTGTGAAGGGGCGGGTGCTCGACGAGGGCGGGCGGCCGATGCCGCGCTTCGAGGTGAACGGCACCGACTTCGCGTCAGGCGATGGCCGCTTCGAGGTGATGGCCTGGAGCCGCGACGACGACGTGCGGGTGCGCGCGACCGGCTACGCCACGACGACGAAGCCCGTCACGATGGACGCGCCCGAGAAGGACGTCGGCGACATCACCCTCACGAAGGGCAAATCGGTGCGCGTGACGGCGGTGACAGCCGACCGGAAGCCCCTCGAGGGCGTGCGCATCTCCGGCACCCAGCCCAGCCTGGGCGGAGACAGCTGCAGCACCCACTCCGACGGCGTGTGCACGCTCACGTCGCTGGTGGACGAGGAGCTCACGGTCGCCGCGCGGAAGGCTGGCTTCGAGTCGCCGGAGGTGAAGCTCGAGAAGGGCCGGCTGCCCGAGACGCTCGAGGTGACGATGAAGGCCGCGGGCGGTCGCCTCGAAGGGCTGGTGTTCGGCTCCCCCGGTCGGCCCGCCGCTGCGCGCAGCGTGCAGCTCTCGGGCACGCGCTTCACCGAGTTCACGCTGACGAACGAGCGGGGCCGCTTCGACGCGACCGGCCTGCCTGAGGGCGACCTGTGCGCGTCGGTCGAGCTCTCTGGTTTGATGGGCATCGAGTGGGCGGCGCCCGTGAAGGTGACCTCGTCTCCCGTGTCCGTCGAGCTCGGGCCCACGGCTCAGGGTGGCGCGCTCGAGGTCGGCGCGAAGCTGCCCGGCCGCGTGGTCGCGCTGCAGGGCGAACACCCGCCGCTGCGCACGGTGGACGTGGCGGGTGACTCGGCGCACCTCCTGTGTGGGCAGAAGCGCGTGATGGTGGTGGCGATGATCGTGACGGGCGCGGCGCGGCTCGAGGGCCTGCCGCCGGGCCGCTGGTCGGTCTACGTCGTCGCCATCAGCGACTCCGAGAACGAGGCGCCGATCGCGCCGAAGGTCATCGACCTGCTGAGCGGCGAGACGAAGAAGGTGCCCTGAGCGCGCCCGTCGCTCTCGGGATTCGAGAAGCCACTGGAGTGTCCACGCTCGTCCGACCCGTGGGATGCGGGCGCTGGGCGCAACCGCGCTCAATCGCAGCCGCGCGCGGCTGATCCTCCCGTGGCACGCGCGCTGCTCTGCCCCGCCTCGCGCAGGCAATGACGCCGGCGCGAAACGGAGGGAGTGGATGACGACGGGGAAGCGGTACCAGGTGTTCAGCATCAAGGAGACGAAGCAGGCCGACGGGAAGCTGACGTCGATCTGGGTGCGCGCGGGCTCGGCGTGGGTGAACCGCGACGGCAGCTTCAACGTGTACCTCGACGTGCTCCCGCTCGACGGGAAGCTCCACGTCCGCGAGGCGGTGGACAAGCGTGATGAAGCGCGCTCGCCGACCGAAGCGGTCGCGGTCTGAAGCACCAGCAGTGAGTGAAGGAGCAGTGGAAGCGCAGGTCAACCAGCAGTCCAACGTTCAACCAGACGCAGTACAGACGAGGAGCAATGACATGAAGACGGCAACGAAGGTGATGGCGGTGATGGCGGTGGCGTTCCTGGCCATGTCGGGGGAGGCGCTCGCCGCGAAGAAGAAGTCGAAGACGCAGGTCCAGATGTCCGGGCAGTTGAACCTCAACACGGCGACGGCCTCGCAGCTCGACCAGCTGCCCGGCGTGGGTGAGAAGGCGGCGAAGCGCATCATCGAGTACCGCGCGAAGGCGCCGTTCGCGAAGACCGAGGAGCTGATGAAGGTGAAGGGCTTCGGGAAGAAGAAGTTCGAGAAGCTCAAGGGCAACCTCTCGGTGACGGGGCCGACCACCCTGGTCGTCAAGCGCGTCGCCACGCCTGCCGAGCCGCCCGCGGCCGCCGGCCTGCCCGCGGGTGCTCAGGAGGCGCAGGGCCGCGCCCCGCCGGCTCGTCGCTGAGCCATCGGCCAACAGCACACGGCCGGAGCGGGGGAGACCTGCTCCGGCCGTCGTGTGTTGGTGCCCCGCGCTACAGCTTGAGGCGCTTCGTCGTCACCGCGCCGGACTTGATCTCCACTTCGATGGTCGTCGACAGGCGCTTCTCTTCGTTCACCAGGCGCAGCCGGTGGAGCCCCGGTGGCAGGGGCACGTTCACGAGGGGGGTCTCACCGAGGTTCTTCTTGCCCAGGTAGACGATGGTCCACGGAGTCGTCTGCAGGGAGAGCGAGCCCGGCTTCTTCTTCACCACGGCCTTCGGCGAAGGGCGCTTGCCCGGGGCGATGGGCGACAGCGTGTCTTCCTCGTCGGCGAGCTCGACGCCCGCGTCGTCCAGCACGTCAGGGGCCAGGCTCGCCGCTCCAGCGTCTTCAGGAGGGACGTCTGGTGCCGCTGCCGTCGCCACGACGGAGGCGTCGGGTCGGGCCTCCATCGCGGCCGGGTCGTCTGCCGGCGGGGCGGGTCTGGTTGCCAGCACTGCACCCGCGACCCCGACGGCCAGCACGGCCACGAGCCCACCCATCAGCCACCGCTTCCGCCGGTGGGTCGCCAGCACGTCGTGGGAGCTGCGGAACGAGGCTGGAGACCCTCCGCTCAACGTCGTGAGCGCGGGTCGCTCCTCTGGTGGGAAGCACGACGTCATGTACCGCGCGAGCGCCTCGGTCGTGGGCAGGGAGGTCGAGTTCTCGGCGAGGAACTGGGTCAGCGCGTCACGCACCGCCGTCATCGTCGGGAAGCGCTTGTCAGGCTCACGCTCGAGCATCCGCGCGAGAATGTCGTCGAGGGCCTCGGGCAGCTCTGGCAGGCGCGAGCGGGCCCGGGGCAGGGCCTCCGCGTTGGTCGCGACCTCGCGGAACAGGTCCATCTCCTTCAGGTTGCCGTAGAGCCGGGTGTGGGTGGCCAGCTCGAACAGGGTCGCGCCCAGCGAGAACTGGTCCGCCCGGCTGTCCACCGTCTCGCCGCGTGCCTGCTCTGGCGGCATGTACGCCATCTTCCCGCGCAGCTGGCCGGTCTCGGTGTGCACGGTGCGTGTCGCCGCCTTCGCGATGCCGAAGTCCACCAGCTTCACCACGCCCTCGTACGTCACCATGATGTTCTGCGGTGACACGTCGCGGTGGATGATGCCCAGTGACTGGCCGCTCTCGTCCTGCTTCGCGTGCGCGTAGGCGAGGGCCTCGGCCGTGTCGCGACCGATCAACACGGCGAGCTCGAGCGGCAGCCGCCAGCCCCGCTTCACCGTCTCGCGCATGAGCTGGTAGGCCGTGTGGCCTGCGAGGAACTCCATCGCGACCCACCAGGTACCTTCGTGCTGCCCGAGCTCGATGACCTGACAGATGTGCGGGTGGGTGAGGGCGGCCATGAGGCGCGCCTCGTCGAGGAACAGGTTGAGGAACTGGGGCTCCTCGGCCATCGACGGCATCAGGCGCTTCAGCGCGACCCGCTTGGCGAAGCCGACCGGTCCATCGAGGCGAGCCTCCCACACCTCCGCCATGCCACCTGAGGCGACCACGCGAGAGAGCGTGTACTGCCCGACGCGCTGTCCAGGGTGCCACGACAGGTAAGCCACGAGACACGGGACTTTCGAGACAGGAAGGCGAGCGGTCAAGTCCAGCGACTCGCGTCGGCGAGCGGCGGCGCTATGCTGTCGCGGTGGCAGGTGTCCTGGTGGCGATGATGCTGATGGCGAGTCCGGCGGACCGCCTCGCGCCCGCGCGCGCGGCCTTCGACGAGCTTCAGTATGAGCAGGTGCTCGCGGTGCTCCCGCCAGCGGCGGAGTGGCAGGGCTTCACCCGCGCCGAGGTCGCCCAGGCACTGTCCTTGAGGGCGCTCGCGCTGGCCTCGGTGAAGCGCGATGCCGAAGCGTTGCTCACCTTCAAGCAGCTCCTGAGCCTCGAGCCGTCCTACGTCTTGCCCGAGCAGTTCGGCCCCCGGGTGCGGACCATGTTCCTCGAGGCGAAGGACGCGGCAGCCCGCGCCGGGGTCGTAGCGCTGACTGAGGAGAAGGGCGCGCTCGTGATGGGCAGCGCCGGGTTCGGCATCGTCGAGGAGGTGTCGGTCTCGTGGCGCGCCGATGGAGCCGCGGGCAACGTGGCTGTCGCGCCGGCCCCGCGCATCGAGCCGCCGTGGCCGTCGGTGGGCCGTGTCGAGGCGTGGGGCGCCCTGCTGGGGCCCGGCAAGTCCGTGCTCGCGACCTGGGGTTCGGCGGAGAAGCCGTTTCTCTTCGGCGTGGTGACGCAGTCGCCTCGCCCGGTGACCGAGCCGGCCGCCCGTCCGCTGCGCGCGCTGGGGGTCGCGGGGCTCGTGACGGGCGCTGTGGGGCTCGTCGGCCTCGGTCTCGGAGCGATCTTCCTCGTCGACTCGAACCGGCCCGTGCAGGTGCTGGCCACCGCGATGCGTGACGCCACCAACCGCGTCACCTCACCGACCCAGCGGGAGGCCTTCGAGCTCGACGCCGCCGCGCAGCGCTCCTACCAGCTTGGTGGGGTGCTGCTCGGGGTGGGGGCGGTCGCGGCTGCTGCCGGAGTCACTCTCTTCGTGCTCGACCGTGTCCTCGTCGTTCCCCACCCGGGCGGCGTCGGGGTGCTCGTGCCGTTCGATGCGCTGTTCGCGCCGGCCGTCCAGGGAGTCCCATGAAGTCCACCTTCGTGCTCGCCGGCCTGACCGTGACGCTGGCGGGTTGGGGCTGTCAGCGCACGCCGACGTTCGTTGACGTTCCCTTCGCGTGCGTGTCCGCGGGTGATTGTGCCGACGGCTTCTCCTGCGTGCAGGGGCAGTGCGTGCGAACCGGCGGTGAGGGCGGTGGCTCGACGGGTGGCGGCTCGACGGGCGGCGGCTCGACCGGTGGCGGCTCGACCGGTGGCGGCTCGACGGGTGGCGGCTCGACGGCTGGCGGCTCGACCGGCGGCGGCTCGACCGGCGGGGGCTCGACCGGTGGCGGCTCGACCGGTGGCGGCTCGACCGGTGGCGGCTCGACGGGTGGTGGCTCGACGGGTGGTGGCTCGACCGGTGGTGGTTCGACCGGTGGTGGTTCGACCGGTGGTGGTTCGACCGGTGGCGGCTCAGTCGACGCGGGAACGCCCCAGGGTGGCGCATGTTCGTCGTCGTCGTCGTGCCAGAGCGGGCTCAGCTGCGCTGATGGCGTGTGTTGCGAGAACTCGTGCGCCGCAGCCTGCGACGTGTGCAACCTGAGCGCGTCGCGAGGCCGGTGCGTGGTGGCGCCGGCCGGCACCGCGTGCGGCTCCTACGCCTGCACCGGCCAGCAGACCTCATGCCCGACGTCGTGCAGTCCGACGGACGGCGGCTGCGCGGCTGGCTTCTCGTGCAGCGCTCAGGCCATGTGCCGCCCTTGCTGGTCGGGCTTCACCGACTCCTTCACGATGGGGGCGCCGCAGTGGACGCTCACCGGAGCGGTCGTGGCCGGCACGCTCGACCTCACGGTGAGGAGCCGCAACACGTCGCCGGATCTGGCTTCAGCGCAGACGAACGCAGCGCTCCCGCTCCAGGGGTGTGGCGTGAGCGTCGAGCTGCCTGGCAAGCCGAACCTCGCCGACAACTTCTCTGGCTTCATTGGACTTCAGCCCGCGAGCGGGGTCGCGCCGACGTTCCGATGGGTCATGGACTCGCGCGGCCTCGTGGCGGCGTGGCGGCTCTCGGATGGCGGCACCGGTTCGTTCGTGGCCCAGGGCCCGACGACAACGTGGCCGAGGTATCTGCGCATCGAGGAGTCCGGCGGCCAGGTCCGCTTCCGCACGGCCGCCAGCACCACGTTCACGACGGTCCAGACGCTGCCCCACGGGGAGGCGCTCGACGCGCTCGTGCTCCGCGCCGAGGCCAGCTTCCCGCAGCAGCCCGGCAACGCGACCTCGTCGCTCGTCATCGACGACGTCAACCTGGGGCCGTGACGCTCGCTGTGCGGGCCCGTCCGAGCTGGACCTGACTCACCAGAAACGCGCGCAGGTCCTGACCCGCTGCCGCGAGCTGCTGCGGAATGAACGACGCCTTCGTCAGGCCCGGCAGCGTGTTGATCTCGAGGAAGACCGGCCCGTCGGGAGTGAGGATCATGTCAGTGCGTGAGTAGCCGGTGCAGCCGACCGCCTCGTGCGCGAGCAGCCCGAGGGCCTGCGCAGCCTCCCGCTCGGTGTCCGTGATGGGCGCGGGCGTGAGCTCCTCGGTGCCCTTGCCCAGGTACTTGCCGGCGTAGTCGAAGGCGCCGCCCGGCACCGTGCGCACCTCGGACACCGGCAGCGCGACGGGCCCGTCCGGTCCATCCACCACGCCGACGGTCAGCTCCCGCCCGGCTACGAAGGCCTCGGCGAGGTAGCGCAGCTTCAGCGCCGCGAGCGTGCCGGCGGCCTGCGGCACCTTCTCCTTCGAGGTGAGGTGCACGAGCCCCGTGCTGGAGCCGTCGGACACCGGCTTCAGCACCCAGCGTGGCGCGTCGTCGAACAACGCCGCGAGCGTCGCCTCGAGCGCTCGCACGTCAGAGGTCGCCTCCACCACACGCGCCGTCGCCAGCCTCGCCCCCTTCGCGCCGACGAGCGCCTTCGTCACCGCCTTGTCGAACGCGCGCGCGCTCGCCGCCGAGCCCGAGCCCGTGAAGGCGACGCCCGCCCTCTCGAAGCGCGCCTGCAGAGCGCCGTTCTCGCCTTCGCCGCCGTGCAGCGCGAGGAAGAAGACGAGCTGTTTCGACTCCGGCGTTGCGAGGGCGTCATCGATGGAGGCGAAGCGCGCCGCCTGGCGAGGCTCGAACTCAGCCTCGAAAGGACGCTGATGGGCGGCCAGCTCGTCGGCGGAGACCGGATGCACCGCGCCGGCGGGCGAGAGGAACCAGCAGGCGGCGTCGGGCAGCAGGCGCGAGACGTTCTGCGCGGAGGCGACCGAGACGAGGCGCTCTGACGAGCTGCCGCCGAAGAGAATGACGACGTCGGAAGACGACATGAAGTCGTCGTAGCGCGGAATCGGTTCACTCGCAGCCGGCCGCTCGACCTGTGCACGCGGTGCCTCGCGGCTGCTTCACCACGAGCGCTCCGGTGGACTTCGTCACCTGACACCGGCTCGTCCGGACCGCGGACTGCTACTCCACCGCCCACTTGATTCGATCTCCGTCGCGGCCGCGACCGGCATGGAACACCTGCGCCCGCGGCGACTCGACGGCATCGAATCAAGTTGGCGTAGCAGCCTGGACGAACGGAGGGTGACGGGCGCGTCAGTCATCGCCGTCCGCGCGTCTCGCCGAACATGTTCGTCTGAGCGCCACCCTGGCTGGATCGTTGCCTTCACGCTCTGCACTCGAGCCCGGTGTTCACGATGGCCGATCTCGCGCTCGGTGAGCAGGTTCGTGCGCAACGCCGCGCTGGAATGGCAGCGCGGGCTCGGCGTTCTGCTTCGCGATGCGCGCGCTCCTCGCCGCAATCGGTCTGCTCGCGATGCTCTCCGGACTGGTGTGGTCGGTCGCTGCGCGCGACCCGCTGCGGTGCCCTGGTGGAGGTGACCCCACGGCGCTCAGCGCCACCGCGGGGATTGGGATTGCGCACGGCGCGTTCGGTGCCGCGCTCGCGCTCCAGGACGACACCCTGACGAGCCGGAGCGTGTTCGAAAGTCAGTCCCGGGTGCTGACGAGCGCCGAGCGTGAGACACTGCTCCGCGGTCTGCGGTCGCCCCCGCTGCTGCCGAGGCCCACCGTTCGCACCCTGAGCAAAGTGTCCATCACGCTGGTCTGCGATGGGAAGCAGCACTCGTTCGGCCGTGAGGCGGAAGAGGGCGAACCGCACGCCACGCTTCAGACGCTCGCGACCTCGCCAGGCTGGAGCACGCTCTCGAGTTGGTTCACAGGCACGCTGAAGGCGCTCGACCCGCGCCCGCGCCGACTCGCGGCGCTTGCCTTCGAGATCATCCGGGTCGCCGATTCGGAGGCCAGCCTCGTCGAGCCCGGGCCTCCCGCCGTGGACCCTGAAGCGCCGCCGGTCCGCTCGTCTCTGCGGCTCGGACTCGTGGGGACCTTGATCGCGACCGGGCCGGAACCGTCCATCGCCTCGATTCAAGACTGCCTCACGCTCAAGACGCAGACGTACTCGGTGGGAGACGTCGTTCAGGGGGCGGAGCTGCTCTCGATCGAGCGTCGACAGGTCATCGTGAAGCACAGCGACCGACGGGAGTTCCTGGCCGGCCCGTGCGAGCGTTCGCCAGACCCATCGTTCTGAGACGGCGCCGACATCGGCTCCTCGCGCTTCTCGTCAGAACCAGCTGGTGACTCCCACCGTCAACGTCGTCTGCGTCGGTCGATTCGGCAGCCACGGTGTCATGATGGAGCCGTCTCCTTCGACGGCCCCCGCGAACCAGGCGTTGCCCGACGCGCGGTCGTGGCGAAGCTCGAGCCGCGCCGACACCCGCGGGTGGGGCCGGAAGTCGACCGTGAGCGTGCCGGACCCGACTGACGACACGGGCCAGAACAAGCTGCTCGCCACGCCCTCTGCGTTCGCCGCACGGTGCTCGAAGAAGGCGTCAGCGCGGGCCACGAGGAAGAGCTGCGTCAGCACCTGGTAGCGGGCGTAGGCGGCGCCACCGACCCACGCCGACAGGCCGAACCGGTTGGGCTCGACGCCGCCGTTCGCGTGGGCGAGCAGCGAGAGCCGTGAGCTCGCGCTCCAGGTGACGTGCGCGTCGAAGAGATGTCGCCACGGCTGGCCTTCGAGGGCCCCCGTCGAACGCTCGACCCCGCCGAAGTAGAGGAGGCTGAGCGCGACGACGTCGGGCTTCGCGTACGTCACCTGCACCGACACCGACTTGCCCTCGTTGTTGTCGGTGACGCTGTTCCACCCGTTGTAGCCGGCGAGCGTGACAGCCCACTCCCCCGAGAGCGCCAGCGTCGCCCGCACCCCCGTGTGGTAGTACGGGAGCCCGAAGAACAGGTTGGAGCGCGACCAGGTCCAGTTGTCGCGCACCGCCATGGCCTCCGGTCCGATGGGGGAGAGGAAGAGGCCGCCCTGCACGAGCAACGTTCGGCCCAGCGGCTTGAAGCGGTAGCCGACGAAGCCCTGTTGCACGAACTTCCACAGCGAGGCCGACGTCGCGTTGACGCCCGCTCCGCCTTCGCGCGATGGCTCGGCCGAGTAGTACGAATCGGCGGTGTGGCCGACCTGGAGCGTGACGCGGCCCACCACGTCCTCGAAGTCCCACTGCGCATCGAGCGCCACGTTCGCGAGCGTGAAGGTGTTGTGCCGGTTGTCGAAGCCGCGCAGCGCGGTGAGCTGGTTTGACGGCTGGTTGAAGTTCCACTGGTAGAAGGCCTCGGCGTAGCCGCCGAGCACGAACGCCGAGGGCGCGACCGTTGGTCCGCCGACGAGGGCCGCCGCTGACGCTGCGCCCAGGCGCTCCGTCTCACGTGAGAAGTCGAGCGCCCCGCCATCGCCCCCGCTGAGGACGTCTCCCGCATCGGAGGCCGAAGGGCCCCCGCCATCCACCTGCGCGAGGGCCGGCGCCGAGAAGGCGACGACGGTCAGCAAGAGTGTGGCGGCGCAGCGGCGAGTCATGAGGACCTCCGTGTTCGGAAGCACCTCACGTCTGCCCGCACATCACGACGGCATCAAGCGGTTGATCGCGCAACCCCTGCGGTCTCCCGCCAGGCCGTGCTCGTCGATTCCAGCGCGTCGGGGAGGCATGGCCCTTGAATGCCTCTCCCGCGGAGGCACGGCCATGAACGAAACCACCCCGACTCCCTATGCCCCTGATGTGAAGAAGGAACTGCGTGCGCTCGCTGACGAGGTGCGCGTCAAGCTGCACCTGGCCGGCATGGACTTGAAGGACGAGTTCACGAAGCTCGAGCCACAGCTCGACCGCGCGTTCAGCAGCGCGGCCATCGTCTCGGTCGAGGTGTTGGGCGACTTGAAGAAGCGCCTCGTCGAGCTGAGGCAGCGGCTGACGAACTGAGATGAGGCGAGCGCAGGCCGAGCAGCGGCCGACGCTTTCAGAAGAACGCCACGCCGCCGCCGACCACGCCCGTGAGCTGCGGCACCTCGCTGCAGCAGGCGTTCGGCAGGGCGCGGTAGCGCACCTCGGCCTCGAGGAAGAAGTGCCTGCCGAAGAAGACGTTCAGCCCGCCCGCGCCGACGACCCCGACGCTGAGCGCGTTGGGCCGCGAGTCCGTCATCGTGCCCGACAGGCTCGCCGAGAGGTACGGCTTCACCTTCCAGTCAGCGCCGGCCAGCCACACCTTCGCGCCGATGACGTCGAAGGAGCGGGAGTCGTTTCGCAGCTCCACGTCACTGCGCAGCGCGACCCAGCGCGACAGGCGCGCCTCGAGGCCAGCGGAGTGGGTGAAGCGCGCGCCGCTGAAGCCCACCGACGAGCTCGAGGCCGTGAAGATGCCCGACAGGCCGGGCGTGTACTTCACGCCGATGAGGGCAGGCCGCTCGGGAGCCGGCTGCGTCACCGTCACCGTCCGCGTCTCCACCCGAACCGGCGGCGCCGGCTGCACCACGACCGGCGTCGGCGCGACAGAGACAGGAGGGGCCTGCACCATCGGCGGCGGAGGCGGCGCCATCACCACCGGTGGCGGCACGTAGACGGGCGCCGGCTGAACGTAGACGGGCGCGGGCTGTACATAGACGGCCGGAGGCGTGACGACGACCCGCCGTCGGGCGTGGTGATGCACCCCGAAGCCGAAGCTCAACGAGGACGAGCTGCCGAAGAGGTTGAGCTCGACGTGACTCTGGGCGCTCGCCACCCCTGCCACCATCAACACCGAGACAACGACCGCCGCCTGCAGCTTCCGCATGGGCCACTCCTCACGCGGGCGCACGACACCCGCTGTGAGGGTTGGTTGCCCGGCTCCGAGAAGCTGATCCCTCATTCGGGCCACCTCGGCAGGTCACGATTCAACCGCCCTGTCTTCGAAGGGTTGTGTAGCCTCGCGGCGTGGACCTCAAAGACGCAGTCATCGACGTGCCCGACTTCCCGCGGAAGGGCATTCTCTTTCGCGACATCACCCCGGTGCTCGCCGACCCATCGCTCTTTCGGCGTGCCCTCGAGCTGATGGGCCTCAACGTCTCCTGGGCGAACGTGGATGTGGTGGTGGGCCTCGAGTCGCGGGGCTTCATCCTCGGCGCAGCCCTCGCGGCCATGCACCAGAAGGGCTTCGTGCCGATGCGTCGCGCCGGCAAGCTGCCACCTCCCGTGCTGGGGCAGAGCTTCAAGCTCGAGTGGGGTGAAGCGACCTACGAGCTGAAGGCCGGCTCAGGTCGCGCCCTCATGGTGGACGACGTGATGGCCACCGGTGGAACGCTCCAGGCCGCCGTCACGCTGTGCACCCGCGCCGGCTACGACGTCGTCGACGCCGCCGTCCTCATCAACCTGGGCATGCTGAACCACTTCACCATCGCTGGCCACCGCGCACGGGCCGCCATCGAGTACTGAGGTTTCAAGGCCCGGAAAGACGACGCGCCGACTTCACCCCCGCGGGAAGCCGGCGCGCCAGATGTGCATCTTCCTTCGATGCTGGGGCCTGATCCTTCCAAGTGCCGTACCAGTGCACAGCGTTCTCCCAACCATTTGGAATCAGGCTGGATTGCGCTCGCGCAAGCCGCAACTTCTGCGATTCTGAGGAGTTGGGGGCTTTCGGGGCGCAGATCACAACCGATGAAAGCGGTCGGTTTTCGCCTTAAGAGAGCGTCCGCGGCCGTACTGGGGCGTCGTCTAAGGGTAGGACATCAGACTTTGACTCTGAGTATCGTGGTTCGAATCCACGCGCCCCAGCTTCCCCGACGCAGCGCATACATCGGCCTGCACTTCCTCCGGTGACGGAAGCCGCGGAGTCGCTACACTCGCTCAGGTTCGGCAGTCTCACCGCAGTCGCAGGGGGAACGCTGCATGGCGGGGAAGGAGCTGCAGCTGGTCGCGGTGGGCTCGGTGTCAGCCGCGCTCTTGCGCGACCTCGAGGCTCCCATTCAGCAGGTGCTGGGCGTCGGCACGTACCTCGGCAAGGTGAACCTGGGAACGCCGAACTACGCCTTCAACAAGGACCGCAACCAGTACCACACGACCGCCATCATGCGGCGACTGCTGACCATTCGCGACGCGGGTTCGCTCAACATCATGGGTGTCACCGACGGAGACCTCTTCACACCCGACACGCCGTTCGTCTTCGGCGAGGCGGACCGCGACTCGCACGTGTCGCTGCTCTCGCTCTTCCGCATCAAGGGCGAGAACGAGGCCGCGCGTCGGCGGGTGGCGGTGGAGGCGGTGCACCTCGCCGGCCACCTCGTGGGGCTCTCGTACTGCGAAGACCCGCGCTGCATCATGTCGCTGGCCACCAGCCTCGCCGAGGCCGATCGCCGGCAGATGCAGCTGTGCAACAACTGTCGCAACGAGCTGGCCCGCATTCGGCGGGTGTGAGCGGCTTGCGTCTGGCCCCGAAAGTGAACATGTGAGGCGTGCGGTGCGTCTGCTGCATCGCTTCACGAGACTTCGCGGGAGTTTGCGTCGATGAGTCGGCTTTCCAGGTCTGGCGTCGCTGTCGTAGCCGTCGCGGTCGGGCTGTCGGGTTGTTTCCTCCTCGGCGGCGGTGGTGGCGGTGGCGGCGGCGGTGGTGGCTCCTTCGCGTCGGGCTTCGCGACGGTGCGCAAGGACGACCGCAACCTCTTCCTCACGGATGAGCGCGACGTGAACTCGCCGGTGCAGCTCACCACGACAGGTGGCGTGTCGATGCCGTCGTTCTCCCGCGACGGTCGGCAGGTCGTCTTTGCGCGCAAGTCGGGGCAGGACTCGGAGCTGCAGGTGGTCGCGGTCAGCGGCGGCACGCCGACGACGGTGCTGCGCAGCACGGCGACGCAGCAGAACCTGCGGACGCCCGCCTTCTCGCCTGACGGCACCCGCATCGCGTTTGCCTTCGATGAGAACGCGACCAGCTCGTCCATCGGCGTGGTGAACGTCGACGGCTCGGGGTTCCGCAAAGTCATCGGCGGCAGTGCCCTCGCCTATGCGTCGCCCTCGTGGTTCCCGGACGGTCTGTCGCTGCTCGTGTCGGCCGGCAACGCGGGCCTGATGCAGACGCAGGTCGAGAAGGTGAACGTGATGACGGGCGCGCCGACGCCGGTGACGAACGACCTCACCATCGGCAACAACGAGGTGCAGGGCATCGCGAGCCGCATCGTCGTGTCCCCGGACGGGCTGCGCGCGGTGTTCGACGGGCGCGTGTCGAGCGGCGTCTCGCGCATCTACGTGCTCGACCTCGCCTCGCGCATGAGCGTGCGCCAGCGGTCGCCGAGCGCGGCAGTGAACGACAGCGCTCCCTCGTGGCTCAACCCGCAGACCTTCGTGTTCTCCTCGGACGAGGGCGGCAACGACCAGGTGTACCGGCAGGCGGTCGGCTCGATGAACCCGACACTCGCGGTGCCGCTGGCCATCGAGCCTGCGTACGTCGCGGCTCCGGCTGCGGCCGATGGCGGCGTCGATGGCGGGAACCCGTGACGGAGCGGTGAGGGCGGACACGACGAGCCGACCGTCCGCCGGCGAGCGCAGCCCGAACGACGTGGAGTCGATCTGAGCACCCGGACCACCAGGCGGCGAGCGAGACCTCCCGAACTCCCGGACGTCCGCGACGGCCTGACGCGAACCGAGCGGGTGGTGCTCACGACCCTCGCAGAGTGCCAGGCAGAGCTCGGTGGCCGTTCCGTCCCCACGGCGCTCCTCTACGGCCGCGTCGTGGAGCGGGTGGACCTCTCGGTGGACGAGCTGCAGGCAGTGCTCACGCGCCTCGTCGGGCGTTGAGCCTGCAGCGGCGAAGCCACTACCCGAGCAGTTTACGGAAGAGGTCGAGCGACACCTTGTACGGCGGGTACCGCACCTTGAGGTCCATGAAGAACGGCTTCTTCAGCACCGACTTCCGATGTGAGAACGCGTCGAAGCTCGCCTTGCCGTGGTACGCGCCCATGCCCGACTGGCCCACGCCGCCGAACGGCAGCCCGGAGGCGACGTGCAGCAGCAGGTCGTTCACCATCGCGCCACCGCTCGACGTCCGGGCGAGTATGCGCTCGGCGGTCTGCGACGAGCTCGTGAAGGCGTAGAGGGCGAGCGGCTTGGGGCGCGCCCGCACGAACTCGATGGCCTCGTCCATGTCCTTGACCTCGAGCACCGGGAGGATGGGGCCGAAGATCTCCTCCCGCATCAGCGGTGAAGCCGGGTCGACGTCGACCAGCACCGTCGGCGCGAGGTACTTCGACGCCTCGTCGTGCTGCCCGCCGATGACGGCACGACCTCCCGACATCAGCGCGACCAGCCGCTGGTGATGGCGCGGCGTGATGATGCGAGCGTAGTCAGGGCTCTGCTTCGGCTCCGACCCGTACAGCGACGCGAGCTCGACCCGGCACGCCTCGATGAAGCGGTCCTTCACCTCGCGGTGCACCAGCGCGTAGTCCGGGCCGACGCAGGTCTGGCCCGCGTTGTACGTCTTGGCCCACATGATCCGCCGGGCCGTGACGGCGAGATCCGCGTCGGCGTCGATGAGACAGGGAGATTTGCCGCCGAGCTCGAGGATGACGGGCGTGAGGTGCTTCGCCGCGGCCTCCATCACGATCTGTCCGACCCGGGTCGAGCCGGTGAAGAAGATGACGTCGAAGCGCTCGGCGAGCAGCTGCTGGTTCGTCTCGGCGCCGCCCTGCACGACGGTGACGTACCCGTCGTCGCCGAAGGCATGCTTGAGCACGGTCTCGACGACGGCGCTCGTGTGCGGCGCGAGCTCGCTGGGCTTGTGCACGATGGAGCACCCCGCCGCGATCGCGCCGATGAGCGGCGAGGTGCCGAGCTGGAAGGGGTAGTTCCAGGGGCTGATGACGAGCGCAGTGCCGAGCGGCTCGGAGTACTGCCACGCCGAGCCGGGCCAGAAGGTGAGCGGCAGCGACTGGCGGGCGGGCTTCATCCACTGCTTGAGGTGCTTCCGCGCGTGCTTGAGGTCGGCGTACACGAGGCCGATCTCTGCCGGGTATGCCTCGTGCGGCGACTTGCCGAGGTCTGCCTTCAGCGCGCCGAACACCTGCTGTTCGTGCGCGCGCATGCTGGCCTCGAGGGCGCGCAGGCGCTCGAGACGGAACTGCAGCGGCCGCGTCACCTCGCTGCGGAAGTACGTGCGTGCCCGCTCGACGAGGGCGGGGATGGGGTTGAGGCGCACGGGGTCACGCATGGTGGCGGCACGGTAACGGGTCGCGGGCCTGAGCGCATGTCTGGATGTCTGCTCGTGGCGTGAGGCACACGGACGACCTGCCATGTCGCCGCTGTGCCAGCCGGGCTCCAGTGCGCCGCGCGTCGTGGCCGGGGGCACACGGGCGAGCTGCCATGTCGCTTTCGCGCTGCGCGGCACTCGCGTCATCGGACTGCCCAAGAAACCGCGGCGGCCCCAGACGGCTGCGCTATGTCGCCCGCATGACGTCCGCCTTTCGTTCGCGAACCGCGCTGCTCACGTCGCTGGTGTTGCTCGTGGCAACCGGCTGCCCGCGGCGCGTCCCCGGACCCACCGAGGCGCTCGACGACGCGCTCGCCGACGTCGCTGACGGAGACGCCAGGGCCCGCGCGTGGGCCCTCGCCGGCCTGCACGCCCTCTTCGTGTCCTCCGACGCCGAGAAGGCGCGCGCACACCTCGACACTGCCGTCCAGAAGGACGCGAGCGACCCGTGGGCGCTGTGGGGGCAGGTGCTGCTCGCGGAGCGGCAGGCGCGCACCGAGAGGTCCGTCTCCACTGCGCTCGACCTGCTCGAGCGTCAGCCCGGTCACCCACTCGCCGCCGTCGCCGCGCGCTTCCTCCTCGACCACGCGACCGAGGCCGCGCAGACCGACGACCTCATCCTCCAACGAGCGCGTGCCGCCCTCGACGCTGCTCCACACCCCGACGCGGCGCACCTGCTGCGCGCCACCCTCGTCGCCATCGCCGAGACCCGCGGAGACGCCGCCACCGTGAAGGCGGTGCTCTCGGACATGGGCGTGCCCACCACCCTCACCGTCCTCGGCCCGACGAGCCCCTGGCACGTGCTGTCCATGGGCGAGCCGACCTCCGCCGAGCAGACCGGGCGGCTCGACACCTCGAGCCCGGGGCCCTTCGGCGCCCTCACGCCACGGACCTTCACCTTCGCCGACGGGCGGCTGACGCTCTCGGGCGAGCCGGCGTCCGGCGACGGCTACCTCTTCGGTGTCGACGTCGACGTGCCTGAGAGCGCGAGGTTCGTCTTGCGCACCATCACCGCGATGGACCACGTCGCCCTCATCGACGGCACCACCGTGCTGACGCGGCTGACGTGGCAGCGGCCGGCGCCGACGCTCTCGTCGCGGGTGGTGAAGCTGTCCGCTGGCACCCACCGGCTGTTGGTGCGCGCGGCCCGCGAAGACGGCGCTGGCCACCTGCAGCTCGCCCTGCAGCGCCTCGACGGCCGTCCGTCCGCTCTCACCTTCCGGCCCGCAGCCGGTGCGCCCACCGCGTGGGACGGCGTCACCGTGGTGGACGACGGCGAGGTGATGCCGACGGCGGCCAGTGTGCACGCCGCCCTCGCCGACGAGGCGTCCGACGCGCTCGCCCGCGTGGTTGCCCTGCGCGACGGCATGGGCCGCGACCGGGACGGCGCCCGTGCGCTGCTGGCCGCCCTCGCGCCTCAGCTCGACGGCGCGTTCGTCCACCTCCTCCGCGCCCAGCTCGACCTCGGCGATCGCTCGCTCGCGCCGAAGGTCGCACGCGGCCGCGCGACCCGCGACCTCGAGGCGGCGCTCGCGAAGGACAAGGACCTGGTCGCGGCGCGGCTGCTCACGGCCCAGCTCGCCCTCGACGACGCGCGGCACGTCGACGCCCTCGAGCTCGTACGACAGGCGCGGGCGAGCCACGCCCCGCCGGCCGCGGCCGTGGCGCTCCTGCAGTCGCGCATCGAGCTCACCATGGGCCTCGAGGCTCAGGCCGCCATCACCGCACGGGAAGCCGAGGCCGCGCTGCCAGGACACTGCGAGGCGCTGCTGCTTCAGTACGACCTCGCCCGGCGCCGTGACGCCATCGCCGACGCCGACCTGCTCGTGAGCAAGACGAAGCACTGCCCCAACGCGCCCTGGCGCCAGGCGGAACACGAGCGCACGCGCGGGCGCCTCGACGCCGTCGTCGGAATCTGGAAGGCGCAGCTGTCACGCGACGAGAGCCAGCTTCAGGTCGCGACCGCGCTGGCGAACACGCTCGTGTCGCTGCGCCGCTACGACGAGGCGGTCGCCACCCTCGAGCGGGTCGCCGCGGTGTGGCCACGCAACGCGCAGCTCGTGAAGCAGCTCGCCGACGTGCTCGACCAGGCGGGCAAGCAGAAGGAGGCGCTGGCCGCCCGCGAGCGGGCCCTGGCCCTCGACGGCGCCGACCTGCCGCTGCGCCGCGCGGTGGAGCGCGCGAAGACGGGCCGCGAGCTGCTCGACGCGCACGCCATCTCCACCGAGGCCGCGCTGAAGGCGTACGAGGCCGCGCCAGGCAGCGAAGACGCGAACGCGGCGTACCTGCTCGACGCCGCCGCCATCGAGGGCTTCGCCGACGGCTCGCAGGTGGACCGGGTGCACATCATCCAGAAGGCGCTCGACCAGGCTGGTGTGCAGGAGGTGGCCGAGGTGCAGCTCCCGCAGGGCGCGGTGGTGCTGAAGCTGCGCACGCTGAAGGCCGATGGCACCAGCCTCGAACCCGAGAACATCGAGGGCAAAGACGCCGTCAGCCTCCCCGGCGTGCAGGTCGGAGACCTCGTCGAGTACGAGTACCTGCTCGCGCACCCGCCGCGTGGCCCCGGCCAGCCCGGCTTCACCGCGTCGGCCTTCTACTTCCAGGTCGCGCGCCAGCCGAACAACTGGAGCACCTACACGGTCCTCGCGCCGAAGGGCTCGGGGCTGGCCGTCGACGCGCACAACCTGGCTGACGTCGCGCCCGTGCGGGTCGAAGGAGACAAGGAGGTCTTCTTCCACGAGGAGAAGCGCGTGCCCCCGTACATCCCCGAGCCCCAGGGGCCGCCGTCGGGCAACGAGTGGCTGCCCTTCGTGAGCGTCGGCGTCGGGCAGCGCGGCAACGAGGGGGTGCTCCGCGCGTACGCCGACGCCTTCCTCGACCGCGGCCAGGTGACGCATGAGGTCGAGGTGTTCGCGCGCACGGCGGCTGGTGAGGCGAAGGGCCTCGACGCCGTGAAGGCCGTGTACGGCGCGGTGATGAAGAAGCTCTCGGGCCGCGACGCGGGGCTGGGCATGTCGGCGGCGTCCACCGTCGGGCAGGACCGCGGCTCTCGCACCTGGCTCCTGCAGGCCTCGCTGGTGGCGCTCGGCTTCGACGCGCGGCTGGTGGCGGTGCGCGGCTTCACAGCCGACCCGGCGCCGTACGTCTTCCCCAGCGAGGCGCTCTTCCCGTACGTCTGCGTCCGCGTGCTGGTGGACGGGCAGCCCGTGTGGCTCGACCCGATGGTGCGCTTCGCTCCGTTCGGCGAGCTGCCCGAGTTCGCGCTCGGCGAGCGGGAGGCGTACCTGCTGCCAGCGCCGGGCCGGCCGCTCGAGAAGACGACGACGCCAAAGCACAGCGAGCGCCCCTCGAAGACGGTGAAGCTGAAGGCGACGCTGGACGACGAGGGCGCGCTCTCGGGCGAAGGGGAGGAGCTGTATGTCGGGTACGAGGCGGCGCAGTTGTCCGAGGCGCTCGAGCAGCTCTCACCAGAGCAGCGCAGGCAGGCGCTCGAGCAGGCGCTGTCACGCATGTTCGGAGGCGCCGACCTCGAGTCCGTGGACGTCGACACGAAGAAGGACGAGGGCGGCGCGCAGGTGAGGGTGAAGTACGCGTTCAAGGCAGGGCGCTTCGGTCGCAAGGAGGGCGCGGGGACGATGGTGCTCGGCGCGCTCACCTTCCCGTGGAACCTGGGCCGGCGGTACCTGGTGCTGGGCCAGCGCGTGACGCCGCTCTTCATCGAGGCCAGCGAGTCGACGAAGGCGCTGGTGACGTTGACCGTGCCCGAAGGCTGGCAGCTCAAGGAACCGCTGGCCGAAGCGAAGACCCAGTGCCCGTGGGGACACTTCACGCGCAAGGAGACGCAGCAGGGTCGCGTCATCACCGTCGAGGAAGAGGCGCGCCTGGTGCAGAGCCGCGTGCCGGTGAAGGAGTACGAGCGCTTCGGCCAGTTCGCTGGAGAAGCTGACCTGCTGCAGGGCCGTGATGTGTTGCTGGTGAAGGACGGCGGCGGCACCGGCGGCGCGACACCCTGACGGACCGTGGGTGCGTCGGCTACGCTGCGGGCGGGAGCGTGCCATGCGAGTCCTCATCACCTGCCTCATCGGAGCGAGCCTCACCGCCTTCGCCGGCGAGCCGGCCGCAGCGCAGGAGAAGAGGGCCCTCATCACCGAGAACGGCAAGGGCGCTGGCGCAGAGAAGGCGCTCATCACCGAGAACGGCAAGGGCGCGGCCACCGAGAAGGCGCTCATCACCGAGAACGGCAAAGCGAAGCCAGCCGCGAAGAAGAAGCTCATCATCGACGGCAAGCAGCGCGCGCCGTGACGGCCACCCCTCTCCGGGCGCCAGGTGGCCTCGCAGCAGCACTCAGAAGCGGCGAGGGGATGCCGACGGCGAAGAAGGCGCTCATCACCGGGAACGGCACGCAGCGCGCGCCGTGACGGCTACCGCTCGCGTGGGGCGTTCGGGTGCCGCTGCAGCAACAGCCGCAGCTGCGGCGAGCGGCGCACCACGTCCTGCTTGAAGAGGTGGGCGATGAGGGCGGGCGGCGCGGCGCTCCAGCGGGCCAGGTTCTGCACGAACGTCGTCGAGCCGTAGGTGCGGCCGCACAGCAGCGCCGTGGTGCGGCTGTCGATGGGGATGCCGGTGAGGTGGGTGAGGCACCGGGCCTCGGTCTTCACGATGAGCTGGACGCGCTCCTCGGACGGCCCGTTGGCGAAGCGCGCGCGCAACAGCTCGGTCGCGATGCGCTTCGACGTCTGCGGCAGCTCCCGGGAGATGACCAGCACATACTGCTCGTGGAGCGGCCGCGCCTGCCACAGCCGCTTGAAGAGCGGCGGCGCGAGCTGCGGGTTGCGCACCAGCCAGTGACGAACGGCGGCGTCGTTCGCGAAGGTGGGCCGGCTCACCAGCGCCTCGAGCCCTGGCGTCGTGCGGTGGTGTCTCGCGACGAGCCGCGCCTGCTGGAGGCCCATGTTCGGGTTCTCCATCAACGCCACCACCACCTTCGGCTGCGGGTCGAAGCAGAGCGCGCTCAGCGTGGGCTCCGTCGCGGTGTGCGCGAGCGCGACGCGCTCCTCGACGGGCTTGTCGTGCAGGGCCGACTCGAAGAGCGCGCGGTGGGTCCCAGTCTCCGGCTCGGCCTCCGGCGGCGGCTCGTCGCTCGAGGCCTCGTGCTGCGCCTGCAGGTGCGGCTCCGTCTCCGGCAGCTCAGGCAGCGGCTCCAACTGCTCCGGCGTCTGGCGGGCCGGCGGAGGCCCCTCTGCCGGGGGCGCGTCGCCCGGCTCCGGCTCGACCGCGCCCAGAGAGACGAGCTCGCCGAGCATCGTCGTCACCTGCTCCAGCGGCAGGCCCGTCACCTGCGCGAGCGCCGCGACGTCACTGGCCCCGTCGAGCCGCGACAACAGAAAGCCCTGGATCGGACGAAGCGGCAGGCTCCGCACGTCGACGTCGGCTCTCGGTCTCGGCTTCCACGCCACGGTCCGTAGCCTGCGCCGCTCCCGCGCCGGAATCGAGCGCGACGTGCTCTGCCCCGGTCAGAGGTCGAACTCCACGCGCATGACGAAGCCCGAGCGCATCGTCCGGCTGAGCGGCCGTACGCGGATGCAGAAGTCAGGCAGGTCGACTGCGCCCAGGGTGAGCTCGGCCGGAGGACCACCATCGACGATGGGGGCTCCCCCACCGCTCACGCGCTGCACCTGGGGTGACGAGGGGTCGCACGCGGGGAGCACCGCCAGCTCGAAGTCCGTCGTGCGCGCCGTGAAGCCGAAGGCAGGGAACATCACGGACGACAAGCGCACGCGGAGCGGCCGCTGGTCCATCGGCGACTGCCACCGGTAGTGCACCCAGTGCTCACCGCCGAGCAGGCCGCACAGCGCCATCGTGCGGGTGCTCCCGAACCAGGCACCGCCGATGAGGGAGACGCCCGCATCGGGTCCCGAGAAGCCATAGGCGTGCGCACGCTGAATGAGCTCGGCCCCAGCGCTCTGACAGACCGCGAGCGCCGTCCGCTGTGCGGCCTCCGCGAGGGTCTCGTTGCCCCGAGGCTCGAAGGGAACGTGCACCGCGTTCTCGCGCGCATAGAGCGCTGAGACGCCGCCGTCGAGCAGCACATCGCAGGCGGAGCGGTGCTTCGCGTAGTCGATGAAGCCCTCGCCGGGGTCGCACGCGTTGCGCAGCCGCGGCAGGTGCAGCTCCGCGCACGCCTGGCACTCCACGCTCGAGCCCGGCTTGCCGCGACACGCATCGCGCGCCTTCAGCAGGCGCTCGGGCGTGTCGGCGGCGCAGTAGTACGGCAGCTCAGCCGAGTGGAACGCCCGCAGCGTTGCGGCCTCGACGTTCGTGCACCGCGGAGCGAAGCCGCCGTCGGCGGGGGAGTGGCCGAACCGGTCGCACACCACGTGGTCGGTCGCGCCCGCCCGCGCGCAGTCCCGGTCGGTGGTGCACTGCAGCGCTCCCTCATCGCTCCACTGGGCGCGCGAGGGCCGCTCGAGGTAGCCGACGCCGCCCTGCCGCACCAACGGCACCGCGTCGCGGTTGGCACGCGACCCGAGCAGCACGTCGAGCCCGCCCGTACCCGCCAGCTCGGCGACGTCCGTGCCCTCGGGGTTGCGGGCCGCGCGCGCAGTGGCCAACGCCTCGAAGCGGATGAGCTGCACGCGCAGCGCGTTGTTCTGCTTTGGCAGTACGCCCGCGAGCGTCTGGAAGAAGCCGGGGTCGCCACGCTGCTGCGCGGCCGTCGGCAAGAGGTTCATCGCCATGCGCCCGGTGAGCGAGGTCGTGAGCTGGGCGTCACCGAGCCGCAATCCCAGCACCATCGACGCATTGGTGACGCGCGCACCCCAGCACTCGCTGATGTTCGCGACGTCGTTGGTGGAGTCACGGATGAAGGTGTCGAGTTGTGCGCTGGTGACGGCCCAGAGGCGAAGCTCCCCGTCGGACGCGTGCCGCGGGCCAGCGGCGTAGACGTCGCGCGCGCTGCGGGCCAGGCACGTCATCATTCGCTTGTACTGGAACGACCATGGCCGCTCGGTACTCTCGAGACCCAAGCCGGTCGCCGGCTGGGAGTCGGTCACAGGCGTGAACGGCAGGACAGCGGCAGGCGGCATCGCGTCAGGGTCGAGCGCCTGACACGCGAGCGCGTACAGGTCGCCTCCGCCCTCGAAGGAGGTGGACCGCAGCTGCGGCTGCACGAAGCGCACGCTCTGGCCCGCCTCATCGGGAAAGGCGCCGGGCATGCAGAGCTGGTCGTGCTGGTTGGCCCGCGTGAAGAGGGAGCCGCGCGCGACCGCGCGATAGCCGTGGATGATGCCCGATGCCGCCGCCACCATGTGCGCACGCAGGTACGCCTCGACCGTTGTTGGCTGCACCGGTGAGCCCCAGCGCTGCCACATGTGCCCGGTTGACCAGGCGTCGGCGAGGAAGTGGCTCGCGACAGCCTCGAGCACCATGGCCTCGCGCTCGCACGCCGGAATGGCCTCCACCATCGAAGGCGACGCGAAGTGGCCGCCGTCTCGCGCTGCTGCGAACAGGTCACTCATCTCCTTGCACTTCCGCGCCACGTCGAGCGCGTGCGAGTGGTACTGGCGGTAGAGTTCCTTCACCTGGTCGCCGAAGTGGCCGGCGTTCACCACACCCATGTGCTTCGCGAAGGTGTGGCACGCGTCGAGCGCTTCGCGGGTGCCGTCGTGCAGCTCGGCGAAGGCGAGCGGACAGTGCTCGTTGCCGGCGAGGAAGTCGGACAACGAGTGGCTGACGTCGGGTACCTGCGCGAACTCGGGAATGGTGAGGCGCCGGCGAAGCCCTGCTGGGCCGATGCGCGTCGACATCTTCCCGGCGGCGGCGGGCTCGACGCTGGGCACGCCGTGCACCATCGCGCCGTCGCCGTAATAGCGCAGCACGTCCTGGTCATCGAGGAGCGTGGCCGGCACGTTCGCCCACCGCATCGCGAGGCGGGTGATGAGGGCGTGCTCTCCCAGCATCGCGCCGCGCGCGGCGTCGAGGCCTTCGACGCAGAAGGTGTCGGCGATGCCGGCGCAGATGGAGCGACTCATCGTCACCGAGTCCCGCACGCTCGCGCCCGACGGGTCGGGCCGGCACTCCGATTCCCACGCGTGCGCCGTGGCAGCGAAAGCGACGACGAGGACAGCGAAGGCCCGCCCGCTCATGGGAAGCCCCCGTCCACTCCGGCGTCGAGTTCGGCGTCCACCTGTGCGCGGAAGCCTTCGACACACGTGCCCTCGAGCACAGTCTCGTCGAGCGCGTCGAGAGCCGCGACGCCGCGCGAGGTCGCCGAGGCGAACTCGTCGAGGCATCGCGCGGGACAGCAGCCGCGGCCACCTGATGCGTCCGTGCACCGCTCCAGCTGCGCCACGCATGGCGCGACCGGCGCCGAAGGGTTCACCCGGAAGCAGGCGACGACTCGATCGACGCACTCGCCCCACCGCGCGATGGGGTCGTCGAGCGACTCGTCGAAGACGAGCGCGAAGGTGGCCCGGCCCTCACCCGGGTTCGAGTAGAGAATCGGCAAACCCCCGTCGGTCCTTGGCAGCGACGCCGCCAGGGCCGGCGGCAGCACGGCACGGACCGCGGGCGGTGCAGGCCGTGTCACCGTGGCACTGTCAGGCAGAGCGCCCGGCTCGTCATCACACCGGCACCCCGCGACGATGACGCACGCCGCGTACCCCCACCACCAGAGTCGCATCAATGCAGCATCGCCCAGCGGCAGCCCTCACCGCCATCCACCCATCAGCCATTAAATACTGGCACTGGGAGCTTAATCCCCAAGACTTAAGCCTTCGGATTGTCGATTCAGGTATAAGGCTGCAATCATGGACGCGACAGGAACGGCTTCAGTCTTCGACGCCGGGAGCACTGCGTGGATGCTGACGAGCTCGGCGCTGGTGCTGCTGATGGTGCCGGGGCTGGCGCTCTTCTACGGCGGCATGGTTCGCCGGAAGAACGTGCTGACGACGATGATGATGAGCTTCGTCGCGATGGCCGTCATCGGCGTGCAGTGGGTGCTGGTCGGCTACGCGCTCGCCTTCGGGACGTCCCAGGGCGGCTTCATCGGCTGGGACGCGGCGCTGGTGGGGCTCTCTGGCATCGACATGGCGAAGCCGTACTCGGACAAGGGCATTCCCGAGCTCGTCTTCGTCATGTTCCAGGGGAAGTTCGCCATCATCACGCCGGCGCTCATCAGCGGCGCCATCGCCGAGCGCATGCGCTTTCGCACGTACCTGGTCTTCACCGTGGTGTGGGCGACGCTGGTGTACTGCCCGCTCGCGCACTGGGTCTGGGCCGCGGACGGCTGGCTCTTCACGCGCGGCGTGCTCGACTTCGCGGGCGGGACGGTGGTGCACATCGCGGCCGGCGTGTCGGCGCTGGTGCTGGCGGTGATGCTCGGGCCCCGGCGCGACTTCAAGCGGGCGGCGATCCTGCCCAACAACCTGGTGCTGACGCTCACCGGCGCGGGGCTGTTGTGGTTCGGGTGGTTCGGCTTCAACGCGGGCAGCGCGGTGGCCGTCGAGCACCCGGCAGGCGCGACCGCGGGCCTTGCGTTCACCACCACGCAGAGCGCCGCGGCGGCCGCTGGCCTCGCGTGGATGCTGATGGAGCGTTGGCACCATGGGAAGGTGACGTCGCTCGGCCTCGCCTCGGGCTTCGTCGCGGGGCTGGTGGCGGTGACTCCCGCCGCGGGCCACGTGCGGCCGGTGAGCGCGATGGTGATGGGCGCGCTGGCGAGCGTCGTCTGCTACTGGGCCGTGCAGCTGAAGAACCGGTTCGGCTACGACGACAGCCTCGACGCCTTCGGCGTGCACGGGGTTGGAGGCATCCTCGGCGCGCTGCTGACGGGCGTGTTCTGCTTCACCCCCGTACAGGGCGTGCTCGCCGGAGACTTCTCCCAGCTCGGCAAGCAGGCGCTCGGCGTCGGCGTGGCGCTCGTCTTCGCGGGCGGCGGCACCTTCCTCATCGCCACGGTGCTCAAGAAGACCATGGGTCTGCGCGCGACCGAGCAGGAGGAGCGCGACGGGCAGGACCTGCACGTGCACGGCGAGCGCGGGTACCATTTCGACCAGACGTGAGCGTCAGAGGGAGAGCGACCGCATGAAGATGATCATCGCCATCATCCGTCCCGAGCGGCTCGAGGCCGTCGAAGAGGCGCTCGGCGGAGTCCTCGACGAGGGCGACAACTACCGCATCACCATCGACACCGTCGAAGGGCGCGGCCGGCAGGAAGGCGAGGTCGAGCTCTTCCGTGGGCAGGAGGTGCACGTGCGCAACGTGCAGAAGACGCGCCTCACCCTCTGCGTGAACGACGCGTACGTCGAGAAGACCATCGCCGCCATCCAGAAGGGCGCGCGCACCGAGCCCAACGGCGCCGTGGGAGATGGGAAGATCTTCGTGGTGCCGCTCGAGGAGGTCGTTCGCATCCGCACCGGTGAGCGCGGCGGGTCCGCCATTTGAATCCCTGATGCGGCCAATCGGTTCTTCGTGCGCGGCCTTCGACGGCGCGTCGGCTATGGATGGGCTTCCCCACGTCGTCGGAGGTCTTCATGGTTCGTCTCGTCGTGATGTTGTCGCTCTCGGTCCTCGCCGCTGCCTGCTCGCCCGCCATCTGCACCACCGGCGTGTGCATCTGTCCTGAGGGCCAGACCTGCGGGTTCGACACGTGCAGTGCCTCGACGAGCAACTGCTCGTACTCCTGCAACAAGGACGCGACCTGCACGGGCTCCTGCGGCGCCAACTGCACCATCTCGTGCGACGGCAAGTCCTGCACGCACACGGTCGGCGCGAACTCGACGGTCTCCTGCGCCGCGGGCGGCACCTGCAACATCACCTGCGAGGGCAAGTGCACGACGGGCAGCTCGGGCACGCTGAACCTCACGTGCAAGGTCGGCACGAAGTCCGACACCGGCTGCAACTGACCGCGGTCGCCGACGAGGGAGGCATGAGCTCCCTCGACCAGCGGCACAGCACTTTCACGGTGAGCGCCTCGAAGCGCTCTGCTTCATCACGCCCGCCGCGCTGGCTCTCTTCGAAGTCGCTGGCGCTGCGCTCGAGAGCGAGGGCGGCGTTCGGCATCGCCATGGCGGTGCCGCTCGTCGTTTTCGGCCTCGCCTTCCCGGGCACGGGGCTGGCGGTCTTTCTGCGCACGCCGCCGCAGGTGGCCGCGCTCGCGGCCTGGGGCGCGAACCCGCCTCGCCTCGCGAAGCGTCTCGTACGCGACGGCGTCCTCGTGGCCCTCACCCATGAGCGGTCACTCGCGCAGCAGCTGGAAGCCCAGTGACCGGCTCCCCGTCGCGCGGGCGGCCGTCACCCACACCATCATCAGCGGCTCGAGCAGCCGTGCGTTCGCCAGCGGACCGGCGAACACCGGCGCGAAGCCGACGTCGGCGACCAACTGGCGCACCACCTCGCGCCCGGTCGTGTCGTCACCGCAGAAGAAGTTCGCCGCGGGCCCGGTCGTGTAGTGCGGCGCGGCCAGGTTCTCGGCGCCCTGCGCGTTGAAGGACTTGAAGACGCGGGCACCGGGCAGCTTCTTCGCGAGCTCCTCGGCCCACGACGTCGAGTGCCCGAAGCTCAACGCGAAGCCCGGCCCGACGTGGTTGGTGCAGTCGATGACCGTCTTCCCCGCGAACGGCAGCCCCACGAGCGAGTCGACCGCCTGCGCCGGAATGGCGATGGCCACCACGTCTCCCGCCTCCACCGCGTCGCGCACGCTCGCCACCTTCGCGCCGGTCTCCTTCGCGAGCGCCTGCACCTCGGCGTCGCCCGGGCTGCGCGCGCCGACGGTGACGGCGTGGCCGGCCTTCGCCCACGCCCGCACGAGGCCCGCGCCGATGTTCCCTGCGCCCAGCACCGCCACCTTCCGCGCTGGCGACGAAGGGGCGATGGCCGCCGGCTTCGCGCCCTCTCCCTCGAGCCGGAGCGCGATGCGCCGCCCGAGCTTCTGCACCAGCGCGAGGTGAATCCACAGCACGGCCACGGGCTCGAGCAGCCGCGCGTTCCTGAGTCCGCCGAGCTCCACCGCGTCGAAGCCGAGGCCGCGCGCGAGCGAGGCCACCTTCGCGCGGGCGCCGGCGTCGTCACCGCAGAGGAGCATCGTCGCCGCGCGGCCCGCCACCTTCGGGTTCGCCATCACCTCGACGCCGACGGTGTTGAAGCACTTCACGACGTGCGCCTTCGGCAGCAGCCGCTGCAGCGTCTCGGCGCCCGAGTCCGAGTGGCCCACCGCGAGCACGAGGCCTGGCAGGAGCGGGTTCATCGCGTCGATGACCGTCTTGCCCTCCATCGGCCCGGTCGCGGCGATGACGTCGCTCAGCGCGTCCCAGGGCGTCGCCAGCACCACCACCTCGGAGGCGCGCACCGCGTCGCCGATGGAGACCGCGCCCGGGCGCTTCGCCGGATCCCTCGCCCCGAAGGAGACCTGGTGCCCGGTCTTGTCGAACGCCGCGCCGAGCGTCGAGCCCACGTTGCCCGTGCCGATGATGGCGATGTGCATGGTGCCTCCCCGTCTTCGAGGTGCCGCTCTTAACGCCTACTTCGGCGCCGCGCCCGGCGGCGGAGTCGTCGGCACGCTCGGCCGCAGCACCTTCGGGGAGGCCTTCCACAGCCCGCCTGTCGAGAACGCCTTCCAGCCCCACTTGAGCCAGGAGAGCAGCGCGAGCGCCATCCACAGGCTCCAGGCCAGCATCGCGCCGCGGTAGACGAGCATGGGCACCGAGAAGACCCACGCCAGCGGGAAGTCGGTGGTGGTGCGGTCCTGGAACCAGCGCAGCGCCCACGCCGACGAGCCGTTCCCGCGCACCTGCATCTCAGGCTGACCCAGGAGGCCCTCGTAGACGCTGACGCCGAGCACGATGAGGGCCATCGCCGTCACCATCACCACCGCGAACTGCCGGAAGTTGAACGAGTGGGTGCCCTCGATGGCCACGCGCTCCCGCCAGCCGAGGAGGAGCAGCCAGCCGAAGACGATGGCGATGGCGAAGATGGGCAGCTGCGACAGCCCGAGCGCGAGCAGCACCCACTGGTACGTCTTCACCGGCGCCCAGCGCGCGCGGCCGAGGCCCAGCGAGACGACGAGCAGCACCAGCAGGAAGCTCCAGAAGAGCACCGCCGGTCCCATGCGCGGCCCGGTGACGAAGAGCACCCAGCGGTCGGCGGGCACCTGCACCTGCAGCTCGGCGTTCACCGTGGTGAGGCCCATCGACAGGGGCGGCGTCGTCCACGACGAGGTGACGCCCGCCGTCTGCCGCCACACCAGCTCGACCGACTGCGAGCCGGGCACCAGCGGAATCGCGACCGCGCGGCCTTCCTGGCGAATGGGTTGCGCCTGGCCGTTGATGACGACGCTCTGCAGCTGCGCGTCCCCGGGCAGGGTGAAGGGGTGCAGGCCGCCGCGCGACGAGCGGAAGTTCGCCGTGAAGGTCGCGTCGGTCGCGCGAACGCCCGGGCTCACCACCAGCCGCGACTGGTCGATGGTGAGCGTCTGGCCCTGCACGCCCTCTGGCTTGACGACCTCGATGGTGACGGCCTCGCCGGGCCACGGGCGCCACTCGGGCACGCGGACACCGGGCTGGTCGGGCTGGTGCACCACGGGGATGCCGGACCACTCGGCGTGCCACACCGGGCTCACGTCGATGCGCCAGACCTCGACCCACGGCAGGCCCTTCGGCGCCGAGAGCGCGAGCGGCGACTTCGCCTCGAGCACGCTCGTCCACGAGAAGTCGGTGGTGGTGGCCGGCATGTTCACCAGCGCCTTGCCGTTCTGCACGCGCACCTCACTCGAGGTGACGGACTCGCCAGGCAGCAGCGGCACCTCGAGCACCACGGCAGAGCCGGTCGGCGTCAGCCGGCGCACCGTCGTCTCGACGGACCAGGTGAGGCCCAGCGCGAGCATGCGCTCCACCACCACGAAGGGCGGCAGGGTGCCCGTCTGCAGCGCCGCGCCGGCGCCGGTGGCCTTGTCTCCTCCGGCCTTGCGGGTGAGCTGCAGGTTCTCGTCGGCGACGCCGTCCTCGTGCACCCCGTCGAGCGTCCAGCCGTCCACCTTCGACTCCACGCGGTAGGACTTGAGCGGCAACGGCACCTGCACCGTGTCACGCGGCGGCAGCGGCCCTTCGAGCACGACCTGGTGCGCGCCTTCGGTCACCGCGAGCAGGAGCGCGCCGTCAGCGCCCCGCTTGAGCGCGTTGGCGGGCTGCCCGTCCACCAGCACGGTGCGCGGCAGCCAGTGCTTCTCGTTCCCCGGCAGCGGCACCGCCGTCGTCGCGCCGGCGAGCACCTCGAGCCTGAGGCGCAGCAGCGTCGGCGTGGCCTCGAGCAGCAGCCGTGGCGACGACGCGCAGCGGGGAGCGCACTCCGGCCGCTCGAGCAGCCGCGTCTTGAGCTCATTCAGCGTCGCCTCCGGTGGCACCTCGTTCGCGCTCGCGAGGGCGGGCGTGAGGAGCGCCAGCAGCAGCGCTCCAGCCGTCGCGCCGGGCCGGAGCAGCTTCTTCAGCGCCGGCGGCCAGAACGCGCCCGGGAAGCCGAGCACCGTCAGCACCAGCAGCGCGAGCAGCACCACCCGGAGGAAGGCGAGCAGCAGGTTGCCCGTCGGGCCGATGAGGAAGAGCGACAGCGTCTGGCTGCGCTCCACCGGCCCCGAGTACCCGATGTTGACTGACTTCCAGCTCCACCGCGGCAGGCCGGGGCCGGTCTGCACCAGCACCGTCTTGTCGTAGTCGCGCACCGAGAGCTGCTTTCGGCGCACCTGCTGTTGCATGGGCGCCCGCGGCTCGGCCTTCCTGGGCAGCGGAATGCTCCCGTACCCGTCTTCATCGACCTCCTTGTCGCCTGCGAAGCCCGAGGGCGCCTCCTCGAGCTCGTTCTGGTCGTACTGGTTGCGCTGGTACTGGCGCTCGTTGTCGGTGGAGTACTCGGACCAGCTCTGCACGCCGCCGAACGAGGTCGTCTGGGCGAGCGCCGGGTACATGCCGTGGCGGACGTGGTCGACCATGAAGCTGACGGCGATGACGACGAGCGCGGCCCAGGCGGCGAAGCGCGACCACCGGAACGTCGCCTTCAGCCAGTTGTCGGGCAGCACGCGGTAGAGCGCCTCGAGCACCAGCACGACGACCCACACGAGCTTCGGCGCGTCGGTCTCCTGCCAGCCCAGCATGAGCGCGAGCAGCGACAGCGCGCCGAAGGGCCAGCCGAAGAGCCGGCCGACGGCGAGGGAGATGATGAGGACGAGGAAGAGGTCGAGCAGGGTCCACCGCTGGAGCCACGTGTCGGGCACCGAGTCCGCGCCAGCCGCGCTCACCAGCGTCCAGCCGGGCGGGAGCTGCAGCGTCGTGCTGACCCGCGTGAAGTCCGCGTCCCACGAGACGGCGGGAATGGCCGAGAGCGGCGCGGTGATGCGGCTGTCGGCCTCGAGGGTGAGCTGGCCCTCGCGCAGCTCGACGCCTGCGAGCTTCCCCGCGGCGAGGCGGGTGATGAACTGGTCGGAGCCCGCGGTGACGACGCGGCCGAGGTCGGTGCCGCTCTGCATGTCGAGGCGCCACGAGCGGTGCAGCGGCCCCGAGATGCGGTCGTTCGCGGTGAGGCCCTTGCCGTCGAAGTCGAGCCACAGCGTGCGCGTCAGCGTCAACGAGTCGGGCGACGGGTCGGCGTCGCCGCGCCGGCGCTCCGTCATGCGCAGCTCGTCGGTGAGCGCCATCGCGTACGCGGGGAAGCGCTTCCACTCGTTGGGCAGCGTCGTCTGCTGCGGGTCCACCTGGTTGACGCCCTCGACGAGCACCTGCCGCAGCGACGGCCGCGCGTCGAACGTCCACACCTCGTCGCCTTCCATCCACGCGCCCTGCGGGTCGGGGCGCTTGAGGGCGTTCAGCGGCCCCTCGCTGCGGGCCTCGAGCGTCACCACCCACGCCCCGGGCCGCACCTGCAGCCGCAGCTTGCCGTCGGGCTCGAGGCGCACCGGCAGCGTCGACGAGAGCGCCATCGGCACGAAGCCGTCGGGCTGCGCGCGGCCGAGCACCACCTCGCGGCTCTTCCCCGAGACCTGCAGCGACAGGCGGGTGACGAGCCGCGCGGGGATGTCATCGGACAGCAGGCGGTGCACCGTGAGGTCGAGGTCCTCTTCCTCCTTCGCCGTGCTCTCCTTCTGCAGGAAGACGCGGCCCTCATCGTCGCGGTTGGGGAGCGTGACCTCGGCGCCCTTGAGCGTCAGCGCGACGAGCCCCGTGTCGCGCGGCACCAGCAGCGCCTCGGGCAGCGCGTCCCAGACGAAGTCGCCCGTCACCTGGTGTTCGCCCTCGACGAGCTTCACCGTCGGCTGGCCGTCCGCGCCAGGCACCACCACCGCCGCCTTCCCGTCCACCTTCACGTCCTGCGGCCAGCGGCGCGGATCGCCTGGCAACGACAGCCACGCCTCGCGGTAGACGCGGAAGGCCTGGGTGAAGCGGCCGCCCTTGTCGTCGAGCGACAGCGCCAGGCGCCCCGGCCACGCGCAGATGCGCGCCTCGGCGCCGTTCAAGAAGGGACACCCCGCCTCCTTCTCGGCGTGCAGCACCCAGGCCTGCCAGTCCTTCAGCGCCGCGGGGAGCTGGTCGGGCCTGGGCGGCGCTGCTCCCGCGAACGAGGAGAGCAGCACGACGAGCGACACGACGGAGCGACGCATGAGGCGACTCCTCTGTGATGGGCCGAAGACGGCGCGGACTGTAGGGGAAAGCGGCGAGCGGCGCGCCAGAGACGTCGCGGGGCCTGCGTTTCGTTCCCGTCGGACGCTCAGCGCACCCGCACGACAGCGCCGACCGCAGATTCGCTTCAGCAGCACCTGCGCTTGAACTACGTGGAGCCACTCGGCATCGGAGCGAGAGCAATGACGTTCGTCGCCGCATGGTTGGGGATTGCTGCCTTCGGCGTTGCTGGAATGTGGCTCGCGCACTGGCTCCGCAAGCGCGAGCTCGCAGCCCTTCGACGCGGGGACTGGCGTGGGTGCACCGCGTTGGAAGTGGCCGGAGTTCTGTGGCTCGACTACCTGCGCGGCGAGGTGGATCCGGAGCTGCTGGAGCGCGCCACAATGCTCAAGCCCGGTCTGCTCAGAGGTGACGCTCTGAATTCGTTCGTGTGTCTTGATGTCGCCGCTGGTCGATACCGGCAGGCGCTCGAGTGGCGTAACCGTTGGAACTGGACTGCCGGCTCTCACCACCTTTGACCCCCTGCTTCTCAAAGGCATTGACCCCGGGGGTCTGACCTGAGCGACGACGTAAGAGTCACCGAAAACGAGCCTGCGATCCAGCGGGCGCGTCTTGTCCCCTGAGC
>JAEUJQ010000002.1 GCA_016793095.1 Myxococcaceae bacterium | reverse complement strand
GCGACGCCCGACGACGGCGCCTGCACGTGGTGCGCGTTCCGGGTCGTCTGTGGGCCAGACGAGGAGCGCCGCGTCCAGTCGACCCGGAAGCACCTCAAGCCCGAGCTGGCTGAGCTGCGCCGGCTGCGCGACCTGCCGTAGTCTGGCGTGACGAGCGGCGCGGACGGGTTGGAGCAGACTGGCGTGGGCTCATGCTCCACCGCGAGAACAGCGCTACAGTCCCGGCTGATGCGCCCGCTCACCGCCGTCGCGCTGGCCTGGGCGTGTGTCGCCGAAGCGGGTGCTCCGGGAATGACGAACCTGAACCCGTCGACGCGGCCGAGCGCGCGGACCGGGGCGGGAATGGCCGTCGTCGAGACGACTGGACCAGACCGGTTCATTCTCTTCGGCGGGAACTCGGGCCTCAGCGCGAACAACCAGACCTGGGTCTACGACGTCACCGGCAACGCATGGACGCAGATGATGCCGGCCTCATCCCCATCATCACGGGCGTGGGGGAGCCTGACGTGGGACCCCCAGCACCAGCGCGCGGTCCTCTTCGGCGGCAGCCGGGACCTCAATGGGCCGCTGCTGAACGACGTGCACCTCTATGACCCGGTCGGCAACTCGTGGCAGGCGCTCACGACGTCGTCCGACGCCGGGCCGTCTCCGCGGTTCCTCTCGAACATGGTGTACGTGCCAGCGTGGCAGGCGCACCTGCTCTTCGCGGGCGGCACCGCGACGTCGAGCAACGCCGAAGCCACGGTGCTGACGAACGAGCTGTGGCGCCTGCTCGTCAACCCAGACGCTGGCACCGCCGCGTGGACCCGCCTCTCTCCGTCGGGGCCGGCTCCCCCTCCACGGGCCTCGGCGTGCGCGGGCTTCGACCAGACGCGCGGGCGGCTGCTCGTGTTCGGCGGTGAGATCGTCAACGACACCATCGCCGACCTCGTCGAGTACGACGTGATGAGCGACACGTGGGTCTCGGGAGCACCGGTGGGGGGCGCTGCACCGACGAAGCGCGGCTCGTCGGTGTGTACCTTCGACCGACGTGCGGACAAGTTCATCGTCTACGGCGGCGTCAGCCAGCCCAGTGGGACACCCGTCAGCGCGGTGTTCACCTTCGAGCCGGCCACCCGGCAGTGGTCCGCCATCACGCCGATGCCCAGCGCGGGCAACAACACCTTCGGCGCGCCCGTGTACAGCCGGCAGCTCGGAGGAATGGCCTTCTTCGGCGGCCGCACGTCGCTCATCGGCACCTCGCAGGCGACGTGGTGGCTCCGGGTGAACGCGGCGCCTTTGGTGCAGCCCATGGGCACCGCGAGCGCCCCCGAGGGCGCGATGGACCTGCGCACGGCGCCGTCCGTCACCGACGCCGACGGAGACCCGCTCACCTATCTGTGGGTGCAGATCAGCGGTCCGGACGCTGGCATCACGAACGCCGCCACGGCGACGCCGACCATCGCGACGCCGCGCGTGCTGGCGATGACGCCCCTCGGCTACTCGGTGTTGGTGACTGACGGCTTCGACCCGCCCCGCGACGCGGGGTTCACGCTGCTGGTGCAGGACTCCATCAACGAGCCGCCGGTGGCCGACGCAGGGCCGGACCGGCTCGTGGACGCCGGTGTCATGGTGTTGCTCGACGGGCGCGGCTCCTTCGATCCGAACGGAGAGCCGCTCACGTTCGTCTGGACTCAGGTGGCTGGACCCGCCGTGAGCCTCGGCGTCATCCCGCCCGGAAGCCAGGCCGGCTTCACCACGCCCGCCGGGCCCACCACCCTCGACATCGAGCTCACGGTGAGGGACCCGCGAGTGGGAACTGCACAGGCCCTGGTGCGGGTGACGGTGCGCGGGGCGGACGGTGGCGTGGGTGGCGGTGGTGCGGGCGGCGGAAGCGCAGGCGGCGCGGCTGGCGGGAGCGCGGGTGGAGCGTCCGGGGGGAGCGCGGGCGGCGTGGCAGGCGGGAGCGCAGGTGGCGCGGCAGGCGGCGTGGCAGGCGGGAGCGCAGGTGGCGCGGCAGGCGGGAACGCGGGCGGCGTCGCAGGCGGCGCGTCCGGTGGCGTGGCAGGCGGCGCGTCCGGCGGCGTGGCAGGCGGCGCGTCCGGCGGCGTGGCAGGCGGGAACGCGGGCGTGGCAGGCGGGAGCGCAGGTGGCGCGGCAGGCGGGGACGCGGGCGGCGTCGCAGGTGGCGCGTCCGGCGGTGGCGCAGGCGGCGGAGGCAGCGCGGGAGGGGCGTCAGGCGGGAGCGCCGGCGGCGGAGGGGCGTCAGGCGGGAGCGCGGGTGGCGCGGGCGACGACGGTGGGGGGCTCGATGCTGGCGAGGGAGACGGTGGAGTCGATCCCCGCGCCGGTCCCCCGAGGTCCTACGGTGTCGGGTGTGGCTGCGACGCCAGCGCCTCCGCCTCGTTGTGGCTCGGGCTCGGCCTCTTCTCGGTTCTCGCGCGCCGAGTTCGACGCCGCTGATCTCACCGCGATTGCGCCGACCGCGTTGCTCACTCGCCGCGACGCCAGCGTCGATGCTGCACGACGCTCCTCGTGACTTGAGGTAGCTCGCCGCCGCTGAGCTCACCGCGATTGCGCCGACCGCGTTGCTCACCCGCCGCGACGCCAGCGTCGATGCTGCACGACGCCCCTCGTGACTTGAGGGCCGCCTCACCCGCTGCGCTGGCGCCGTCGATCCTGCACGACGCTCCTCGTGACTCGAGCTAGCTCGACGCCGCTGACCTCACCGCGACTGCGCCGACCGCGTTGCACACCCGCCGCGACGCCAGCGTCGATGCTGCACGACGCTCCTCGTGACTCGAGGTGGCTCGACGCCGCTGAGCTCGCCGCGACAGCGCCGACCGCGTTGCTCACCCGCCGCGCTGGGGCGTCGAAGCGGCACCACGCTCCTCGTGACTCGAGCTAGCTCGACGCCGCT
Organism: Myxococcaceae bacterium; assembly: GCA_016793095.1. GTDB lineage: Bacteria > Myxococcota > Myxococcia > Myxococcales > Myxococcaceae > Xiheimicrobium. The sequence continues at coordinate 91,740 of JAEUJQ010000002.1, read as the reverse complement.
GAGCTCACCGCGACTGCGCCGACCGCCTCACCCGCCGCGCTGGCGTCGATGCGGCACCACGCTCCTGGACCCGAGGTGGCTCGACGTCTCGCGGCACGACGAAGGCTCGAGGCTCTGCCGCGGCGTCAGGTGAAGCGGCGCTCACTCTCCGGCAACCGGATAGCCGATCGCGCGTGCCTCTTTCTTCGCGTCGGCGAAGCTCGTCGAGGAGTTGATCGCCGCGGCCAGGGTCTTCGTCAGCGGTTCGTGCGCGTAGAGCTTCCGGACCAGCGGGAGCGCGATCGTGACCTCGGCGTACTCCTCGACCCACGTCGCCCAGGTCTCGGGCTTGCCATCGAGGATGAAGAGGAGGCGTGCGGAGCCGTCCGGGTCGCGGCCCTTCGGCTGCTCCACCGCGCCGGTGCGCCAGGGGCCAGCGCCGGTCCACCAGGCCAGGAAGGTCAGCTCGTTGGGGTCGGAGCAGAAGGCCCTGGCGGCCGCGCGGTCGTCGAGGGTCCGCGGGAAGCCCTCTCGGAGCCCGGGCATGGGCCCGGGGCCGCCCTTCTCGGACCTGCGCTCCCTCGACCAGGGGCTCATCGGACTCTCGTGGTCGAAGCCGTGCAGCACGGCCCCGGCCTTCGTGAAGAGAAGGAACCAGAAGTCGCCCTCGCCGTTGCGCATCGAGAACACCTGCTCGCCGCGGCCGAACTTGCGGTCGAAGGAGAAGTAGCGGGCGCTCCAGTCGTCGGGGAACACCAGCGCGTCGAGCATGGCCACGGACTGGCCCAGACGGAGCAACGAGGGCGGCGCGGGGAGTCGGGCGATGGTACGGGTCGAGGGGCCGGGCATGCAGCGACGGTAGCTCAGCGCCGCGCGGGCAGGCTCACCCGCTGCTCGGCGACCTCGAGCGTCGTCACCTCGGCCACCCGGGCCTCGAGCCCGAGCGCATGCAGGACGTCATCGCGGAACGCGCGCGCCTTCACCACCGCGCGGACCTCGAGCACGCCGTCGGCTCCGGGTGGCGGTGTCCAGGTGAAGGTGCGGGAGGCGCCTGGCAGCAGCGCGGCCTCTTCGACCCGGCTCGCGTCGGTCACGAGGGCGACGGTCTGCTCGCCGCTGAGCACGCGCGCGCGGAGGTCGATGACCCGCGTCGCTTCGAGCCGGCGGGCACCACGCACCTCGAGGTCCACCCACACGTCGCGCAGCATCGCGACGCCCGTCGGCACCGCGTGACGTCCGGGGTTGGTGAGCGTCACCTCGACTCCGGTCGAGGTCGTCCGGAGCTCGAGCTCCAGCGCGCTGGCCCACAGCTCCCGCGCCCGTTCATCGGCCTCGGCTCGCTCGGCGGGAGTGCCGTCCCACGCGGGGTCCACGCCAGCGAAGCGGTGGCTCTTCGCCTCGTGGCAGGTGATGCACGAGTCGGCGCCAGGCGACGCGCGGAGCTCGGTCAGCGTGTGCTCGTTGAAGAGCCCCGGTCCATGGACCTCGTGGCAGGTGCCGCACAACGACGCCGAGCCGAGCAGCCCGCGTGGCCGGACCGCGTGCGCGTCGTTCGACACCACGCGCGTCATCGAGCCCAGCGGAGCATCGAGGTTCACGACCAACGCGCCGTTCGCCTCGCCCCGGTTGCCGATGGCGCCGTGGCACGACACGCAGCCGATGGACTCGTCTCCCCCATGCCCCGGGGCGTGGCACGAGACGCAGCGGTCCTTCGCGGCCCGTCCCCACGCCGCCTCGACGCGGGGCAGCAGCGCGTTGAAGACCGGCGAGCCGAGGCTCAGCGCGTGGCGGGAACGGCTCCACGCCGCGTGCTGCGACGCGTGACAGGTGCCGCAGCTCGAAGCGTCCGCCCCGTGGGGAAGCCCGGTGGCGCCGCCGCAGCCCACGGCCAGCAGCACGAGCGCGAGCTGGGTCTGCTTCACGCGCCGCCCAGGTGGAAGGTGAAGCCGAGCTGTGCCTGGCCGAGCACGAAGGGCCTCACCTCGCCGCTCACCACGCCCGTCCACCCCTGCACCGAGCGGTCGTTGCCGAACCACGCCACGGCCTTCGCCTCGGCGAAGAAGGACAGCCGGTCGTGCAGCGCCAGCTCGACGCCACCCCCGGCGTGCGCGCCGACCAGCACCGTGTCCGCCCTCGGAGCGCCCGCCTCTGCCGGGTGGAAGAAGCTCGGCGTCACGCACATGCCCAGGAAGGGGCGCAGCCGCACGACCTGCCCCACGCGGAAAGGGACGAAGAGGTTGAAGCCCACCGGGTGGTCGTGTCGCACTCCATGCGCCACCGGGACGATGAGCGCCTCGCCGAACAGGTCGAGCCCGAGGAAGGAGAACGCCTCGTAGCGAAGCCGGCCGCCGACGCCCGCGCCGCCGTACGCGCCCGCCCAGCCCGTCGCGTAGCCGCCGAGCCCGAAGGTGCGGTCGAAGGGGCTGCGCTTCGTCGACTGGACCACCGTCGGTGCGTCAGCGAGCGCAGCGGAGGTGCCCACGAGCACGGCCAGCAGGAGGGTGCGGTTGATCATGCCGCGGTAGTGACTTCGAGCGGGGCCCACGTTCATCTGGCTGCCATCGGCGTTCGCGTGGATCGCTTCTCGAGGTCGCGGCAACGCCATGTGAAGTTGCGTGAATCCACGGTCTTCGCGCGTGAACTCGAAACCCGGCTGTGTGATGACCGGCGCATGAAGAAGAACCTGGTGCGCGTACTCGGTGGGCTCGCGGCGCTGCTGGTCGTCATTCAGCTCGTCCCGGTCGGGCGCGACCACACCAACCCACCGGTGAAGGTCGAGCCAGCGTGGACCTCGCCTGACGTGCGCGCCCTCGCAGTGCGCGCCTGCTTCGACTGCCACAGCAACGAGACGAAGTGGCCCTGGTACTCGAACGTCGCGCCCATCTCGTGGGTCGTCTCGCACCACGTCGACGAGGGCCGGCACGAGCTGAACTTCTCGGAGTGGGACCGGCCGCAGAAGCACGCGAAGGACGCCGAGGAGGAGCTGCGCGAGGGCGAGATGCCCATGAAGGGCTACGTCGCGCTGCACGCCGAGGCGAAGCTGACTGACGCCGAGAAGAAGCAGCTCGGCGACGCCTTCGTCGCGATGTTCGGGAGCGGTGAGGCGCACTGACGACGCGGAGCGGGAGCTCCCCTGCCGGAGGCCCGGGCTTCTGCGACGCGGCTCCTCCTGCGCGCCTCGGCGACTTTCCGCCGGGGTGCTGTCGGGCCTTCAGCGACGCGGGCTCCTGAGCTGCGCTCGCCGCTGACCGCCTGGGCTGCCGCCCTCTCTCGATGCTGATCGTCGAGAAGGGCACGCCCGGGTTCGCCGTGTCGAAGAGGCTCAAGAAGCTGGGCTGGCGGATCAGCGACACCCGGTTCGCCGCGCACCTGCGACACGGGTGCGATGCAGTTGACGACACGCTGCGGCTGGATGCCCTGCTCGACGGCCGGGTGGCCGGCGCACTCCTCGAGCCAGACTCGAAGCTCAGGGAAAGTGGCCGCGATAGCGTGGACCTTCGTCCCCGCGGCCTCCTGGTGATAGGTCGCACCCATGATGCGTCGTATCGCCGCGCTGGCCGTGCTGGTCGGGTGCACGCCGCTCACGCCGTTTCGTCCTGACGCCGGCCCCGATGCGGGCGGTGGCGCCGCGGGCGGAGGCGCTGCGGGCGGCGGACAGGCTGGCGGCTCGAGCGGAGGGTTCGCGGGAGGGGCGAGCGGCGGGCTGCCGGCTGGCGGCGGCTTCGTGTTCGCCGGTGGCGCGGGCGGTGGAACGGCCGGGGGAACCGCAGGAGGCGCGGCCGGCGGGACGCCCATCGACGGCGGCTTCACCTGGACGCCCATCTCGTTCCCCTCGAACGTGGCGCTGCAGACGGTCGCGGTGCAGGGACGCGACGTGGCAGGCGTCACCTTCACGGGCGAGCTGCTCACCCTGGACGGCGGGGCCTTCGTGCCCGTCCCCGGCTTCTCCTTCGTCGAGGCGATGGACGTGCTGGTGACGCCCTCGAGGCGCGTCTTCGTCGCTGGAAACCGGAACAACTCGTACGTCTGCGCGGCCAACTGCGGCTCAGGCTCCAGCTTCACGCTGAAGACGACCACCACCGGCACCGAGTTCTTCGTCGGGCTGTGCGGCGAGGGTGAGCGCGTCTTCGCCGTCGCCATCGGGACGAGCCTCAGCGGCATCCTGCTCGAGTACTCGAACGACGCCTGGCGGCGGGTCACCACGTCCCTCGGGGTCGGCACCGTGCGCACCTGCGTGGTCGCGCCGAATGGAGACGTCTACGTCGCTGGTGACGACGGCGTCGCGCGCGTCACGGGCTCGACCTCGACCCCCGAGCCCATCGACCTGCAGCTCCAGCCCGCCGCGCGCTGGAGCTGGGTCGCGCTCACCTTCGACGGCGGCACGGTGACGGACGGGCTCCTCACGGGCGGCTCGAGCGGCTATCGCCTCGCCCGCCGTGGTGGCTCGGGGACGTGGGTGGCGCTGCCCCCGCGGCCGGGCGGCATGGAGCTCTACGGCGTGGTGGCCTTGCGCGACCACTCGTTCTTCGCGGTGGGTACCCCGTCGTCCAGCTCGACCGACCGGTTCTTCCTCTTCGAGGACGACCAGCTCTCTCTCGTGCAGCCTCCTCCACCGCTGCTGGTGGACGTGTCGAGCATGGCCGTCGGCCCCGAGGGCCTCTACGTCGTGGGGCAGGCGAGCTCAGGGCGCAAGCACTGCTTCCGGGGCACGCGATGAAGCGTCCCGGCGACGCCGACGTTCGGCACCGCCTGCTCGAGGACCTCGACACGACCTTCGTCGTCGAGGCCGCCGCGGGCACCGGGAAGACGACGGTGCTGGTGGACCGCATCGTCGCCCTCGTCCAGACGGGGCGCGCCCGCCTCGAGCAGATCATCTCGGTCACCTTCACCGAGAAGGCCGCCGGCGAGATGAAGCTGCGCCTGCGCACGAAGCTCGAGAAGGCCCGCGACGCCACGACGGCGCCCGACGAGGTGCAGCGGCTGACCCGCGCGCTCGAGGAGCTCGAGGTCGCCCGCATCGGCACCATCCACGGTCTCTGCGCGGACCTGTTGCGCGAGTACCCGGTCGAGGCCGGCGTCGACCCCTTGTTCGAGGTCGCGGCGGAGGGTGACGCCGATGCGCTCCAACACGTCGCCTTTCAGCGCGTCTTCCAGGACCTGCTCCAGCACCAGCCCGAGGGCGTGCGGCGCGCGTTGCGGCGCAAGGGCCGGGGGCGTGACGCCTCGACCCCGAGGCAGGCGCTCTTCTCGGCGACCCAGCAGCTCCTCGAGCACCGGGACTTCGCGACGCCGTGGAAGCGGGAGCCCCTCGACCGCCTCGCCGCCCTCGACGCAGTGGTGCCGGCGCTGCGCGCCTTCGGTGACCACGCTGCCAACGTGAAGCTGCGGGGTGAGCGCCCAAGCCGGTTCCTGGACCTGCTGCGCCGGGTGAAGCGCTTCGTCGCCGACCTCGACCACCGCGAGGCCGTGTCGGACCGGGACCACGACGGGCTCGAGGCCCAGCTCAAGGACCTCGGCTCGAGCCGCTTCGACTGGGAGCAGAAGCCCTGGGGCCTCGTCTTCTCCAACGGCGCGACCGAGGCGCAGGTGTCGGCCGCGCGGGACGAGGCGTGGGCGCTCTTGCAGGACACGGTGCGCCGCTGCGACGCCGACCTCGCGGCGCTGCTGCACCAGGAGCTCGCGCCCGTCATCGCCGGCTACGAGCACGAGAAGGCGCGCGCGGGCGTGCTCGACTTCGTGGACCTGCTGCTGCTCACGAGGGACCTGCTCCAGCGACACCAGGCCGTGCGCGAGTCGCTCCAGGGGCGCTTCACGCACCTCTTCATCGACGAGTTCCAGGACACGGATCCGCTGCAGAGCGAGGTGGCGCTGCTGCTCGCCTCGTCCGACGCGACGGTGAGCGACCCGTGGCAGACGACGCCGGTGCCCGGGAAGCTCTTCGTCGTCGGCGACCCGAAGCAGAGCGTCTACCGCTTCCGGCGCGCCGACATCCTCCTCTACCACCGCGTCAAGGCGCACCTCGCGCGCCACGGCGCCCGCGTCGAGTACCTGTCCACCAGCTTCCGCAGCACGCCGGGCATTCAGGCCGCGGTGAACGCCACCTTCTCGCGCGTGATGCAGGGCGGACTCCAGGCCGAGTACGTGCCGCTCGGGGAGTGGCGGGAGGCGAGCAAGGAGCAGCCGTCGCTCGTCGCGCTGCCCGCGGCGCACCCCTTCGGGGAGAACGACAAGCCGACGAAGGAGGCGGTCGAGAAGAGCGTGCCCGACGTGGTGGGCGGCTTCATCGAGTGGTTGGTGACGTCGAGCGGGTGGACGGTGGAGGAGGAGGACGGCAGGCGCGTGCCGGTGCAGCCGCGGCACGTCTGCATTCTCTTCAAGCGGCTGCGCCGGTGGGGTGGCGTGGACATTCCCCGGCCCTACGCGCAGGCCCTGGAGGCGCGCCGGGTGCCGCACGTGCTGGTGGGCGGCCGCTCGTTCCACCAGCGCGAGGAGGTGATGGCGCTGCGCACGGCCCTCTTCGCCATCGACCGCCCCGACGACGAGCTGTCCGTGTACGCCACGCTGCGCGGGCCCTTCTTCGCCTTCACCGACGAGGCGTTGTTCGCCTTCAAGGGCGCGCTCGGCAAGCTGCACCCGCTGCGACCCTTCGAGGAGGCGACGCTGCCCGACGCGTCCTTCGCCGAGGTCGTGAAGGCGCTCGGCGTGCTCAAGCACCTCCACTTCGAGCGCAACGCGCGCCCGGTCGCGGCGACGCTGCACGAGCTGCTCGAGAAGACGCGCGCGCACGCGGGGGTGGCGTTCTGGCGCGCAGGGGCGCAGGCCCTCGCGAACGTGCTGCAGCTCGCGGAGGTGTCGCGCCGACACGAGCGTCGCGCCACGTCGTTCCGTGAGGTCGTCGAGGCGCTCCAGGAGGAGGCCGACGAGGGCGAAGCGCCCGACGCGCCGCTGGTGGAGCAGGGCCTCGAGGGCGTGCGGATGATGACGGTGCACGCGGCGAAGGGCCTCGAGTTCCCCGTCGTCATCCTCGCCGAGCCGACGGCCAACGCCGTGCGGCCAGAGCCGTCGCATTGGGTGGACCCTGACCGTGCGCTCTGGGTGCACCCGCTGGCCGGCTGCGTTCCCACCGAGCTGCGCGAGCACGAGCACGACGCCATCGCGCGCGACGCCGAGGAGGCCGCGCGGCTCAGCTACGTCGCCGCCACCCGCGCGAAGGACCTGCTGGTGGTGCCGGTGTGCAGCGAGAAGCAGTTCAAGGACACGTGGACCGAGGTGCTGGGCCCGGCGCTCTTCCCGGAGCCCTCACGCGCGCATGACCCGCGCCCCGCGCCAGGCTGCCCCGCCTTCGGCCACGACGTCGTCGTCGACCGCAACGGACCGCTGCCCATCGACGTGCCGAAGCCCGGCCTGCACCGCGCCGCCTCGGGCAAGAACGGCGTCGTCTGGTTCGACCCGCGCGTCTTGAAGCTGGGTCGCACCGACGCCGCGGGGCTCGAGGCCGACGAGGCGCTGCGCGAGGACGAGGTCGAGGGTCCGAAGAGCGTCGCCGACTATGAAGCCTGGCAGCTCGACCGAAGCGACGCGCTCTCGAGGAGCAGCGTGCCCAGCATGTCGGTGGTAGTGGCGCGCGACCTGCCGCCTCCGGCCCTCTCGGGGACCGTACCGGTGGAGCAGACCGGGGCGCCGCGGGCGGGGCGGCCCACGGGTCGGCGCTTCGGTGAGCTGGTGCACGCGTGCCTCGCGACGGCGCCGCTCGACGCCGACGCCGCGGCGGTTCGCGGGGTCGTCGAGGTGATGGCGAGGTCGCTGCGCGCGCCCGACGACGAGGTGCTCGCCGCCGCAGCGGCCGTGGAGGCCGCGCTCTCGCACCGCCTCTTCGCGGCAGCCCGGGCGGCGAGACAGGTCCGGCGCGAGGCCTCGCTGGTCGATCACCTGCCCGACGGCACGGTCGTCGAGGGCGTCATCGACCTCGCCTACGAGACGGACGACGGGTGGGTGGTGGTGGAGTTCAAGACCGACGCCTCCATCGACGACGAGAGCCTCGCGAAGTACGAGGCGCAGGTGCTCGCCTACGTCGCGGCCATCGCTCGCGCCACCGGTCAGCCGGCGAGCGGCTTCATCCTCCGCGTCTGAGGGCGACTGGCTCCGTCGTGCGGCCAGGGGCGCGCCGCTCCACGCCCGGACCGACAGGTCACCCGTGCATCGACTCCACGGCCAGCCCGGCACTCGACCGTCCCACCCGGCGACTGGTGAAGAGCCTCGGCGTGGTCGGTTCCCGGCGTGGCGCTCGTTGGGGCATGACTGCTCGACCGACGACGCCGTAGAGCACGACGTCCACCAGCGCGCGCAGGGCTTCACCCAGGTCTGCGTGCCGGCCGAGGCTCCAGCCGAGCACCGTCACCCACTGCATGAGGAGCAGTCGATCGACGAACTCCTCGGCGTCGAGCGGCACGATGCGCGGGTCACGGGAGACGCGGTCGAGCAGCAGCGCGCGCGGTCGATCCGCCGGCCGTGCTCTCAGCCAGACGGTCGTCGCGGCCTCGGCCAGGCGCTTGCGGTCACCGAAGAACCGGACGAGGGCGCCGCTGGACGCCTCGAGGGCCGCCTCGAGCCCCGCGTCGCGTTCGACGGTGCCCAGCGCGTTCGACACCTCGAGGGCCAGCTTCCCGTTGAGCAGCTCCACCACCGACTCCTTGTGAGGGAAGTGGAAGTAGTAGGCCGTTCGGCTCGTGCCGGCGATGCGGGTGATGCGGTCGACCGAGGCAGCTTCCAGGCCCTCTCGGCCGATCTCCTCGATGGCCGCGTCGTACAGGCGACGGCGCGTGCTCTCACGCTGGCGGTCTCGTTCGGTCTCTCTCATGAGCGCCGTCAGTGCAGGGTTGAGGCCGACGTGGAACCACTGGAGATCGCGGGCTCCTGCCACCGGGGGACGTGTGGCCTGGTGCGACAGTGCCGCGTTCTGCAACACGCAACGTCCAGCGCTCATGCGCAGGTTCAGGGCCCTGGAAGGCCTCCGTGTTCGGCTCCAATGATGACGAACTCGACGCGGCGGTTCGCCTCGCGGCCAGCGGCGGTGGCGTTCGGCTGAACGGGCTGATCAGGCCCGAACCCACGCGAGGCGATCCGCTCGCTCGCGACCCCGGCCCGGACGAGGGCGTCGCGCACAGCGGCGGCGCGGGCCTCGCTGAGCCGCAGGTTCATCTGCCGCTCCCCCTGACTGTCGGTGTGACCCTCGATGGAGACGCGCTCGATCTCCGGGTGCTCCTTCAACACACGGGCGAGCTGCGCCAGCAGCAGGGCGCTCCTCGGCAGCACCACGGACTTGCCCGAGGCGAAGTACACCTTGTCGCGAATGATGAGCCGCTCACGCGTGATGACCACCAACTGGCGCTCCGCCGCGGGGCAGCCCTCGTTCGCCGGCGTGCCCTTCACCGTCCGGCAGGCGTCGAAGCGATCGACGACCCCATCGCCGTCCTGGTCTGCGTCCGGACAGCCGCGCATCGGCGCCACCCCAGCCTCGGCCGGGCACGCATCAACAGAGTCTTCGAAGCCATCACCATCGGTGTCCGGACAGCCTGAGAAGGCCAGCGTCCCTGGAACGGTCGGGCAGCGATCCACGTCGTCATCGACCCCGTCGCCGTCGCCGTCAGGTGCGGGACAGCCGCGCCGCGCCGAAGTCCCCGGCTGATCCGGGCAGGCATCGCCGCTCGCGAAGACGCCGTCACCGTCCACGTCGGTGTCAGGGCAGCCCGCGAGCGAACGCAGGCCCATCACGGTGGGGCAGCGATCGTCGGCGTTGGCGACCCCGTCCCCGTCCTCGTCGGCGCGAGGGCAGTCCGCTGGCGGGGGCTCGGCCGCGCAGCGATCCACCACTGGGCGCGGTCGCTCGACCTGCAACGGCGCGACGAGCGCGACACCGGCGAGCACCCGGAAGCTCGGCGTGCCCGGTTGCTGCCCGAAGCCCGGCCCCCCCACCGCGGAGAGCTCGATGGGACCGAGCCGCGGAGACCGCACGCCCACCATCAGCTCGCCAGCGAGCGGGCTGCGCGTGAAGGGCACGTCGAGCCGACCCGAGAGCTCTCCTCGAAGCCCGGTGCCGAGCGTCGAGACCATCAGCCCCGCCGAGAACGAGCTGCCCACCTCGTCGCGAACGGTGGCCGAGGTCGTCAACTGGCGGGCGCCCCTCACCAGCACGGACAGCGACCCACCGACGCGCAGGAAGTCCGGCCGCGCTCCAGGGGAGAAGGTGCGGCCGGCGGCCACCACAGGCGCCACCGAGAGGGTTGGGTCTCTCGTGAGCGACGCGTCGGCGCCGAAGGGGAAGCCCACGCCGAGGCCCACGGACACGTCGAGCGGGGCGCCACGGGCCTGCTGAAGAGGCGCCGCGCGCAGGTGCAGCCAGGGCGTGCCCAGGGCAGCCGCGCCGCTGATGCGCGTGAAGCCGACGGCGCCGAGGTCGTCGCCAGCCTGCCAGAGCACGACTGGGAGCTGCAGGCCCACCTCGAGCCACCGGGTGATGCCGAACGCGCCGGTGAGGTGCACCCCAAGGCGGCTGCGCACGGCCGAGGCCAGGCGCTCGTTCCGCTGATTCACGACCACGAGCGGGTCGTGCTGATAGTGCCCGGTGAGCCCGACGCGCAGCCCGAGCGGCTCGAGCAGATCAGCCGAATCGACGAGGAGCCCCGCGCGCGCGCCCGGGTTGAACCTCAGGCGCTCGAGCTCGAACCCCGGCACCGCCTCCTGGCCCATCACGCTGGTCGTCAGCAGCCACACCAGCGCAGCCCCGGCGCGGCTCACTCGTCGCTCTCCCCGGCGTGGCCATACTGCGCGAGCTTGCGATACAGCGTGCTGCGATCGACCTCGAGCGCGTCGGCGGTCTGGCGCTTGTTGCCCTTCTTGAGCGCGAGCACCTTGAGAATGTAGCGGCGCTCCATCTCGGCCAGCGGCAGGAGGGTCGACGGCTCGAACTCGTCGGGCAGCTGCGCGGCGCGGGGCTCACGCATGCGCTCGGGCAGGTCCTCGAGGCGAAGCGTCGGCCCGTCGGACAAGGCGATGGCGCGCTCGAGCACGTTGAGCAGCTCGCGCACGTTGCCCGGCCAGTCGTACTCGAGCAGTCGCTGGGCTGCGTCTGGTGACAGCGTGCGAGCAGGTCGTTGGTCACGCGTCGCCAGCCGCTCGAGGAACGCCTGCGCCAGCAGCAGCACGTCGGTGCCCCGCGTCCGCAGCGGCGGGACCGCGAGGTGCACGACGTCGAGGCGGTAGTAGAGGTCTTCGCGGAACTTCCCCGCTGCCACTGCCGCGCTCAGGTCGGCGTTGGTCGCGCAGACGATGCGAATGTCGACGGGCAGCTCGCGATCGGCGCCGACTGGCCGCACCGTGCGCTCTTGCAGCACTCGCAGCAGCTTCGGCTGAAGGGCCAGAGGCAATTCCCCCACCTCGTCCAGGAACAGCGTGCCGCCGTGGGCTTCCCGAAAGGCGCCCGGGCGATCGCTTCGGGCGTCGGTGAAAGCCCCGCGGACGTGCCCGAACAGCTCGCTCTCGAGCAGCAGCTCGGGCAGCGCGCCGCAGTTGAGCGCGATGAAGGGCCCTGCCTTGCGGCGGCTGGCCTGGTGCACCGCGCGCGCGACCAGCTCTTTTCCGACGCCGCTCTCGCCGGTGACGAGGATGGTCGTCATCGAGTCGGCGGCACGGCCCAGCACCCGGAAGAGCTCGAGCATCGGGGGGCTGTTTCCGATCAGCTCGGGGAACCTCGGCCGGTTCTGCGTCACCTCGCTGCGCAGGCGGTGCAGCTCGCGGAGCAGCGAGAAGTGTCGCACCGCACGCTCGACGGTCAGCGCGAGCGCCTCGAAGTCGAACGGCTTGGTGATGAAGTCGTAGGCCCCGGCGCGGATCGACTGCACGGCGGCCTCGATGCTGCCGAAGCCGGTGATGACGATGACGGGCAGGTGGGGCTGGCGCGTGGTGAGCTCGCGGCACAGGTCGAGCCCGCTGCTCGCGCGCAGGTTGAGGTCAGTGAGGACGGTGTCGAAGGGCTCCGCCGCGCTGAGCGACAGCGCCTCCTCGGGGGTGGTGCACCACTTCACCTCGTGGCCCCGCTGCTTCAGGTCCAGCGCCAGCATCTCGCAGAGCGCGGCGTCGTCATCGACGAGCAGCAGCCGCGCAGGCTCAGAGGAAGGTGGTGATGCGGGTTCCGGCGCCACGGGAGCCTTGTACGTCAATCGACCCGTCGTGGTCGCGGGCGATGCTCCGGCTCGTCATTCCGCGAAGAATCAGTGAAGCTCCTCGCCGTGGTTCGCCACCCTGACTCCGTGCAGCGCTGGTGCCTCGCCCTCGCCCTCGTCAACGCGCTCCCCGGCTGCTTCGAGCCGCCGTGCGAGGCCGCGTCCGAGCCGGGAGGCCCCTTCGTGCCCTGTGCGGCGCCCGGGGACGCAGGGCGGAGCGACGCCGGCGCGACAGATGCGGGCCGGGCAGACGCTGGCGCGGGAGACGCTGGCCGCGCCGACGCGGGGCGGGCCGATGCGGGCCTCGACGCTGGACGAGCGGACGCGGGCCGCGACGGGGGCCTGCTGCCGACGAGCGACGCCGGGGTGCGCGTCATCGACTTCGGCACCCTCGTGCTGGGCGACGCCGGCCTCTCGCGCGAGCTGTCGTTCCTCGTCGAGCCTGCTGACGAAGGGTTTCAAGTGCAGGTGGTGGGCCTGGGGCCTTCGCTCGACACCTACCAGGTGAACCGCATCTTCTCGCCGAGCGGCACCGTCGTCGCGATGGGGCCTGACTACCGGCGGCACCTCTCGTGGAGTCGGCCAGACGTCAACGTCGCCAACGCCGTCGTGCTCGAGAGCGATGACGCCCGCCGTGAGTGGGTGCCGGGGCTCTGGCGTTTCTCGGTGGAGTCACGCCGGCCGGTCGCGACCACGGCCGTGGCGGTGAAGGTGTTCGTCAAGCCCCGACCTCCGCCGGGGCCGCAGCGCCTCGCCATCAACCTGCTCTTCACCGGGAGCGCCGGGCTCACTGCGGCCACCGCGCCGGCGCAGCCACGGCTCACCACGGCCATGAACGTGTTCCGGGACATCTTCGCCGACGCCGGCATCACCCTCGACGCTCCCCGGTACTTCGACCTGCCCCCGGGCTTCAGCGCCATCACCTCGACCTGGGAGGACGCCGGGAGCCCACCCATGGGACGGAGCCTGGAGGCCTTGCTCCGTCAGTCATCGCTCGCGCCGGCCGGAATGAACCTCTTCTTCGTCGAGACCCTGATCCTCGACCCTCAGCTCCCGCCGGGCTTCATCCTCGGGGTGGCGGGTGGTGTGCCGGGGGCGACGATGACGAACGGGACCGGCGCCTCGGGCGTCGCGATCCTCTTCGACTCGCCACGGTACGTGCCGGCGATGGGCGAAGATGACCCGCTCGGCCTCGTCCTCGCGCACGAAGTGGCCCACCAGCTGGGGTTGTCGCACGTCTTCGAGCTCACCGGTCTGGTGGACAACCTGAGAGACACGCCGACCTCGGGCGTCGACGCGGAGAAGAACCTCATGGCGCCGACCGCCACGGGCAACGGCAGCCTGAGCCCCTCCCAAGGCGTGACGCTGCGCCGCAACCCGGTGGTGAGACCATGAGAGCGCCCGGCCTCCTCGTCGTGCTCGTCGCGTCAGCTGCCGTCGCCCAGGAGCCGTCGCTCGAGCTCCGCAAGCTCCTCACCACCATCGACTCGCCGCCGACGAAGGCACAGCTGGTGGAACGACAGGGGCGTGACACGGCCATGGCGCTGCGGGCGCTGGCGAGCTCGACGCGAGAGCCGCTGGGCCTCCGGCGCGCGGCGCTGGCAGCGCTCGGGTACTTCGACGAGCCGGCGACGCGCGCGGTGCTGTCCCGCCTCGCGCAAGACCCGCAGCCGCTGGTGCGAAAGGCCGCGCTCGAGACGCTCGGCTTCCTCCTCGCAGGCGCGAAGGACGGAGTGCTCCTGCAGGCGCTCGGAGACGAGGACCCGATGGTTCGTCGCGCCGCCCTTCGTTCGCTGGGGGCCTCGAGGGACGTCGAGGTGCGCGCGGCGCTGGCGCGGCGCCTCGCCGTGGAGACGGACGTCGAGACCCGCGCCGTGCTCGAGCAGGCGCTCGCCCGTCCCTGAGGCGGGCTGAGCCGGGCGCGGTCGCCCGTGACGGCCCCTGCACCCCAGGCCTCACCGGCGTGCCCTGCGACGCCTCAGTGGAACGACGGGCTCAGGCAGGGAGGTACACGATGAAGCACGTGCCGGCGCCCCGGGTCGTCTGCACCTCGATCCACCCGTCGTGGTCGCGGATGATGCCCAGCGAGACCGACAGGCCGAGGCCGGTGCCTTCACCGGTCTCCTTCGTGGTGAAGAACGGCTCGAAGACCCGCTGCAGGTGCTCGGTCGCGATGCCGACGCCGGTGTCCTGGACGCGCAGGGCGACGAAGTCTCTTCGCGAGAGCCCCGTGTCGGGCGGGGGCTGATGGCCGGGCGCCTCGGCGAGAGACAGCGCCACCGTGCCGCCCGGGGGCGTGGCTCCGATGGCGTTGGCCACGAGGTTCGTCATCACCTGAAGCACCTGGCTGCCGTCGAAGGTGACGAGCCTCGGCGTCCCCGGGTCGGCGAACGAGAGGGCCACCTGCTTCCGTGCAGCCACCGGCCCCAGCAGCCCGACCGCCTGCAGCATCACGGTGCGCACGTCGTAGCGCCCCGGCTTCGGGCCTCTCCGACGGGCGTAGTCGAGCACCTGCCGGATGATGGCCGACATGCGCTCGGCCTGCTCGGCGATGGTGCGCGCGACTTCGGGCGCCTGTGCTGGGGCGATGGCGCCGGCTGCGAGCTGTCGTGCCCGCCCGCTCACCACGGTCAACGGCGTTCCGAGCTCGTGCGCGAGGCCCGCGGCGAGCTGCCCTACCATCGCCAGCCGGTCGGCGCGCTCGACCGACCGACGCAGCGTCGCTGCCTCTCCTTCGCACTCCAACGCCCGACCGACGAGCCGGCCCAGCGCTTCGAGCGCAGGTGGCGCCGCACCTCCGTCGGCCCGCCAGACCGCGAGCGTACCGACCCTGCCCGCGGGCACCGCGACGAGCTCGCCATCGACGAAGGCCGGGCGCGTCACCCGAAGCGCGTCGAGCGCAGGGGGCGCCTCGAAGCCCGTCGTCTGCGAAGTCCCGTCGCTCAACACCAGCGCGGCGCGCCTGCCCTGCCCGAGCACCAGGGCCGCCGCCAGCACGTCATCGAAGCGCCCGCCCATCACGTCCCCTCGTCCAGCGCGCGCACCACCCTGCGCCCGACCTCGGCCCACTCGAGCGGCATCGGCACCACGTCGAACACGCCCGCCTCGATGGCCTGGGTGAGCAGCGACAGCTCCGTGGTCGGCGCGCAGAGCAGCACCGGCCGCGTGGGGAATCGCTTCAGCACCGAGCGCGCGCGCGCCAGCGAGGCGACGACGACGACGCCAGCGCCTTCCAACGAGCTCGTCTCCCGGGCGCCCACGCCAGCGACGGCCTGCTTCACCAGCTCGACGTCAGGCGCGGCGAGGCCCTCGAGGTCGAGGGCCACGGGCGGCGCGGCGGGGTCGGCCACCACGAACGGAGGCGGCGAGAGGTCCGCCGTCCGCTCCGCGCGCTCCCGTCCTCCGGCCACCAGCGCGCGCTCGAGGGCCTGCCTCATCTCGGCGGCTGACGAGAACCGCGCGTCGGCTGGCTTCGCGAGGGCGCGCCGCAGCACGGCCTGCCAGGCCTTCGGGGCGTCGAGCACCCCGCGCTCCTCGAGGGTGGGCGGCTCGCGGAACAGGTGCGCGGTCAGCACGTGCACCACGTTCATCGACTCGAACGGCGCCGAGCCGGTGAGGAGCTCGAACAGCACACACGCTGCGGCGTACAGATCGCTGCGCGCGTCGGTCCCTTCGCCACGGACCTGCTCAGGCGACATGTACTCGGCGGTGCCGGGGGTCTGCCCCTCGGCGGTCAGGCGAGGCGTGGTGGCGCCGTGCAGCACCGCCAGACCGAAGTCCACCACCCGGATGAACGGGTCTGGCTTCGAGCTGTCGTAGATGAGGTTCGCCGGCTTGAGGTCGCGGTGCACGATGCCCTGCGCGTGGGCCGCCTCGAGGACCGAGAGGAGCTGGCCGGCGACGATGGAGACCTCGTTGAAGGGCCGCTTGCCGAGCCGCGCGAGCCGCTGGTCGGCTGGCTCGCCTTCGACGAGCTCCATCGACAACGCGTAGAGGGGCGGGTCGATGATCAGCTCGTACACCGAGACGGTGTGGGGGTGGTCGAGCCGCGCGAGCGCCTGGGCCTCGCGTCGAAGGCGCTCCAGCGCGTCGGGCTGCGCCGCCACGTGGGGCAACAGCACCTTCAAGGCCACCCGCCGGCCGATGCCGGGTTGAATCGCCTCGTGCACCGTACCCATGGCGCCGGCCGCGAGCCGCCGCACGAGCTGATAGGTGCCTGAGGGCGTCAAGAGCGATTCCACGGCGCTGCAGGCAGTACCGGACGTTGAAGTCATCGGCAACCGGGCTCGCCACGCCGTCACTGGGGAGCTGGTATGTGGCCGCACGATGGAGCCGAAGCGCCGGCAGGTGTCGTTGTCCTGGCAGGTGACCGGGTTGGTCGCCGCGGTCACCGTTCCGCTGATGCTCGCCCTTGGCGCCTTCGCGGTCGCCAGGAATCGCGCCGCGCTCACCATCGACGCGCAGCACCTGCACGCGGCGCTGGCCCGTCAGGTGCGCGGTGAGGTCGAGCACGCGTTCGCGCAGAGCCGCACCTCGCTCAGCCAGGTGGCCGAGGTGCTCGCGACCGACCAGCTGACTGACGACGACACCCGCTTCGCGGTCGCGACGGCGGTCCTCCGCTCATGGGGCGGTGCGCCGTCGGTGACGGTGTACGACCTCGAGGGCCGGCGCCAGGGAGCGCTGCGCCTCGAGCCCGACGCGCCCGCGGGGCCCGAGCGCCTGCCGCCGGAGCTGCTCGGCGCCCGTGGCTTCTCGCTGGGCGCCGTCTCGGTTCGTGAAGGCACGCCGACGATGCCCCTGCTGGTGCCCGCCCGGGCCGGGGCGGGTCAGGCGCCCGCCTTCCTCGTCTACGCAGAGCTCGAGCTGGGCGCCCTCTGCGAGCTCGTGCGGGGCCTGGGTGAGGCGCCGCCGCTCCGCGACCCTGGCGCGGTCTACGTCATCGACCCCGCGCAACGGGTGGTGCTGCACGGAGACCCCACGCGCATCGGCCAGCCGGTCGAAGGGCTGGGCGACGCCCTCAGCGGTTCGCCGTCCTTCCGGCAGGGCCTCTCCGTGACGACCGACTTCGAGCTGGGTGGGGCGCCGATGATGGGCGCGCTGGTGACCTTGCCCTCGTATGGGTGGGCAGCCGTGGTCCAGGAGCCGGCGACCCACGCGTATGCGACGTTGCTCTCGCTCGAGGTCGCCGTCGCCGTGGCCGTCGCGCTCGCCGTGCTGGCGGCGGTGCTGGCTGGCGTGCTGGGCGCTCGTCGCGTCATCCGGCCGCTGGCGTCACTCGTCGATTCGACCGCCCTCATCGCGCGCCGCCAGTGGAGTCGCGTGACGAGCACCGTGAGCGACCGGCAGGACGAGGTCGGCGAGCTGGCGCGCGCCTTCGACGAGATGTCGCGCCAGCTCGAGCTCGGGGAACGAGAGCTGCTCGCACAGGCACGCGTGCGCGCGGCGCTCTCGCGCTACCTCGCGCCCGACGTCGTGGAGCTGGTGGTGAACGAGCCCAGCCGGCTGCAGCTCGGTGGCGAGCGGCGCGTCGTGACGGTGCTCTTCGCCGACATCGTCGGCTTCACCCGCCTCGCCGAGGCGCTGCCGCCAGAGGTCATCGTCACGGTGCTCAACGAGTACTTCGCCATCGCCACCGAGATCGTCCACCGGCACCACGGCATGGTGGACAAGTTCATCGGTGACTGCGTGATGGCGGTGTGGGGTGTGCCGACGCGCGGTGACGACGACGCGCAGCAGGCCCTGAGCGCCGCGCGAGCGCTGCGGCGGTGGGTCGAGGTCGCGAACCAGCGGTGGCGGGCGAAGTACGGCCTCGAGGTGCAGCTCGCGATGGGCCTCAACACCGGCCTGGCGGTGGCGGGCAACGTCGGCGGCGAGCGCCGGCTCGACTTCACCGTCATGGGAGACGCGGTGAACGTCGCCTCCCGGCTCGAGGCGAGCGCGGCGCCGGGGCAGATCCTCGTGAGCCAGTCCACCCAGCTCGCGCTCGGAGCGCGGACGAAGCTGGTCGAGCTCGGCGAGCGGCACTTGCGTGGGCGCACGAAAGCGACGACGGTGTTCGAGGTCCCGAGCTGATGCTCCTCTTCGCCGCCACGCTCGCCGTCGTCGCCGCCGAGCCACCCGAGACGTGGGTCGTGAAGCCGGGAGACACCTGCGCCTCCATCGCAGCGGCGACGTTTGGCGACCCGAAGCGCATCACCGAGCTTCATCGATGGAACGCGCTTGGTCCGCTGCCGCACAACCTGGCGCCAGGGCAGGTGCTGCGCCTGCGCGCGCCAGGCCAGGCGCCGGCGGGACCCGACGCCACCCTGACGTTCCTCAGGCCAGCGGTCCGGACCCGTCGCTCCCTCGAGTGGACTCCAGCGACGCTCGGCATGTCGTTGTTCCGGCTCGACGAGGTGAACACGCTGCGGCGCGCGGGGGCTGCGCTCCGGTTCCGCGACGAGAGCACGCTCGTGATGGACGAGAACGCGCTCGTCGTCATCTACGGCGACGCGCCGGCGCCGAAGCAGCCAGGCGGCGTGTCACTCGTCGATGGAGAGCTCCGCCTCGCCCTCTCTGCCCTCCGGCAGAAGGCGCTGACGGTGGCCACTTCGGCCGCGACCGTCGAGCCCGTCGCGAAGACCGAAGGCGTGGTGACGGTCGATGGGTCGAAGACGAGCCGCGTGTCGGTCTTCGAAGGCGGCGCGCAGGTGGTCGCCGCGGGCTCGAAGGTGACGGTGCCCTCGAACTCGGGCACGCGCATTGGCGTCGGACTCGCGCCCGAGGCAGTCACGGTGTTGCCCGACACGCCGGTGATGACCGCCGGGACGCCCCGCGCGGTGGTGTGGCGGGGGCCCGGGACCCCGGTCGAGGTTGGCTGGGAAGCCGCGGCGCGCGCGACGCGCTATCGGCTCCAGGTGGCGCGTGACGAGCTCTTCGTCGATCGGGTGGACGACCAGGTGGTGAGCGGCACCGGCGCGCGTGTGCTGCTCATGACAGAAGAGCTGCTGCGGCTGCGGGTCATCGCCTTCGACGAGCGGGGCCTGCAGAGCCGGCCCTCGAAGCCCCATGCGCTGGTCCCCATCACGGTCGGTGGCGTCGTGCTGGGGGATGGTCTGGTTCGGCATCGCGCGCCCTCGCCGCTCGACGTGAAGGTGCCCGCGGGCTGGTCGCTGCAGGTGCAGGGCGCGCCTGCGCCGGCCCCGCTCTCGCTCCCGGTCGGGCGGCACCTTCTCCGCGTCCTCGACTCCGAGGGCGTCAGCGCGGGTGAGGTCGCCATCGTGGTCTCGCCCCGGCCGCCCGTGCTGAGGCGGGTGGGCGCGGAGGTCGTCGCGACGTTCCAGGACGCCCTGCCCGATGCGCCAGCGCCGGCGCTGAACGGAGCTCCGATGACACGCCGGTCCGCTCTCCTGTGGGTCGCGTCGCAGGTCGCCGCTGGACCGGTCGAGCTCACGTGGGACGGCCAGGCGCTCGTCCGCGCAGAGCTCCAGCCGGATGCTGGCCGCTGACCGAAGCCTGGTGTCGCGCGGTGCGACGGGTGTTGCATTTCGCCACCCCTTCGGCGCCGGGTTCTCGCCGGTTGGAGGTGGCAGGGCGGTTGCTGACAGGTGGTGCATGATGGCTTCCACCGCACGCCCGGTCGCCGGGTCTCAGCCGCGCGTTGCGCCGCAGCCCGCGTCGGTGCTCTTCATTGACCGGACCGACGGCGCAGTCTTCCGCCTCGCGTACCTCGGGCTCTCGCGGGAGTTCCGGGTCATCTGGTCGGACACCCGAGCGCGCAGCGCCGCACACGTTCAACGCGCGCACCCGGTCTGCGCGGTCGTCGCCGTCAACGACGTGGGCCACGACGACGCGCTCCTGTTGGTGACCTGGCTCCGGTCGGTGAACGTCCCGGTCATCGCCTCGTGTGTCACCACGGAGGACGCTGCTGCGCTGGTCGCCGCAGGTGCGGAGGCTGCCCTGTGTCGGCCACACCGGGTCGCTGAGCTGGTGGAGCACGTCGCGCGCGCCTCGCAGCAACCGCGGCGGGGCTCAGTCGGCTGAGGCGCCAGGGAGCTGCCGCTCACTGAGCTCCTGCCCGGGCGACAGGCTCGCGTAGGCCACCGCCGCAGCCACCAGGGGCTCCGCGTCAGCCGCGCCGTGCAGCTCGCAGCGCTGGTAGCTGGAGCGCCGCTTGCCCTCGAGCATCGCGCTGCAGGCCCACCGGCACAGGTGCAGGCACCTCGTCTTCTCGAGCTTGAACACCCGCTTGAGGCCGTACGCCTTCCGCAGCGCCTTCACCTGCGCGAACAGCGCGTCACCGCCCGGCCCACCCGCTTCCGGTTCGCAGCGCACGCAGATGGTGAGCACCGGCCTCGCCATGTCAGTCCGCGCGAACGAGGAGGTGCACCGTGGCCACCGCGATGGGCGCGTTCGGGTCGTCCTGAAACGCGCGTGCCTGCACCGTCGCGACACGCCGCCCGTGCTTCAGCACCGTGGCCGTGGCGGTCGTGCCCACCGGCTTCCCCGAGCGCAGATAGTCGATGGTGAGCGTGATGGTCTTCGGCAGCACGACGGACTCGGCGCGGTACAGCACCTCGCACTGGGCCACCGCCTCGAGCAGCGCGCCCAGCGTGCCCCCATGCAGCGCCGGGATGGTGGGGTTCCCCACGAGGTGGTCGCTGAAGGCCATGTGCGCCTCGAGCCGTCCGTCTCGTTCGCGCAGCCCCACCCCCAGGAAGCGGAAGTAGGGCACCGCGTCGAGCACCGGCTTCCAGTCGCCGCTCCGCCGCGCGCTCGCGATGAGGCTTTGAATCGACGTCGTCACCGGCCTCGCTTTGTCGCGCAGCCGACCCCGCGTCAACGTTGACATCAGGGTGTCAGCCATCCTCGTGCGTTTTGTGTCAGCTCGTCAGAGCGCACCCGGCCCGGCTTCCGTGAAGGGCTCTGCTTCTCGTGGGTTGGCGCGCGGCACGTCGCTTGCGAACTGGTCCTCGCATGAAGCGGATCAGCCCCGTCACAGCTGAGGAGGTGCACGGACCGACTGCGGCCTGATCACCAGCCGCCCCCATCTCGCGACGTGTCCCACGACCGGCCAAGTCGCCCGTGATGCAGGACCACCCGCTCCCGGTGTTCCGGTGACGTCATGGGAAGGCACGCTTGCGAGGTGTTTCACGACGCGTCGGCCCTGCGAGCCGCTTCGCTCTTCTCCTTCCGGGCCTCGCCACCCGGGCCGGCGTGTCGTGACGAGAATGCAGTGAAAGGCGCTGCGCTCACAGCCACGGCGGGCGCGGCTGACCCGGAGTGGGTCGCCACGGCTCAGGCTGCGGCAGGGGCTTGCCGAGCGCGCGGCTCATCTCGTCCCGACGTTGCTTCAACTCCTTGCGCAGCGGCGCGACGAAGGCGCCGCTGATGGTCTGGGAATGCCCCTGGGCTGCGCGCCGCGAGTGCCACTTGGACAAGCCCAGCCGCGCCGCCGCCTCGACGAAGCGCCGCGCTGGCGCACCACCCCACGAGAAGGTCGCCTTCCACCACGAGAACGCGCTCGTCACGAGCCCGAGCTCCGCGGGGGTCATGTGGCCCGTCAGCACCTCATCCTTCAGGTGCTCGCCGATGATGCGCCCCTTTCGGCGCACGAGCACGACGACCATCACGAAGAAGGCCGTCACGAAGAGCAGCCACAACGGCAGCATCACCAGCACCAACATGCCCGAGACGGTCGCGGCGGTGTTCCACACCGAGTGCAGGAACGCCGCGAAGAGATAGCCGCCCACCGGCGCCATGAACTTGAGCCAGCCCTTCGTCGTCTCTCGCGCGATGCCGAAGCCGATGCCCGTCATCGCGGTGAAGAGCGGGTGGATCCACGGCGTCATCAGCCCGCGCATGAAGAAGGTGCCCATCAGGGCGCTGGCTTCCTTCGTGCTGGCCATGTCGGCCATCGCCGCGCGCCCGTAATAGATGATGTTCTCGACGCCCGCGAAGCCGAGGGCCACGAAGGCGGCGTAGATGATGCCATCCACCACGCCGTCGAACTCGCGCTTCAGGAACCAGGCGATGCCGGCGACTCCGAGGCCCTTGAAGAGCTCTTCGAAGATGGGCGCGCTCACGCACGCCGAGAGGAAGTTGCCGACCTCAGCGCCGCCGATGCTGGCGCCGATGGAGCCCACCGTCGAGTTGATGACGGCCGAGAAGCCGCACGCAGCGATGGCGCCCCAGCCGAGCGCGCCTGCGAGGGTCCACAGGGGCTCCGGGTCGAAGCGATCGACGATCCACGGAATCCACACGTAGAGGAACAGCGCCGGCATCGCGAGCAGCGCGCCGGTGAACATGCCGCCGAGCTCCATCGCGGGGTTGTCGCCGAACGCCGCCGGCACGAGGAACGTCACCAGCAGCAGCACGCCGCCGGCGAGCATGCCGAGCGCGTAGAAGAGGCAGCCTGCGGTGCGGCGCCCGGAGTCGAGCGAGGCCGGGTTCACCGCGGGCGGCGGCGCAGGAAACGGAGGGTGGGGAGTCACGGGTGAACCGTACACCACGCCTCGTGTCGGGAGGACCGTCGCAGGTCAGCGTTCGCGCGAGCTCAGTATCCGCTCAGGCTGCGATGCGCCTTGCCGTTCTCGTCGTAACACTTGTCGATGTTCGAGTGGCACGACGACGAGTAGCTGGCGACGTTCCCGCAGTCCTTGCCGGTGGCCTTGTCGCAGATGGCCTTCGCCTGCTTCCGGTTGTCGAAGCTGTCGCCCTTGACGCAGACGTAGACGTCGTTGGGCGCCTTGTCGAAGCGGTAGCACGCGGCGGAGGCGAGCGAGGCAGAGAGGGCGACTGCTGCGGCGACGAGGACCTTCATGGGGAGCTCCCGGTGAGAGTGTGACCGTCTGACCCGGACGACCGGCGCGAGGTGCAAGGAAGCTGCTGCTC
Source organism: Myxococcaceae bacterium (assembly GCA_016793095.1). GTDB lineage: Bacteria > Myxococcota > Myxococcia > Myxococcales > Myxococcaceae > Xiheimicrobium. The sequence goes on along the minus strand of JAEUJQ010000002.1, from coordinate 68,671 downwards.
CGCCTGGAGGTTCGACGAGCAGCGGTTGCGCGGGCCTGCGGCTGAGGGGAGAGTGGCCGCTGTGACCGACCGACCGCGTGTGCGCCCGGACCTCGAGCGCTCCACCCGCATCGACCTCGAGGCCGAAGCCGACCTGTCGCGCTGTGGTGCGCTGCGGGACGCCTGGTACGTCGGCTGCCTGTCGTCCGAGCTCACCGCGAAGCGACCGCTCTCGCGCACGCTCTTCGGCACGCCGTTGGTCCTCTTCCGCGACGCGAAGGGTCAGCCGGCGGCGCTCTTCGACCGCTGCCTTCACCGCAACGCGCGCCTGTCGGCTGGCGACGCCTTCGACGGCAAGGTGGGCTGCCCGTACCACGGGTGGGTGTACGACGAGACCGGCGCCTGCGTGGAGATTCCCAGCCTCGGGCCCTCGCAGCGCGGCGCCCTGCTGAGCGACGAGGGGCACGCGCAGGCGGGCTTGTCGCTGCGGCCCTGTGACGTGGGGAAGGTGCGGCGCTTTCCGACGCTCGAGCAGGACGGGCTGGTCTTCGTCTTCATGGGCGACGACGTCACGAAGGCGCGGCAGCCTCCGTTCCGGGTGCCGAAGTGGGGCGAGCGCGACTGGACCTGCTACTTCATGGTGACGCGCTTCCCGAACGGGGTGACGAACCTCGTCGAGAACTTCATGGACGTGCCGCACACGGTGTTCGTCCACAAGGGCTGGTTCCGGAACCGCCGGCGCACCGAGGTGCCCGCCACCGTCGAGCGTGTCGATGGCAGCGTGCTCGTCACCTACGAGCAGCAGAACGACGAGCTCACCGGCGCCGGCTTCCTGCTGAACCCCACCGGCCTGCCGATGGTGCACACCGACAGGTTCTACGCGCCGAACGTCACGCGCGTGGACTACCTGTGGGGCGATCGCTCGGGCTACGTCATCTCGAGCCAGGTCTCGCCCATCGGCCCGCTCGACAGCCTGGTCTACACCTCCATCTCGTACCGCTTGCCCTTCGACCTGCCGGGGAACCTCGTGGCGCGCGGCCTGCGGCGCTTCATGAAGTGGTACACGACGCAGGTCATCGGCCAGGACGTGGACATCATGCGCGTGCAGAGAGAGGGCCTCACCAGCGCGCCGGGCGGGCTCGAGTTTCAGTCGACCGAGGCGGACCTGCTGCACGCCGACATCGAGGCCATCAGGGCGTGGCTCCGGGACGGCGGCCACGGCGCCGGTCCAGCCAACGCGAAGCGACGCATCTCGTTCTGGATTTGAGAGCGGGCGTGTGAGCGACCCGCGTCACCCGCGCCAGCGCAGCTCCGGTGAGCACCACTCCTGCCAGGTGACGAGGAGCACGTCATCGACCCAGACGAAGACGGCTGCTCCGAACGAGTAGGCTCACGGGTCACGTGAACCGCCGAACTGCCTGGGCGTTGCTGTTCTTGCTGCTCGCGGTCGCTGGAGCGGTGTGGCGACTGGCCCAGCCCGAAGCAGCGCCCGAGCCGCTCGACGAGCCGGTCACCACCGCGCCTGCGCCCATCGAGCCAACCGAGGTCGTCGATTCAGGGCTGAACGAACTGGCGCTCCCCGAGGTGGCGGTGCCGGTCGATGCGGGTGCGTCGACGTTCACGACGCAGCCGCCAGCAGGGTTCGACGTCGAGGCCTATGTCGCGAAGTGGCGTGCCGCGCTGGCCCCACTCCTCGACCGCACGGCGCCGACGAAGACCATCATCACCCGTGAGGCCGATCGGGGCTGGCGCTTCGACGAGCCCGTCGATGGGGGCGTTGCCAGGTGCGAGCCGGGCCGGGTGGTGAGTGGCTTCAACGAGAGCCCACAGGTCGACATCTTCGTCTTCATCGACACCTCAGGCTCGATGTACGGCGTGCTCCCAGCGGTCGTCCGGTGGTTGGGCGAACTGGAGTACGCGCTTCGTGAAGCGCGCCGCGACTTTCAGCTCATCGTGGTTGCGAACACGGACTGGTTGCTGCGTGGCCACCGCCCAGGCCCTGCGCTCACGCTCGACGCGGGCTTCATCAAGCAACGAATCGACTCGAACGACGTCGTCGACGTGATGCTCGTCTCGGGCGCGTTGCCGTCGGGCTGGCGGTCTTTCGCGAGACCATCGGTGCCCATCGAGCTGCTGCTCATCACTGACGACTCGCCCTACGGCCAACCAGTCTCGGGGTACCGGAGCCGCTTCGAAGCGCTGATGGGCCCTGCGCTCGCTCGGACGCGGCTGCACGTGATGGGTGGCTTCGACGTGGGCTCGGTGAACCTGCTTGGCCCCGGCGAACCACTCACGGCTGGCGTGTGTCGGCCCCACGGGGTCTCTCACGGGCTCGAGTACCAGCGCCTCGCTCAGGCCTATCGCGGAAGCAGAACGAGCCTCTGCGGCCCCGACTCGTGGAGCGCGCTGAAGAGGGTCATCTTCGAGACGCCCGTTCAGCCTGAAGCCCTGTGCTCCTGGCAGTTCGAGCTGCACCCCGCCGCGGTGGTGGGCGAGCCCTTCGCGATGCCCGCCGTGGGGTTGCCCGTGACGTTGTACCGCGAGCCCTCCATCACCCGGTGCGGCAGTGGCGTTCGACGCAGCTACGTCGCGGACGAACGCAGCCTCACCCTGTGCCCCTCGACCTGCGTCGCGTTGCGCGAGGAGGGCTTCAAGGGACTCGAGCTCTCGTGGACGTGCCGCTGAGTTCAGTTCACGTACTTCGGCATCACGAATACTCGTTCTGGATTCGAGTCAGCGCACGAGCCGGGTCACCACGCGCCAGCGCAGCTCCGGTGAGCACCGCTCCTGCCAGGTGACGAAGAGCACGTCTTCGACGAGGGCCAGGCGCGGCCGCACTGCCTCGCAGACCGGGTCGAGGTCGAGCGCCTGGGGCCAGGGTGGCGGGCCGGCTCGCGGCGGGCCCTGGAACAACGTGTCATCGCCTCCGCCCCAGCTGTTCGCGCGGAAGACCGACAGCCTGATGTCGCCCTGCTGCGAGACGGCGGTGATCATGAGGTCGTGGCGGATGACGGAGTCGAACCCGTCCACCGGGAGCACCCCGCCCCACGTGAAGTCGTACCCGACGAACTGGCCCACGTTGAGCGGCCCGGTCTGGCCTGTCCGGTACATGCCGACGGTGCCATCGGGGCGTTGGTACTGCGCGCCGCGGAGGAGGAAGTAGTCGAAGCGCACGGGCGTCAGCCTCGACGGGTTGCTGGGCGGGGAAGGCAGGGCCGGCAGCGGGTACCACTGGAAGAAGCCCGGGTTGGCGGTGAGCTCACCGAAGTTCCAGGAGTGAAGCCGCGCGGGGGTTCCTGCCGAGGCGAGGAGGAAGTCGAGGCCGCCGGTCACCTCGAGGATGGGGCTCACGCCAGCGTCGACCTGGCCGGTGGCCACCCACTGGCGCGTCGCAGGAACCCACCGCCACAGTGACAACAGCCCGCCGTCGGCGCCGACCGCCTCGAGACGGCCGCCCGCTTCGAAGGGCGTCCCCGGGAGCGCGCTCGGCCCCTGCCAGGCGCCGCCCGGTGTGCGCTCGAGCGCCGTCGCCCCCGCGTCGGTCGCGGTGACCACGAACATCGACGCTTCGGTGCTGACGGCGCGTCGCTCGACCCCGTCGGTCACGCCAGGCAGCGCGACCCGGGTCGCCGGCATGCCGCAGCTCGGGGCGCAGCCCGCGTCGAGCGGGTAGGGGTCGAACGAGCCGAGGCGGACGAGCGCGCCCGGCTCGAAGGCCAGCACCTCGACACCGGCAGGGCGGGGCGCAGGAACACCTGCGAGCCGCTGCTGCTCTGACGGAACCGCGCCCAGCGAGGCGACGACGGGCCGTGGGTCGTCGAAGAGCTCGGTCGAGACGAAGGGCCCCTCCCAGACGACGCTCGCCGAGGCCGCGTTGGTGATGGGCGTGGTGGGCAGCGGGTTACCGGCCAGGTCCGTCCCGATCAACGACACCACGCCACAGCTCGCGGGGGTGCCCGGCTCCCCAGGCTGCGGTACCATCCATCGGCCGACCCGCTGGCCACCGCCCAACATGCAGGACACGAAGCCGATCGACGACATCGGCTCGCTGAACTCGAGCAGCTGTCCCCACGGCGCCAGACGGGTCGGGTCACGCCAGCTCCTGAGCAGGGTCGGGGGCCGCTGGTCGATGAGCCTGATGACGGCGTTCTGGGTGAGCTGGGTGGGAGCCAGGGGCGGAGCCCCCGAGGCCGTGAGGACACAGGTGATGTCCACAGGCGGCCCATCGACGAAGGGTGGCACGAAGCTCGGGCTCACCGTATTGCCATTCAACAAGGCGACGGCGGGCATGCAGCTCCAGCTGACGGTCGGGGTCGGAGCGCCCGGAGGCGTCGTGAGGGTCGCGTTGAGGGTGATGGGACCGGGCGCCGGGCCGACGAGCACCGGCGGCTGCGGCGCGATGGTCACGCTCCAGTTCGTCGTCGGCAGCGCGCGCACGGTGAAGACGCGGCTGGTCGGAAGCGACGTCGCGCCGATGGCGTTGGTGACGGAGAGGGAGACGCTGGCCAGCCGGTCCGGGTCGGGCGGCTGCAGCGGGTCGAAGCTCAACAGGGCGGTCGGTCCGCCGTCAGCGATGAGCGTCGCCGCCGAGCCCTGACCGAGCGACCAGTCGTGCCGCACCAGCGCCAGGCCGCCGTCGTCGAAGGACGTGGACTGCAGCACCGCAGAGGAGCCGCCGAAGACGACGCTTGCGTCCGGGTTGGAGACGAAGCGCGCCGTGGGCACGGAGCCGACCGCGACCCGCGCGATGGCGAGGTTGGTGCTGCGCCTGCCGAAGCGGTCGATGACGACCAGCGAGAACTCCAGCACGGTGCCGGCGGGCACGAGCGCTCGGAAGGTCGGGGAGTGGGCGGTGACGCCGCTCGTCACGCTCAGGTTCACCGAGGGACCGGCGACCTGCAACCACTCGTACGACAGCGGGAAGTCACCGAACGACGCCATGCCCGTGATGGTGACGATGGCGTTCGCAGGCACCACCTGGGCGGGCCCGACGACCGCGGTCGGAGGGACTCCTGCGTCGATGCCGGCGTCCTCGGGCGCCATGCCGCCGCCGGTCGCGCCACCCGCTGTGCCGCCAGCCGAGCCGCCGCCGCCGGTCGCGCCGCCTGCTGCACCGCCAGCCGAGCCGCCGCCGGTCGCGCCGCCTGCTGCACCGCCAGCCGAGCCGCCGCCGGTCGCGCCACCCGCTGTACCGCCAGCCGAGCCGCCAGCCGAGCCGCCGCCGGTCGCGCCACCCGCTGTGCCGCCAGCCGTGCCGCCACCCGCCGAGCCTCCGCCGCTCCCTCCATCAGGCGGTCCAGCAGGTCCGCCGTCGAGCGCGACCGCGCCTGACATTCCGGGTCGCAGCACGAACGGGCCGACCTCGTTCATCGCGGCGGCGACCAGCACCCCCTCGACGCGCAACACCTCGTACCCCGGCTTCTCCAGCGCCAGGGCGTAGACTCCCACGTCCAACGCGTCGAAGCGGAACCGGCCCTCGCCGCTCGTCTCGACGGAGCGCTCCTGTCCTGCGCGCGCGCCACGCACCTTGACGCCCGAGACGAGCGTGCCGTCTTCGAGTCGAACGATGCCCGTCAGCGAGCCCACCGCCGGGGCCCCCGGGTCCGCCGTGAGCACGAGCGGGTCCAACCGTTCCTCGCGGCCTGCGCCGACCTCGAGCGAGACGGCCTCCGGACGGTAGCCGGCCGCGAACGCATTGATGATGATGGGACCCTCGGGCACGCCACCCAGCGAGTAGGAGCCGTCGTCGCCGGTGTACGTGAGCTGCGGGAGCTCAGGCAGGAACACCGAGATGCCGCCATGTCCCGACGCGAGCGCCGCGCGGTCACCCCGCTTCACGACGCCCACGACGGTGGAGTTACGCCCCAGCACGAGCTGCCCGAGGTTCACGTCACGCCCGAAGCCCGCTCTGACCGACTCGAGCGTCACCACCCGCGAGCGATCGGCGCGGCCATCGCCGTCGGCGTCGAGCGAGAAGACGAGGCGACCCTTCGTCACCGTCACCCCGGCGAGCAGCACGTTGCCGTCATCGTCGGCGCGGGCCTCGAGCGAACTCCCCATCAGCCTGACGACCGCACCCTTCGCCGGCGTGAGCCCGGCGCGCCCCGGCAGGGCAGTCAGCACGGTCGCGCGAACCGTCCCCGGCCCGAGGACGGGAGCCGCGGGCAGCGACGTGTCGAAGCACCCGCTCGCGAGCACCAACGTCAACCAGAAGAACGACCTCATGAACCCCCCTGCGGAGAAGCCAGCGCGGCCGACAGCTCGACGTAACGGAGTATCAACCAAAGCGCGAAGCTGATTGCGAGGGGAGTGAGTGCACGGTTGTGGACGAGCCGCGTCCACGGCAGAAGCCAGCCCATGAGCATCTGGAAGGCGGCGGTAGCGGGGCTCCTGTTCGGGGTGGTGCTCTCGTGCGGCACCATGGGCCCACCGACGACGTGCACCATCGCCGGCTCCAGCTACAACGGCGGCGCGACCAACCCCGACCCTGACCGCGGCGTCTGCCAGGTGTGCACGCCGGGCCTGACGGTCAGCGCGTGGACGAACGCGCGCGTGGGCACTTCCTGCGGTGACTCGAAGGTGTGCATTTCGGGTGGGCGCTGCGCGCGGGCGTTCCGCATGCTCTCCGGCACCGGCATGAGCACCTGGTACGACGTGGGTGGCACGGCGTCGGAGGTCTGGGTGGTGGGCGCGGCGTCTCAGGCGCTGCGCAGCGTCGACCAGGGCGCGACGTGGACGGCGGTGCCCTTGCCCGGCTTGCAGAACCGCTATGGCGTCTGGAGCCCGGCGCCCGGGCAGGCCTTCGTGGTGGGCGGCGGCGGCTCGGTGCTCAGCACCCAGAACGGCGGTGGCGACTGGACGAGGCACCCGCTGCCCATGGGCCGGGTGGTGAAGGGCGTGTGGGGCGCCTCGGCGTCCGAGGTCTTCGTCGTGGGGGCCGACGAGTTCATCGCGAAGACGACGAGCGGTGGGCAGTCGTGGCAGGTGCTGCGCTCGAACTTCGACGGCGGCGCGCAGCTGACGCTCAACGCGGTATGGGGTGACGCGTCGTCGCTCTACGTGGTGGGCGAGGGCGGCACCATTCTGCGCTCGACGGACCGGGCGACGTTCAGCCGCGTCCGTCTGAGCACCACCGTCGAGCTCGTCAGCGTGTGGGGCACCGGACTGAGCATCTGGGCGGTGGGCCCCGCGGGCACGCTCCTGCGCACGAAGGACGGCTCGACGTGGGCACCCGTGACCGCCCCGACCCGTGCGGACCTCTCCGACATCTGGGGCGTGGGCGCCGACGTCTTCCTCGCGACCGCGTCGGGCCAGGCCTTCCTCTCGAGCGACGACGGCGCGACCTGGCGGGAGGTCTCGACGGCCGGAGCGCCGGCCCTCTCCGCCGTCTGGGGCGCCAGCGCCGACGGCGTGTACGCAGTCGGCTCGAGCGGGACCGTGCTTCGGACGCCGTAGCCCCACGCCGCAGCCGTCAGCGAAGCCCCGCAACAGCCGCCGCTCCCGGTTGGCCGCCCGCCTGCACTTTGGGCCTTCGACCGGGCTGACGAACCTCAAGGCATGCGACTCCCATGCAGACGATTCCAGTCACTGGCTCGCGGCCCGCTGCCATCGTGCGCCACCCACCCGCTGTCGAAGGAGCCTTCATGCCTGCGTCGGTTCTCCGAGTCTTCACGTCGTCGCTGCTCTGGTGTGCGCCCGTACTCGCGGCCGACCCCATCTACGAGGTCAATGATCCGCCCGTGACCTCGGTGAAGGCGCTCGACGACAAGCGGCTCGACCAGGTCATCGCGAACGAGCTGAAGGCGAAGGGCCTCACGGCGAAGAACGCCGCGACGGGCTCGACGGGGCTCGACGGGCTCTCCCGCGAAGTGAAGCAGGCCTTGTTGATGACGGTGTCGATGAAGCCCGGGTCCGAGCAGGACCTCATGGTCGAGGCTGCTGGAGGCACCTACACGCCCGTCCAGGTCCTCTGGGACGACGCCACGCTCGTCTATTCAGTCGGCGCTCCGCGTGCGGTCTACGGCGTCGGCCCGTCGAAGGAGGAGCTGCAGCGGCGGTACGGTGTCGGGGCCTTCGTCGATGACGGGGCCGCGTGGGACAGCGACCTGCTGTTCTCGGTGGACCTGGCGCTCTCGAAGCTCACGAAGGAAGAGCTCGCCCTCATCGCAGGCACGCCGTTTCACCGCCTCCCGAAGGACTCGAAAGGGGGCCCAGAGCGGAAGCTGGCCGTCTACCGCCAGGACTCGACGCTGCCCGAGCCGCGCTTCGAGGTGTACGACGCCTCGAAGGAGGTCGATCGGGTGCGCTTCTGCGGCACCATCGACGCGCCCGTCACCCAGTCAGCGGCGATGGTGATGCACGAGGTCGCGCACGCCATCTCGCGCGCCACGGCGGGAGACCAGATGGCGGCGATGAAGACCGCCCGCAAGGCGCTCGAAGACGCCACCACCGCCTTCAACGAGGGCCAGAAGAAGTACAACGCCGACCGCGCCGAGTACGCCAGGTCGAAGGACCCCGAGCTCAGAAAGTCGCTCGAAGCGCGCGCGGCGGCCACGAAGGACGAGGTCGCGAAGGTGAAGGAGCTGCAGAAGGTCTGGCAGGACCTGCAGACGGCCACGCAGAAAGGCCTGCAGCAGAGCCCGAGCGAAGCGGCGCTGCTTCAGAGGCTGCCGCTGAACAAGGCGCCGACGCCGTACGCGCGTACGCTGGGCTCAGAGGCCTTCGCCGAGTCGTTCCGGTTGTGGAAGCTCGACCGCGCGGCGCTCGACCGCGCAGCGCCCGGCATCTCGACCTGGTTCGACTCACCCGCCTATTCGAGCACGCTCAAGAAGCCCTGACGGACGGAGAGACGCGGGCCTCGGGGAGATCGACTGACGCGCGCGCTGAGAATAGGGTGGCTCGCTGGTGGAAGGTCAGCTCCAGCCGGGGACGCAGCTGCTGGGGAAGCTGCGCGTGGTGCGACTGCTGGGCGCAGGTGGGCTCGGCGCGGTCTACGAGGTCGAGCACGAGCTGACGAAGCACCGGCGCGCCCTCAAGCTGTTGCACCCGAAGTACCGGCAGGACCCCGAGGTGGTGCAGCGCTTTCTGCGTGAGGCGTCGGCCGCCGGTCACATCGGAGACCCGCACATCGTCGAGACGTTCGACGCAGGAGAGCTGCCCACCGGCGAGCCGTTCCTGTTGATGGAGATGCTGTCAGGCCAACCGCTCTCGGGCTTGTTCCGGGACCAGGGCCGGCTGCCCATCGGGCTCGCGTGCGACCTGGTGGGGCAGGCCGCCGAGGCCCTCGACGCGGCGCACCGGGCAGGCATCGTCCACCGCGACCTCAAGCCCGACAACCTCTTCGTCACCCAGCGCGACGGCAGGCCCTTCCTCAAGGTGCTCGACTTCGGCATCTCGAAGTTCGACTCGCAGCGCACGGGCGCGATGACCGTGACCTCGGCGGGGACGGCCATGGGCACCCCGCTCTACATGGCGCCCGAGCAGATGCGCGGGGCTCACGACGTCGACGCGCGGGCCGACGTCTACGCGCTCGGCGTGGTGCTCTACGAAGCGCTCTCGGGCGGAGTCCCGTACTACGCCGAGAGCTTCGCCGAGCTCGCGTCCCTGGTGCTCAGTGGCCGCACGCCCCCGGTGAATGAGCGTCGCCCGGGCGTTCCGCCTGCGCTCGCCGACATCATCCACCAGGCTCTGCGCGTCGCGCCGGCCGAGCGCTTCCCGACCGCCGCGGCGTTCGCCCGGGTCCTCCGGCCCTTCACGAGCTGGGAAGAGGCCGCCGCCCGCCCCGAAGAGCGACTGGCAGACACGCACCAGCCGATTCGCGACCGGGCGACGCCGGAGCCGCCAGCGCCCACCTCCGACCCGAACCTCGAGCGCACGGTGCCACGCGTCGGTGGACCGGTGAACGCGGCGGCTCAACCCGCGCACCAGCCCCTCGTGCTCGAGCGGGTCGCGCCGTCGCCCGTCCCGGCTCCTCCAGGGCCCGCGAGCGAAGCCCCGACGGAGCAGGAGGGGAAGCCACGTGCGCCCGCGCGCCATCCCGCGGCCCGCTTCATCCCTGCGCTGGTGCTGGTCGCTGCGGTCGTGGTGGGCGCGGTCGTCGTCCGCACCCTCGGGCCCACCGCGACGCCACCGTCGGTGGACGCGGGTGTCTTCACCGTCACGCCGCCGCTGCCGCCCATCGATGCCGGCGCTGCGCTCCGTCCCGACGCGGGGCTCGTCCAGGAGGCCGATGACGCAGGCGTCGATGGTGGCGCACCCGCTGGTCTCGCCCCACGGCGTGATGGTGGCGTGCCGCAGACGAGGTTGAAGAGGCGCGACGCGGGCGTTCAGCAGCACAATGGGCTCGAGAGCGACATCGAAGCCGGGGGGCTGAAATGACGAAGACGCTCGCAGTGCTGGTGGTGCTCGCCGCCGGGTTGGCGCGCGCGGAGGACGTTGCGACGGACGAGGCGAAGCGGCGCTTCGAGCTGGCGACGCGGCTGTACGCCCAGGGCAACAAGGAGCAGGCCCTCGAGGAGATGCAGCGGGTCGCGACCTTCGGCGAGCGCCCGGCGGTGCTGCTCAACCTCGTCATCCTCTACGCCGAGCTCGACCGGCCCGAGCCCGCCGTGCTGACGGCCGACAAGCTGCTCTCGATGAAGACCACCTTCGACGCCCAGCGGCTCGAGCGCGTGCGGAATATCCGGTCGGCGCAGCGCGCGAAGCTGGGCGAGGTGCACGTCTCGGCGCCCCTCGACGGTGTCGAGCTGTCCATCGGTGGGCGTGCGCTTGGCACGTCGCCGCTCGCCGCGCCCGTGCTGGCGACGGCGGGCAAGCTGGTGCTGGCGGCGAAGGCTCCGCGACACGAGCCGCTCTATCGGGAGCTCTCGGTGCCCGCGGGAGGCGTGCTCGAGATCGCCATCGAGCTCAAGCCGACGACGGTGAACGTCGCGACGGTGCGGGTCCGCTGCCCGGTGCCGGGAGTGGACCTGTTCGTCGATGGCCTTCGCGTCGGCACGACGCCTGACGTGCAGAAGCTGGCCGTGATGCCGGGCGCCCGCGTGCTGTCAGCGCGCCGTGACGGCTACCGCAGCGTCGAGAGGTCGGTGAACGCGCTCGAGGGCGGGGAGCTCGAGGTCGAGCTCGTGCCCTCGCCCGAGCCCGACGCGCCACGGGCCGAGGTGACGGTGCAGGCGTCGGAGGACCAGGTGACGGCCACGGTCGATGGCGAACGCACCGGGCTCCTGGGGACCTCGCCGCTCAAGCTCGTGCCCGGTCCACACCTGCTCGTCTTCGAGCGCGGCGGCTTCTACCCGGTGCGCCGCAAGGTGGCCCTCGCCTCGTCCTCGGTGGAGCGCCTCGAGCTCGTCTTCGAGCCCACGCCCGAGCTGCGGGCCGAGCTGTCGAGCGCGCGTGGGTGGCACCGGCTGCTCGGGTGGATGGGCGTGGGCGTCGGCGCGGCGGGACTGGCGGCGAGCGCCGCGTACCAGTTCGGCTACCTCGGCCCGCTGCGCGCTCAGGCGCAGAAGGAGGACAGGGCGCTCAACGCTCAGGCGGACGCAGGGACCGGCTGTTTCCTCACGCGCGAGGGCTGCCTGCAGTCGATCCAGGACGCCCGCCGCCGAATGCAGCAGGCCGACGCGCTCACGGCTCTCGGCGTGTCTGGCTTCATCGTCTCGGGGCTCGCGCTCGGTGCCGGCATCGTCTCCCTCGTCACCACGCCAGACCTCGCGAAGTACGACCGGCGGCCCACGGGTGATTTCCTGCAGGAGCTCGGCGTCGCGCCGCTGCCGGGCGGTGGCGCCGCGCTCGTCGCCAGCGGAGGCTTCTGACGCAGCACGAAGCCGCTCGCTCAGGTAGAAGGTCTGGCCTGCGGCGCGCTCATGAACGCCGTGCTGCTGCAGCGGAACAAGCACGTCGGCAGTCGTCGCGCAGCTGAAGACTCCGCCTGGGCACGCGCATCTGGCGGGGCGAACTTCCACCTCACCTTGCGAAGGGTCAGACTGACGCCGCGATGCGCGCGCTCCTCTTCCTGGCCCCGCTGCTCGCCGCGGCAGCCTTCCTGCTCGGCTATGGAGACCGGTGGCCGTGGTCCCGCACGCACCCCGTGCGCCTCGTGCTCGCGGCGCTCGTCGCCCTCTCGAGCGCCGGGGGCTTCCTGTGCGGCGGCCTGCCCGCGATTGCCTGGAGCGCCGTCAACCTGGTGCTCGGCGCGCTCACGGCGAGCGGCATCGTCGGTGACGTGCTCAGCCACAACGACTACTCCGGCTACGGCGCTCTCGTGCTGTTGCCGCTCGCCGGCCTGCTCGTGTGCTCGCAGCTCGCGTTCGCGGCCGCCGCGACCTGGTGGTTCTGAGGCACGGCACGACGGAGACCGGCTCGGCTTGACGAGCTTCGAGAGCTCCAGCCGGCGTCACGGGACGACTGACACCTCCACTCGTCGGTTGAGCGAGCGACCCTGAGCGGTCGCATTGTCCGCCACCGGCTTCGACTTCCCGAAGCCCTTCGACGCCAGCCGAGCGCGGTCGATGCCCCGCTTCGTCAGCGCGTCCACCACGGCCTTCGCGCGGCGCTCCGAGAGGTCGAGGTTGTAGGCGTCGGTGTTTCGTCGACGGGCTCCGCCCCAATGCCCCGGCGAGCTCGTCGAGGGTGGCTGCGTGACCTCGCGGCCGCTCAGGTCAAAGCAGCTCCTCCAGGGCGCTCTTCCAGCTGGAGCTGCCCTTCTTGAGGCCCTCGATCGAGCTCTTCGCCGGGTCGATCCACACCTTGAGCGTGTGGCCCTCGAAGGTCAGCTTCGTGCCGACGGAAGAGAAGCGACAGGAGACCTCGCGGACCTTCGCGACGCCGGCCTTCCCCGCTGGGCTCGCGCAGAGGGCGACCAGGGTGTTCAGCACGTCCCGGCATGGCGCTTCAGTGCGATCCACGAGCGGGTCGAACGCCGCGTAGCTGCTCTTGTCGAAGGTCGCCGTGACCTGTGCGCCGCAGGCGTCCTTCACCGCGCGGGTCTTCTCCTCGAGCATGCGGGCGCGCGCCGACCAGGCGTCTTTCTGGGCGACCGTCTTCTCGACGTCTCCGGCAAGCGCGGGCCTCGAGACGATGGCGACGGCGACGAACAGCGGCATCAGGTTTCGCATGCAGACCTCCGGTGGGTTGGCTTCGACGATGGGAGGACGAGCCGTCGGCCACCGCCGTGCGCGTGTCATCGCCAGCCCCACCGAAGTGGGCGGAACTTCTGACGCACACCAGAGCCGTCGGCAGGTAGGTTCGCGGCCATGTCCAGCCTCCTCGAGCAGCTCAAGGACCCGTCGAAGGGCGCCATCGCGGCGCGCGCGGCCGACCTGCACGGCGCGAGGTGTGGGCCGCTCGAGGGCGTCCTGGTGTGTGTGGCGCCTGACACGCCGCTCGCCGCGCAGCTTCCGTGCGCCGTGCCGTGAGTCGTCAGGGCTCCGGCTTCGTCGGGTCGTCGTAGACTGCATCGACCGGGAGGCGGACGCCGAGGCTGGCGAGCTCCACCTCTTCTCGCGGGCGGTATTCGCGCAGCGTCCAGGTATTGCCGTCGCGCCGATACACCTCGATGCGCCGTTGCCGATGACTGACGATCACGTATTCCTTGAGCGAGCTGACGTGGCGGTAGTGGGCGAACTTCTCGCCGCGGTCATCGGCTTCCGTGCTGTCCGAGGTGACCTCGACGATGACGACCGGATTCGTGACGGCGAGGGGATCGGTGGTTGAGAGAGCGCGCGGGCCGCAGATGACGATGGCGTCGGGATACGTCGTTCGATCCGTGGCGTCGATTCGTACCCGGAGGTCAGAGCCGAAGGGGCTGCACGGCTTCCCGGAGAGCAGGTTGCCGATGTGCCTGAGCAGATTGCTCGCGTACAGGGCGTGTTCCGGCGTGCCGCCCGCCATCGCCCAGACCTGACCCCGGAGGAACTCATGCTTCGTCTCCGGAGTCGCTGCCTCGAGGCGGACATACTCCTCGTACGACATCTGCAGTTTGCGCTGCGCGGTCACGGGGCCAGACTAGCGCGGTCTTCTTGCCACGTGCTGCGCCGGGGACCTGCGGAATCACACGTGGCAGGAGGCTTGCTCAGGTGGGTGTGCATGCACTCGCCGACCTCCACGATGAGTCCCGAGCTCAACCTCCCGACGCTGTCGTTCGCCGTCTCGCACTGGGTGGTGACCGTCCCGGCGCGGCTCGGGCAGGTGCAGCGCTACCTGTGCACGACGCAGGCGGTCGCCCAGCGGCTCCTCGCGCTCTTCGTTCGCGCGCGCGAGGCGACGGCACGTCGGAGCGGCTGGCCCTTCACCCGGTGAGCGTCAGCGGCCGTACTGCACGTGGTCGATCTCGACGCCGCCGAGCGAGTTGAAGACGCGGATGCGAGAGATGCCGGTGGGAGACACCGCGCCGAAGAAGCGGTCCTCGCCAGTGGTGTTCGCCACCGTGAGATCGGGGAAGCCGTTGCCCGAGAAGGGCCCGATCAGTCCGATGCGCTGGCCCGCGGCGTCGAACGCTTCGAACGAGACGCCTCCTTCGCCATCGGTCCACACGAGCCCGGCGCGCGTCGGCATGCCGCCAGGCGTGAACCGGAAGTCGATGGTGATGCCGCCCTCGCCGCGATCAGTGAAGTCCCAGACGAGCCCGTCTTCATCGCCGTCCGGGTGACAGTTCGAGCACGCGATGTACCCGTCACGGGCGAGCCGGGGATCCGCCGCGTCGTGGAACAGCCGCTTCCCGACGAGCAGCGTTCTCTGTCGCCCCTTCAGCCTCGCAGCACCCTCAGTCTTCTCGCCAGCTCCGCCCTTGAACCAGCCTTCACCGGCTCGCGCTCCTTGTGCGCCTCCACGGAGTCGCGCTTTGTTCGTCTTCTCCGTCGTGTCCGACCAGCAACGCGCGGGGCTACGGGCTCCTGGTCCAGTGGTCCGAGGGTTCCCACCGGTGCTCCGCGCACCGCAACACCTCGAGCGCAGCCGACACGATGTCTTCCTCAGCACCGCCTCGACGAAGCCAGTGCGGACCGCCATGATTTGTGACCCGCACAGCCCACTCGCCTTCACTCGGATAGATGAAGACCAGTCGCTCCATGACCTGAACCTGGCCATCCGGTCCAGGCGGCGGCTTCTCGAACACGAGCAGGCCTCCGCTTTCGAAGTAGGCGTTGTCAGCCACGCCGTACCCGAGCCCGCTGAAGATCGCCCGCAGTCGCTCCGCCGTTGGCTTCGCAGGAGACCTCACGTCTTCCTCCAGGGCGGCTACGCGAGCGCGCTCGTGGTTCCGAAAAACTGTGCCGCCGTGACGGTCATGACGGCGGTCGCAATCGGCAGCTGGTTCATGTTGCGAAGAACGCTGGCCTTCGGCGGCTGCACGACAATCGCGTAGGTCGGCTTGTCGCTCAGCGGGAGCACGATGACCGGGGTCAACGCGTGGCGTGAGCGTGCCAGAACAAGCGTCTCCAGTGCCGGAGGCGGGACACCACGAAGAAACGCGGAGTTCCCCCGAGCGCCGTAGAGGGTCGCCTTCGTCCGTTCGTGCTCAGCTGCGTCCTCTTTCAGCGCGTTGACGAAGTCGAGTCCTCCACCTGCAACGAAGGGATCGACGACGATGACGTCGAACGCTTCCTCTGCGAGCACGTCGAACACCCTGGTGAGCGCTGGCGAATCGACCAACGTTGCACCACGAACTCCCAACTCGCCCCGAAGCACGCGGGGTATTTTCGCCGACCACGAGGACCTTCCGAGGCGATCGCGCTCGAAGGCGCGGATCCGTGACCTGCGCGTCGAGGCCCACACTCAGAGAACGGCGCCGCGCGGCCATCGCGAAGAGCATAGAAGCTCGCCGCGGACCTGACGAAACGCCGGCGTCCACTGGCCCCGGCCGTCGCGCACCACGAGCTGATCGCGCGCGACGGTGCTCGGGGCCGACGTCCAGGCCCACACCCGCTTCTGACGCACACCAGAGCCGTCGTCAGGTAGGTTCGCGGCCATGTCCAGCCTCCTCGAGCAGCTCAAGGCCGTCACCGTCGTCGTCGCAGACACCGGCGACTTCGCGTCGATTCAGAAGTTCAAGCCGCGCGACGCGACGACGAACCCCTCGCTCATCGCCTCCGCCGCCGCGATGCCCCAGTACCAGTCGCTCGTCACCGCCGCGCTCGAGTGGGCCCGCGCCGACAGCAAGGACCCGTCGAAGGGCGCCATCGCGGCGCGCGCGGTCGACCGGCTCGCCGTCGAGTTCGGCATGGAGATTCTCAAGGTGGTGCCCGGGCGGGTCTCCACCGAGGTCGACGCGCGGCTCTCGTACGACACCGGCAAGAGCGTCGAGAAGGCGCGCGACCTCATCGCGATGTACGCGAAGGGTGGCATCGGGAAGGAGCGCATCCTCATCAAGCTCGCGTCCACCTGGGAGGGCATCAAGGCCGCCGAGGTGCTCGAGCGGGAGGGCATTCACTGCAACCTGACGCTGCTCTTCGGCTTCCACCAGGCGGTGGCGTGTGCCGAGGCAGGGGTGACGCTCATCTCACCCTTCGTGGGTCGCATCCTCGACTGGTACCTCAAGAGCACCGGCAAGACGTCCTACGCGCCCGCCGAGGACCCCGGGGTGCTGTCGGTGACGCGGATCTACGAGTACTACAAGACCCACGGGTACAAGACCGAGGTGATGGGCGCGAGCTTCCGGAACGTCGGGGAGATTACCGAGCTCGCGGGCTGTGACCTGCTCACCATCGCGCCGAAGCTGCTCGCCGAGCTCGAGGCGATGCAGGGGCCGCTGCCGCGCAAGCTCGACCCCTCGACGAAGAAGGGCGAGCCGAAGCTCAGCCTCGACCGCCGCGCGTTCGACGCGATGCACGCCGATGACCGCATGGCGAAGGAGAAGCTCGCCGAAGGCATCGAGAGCTTCTCGAAGGCCATCACCGACCTCGAGAAGTCCCTCGAAGCGCGGCTCTGACGAGGCCGGGCGTGGCGTTCGTCAGGGGCCGCACTCCATGATGGTGCGCATGAGGGGCCCCGACCCGCCGTCGCGGCTCTCGGCCCACACGACACCAACCCGCCGCGCGTCGATGGGCACCAGAACGGGCGGGCTGCCGGGCGGCGAGTCCCACGGCAGGTCGACGCTCGAGACGCCGCCGTCGAGGTCCCAGCGGGCCGAGCCGAACGTCAACGTCGTGCCAGTGCGGATGGCCATCGCGAGGCCGCCGTTCCACCTGGCCAGAGCCGGGAAGAGCCGCGAGCGGAGCTCCCTCGACGCGACTGCGTCACGCACGAGCGCCCGCGGGCTGACGGCGCGCGCCGCAGGGCGGAGTCGTTGGAGCCAGAGCTGGCTGTTGCTCGTGTAGGCGAGCATGAAGTCCGCGCCGTCCCGCCAGAGCTCGACCGGCGCAGAGGCGGCCGAGTTGAGGGCGACCGGACCCCAGAGGGGCGCGTTCAGGTCGAAGTCGAACAACGCCACCTCGAGGTGCGGCTGGCCGACCGCCGTCGTGGCGTCCTGGTCCCAGACGACGAGCACCCCCTCGGGGGTCGTGTCGGCGAAGACGCCGCGTACCGAGCTGCCGGAGTGCCGCGAGGTGAACGGGGTCGAGAGCAGCGGCTGCACGCCCACCCCCGCGTCGGCGCCGAACGTCTCGGTGAAGAGGGTCTGGCTGCTGTCCGCCCAGAAGAGCCGCCAGACGGCGCGCTGGGGAATCCAGACGGCCGCGAGCTGGGAGGAGTTCTGATTGAACAGCGACTGGTCGTTCGGGCTCAGCGGGTCGGGACAGCCGTTGGTGCCTGTCATGAACGCGCCGGTCCACGCCTGGCTCCAGCTGCGCTGGCTCGTCGTGAGGCCGCGGTCGAAGAGGTGGGCCTGCAGGCGAATTCGCCACGGGTCATTTTGACCAGGAGCCGCGCAACAGCCGCCGGCCGGTCCAATCGCCTCGACGGTGACGCCAGTGACGAGCCGCTGCGAGGGACTCTCGAAGACGCGGGGCACGAAGACGCGCTTGCCGAACGCGCCGCGGCAGAAGTCCCACGCCGTCAGCGAGCCGAAGAGCGAGCGGGGTGACGCGCTCACCGTCATGGTCTGCGCGTCCAGGACGAGGGCGTCGTAGGTGCCGTTGGCTTTGTCCGCCGCGACGATGAGCTCGACGACGCCGCCGTCCTGCATCACGAAGGCCGGGCCCGCCTCGAAGCCGTAGAGCGGGCTGGGCAGCAGCACCTGCCGCGCGCCCGGCTGCTCCTGCCAGACGTTCTCGTCGACGCGGCCGTTGCAGTTGTTGTCCTTGAGGTCGCAGCGCTCGAGCGCGCCGGCGTACACGGTCGGGTCCGAGTCGTCGCAGTCATCGGCGCCCATGCCGCACGAGGACGCATAGTGGCCGTCGCCATCGACGTCCTGCGGGCCGATGGACTGGTACGCGCACGTGCGGGCCGACTCGTTGCAGAGGTCGGTGGAGCAGGGGTTGCCGTCGTCACAGACGCTCCGCGAGGCCGCTACGCACACGCCCAGCACACACGTCTCGGCGCCGTTGCAGAACTGGCCGTCGTCGCAGTCGAGCGCGTTGCGGCAGCGCACCCCGGCGTCGCGCGCTCCGCCGTCAGGGAGGACGCCCGCGTCGAGCAGCCCGCCGCTGCAGATGGGCCCGCGGACACAGCGGTTCGAGACGCAGCACTCGACGAGGCTCGGGTTGCAGTCGCGCGCACTCACGCACTCGAAGAGGCAGGCGCCGTTGCGGCAGTCGAGCTGCGGCGCGCACTGGCTGGTGAGGGTGCAGGGCTGGCCGTAGCCCGAGGGGACGGACGCGTCGGGGCCGCCTGGAGGCGTCGGCACACACCGCGTGGACAGGCACGAGAAGCCGGCCGCGCAGTCCCGGTCCTGGCGGCACTCGGGCACGCAGGCGCCGCTACGGCAGACGAGCGGCAGCTCGCAGTCGCTCGAGTAGATGCACCGGGCTCCACCGTCCGACCCTGCGTCCATCATCGGCACGGCGCAGCGGCCGCTCTGGCACGAGAAGCCGACGGCGCAGTCGCGGTCTTCACGGCACTCGGCGAGGCACACGCCGCCGAGGCAGGCGAGCGGCTGGGCGCAGTCCGAGTGGTAGCGGCACACCCCGCTGACGACCTGCGCGCCGGACGGGACGACGTAGCCGCCGTCCACCTCCTCGTCCGGGAAGGCGCAGCCGCGCTCGACGCACACCTGGCCCGGGAGGCAGTCGATGGTGCCCAGGCACTCGGCCCGGCACTCGAAGTCGCGGTTGCAGACGAGGCCTTCGGGGCACTGGCTGTTGTAGCGGCAGCCGCCGTCGGGCACGTCCTGGGGAAGCAGGCACACGTTGAAGGGACGGTCGGCTGGCACGCAGCGGCTGGGTCGGGTGCAGTCACGGTCGTCGGTGCACTGCTGGTGACAGCGGCGGAACGCGCACACCAGCGGCGCCTGGCAGTCGGTGTTGACGAGGCAGCCCTCGGCGAGCTGCGACGGTGGCTTCGTCTGCGTCACGCACGCGGCCAGGCACACCGCGGCGACACTGCTCCACCCCAGGGAGCGTCTCATGCGCGCATCCTAGCAGGTGCGCGACGGCGTCATCGCGTCGCATGCCCTTCGTTGGCTCGGAGAGCCGCTCCTCACGGCAGCGGGTAGCTGGTGAACCGAACGGCCACCACGACCCGGTCTCCAGCGCCTTCCGACTGACTCCACAGCACGCCGTTCGCCTCATCCACCATCAGGTCCTCTGGCGCGTCGATGAACTGCGAGGTGAGGCCGCGGGTGGCGTTGACGGTGTAGAGCGCCCCTGCGCCGGCCGGCGGCGCGCTCGACGAGAGCCAGGTGACGCCCGCGCGGAAGGCCCCACCCTGCACCTGGCGGTGGCCCATGTACGCCGCGAAGGTCGGCCAGGTCGTCGCGCCACGCAACCGGCCCGTCGCGGCGTCGAGCGGCCAGTGAAAGACGCGACCGGCGAGGGGCGCGGAGCAGGCGGTGCCGCTGCAGTACTCACCCGAGACGAGCGCGGGAGGCGAGCTCGCCCGGTCGAGGGACACCCACGAGAAGAGCGGGTTGCAGCTCGAGAGGTCGGTGTACGCGGCCACCTGCGGAAGGACGTACTTGTAGAGGCCGGCGCGGCACGTCGTCGCGGTGCAGCCCATCACGTCGAGGTCGGTGGCCACCTGCATCACCCGCGTCAGGTCGAACACGCGGAAGCCGCTGCCCGTCTGCGCCATGTAGAGGTACGAGCCGAACCAGACCATGCCGCCCGCGTGCGCATCGACCTGCGTGAAGCTGGGCGCGGCAGGAGTGCCCGTGGGCTGGACGAGCAGCGCGAAGCGGTAGCGCGGCGCGCTGGGCGTGGTGACGTCGACGAAGGCGATGCGCACGCCCTTCTGCAGCCCCGCGTCCTCGTACCAGCTCACCAGCACCACGCGGCGGCCGGCCCAGAGCCCGCTCGCGGTCGCGTCGGCGCTGCCGGTGATGCCCTGGGGAATCCACGTGGTGGAGGTGTCGTCCTCCATGTTCCAGCGGAACGCGTACGCGAGGCCTGGAGGGTTGCCGGGCGCCATCGTCGTCTGGGTGGCGACCCGGTTCGTGTCGGCGACGAGCTGCGCGACCGTCACCGGCGTGGTGCGCAGCGCGAGGGCGTCGAGGAGCGCGGTGTTGCCGAAGGAGCCCGCGGCCAACCCCATCGGGAAGGCACAGCGGTTGATGGCGCGCAGCCCGCCACCTTCCGTGATGCTCGGCATCGCCGGGCACGCCGCCATCTGGGAGGCGCACGCGTCGACGAAGGGGCCTGCGTCAGCCGCTCCGGAATCGACGGGCGAACCGCCGGCATCTTGTGCTGCGCCACCGTCACCCAGCACGCCGCCGTCGGACGGGCCGGCGTCGAGGACAGAGCCCGCGTCCTCGGACAGGGCGCCGCCGTCGGAGACCGGCAGCACTCCACCGTCATTGACGAGCCCCGCGTCGAGGACAGAGCCCGCGTCCTCGGACAGGGCGCCGCCGTCGAGCAGCCCCGCGTCGAGGACAGAGCCTGCGTCCTCAGACGTGGCGCCTCCGTCGGACGCCAGCGCCCCGGCGTCGATGACGCTCCCCGCGTCGAAGACGGAGCCCGCATCAGACAAGGCCCCCGCGTCGGACGCGGAGCCCGCGTCTGCCAGCGAACCAGCGTCGGCCATGACCGCGCCCGCGTCGCCCGGGTCGCTGCCGCCATCGAGTCCGACCGTGGGCGCTCCACACGCAGCCAGCACCAGCACAGCGCCAACGAGGGGTCGCACCTGGCAACCGTACCCGGTGCGTCCTCCTCGTCGAGCCCGCCGGCCGCCAGCGACACCGGCGCGTGTCACTCCTTCTTCTTCAGCTTCGCCTCGTTGTCCTTGATGAAGGCGCGAATGTCGTCGGCCATGTCGAGCAGCTTGAGCCACTGCTCCATGTAGAGCGTCACCGGGAAGCGCCCCATGCCGTAGATGCTCACCGCGCCCTTCTCAGACACCTTCATCGAGATGCCCTTCGCCCCTCGGCTCTTCAGCGCTTCGTTCTCGGCCTTGAGCTTCTCGAGCTCGGCCCGCAGCTCCTCTTCGGTGCTCATCGAGGCGCCCTCAGTTGCAGCCGGTGCAGTTCGCTGTGCCGGTGCCAGCGTTCTGCTTGCACGAGGCCACGCTCACGCAGGTCTGCTGGCACGAAGGCGCTGCGCTGCAGTTGTGGGTGGTGGAGACGGCGCTCATGCCGTTGAGCTGGCAGTTGCCGCTCGCGCAGTTCAACGTGCACGTCGCGCCCGCGGCGCAGGTGAGCTGGCACATGCCGCTCCCGGCGCAGTTGACGGTACAGGTCGCGCCCGTGCAGTTCGTCTGGCAATCGCCGGTCCCTGGACACACCAGCGTGCACGTGCCGGAGTTGCAGTTGCACTGCTGGCCGGCGACGCACGCGATGTTCCCCGTGCCGCTGCCACCCGCGCTGCCACCCGCGGCGCTCCCGCCTGCGCCGCCGCCCCCGGCACTGCCACCACCTGTGTTTCCGCTGGTGCCGGGCCCGCCACAGGCCATCAGGAGTGCAGCTGCGACAATCGAGAGCCGGTTCGTCATGGAGTGGTTCCTTTCGTGAGGGAGCCGCGCGTCTACCATCGTTCCGCGCGGGTCGGCAGAAACCAGTCACCGTCGCTTCAGGTGCTGACGTCGAGCACGGTGCAGGGCAGCTCGCAGTCGCTCGTCGTCACGTTCACCACGCGCGTCTCGCCGTGCCGCCACTCGCCCCGGTCCTCGTGGATGTGCCCGAACAGGTGCAGCTTCGGCCGCACGCGGTCCAGGTGGCGCAGCAGGTCCTCGCAGCCGACGCGCCGTCCGTCCCAGCAGCGGTCCCCCAGCCCGGCCGGCGGTCCGTGCGTCACCAGCACGTGCACGCCCTCGGGGATGAGCTGCCACTTCGCGTCGAGGTCGGGGCCGCGCTGCAGGTTGAAGGCCCAGTCGTGAAACCACGGCTGCCAGGGGCTGCCCCAGACCCGCAGGCCCTCGACGGTCGTCTCCGAGTCTTCGAGGTAGGTGAGGCCCTGGAAGAGCGGCCGCGCCTCCGCAGGCTGCTCCTGGACGAAGAAGTCGTGGTTGCCGGCGACGACGAGCTTGTGGCGGTGCGGCAGCGAGCGCAGCCACCGCGTCACCTCTTCGAGCTGAGGGCGGGTGCCGCGGGGCGTGAGGTCGCCCGCGTGGATGAGCACGTCGCCGTCGGGCACCTCGAGGCGGTGGTGGGCGCCGTGCGTGTCGGCCATGGCGACGAGGCGCAGCGTCGGCATCTCAGCTCCAGTGAATCGTGAGGGACAGCAGCCCGGGTGAGGTGAGCTCGAAGCGCGTCAGCCTCACGTCCTTCGCCTTCGACGCCTCCATCCACGCGATGAAGGACCCCGCGAGCTCGTGGTACGCCACCTCGGCTCTCAGCGGCCAGTCGCGCAGCTCGGCGTCCGCGGTCGGGGGCTGCTTCTTCGTCACCGCCAGCTCGCCGAAGTCGAAGTAGCTGCGCCAGAAGCGGCCGGCGAGGGAGAACACAGTCGGCGGCGTCGCGAAGCTCATCGCCGTTCGGAAGAAGGCGCCGATGTCGCGAGCGGCCATGGCGTGGCCGATGTCGAGGGCCGCGCGCACGTCGCCGTGGTGCTGCGTCTTCACCAGGTGCTCGATGGCAGAGAAGTAGAGCTCCATGGGGAGCCAGCCGATGGAGGTGAGCCCGGCCGTCACCGTGTAGCGCTGGAGCGGCGCAGGCAGCTGCTCGACCCAGGGCTGCATCACCTCGGCGCCGTACTTCGCCTGCGCGTACTCGAGGAGGTGCAGGAGCCCGAAGCCCTTCATCCGCCCGCCAGTCGGTCGTGACGGGTCCACCGGGGGCAACGGCACCCGGCCAGGGTTCGCGAAGACTGGGACCCGGCCCGTCATCCCAGGAGTCATCGCCTCGCATCCTCGGCTGAACGCGAGTGTGAGTTCAACGCGGACGCGACCCGGCGTGACGCAGGTCAGCTCGTTCTTCGCCGGTACGCCGGGCGACGAGCGCCTCGACGTCGAACGAGCCAGGACGGCGAGAACCAGGGCGGGGCCGACCGCCGAGGAGCTGCAGCCTACGGCGTACTCCCGAGGCGCGTTCCCGGATGAAGCGCTGTCGCCGGCATCGACCGTTGGGCCGCCGTCGAGGCCGGCGTCCACCGCGGGGCGCTCGGGGCTGGCGCTCGCAGCAACCACGAGCTTCATCAAGTGGGCGGCTGGCTTCATACTCAGCCAATGCTCCGAGGCTGCGTGGCGACGATGACGGTGACGCTGTTCCTCTCCTGCGACGCATCCATCAGCTCGTTTGACGGAGGGTCTGGCACTGCCGGAGGTTCTGCGACGGGAGGAGGCACCGCAGGAGGAGCGATGGCGGGCGGCTCCACAGCTGGAGGCTCAACTGCGGCTGGCGGTTCCACGGCTGGCGGCTCCGCGGCTGGCGGTTCCGCGGCTGGCGGCTCCACGGCTGGCGGCTCCACGGCTGGCGGCTCCACGGCTGGCGGCTCCACGGCAGGCGGCTCCACGGCTGGCGGCTCCACGGCAGGCGGCTCCACGGCAGGCGGCTCCACGGCAGGCGGCTCCGCTGGCGGCACTGTCGCGGCAGGCGGGAGCCCCGGGCCAATCGACGCCGGCGTCCCTGCCTGGCGGTCGGGCGCGGTCGCGTGGCAGTGGCTCGAGGTGCCCGGCTCGGCGCTTTCGGGGCTCCGCGTGGTTGACCCTTTCAACGCCACGATGATGGTCGCGCCCACCGCGCGCATCAACGCGTGGAACGGGCTGGCCGTGAATCGTGACAACAACCGCGTGTACCTCGCCTGCGCGGGCGGTCACGGCGACTGGGCCGGGAACGAGGCGTACGACATCGACCTGCAGGCGGATCAGCCTCGCTGGAGGCTCCTGCGTGGTCCGAGCCCCGGCTCCACCATCAGCATCGACGTCGACTACTACTCCGATGGTCGGCCGAGTTCGACGCACCTGTACTACGCGCTCCAGTACGTTCGCGCGCGCGGCCGCATCTTCAAGCTGTCGGCCGGCTCGAACTGGGGCACCGGGAACAAGAACAACACCTTCGTCGATGCCTTCAACCTCACCACCAACGACTGGGACCCGCAGGGCGCCTTCCCCGCAGGAGCCACGGGCGGGCCGAACATCGACCGCCCCTACGCCCAGGACGCGCTCACCGACGACGTGTACACCTTCGTCGGCGGCAACTTCAGGAAGTGGAGCGCCACGACCGCCACCTGGGAGACGCTGGCCGCGCGGCCGGGCTACGCCAACAACGACGTCGTCAGCGCGTCGGCGTCGGCCTTCGACACCACCCGCAGCCGCGTGCTCTTCGCGAGCAACCTGTACCGGGTGGCGCAGCGGCAGGGCCTGCTGGTGACGACGAACCCGGGCTCGACCGCCACCGACGTGACCTTCACCGGCACGCACGCGACGACGATGGCCCAGAGCGGCGCCGGGCTGGAGTACGTGAGCTCGCTCGACGCGTACTTCTTCAAACCCCGCGCGGGCGGCACGGTCGTCCGCATCGACCCGGTCACCTTCGAGACGAGCCTGCAGGCGACAACGGGCCCGACCCCGCCCGACGGCGCCAACGGCGTCTACAACCGCTGGCGGTACCTGCCGCTCCTGCGCGGCTTCATCTACCTGCCCTCGGGCTCCTCGAACTTCTGGTTCCTGCCAACCGGCTGAAGGTGGTGCTGCTCGCGCGCGGCATCAAGACGGCGCTCGAACCCGTGGCTCATTCCACGCGCGCCACGATGAGCGCGTCGTCGGGCAGGACGAGGCCGACGCGAGGAGGCGTGGCCTCGACGACCAGCACCCTCGCCGCCGCGCCAACCTGCAGCCCGGCAGGCACACCCGACGCGCGCGCGGCGACTGCTCGGCCGTCACCGCGGACGAACGTGACGGTCACCTCGGCGATGGCGGTTCCAGGCGCTCCCACCAGCCGTGAGGCAGTCACGGTCGCCGGTGCGAGGACGCCATCGGTGGCGAGCTGGCGGATGCGCGAACGGTTGAGGGCCGAGAAGACCGACACCGGCGCGCCGAACATCACCGTCACCAGCGCGAGCCCCTCCGTGAACGCGCTGAGCGCGCCGCTGCCCGACGTCGCCGCCACCAGCCCGACGATGAACAGGCACGCGGCCCACACGATGAGCTCGAGCCGGCGGTAGCTCCGGGCGCTGCGGGCGACGACGGCGGCGACGAGCGCGGCCTGGCGGGGTGGCGGGGTGTGCCAGGGAGCGGTCTGCACACCTGTCGGCCGGGGCTCCACGTGATGGGTCACTTCAGGCCGAGCGCTTCGAGCTTGTAATACAGCGTGCGCCGGCTGACGCCGAGGAGCCGGGCGGCGAGCGCGCGGTTGCCCTTCGCCTGGTCGAGCGCCTGCTGCACGGCGCTGCGCTCGGCGTCCTTCCGCTTCTCGTCGAGCGAGCCGGGCGCCGAGGGCGGAGTCGCGGACGGAGGCGTGACGGCGCCGGCGGTGGGAGCTCCCGCGCGGCCGAGCTCGCGCTGCACGTCCGCGTCGCTGAGCTCGTCCGACGAGGCCAGCACCACGAGCCGCTCGAGGAAGTTCTGGAGCTGGCGCACGTTGCCGGGCCACGGCTGAGCGCGAAGCACCGCCAGCGCCTGGGGCGTGAGGCGCGCCTGCGGTCGCCCATGCGTCTTTCCGAGCTGAGCCACGAAGTGCGCCGCCAGCGCCTCGATGTCGTCGGCGCGCTCGCGGAGCGGCGGCAGCACCAGCGGGATGACGTTGAGCCGGTAGAAGAGGTCCTCGCGGAAGCTGCCCTCCTTCACCATCTGCTCCAGCGGCCGGTGCGTCGCCGCCACGAAGCGCACGTCGGCCTTCAACGTCTCGGTGCCGCCCACGCGCTCGAACTCGCGCTCCTGGATGAGGCGCAACAGCTTCACCTGAATCGGCATCGACAGCTCGCCCACCTCGTCGAGGAAGAGCGTGCCGCCCTTCGCGAGCTCGACGCGGCCGGGCTTGCGGTTGACCGCGCCCGTGAAGGCGCCCTTCTCGTAGCCGAAGAGCTCGGACTCGAAGAGCGTGTCGGGAATGGCGCCGCCGGTGAGGCGCACGAAGGGCTCCTTCGCGCGGCTCGAGCGGGCGTGAATGGCGCGCGCGGCCAGCTCCTTGCCCGTGCCCGTCTCGCCGAGGATGAGCACGGTGGCCTGGCTCGACGCCGCCTTGCCGATGAGCTCCTTCACGCCGTCGAGCGCCTTCGAGCGGCCCACCATGCCGTCGTCGGACGCCAGCTCCTGGGCGGGCGGAGCGCCTCGCGGCCCCTGGGTGAGGCCCAGCGCCTTCCGCGCGCAGAAGAGCACCTCGTCCTTCGCGAAGGGCTTCATCACGAAGTCGGCGGCCCCGGCCTTCATGGCGTCCACCGCCATCGACACGGTGCCGTGCGCGGTGAGCAGCACCACCGGCACCTCGGGCATCAGGCGCTTCAAGGTGGCGAGCAGCTCGAAGCCGTCCATGCCGGGCATGCGCACGTCGGACATCACGAGGTCGAAGGGGCGCTTCTCGAGCGTCGCGAGGGCCGCCTGGGCGTTCGGTACGAAGGTGGTGTCGAAGCCGTTCTGCTTGAGCAGCGCGGCCAGCACCGTGCCCACCGCGACGTCGTCATCGACCACCAGCACGCTCGCAGCATCAGCCATGGGACGCAGCACAGTGCAGGTCGCTCCCGATGTCGATGGAGTGTTGGCCGCTCAGGCGCACGGCAGCCGCAGCTCGACGCGGGTGCCCTTGCCCTCGTGCGAGTCGAGGCGCACGTCGCCGCCATGGGCCAGCGCAATCTGCTTCACGAAGGCCAGGCCCAGCCCGCTGCCGCTCGCCTTGGTGGTGAAGAAGAGCTGGAAGGCCTGCTCGCGCGTGCGCGGGTCCATTCCCGGGCCGGTGTCAGTGACGGCCAGCGTGAGCGTGTTCTCCCGGCGGGCCGTGGAGACCGTCACCGTGCCGCCGCCGGGCATCGCCTCGAACGCGTTCTTCACCAGGTTCTCGAGCACCGACGAGACGAGCTCGGGGTCGAGCGACACCTTCGGCAGGCCGGGCTCGAGCTGCGAGGTGAGCGTCACGGCGCCTGCCTGCGCGAACGCCTGCAGCGACAACACGCGCGCCACGAGCTCGTTCACGTCCACGGGCTGCCGCTCGAGCTCCATGCGCGACAAGCGCTGGTAGCGGTCGATGATGGCGGTGAGGCGGTCGAGTTGCTGCACGAGCAGCGCCGAGAAGTGGCTCAGCTCGTCCTTGCCGAGCGCCTTCACCTCGCCTTCGAGCAGCTCGGCGGCGCCCCGTGCGGCGGCCAGCGGGTTCTTCAGGTCGTGCGCCATCTGCGCCGAGAAGCGGCCCAGGGTCGCGAAGCGCGTCAGCCCCTCGTTCCGGCGCGCGAGCATCTGCCACGCGAGCCGGGCGCCCGCCGCGAGCGCCAGCGTCAGCACCGTCATCGACAGCACCAGCACGCCCTGCCGGTCGCGGAACGCGTTGAAGAGCGTGAGGAAGGACACCACGACGACGAGCGCGAGCAGGGTCGCCTGGCCAAGCTGCTGCCGGCGCGACGAGTTCGACACGCCCAGCGTGATGACGATGAAGAGGGTGTTGAGCACCGTGCCGCCGGCAGTGGCGAGCGGGGGCACGTCGAGGCCCATGTCGAAGAACAGGTCAGTCAGCAGCA
The DNA here is from genome assembly GCA_016793095.1 of Myxococcaceae bacterium. GTDB lineage: Bacteria > Myxococcota > Myxococcia > Myxococcales > Myxococcaceae > Xiheimicrobium. The sequence continues at coordinate 40,574 of JAEUJQ010000002.1, read as the reverse complement.
GCGGGACGCCGACCGCGATGGCGATGATGAAGAGCCAGGTGCGCTGGCGCTCGGACTCGCTCACCACCTCGCGCAGGTGCCCGCGCAGCAGGACGGTGCCGAACAGCACCACCGGCAGGTTGCTGACCGCCGCGATGATGGCGTGCGTGCCCAGCCCCCCCTCGAAGTGGACGAGGGAGGTGCGCCAGTCGAGGAGCACGAGCACCGCCTCGACGGCGAACAGCAGGTACAGGGCGCCGAGCAGCCGGCGGAAGCGGGCGAGCCGGCCGGTGAAGGCGAGCAGGAAGTGCAGGCCGAAGGTGCCGAAGACCGGCGTGACGAGGGCGCCAAGCCACTTGTACGCGGGGTCGCCCGTCAGCACGTCGCCGACGGCCGCCACGTTCCAGACGAACTGGTCCACCGCCACCAGGACGAGCGGCAGGCGGAAGGTGGGGTTCGAGTGCCGCGAGAGCGCGAGGGCCACCACCACCACCGAGGAGGTGGCGGCGAGCAGGTGCATCGAGGCCCACACGCTGAGCATCCGGTGGTGAGCCTGCTCAACTCTGATGGCCTGTCTACTTAACGGCCAGCACGCGCAGGGTGAGCTGGTTCCCGCAGCCGTCGCAGAAGACGTTCGTCTCGTCGGTCTCCTTCCCGCTCATGCCGAGCGTGCGCTCCACCTTGCAGCGCGGACACACGCCCTTCACCTCCTTGAAGGACGCGCGGGTGACGAAGCGCCACACGAAGACGGCGGGGCCCGCGAGGAGCAACAGCGGCGGCAGCACGAAGTGGAGCCCGGGGATGATGAGGCTGACCCCCGCGAGGCTCCAGCACAGCGCGAGGCCGATGGCGGCGCGGCGCAGGCGCTCGAGCACCGTCCAGTCGGCGATGACGGCGGTCGCCTGCGTGGGCGGCTCGGAGCCGAGGCTCAACCTCACCGGGACGCTGCGGTCTGGCACGCCCTCCCTCTACCGCTGCGCGCGCGAGAGTCGAGCGGAAGCAGTCACAGGCCCGCGAGCTTCGCGTTCGTCTCCATGTAGCGGCGGGCGGCGACGTCTTCGATGAACGGCGGCATCGGCGTCGCCGCGCCCTTGTCCGAGATGAAGACGCCCGAGCTCCACTTCGCGTCGAGGCACGCCGAGAGCGGCACCTTCGCGCCGTTGGCTGGCGTCTTCCCGAAGAGGCGGAAGATGAGCCGCAGCGGCAGCGGCGCCTCGGTGGGCAGCTTCGACTGCGTGAGGCCGGGGTTCACCGTCACCACCGACACGCCGGTGCCGTCGAGGCGCTTCGCGAGCGCAGCGGTGAGGTACTGGTGGCCGCTCTTGGTGGACTGCAGGGCCTTGAGCGGCGAGTACTTCCGCTCGAGCTGCAGGTCGTCGAAGTCGAGCGGCTGTGTCGGGGCCATCGTCATGTTCACGATGCGCGAGGGCGCCCCGGCCTTCAGCGCGTCGAGCAGCAGCGTCGACAGCACGAAGGGCGCGAGCGCGTTCACCGCGTAGCCCAGCTCCAGGCCGTCCGCCGAGGTGCGGCGCTCCTTGTTGAAGACGGCCGCGTTGTTCACCAGCAGGTGCAGCTTCGGGTGCCGCGCCGTCAGCGTCGCGCACGCCCGCTTCATCGACGAGACCGACGCGACGTCGCACGCGAGCGCCTCCACCTTCGCCTGCGGGCCCGCCGCCGCGATGATGGCCTTCACCGCCTCGGCTGCGCGCGCCTCGTCACGCGCCGCCGCCACCACCACCGCCCCCTGCTTCGCCAGCTCGATGCACAGCTGCTGCCCGATGCCGCTCGCTGCGCCCGTCACCACACAGACCTTGCCGTTCATGTCCTGCCTCCTTTGCCGGGGAGACCGGCGGAGGCGCGGAAACTGAGCGGTCGACCAGGAACCTGAGAGGTTTCGCGGGAGTCCGACACGCCGAGCCAGACGGCGTTGGCTCCCGCGGGTGAGTCAGTCACAGCAGGCGAGCGGGAGCGACGAGGCGCAGTTGGGCGCGGTGGTGGAGTTGGTGACGATGGTGCCGTTGGGCAGCGCGATGGGCACCGAGTACGTGAGGGTCGAGCTGAAGTTGTTGCAGGGGACCGAGTTGGACGGTTCGGTCGGGGTGCTGCTCGAGTAGTCGAGGAACGCGCCGGGGGCCGAGAGGGTGATGTTCGGCCGCGAGAGGCGGAACTCGCCCTCGGTGCACAGGTGCGAGCCGGAGAACTGGGCATCGCAGAGCTGGTTGGCGACGACACGACTGCCGAGGGCGCCCGTGTAGCTCGCCGAGGTGTAGCCGCGCAGCGTGACGGTTGGGTACCGGCAGCAGGCGAGCGGGAGCGACGAGGCGCAATTGGGCGCCGTGGTGGAGTTGGTGACGATGGTGCCGTTGGGCAGCGCGATGGGCACCGAGTAGGTGAGGGTCGAGGTGAAGTTGTTGCAGGGGACCGAGTTGGACGGTTCGGTCGGGGTGCTGCTCGAGTAGTCGAGGAACGCGCCGGGCGCGGAGAGGGTGATGTGGGGCCGCGAGAGGCGGAACTCGCCCTCGGTGCACAGGTGCGAGCCCGGATGCTCCGCGTTGCAGAGCTGGTTGCCGACGACGCGGCTGCCGAAGGCTCCCGTGTAGGTCATCGTCGTGTAGCCCGCGAGCACCGGCCGCGACGCCGGGGTCGAGGTGAGCACCACCCCGCCATCGAGGTAGAGGACCGCACCCGGAGGGCCCTGCGGTCCGGCGGGGCCGGCTGGTCCCTGAGGGCCTGCGTTGCCCGCGGCTCCAGTCGCTCCCGCCGGGCCCTGGGCTCCCGGTGGACCCTGTGGCCCCCCGGGGCCGACCGCGCCCGCTGGCCCCTGCATTCCCACGGGCCCCATCGGTCCTGTCGCGCCGTTGCAGAGCGCCGTCGAGCCACCATCGGGAAAGGCAATCAGCAGTCCTCCCGTCAAGCACTGCACGCTCATCAGCGGCAGCGTCGTCGCCGTGATGGACGCACCGGCCAATCCTTGCGGCCCCGTCGGACCCTGCGCCCCCGTCGCGCCAGTCGCCCCCTGCGGACCCGCCGGCCCCTGCGGCCCCACGGCCCCGGTGGCACCGGTCGTCCCTGCCGGCCCCTGCGGCCCGGTGGGACCCGCCGGACCAGCGGGACCAGCCGAACCAACCGGGCCCTGGGGACCTGTCGGACCCTGGAGTCCCGTCGGGCCGGTCGCGCCGTTACACACGTGGCTGAGACCTCCGTCGGTGAGCTGCGTGATGCGTACGCCTCCCGTCGGGCACGGCTGCCCACCGGCCGCCACCGGCGTCACGATGACTGAGGCGCCTGGTGGGCCGACGACGACTCCGCCATCGACGACGAGCACCTGCCCCGGTGGGCCCTGAATGCCTTGCGGGCCTGCGGGCCCCTGCGCGCCGGTGTCTCCGCGAACTCCCTGCGGCCCCTGAGGTCCAGCCGGGCCCTGCGGCCCCACCGTGCCTTCAGCGCCTTGAACGCCCATCGCGCCCTGCGGACCCTCCGCGCCGGTGTCACCCCGGGGTCCCTGAGGCCCCGCGGCGCCTGCTGGGCCCTGAGCGCCCATCGCTCCGGCGGGCCCCTCGGGTCCCTGGGTGGTGGGACAGCCGAGGAACGTCAGGGTGAGCGCGGCGAAGGCGAGCGTACGCATGCTCGAGGGAGACTCACGACGTGGGCGAGAAGTGCAAGTTCTCCGTGAGGCCGCAGCCAGGCGTGCGCCCATCAGCGCCTCGTCGGTGAGCTTCGCGGTGAGGCTGCTTCCCACACGCGAGAAAGCTGCATCGCGAACGGCGCGAACGCACGAGTCACGGCTGCTTCGCCGCGCGGGAGGTGGCGACCTCCCGCCACCACGGGTCCACGCGCTCGACGTGTACCGGCTCGACGGCGGCGCCCAACCTCGGCGTCATCATCTGCACGCCGCGCTCCTGCACCAGCGCCGCGAGCGTCTCTGCGGGGTCGTCCCACGAGTGGAGGGCGAGGTTGAAGGTGCCCCAGTGAATCGGCAGCAGCATGCCCGAGCCCAGCATGGCATGCGCCTCGAGCGCGTTGTGCGGCCCGAGGTGGATGTCGCCCCACTTCTCGTGGAAGGCGCCCACCTCGAGCATGACGAGGTCGAAGGGGCCGAAGCGCGCGCCGATGTCGCGGAACTCGGGGGTGAGGCCGGTGTCCCCCGAGAAGAAGACGCGGTGCCGGGCCGACTCGAGCACGAAGCTCGCCCACGACGTCGTGTTGCGGTCGCGCAGCCTGCGGCCCGAGAAGTGCTGCGCCGGCGTCGCGGTGATGCGCACGCCCTTCACCTCGGCCACGTCGCCCCAGTCGAGCTCGCAGATCCGCGACGGGTCGATGCCCCACGCCTCGAGGTGGGCGCCGACGCCGAGGGAGGTGACGATGCGCGCCGGTGACTTCGCCAGCTCGCGCGCGGTCGCCAGGCACAGGTGGTCGTAGTGGTCGTGGCTGATCAGCACCACGTCGAGCGGCGGCAGCTCGTCGAAGCGCACGGGCGTCTGGTGGAAGCGCCGCGGACCAGCGAACCCCAGCGGAGACGCGCGCTCGCCGAAGACCGGGTCCGTCAGGACCGTCACGCCGTCGAGCTCGAGCAGCGCCGTGCTGTGTCCCAGCCAGGTGACGCGCAGGCCGGTGTCCGCCGGCCGTTGCCAGGTGGGCCGTGGGTCGATGAGCGGGAGCGCGCGGCGGGGCTCTCGCTGGGCGTCACCAAAGAAGAACTCGCCGAGCAGCGGGAGCGGGCTGCCCTTGAGGCCCGGCTTCACCCGGGCCGTGTTCTGAAAGACGCCGTCGCGAAACCGCCGCGAGGCGCGAATGCGCTCGAGCCGGGCGCCGTGGGACTTCGTTCGGAGAACGCGGGGGGCCATACGGGTTCCTCACCGTCGAGTGTGCCCTTCGCAACTGCTTCGTGTCACCGGTCGCCGCCTGCTCGTGACTTGCGCCGAGGCGCCCGACTCGGGCAAACGAGGGCCATGCCGTCCCGGTCCGGCCTCTGGTGGTTCGCCGTCGGCGCGCTGATCGCCGGGGTGGGCTGCACCCAACCGGGCAGCACCTGCGAGCCCGGCGAGTCGCTCGTCTGCTACCCCGCTGACGCAGGCCTCGGCGTGGGCAGGTGCAGGGCGGGGCAGGCGGTGTGCACGTCGCGGGGCACCCCGGGCGCCTGCCTCGGCGCGGAGGTGCCCGAGCTCGAGACCTGCAACGGCGAAGATGACGACTGCGACGGCCTGGTGGACGAGGGTGTCACCAACGCCTGCGGCGGCTGCTCCATCCTCGAGAACCTGCCCGACGCCGGGTGTGAGCCCTGCGGCACCTGGGAGTGCGCTGGCCGCGAAGCGGTGCAGTGCCGCGCCCGCCGGCCGAACAACTGTGGGGTCTGCGACGCGCCTGACGTGGCCGGCCTCAACCAGGCGTGCGTCGCGGGCAACGGCTGCATGGGCACCACCGTCTGTCCTCGCGACGGCGGCGTGCTGGCCTTCTGCCTCGGAGCGCCGAAGAACAACTGCAACGTCTGCAACCGCCCCGACGTTCCGAACCTGGGCGCGAGCTGCACCTCGGGCGGCTGCGCGGGGACGCTCCAGTGCGCGATGAGCGGCACCAGCTCGTTCTGCGGAGGCCCCAACCGGAACAACTGCGGCGCCTGTGGCCAGCCCGACGTCACGGGGCTCGGCGTGAGGTGCATGCTGCCGCCGGGCGCGGGCTGCGGCGTCACGGCCTGCACCACTGCCGGCACCGGCAGCGAGTGTGTCGCCTCGCAGGAGGACCCGGACTCCGACGCCGTGGCGAGCCCCTGCGACAACTGCCCGGCGCGCAGCAACCCGGGCCAGGAGGACGGCGACGGCGACGGCGTCGGGGACGTCTGCGACTCCTGTCCCATGCGGAGCGGCGTGCCGCAGACCGACGGCGACGGTGACGGCCGCGGCGACGCCTGCGACAACTGCCCCTCGACGCCCAACCCCGACCAGTCCGATGGCGACCGCGACGGGCAGGGCGACGTCTGCGACCCGGACTCCGACGACGACGGCGCGCTGAACGCCGTGGACAACTGCCCGCTGGTGGCGAACCCCACCCAGGCCGATGGTGACGGAGACGGCATCGGCGACGCGTGTGACGTGTGCCGGACCGTGGCGAACCCGACGCAGGCCGACGGCGACGGCGACGGGGTGGGTGATGCCTGCGACAACTGCCCGGCGGCGATGAACGCGCTGCAGGAGGACGGCGACTCGGACGGCCGCGGCAACGTCTGCGACAACTGTCCCACGCTGGCGAACGCGGCGCAGACGGACGGCGACAACGACGGCAAGGGCGACGCCTGCGACAACTGCCCCACCCTGCCGAACCCCAACCAGACGAACAGCAACGCGACGCCGCGTGGAGACGCCTGCGAGCTCGTCATCAGCGAGGTGGCGGCCGCAGGTGGCAACGGGTCCGACGACGAGTTCATCGAGCTCTACAACCCGGGCGCCGAGGACGTCTCGCTCGTCGGCTGGGGCCTGCAGTCGCGCGGGCCGACGGCGGCCAACTGGTCGTCCATCAACACGCTCTCGGGCGCCGTCGTCATCCGCCCGCACGGGTACTTCCTCGTCGCATCGGGCACCGCGACCGGCTACTCGGGAACGCCGGCGGCCGACTTCGTCGCGCGCAACACCTCGGGCAACCCGAAGGCGATGGGTCTGGCGAACGCGAACGGGCAGGTGCGCCTCGTGCTGCCCGGCGCCACCACCTCGACGCCTGCGGGAGACGTGCTGGTGGCTGACGCCGTCGGCTACGGCAGCGGAGCGATGCACGGAGAGGGCGCCCCGACGGTGGCAGGGCCCTGGGGCAGCTCGGCGCCGTACTCCGCCGCCAGCCTCGAGCGGAAGGCGAACGCGGCCTCGACGAGCGCGTCGATGGGGTCGGGCGGCGGTGACGAGAGCGCCGGGAACGGCCACGACACCGACGTCAACGCGAACGACTTCGTCACGCGCGCGACGAGGCAGCCGCAGAGCGCCGCGTCACCACGGGAGCCGTAGGAGATGACCGCGCCGGCTGAGGCGCCGCAGGTGTTCTGGACGCGCTCGCCTGCCGGCACGCCACCCACCCAGCTCCGGGGTCGGCGGCTGGCCGCGTGGGTGGTGGTGCCGCTCGTGCTGTCGGTGGTGTTGCTCGCCGTGGCGGCAGCGTCACCCGTCGTCGCCGCGTGGCTGCTGGGCGCGGTGCTCGTCGCGTGGCTCCTCCCCCAGCGGGTGACGGTCCGGGCCGACGGCATCGAGCTCGAGTCCATCCTGGGACGCCGCGTGTTGCCCTTCGCGGCCATCAGCCACGTCACCTGGCGCGAAGAGCCGGAGGAGCCCGTCAAGTCGGTGCTCACCCTGCACAGCGGCGATGAGGTGGAGCTCGCCGCCCATGGTGTCGGCTGGGCGAAGCACCTGCGCTCATTGCATGAGGTGCTCGAGGCGAAGCTGCAGGCGCGGTTGGCCAGCGGGGCGACGGACCGTGACGCGAGCGCTCAGGCCGGTCTCCGCGACCGCGTCAGGTGAGCGCGAGGCATGGTGCTTTGCATCGCGAGCGCTGCGAGCGGGTGGAACGGCGGGCGGGACGCTGCCGTCGCGCGGTTTGCACGTCGGGCCCTCCGGTGCGCTCCGGAACTCAGCGACGGCTCCAGGCTCGACGGGCAATCACGCGCCTCAGCGCTTCCCCGAAACGCCGGCGTCAGGCCAGGCGATGGCGCTCGCGTCGACGGAGAAGCCGTCGCCCTCGTCGAGCAGCACCTCCTGCAGCGTCACGTCTGCCACCGGGCCGCCGAACCAGCGCACCGTCGCCTCGAGCGGCGCAGTGACGGTCGCGGCCGGGCACCTGCGCTCAGGCTCGCGCTTCGTCGGACAATCGACGGTCAGCACGGTGCCGGGCGGGAGCGTGAGCGGCCCTGCATGACGCGGCACACCTCCCGCGCTGGCCCGACCAAAGACCATCGGCACGTCGTGGTCGCCGGAGCACATCGAGCCGTGGCCGAAGCCGGTGCCGGGCGGGAGCGCCTTCAACGCGCGCTTCGGCACCCAGCCGCGCAGCGACGCGCGGTCGTGCGAGCCCAGGTACTCGACGTGCGCGAGCGGCCCGCGGGTGGAGAGCAGCCGGAAGAAGAGCGCCAGCCGTGAGGCCGACGACAGCGTGAACGAGGGCGCCCCGGGGCGGGGGCTCTCGGCCATCGCCAGCGGCAGCGCCTCGGTGAAGAAGACGGGGCCGTCGCCCTCCGGCGCCTTCGGGTCTTCGCCCTGCATCAGGTCGAGCGTGAAGCGCTCGCAGGGCAGCGCGCGCGCGACGAAGGTGAGCATCGGCGGCTTGTCCTCGGTCTCGAGCTCGTCGTCATCAGGCTCGACGATGACGTCGCCGGCGAGGGTGCCGCCGCGGCCCTCTCGCCACTGCACGCCCGTGCCCTCGCGCAGCACGACGCCGCCGTCGAAGAGCGTCACCTCGGAGCGCACCGTCAGCCGCAGCCGCCGCGTCGTCGCCTCGAACGAGAGCGGGTGCTCGACGTGCACGCGGGCCACTCTCCCGTCCAGCACCGCGCGCGCCCGCACGTTCCGGAGCGACACCTTCACGGGCGCGCCGCCATCGGGCCGCAGCTCGAGGGGCGCTCGCGTCGAGAAGTCGCCGCCCGTCACGACGCAGGGCGCGGCGGTCAGCAGGAGGAGCAGCGTCGGCGTCACGAGCCCTTCTTCGACTGAATCGCCGCGGCTGTCACCCCGCGTCGAGCCACGACGACACGGGAGTCCCCAGCGCCGCGAGCGCCGCCTCGGCTGCCCGCACGCCGTGCCAGTTCGCCTCCTCGAAGAGCGCCAGGCCGCCGAGGTCCGAGTGGGCGAAGTGCAGCGACCGCCCCAGCGACGCCTGTGCCGCCCGCCGCTGCGGCCCCCAGAGGAAGCCCGGCACCGGCCGCACCATCGCGTGGCCCCAGCGCATCACCTCGATGGACTCGACCTGCTCCTCGAGGCGGACGTGCGCGGGCCTCAAGTCGCCGAGGATGAGCGTGCGCCAGTCGGCGGCCGTCGTCGCGAACAGCTTCTTCCGCTCGGCCACCATGTCGCTGCCGTCGTGCGGGTAGTACCAGGTCAACACCGTCGGGCCCTTCGCCTGCGAGGAGAGGGCCTGGTGCGTGGCCACCACGTAGCCGAGGCTGCGGCTCTCGTAGATGACGTTGTCCCAGGCGAGCGGGAAGCCGCGGCTCCTCGGGCGCTCGCGCAGGGTGAGGTTCGCCACCGTCCACGGGCCCGCCTGGAACGCGTCGAGGAACGCCGGGCGCGCCGCTCGCCACGGCGCCACCACGCGCGCGGCCACGAAGCGCGGCGTCGCCAGCACCACCTGCTTCGCGCGGATGCGCTGCGGCGCCTTCGTCTTCGCGTCGATGGCGTGCGCCCACCAGTCCGTCGAGTCGGGCGCCGGCTCGAGCGTGTGCACCAGCGTCGAGCGCACGAGCCGAGCCGGCTCCACGGTTCGCGCGAGGTGCGAGACGAGCCGCCCGTTGCCCTCGGGCCAGCTCAAGAAGCCCTCGTTCTTCTCGACGCCGCTCTGCCGTGCGCAGAAGTACCAGAGGCCGGCCCACGCCGAGGTGTCGCGGGCCGTCGCGCCGTAGTCGTCGCGGCAGGCGTAGTCCACGAGCCAGGCGAGACGGGGCGACGTGAAGCCCTCGCGCGCGAGCCAGTCGGCCATGCTGATGGCGTCGAGTGACGTCCACTCGGCGTCGTCGCTGCCGAGCTCGATGGGCACCGCGAACGCCTTGCGCCCCTTCGCGTCCTTCGCGGCGGCGAACGCGTCCATGCGCTGCTCGAAGCGCGCGAGCTGGGCGAGGTCGTCGGCCGACGCGCCCGCCCTCAGGTACAGGCCCTCGTACCAGGCGCCGCGGTAGTAGAGGCGCTCCTCGGGCTCGTGGATGAGCGCCTCCTCGGCGAACGTCGGCGCGCCCGCGTCGTCCACGCCGGTGAGCACGCCCAGCTCCTTCAACAGCCGCGGCACGGGACCTTGCGTCGACAGCGGGGCCGGCAGGTAGTGCGCGCCCCAGGGGAACTTCGAGACGGCGTTCTGCCCCGACTGCGCGGTGCCGCCTTCGCGCTCGTCCACCTCCACCACCAGCACGTCGTCGAGGCCCGCGCCGCGCAGCCGCCACGCCGCCGACAGCCCCGCCGCGCCCGCGCCCACCACGAGACACGCGACGGTGCGGGAGTCGGATGTCGCGAGAGCAGGCGGCGCCTCACGCAGCAGGTGCCCCGTCTCGTGCACCCGGTCGACGAGGGTGGTGGGAAGGTCTCTGGGCGCCGGTGCGCCGCGACGACAGGCAGCGTTGGCCGCGGCAACGCCGAGGAACGAGACGAGCAGGTCTCTGCGCGCAAGGAAGAAGCTCACCCGCCAGCGGTGATAGCGGGTTCCGCGGCGGGAAGCCGTACCCGTGTGTCGTGCTCCGGCTCGCGGGAGCGCTCTGCCTCGCCGGTCAGCGGGTGATGCACTGCATGGTGACGGGCCCGCAGACGCCGGTGCAGCACTGGGCGTCGGCCGTGCAGCGCCCGTTGAGCCCGGTGCACACCCGGCCGGTCGCGCAGGAGTCGGTGATGTCTCGCTTGATGAAGTTGTCGCAGGTGGACGTCGTCGAGGCGTCCTCGCAGCCGTAGAGCGTCTCGCCCTTCTCGTTGGTGAGCTTGTGGTTGCGGCACTCGGGGCAGTTCTTGCCCTGCTTCGTGCACCACATCGCGCTGCGCCCGCCGCCGCAGTCGGTGACGGTGCACTGCGAGCACGCCGACAGGAACCACGACGCTGCGAGGAGCGACAGCACGGCGAAGCGAAGGCCAGTCATGAGAGTCCCCCGAAGGCCCGGTACCGGTAGTGCCCCAGGTCACAGGACCTCCACCATCCCATTCCCTCGCCGCGGGCCGAGGCTGGAACCCGGGCCCCGTCTGCCGTGTACTGGAGCGCATGCGCAGGCTCTTCCCGCTCGTGGTGGCAGGTGTCGCGTCGCTCGTTCACGCGGCGCCGTCTCAGCAGGCCATCGCGGGCAACGCCATCGCCGCGGCCACGCTCGCCGACGGGCAGGTGGCCATCATCGACCTCGAGTCTGGAGCGAAGCGCGCCCTGCCCATCGACCCGCCAGCCGGCAATCCCTGCCACTTCGGCAACGGCATTCCGCACCAGGTGTCCGACGACGGGAAGTGGCTGCTCTACCAGCACGGGTGCGTCTTCGAGGCCATTCGCACCGACGGCAGCAAGGCCCGTGAGCTGGGCTTCAGCAGCGCGACGCTCGTCGGCACGGTGGTGGCGGGCGACGTGCGGCCCGCGGGCTCGAAGGAAGAGCCGACGTCGCTCGTGGTGATGGAGCTCAACACCGGCGCGCGGTGGAGCATCGACGGCGTCCGGCTGCACCCGACGTTCTGGCGGGTGCCCGGCACCGAGCACCTCGTCATGCTGGACGAGCGGGGCCGGCTGCTGCTCGTCGAGCTGCGCATGAAGAAGGTGACGGTGCTGCGGGACGCCGCGCCGCGAGCCGTGTCGGCGGCGGTGAGGCCCGACGGCCGGTTGCTGGTGGTGACGCGCGACGACAAGGAGCACACGTGCGGCGTGCTCGAGCTCGACCCCACCTCGCGCAAGGCCCGCGCGCTGCTCGACGCCACTGCCATCGAGCAGTGCTTCGCGCATCCGACCCGTGACGGAGGCGCCATCGTCATGGCCTGGCGCTGGGAGCCGCCACGGGAGGTCGTGCTCGTCGAGTTCGACGCGCAGGGCAACGCGAGGCAGCTCGGGCCGGCGATGAGCGACATCGGCAACCTCTCGGCCAGCGGCGGGCGGTGGCTGTTCCAGCCTCGCGGCCGGCCAGGGTTCGTCTTCACCGCGCCCTGAGCAGGTGACAATCCGGCGACACCTCGGAGAGCAACGGAGGCCAGGAGCTCCGCCAGTCCGCCCGCGGGTGTCACAACTTGAGCACGACCGCGCTGAGCGTTCCCTGGTTCGGGGACGTGTTGTTGCCGCTCACCGTCGCGTCCACTGCGCCCGGCACGTTCACGCCAATCGCACGCACCGCGAGGGTGTGGGATCCCGCGGCCAGGTTGACGACCGAGGACATGCCCCATTCAGAGACCATGTTGGTCATCCCCGCGGTGTTCGCTGCCACTACGCGTCGATAACCGCCGTTGGCGAGGATATTCCCGTCGACGACGAGGAAGACGTCGACGACGCTGACTCCGTTGGTCGCACCGGACGTCGTCTGAATGGCACCATCGGTCGTGAGCAGGACTCGCGCGTTGGCTGGCACGGTGAGAGTGATGGTCAGCCCTGGAATCACGGTCTGCGTCGCCAGGGTGGGCGCCACGGTCAACGCGGCAGAGCCGAAGACCGACTGTGCCAGTTGCCCTGTGGTGTCGTTGTCTGGCCCGCACGCCCACGCGGAGCCTCCGGCGTTCATCTTCAAGACCTGGTTTGCGGGGCAAGGCGCGAGGTGCGCGCCGGTGACACCACCGCTGGCGAGCCCGATGACATTGCCCGGGCCGATGGTGATGGGCGCCGCGCTGCTGTAGGTCGTGTCCGTGTCCAGGTCCGGGGCGCAAAGCCAGCCAGTGCCGCCGGCGTTCGTCTTGTAGAGCTGGTTTGGGCCGCAAGCGCTGAGGCCGATGACGTTGCCCGCGATGCTGATGGGCGCCGCGCCGCTGTAGGTCGTGTCGGTGTCCGTGGCGCAGAGCCAGCCGGTGCCGCCAGCATTCATCTTGTAGAGCTGGTTTGCGCTGCAACTGTTGAGGCCGATGCTGGTGCCCGACACCCTCACTGGCGCGGTGCCTGTGTACGACGTCGCTCCTGCGGCCTCGCAGGTCACCGTGCCATCGGCCCCGACGACACGAATCGCCTGACCAGCCGGGCATGTGCCGCTCACGCGGAGTTGCACGTCGCCCGGTTGCAGCGTGCCAAGCCGCCCTGCCTCGTAGGCGGTATGCGAGCGGATGGCGTACGGAACGCTGACCACCTCGAGCCGCGGACTGAACGTCGTCGAACCGACGGTGACCTGGAGGAAGACACGCCGGCCATCGAGGACGGTCGAGGAGAGCGGCGACACCGTACCCAGCGTGGTGAAGCCGAGTCCGTCGCTCCCGAAGGTCAACGTCTGGATCTCGCTCCACAGCGAGACGCCACCGGTCGGGACGTCGAAGAGCGAGAACTGCACCGTCTGCGTGCCTGTCACGGGCACACCGTTGTCGTTGAGTCGCGCCGTGAAGGTGACCCGGTCGGGAACGCTCTGGGCGAGCACCGCTCTGGAGAGGATGAGGGCGACTGCGAGAGCTGCCGCGGAAAGTGAACGGTTCATTTCGTCGCTCCTACTGTTTGATGACAGTGGCGGCTTCGAGGGTCATGGTGCCGCCGGTCGCGCGCTGCTGACTCACGCTGTGACCGACTTCGACGTCCATCGTCATCGTACCGCCGAGCATGCGTGCGCTGCCGCTGACGATCTCCGACAAGCTGCCAGACCCCGCGTCCGGGGAGCTTGCTCCGCCGCCTCCGACTGCGCCGCCTCCAACTGCGCCGCCTCCGACTGCGCCGCCTCCAACTGCGCCGCCTCCGACTGCGCCGCCTCCGACTGCGCCGCCTCCGACTGCGCCGCCTCCAACTGCGCCGCCTCCGACTGCGCCGCCTCCGACTGCGCCGCCTCCGACTGCGCCGCCTCCGACTGCGCCGCCTCCGACTGCGCCGCCTCCGCCCCCTCCGACTCCGCCCCCTCCGACCGCGCCGCCTCCGACTGCGCCGCCTCCGACTGCGCCGCCGTCGCTCCCGCCTCCGCCTCCGCAGTTGCAGCCCCAGAAAGAGACCGTGAGCGCCCCGAGCACGAGTGACCAGACAGTCGTGTGCGTCAGAGTTCGCTCAGCTCGCATGGCGGTGTAGCAATCAAGTGGCGTGCCACTCCCGGACCTCGATTGTCGGGGAGGTTGGCGGGCTGTGTCGTGGCCCTCGCGCACAAGTTGCACGCGCCCTCGCAGTCTTCAGCGCCGCCTCTTCTCGCCGGGCTCAAGCGAGCAGGCCAGCGAGCCCGCCGGTGCCGGTATCGAGATCGCCGAACCGCGTGACGTCGGTCTGACCCATGAACTGGGCGAGGGACACCAGCAGGCGGTGATGGAACGCGCCGCCCGCGTTGAGCAACCGCCCCGAGCGCACGCCCCTGGCTCCACCGCCCGCGACGATGAAGGGCACGTTGTCGAAGGTGTGCGCGCCGGTCGCGACCTCGGTGCCCCACACCACGAGGGTGTTGTCGAGCATCGTGCCGGTGCCCTCGCGCACGGCGTCGAGCCGGTCGAGCAGCACGGCGAACTTCTGCGAGAACCACCGGCAGATCTGCACCCGCGTCGCCCGGGGCCCTGCTGAGCCCTCGTCGTGACTCAGGTTGTCGTGGTGCGCGCCCTGGTAGCCGAGCCACGGGTACGGCACGTTGTCGTGGCCGTTCGAGAACTGGAGGCTGGCGACGCGCGTGAGGTCGCACGCGAACGCCGCGGAGATGAGCGAGGCCTGCTGGTCGAACAGCTCGGGCCGGTTGGCGACGTCACCCGTGGCGAGGGCTCCTGGCATGGCCGGGCTCTGACACGCGCCCGCGGCGGTGTTCTGCGCGAGCTGGCGCTCGAGGTCCCGCAGCGCCGTGAGGTGCGCCTCAAGCTTCGCCCGGTCGTGGGCGCCGGCCCTGCGCACGAGCGCGTCGACCTCGGCCTTGTGCACGTCGATCATGCTCTGCTTCTCGAAGCGGATACGCGCGAGCCGCGCAGCGTCGGCGTTGATGCCCGAGAACAGCGAGGTGTAGACCGCCCGCGGGTCGGTCTGCGGGTTCACCGCCGAGCGCGCGCCCGTGTAGACCGTGCGGAAGGCAGCCTGGCTGATGCTCGTCTGCACGCCGAGCTCGAGGGAGCGGAAGCGCGTGCCCGCGTTGAGCCGGTTGGCGATGACCTGATCGATGGAAGGCCCGGTGCTCCACACGCCGACCGGCACGTTGCCGCCCGGCACGACGGTCTCGATGTCGTTGACCCGGCAGCCCGTCCACAGCGTGGCCATGCCGATGGGGTGGGGCGCCAGCGCGCAGTTCGGGTGGTACGTGCCGTTGATGCGCAGGCCGTCGATGACGACGAGCTTCGACCGGTGCGCCGCGAGCGGCTGGAGGATGGGGCTCAGCGTGAAGCTGGTGTCGGCGCCGCCGGGCTTCCACTGGTCGTAGATGGTGCCGTGCGGCGTGAAGACGAGCAGCAGGCGCCTCGGCATCGACGCGACCTGGGCGCTCGCCTCGAGCAGCGGCAAGAGCGGGCTCGCCACGAGCGGAGCGACCGCGCTCTTCAACATCGTGCGGCGGGAGAATCGGTTCACGGCGAGCTCCAGAGCCTGGTCCCGTTGGGCGCGATGACGTGCAGGCGGCCTGCTTCGAAGTGCAGCTGCGCGCCCGGGTTCCCGTGCGTCATGGTGTGGAAGCGGGGAACGCTGGCCGCGTCGTAGACGACCAGGTTCCCGTCGCCCTGCATGGCGACGAGCCCCACGGTCCGGCCCGCGGTGTTCGAGGCCCAGACCGGCCCAGCGCCGACTCGCGAGAGGACGAGGTTGCCGTCGCCCTGGTAGACGAGCCGATGCGTCCCGTCGCTCGTCGTCACCGACTGGTTCGCCGTGAGCTGCGCGCCCGACGCCAGCAGGAGCGTGGTGGGCGCGCCGCCGCCAGCACCTGAGCTCCCGCCTGCCGCACCGCCGCCGCTGCCTGAGCTCCCACCGGCTGCTGCGCCGCCGCCTGCACCCGAGCTCCCGCCCGCCGCAGCACCGCCGCCGCCCGCGCCTGAGCCTCCGCCTGCCGCGCCGCCAGCCGCGCCGCCAGCCGCGCCCCCACCTGCGCCGCCGCTCTCCTTGAACGCGAACGCCCGGCTCAGCGCGATGCCCCGAAGCAGGGCGCGAATGTCACCGTGCGACTTCGTGAAGGCGTCGGAGAGCGCCTGGACCTCGCAGCTGTCGCGCGGCTGCTCGATGCGGGCGAGCGCGAACCGGACCCACTGCTTCGTGTAGCAGTCCTGCACCTGCTTCGTGGTGGCGAGGCGCGTCGCGAGCTCGCGCGCTCCGTTGAACGGCCCGTCCGACTCCTCGGTGCCCGTGAGCACGCCAGACGCATCGACCGGCAGGCCATTGTCGGTCGCCTGCCACTCGCCCAACGCGCCGTAGTGCTCGAAGCCGAAGCCGACGTCGTTGATGAAGCCATGGCAGCTCCCGCACGCAGCGCTCTGCGAGGTGACGCGCGTGACGCGCTGGCGGGTCGTCTCCTGGCCCATCGCGGGAGGCACCAGCGTCGGCGCATCTGGCGGAGGGTCGGGCAGACCCTGGCACATGAGGTTCCGGCGGATCATCACGCCGCGCCGCACGGGCGAGGTCGTGTCCGGGTTGGCGAGGCCGGCGAGCACCGCAGGTTGGGTGAGGATGCCGGCGCGCTGGGCGGGGTCGAGCATCACCTGCTGCCCCTGGGCGTTCACCGACCAGGCGGCCGTGAGCAGCGTGGTGAGCTTGCCGTCGCTGCGCCGCACGACGTGGTCGGCGAAGCGCGCCGTGTCGTCGACCATCGCGCGCCACGCGGCGGGGTTGAACGACGGGTAGGCGGTCGGCGACTTGTTGGGGACCGTCGCCGCGTCCACGCCGAGGAGCTGCAGGTGGAACTGCCGCATCGCGCGGGCGGCGCGGTCATCGGCGAGGAGGCGCTCCACCTGGGCCGCGATGCCGTCGGGCGTGGTGAGGCCACCGCTCTGGGCAGCGGCCAGCAGCGCTGCGTCGGGCGCGCTGTTCCAGAGGAAGAAGGCGAGCCGCGCCGCGGTGTCCTCCTCGAAGTGGTACAGGAAGTTCGGCGACTGCAGCATGGTGCGCGCGACGAAGGTGAGGCCGTCGTCGAAGCTGCCCCGCGCCCGATGAGCGGCGTAGAGCGCGCGGTACCGGTCACGCTCATCGGTCTCGAGCGGCCGACGGAAGGCCCGCTGCCCGAACCCGTCGATGAAGCGGTTCGCGCAGACCGTCTCGCCGAGCGCCTGCGGGTTGCAGGGGTCCACCGCCGCCCGGAGCCGTGAGACGTCAGCGGTGAGCTCCTCGGCCGCGAGCCCGTACTGCTCCAGCATGCTCCAGGAGATGCTGCCGCTGACGTTGCTGAGGAAGAGGCCCGTCTTCTCGTCCGTCGGCAGGCGGTCGCCGAAGGGCTGCGTGGCGCCAAGCAGGTCGCGCACGGTGTTGTCGTACTCCGCCCGGGTGAGGCGACGCAGCGGGACCGGGTCGGCCCCAGCGCCGGGAACGCACGTCGAAGGCGCGCCCCCGCCCGCGTTGCCGCCCCTGCTTCCAGGCATGCGCCCGGGCAGGTCCACTGACTCAACGCCTTCGATTTGCCCGTCGCACGCGAGCAAAGCAGCCATACAGATGAGCTGGAGGCGCAGCAGCATTGACCGGGGACAAGAGCACGTGGCGGGCCAGCGCCATGCCATAATGAAATCAATGAGTTGAGACAGCTGAGCGGCCGAGGTGGAGCATGATCCACCGACAGCTCCACTCCACCTGTGACGTGTTGTTCCGCTCACCCGCCGCAGGTGACGGCGAGCTCCCAGACGGGAATGCGGACCCGCGTCGCCCGGTCGTCTTTCGCGTTCGGCAGCGGCGTCGAGGTCGGAATCGTGCTGCGCCCGCTGAGGGCAGAGCCGAGGTGAGGACCAGGCGCCCAGGCCGACGGCGCAGGGCCCCTCGTTCGCGCCACCACACGGTCGAGGTCGAGCTGCACCTCTTCACGCGCGGTCTGCGTCCGGGCGGCGATGCGAGCCGGCTCCGCGCCGCACGCCGTCGTCGCCAGCGCCTCGAGCCGACGCTCCCTCGACGCCTCGTCCGTCGGCAAGGTGTCGGCGTCCACCTGCACCACCGCAGCCGAGCCCTCGCGCGTGATGACGGCCTCTCGCGCGGCGGTGCACGCGCTGAGGCCCATCAGGAGGAACACGAGGTGGCGCACGTCCACCAGTCTGCCACCAGCACGCGGCGCGTCCCAGTCGGCGATGTGGGCGCTGGTGCGCGCCTTACCGCTTCGAGGAGCGCGTCTTCCGCCCACGCCCCCGCTTCACCAGCACCGGCGCCTCGAGCCTCCGGGTGACGCAGTCGTTCACCGTGCCGTCCTCGAAGGCCACCATCACGAAGTCCGCCGGAGCGTCGAGCGCGACGATGGGGTGGTGCCACACGCCGACGCGGTAGTTGATGCCCTGGCCCGGCTGACAGAGGAACGCCCGCAGGCCGGTGACGCGGGGGCCTCCGTCGCGGGCAGTCGGCGCCACGCAGACCAGGTAGCGCGTGCAGACCATCGGCAGGAACGCCTGCGTCGAGAACGGGTGGTGCTCGAGGAGCTTCACCTCGAAGGGGAGCTTCTTCGCCACCGAGCGGAACACCGAGACGTTCGCGGCGACGCCAGGCCGGTGGTTGACGAGCTCCGTGCACCAGTCGAAGCGCGTCGCGGTGCCCTGGTTCGCCGACTCGCCGTCCCGCAGGCCGGCAGAGATGACGTCGCCGAACGGCGCGAACGCCTTCGCGGTGAGCGGCTCGACCTCGATGGCCTTCGGAGCGCGCGTCATGAGCCGCGATAGGTGGAGAAGCCGAAGGGGTTGAGCAGCAGCGGCACGTGGTAGTGCTCGCCGCGCGCGCTCACCACGAAGTCGATGGTGACGAGCGGGTAGAACGCCTCGACGCCCAGCGCGGCGAAGTACGGCGCCACCTCGAAGTGCAGCCGGTACGCGCCCTCGGAGGGGATGACGTCGAGCAGCGGCTTCACGCGCCCGTCGTCGTTCGTGACGCCGCGCGCGAGCTCCTTCACCGTCCCCGCTGTCACCTGCTCCAGGCGAACGGTGACGCCCTTCGCTGGCCGGCCGCGCGTGGTGTCGAGGATGTGCGTCGAGATGCCCATGGGTTCGTGTTCCTCAGTTCGACTCCGCCTTCGTTCGGCCTGCGCTCCTCGGCGACAGGTGACGAGGTGACGTTCGCCTCGTCGACTCCGCCCTCACTCGCGGCTTCGTCTCACGGGTTCCTCGAGCTCGGCGTGCAGCCACTTCTCGAGGCGCAGGCGCGTAATCTTCATCTGCTCCACCGCCGCGGTCTCGAGCTCGACCTTCTTCGGGCGCGACAGTCGCTCCTCGAGCAGCGCGAGCATCTCATCGGCCGACTTGCCGCTCGCGAAGACGATGAAGATGAAGCCGAACTTCTTGAAGTACTCGTCATTCAGCTTCGCGAGCCGCGCCTTCACGCCCTTGTCGGCGTCGTCCACCCGCCGCTGTTCGCCCTTCGACCACGCCGCCGACCTCGCGCCCTGCGACTTCGCCTTCTGCTTCGAGCCGATGCGCGGGTGGGCCGCGAACGCATCGAGCCACGCGGTGGTGCCCAGCTTCCACCACACGGACTCCGCGGCGGCGAACACCTCCCGCATCGAGCCGAAGGGGCGCAGCGCCGTCATCGTCTCGGCCCACGCGCGCGCCCCGCAACAGGCGAGGAAGTGCTTCGCGGCGGCGTCGGCCTCGAGGGCGTTGAGGCGCTCGAGCACGTCGCGCTCGGCCGGCGAGTCCAGCGCGGTGCCGAAGACGCGCAGCCGGTTGACGCCGCCGTGCGGGAAGATGTGCACGCGCAGGTGGGTGACGGCCATCGGCCGGTCTGGCTCGAGCTGGTGGCGGCGGTGCTGCACCAGCGCCGTCTTCGACAACAACGCCTGCCAGCCCTTCGGCGCGCGCAGCAGGTTCGCGACCGCGTCGGCGCCCAGCTCCTCTTCGTCGAGCGCCTCGATGAGAGCGGCCTGGGGCGCGTTGCCCTTGAAGAAGTGGGTGTCGAGCTCGACGCGCTCCACCACGCCGCGGCGCGCGAGGCGAATGACGCACCAGTCGCTGCCGGGGGTGCGGCGTCGCTTCGTCTCCCAGCCGTCGCCCATGTTCACCCCGCGGCCGGGGAGGAGCAGGTTCGACGGCGGGCCGAAGAACTGGTCGCTCACCGCCGCGATGGTGCCGCCGTTCTCCATCGCCGCGAGGTCCACGCTCCCACGCCGCCAGAAGGTGCGGTTGTCGGGCGCCACCTCGCCGTAGACGCGCAGGCGGGCCACGCCGCCATCGGGGAAGATGCGCAGCCGCACGTGGGTGACGCGGGCCGAGGGCGTCGCCGCCTTCAGCACGTTCGCGAAGTCGGGCTTCACCGGTTGTCGAGGCAGCACGTCCACCCACTCCGTCGAGGCGTTGAGCTGCGCCGGCGTGGCCGTGTCCGGAGCGGCGAGGCCCTCGAGCGTCACCTCTTGCGGCGCGTTGCCCTTGAAGTGCGTCGTGTCCACCAGCGCCCCGTGGATGCGCCCGGGAGCGCCCAGCCGCACGATGGCGAAGTCGTGGCCGGCCTCGCGCTTGCGCTGCGACTCCCAGCCGTCCATCCACTTGCCCTTGTCGGTGTACGCGCCCTCACGCCACTCGGGAGCGCCCGGCTTCAGCAGGTTCTCCTTCTCGGCGAAGTAGTCGTCGGTGGCGTAGAGGACGAAGGTGCCCAGGGCGTCGGCCGAGAGGTCGACGAGGTGCGCGAAGTCGGCAGGGACGGGTGCGTTCGACATGGCGCGCGGGAGATTGCCGCGTCGGGCGGTCGCTTTCGACCTGTCTTTTTCGGTACGGGCCGGGCGTCAGTCGCGCAGGACGAGGGTGCAGCGACGCGTCGTCCCCCCGTAGCCGTTCCACATCATCAACGAGATGCCGACCGCAGAGTCTCCAAGGTTCGTGAAGCTCGAGTAGGCGCCGTCGGTCAGGTAGCAGGTGTCGAACAGGTTGAAGAGGTGCTCGCTGGCGCCGTTGCCGTCGATGCCCGACACGTCATTCGACGTGCGCCACGCGTTCTGCGACGAGACGAAGAGGTGGAACGTCTTCGAAGCGTTCGCGCTCTCGCTGGCCGCGCTCGAGGACCAGTTCCGCAGGCCGATGGTGACGTCGCAGCCGTCGCTGTCACCGCAGTATTCCTGCAGGGTCGCTGCTGGGATGAGCTTCGACCGCCCCGCATAGCTGGTCGCGGTGAGCTCGAGCACGTAGTTGTTGAGCCGCGTCGAGAAGGTCGTGGGCATGACCGAATCGTCGATGTACAGCTCGCTCGACACGCTGGTGGCCGCCGAGAACGTCTTCGCTCCCGAGATGGTCTGCGCTGTCGCGACCGTGGCGACCTCGCTCTGGTTGACTACGAGCGTGCCGGTCGTAGTGATGGGGCCGCCGCTGAGCCCGAACCCGGTGGCGACCGAGGTGACGGAGCCCGGCCCGGGTGGGCCTGCCGGTCCCTGGGGCCCCTGCGCTCCCTGAGGGCCAGTTGCCCCCGCAGCGCCCTGCGGTCCGGTAGCGCCCTGGAGTCCCGTCGGTCCCTGAACGCCCGCTGGCCCCTGAGCGCCAGTCGGCCCGGGAGCGCCATGACACACAACGTGCTGTGAGTTCCCCGGGCTCACCTGGACGCCGCCGTACACGCACAGGGACCCGGTGCCTCCATCGAGCGCGGTGATGACAGGCGTCTCCCCCGGGCTCCCCGGGACTCCGGGAGCGCCGGTGGCTCCCGCTGCTCCAGTCGCCCCTGCTGGACCCGTCGGGCCGACGGGGCCGACCGCACCGGGGGCCCCATTGCAGACGAATGACACCTGCCCGCCCGCCTCGACGCGAATGCCTCCGTTCGCGCAACCACCATCGAGGTCGCTGGTGATGGTCGGCACGGCGCCCGGCGCGCCCATCGCACCCATCGCGCCTGGCGTTCCCATCGCACCCATCGAACCAGTCGGCCCTGTGGGTCCGGTCTGCCCTGCCGGACCCGTCGGGCCAGCTGGACCCGTTGAGCCGGCTGGACCGGTTGAGCCGGCTGGACCGGTCGGCCCTTCAGGCCCCTGTGGACCTGGCATCGCGCACGCGGCGAGGGTGAGAGCCAGGCTGACGAAGGGCACGCGGGGGACGTGGAAGGTCATGCGTCGAGCGATGCCCCAGGGAAGCCCGATTGAACAGCGGTATGTGGGGAACATCCCATCCACGACGACGCCGGCTCCGGACGGCGGCGGGGCGCAAGCAGCACTCGTGATGAGCGAGGCAGCCCGTGCGAGAACCCATGCCGTGCGGCTCTTCGGCGCGCTCCTCTTCGGGAGCGCCTTCCTGCTCTTCGGCGTTCAACCCCTCGCCGCCGCGTGGGCGCTGCCCGTCTTCGGCGGAGGCCCCGCCATCTGGACGACGTGCATGCTCTTCTTCCAGGGCGCGCTGCTCGGTGGCTACGGCTACGCGCACCTGTCGGTCTCGAGGCTGAGCCCCCGCGCGCAGACCCGGCTTCACGCCGGCGTGGTGGGAGCGGTGGTAGCCCTGGCCTGGGCGCAGGCCGTGGTTGGCCCCGGCCCACTCGTGCCGGCGGCGACGTGGCAGTCGAGCCCGTCTCCGACCCTGGGTGTCCTCGGTCTGCTCGCCACCACGGTCGGCCCCGTCTTCCTCGCGCTCGCGGCGTCTGCGCCGCTCTTCCAGACGTGGTTCTCGCGGGGCTTCCCCGGCCAGCCGGCGTGGCGGCTCTACGCGGTGTCGAACGCGGGCTCGCTCGGGTCGCTGCTGTCCTTCCCCTTCCTCGTGGAGCCGCTCGTCGGCCGCACTGCGCAGGGCTGGGCGTTCCTCTGCCTGCTGACGGCGTGGGCCGCGCTCGTCCTGCTCGCGGCGAAGCGAAGCGTCGTCGGCGCCTCGGCCCCGGCCTCCTCCCCGCCTGCGCGCGCGCCCCTCGTCCACCGGCTCGGCTGGCTCGCGCTCGCCTGCATCCCGAACGTCGTCCTCATTGCGACGACGCAGCGGCTGTCGGAAGACGTCGCTGCGGGCCCTCTGCAGTGGCTGCTGCCGCTCTCCCTGTACCTCGTCACCTTCATCATCTGCTTCGAGAAGCCGGCCTGGTACCGGCGCACGGGCTGGCTCTGGGTGTTGGGGCTCGCCTGCGTCGCGTCGGCCTTCTCGTGGGTCGCGCGCTGGGACGGCCTCGCGCTGCAGGTCGGCCTCGCGAGCGTCACGCTCTTCGCCGCGTGCATGGTGTGTCACGGCGAGCTCTACGCGCTGCGGCCGGTGGACACGGGCGCGACCGGCTTCTACCTCGTCGTCTCGGCTGGCGGCGTGCTGGGCGGGCTGTTCTGCTCGCTCGTGGCGCCGAACGTCTTCACCACCTTCGCCGAGTACCCGCTGGGCCTCGGGGCGGCGTGCGTGGTGGGCGTGCTCGCGCTTGGGCGGGTGCGCAGCAGAGCGGCCATCGCGGGCGCGGCGGCGCTGGGGCTCTGCGTGGCGGTGCTGGCCGTGTCCTGGGAGGGCTGGCGCCGCGGCGTGCTGCCACCCGTGTGGGAAGGCCGGAACTTCTTCGGCGTGCTGCGGGTGGAGTCGCTCGGGACGCCGGGCTCCGACGACCACGAGTACAGCGAGAGCCACGGCCGCATCACGCACGGCTGGCAGTACCAGGCGGCCCACCGGCGTCGCGAGGTGTCGGGGTACTTCAGTGAGGCGTCGGGCGTGGGGCGCGCCATCGCTGCGTTGCGGGAGGACGCGCGGCCCCTCTCGGTCGGGGTGCTGGGCCTCGGCGTCGGGCAGCTCGCCAACTTCGGGCGCACCGGCGACTCGATGCGCTTCTACGAAATCAACCCGCTCGTCATCGCGCTGGCGAAGGGCGAGGGCGGGTTCTTCACGGTGCTGGCGGACAGCGAGGCGGCGGTCGAGGTGGTGCTGGGCGACGCGCGGCTGTCACTCGAGCGCGAGGCGCCTCGCGGCTTCGACCTGCTCGTGGTGGACGTCTTCACTGGCGACTCGATCCCCTCGCACCTGCTGACCCGCGAGGCCTACGAGCTGTACCGCGCGCACCTGAGCGCCCGGGGCGTCATCGCGGTGCACATCACGAACCGGTACCTCGACCTCGAGCCGGTGATGCGCTCTCACGCCACGCACCTGGGCCTCGCGCTGCGGGTGGTGCGGAGCGTCGACCGCTCCGGCGCGCCGAGCGTGTGGGCAGTGCTGGCGTCGTCGGAGGCGTTCTTCTCGCGTGCGTCGTTCCAGTCCGACGAGGTGGCGGTGGTGACCGACGCGCCCATCGACTGGACCGACGAGCACCACAGCCTGCTGCCGTTGTTGCTCGCGCGGTGACGTTCAGAACCTGACGCCGGCGCCCAGCGAGGCGAGCAGCGAGAGCGGCGCGAAGCGTGAGGGCCCGCTGACGAAGTATTCGGCGCCGAAGTCGAGGGCCGCGCGCACGGGCCCGAGGTCGAGCGTCACGCCCACAGCGCCGCGCGGCGCGAAGGCCGTGCCGAAGAGCGTGAAGCCGAGCGCCAGCAGCGGGCGAACGATGGAGTCCTCGAGCAGGTGCAGGCGTCCCTCGGCGCGCACGCCGACGGTGGGCAGGATGATGACGGTCGCCGCTGCGCCGAAGACGCGGTGGCCCCACGACGCGCTCACCGCGGGCGCGAACGCGGGCTGGCCACCTGCAAGACCCAGCAGCTCGGCCTCGGCGCGGACGCCCACGACGAACTGGTGGCGGGCGGCGGGTGTGGCGACGACAGGCGGCGCGGGCCCAGCCGAGCTGCGCGCGACGGGGTCCTTCTCGACGAGCGCGGTGAGCATGCGGTCGATGACGTCGAGGGCGCGGTCGAGTGAGCCCTCGAAGCGCTCCGTCAGCCGGTGAATGCCAGCGCCCGTGCGCGTGTTGGACAGCGACAGCGTCAGCAGCCACGAGTTGCCAACCTTCGAGAGGCTCCCGTGCAGCACGCGGTCGGCGTCGAGGGCTCCGGCGAGCTCGACCGAGCACGAGCCGTCACCACAACCCATCAACTGTCGCTGGCGGTCGAGGCCGAGCGCTGCGCGAATGTCGTCCTGGCCCGTCACGGAGTAGACCTCGAGCGCGACGGCCCGCGACTGCACGAACTCGCCGATGGCCGCGGCGTCTTCGGCCTTCGCGCCCGCGCCGTTGGCGATGCCGGGGACGATGAGGCGCAGCCGCCTGGGAGGCTGGTCGGCGGCGCTCGCGGTGGACGCGACGAGGAGGCAGGCGAGGGCGGCGGTGGCTCCGCGAACTCGCTGTTGACGGACTCGACGCAGCAGCGGCAGGAGCACGAGCGCGAGCCAGGGGAAGGCGCCCGTCGAGCCACAGCCACAGCCCTGGCTCCAGGAGTAGTGCGAGACGTTGTTGACGCCGCCGTCAGTGGTGCCTGCATCGGTCGGTGACGAACCGCCCGCCGAGCCGCCAGCAGCCGCGCCACCGCCAGCCGCGCCGCCGCCAGCGGAGCCACCGCCAGCCGAGCCGCCGCCAGCCGCTCCACCGCCAGCCGAGCCACCGCCAGCCGAGCCACCGCCAGCCGAGCCACCGCCAGCAGAGCCACCGCCTGCTGAGCCACCGCCTGCAGAGCCACCGCCTGCAGAGCCACCGCCTGCTGAGCCACCGCCTGCATAGCCACCGCCTGCTGAGCCACCGCCTGCTGAGCCACCGCCTGCCGCTCCACCGCCTGCCGCTCCACCGCCTGCCGAGCCACCGCCTGCCGAGCCACCGCCTGCAGAGCCACCGCCTGCGCCCACGCAGATGGGACCCATGCACGTGCCACCGTCACAGGCGGTGCCGTCGCCGATGCCGACGTCCAGCGGACAGGTCGGGTCCCCGACGCAGATCTCTTCGACGTCGCAGCTCCCGACCGCGGGCCGGCACACGATGGGCGTCGTGACGAGCGTGCACACTCCATCCTGGCTGCCTCCACCGGCGACGGAGCACGCCTCGCACCCACCGTTGCACGCGCGGTCGCAGCAGACGTTGTTCACGCAGGCGCCGCTCATGCACGACGTGCCGGTGCTGCACGCCGTCCCCGTCGGTGCTCCAAGCGGCAGCACGGCGACGTGACCCACGGGCGCGCCAAAGCCTGGCGTGTCGAGCCTCGTCCACGTCAGCAGCGCCGACGTCGCCCCGGGTCGCACGGCCAACGCGGGCTCCGCATCGGACCCGGCATCACCGACGTCGAGCGCGATGAACGTCAGCGCCCCAGCGTCTGGTGCGATCGACGCGAGCCGGAGCCGACCGGGGCTCGTCGCGCCAGCCCGCTCGCTCCAGGTGATGAGGTACTGGTCGTTCGCGAAGGTGACGAACGGTGCGCTGACGATGGGCGCCGCCGAGAGCTGCAGGCCACAGCCGGTGTGGAGCAGGCCGCCGTCGAGCACCCACCCGCCGTCCTGCTCGGTGCCGGCGAACGACGCGAACGAGAGCCTCACCTCCTGGGGGCTGGTCGTCACCCGCGAGAACGCAATGGCGAAGCCGAGGCCGTCGGTCGCGATGGACGGCCTGGTCTCCCGGCCGGCGCTGTTACACAGCTGCACCGACGGAACCGGGAAGTCCGAGGTCAGCCAGACCGGCTCGCCGGAGTTCGGTCGTTCGCCCGTGGCCGTGAGGATCCTCCCCTGTGTGTTGGTCGCCGACGAGGGGAAGTACGCCGAGTTGTACGTCAAACCCGGGAGCTGACTCCCGCCATCGGCGAGGAAGCCGTGAACGACGCGGTCCCCGTTGCTGAACGAGAAGCGGCCGTCGGGGGTCGCAGATGGCGGCGAGTTGCTCTCGGCGTTGAAGCGCGGCGCGAAGTTGGTCGCCTGCTCGGGCGAGGCGTACAGGCGCGCGCACAGCCGGGTTGGAGTGCACTGATCGACTGACATGCCGACCCACCACTGGTCGAGCGCCCAGGTCGCAGAGGCAGACGAGGCGTTCGAGCCGGCGTCAGCCACGAGCACCCCGACCGGACCGAAGCCAGCCGAGGGGAAGCGCCTTCGGTAGTACACGTCTTCCCAGCCCATCGCCGGGTTCTCGTCGACCTCGGACCAGACGAGCAGCGCGCTCCCTCCATCGGGCATCCACGCGGCTCGCGGGGCGTGTGAGCCGCGGCGGCTGTTCGTCAGCTGAGCGCCGCTGAGCGAATTGATGAGGCTGCCCTCCGGGTACTGGATGAAGGAGAGGTCGAAGCCCTGGGACGTGGAGCCTGCCCTGCGCGTCGACACCATCATCGTCCCCGCCAGCACGACCGGAGGGCAGAAGTCGCACTCGCGGCCAACCGCCTCGGAGACCGAGCCGGTCATCGCGACGCCACCATCGATGAAGAGGTCGGCGAAGCGGGTGGTCGTGTTCTGGCTCTGCCACGCGACGCGGAAGCGGGAGCCCGACCACGTGATGGAGGGCGCGCTCGTGCCCATCGGGTCGAGCTCGACGCCCGCGTCCAGGAACGTCGACGGAAAGCCGTCGAGCACCAGCGCCCCCACCCGGCCTGTTGCGCGCCACACGAGGCCCAGCTGGCCAGCGGGGCCCACCGCGAGGTCCACCCCCGAGGTCGGGAACCCGGTTTCGAACACCGCGCGGTTGAGCTGCTGGGACGTGAACTGGACGAGCCCACCGTCGGGCAGGTCCACGTCCACCCTCGCGAGGTAGAGCCCGGTCCGCTGGGGAACGGCCACGTAGAACGCATGGGCCGGCTCGCTCCAGGCGGCGGCGACGGCGGCGTTGATGAAGTCGGTGGTGCTGAGCCTGAGGACGGTCGAGCCCGGGGACACCTCGCGGAAGCCCCCGTCGTCGCCGAGGAACGCCACCCACGGAAACCCGATGCCGTGGCGGTAGGCGACCATCGTGTGACCGGGCCCGGCCGCGACCGACGCCGAGCTCGTGGCCTGGCCAAAGTCGTGCGGAACGTTGGTGACGACGGCGCCCGCCGTGGTGGCGCCCGTGAGGCGTGTGACGAACACCTGCGGCTGCTCGTCCTGCCACGCCAGCACGTAGCGCGCTCCGTCGAAGGCCAGCCGAGGGCGCTGCTCCTGCGCGTTGCCCCAGATGAGCGGAACGCCCAGCGTGTCCACCAGCCCGCCGTCGATGATCCGCGCGGCGTAGACGTCGCTGCCGGTGAAGCGGAAGTTGCGCGTGTCGCGCCACGCGACGAGCGTCTCTCCCGCCGGGCCCTGGACGAGCGTGGGCCCGTACTGGTGCTGCGTCGCCAGCCCGATGGGGCCGGCGTCGTTGACGAAGCTCACCTGCGTCACCGTGAGCGCGTCGGCACGGGCGCCGGGAGCGTGCTCCAACGCGCGCTCGGTCGGGTTGCAGGCACAGAGGAACAGCAAGGCGAACGGGACACGACGCATGGGAGGTAGCTCACCAGAGGGCCCGCACCTTGCCCAGCCGCGTGTAGGCTCGGGCTTCACTCTTCGCGGGGGCTCCATGCCGAACATCAAGCTGACCGACGTGACGAGGGCGGCGTCGCTGCTCAAGAAGGTCGTCGACAAGGCCGACGTCTTCAAAGACGGCGCGCTGTCGCGCGAGGAGATCCGCTACCTCGGCCAGGCGGCGACGGGCGCGACGAAGGACCCGAAGACGCTGGCGGCGCTGCAGGGCGCGCACGGCCACGGCAAGGCGACGGGGCCCCAGCCGCTGTCGGACGTGAAGAAGAGCATCGACGAGCTGAAGGCCCGCGTGCGCGCCGCCGACAAGGACGGCGACGGCGTGCTGTCCGAGGTCGAGCAGCGCAAGCTCAAGACGAACGGCGAGAAGGGCCTGCTGGGCTTCGTCGACGTCGCGAAGCGCCGCCAGGTGTCGGACTTCACCATGCCGCCGCCGCCCCCCGAGAACCGGCCGCGCTTCAAGTGGAGCGGCACCCCCGCCGAGGTCTGCCAGAGCCTGCTGGCGGCCTTCAGCATGCGCTCCAACGACAACCACTGGCCGTCGTGGGGCGTCTCCCCCGAGCTGCGTGGCATGTCGGCGCGCTACGTCATCGACACCTCCGAGGCGAAGGAGATGGTGCAGGCGCTCAAGAACCTGTACCCGGCGCGGCAGAAGAGCGTGCTGATCGAGCTCGCGCGCCGCACCGAGCACTCCACCTTCGGCTGCGCCGCCGTGACGCCGAAGGCGCGGCCCCTCTTCGAGGCCTGGGCGAAGTCCCTCGGCCTCGCCTCGCTCGAGTTCAAGAACCCGGCGGCGCCGAACCTGCCCCCGCCCTGACGGCCGCCATCACTCGACGGTGACGGTGACGGCTGCGCTCACCCCGCCGCCTGGCGCGGGCGTCTGCACCATCACCAGGTGCGGGCCCACGGCGAGTGTGGGCAGCTTCGCGACGAGCGTGCCCGCGTCCCACGTCGTCGGCACCGGCTGAGAGTCGACGAGCACCGTCGAGGTGGGCACGAAGCCCGCGCCTGCCACGGTGAGGACGTCGAGCCGCGCGTGCAGCACCGGCGGCGCCACCGAGGTGATGGCCGGGCCCGGGTTCTCGACGACGAAGCGCAGCGTCTCGGCGGCGCCCTCCACTTCGAGCACCGCCTCGCGCGCGACCGTCTTGAGCGGGAAGGGCACCAGCGCGGT
Source organism: Myxococcaceae bacterium (assembly GCA_016793095.1). Taxonomy (GTDB): domain Bacteria; phylum Myxococcota; class Myxococcia; order Myxococcales; family Myxococcaceae; genus Xiheimicrobium. Next base: position 11,285 of record JAEUJQ010000002.1, on the reverse strand, counting down.
GAGCCGGCCCACCGTCACCTGCGTCACCGTCAGCGGCTGGCCGTCGAGCCACACGCGGGGTGAGCCGTAGAAGCCGTCTCCCGTGATGCCGATGACCTGGTCGCGGGTGTTCACGAGGGCTGCCCGCGGGTCCACGTCCCACACGACGGGGCCGGTGAGGACGGTGAACGGCTCCGCGGTGCTGACGGTCTGGCCGCCCACCGCGATGGTCAGCGGGTTCGTCACCGCGCCCTCCGGCACGTCGAACTCGAGGAGGCCGTCGTTCGACGAGGGCAGCACGACCGCCGACACACCGCAGCGCACGCTGCCGAAGAAGACCCGCGGCTGCTCCGTCATCGCCGAGAAGCCCGAGCCCAGCACCCGCACGCGCGTGCCCACCACGCCCTGCGCAGGCCCGAAGCGGCTGACGAACAGCCCCGCTCCGGCCGTCCCCACGTCTCCCGCGGGGAACCACGGCTCGCGCGGTGCCGGCGTCGCGGTCGCGACCAGCGCCTCGTCGGGAAGGGCCGGCGGCGGGGCCTCCGCGCCGACCGCGACCACCGCTGGACCGCACCCCACCAGCACCCCTGCGATGAGCATGACTCGTGACATGAACGACTCCTGACGCTTCCGGCCCTCGTGGACGCGCATCATCACCGGCGCCCGGGCGCGGCTGAACACACACCCGCGCACGTCCGTTGTGCAAGAATGCACAACCGTGAACTGGGACGACCTGCGCTTCGTGGCGGCGGTGGCGAAGCACGGCTCGCTGCTGCGGGCGGCGAAGGCGCTGGGCGTGCAGCACACCACCGTCGGCCGGCGCGTCGAGGCCGCCGAGCGGTCGCTCCAGGCGCGGCTCTTCATCAGGACCACGGCTGGCCTCGTGTTGACGGTCGAGGGGCAGCGCCTGGTGGAGCCGCTCGAGCAGGTCGAAGACGCCGTGAGCGCCCTCGAGCGCCGTGCGGTGGCCGGCCACGACGAGGTGTCAGGAGGCGTGCGCGTGACGGCGCCCGAGACGTTCGGCGCCGCGTGGCTCGCCCCCCGGCTCGCGCTCCTCTCGCGCCGGTACCCGGCCCTCACCATCGACCTGAACCCCACCGGCGAAGTGCTGAATCTGGGGCGCCGTCAGGCCGAGCTCGCGGTGCGCTTCTTCCGCTCGAAGCACGAGGACCTCGTGGTGCGGCGCGTGGGCGAGGTGGCCTTCGGCCTCTACGGGGCGCGCGCCTGGCTCGCGAAGCACCCGCTGCGCAGCGTGAAGGAGCTGACTGGCCGGCCGCTCCTCTCCTCGCCGCCGGGCGACCTCGAGGCGCGGTGGCTCGAGCGGCTGGCGCCCGGCGCGCGGCCCGTCTTCGTGAGCGTCTTCACCCTCGCCCTCCTCGAAGCGGCGAAGGCCGGCGCCGGGCTGGCCGTGCTGCCGCGCTACCTCGGGGACGCCCAGCCCGAGCTCGAGCACCTGCCGATGCCCGACCCGCCGATGGAGCCCGTGTGGCTCACCGTGCACCGCGACCTGCGCGCGACGCCGCGAGTGCGGGCGGTCTTCGGGTTCCTCGTGGAGGAGTTCGAGCGCGACGCCCCCGCGCTGCGCGGCGCGCCGTGAGTCCAGCCGGGTGTCCGTGTCAGCCCGACAGCACGGTGTAGATGGTCAGGCCCACGTACGCCGTGAGCGCGATCGCCCCCTCGACGCGGTTGATGGTGCGCTCGGTGCGGATGAAGACCGCGGCCATCACGGTCATGACCGCGAGCGCAGCCAGGTCGAACGAGAGGTCGCCGAGCGGCCGGCCAATGGGCCCCGCCACTCCGGCCGCGCCGAGGCAGAGGAAGACGTTGAAGATGTTCGAGCCCACGACGTTGCCCACGGCGATGTCCGAGTGACCCTTCCGTGCGGCGATGACGCTGGTGACGAGCTCGGGGAGTGAGGTGCCGACCGCGACGATGGTGAGGCCGATGACCCGCTCGCTCACGCCCAGCACCTGCGCCAGCGAGACCGCGCCGCGAACGAAGAGGTTGCCGCCCACGAGGAGGACTCCAAGCCCCACGATGGCCGTGGCGGCCGAGCGCAGCCGGCCCCCGGGTTCAGGCGCGCCCGCCGCGTCGGCTGACGCCTCCGTCACCGCCGCGTCCCGGTGTGCAGCCGTCACCTCGCGCGCGGACCGTGCCGCCCAGACCATGACAGCCGTGTAGGCCACCGCGACGAAGAGCAGGCCGAGCGCCTCGAACGTCGACACCTCCCCATCGAGCAGGACGAAAGGCAGCGCGGCCGTGCTCGCGAGCAACACCGGCAGCTCCCGACGCCTGAGCGCGCGGTGGACCCGCGCCGGCCTCACCAGCGCGGCGATGCCGAGGATGAGGCCGATGTTGGCGATGTTCGAGCCGATGACGTTCCCGAGCGCGACGTCCCGGTGGGCTGCACGGGCTGCCTCGACGCTGACGATGACCTCGGGCATCGACGTGCCGTACGCCACCACCGTGAGGCCGACGACGAGCTGTGGAACCCGCAGCGCCAGCGCGAGCGCCGAGGCGCCGCCGACGAACCACTCGGCTCCGAAGTAGAGCAGAACGCCTCCGCCGAGGAGCAACGCCAGGTCGGCCACGCCTCCGCGTCCTATCGGCGAGCCTGCGCTGAGGCCAGCGCCTCGAGGAGTCGGAAGTCCGTCGGCGGCTGGCTCTCGGCGGCTGGCTCTCGGCTACTCTGCGCGCAACAGGAGTCGGCAACGCATCTGCCTTCCGCGCTGGTGTGCGGAGCGAGCTGCAGCCCCGCTGAGACCGAGTCACAAAAGAAGAGGGGCAGCCCCGCTGGGAGGCTGCCCCTCGGACTTCAACGTCGAGGCGTTACGTCAGGGCGTGAGCGTAATCTCGCTGGTCGAGATGACCCCGCGCGCCGCGTGCTTGCTCTCGATGTTCCGGTGGCAGCCCGCGCACTGCTCGGTCGGACCACCCGAGCCAGGCGTCTGGGCCGCGTCGAGCAGCGCCTGCCGGCCGTTCGCGAACACCTGCGGCGTGAAGCCGAAGTTGTAGGCGTGCGACCGCTTGTAGAACTGCTTGAGCGGGTCACCCGACTGGTGGCAGCTGAAGCACGAGGCCGCGACGGGGCCGATGAGGGTGTCGTCGAGCAGGTTGCTCCACGCGGTGGTAGGCCCGGCGCCGGGGTCGAGGGTGAGGGCGACGGCCAGGCGCGCATCGGGGACCTGGTTGACGACGCCGGGGATGTGGCAGGCAGCGCAGTCGGCCAGGTTCCGCGGGTAGTGCACCTCGATGAAGTTGTGCTTCTGGGCGTACGGCGTCGTGCAGCCACCCCAGCGAGGAATGCCGCCGTCAGGGAGGATTGCGGTGGCGCCTGCGACCGGCCGGCAGTTCACGCCGTCACCGACCACGTCGGTGGTGGGCCAGTTCGTCGTGGCCGCGAGGGCCTCCTTGCTGCCGAGGAAGTAGATGCCGTTCGAGCGGTAGAACACGATGGGCATGCCCGTCTCGCCGGACGAGTGGATGCCGTGGATCATGTTCCGGAAGTCGTAGCTCTCGCCGACCTTCCGGTCGTACGTCACCGACGAGTTCACGCCGAAGAGGTCGACGCGGTTGTTCTTCTCGTTGGCCGCCGGGTTGTGGCACATCTCGCAGAGGTCGATGCTGTCCACGCGGTTGCCGCCGTGCTGGTACATGCTGCCCTCGTGGCAGGTCGAGCAGCGGTCGATGTCGGCCACGTCACGACGCTTCACGGTGACCGGCGCGCCGGTCGCGGGAACGAACTCGTACACCGGTGAGCGCGAGCGGATCTGGATGAACTCGGAGTTCGTGCCAGCCGCGGCCGGGAAGCGGATCTGCGGCTTGCCCTGCAGCGCCACGATGCCGTGGGTCGCGGTCGTGGTGTGGGCCGGGACAGTCGTGGTGGCGACGTTCATGGCGCAGTTCGTGTTCGTGGTCGTCACGTTCACTGCGCTCGCCGGCTGACCCGGCGCCGTGCCCTGGCCCGCGTTCACCCAGTCGTTGCCCTGTGCGTAGGCGCGGAGGATGGACATGTTGCTGGCGACCACGCCGGCGTCAGGGTTCGTCGTCGCGGTGGTGCCGAAGAAGACCGGGCCCATCGAGAAGTCGGTGTTGCACGGGTTCACCGGCGTCCAGGTGGTGCCGACGAGGCGCTCCGCCGTCCAGGTGATGGCGAGGTTGCCGCCGCTGACGGTCGTGCCCGTGACGGCCATGCGCACCGTCTTGCCGAGCTCGACCGACTGGTCGTCGCCGTCCCAGATGAGGCCACCGCGCTCCGTGCGCCGCCCGTTGTGGAAGGCCGCGACGTTCGTCTTCGTCGAGGCGCCGCCCGTGGTGTGGCACATCGCCGTGCAGGTCGTCGGGTTCGCGTTGGCCGCAGTGATGGAGCCGTGCAGCGTGGCGACCGCCGGGTTCGCGAAGCCGTTCCAGCCCTGGTGGCACGACATGCAGAGCGCCCAGGTCGGCGGAGCCGCGTTCACCCGCGCGAGGGCGTCGGCGGTGTTGTGGCAGGTGCTGCAGTTGTTCGTGTAGCTCGGGAAGCCGACCGAGAACGAGCTGGTGATCTGGATGCCCGCATCGGTCGTGGCAGACGCCGAGCGCACCCAGGTATCGGCAGGAACCGCCACGCTCACCCACGCCTCGGGCAGGGGGCCGTTGTTGGTGCTGCTGATGCGATCAGGGTCGACACGCAGCTGAACGTTGCCGCCGGGCATCTTGTGAGAGTTGTGAATGCCGTGCACGAAGCCCATCAGGCGCGTGCCGCCGAAGCTCGCGCCGCCGTCCGTCACCGCCGAGCCGAGGCCCGGGCCGAAGGTGTCGAAGCGGTTGTGGCAGACGACGCAGGCCTGCACGCCGCGCGGGCTGACGCCGTGGTGCTCCGAGGCCTCCGGGCCTTCCGGCTCACGGAAGACGCGGTCGCCGTGGCAGTTCACGCACGACTGGTCCGTCACGGTGAAGCGGTCAGGACCGCCCACGTGCGCGACGATGGAGGCAGCCTCGTTCCCGTTGCCGCTGTTGACGGTGAGGAGGAAGGTGGTGCCCGCGTCGAGGGTGCGCACCGTCGAGCCGTAGCCCGCGATGAGCGCGTCGTAGTCACCGTTGCCCTTCGGCGTGACGGTGATGGGGTTGGTGGTGCGGTTGATGGACGTGCGCACGCCCGCGCCGGCCGCGTTGCGCTGCCAGGAGTAGGCGTTCGCCACGGTGGTGAAGCGGTTGTCGTTCACCCCATCGACCTTCACGTTGAAGCTGATCTTGAGGAAGTCACCCGGCGAGCCCGCGTCCACAACCGTCGGCAGCGCGACGCTGGTGCCGTCGGTGCAGGTCAGCAGGCGGCCACCACCATCCGCAGTCGTGATGGTGCAGGAGGTCCCGTTGGTGCCGTTGGTGCCGTTCATGCCCGGCGTGCCGTTGGTCCCGTTGGCGCCGTTCGTCCCGTTGGTACCGTTCGTCCCGTTGGTGCCGTTGACGATGGTGACCGTGGTGCCATCAGGGCAGGTGACCGTCGAGGAGCCGTTCCCGTTGTCCTTCAACGTACACGACTTGCCGTCCGCTCCGGCGGGACCAGCGGGACCGGCGCAGGCTGCGACTACTGCACAGCTCGCCGCCAACAGGACTGCACGCAATTGGTTGTTCATTCCATTCCCTCGGTGTGTGACTGCACGCTTCCGTTGCGACGCAAAAAGACGACGCGGCCTGTGCACGATCCACTCCACTGCGGATCACTGCGGTTTCTCTGGCCAGACCGCGCGACCGGCTCCTACTGAATGCGCACGAACTGCGCCATGACAAAGTTATGACGCACGACTTTGCGCCCCTATCCATTGGATTTTGTCAGGAAACCGACGCCCACGCAGCTCTCGCGCTTCCTTACATGTAAGTAAGTTCAGTTAATTCGACAGACTCATCTCACAAGTCAGGCTGATTGCCCTTGGGTGGAGCCGCCCACTTCTCCGCACCTCTGGCACATGGCTCGCACAGGGCCGCAGCCCATGTGTCGTTCCGACCGGTTTCAGGCCCGCTCTTCCCTCCGCTCGCTGCAACTCATCGGTTTCCTCTGGGTATCGACTGCTACTTTCGTGGCAGGAGCCCAGCCGATCGCGACCGGCCTGTCTGGTTCCCCTGAGCTGAGAGGCAGCGCCGGCGCAAGCGAGCGCCCTGCATGGCGCGGCACCTCGGTCAGCTACAGCCACAACCTCGGAGTGATGACGCTCGCGCCCGCCGCCGAGCCCTTCTACAACCCCACGTGGAGCCACCGTCTCGGCCTCTTCCCGGAGTGGCACTTCGGCGACGTCGTCACCGTGCGTGGCCGCTTCTTCCTCTCCCAGGAGTTCACCGACAGCGACGTCACGCGCTACCGCAACGAGGTCGAGCTCTCTGACGTGTGGCTCGACACCGCGTGGAGCGGCTTCACCGAGAAGCACTCGCGCGTCCGCCTCGGCGCCGACCTGCGGGTGACGCTGCCCACCTCGAAGGCGTCGCAGGCTCAGACCCGGCTCTTCACGCTCGGCCCTTCGCTCAGCCTCTCGCGCAGCTTCGCGGTCCTCTCGGGCCTCACCCTCATCTACACCGGCCGCTTCACCTGGCGCTTCAACCGGCTCGCGACGCGGCAGAACCAGGGGCCGAGCATCGCGGCCTGCGGCGACGTGCGCTCCATCGAGTGCATCGACTTCGTCAACACCGGCGTGCGCAACCCGCAGTTCGACCTGCTCCATGGGCCCATCGTCTCGTTCGCGCCGCACCCGAAGGTCGATGTGTCGGCCTCCTTCCTCATGCAGCGCGCGTGGCTGCCGCCGCTCGCGCCCACGCCCACCGCGCTCGCCGGCTCGACGCAGCTCGACGCTGCTGGCACCGGAGTCGCAACGAGAGACCTGATGATCTTCTCGCTGAGCGTCTCGTACCAGGCGTTCCGCGCGGTGGGCTTCTCGCTCGGCGCGTGGACGTTCTCGAACCAGCTCGGCGAAGACGGCCGCTACCAGTTTCCCCTCTTCAACCGAAACACCACCCTGTACCTCGACGCCACCTTCGACCTCGAAGGCGCGGTGGCGAGCTTCCGCAAGGAGAAGTCATGACCCGTCGTTCCCCGCTTCACGCCGCGCTGCTCGGCGCGCTCGTCGCCTCGTCCTGCGCGCAGCAGCAGCCGCCCATCATCCGCGTGCAGCCCGACGCCATCGACAAGGCCTTCTTCGTGGGGAAGGACTACCTCGCCGCGAGCGACGACCCCGAGTTCTACAGCCAGGCGACGCTCGTGGACGTCGGCTACGGCGCCGGCCAGGACGGGCTCTTCACCAGCACCTACGCGCAGCCCCTCACGCGGGTGAAGTGGACGGTGACGGAAGACCTGCTCATCGCGCGGCTCGCGTACGAGCGCATCCAGGGCTCCGACGGCAAGGGCGCGGGCAAGGCCACCAACGACGGCATCGTGGTCGCGGCGTTCGCCATCAAGAGCCACTTCGACATCAAGCGCGACTACAACGCACAGACCGGCGAGCAGACCAACGTCATCGCCGAGAACACCGTCGACCGCCCGTGGTTCGACCGCCAGTACATCCGGGTGGACTGGTCGAAGAACCTGTCCACCGACAACTACGAGTTCGACACCCTGAGCCAGCTCGGCGTCTACGGCGGCGTCACGTACGAGCCGCTCGCGTACACCGTGCAGAGCCCTCATGACGACGACGCGCCGCACCTCGACGCGGACCAGGGCTACCTCGACGTCACCAACAAGGCCTTCGCGCGCCCGCAGCTGGTGGACCTCTCGGCGCTCGGCGGGGGCCTGATGCCCGCCTGCTACTTCGACGCCGACTTCTCCGGCGGCACGGGCCCCAACACCCAGTGCTCTCCCGTCGAGCTCACGATTCGCCACGCCTTCCGCAAGGTGGAGGACTCGGACTACGAGCCGGCCGACTGGGACGGCGACCGCTTCAAGGCCTTCGGCGCGTTCACCACCGACCGTCAGGGCTACGCGCGCGAGTACGGCATGACCGACACGCAGTGGCACCGCTTCATCAACCGCTACAACCTCTGGGCGAAGAGCCACTTCTACACCGACGCCAACGCGAAGACCGGCGCGGTGGCCTGCTTCACGCCGAAGACGACGCCCGCCGGGGCCGACCCGCACCGCGACGCGAACAAGGACGGCACCGAGGACGAGTGTGAGGCCGTGGGCCGCGGCAGCCGCTGCGACACCTTCAGCCAGAAGTGCACGCTGCCCTACCGCGACCGTGAGGTGAAGCCGGTGGTGTGGTTCTACTCCGAGGGCTCGAACCCCGAGTACTTCGAGGCCACCCGCGAAGCCACGCACGAGTGGGACGTCGCCCTGCGCGCCTCCGTGATGGCCGCGCGCTATGCCGAGTGCGTCAAGACGAAGAGCGCAGACTGCGAGGCGCAGTACCCCGTGTACTCCGGCCAGCAGGACGACAACGACGACGCCATCGCGCTCGCGAAGGAGGTCGATGACTGCCGCGCTGGCCGCTCGTACCCGGGCGCCGATTGCAGCCAGGTGGCCGACGCGGTGGCCGCCGCTCGCGGGTACACCCAGGGCGTCGTCGCGCTCGCGAAGCAGCCCGAGGCCCTCGTGCTCTGCCACTCCCCCGTCGAGGCGAACGACCCAGCGCTCTGCGGCGGCCAGCGGCTGCCGGCGAACGTGGCCGCCGCCGACTGCTTCCGCGCCGCGCGTGAGGGCGACGAGGCGCTGAAGACCCTCTGCAGCGGCGGGCTTCGGGTGCGCAAGGGCGACCTGCGCTACCACCAGGTGAACACCATCGTCTCGCCGCAGACCCCGTCGCCCTGGGGCATCATGGTGGACGCGCACGACCCGCTGACGGGCGAGAAGATCTCCGCCTCCATCAACGTGTGGAGCCACGTCACCGACCTCTGGAGCCAGGGCATCGTCGACACCGCGCGCTACATCCGCGGCGAGCTCTCGACGTCAGACGTCACCGAGGGCACCTACGTGCGCGACTGGGCGTCGGCGGCCGAGGCGGCCACGGTGCGCGGCACCCTGCCCATCGTCACCGCGGAGCAGCGCTTCGCGATGCTGGGCAAGGCGACCAGGGGCCGCGCCCTGTCCGGCGCCGAGCTCGAGGCCTTCGAGCAGACCCCGGTCTTCCGCCAGGCGAAGCAGCTGCAGCTCCAGGCCCGCGACCTGAAGGCCGACGCCCTCGCGCCGGCCTCGACGCGGCCCCTGTACGAGGCGCGCCGCAAGGCCCTCAACACGCCCACCGAGGCGGCGCTCACCACCAGGATGTTCCAGTCCTTCGCCGGCAGGGCGGGGCTCTTGTCGAGCGACCTGATGAGCGAGCTCGCCTCGCCGCTGCGTGGCGCGAACCCCGCCCGGGCGCGCGACCTGCGGACCCAGCGTGAGCTGAAGCTGGCCGAGCGCGGCGCGTGCGTGATGAACGAGGCGCCCGCGCCGCTCGCCATCCCCAACCTCGCCACGCTGCTCGAGGAGAAGTTCGGGCGCTTCAACGCCAGCAGCTCGAAGGGCGAGCAGTTGCTGCGCGCCGAGCGCATGCGGCAGTACCTGGCGCACCGCGCGCACTACGCGGTGGTGACGCACGAGATGGGGCACTCCATCGGCCTGCGGCACAACTTCGTCAGCTCGTCCGACGCCTTCAACTACCGGCCGCAGTACTGGCAGCTGCGCACCGATGACGGCGCAGCGACCCGCCCGTGCACGTCCCTCGACGCGACCGGCTCGTGCACCGGGCCTCGGTACTTCGACGTCATCACCGAGGCCGAGAAGTCGCAGCTGCTCACCATGTTCATGCAGTCGTCCACCATGGACTACGCCGGCGAGGCGACGCAGGACCTGCTCGGGCTGGGCGCCTATGACTTCGCGGCGGCGCGCATGTTCTATGGCGGAGTGGTGGCCGTCGCGGACGCGCCCGACATGAAGGCCGGCACCTCGAAGGGCCGCGGCCTGCTCGAGAAGATGGACAACTTCGGCGGCATCCTCGGGCTCCAGTACGGCATCGGCCGCCCGACGCCGCAGGACCCGAACAACACCGACACCATTCACTACTCGCAGCTCCAGCGGACCTACCGGCTCATCAGCAACTGCCGCGTGGTGGACCCCATCGCCTTCAAGCCCGCCGACTGGGACGCCTCGGCCCGGGGCGCCTGGCACCCGCTGCTCGACGGCCTCATCGTGAAGGTGAAGGGCCAGTACACGCGCTGCCGCCAGCAGCCGGTGGACTATGTGGCCTGGGACTCGCTGCGCTCCGCTGGCGCCGGTCGCGGCGGCCCGTCGCTCGACGCGCAGAGCCGGGTGCGCTTCCCCTATGGCTTCGCCACCGACCGCTGGGCCGACCTCGGCAACCTCTCCGTGTACCGCCACGACAACGGCGCCGACCCGTACGAGCTGTTCGACTTCCTCATCACCCAGCAGGAGGTGAACCACATCTTCGACAACTACCGGCGCGGTCGGCAGACGTTCACGGTGCGGGGCGCGGCCAGCCGCTCCCTCGCCCGCTACAACGAGAAGCTGCGTGACGCCGCCAAGGGCCTGGGGCTGATGGCGAACATCTACCGCGACTTCGCCGTGGCGCAGGGCTACGACTACGAGTCGCTCTGGCCGTACCTCGGCACCTCGCTCTTCGGCGAGAACCTGATGGCCTCGGCGATGGGCTTCGACCACTTCGCCCGGCAGCTCGCCCGCCCCGCAGCCGGTCCCCACACCCTCGAGACGGTCGGCGGCACGCCCGTGCTGCGCAGCACCACTGACGCGGTCGGCAACGGCGGCACGCCGGCCCTCACCATTCCGAACGGCGCCACCGGCTACTTCGGCAACGTGAGCCCTGGCGGGCGGCCACTCGAGAACGCGCTCGCCGACGACAAGGGCGAGTACAACGCCGAGTTCACCATCAACAGCGGCAGCTATTACGAGAAGGCCTACACGGCGATGTTGATGACGGAGTCGGTCGACAACTTCATCTCGGACAGCCGCCGCGACTTCCTCGACGCGCGCTACCGCTCGGTGTCGCTCGCCGACGTCTTCCCCGAGGGCTACCGCCGCTGGCTGGGCAACAACCTGACGGGCGACGACGCCATCAAGGGCATGCGCCTGGTGACGAGCGCGGGCAGGCCGATGGCCGACGCGACGGGCTTCCCGGCGCAGGGCATGGGCCACGTCTCGTGGACGGGCGCCGAGGTGTCGACGTGCTTCGCGAACGTCGAGTCGATTCGGTGCCAGGAGACGCCGCCCGACGAGACCGTCGTCATCGACCCGCAGGTGGGGTGGGAGCAGCAGAAGTTCCTCATCGCGTGGACGCTGCTGTACCTGCCCGAGAACCAGCAGCAGCAGTGGCTCAACCAGATGGGCCTCT